>NZ_OZ034782.1:0-1350575 GCF_964028465.1 Wolbachia endosymbiont (group A) of Aleiodes leptofemur
TGGAAAGCGGCAAAACAACAATAGCGAAAATTATTAAGAGAAATGAGCCGGGTGGAAGAGTGCCTATCTGGCTAATGCGTCAGGCTGGCAGGTCTCTTCCTGAGTACCGCAAAGCAGTAGAAAATATGAATAATTTTATGGAGATATGCTACAACACAGATTTAGTGACAGAATTGACGTTACAGCCGGTGACAAGATTTGACATGGATGCGGCGATAATTTTTTCAGACATTTTAATAATAGCTGATGTTTTGGGTTGTGACGTGAATTTCGTACGCGGTGTAGGTCCAATAATAAAACCCGTGGAAAGTCCTAAGGAATTGAAGGGTCCACAAGAAATTGAAACTAAAACCTTACCAATTCTAAACGCTATAAAAAAAGTCAGAAGCCAATTACCAAAAGAAAAATCTCTCATAGGATTTGCTGGTGGACCATGGACAGTAGCCTCATACATCATAGAAGGTGGGAGCAGCAAAACTTTTTCCAAAGTATTAAATTTTTATCCTTCGTGTTTGAAGGAAATAATTGAACGAATAACGGAAGTAACGATTATTTATCTAATTAAACAGATAGAATTTGGAGCAGATGTTATTCAGCTATTTGACAGTAATGCTGGTGCGTTATCGGAACCATTGTTTAAAGAATATGTTATCGAACCAACAAAGAGAATTATCTTGGCAATAAAGGATAGATTTTCTGATTTTCCAATAATAGGTTTTCCAAGGTCTGCTGGAAATCTTTATAAAGATTACTGCGAACAAACAGGTGTATCTGCAGTAAGTATAGATTATAATGTTCCAATAAAATGGGCGAAAGCGAATCTAAACATCCCTCTACAAGGAAACCTTGATCCTAATCTTTTAGCCTATAATAAAACGGAAGCAATCAAAGAAGCAAAACGTATAATAGATTGCTTTAGAGATTTACCCTTCATATTTAATCTCGGACATGGAGTACTCCCTGATACTCCAGTTGAAAATATTGCTGCATTGGTAAACCTGGTAAAAAGCTACTAATACAATACACAAAATTCTAGCTTTTTTGTTGTACGGGGTTTATCATTTGAATTTAGCTTCAGTAAGATATGTCAGACCTTGCAAAAAGAATGTCCCTAATAAAACCATCACCTACGATTGCTGTAACTGATAAGGCAAATAAGTTGAAAAATGAAGGAAAAAAGATCTGTGTTTTAGCTGCAGGAGAACCGGATTTTGATACTCCAGATCATATAAAAAAAGCAGCTATTCAAGCAATAAGTGAAGGTAAGACTAAATATACTGCTGTTGATGGAACGCGTGAGCTGAAAGAAGCAATAATTAATAAGTTAAGAAAGGATAATAACCTCGAGTACACGCTTAACCAAATCTGTGTTGGTACAGGTGCTAAGCAGGTGTTATTCAATTTGTTCATGGCAACAATTAACTCTGGAGATGAAGTTATTATTCCAGCTCCTTATTGGGTTTCATATGTTGATATGGTAAGTCTTTTTGGCGGCTTGCCAGTTGTAGTAGAATGCAAACAAAATTTTAAACTGACAGCGGAATTATTGAAAAGCAGGATAACTAAAAAAACTAAATGGTTAATTCTTAACTCACCGAACAACCCTGCAGGAGCTGTGTACACATGTGATGAATTGAAAGACATAGCACAAATATTGCTTGAATATCCACATATGAATGTCGTTACAGATGATATTTATGAGCATATAATATACGACGAAAAGTTTTTTACTATCGCTCAGGTTGAGCCGAAGCTTTATGATAGAGTTTTTGTAGTCAATGGAGTATCAAAAGCCTATGCAATGACAGGCTGGAGAATAGGGTATATTGCAGGTAGAAGTGATGTGGTAAAAGCTATCTCTACGCTGCAGTCTCAAAGCACTTCTAATCCAAATTCGATAGCACAAGCAGCAGCAGCAGCAGCATTAAACGGTGATCATAGTTTTTTGAAAGAAAGAACAAGGATTTTTAAGAGTCGTAGAGATTTTATGGTGAAAGAGCTAAATTCTGCCCCGGGATTATCAGCGTCTGTTCCACAAGGTGCGTTTTATTTATTTGTCTCATGTGAAGGATTGCTCAGTAAAAGCACAAAAAGTGGTAAGATAATAAATAATGATTTAGATTTTACTGAATACTTACTGGGAGATCATTTGGTTGCTGTGGTTCCAGGAATTGCATTTGGTCTAGAAAATTTTATCAGAATTTCTTATGCAACCTCTCAGGAACAATTAGAAATTGGATGTGATAGTATTACTAAAGCGTGCCAGGAGTTAAAATGAAATAGACTATCCATAAGTTGTATATTTTGCCATACTTCGCCAAGGTTATTTTGAATGTTCTAACTTGTGTTTTTCTATGGAAGGCATTTTTATTGATTGAGCAAGTGTCTTTCTAATATTGAATTCCTCATTTTTTTCATTTTGTTGCAGTAAGTTAATGTTATTTATTTTATTTACTAAATCTTTCCCCTTTTCCAGAGTCTTTAAATCACTTTCGTTAATGTGATGTTCATTGTAAAATTCTGCAACAATTTCTTTTCTTTTCGGATAAGTATAGCTCTTTCCACAGAAGTCCGGATATGATAAGATTAAGGATAGATGGCGATAAGGAGGTTGGATGCCGGCAGCATATAGTTATGATTTAAGAAAAAAAG
Organism: Wolbachia endosymbiont (group A) of Aleiodes leptofemur; assembly: GCF_964028465.1. Taxonomy (NCBI): domain Bacteria; kingdom Pseudomonadati; phylum Pseudomonadota; class Alphaproteobacteria; order Rickettsiales; family Anaplasmataceae; genus Wolbachia; species Wolbachia endosymbiont (group A) of Aleiodes leptofemur. The sequence goes on from NZ_OZ034782.1 coordinate 2,653, forward strand.
CAATGGAAGCACTAGACGAAGGGGAAAGCAGAGAAGCAGTGGCAGCAAGATTTAAAATTGGACGAACTACTTTGTGGGAGTGGAAGCAAAGAAAAAAAGAAACAGGCGACTTTCAGTCAAAAAACTCGGTAATGGAGGTTACAATCAGAAAATTATCGACTGGAATAAGTTTATCGAATTTGCTAAAAAACACGGTAGAAAAACTCTGTCGGAAATGGCTAAACTTTGGGGCAACGTTAGTATCGAAACGATCCACCGAGCTCTCAGAAAAATTGGATTTACGCGCAAAAAAAGACATATGGATACAAGGAAAGGAACGAAGAAAAACGTGCTGAATTCTTAAAAATTATAGCAACAAAAGAACCAGAAAACTTAGTGTATATAGATGAGTCTGGGATTGATAACACGGAGGACTATCCATATGGGTATTGCCAGAAAGGACAGCGATTTTATGCCCTAAAATCTGGAAAAAAAACTCAACGAATCAGCATGGTTGCAGCCTTAAGTAGAAGAAAGATAGTTGCTCCATTAACATTTGAAGGCCACTGTAATATGGATATTTTTAATGGATGGTTTGAGCAATTTTTGGCACCGATCTTAGAACCTGGACAAACTGTCATTCTTGATAATGCTACTTTTCATAAGTCTGATAAGCTTATCAAGCTCGCTAAAGGAGTCGGTGCAGAAATTTTGTATCTGCCGCCTTATTCTCCAGATTTTAACAAAATTGAGCATCATTGGTTTGCTATAAAAAACAGAGCCAGGAAAAACATTCCTCTATTCGAATCCTTTCGTCGTGCTGTTGATTCTGCCTTCCTATGACCTATTCGGACTATTATGAGAAATGCTATATTTAAAAATTCCGACACCTGATGTTTAGCAACAGCTTGAATAAATTTCTTATTAAATCTTGAATCGTTATATAGATCTTCTAAATTTTCATCGTAGTGTTTTGCTTCATTTACAGCAAGCTTTATTATCTCTTCTATACCACTTAGAAGTTTCCTATACAATTTGTCGTATCTATTCCCTAGCACGTGTGTAGCGAATGTTTGTTCAATGTATTTTGTTATGTAATTTTGCAGCGTATTATCTATCGTGCTTATATTCATCAGCCTGCTTTAATATTATATTAACTATTTTACACATAAAAAGGTTAATGTTGAATTAATAGAATACTTCTGAAGTCAAATTTTACTGAAAATTATGGTATTTAAGATATAATTGTCAGCATGAAATAAAAACATAAATAAAATGGATCTTGTAACAAAAGTGAAGCTCAAGATAAAGATGAATAAGGGTAAAATCATAAATATACTTATCATTTGTGGTGTAATTTTTTTCATATACCTTATTCATGAGCCAGTTGTAGATATGGTAGAAAAAATTATAAGTAAAATAAAAGGTCTCTTTTAAAAATAGAAAAAGTGAACTTTTTCCATCATCCAAACTTGAACCTGGAAAATTTAGTTAATGCATAAACTACTTATGTTGGCTATGAGTTCAACTGTATAAAATTCCGGTAAATTAAAATAAGTATTCATAAAAATATTGTTTTCTATAAACAGAGTATCTATAGCCTTTCTTATAATAGTCCGAATGCGATAAGATATGTGTTTATGGCTATAGCAGGCCAGTAGCATATTACGGTCTGTTCGGATTATTGTAAAAAGAGCTATATAATGCTAGCTTTGGGGTAAAGTATTGCAGAGGAATTTTTTAATCTGGTTGTTGGCGTCACTGTTTTATGCATACCAATATATATTACGCGTAATTCCAAATATTATAATTCCTGAATTGGTAGTAAGGTTTAATATAGGAACAACAGAAATAGGACAATTTTGTGGACTGTATTATGTAGGTTATGTGTTAGCACATATTCCTGTAGGTATTCTTTTAGATAGATTTGGTTCTAAAGTTGTTATACCGATTTGTATTGCATTAACATCTTTAGGTGCTTTACCTTTAGTCAGTTCTAATGATTGGAGTTATTCTATTATTGGAAGAATAATTACTGGTATTGGATCCTCTGCTTCAGTACTTGGACTCTTTAAAACAATAAGAATCTATTACCATAGAGAAAAATTTGCCATGATGTTCAGCATATCGGTTATTATTGGCATTTCAGGTGGTGTATTTGCCACCAAACCATTACATGTCTTACTTGATAAGTTTGGGTGGGATTATTTATTTACTGTGTGTATAATGCTTGGATTATTGCTTGCTTTAACTACCTTTATATCTATACCTAAAGTTGGCACCTCAGACGAAGAATTAAATATTAAAAATTTAAGCAAAGTTATATTTAATAAAGATATTTTATTGATAGGTTTGTTTGGCGGTTTTATGGTTGGACCATTAGAAGGCTTTGCAGATGCGTGGTCCGCAACATTCTTGCATGAGATGTACGCTATAGATAGACACATTGCATATAGCATTTCAAAATGGATACTAGTAGGCTTTGGCTTTGGGCATTTATTACTTCCTTACATATTAGCAAAAAATCCAACCAAGCACTATGAAATAATAATTTCTTGTGCTATGGCCATGATAATTGTGTTCTTATTACTTTTTATATGCAATATTAGTGAACTCCTGGCATGTATATTACTATTCATTATTGGTCTTGCTTCTGCATACCAAATTTTTTTTACTGCTAAAGTTGTAAGTTGTGTAAAAAACGAAGCAGTAGCAAGTGCAGGATCTGTAGGTAATTCCATAGTTATGAGTTTTGGTTATTTTTTTCACGTCATTATTGCAAATATAATGAATTTTTATTGGAACGGTGAAATTATCGATGGAAAGCCATTTTATGGAACTGATGTAATGGTTAAGTCTATGTTAATAATACCTATATGCCTACTAATAGGAATGATAGGCTTTTGGTTACTTAAAGTTATAAGCTGTAAAAAGAGCTAAGCAGATTTAGATGATTAATATAGTATTGTTTTTTATAACTAAAGTATCTATAATCCTAAATTTTAGCTGAGATTCATGTTGCAGAGGAATTTTTTAATCTGGTTGTTGACGTCACTGTTTTATGCATACCAATATATATTACGCGTAATTCCAAACATAATTGCGCCTGAATTAATAACAAAATTTAACATAAGTATTGCAGATGTTGGCCAGTTTGGTGGGTTATACTATGTAGGCTATACGCTAGCTCATATACCTATTGGTCTTTTCCTTGATAGATTTGGACCAAAGTTTGTTTTACCTGCTTGTACCGTTTTGACATTTACCGGAACACTACCGCTTATATGCTTTGATGAGTGGAGTTATTCAATAATTGGAAGAATAATTGTGGGAATTGGGTCATCCGCTTCGGCAATTGGAATCTTTAAAGTTGCAAGCATGTATTTTGCGCAAGAAAAATCAGCAAGAATGGCCAGCTTATCTATAATTATAGGAATTTTGGGAGGGATATGTGGCGGGTTACCTTTAGACTTCTTACTCGATAAATTTGGCTGGAATTATGTTATCTATACATTCTCAGCATTTGGGTGTTTACTTGCTCTGTTGCTGTTCTTAGTAACGCCTGAAAGCAATGCTCAACAGGAAAAAGTTAGCATTAGAGACTTAAAAAACATACTTTTCAACAAGCATATTATTCTAATTAGCTTTTTTGGTGGACTCATGGTCGGTCCAATGCAAGGTTTTGCCGATGGTTGGGTGAAAGCATTCTTTTTTGAAGTATATAAAATGAATGAAGACTTGGCATCTTCTCTCTCTTCCGTAATATTGATAGGAATGTTAACAGGATCATTCTCTTTGGCTTATTTATTGGAAAAATATAAAAATAAGCATTATGAAGTAATAATTGCATGCTCATTTGCAATGATCGCTAGTTTTCTTTTGCTTTTTACTCAGATTGGTGGCTTGTATGTTGTATTACCTACGCTTTTTATTATTGGCTTCACATCTGGATATCAGGTGGTTACCATTTACAAAGCGATAAGTTATGTAAATAATAACTTAGTAGGCCTGGCTACAGCTGTGTCAAACATGATAGTTATGGTTTTTGGCTATTTTTTTCACACTGGGATCGCAAAAATAGTAGATTTGTGTTGGGATAGAACAATAATACAAGGAAATCCTGTGTATGGTGCTGAATTGCTGATAAAAGCAACATCAGTTATTCCTGTATGTTTGCTGGTGGCTGTTTTTGGGCTCTTATGGTTAAAAAATAAAGATTTTAGAGAAGTTGATTGTAATAAGTAGATAATTTATCGAAGGCTCGTATGATAAAATCGTTAGATGTACTAATTTAAGGCTCTTGTTATTATGAAATATAATACTTTATTTTACTTTGATATTTTTGTTTTAATTGTAATTGGGTTTTATTAGGTGGTAGGTATGTCGAAAAGTAATTTTTTTGTATGGTTGATAGTATCTCTTTTCTATGCATACCAGTATGTGTTACGTGTCATGCCAAACATAATTGCGCCTGTATTAATAACAAAATTTAATATAAGCATTGCAGATTTAGGGCAATTTAATGGTCTCTACTATGTGGGATTTACACTAGTTCATATCCCTGTTGGTCTTTGTTTTGATAGATTCGGTCCAAAAATTGTTTTACCTATTTGTGCTGTCTTGGTATCTATTGGAACATTACCTCTTGTGTGCTTTGATGAGTGGTATTATTCAGTATTAGGTAGAATAATTGTTGGGATTGGCTCGTCTGCGTCAGTAATAGGAGTATTTAAAGTTGCCAGTATGTATTTTCCGCGAGAAAAATCAGCAAAAATGGCAAGCATATCTGTTATTATAGGGCTATTAGGGGCAATATATGGTGGTCTACCAATAGAACTTTTGCTTGATGAGTTTGGTTGGAATTACGTAATTTATATTCTTTCAGGGTTTGGTTTCTTACTCGCTTTATCTTTATTTTTAGTTATTCCTTACAATGCTTACGACTTTCGAAAAGAAAAAATTAGCATGAAGGATCTAAAAACTGTGCTTTTCAATAAATATATCATTCTAATTAGTTTTTTTGGTGGCTTAATGGTAGGTCCACTAGAAGGTTTTGCTGATGCTTGGACAAAAGCTTTTTTATGTGAGGTATATCAAATGGCCGGTGATCTAGCGTCTTCAATTTCTTCTGTTATATATGTAGGATTTGCAGCTGGATTGCTCTCTTTTGCTCACATATTAGAAAAATATCCAAATAGACATTATGAAGTTATTATTGTCTGTTCCTTTGCAATGATTGCTAGTTTCCTTTTACTTTTTACACAGGCTGGCGGATTGTATATTGTATTGCCTGCACTTCTTGTTATAGGTTTCGCTTCTGGATATCAAATAGTAACACTGTACAAAGCATTAAGTTATGTAAATAATAACTTAATAGGATTAACTACAGCTGTGTCAAATATGATAGTCATGGTTTTTGGCTATTTTTTTCACACTGGGATCGCAAAAATAATAGATTTGTGTTGGGATAGGACAGTGATACAAGGAAATCCTGTGTATAGTGCTGAATTGCTGATAAAAGCAACATCTATTATTCCTGTATGTTTGCTGATAGCTGTTTTTGGGCTCTTATGGTTAAAAAAGCAGGATAAGCAGTCTTAAAATTGCTTGTGCATCTTAAAATTAAAGCGAGGTTTGATCTATGATGAGTGTTTTAAAAAAAATCTGTGGCTCTAAAAATAGTTTAAAGTCTTTTGATAACGAGGTTTATCAGTCTATAGAAAAAGAATTACAACGCCAAAAATCACAATTGCAATTAATTGCATCAGAAAATTTTGCAAGCAAAGCGGTAATGGAGGCACAAGGCTCTTTTCTGACTAATAAATACGCAGAAGGTTATCCAGGTAAAAGATATTACTGTGGTTGTGAGCATGTGGACAAAATTGAAAGTCTGGCTATAGAAAGACTTTGTAAGTTGTTTGGTGTTAAATTTGCAAACGTTCAACCTCATTCTGGTTCTCAGGCAAACCAGGCGGTATTTGCTTCACTGCTTACTCCAGGCGATACAATACTTGGATTATCACTGAGTTGCGGTGGGCATCTAACTCATGGTGCGGCACCAAGCCTTTCTGGTAAATGGTTTAAGTCAATTCAATATACAGTGAATAAAGACACTTACTTGCTGGATATGGATGAGATAGAAAAGCTGGCGCTGGAGCATAAACCGAAATTGATCATAGCTGGTGCTTCTGCTTATCCAAGAAAAATGGACTTCAAACGCTTTCGCGAGATTGCAGATAAAGTTGGTGCTTATTTGCTTGCAGACATTGCTCACTATGCAGGGCTTATTGCAGCGGGCGAATATCCATCCCCTGCTGAATATGCACATGTTATGACTTCCACGACTCACAAAACTTTGCGTGGTCCTCGTGGTGGAATAGTGATGACCAATGATGAAGCATTACACAAAAAAATTCAATCCGCAGTTTTTCCAGGATTGCAGGGCGGGCCACTTATGCATGTGATAGCTGCAAAAGCTGTTGCATTTAAAGAAGCATTAGCACCAGAGTTTAAGACTTATAGCAAGAAAGTCGTGGAAAATGCGAAAGTGCTGGCTCAAGAATTGCAAAAGCATGGACTTGACATTATAACCGGTGGCACTGACTCTCATATAGTGCTAGTTGACTTAAGATCGCAGAAATTAACTGGAAAAGACGTTGTAGATAGCCTTGAGAGAGCCGGTATTACCTGTAATAAAAACTCTGTACCATTTGATACAGCAAAGCCGACCATCACTTCAGGGCTCCGTTTTGGCACCGCTGCTGAGACAACACGCGGACTTGAGGCAGAAAATTTTAAAGAGATAGCTGGTCTAATAAATGAAGTAATTCAAGGATTAATCAGCGGAAATAGCTCAAGTGTCGAAAAAGCAGTAAAAGCTAAAGTTGAAAGGATTTGTAGTAATTTTCCTATTTATTAATTTATGTGGTGTCATCCAAGTAGCTGGTAGAAACGAAAAAACTTACTTGACACCCTTCGCCAGCCCTCTTATCATGAAACTGAAGGTATTCATTTATCTTCAATCTGTGCAGATTAAACGACAACAGTATTACGTAATTGGCGTCTTATTTTTAATTTTTTGCACTATGCGCACCCTACGTCTTCACAACATTTCTGGGTTTTTACCTATATAAGCTGAAACGCGCTTATAAAGCGTTTAAGACAGTATAGCACGCCAATTTGCAGGGTTAGAGAGTGACAACTAGCTAATACGGGATTTCTTTTGCCTTTTTTTCTGCTTAGTAAATTTCTTAAATATTTAAACTAAGATGAGTTGCATTTAAAAGCAGCTAAATTGCAGTGTTTAAGACTTAAAAAACGCCAATACTGAAAATAGACAATGACTGGGGCTTCTTTTGCCTTTTTTTCGTTTGGTAAATTTCTTAATGTTTGTAGCTATAGCATTTCTCATAATAGTCCGAATAGGTCATAGGAAGGCAGAATCAACAGCACGACGAAAGGATTCGAATAGAGGAATGTTTTTCCTGGCTCTGTTTTTTATAGCAAACCAATGATGCTCAATTTTGTTAAAATCTGGAGAATAAGGCGGCAGATACAAAATTTCTGCACCGACTCCTTTAGCGAGCTTGATAAGCTTATCAGACTTATGAAAAGTAGCATTATCAAGAATGACAGTTTGTCCAGGTTCTAAGATCGGTGCCAAAAATTGCTCAAACCATCCATTAAAAATATCCATATTACAGTGGCCTTCAAATGTTAATGGAGCAACTATCTTTCTTCTACTTAAGGCTGCAACCATGCTGATTCGTTGAGTTTTTTTTCCAGATTTTAGGGCATAAAATCGCTGTCCTTTCTGGCAATACCCATATGGATAGTCCTCCGTGTTATCAATCCCAGACTCATCTATATACACTAAGTTTTCTGGTTCTTTTGTTGCTATAATTTTTAAGAATTCAGCACGTTTTTCTTCGTTCCTTTCCTTGTATCCATATGTCTTTTTTTGCGCGTAAATCCAATTTTTCTGAGAGCTCGGTGGATCGTTTCGATACTAACGTTGCCCCAAAGTTTAGCCATTTCCGACAGAGTTTTTCTACCGTGTTTTTTAGCAAATTCGATAAACTTATTCCAGTCGATAATTTTCTGATTGTAACCTCCATTACCGAGTTTTTTGACTGAAAGTCGCCTGTTTCTTTTTTTCTTTGCTTCCACTCCCACAAAGTAGTTCGTCCAATTTTAAATCTTGCTGCCACTGCTTCTCTGCTTTCCCCTTCGTCTAGTGCTTCCATTGCTTTTTTTCTTAAATCATAACTATATGCTGCCGGCATCCAACCTCCTTATCGCCATCTATCCTTAATCTTATCATATCCGGACTTCTGTGGAAAGAGCTATAAAAGTCATAACATGAACAAACATTTGAGAGTAACTTCTGCTAGTAGGGTGTCATCCCAGTGCCCAGACACTGGGATCCAGGAATTTTATTAAGTTAGTAAGCATAAAAGTAGCCGTTTTATGTTAAAATACAACATTTTAATGATTATGAAAAGGCTGGATTCCAGCGGGCTTTGTTGCATCGCTAGCTATGATGGATTAAAGATAAAAAAGATGGAGAATATCAGTAGCTTATTATTCTGGTATTTATAATAAGAACGGTCAGTGAATACCTAAATTTGAGTAAAAGAAATTTCACTACCACTCACTAATCTGGCTAAAATTCAAGAATTTCAATGCTTTAGCTATTTTCAATAGAATTAAATTTATTAATATAAATAATAAATTACTATTCTTAAATTTGATCAGATTGATTGCAAAAAACAAGATTTTCAATAGGTTGCTTATAATTCTAACTATAGTTAGCCTTTCATAAGTAGCGATGCAACAAAGCCATTCCAGCGTCACGCGCTGGAATGACATTGTAGGGTGTTATCCGAGTCCTTTTTCCGTCATCAGAGGACCATATGACGTCATCCAAGTAGCGTGACTACTTGGATCTAAGCTGTATTACCAAGTCCAATTAAGTGCAGCATCATCACTTGTTGGAGGCTCAAAATACGGTTGTGACATTTCCTCTTGCACAGCTCTTTTAAATTCTGGACTTTGTATGCTTATCTTTGTTACATGCTCTTGTAAGGCTTTCTCAGTAGCTATTTCAGCAGCTGTTGGACTTTTACCATCTGCTCCTTTCTCCCCTGTCTCCCCTTTCTCTCCTTGTGGGCCTTGAGCTCCATCTTTACCATCTGCTCCTTTAGGACCAGTGGCTCCTGTCTCCCCTTTTAGCCCTTTACCTCCTAAGAACACCTTTGCTGTTTGATCATTTTTGTCACCATACGCTGTGTCAGTAGCATCAAGAAATCCTCCTAATTTATCCACTAAAATTGATTTGTCGCCGTCTTTTGCATCAAATATAGCATTCACGACATCTTTCGCTGCAGCTTTTGTTTTAAGCTCTGTAGCTTTAACAAAAGCAGTCTCTGCAGCAGTTTTAGTGTAAACTTCATCGGCTGGAGCAGCTTTAATATATACCTTATTTGTAAAATCAGGAGAAGCAGTTATAGCATCCACAACAGGCTGTTTTACTACTTCTGTTTTTAGCGTATCTGTAAGTCCTAAAGTTTTAACAAATGCATCATCAACACCTTTTTTGGTATAGATACCATTATCATCAGCACCTTTTGCTAATTCTGGTATTAAAGCATCCACAACAGCTTTTTCTGCAACTTTTGTTCCAAGATCTGCAGTTTTAAGAAACGTGTCATCAACACCTTTTTTAGTATAGATACCATTATCATCATCACCTTTTGCTAATTCTGGTATTAAAGCATCCACAACAGGCTGTTTTACTACTTCTGTTTTTAGCGTATCTGTAAGTCCTAAAGTTTTAACAAATGCATCATCAACACCTTTTTTGGTATAGATATAGCTCTTTCCACAGAAGTCCGGATATGATAAGATTAAGGATAGATGGCGATAAGGAGGTTGGATGCCGGCAGCATATAGTTATGATTTAAGAAAAAAAGCAATGGAAGCACTAGACGAAGGGGAAAGCAGAGAAGCAGTGGCAGCAAGATTTAAAATTGGACGAACTACTTTGTGGGAGTGGAAGCAAAGAAAAAAAGAAACAGGCGACTTTCAGTCAAAAAACTCGGTAATGGAGGTTACAATCAGAAAATTATCGACTGGAATAAGTTTATCGAATTTGCTAAAAAACACGGTAGAAAAACTCTGTCGGAAATGGCTAAACTTTGGGGCAACGTTAGTATCGAAACGATCCACCGAGCTCTCAGAAAAATTGGATTTACGCGCAAAAAAAGACATATGGATACAAGGAAAGGAACGAAGAAAAACGTGCTGAATTCTTAAAAATTATAGCAACAAAAGAACCAGAAAACTTAGTGTATATAGATGAGTCTGGGATTGATAACACGGAGGACTATCCATATGGGTATTGCCAGAAAGGACAGCGATTTTATGCCCTAAAATCTGGAAAAAAAACTCAACGAATCAGCATGGTTGCAGCCTTAAGTAGAAGAAAGATAGTTGCTCCATTAACATTTGAAGGCCACTGTAATATGGATATTTTTAATGGATGGTTTGAGCAATTTTTGGCACCGATCTTAGAACCTGGACAAACTGTCATTCTTGATAATGCTACTTTTCATAAGTCTGATAAGCTTATCAAGCTCGCTAAAGGAGTCGGTGCAGAAATTTTGTATCTGCCGCCTTATTCTCCAGATTTTAACAAAATTGAGCATCATTGGTTTGCTATAAAAAACAGAGCCAGGAAAAACATTCCTCTATTCGAATCCTTTCGTCGTGCTGTTGATTCTGCCTTCCTATGACCTATTCGGACTATTATGAGAAATGCTATAGTAGCTGTTTCTCTTATCTCACTTTCAATGTTAGCAACTTTACTTGCTCTTAAATTGTGAGAATAAACCTCTACTTTAATATTTAAATCTTCAACTTCTATAACATGTGGCGAATTAAACCCTTTGCCGTTATTGTTGAAATATTCTGCTTTAGTTATATTTTTATTTACTTGTTGACTAATTGTCATAATTTTAACCTCTAATTTGCTGATCTTTCAATATCAAGCATAAAGTAATTTCCCTAAAAAAAACGTAAATCCCTGTATTAATATAATTTATATCTTAATAAATAAAGTATAGATAGTTAACTTAATATGTAAAATTTAGAATATGGCTGAAATTCTATACAGCTATATTCCGGAATCACATTGGACAAGGACAAAAGCAAAGTGGTTTATTGACTTTCATTCCACCAAAGCACTATACTAAAACCACGATGGGTAATTAGCTCAGTTGGTAGAGCACTTGCTTGACGTGCAAGCGGTCGCTGGTTCGAACCCAGTGTTACCCACGTTTTTGTTTATGAAAAGATTTTATATGACAGCAGTGCATAACGGTAAACACTCAGCAGCGCAGTCCAAGCGCTTAATCTATTCCATAATAATAGTTGCGATAACAATGTTTATGGAAATAGTAGGTGGAATAATTTCACATTCGCTTGCTCTATTATCAGATGCAGGGCATATGCTCACTGACCTCTTTGCCTTGGTTTTAAGCTGGTTAGCACATAGGTTTTCAGCTAAGAAATCCGATTTGCAGAGATCATACGGATATCATCGGTTGCAGATAATTGCAGCATTTGTTAATGGTTTAACTCTATTCCTCATTGCAGTAATCATTATAATTGAGTCAATAAAGAGGTTTATTTTTCCAGTCAATGTTGAGTGGAAAGTAATGTTAATAATTGCTACACTCGGTCTTGTCTCTAACATAATAGTCTTTTTTATATTACATAGTAAATGCGAGAGCAATATAAACATAAAAAGTGCTGTACTACACGTTATAGGAGATATTTTAGGTTCTGTAGCTGCTATACTTGCATCTATAATTATCATGCTTACTGGATGGCAAATAGTAGATCCAATCTTATCAGTATTTGTTAGTGTGATAATTCTAAATAGCGGCTATAAAATTCTCAAAAATTCTTGCCATATACTCCTTGAAGGTACGCCTGAGGGTATATCTGCTGAAGAGATAAAAAGTAAGATCACATCAGAATTACCTGAAGTGATAGATGTGCACCACATACATACATGGTCGCTGTCTGATAATTATTTTATAATTACCATGCATGCTAAAATAAAGCAAAATGTGCAGCACACCAATGTTTTATATGAAATAAAAAAAATATTGCTAGATAAGTTCGAGATAGCACACTCTACAGTCGAGATCGAATACGATGAGTGTGCGGATAATAAGATACTTAAACATTGACGTTTTAAATTATTATGCTATTACTAGAGTGTAATGATGTTGAAGGTAAGCTATGATAGGTATTTCTCAAATACAATTTCCTTCAAAGGATTCTAGTAAGCTAAAATTTGTTAGCTACTTTGGAGCTTTTGTCTCGTTAAGCATTATCACTAATCCTGTTAATGTTCTTTTTTCTCTTGGTACTATGTTCTTCAGGTCTGAAATTAAAACTCTTTATATCTACAAAGAAATAAAAACGGCAAAACAGCAAAAAATGAGCAAAAGGGAATATTGGGAAATATTTTTTAAGAACAATACAATCAAGGTAGCAGCCTTCCTCTTGTTTTCTGCTTTCATAACATATCTAACTTTCACTACCACTTTCTTGCTTATTTCGTTACTGGGAACTATACCACTTACAATGCTATTAATTTTATTGCAGAGTGAACTAAGGCCAAAAGATTTTAACCCATTTACGCTGCTTAAAGCTTCTATAAATTTCTTTTTGGAAGGTATAAAAGAGAATTTACGTGGTATGGTTAATAGTTTTGATGTTAAGCTTGAACATTTACTGCCCCATCAATTAAATGATGATATCATTAAAAATATTGATAAATTAAAAGGTAAGTATAGTGAACAAGTACCTGAAGACGTAATCAAAAATGATGAATATATTCAATTCATTGGATATATAAACAATTCATATGAGTTTAGTGATGAGGATAAAGGAAGAGTAATTGCATTTTTAGATGACTTTTGCAAAGATGATCAAAAGCATAGCTCCGGCTTTACAGGTGGGCAGGTTCTGCTTTTAGTTTTAAGGGCTTGCAATGATGGAGACGGAGAAGCCGTTAAGAGTAAAAAGGATGCATTGATTTCTAATTTAATTGATAGCCAAACTTTCTCTAGAAAAGAGCGAATTCCTAACACTTGCTTCACCGGTATTATCTATAGAATGTTAAGCACGCTAGAGGGTATTCATCCTGATCCAGAAATTAGATTTACTCCCCCAAGGGAAATGTTGCTCTCAGAAGCACAAAATAAAGCACGTGAGTTTATGTTAGACAGGTTAAAAAACAAGAAAAACAATAAAGAAATTCTTAAGGCTTGGTATGACGTTCAAAATGGTTATGAAGACGATGAAAGTCAAAAAATAGTTGATGATTTTATTTCAGAAGTAAGTATTCCTTTAATGAGAAAATTATTGAGTATTACTTCTCAATATAGTGAACAAATTGTGCTGACGTTAATGAAAAATATTAGCTCTATAAAGTTAAATAAATTACAATGTTGTGAGCTGGTTCAGCACATGAGAAATAAACTGCAGGAGCATGATTTAGATGACCAAGAAAGTTTACTCGAAAACATCGGAAAAAAAGTATTCTTAGAGCTATTAAATCGAGATCTACTCGAGACAGATTTTTCTCTCAAGGATTCATCTTTGGATGGAGCTAAGAGAATAGCTAATAAGATAATAGAAGAAGAAGTAGCAGAATTTAAATTAAAGGCTGAGAAGACTATTGAAGGTCAGATAATTAGCATGTTAGATGGGTTAAGAATGCTCCCAAGAGAAAAAAGATGTTATAGGGTATATGTAGAACTCAGTAAAAATAACGAAAATGATAAGGAAAAAATAAAGAAAATTTTGCAAGAAAGGTTAAAAGTAACAAAAGCAGCAATGGATGAAATGTTAAAAAAAGGAGCTTCACATAAGCTAGAGTTAGAAATTGAAAGTGTATATGAAGGAAATAAAGATCACGTTACTCAACTTTATGAAAAAATAAGAGAAACAAAAAAGGAATTCATTGAAGATGGTCTTTTAACACCTCAAGAAGTAGAGAATATAACAAAAGCAAAAATCATAGACTTAAACAAAGAGGACAAAATCATACCGTCAAGCAATTTGTCTCATAGTTTAAGTGTCAATAATTTGGCAGTACATTATCTATAAAATTTATACTCTTTACCTTGCAGAAGATTCACAATATTTCTGTGGTGTTTTAGGAAGACCAGTGCTCCTATAATTAGTAATGTTAAGAACAAATTCCTCTGAAAAAAAAAGGACCATGCTACAGCCGTTGAAGTAGCACTGAGTGAAGCAAGGGAAGAGTATCTAAAGGCAAGAAAGACTATTATCCAAATTATTACGAATACTAAAGTAATATCGATGTTAAATGCTATCAGTATCCCTAGAGTGGTTGCAACGCCCTTTCCTCCACTGAATTTTAGCCAAATAGGAAACATGTGTCCTAAAACTGCTAAAATTGCAGATACATATATATAAAAATCGTTATTATCACAAAATTGTTGTGCTATATAAACGGCAATAAATCCCTTAAAGGAATCCAGAAATAATGGCAAAGCAGCAAGAAATTTATTTCCCGTCCTTGCAACGTTTGTAGCACCAATGTTTCCTGAACCTACTTCTCTTAAGTTTATCCCTTTTATTCTTGTAATGATTAAGCTAAACGGTATTGAACCGAGTATGTAGGACAGTATAAGAACTACATACTTTTCCATTATACCAAGAACCTAATTAATTTTATTATTCCTCAGCCTTTTTAGGTAGCACTGAACTTCATCGTTAATCTGATTACTAAACAGTATAAGCGCTGTCATGTTGATGAGAGCTAAACAAGAGAATAAAGTTCCACCGATATTGGCAATAGCCATTATATCTTTAGAAAGACCAGAGAAAAACGCCACAATTATTACCGCTATGCGGTATATCACTATACTTTTTGCACCGAATAAATATAGCCACCCCATTTCACAACAATATACAAACGAAATTACTGAAGAAAATGAAAACAAAGGAGCAGCTACTGTTAGAAGGATAGGAAACCATGGAGAAACTGTCTCAAATGCTTTGTGAGTAATTAATATTCCCTCACCAACACCTGTTTGGTATGCACCTGTTATTACTATTGTTATTCCTGTTAAACAGCAAATTAACATTGTGTCAAAGCATGGTTCTATCATAGCGACTAGTCCAGTTCTTACTGGTTCTTCATCTTTAGTTGTTGCATGAGTAATTGAAGCAGAACCAACACCTGCTTCGCTGGCAAAGATTGCCCTTTGAATTCCAGCAACAAATGCTCCTACCATCCCTCCGCCAACAGCATTGAAATCTATCATAGTGGAAAATAATATTTTCAACGTATAACCAAGGTTATGAATATTAAATGCAATAATAATAATACAACTAAAGATATATATAAGTGACATAATAGGCACTAGTGCAGAAGATACTCTAGCTATCCTTTTAATTCCGCCAATAATCACTAGAGCAAGCAGCGCAGAAATTATGGAAGAAAGAAACCAAGAGTGACCATCTACCCAACTTGAATAGCCAGATAATATTGAAACCATTTGGTTGGTTTGAAACGCTACACTTCCACCAAGACCTGATAATATAAAGAATACTGCATACATGGCAGCCAGCACAATACCAAGTTTTTTAAATCCAAATTCCTCCAGACCATTCCTTATATACTGAAAGGGACCACTAAACAATTGGTCCTGATCTTCTGTTCTATGTCTAAACGCCAACGTTACCTCAGCAAATTTTGCTGACATACCAAAAAAACCTGTAATCATCATCCAAGGCACCGCTCCTGGTCCACCCATTGAAACTGCAATTGCGACTCCAGCAACAGTTCCAAGGCCTACTGTGCTTGAAAGTGCAGTCATAAATGCCTGAAAATGCGTAATATGACCATCATGGTGATTCGTGTCATATTTTCCACATAAAATAGCAAACGCATGCTTAAACATTCTTATGTTGAGAAATCCAAAACGTAATGTTAGAAACACATAACCAAAAACTAGTAGAAGGATTATAAATGGCACGTAAAGGATCTTGAAAAACAGTACTTCATTCATGAAGTTATTTATTCCATTCAACACAGCGTCATAACTTTCGTAAAAACCTGAAGCAGCGTACACATCATTAAACAATAGGCAAAATAACACCATACAAAGCAATCTATAAATCATGTTAATACCCTTTAGAATTGTAATAAGAATCTATTGTATTCAAAACTTCCCTTCTTAGTAGATATATTGCAACAGCATTTGGAATCATAAGGCACATAAACAAACTGTCACCTAGATAAGATATAAATTCTATATTCTTTGACATACAGCTGATATACACTGAAACCACTATAAGAATTTGGAACGGTATCAGTATTTTTTTACTACCAAATAAATACAGCAAAGCAACTTCACAGTAGTAACAATAAGCTATTATTGTGGAAAATGCAAAGGAAAACATCATTAGCGGAAAAACTAACTTGCTGAACAAGGGCAAAGCTGTTGAAAATATCGAACTAATTAGTGTAATATCACCCACGTTATCAGTGCTATGCATACCAGTGATAATTATCACAATACCAGTCAAAAATGAGATTAATATTGTGTCTATAAGTGGTGCAATCATTGCAACGCACCCAACTTTAATTGGATCTTCTTCTTTTACAGCTGAATGTGCTATAGCTGCTGTTCCGGTACCTGCTTCGTTAGCAAACACTGATCTTCTCACTCCGGCTATTAATCCGCTCAATACTCCGCTTCCTATAGCTGATTTATTGAAGATATCTTGGAATATTATGGATAGAGCATTCAGCAAATTACTTCCGTTTACATAAATTAAATATATACACATACCCACATATAGCACTATCATAATTGGTGCTAAGCTCGTTGAAACGAAAGCAATGCGCTTTATTCCTCCCAATATTACAATAAAGACAAGCAGGGATATAATAATGGATGCGTTGTATTCTAGGAGGTTATTTGATAGTGCTGCTATTTGATTTGCTTGAAATGGTATACCGCCCAAAATCATTGCAATAAGTAGCATAATCGCATAAGTGAAGGCAAGAAATCTACCAGTTTTTGCAAATCCAATTTTTGCAAGCCCGTACTTCATGTAATAAAAAGCCCCGCCAGTTGTATTTTCAGAGCGATAAGTAAATGCAAGCACCACCTCGGCAAACTTTATCGACATACCAAGTATTCCGGTAATTACCATCCAAAAAACTGCACTTGGGCCCCCTATTGTGATAGCTATTGCAACTCCTGATATTGTTCCAAGACCAACTGTTCCTGAAATTACTGTTGCAAACGCTTGAATATGAGTGATTATGCCATTGTTGCTGTTATTACACTTTAGATTGAATAGCGTCTGTATTCCATATTTAAGTAACCTAAAGTTAATGAATTTGAACTGGGCAGTACAAAAGATTCCAGTTGCAATTACCCAAATAATTATAAATGGAATGTTGAATATCTTTATATACAGAAATGAATTTAATAGTTCACTTATCTTCAAAATCATGCAGTTTTCTATTTTTTGTTAGCTAACGAGTTTTATATGTAAAATATATGTAAAACCCGATGCTTATTGGAATAGTAAGTGTATACACTATACCTAAAATTGGTAGAGTCATCCAGGGCTTACTGATGAAAAATACAATAAGTACTCCAAAAAATGACACAAATATATAGGATAGGCTTTTGGGAATATAAATATATTTTGCAGAGAAAGTTGGAATGTGACTTATCGAAAAAAATGAAATGGCCAGAAAGTAACAAGCTACGTTTCTTGTGTTAAAAAATCGCTCTATGAGAAGTAAGTATTCACTCTCATGAGATTGAAAGGTAATAATTATTGGTAACAAAGAAAGTAAAGCACACACTGGAGCTGGAACACCAGAAAAGAAAAATTTTTCCCAGTATGGTTGTTCTGAGTGTAGCGAAACATTAAATCTTGCAAGTCTTATTGATATGCAGATTACGTATATCATTACTAAAATCCAACCTATGACTTTGATTTCGTTTAGCTTCCAAAAATACAAAAGAAATGCAGGCGCTGCACCAAAATTTAGAAAATCTGCAAAAGAATCAAGCTGGGCTCCAAAATCGCTAGTTGATTTTAGAATTCTAGCTATTCTGCCATCCATTCCATCTATTATTGCTGCAATGATGATAAAAATTACTGAGAATTCCCATTGTTCATTAAATGTAAATTTAAGTGAAGTGAGACCAGAACATAAACCCAATAAAGTTATAAAGTTTGGGAATAATTTAGTAATAGGTAAGAATCTACTGTTACTTCCATCGTTATTCATATAACGTCAAAAGTAAGCTTCTCTTGAACGTTTTCCTTATTTAAGTTTGCTATAATTGTTTCACCACCAATAACAGTTTGCCCTTCTGAAACTCTGACTTCTGTATCAGCAGGAACATAGATATTCACTCTACTGCCAAACCTTATAATTCCAAACCTTTCACCTGCTTTTACGTTCTGGGATATTCCTAAATTACAAACGATACGACGTGCAATTAATCCAGCTATTTGCTCCACAATAATTTCTTTCCCCTTTTCGTATTCAATTACAATAACCTGCTTTTCATTTTCATTACTAGACCTATTGCTCATTGCGGATACAAACTTGCCTTTTTTATAACTCATTTCCTTTATCGTACCAGATATTGGTATACGGTTCACATGGACGTTCAAAACACTTAAAAATATGCTAACAAGCGTAAACTTCTTCTCCTCTCCGTTTTCTGCTGATAAAGGATAATTAACTTCTTCAATTTTTGAAATCACACCATCAGCAGGACTTAATATAAGATTCTTATTGTTTGGCACAGCTCTTGCTGGATCACGAAAGAAATAAGTACACAATAATGTCGGAAACAAGCACGTAACGCCAAACCCCCAAGATATAGAGAATGCTATACACGTTACTATAAAGGAAACTACTATAAATGAATAACCTTCCCTGTTTATATTAGGTAAACCAAAACACATAATCTTATTAACAATAACCTATTGTTAACAATTTATCATTTATAATTTCTCATGAAAAGCTTTTTTTAACTGCTTCAGCAAAGTCTTTTTGATACAAGGTAACATTACAGATTGTTATATTAGCACATAGAATTACCGTCATACTGTAACAACCCGTCCAACACAAAATCTAATGCCTAAGTTTAGATCAGAAAACTGATTCTTCTAAAAGTTGCTCACTATCCTCGTTTATTATGATAGAATTATCATGATTTCTGAGTAAATCTCTGATTTTCGTTTCTATTTCATTTGCGACTTCTTTGTTTGTTTTTAGGTAAGTTTTTACATTCTCTCTTCCTTGCCCAAGACGTGTGTTGTTATATGAATAGTAAGCGCCTGCTTTTTCAAGCACACCAAGCTTTGCTCCCATATCTATTATTTCTCCGAGTTTTGATATACCTTCATTGTACATTATATCAAATTTCGCTTCTCTAAATGGAGGAGCAACTTTATTTTTTACAACTTTAACTCTTGTTTCATTACCTGTAATATTTTCTTTGTCTTTTATTACACCAACTTTTCTTATATCAAGCCTTACAGAAGTATAGAATTTTAATGCATTTCCACCCGTGGTAGTTTCAGGATTTCCATACACTACTCCTATTTTCATACGAATTTGATTAATAAATATCAATATACAGTTCGCTTTTGAAACGGCAGAGGTTAGTTTCCGTAGCCCATGACTTAGAAGCCTTGCTTGCAGCCCCATATGTTGATCACCCATATCACCTTCAATTTCAGCTCTTGGAGTTAATGCTGCGACAGAGTCAATAACTATCACATCAACCGCACCAGAACACACTAAATACTCAACAATATGCAACGCCTGCTCTCCAGTGTCTGGTTGTGAAATCACTAAATCATCAGTGCTTACCCCAAGTTTACGAGCATATAAGACATCCAATGCATGTTCTGCATCGATAAATGCGCATGATCCTCCTTTTTTTTGTGCTTCAGCAATCACGTGCAAGGCAAGAGTGGTTTTACCAGAACTCTCGGGGCCAAATATTTCAATTATACGCCCTTTTGGCAGACCTCCAACACCTAGAGCCGAATCAAGCGCAATTGATCCTGTGGATATTGTGTCTATTTTTTCTACAGGGTTTTGCTTCAACTTCATTATTGCACCTTTACCGAATGCTTTTTCAATCTGGCTTATTGCGTTATCTAGCGCTTTTTGTTTATCACTATTTCTTTCTTCTGGGTTACTTGCCATAGATCATTTATTAATTTATATAATTCTCTATGATAATCAAACGCGAATAACCTGCCAAGGTTTTTCTAGTATTTATGTATTATTTCAATGAAAAATATTAACGTTTTCATAAAGCAGATATTTGTTTGCCTTTGTTAGTAACACACTATACTTTAGTGTACGAACGTTGCAATTTGCAGCATAGCAGGTGGTGTCATCCAAGTAGCCAACACTGAAATGACTAAATTCGAAATGGCTACATGAATTTATTGTAAATTACTACCGTATAAGGTGCGATGCAACAAAGCCATTCCAGTGTCAGCTACTTGAATGACACCTCTTAGATGGGTCAGCTACTCAGATCTGCCATGAAAACTGCAACCCTAAATGTTGGAGCACTGTCGTACACTAAGCGCTGTAATGACAATTTTAGTCGCTTCATACACTTATCATGCTAGTCATAACAGAAATAATTTTTACCAAAGATATTTATGAAATAATTGACATAGTTTGGAAATATGTATATTATAGAACATTAATAGTTAGTTAATTTGTAGGTGTAATGTGGCTAGAAATGTTTTGAATGAAAATGAGTACCACGCTTTAAAGCAGTTGTTTTTAACATTTAATATTCAAAAGGAGGATGTGGTAAATTCTGACATTAAGAATATTAAGAAAAAGCTTAGTCAACAATACCGTAAATTATCGTTAAAATATCACTCAGATAAAAACCCAAACAATAAAGAAGCGGAGGAGAAATTTAAGGTTATTGCATTAAATAAGCCATTTTTTGAAGAATTTATAATAGAGCCATTGGAGAAAGGTCTCAATAAAAGAAATAATTTAATAAAAGAATTACGCGGTAAGTTGTGGAGTCGCAGTTATGAAGAATTGCAAAAATACTTAGATGATAAGTGCAGAAATAAACTCTATAATAAGCAGCAGTCAATTAACAATAATGTAACTGCTTATGTAAAATATTCTTCTTATTCAAATCTCTTAGGAGTTCTTTTAGTATCCTTCACATCAATTGCATTTTTAATAATTAATGGTATTTCTTCTAATGTACCAATAGCAGTA
This sequence comes from Wolbachia endosymbiont (group A) of Aleiodes leptofemur, assembly GCF_964028465.1. Taxonomy (NCBI): domain Bacteria; kingdom Pseudomonadati; phylum Pseudomonadota; class Alphaproteobacteria; order Rickettsiales; family Anaplasmataceae; genus Wolbachia; species Wolbachia endosymbiont (group A) of Aleiodes leptofemur. Next base: position 24,011 of record NZ_OZ034782.1, read on the forward strand.
GGTTTTCTTGCTCCCTTGTTAGCAGGATCTATTTTAAATCTAGCTGTTAAGAGCATTTATACTAGAAATGGGAAAGAGTTTAATCATCAGACTAATATTTTATTATTGTTTAACTTTGACCAAGAATGCGAAAATTTTTCAAAGAGTGATAGGACTAAATTAAAGTGGCTAAAAAATTCAGTTATTTTGAGCAACACAATCTGTACATCTTTAATGTTTTTCGGTATGGGATTAGATTTAGTTGCCAACGGCTTTGGTATAACTAACTCTATGATGTTATCCGGCTTATTACTTTCATTACCATTCACGCTTTTAATTGTTACTTCACCTATTTTAAATGCTGCAAGTAATTATATTCTCAAAAAGACAGCTATAAATTCAATTGAGGAGCAATTTAAAGGTGATGATCAGTTTATAGAAGTCGATAACGAAAAGCCAAGCAGTACTATGAGCAATCAAAGTTATTTCCCCATCGGTCAGTTAATATCATCAAAGTTAGCTATTCTCCATAGCGAAGTCTCTAGCTAGGAACAATGAGCCACAGATTAGTATGGTTTTGACGTTTTGGGTAGAGGCTTTTAATATGTGATTTGATATTGCATCGCCAATTGATTCACATTCAACTGCTTTTATTCCTATGTTATTGGCTTTTTCCCTAATCAAATTTGTATTTGTTGCTTTAGGTTCAGACTTAACACAAACCGCACATAGTAGCTTGATATATGGCTTTAAGTGCTCTAAGAACTCTTCCACATTTCTGTTACTAGTAACACAAAAACCATATAAATATAGCTCTTTCCACAGAAGTCCGGATATGATAAGATTAAGGATAGATGGCGATAAGGAGGTTGGATGCCGGCAGCATATAGTTATGATTTAAGAAAAAAAGCAATGGAAGCACTAGACGAAGGGGAAAGCAGAGAAGCAGTGGCAGCAAGATTTAAAATTGGACGAACTACTTTGTGGGAGTGGAAGCAAAGAAAAAAAGAAACAGGCGACTTTCAGTCAAAAAACTCGGTAATGGAGGTTACAATCAGAAAATTATCGACTGGAATAAGTTTATCGAATTTGCTAAAAAACACGGTAGAAAAACTCTGTCGGAAATGGCTAAACTTTGGGGCAACGTTAGTATCCAAACGATCCACCGAGCTCTCAGAAAAATTGGATTTACGCGCAAAAAAAGACATATGGATACAAGGAAAGGAACGAAGAAAAACGTGCTGAATTCTTAAAAATTATAGCAACAAAAGAACCAGAAAACTTAGTGTATATAGATGAGTCTGGGATTGATAACACGGAGGACTATCCATATGGGTATTGCCAGAAAGGACAGCGATTTTATGCCCTAAAATCTGGAAAAAAAACTCAACGAATCAGCATGGTTGCAGCCTTAAGTAGAAGAAAGATAGTTGCTCCATTAACATTTGAAGGCCACTGTAATATGGATATTTTTAATGGATGGTTTGAGCAATTTTTGGCACCGATCTTAGAACCTGGACAAACTGTCATTCTTGATAATGCTACTTTTCATAAGTCTGATAAGCTTATCAAGCTCGCTAAAGGAGTCGGTGCAGAAATTTTGTATCTGCCGCCTTATTCTCCAGATTTTAACAAAATTGAGCATCATTGGTTTGCTATAAAAAACAGAGCCAGGAAAAACATTCCTCTATTCGAATCCTTTCGTCGTGCTGTTGATTCTGCCTTCCTATGACCTATTCGGACTATTATGAGAAATGCTATACCTTCAGCAAAATTATCTTTTACCCACTGAGATATAGCTCTTTTTACAATAATCCGAACAGACCGTAATATGCTACTGGCCTGCTATAGCCATAAACACATATCTTATCGCATTCGGACTATTATAAGAAAGGCTATAGTACTCTAGCACCATCATTATTGTGTGCACCATCTAAAAATAATTGCCAATCTTTCGGTAGTAGGAAAATTAAATTACCTTCTTTTATAGACTCTAGCCGTGCAGGCCAATAAGTGCACTGTAAACCTGAAGTGATATCCTCTTCTCCAATATCAAATTCATACTTTCCACTTAAAATACTACATGCTGCAATAGCATTGCCTGCATTAATCACCTGATGATCACCCTTTAAAGATGGCAAAGGAAATTCTATTGATTGAATAGCTGATTGAAAAACCATTTTGTTGTTCTTTTTTTTGCAATTCCATTCAAGACCTCCTCTATACAAGGGAGATTTCTTATTTATTGCGTGGTGTTCTAGCGTGTTCACTATAGATTTTTCTTGCGGTGCTATTACGCAAGGAACATTAGGTTTCATTATTCCAGCCTTTTCACCTGCTATAATTTCTACAGTAGGGCCAAGATATTCCGTATGATCAAGTGCAATGGAAGTAATTATTGTTAAAATCGGATTATCTATAACATTTGTTGCATCAAGCCTTCCACCCATACCCACTTCAACTAAAGTTATATCGGCTTTATGACGAGAAAAAGCTAAAAAAGCTGCAATAGTTGCAGCTTCAAACAGAGTGATAGGTTGTTCTGCAATTACTGCACGACATTCTTCTAATAAGCTATATAATTCATTATCGTCGATATAGCTGCCGGCTATCACTATCCTCTCATTAAAACTCACTAAATGTGGAGAAGTGTATGCGTGTACCTTATACCCTGCTGCTTGCATTATATATCTTATAAATGCTAGTGTTGAGCCTTTCCCATTAGTTCCAGCTATATGAATTACGGGAGGCACTTTTTTCTCGGGGTTATCTAGTTTGCTAAGAAGGCCTTTTATGCGATCAAGAGAAAAATCATTCGGCCTGCTACCAAGTGGCTTAGGCCAATGAGGCATATATATCATGGATTGTTATTGCATTTTAATTCAGCTATAACGCTTGCTATGCCATGCGTGTCGATTTTTTCACTAAATTGATAACGTTGATTAATAGCAATACTTATTCCACTCATTACAACATCACTTATCAAGAAAGAACTGTTATTTTTAGTAACTTTAAAATCAATATTTGTAAATTCTTCATCACCGTAAGAAAATCTTGTACCAATTAAGCAAGTTTCATCGTCAACTGCTTTTGTACTCATTATGATCATTTCACTATCATGCATGTATTTATATAAAATTTTAACGCACAAACGCGTAAGATACACTTCATACTCTCTTAAAAAATCTTCTTTTTCTTTTTGTTTAACTAAAGCCCAATGTTTTCCTATGACGAATTGCGATATTCCTTTGAGGTTAACATTGTTTTGAATGACCTCCTGAAGCTTTTTTTGCACACATTCCCGGTTTTTTTTATTCTCCTTTGTAGATATACCATCCACTTGTTGCTTCATAGTATGCACAAAAATTTTGTGATCTGTACAATTAGTGTAAGCACTTGAAGAAATTACAATAAAAACAATGATAGTTAAAACTTTAGTAATGTTCATAAGATATATTTATTAGCTATGATACTTAGAATGCAAAGTTTAATAAAGATTAAATAATAATCGCTAGCTTTAATATATCTATAGACACACCTTGTATAAATCATCTACAATTAATTAAGGGTCTGTTCTATGCGTTATGAGTTAAGTTAAATTTCCCGAGCGATAATTTCTAGTCAAGGGAATTGCCTCTGTTAATTTCGTTGAAATTGATACGCGATGCCCACCTTAACTTTAGTCTCAGGAATCTACTAAGGCTGACGGTAGATACGGATCCTATTTTGATTGGTTGAACATTTATGCTTCATCAATACAAAGAACAGGGTGTTTTCCTATGTTTGCCTAATGAAGTATTCCAAATTGTAATTGATGTTGAAAGGTATCCTGATTTTGTTCCTTGGTGCAAAGCCGTTTATATAAAAGAAAAAATTAACAACCAAATGGTTGTGGATCTCCTCGCAGCTTTTCATGGAATTAAAGGTAGATATACATCAGAAGTTACTTCTCTTTCTCCAAGTGGAACAAATGAAGGTTGGATAAAAGCTGTATCATCAAATGGAATATTTAAACATCTATACAATGAATGGCAATTCATTCCCATAGATGAAAATAAAACTATGGTAAAGTTTTATATAGAGTTTAAGTTTAAGTCCAACTCATTTTCCACTTTATTAAACTCAGTATATAAGTATACACAAAGTAAAATAATTGCTGCATTTAAAGATAGGGCTGAAAGCCTTGCTAAACAAAAGTTATCTTGACATTATTAATATAAATGTATAATTTTTTTTAGTAAGTTAAGTGTTTATATTGTAATGATTTTTAGACTATTGTTTTTATTAATTTTCATAAGTGTTAATTCTTATGCAGTTGTTAAGCAAGATTTATCCGATAACCAATACATTCAAAAAAAACCCAATGAAATAACATCAAATGAGCTATTATCGCCATTACCTAATGATAAATTATTAGGAGATCCAAAAGCACCAATTCTAATGATAGAATATGCTTCATTAACTTGTTATCACTGCTCTCTTTTTCATAGGAATGTTTTTCCTAAAATTAAAGAGAAATATATAGACACAGGTAAGATGTTATATATATTTCGTCATTTTCCTTTGGATTACAGAGGGCTAAAGGCTGCAATGCTAAGTCATTGCTACGAAAAACAAGAAGACTACTTTAATTTTAACAAAGCTGTTTTTAACTCAATAGATTCGTGGAATTACTACAATTTAAGTGATTTGACTTTACTACAAAGAATTGCTGCACTAAGCAACTTAAAGCAAGATGCATTTAACCAATGCATTAATGATAAGAAAATAATGGATAAAATCGTAAATGATAAATCACTGGCAATTAATAAACTTGGTATCACAGCCACTCCAATATTTTTCATCAAGCTTAACGATGATAAATCATATATAGAGCATAATAAAGTTAAACATGGAGGGTATAAAGAGCTGAAATATTTCACTAATGTGATAGATAAATTATATGGAAAAGCTATAGTGAAGTAATACCACTGTAGCTTACCATATAAAAGACTCTATGCTGAGTCATTGTTTTTCACTACTGTTTGTTGTTTTTTACGCTCAAACTCTCTTTTTTTACTGTGCCAAGTGTAGTAATACATAGCGATTTTATTCTCTATTAATACTATTGTCCCATCATAAAACTGAACCATATCCATAACTTTTCTCTGAGCTTCATCAAAACGTTCTTTATACTTTTCACGATAAGCTGGATTATGTAGTAACATAACCCCTTCATTCTTGTTAGATTTTTTGTTTAACGTTTCAACTTCACCAGCAATAGTATAAGACATATAACCCCCTCTAATTGATTATAAAAATTATATTTTAAAAAGAGAAATGCGCATAAACAATCCCTTTAATTCTAGCATAATAATCGACTGTTTATTATACTAGTTAACTATAGTACGATATATAATAATTTTTGTCACTTAAAATTTTATAATATGAAATAATAACTTAAAATAAATGTTTTTATTATTTTAAACTATATTATTATATTTATAAATTGTGTATGAATTAAGTCTCCCTAATTTATAATATATGCGTAATAATTTTAGTATAAAATTGTCATACATAAGAAATCTATTTGCAAAAGAATATAAAAAAATAGAAGAATATTGTATTCTTGAAAAAAAGCAACATATTCAAATTGGCCCTGAAGAAGGAAAGCTATTAAGTTTATTTATAAAAATCCAAAAAATCAAAAGTATTGTTGAGATTGGCACGTTATACGGTTACTCGTCGATTTGCATGGCAAAAGCTCTACTAAAAGACGGTCATATATATACAATAGAAAATAATCCTCAACACTCAAGAATAGCAAAAAAAAATTTTAGTGCTTTTAATCTAAGTGATAAAATTACTCTAATAGAAGGCGATGCACTGGAAAAAATTAATGAATTATCAGCAAAAGCACCATTTGACATGATATTTATTGATGCTGACAAAAGTAGTTATCCTAAGTATTTAGATTGGGCAGAGTCATACATTAAACAAGATGGGCTAATCGTTGCAGATAACACTCTACTGTTTAACACAGTATTTTTAGAATCGCCTCCAAAAGAAGTATCAGAAAAATCATGGCATGCCATGAGGGAGTTTAATAATAGATTATCAGATGAAAAAAAATATTTCTCTATATTGATTCCAACTGATGAAGGAATGACTGTAGCTTTAAAGCTAACATAAGTTAAAAATCAAGGTCAGCATAATGTTTAGGAGGGATTAAACCAGAAATCCTCTCTAATAATATCTCACGAAAACAAGGCTTTGATTTAACAATGGAGTACCATTCTTTTAAAATTTTACTTTTTTCCCATGGAAAACTACTTACATAATCCATTACGGAAATATGCGATGCTAAAGTAATATCAGCTAAAGTGAACTTATCAGTTGCAAGCCAAACGTTCTTGTTAATTAAGTGTTCGGTGTATTCCATATGGCAAGGCAGGTTATGCTGAGCTGCATGAAGAAATCTAGAGTCAGGGCTGCGGTTAGTAATTACTTTTTCATTCATAATATACTTAGTAACTTCATTGTAAAATTTGTTATCGAACCAATTGATTAGAGCGCGTATTTTAGACTTAATAATAGTGGATGAACCAAGTAATTTGACGTCGCTATTGTAAGTCTCTTCTATATATTCACAAATGGCATTACTATCCGCTATTACAAAGTTATTATCTATTAACACTGGTACTTGCCCGGTTGGATTGATCTCCATAAATTCATTCCGCTTTTCCCACGGATTTTCATACACTAGATCACAGCCTAATTTTTTTTCTTTTAGAAAAGCTCTAACTTTTCGTGAAAATGGACAAAGAGGAAAATGATATAAAATCATAATGTTCCTCTTTTGTTATACCAATATCCTTTTTTTGTTACTCTATGGCTTGACCTACAACTGTACGAACTTTCTTTGTAGTCCACAGAAGTTTGCGTAGCAGGTAGTGTCATGCAAGTAGCTGACACTGGAATCCAGTTCTTGTTATACAATTGCCTAGTGCGCTCATTTACAGTTAAGTTTTCTGGATCCAAGTAGTCAAGCACTGGGATGACATCCTTTTCGGTAAAAATTGCTCTTATATCACAACATTCATACAGCTGTATGCCTAGGCACTGGGATGACATAAATAAGCGCTGAAATGACATAAATAAACATTGGAGTGACAATCTTGTAGTGACTTGCATGACAACTAACTTTTTGTTTACTTCAAAATAGCACTGTAAAAAATTTAACATATCAAATTATAGAGCTAATATAGGATATACCTTGCTAAATAAAAAAAAAAGTATAATATTTTATAAGGTATGCAGGCAAAAACTCTGTAATTTGGTCAGATCAGAAATGAAGCAGCCATATCAGAACCTTTTTGGGTTGCATACCTATTTCATTATTTGTTTTATCCGAGGCTATGAATATAGCATTAAAACATCGTCCTAGTAGCTTCAAAGATCTAGTAGGTCAAGATATATTAGTGCGTGTATTAGAAAATGCTTTTATTTTAAACAAAATCCCACAATCTATACTGCTCTCTGGTAGTAGTGGAGTTGGTAAAACCACCACTGCAAGGATAATAGCTTTATGTTTGAATTGTTCCCTGGGGCCAATTTTTGAACCTTGCGGATCATGTGAAAATTGTCTAGCAATAAAAAATTCAAGCCATCCAGATGTAATTGAAATCGATGCAGCAAGTCACACTAGCATTGACGATATTAAAGTAATCCTGGGAGATATTTGCTATTCACCTATAAGCTCTAAATTCAAAGTCTACATTATAGATGAAGTACACATGCTATCTAGCAGTGCATTTAACGCATTACTTAAAACCCTAGAAGAGCCACCATCTAGTGTAAAGTTCATTTTAGCAACTACGGAAATAAAAAAGATACCAATAACTATTATTGCACGTTGTCAAAGATTTGATTTACACAACATTCCTGTAGCTAAAATAGTGGAACGTTTAAATGATGTTGCACAAAAAGAGAGTTATTCCATTGAAAAGGGAGCATTAGAATTAATTGCACGACACTCTGGAAATTCAATGCGTAACGCCTTGTTTTTGATGAATCAAGCAGTGCTATATAGCAAAGATGGTGCAATATCCACTAAAAATGTGACAGACATACTTGGCCTAGTGGATAAAGATATTATATTTGATCTATTAGGGGCAATATTAGAAGGTGATTTACAGAAAGCTCTATCAGTGTTTGACAAGGCGGTAAAAACAGCAAACCCACTTAGTATTTTTGAAGGTCTATTGCAAACAATTCAGTTAGTATGCCGTTTTTTGATTACAAAAGAGATTGATAATGCAGTTACAGAGCATGAAAAGAATAGGATAAAAGATTTAAGTATAAAGAGATCTTTAATATTTTTTTCGAGATTGTGGAAGATGTTGCTTAAAGGTATTCAAGATATAAAAACTTCAACATGCAACGATGTTGCTGCTGAAATGATGTTAATTAGCCTCTGTTATCTTTCTGATCTGCCTTCTCCGGAACAGGTGATCAAAAAAGTTCTTTCGCAGAATGTAGAGCAAGGAAATAGACAGGGCAGACCTGTTGCACCTTCCCCCTCTGTCATCCAAGTAGCTGACTACTCGGATCCAAAAAAATATGTGGAAAGTAAACAACAACCCCACTCTGTCATCCCAGTGCGTGACACTGGGATCCATGTGGAAAATAAACAACAAAATTACGATTTTGATAAGATTTTGCAACTATTAAGGCGAAGTAACCAAATTTATCTTTACAAACAACTGTGTAATAATCTACAATTAATAGATTGTAAACCTGGATATTTAAAATTAAAAGCTGTATCTAAGTTGGATAGTAATTTTTGCAATGATTTAAAAAATTACTTAAACCAGGTGACTCAGCAAGAGTGGGTTGTTGCAGTTGATACAGGTTATATAAACAGGGAAGTGAGTAATTTAAATTATGCACCTGCAGTTAAGGATATCCTTGACACGTTTAAAGGTGCAAAAGTAGTTAATATAGAAAATAAGGAGTAAGTTGTGGATTTTAGTCAAATAATGAAACAAGCGCAAGAGATGCAAAAAAAGCTTGCAGAATCTCAAGAAAAATATGTTGGAAAAGAGTTTCAAGGTATTTCTGGTGGTGGCAAAGTTTCTGTATTAGTGGAAGTCATAAAAATAGGTAGCTATAAAGCTAAAAAGGTGAACATAGACTTAGAACTTATGAGAAATGAGGAAAAAGATATAGTAGAGGATTTAGTAACAGCAGCGTTTAATGATGCCGTTAAAAAAGCAGAAGAAGATATGGCGAATGCAACTTCTGATCTTGCAGGTATGATGGGTTTACCATCTGGGTTTAAACTTCCTTTTTGAATTTACTACTGAAGTTTCTTTTAGTGTAAGTATTTTTTTTCTAATGTTCCCAACGCTAGTACTTCTTCATATAATGTACCTATACTAGCATAGCCCTACGTCATACCGTGATTCATTCCACAACTGTACAAACATTGCAATATGGCACATAGTAAACGATGTCATTCCAGTCTGGAATCCAGCCTTGCCGTAATCTCATCAAGAACATTGTGTTTTAACATAAAACGGCTACTTTTATGCTTACCAACTTAATAAAATTCCTGGATCCCAGACTGGGATGACAAGAAGATGGTACTTGGATAAGAGGCATTGCCCTCCTGGTAGGCCCAAATTGCAATGTTCGTACAGTTGTGGATTTCTCATCCGCTAACAAGCAGCGGAATGACGAGGTCTTTCGATAGTAAATCTTACCTGTGTTAGCTATACCAAAAAATCAAGAGTAAAAAAGTCGTATTTATTCATTAATAAAATCTTTGTCTTCTCCTAAAAATTAGTTAAAATGTAGAATATTTTGTGTTATTAAGTTAGCACTTGACTTAACTTTAGTTGTTACTTAGACTGCTAAAGTGGAATTTTAATTTTTTTACGAGGACAATTATGCATTATAAAAAGTTTTTTTCAGCAGCCGCTTTAGCAACGTTGCTAAGTTTATCAAACTCTGCTTTTTCAGATCCTGTTGGTCCAATAAGTGATGAAGAAACTAGCTACTACGTTCGTTTGCAATACAACGGTGAATTTTTACCTCTTTTCACAAAAGTTGATGGTATTACCTATAAGAAAGACAAGAGTGATTACAGTCCATTAAAACCATCTTTTATAGCTGGTGGTGGTGCATTTGGTTACAAAATGGACGACATCAGGGTTGATGTTGAAGGAGTTTATTCATACCTAAACAAAAATGATGTTAAAGATGTAACATTTCACCCAGCAAATACTATTGCAGACAGTGTAACAGCAATTTCAGGATTAGTGAACGTGTATTACGATATAGCAATTGAAGATATGCCTATCACTCCATACATTGGTGTTGGTGTTGGTGCAGCGTATATTAGCACTCCTTTGGAACCCGCTGTGAATGATCAAAAAAGTAAATTTGGTTTTGCTGGTCAAGTAAAAGCTGGTGTTAGTTATGATGTAACTCCAGAAGTCAAACTTTATGCTGGAGCTCGTTATTTCGGTTCTTATGGTGCTAATTTTGATGGAAAAAAAACAGATCCTAAAGATTCAACCAGACAGGTTACTGATGCAGGCGCATACAAAGTTCTTTACAGCACTGTTGGTGCAGAAGCTGGAGTAGCGTTTAATTTCTAGTCTATCTCAGTCTTGTTATCCCAGTGAGTTTTTTCTTGCCATCTAAGTGGCATGACACTGGGATCTAGAAAAAAGAAATGTGGATTCCAGTGTCAAGGCACTGGAATAACACTATTTGCTATGTGTTTAAGCTATAACGTTTACCATTGTACTGGTAGAATATCATCTAAGGTTACATAATGTTATCCAATTAGCTAACACTGCGGCCTACTGTCTCCAAGAAATTAGATGGAAAATTTGTACTTTTTTCAAATCAAAGCTTGAATTTTTTCTGGAAAATCAATATATTATATGCATGAAGTTTTGATTTAAGTTGTTATGTTGACCTCAATGGCAAACTTATGTGTCGATAGCAGAACCAATCTCATGCAATATATTGCTAGGGTGCAAAAATTTCCTATGCTGTCTCAAGAGGAAGAGGTACGATTAGCAAAAAATTGGAACCAATATAAGGATGTTTCTTCTGCTCATAAATTGATTACCAGCCATTTGAATTTGGTAGTGAAAATTGCAATGAAATTCAAAAATTATGGGCTATTGTTGATGGACCTGGTTATGGAAGGAAATATGGGTTTAATGCACGCAGTGAAAAAGTTTAATCCTGATTTAGGGTTTCGTTTTTCAACTTATGCAGTGTGGTGGATTGAAGCTTCAATAAAAGACTTTATATTGAAATCTTGGTCGTTTGTGAAAATAGGCACAACGCAAGCACAAAGAAGATTGTTTTTTAGTTTACGTAAAATAAAAAAAAGAATTTTACAGTATACAAACAGGGAAACTTTAAATAATGAAGAAATAAAAGCAATATCTAATGAGCTTTCTGTATCCGAAGGAGACGTTCTGCAGATGAATTACCGTATGGCTTGTAAGGATCAGTCGCTAAACGATTGCATAAAAATAGGTGATGACTCTAAAAGGGAGTTGCAAGATATGATCCCATGTAACTTGGTCAGTCAAGAAGTAACCTATCAGAATCATGAAGAAAAAGAATTAAAAGAAACAATTTTAAGCAATGCACTAGCGAGTCTCAACGAAAGGGCAAGAGACATTTTTATCAGTAGATATTTGTCTGAAAACATTCAAACTCTGGATGAACTTAGTAAAAAATATTGTGTTTCAAGAGAAAGAATAAGGCAGTTGGCTGAGCAGGCGATGGCTAAGGTAAAACAATATATACAATCTGAAAGTTTGAAATTTGGTTTGCATGCGTAGTTTTTTTATATTTCTAATATTTTTTTCGATAGGCGCTTTTGCATCGGTTAGTGATGTACAATTGAAGGAAAAATATAAAGATTGGCTCGTGTATACTGCATTGGAAGATGGAGAGAAAGTATGTTATATTGTATCCTATCCTAAAAAAAAAAGCGAATATTATACAACCAATCGCAAGCCGTATGTAATGGTTAGTTATGTTGATAAAAAAGCAGATGAGGTAAGCGTTACCTCTGGTTTTCAGTATGATAAGGAGCCTGTAGCTCTCAATATCGACAAAAAAATTAAATATACACTGCCCATAATACAGGGAAGTTTTGCGTGGGCAGAGCATACAAAAATAGATCAAGATCTCATTCTAAAAATGAAGCAGGGATTATCAATGGTAGTTAATGGAAAAACAAAAACAGTGACCATTGATGATACTTATTCCCTACTTGGTTTTCAAAAAGCGTATCAAAAAATGCATGATTTATGCCATACAAAGTAAATTATTGTAACAGAATACCCAGCTATAGTATAAACTAGACTACTCTTTCAATGGAAATATAAATAGCACTTTACTTTATATGGGATGTGGATATCATTTAAAATATATTTTTGAGAGTTAGCAATGTCAGAGGTTGCAGGTGTAGATACAGAAATCAAAAAGCAAAATTCTGTGTGCGAGCAGATGCGTTTTAGCGTGAGCCGCACAAGTCTTTTAAATACATTATCCAGAGTAAGTGGAGTGGTTGAAAGGCGTAATGCAATAGATGTTTTGGCGTGTATAAATATCAAAGCACAACACGGCAGCATAAAATTAATGGCAACTGATCTTGACATTTCAATGTTTGCCTCACTTGCTGCAACCGTATTAACAGAAGGAGAAGTAAAAATTTCAGCGCATACTTTACATGACATAGTGAAGAAGTTACCCGCTGATTTGGATGTCAATTTTGAAGTAAACAACCAAGGAAAATTATTGATGTCTTGCGGAAATGCAAACTTTTCTTTACCGAATGTAGTTTCAAGCAGCTTTCCTGCTCTTGAAGAAGACAATTATAAACATGATTTTACTCTACTAAATACAGACCTGATAGACTTATTAACTAAAACAAAATTTGCTGTATCACTAGATGATACAAGGTATAATTTAAATGGAATATATCTACATACAGATGAGCAATTTCTGTACTGCGTTGCAACTGATGGCCATCGTTTATCATGTATAAAGAGGCCAAAGCCTGGGAACATCAATGGCGAATTTGGTGTGATCATTCCACGTAAAACTGTTATGGAGCTGTTAAAAATATTGGACGATTGTAATGAAATTAAAGTAAAACTCTCAGACAGAAAAATCAAGTTTACATGCGGTGAATATATTCTAATATCAAAATTAATAGATGGAACTTTTCCAAATTATAAAGCAGTTATTCCAGCATCTCAAGATAAGCATATGATTATTGAAAGTAAAAAACTTTCAGACGTTATAGATCGAGTTTCCGTTGTTGTATCTGATAAAGTAAAATCTATTAAATTCTCACTACAAGAAAAGCTGCTAACTCTGCATTCAAACTCCCAAGAGTGCAGTGATGCAACTGAATCCATAGAAGTGGACTACAATGAAGCCCCTATAGAAATAGGGTTCAACTCGCGTTATTTACTTGATGTTCTATCCTGCATAAAAAATAAATGTAAGTTTAGCTTAGCCGATGGTAATAGTGCTACAATTATCACTGATGAAGACGATTCAAGTGCATTATATGTAGTAATGCCAATGAGAACTTAAACTCGTCATCTCGCTGCTTGTTAGCGGAATCTGGAGATACCGTGGCGGTATGGCACTTATTTCACTAGCTTTTATTAAATTAGTAATCTATCTTTACCAAATATAAGCCAAAAGGTGGTGCAGTAACTCCAGCGGCACTTCTTTTGCATTGGTTTAATATATTTAGCATTTCTTGCGGATTGGTTCTATTTTTTCCAAATTCAACTAAAGTACCCACAATAATCCTCACTTGGTTATGTAAAAAGGAAATAGCAGATATTTTGATGTGTATATGATTCCCATTTTGTATTATATCGATATCATCAATTGTTCTTATCGGATTTGCGGCTTGACAATCTTTTGAACGGAAACTTGAAAGGTCATGTTTTCCAAGTAGATGTTTAGCAGCTTCACGCATAATATTTACATCAAGTGGGCTAAACACTTGCCATACATAACCCGTCTCCAGAGCGGCAGGAGCATAGCGATTAACTATTCTATATTCGTAATATCTTTTTTTTGCTGAAAACCGTGCGTGAAACGCATCATCTACAACTTCTGCATTAAGCACGACTATAGGAATTGATTTTAAATGATAGTTTATTGCATTCCTTATTCTATAAAGCTCAAATTCCTTTTCCATATCAAAATGAGCAACTTGTCCTAAAGCATGAACTCCTGCATCAGTCCTGCCACCACAGTACAAAGTAACTTTCTCACCACTAAAATTAAATATAGCATTTTCTATCTTCTCCTGGATTGAGTTAGCAGAGTGTTGCTGTTTTTGCCAACCAGAGAAATTACTACCATTATATTCTACCGTTATTTTGTATCGCACTGCATTACATCAAGCTCTATCTAAAATAGTCATTTTCTATCTTAACATAATTTATGGTCAAGCCTACAGTGCTGCCACTCCCATAAAGTAGTTCGTCCAATCTTAAATCTTGCTGCCACTGCTTCTCTGCTTTCTCCTTCGTCTAGCGCCTCCATTGCTTTTTTTCTTAAATCATAACTATATGCTGCTGGCATTCAACCTCCTTATCATTATCTATCCTTATCACATCCGGACTTCTATGAAAAGAGCTATAAATCGTGAAAAAGAACTGCTCATTAAGTGCTGTTTGCTTAATAAATTTACTGACATTGGTATGGCTAAATTCGAAATGGCTACATGAATTTATCGTAAATTATTACCGTATAAGGTACGATGCGACAAAGCCATCCCAGTGTCAGCTACTCGGATGACACCGTCATAAAGGAACCAGTGTTAGCTACTTGGATGACAACCATTGTGCTTGAGGCAAAATTGACTATCACTTCTTTTTATAGAGCTTGCTCCAAACTTTGTTGTTAGTTAATACAAAAAACACTGTTAAAATTATAAAATACGCCACTACTTTTAATCCAAGTTTATGCCGGCGCTCTAATTCTGGCTCTGCTGCCCATTGTAAAAAATTTATCACATCATACGCCATATTTTCAACTGTGGCTTGCCTTGCACCATCATATTCCACCATTCCTTCAGAAAGTGGTGGCGCCATAGCTAATCTGCCTGTTGGAAAATACGAATTAAAATATAAATCATTTTCATCGTGTTCGCCGTTTTGATAGCCTGTTAACAATGAATAGACATAATTTGCACCATCATGCCTTGCTTTAATAATTAATGATAAGTCTGGTGGGACTGCACCATTGTTGCTTGCTGCAGCTGCTTCTTTTGTATCAAAAGGCGCAATAAAATAATCCGAAGGTACTCCAGGTCTGTCAAACATTTCACCCAAATCATTCGGACCATCTTTAACTTGATAAGAAGCTGCTATTTGTTTTACATCTTCTTCAGAAAAACCGACATCTTGCAAATTACGAAATGCTACCCTATTCATTGAATGACAAGCAGCACAGACTTCTTTATACACTTTATAGCCACGCTGAATTGACTCTCTATCGAAAGATCCGACAATTCCATCAAATTTCCAGTCTATTTTCTTATTTGGTGATGATTTAAATTCTTCTGCAGATATAAGACTAGATAGAAATAACATGCAGAAGATTGCAAATACATTAGATCCCATGCATAACCACTGTTTTAGTAAATTTCGAATTGATGTCATGCAAGTAGCTGACACTGGAATCCAGCTTATTTCATCACTGACATTATGGTTATCATGCACTCCTAGAATCTGTTGTCCATTGCATGATTTGTAAGTATTTTTATACCTGGATCCCAGTGTCAAGCACTGGGATGACAACGGAAGATAGTGGAATGACACTGTGTGTTGTATACAACGTTCATACAATTGTGTACATGATGCTGGAATCCATTTATTTTTTTTCTGGATCCCAGTGTCAAGCACTGGGATGACAAAAGAGGGCTCTGGGATGACAGAAGAGAGCTCTGGGATGACAGAGAATTTTGTAAGAGATCTGCTTTGAATTGACATCACCTCATCTCCGGCACAGAATCACTTAAGGTTTTTGGTAGTTCTTTTGGCTTTTCATACTTACTAAGCAGTGGTAAAACTATCACAAAGTATGCAAAGTAATAAAGAGTAGATAGCCTACTCATAGTGATGTAAGGCTCTTTTACCTCTTGTCCTCCAAGCCAGGCAAGAAGTACAAAATTTATTGCAAAAACCCAAAAAAATTTCTTAAACACCGGGCGATAAGCACCACTTTTAACTTTTGATTTATCAAGCCAAGGTAACAAAAACCACACTAAAATAGACGCAAACATGGTAAGCACACCAGTAAGTTTATCTGGAATTGAACGTAGCATTGCATAAAAAGGTAAAAAATACCACTCTGGCACTATATGTACCGGAGTGACCATAGAATCAGCTTCTATATAATTGTCTGGATGCCCAAGATAATTGGGAGCATAGAAAACAAATGCGAACAAAACTACAAAAAACAGACCAAAAGTTATGCAATCCTTGACTATATAATAAGGATAGAGAGGGATGGTATCCTTATCTGATTTTACCTCCACTCCACTTGGGTTACCAGAGCCAAACCTATGCAGAGCTATCACATGAAGCATAGCTAAAGCAATAATAACAAAAGGCAGAAGATAATGCAGAGCGAAAAAACGGTTAAGTGTTGGGTTATCCACTGAAAAACCACCCCATAACCATATAACTATTTTATTGCCAATTAAAGGTATAGCAGAAAATAAGTTGGTTATAACTGTTGCACCCCAGAAACTCATTTGTCCCCAAGGCAATACATATCCCATAAAGGCAGTTGCCATCATTGCAAAAAATATAAATATTCCAATAAACCACACCATCTCTCTCGGTCTTTTATAAGATCCGTAATATAATCCACGCATTATATGAACATAGACTACCATAAAGAAGAGCGATGCTCCAACAGCGTGAGTGTAGCGTATTAACCACCCGTAATTCACATCTCGCATTATGCGCTCTACACTATTAAACGCATAATCAACATGCGGAGTGTAGTGCATAGCAAGAAATATACCTGTTATTATTTGTAAAATCAGCGCTATACCAGCCAAAGAGCCAAAGTTCCAAGCATAATTTAAGTTTTTTGGCACTTGGTAAGAAGCAGTGTGTCTTAGAAAAGAAAATATAGGCAATCTATATTCTATCCATCCTAATATGCCTTTTTCTTCTTTTATTGTTTCTTTTTTGTTATCTTCCTGCATAACTTAAACCTTTCTGAACACATGTCCATTGCTACTTTTATCTTATTTTTTTATTGTAGCAACTTATCCTTTACGCACAAATAAAAACTTTAAAGCAATATTAATTACCTCTTCAGCAACCTGTCACGTGCTGCGTTTAATTTTTGTGCAAAATATTCCGAGCCTCCTTTATCTGGGTGAACTAATTTCATTAAATTTTGATATGCTTTATTGATTTCATTTTGGTTCGCTCCAGAATCTATTCCTAGCACTTTAAATGCTCCATCTCTGAACATGTTACTACTACCAGACTAGTATGATTTTGTCTTGTAAATTTATTCAACAACCCTATTCTAACTATATAATGAAAAATTATCTACAAAGTGTTTATGAAGATGGTATGAAAATCCAACTATCTAAAGTCAACAAATATTTATTAGTTTTACTGATTACTGTCTCAGCATTTCTCATATCTGGGCAAGTATCCAGTTCAAGCAATATCGAGAATGATTTTCAAGATTTACAAGAAAAATTACCATTATTGAAAGATCAGGATTTGTTATTTTTAGATCCAGCTTCAGCTTTAAATTATGGTGATAGGGCAGGTAAAAAAGTGTTAATGGTTATAGTTCACCATACTGAAACATCAACACTAAAAGGTACAAAAGATACGCTGAATGCTAGAGGATTGTCAGTTCATTTTATTGTCGATAGGGATGGCAGCATCACCTTAATGGTTCCATTAGAGAAAGAAGCATGGCATGCTGGTATTAGTTATGCAAGAGTTAAGGTAGATAGTAAGCTTGAAGAGTTACGGAAGCTTAACAACTATTCTGTAGGTATTGAAATTGTAAACACAGGACTTGAGCCTTTTCCGGAAGAGCAAATGAGATCTGTTAAAGAGCTGATTTTATACCTTATGGAGCGTTTTAAAATTAAAAGGGATATGATATTTAGTCATTCTGAAATAGGAACTATAGTGTATGATCCAGAGCTTGGCTATACAATGCGTAAACCAGATCCACACAAATTGTTTGATTGGGAGTTATTAGAGAAAAATGAAATTGGATTGCACATAAGTGACAGAATAAACCCTAAAGATGCTAAACACAAAATGGGCAAAACATTGTATAAAGCAGGTGATAGAAATGAAGGTATTTTGAAATTAAAACAAAGGCTGAACAGATTTTTCTATAAGATAGAACCTTGGAATGATAAGAAAGGTAATGTAATTTTTCCTGATAATAATGCTGATTACTCAGATGAGTTTGATGAGAATTTTGTATGGGTTATTTATCAGTTTTCAATACATAATTTACCAAGAGAAATTAGAAAAGATCTACCTCTTAAACTAGAACAAGCAGATATATTTCCTGAATTCTTTAGTGAATATAGTCATGGCATTTCTTCTAGTTATCTAACCTTTAGTGAAAAAATTAAATCGACTCTACAACCATGTTTAAGCAAAGTAGATTATGAGAATTTATTATCTTCTCTTGCACAATATGAGAATAACATTTCTCCTGATGCATCTACCACTTTAATGTACAAAATTAAGTTATACTATGATTCTTATTTAAGATATCGCATATGGTCTTCACTCTATAAACCATTTAAGCTTAATGTATTGGAAGAGTTAGAGATTTTAAAGAGTGGAGTGTTATCTTTAAAATCACTAGATAGCTCTAAAGCTGCAGAAGTTTCCAGTTTAATTGATAGCTTTAAAGTAGATATTTCTTTAGAATTTCAGGGTTTTGAAAAACAGTGGTTTCAGGAGTTTAAGAATGCTTGGAGACAAGAATTTATACCTTCCCTGGAAGAACAGATAACATGGACTGCACTACATGAAGCAATATTGGAGTATTTAGAAAAAGCAAAGGAAGAAATTCGTTAAACGAAAACTTTTTTTAAGATCACTTTTTTAACAATTTATCACGTGCCGCATTTAGCTTTTGCGCAAAATATTCCGAGCCTCCCTTATCTGGGTGAACTAATTTCATTAAATTTTGATATGCTTTATTGATTTCATTTTGACTTGCCTCAGGATTCAGCCCCAGTATCTTTAATGCTTCATCCTTGGACATGTTATCACCAGTGTAATTTTCAGTATAACTTCTACTGCTACTAAATTCGTTCAAAAACTTACTCAATATAGAGTTCATCATGAAACTCATATTATTTTTTTTTGTCAGGAAAAGAAAAAATATAACAACGCTAGGCAAGACAAATGTAATTACTATGAATACTAAAAAAAGAAAAAAGATGAATGACATGTATATTTTTTTATCATTTTATGATTAAATAGTAACAATTATAATTGTCATGGTAAATAACATGTTCATCCAGATTGAAGAAACACCAAACCCAAATACGCTAAAATTCCTTCCTGGATTTGCAATTCTAAACGAAGGAGAAACGGCTGATTTTTCAAATGCAGATGAAATAAAAAACTCCAAGTTAGCAGCAAATCTTTTTCAAATAGAACATGTGGTAAGAGTGTTTTTTGGTCATGATTTTATTTCAGTAACAAAATTGGGTGGAATTAATTGGGATACACTAAAAGTAGAAATTTTAACTACAATCATGGATCACTTTACTTCAGGTGGAAAAGCGCTAGATAAAGAAGAAGTGAATGATCCAGATGAAGAATTTTTTGATAAAAATGATATAGAAATTGTAAATAGAATAAAAGAATTGATGGAAAGTCATATCAAACCTGCAGTTGCTCAAGATGGTGGCGATATCAAATTTCGTGGCTATAAAGATGGAATAGTTTATGTTGAGTTGCAAGGAGCTTGCTCCGGATGCCCAAGTGCTGCAATTACCCTCAAGCAAGGAGTGCAGAATATGCTGAGCTACCACATACCAGAGGTTGCGGGTATAGAGACCACACTATGACTAATCAAACGGTTAGAGGAACAAAAGATCTCCTGTTTGATGAATGGTACAAGTTTAAATACATTCAGCAAACAGCAAATAGAATCTCAAGTCTATACGGCTTTTTGCCCGCCCAAACTCCAATATTTGAATACACGGAGGTTTTTACAAAAACCTTAGGTGATAGCTCAGATATCATCACTAAAGAGATGTATAGCTTCAATGATAAAGGGGGAAAGAGCATAACTTTACGTCCTGAGTTCACTGCAGCGATTGTCAGGCTACTCATTGAAAAAAAACTGCAAACACCGATAAAATTATTCTCAACAGGACCTGCATTTCGCTATGAAAGACCGCAAAAGGGAAGACAAAGGCAATTTCATCAGATAAATTTTGAGGTTTTTGGCATAGAAGATCCAAAAGCTGATATTGAATTGATATCACTCGCTCAGCACTTACTAACTGAATTTGGCATCAATAAAAATGTAAAGCTGGAAATCAACTCTTTAGGTGATGGTGAAACAATAACTAAATATAGAGAAGCTTTGATCTTATACTTTACAAAGTATCAAAATGATCTATCAGAAGATAGCAAAAATAGGTTGATCAAAAATCCACTCAGAATACTGGATTCCAAGGATGAGAAAGATAAATCAATAATTTCTGATGCGCCTAAAATCAGCAATTATTATACGAAAGAGTCCTCAGATTTCTTTGAACAAATACTAAATGGATTAACAATTCTTGATATACCTTATACCGTAAACAATAAACTAGTTCGAGGTTTGGATTATTATTGCCACACAGTGTTTGAGTTTGTTACAGAGGATTTAGGTGCACAAGGGGCAGTTTTTGCCGGTGGAAGATACGATAATTTAGTATCTTCAGTAGGTGGAAAACACACTCCAGCAATAGGATTTGCAGGGGGTATTGAGCGCATAATGGAGTTAATCAATTATTCTCCGAAAGAAGAGCGACCTATTTACCTAATTCCAATCGGTAGAGAGGCTGAAAAACATGCTTTAACACTTGCAAATGAATTGCGCAGAAATGGTTTATATGTAATCTATGAATATAGCGGAACGCTCAGAACCCGAATGAAAAAAGCAAATCAAGCAAATGCTAAAGCTGCTTTAATCTTTGGCGATGAAGAATTGAGTAGTAAAACTTTAAAGATTAAAAACATGGATACAGGTGAAGAAAAAATAATTGCTCGCGATAACACAATAGAAAATATCTATTAGGAGCAATGCAAATGTTTTTCTCAGTCAGCTATAGAAGAAAATTCGTCTGCACAAGAATTTTTCATAGTATTCAAAGTATCATAATCTGTAAAATCTAATTTTACCGGTGTAATAGTAATAAATCCTTCTTTTATTTTATTTATACTACCACTGCCTGAGTGCTCTCGAGACCAATTTAAGCTAAAAGAGCCATTCGAATTTTCAGTAAAAGTTAAATCCCCATCAATGTTATATTCACCTTGTTCAGCAAATTCTACTCCTTTTACTTTTTCCGTAGCAGGAAAATTTACACTCATCACTATGTTTTTAGGCCAACCAACCTTAACTAGCTTGGCAATAACCTTTGGTGCAAAAACCTTTGTATTGTGCCAGTCTATTTTATCATGATAAACTTGGCTCAGCGCAATAGAAGGTATAGACCTTGCAGCACCTTCCATTACAGCACCAATTGTTCCTGAATAACAAATATCGTCCCCGACATTTGATCCAATATTTACTCCGGACAATATTAAGTCTGGTTTTTTATTCATAACTTTATTTAGCGCAATAATGACACAATCTGCAGGAGTACCAGACACACTAAATTCCCTTTCACTATGTTGTTTTATTCCAATAGATTGTTTCACTGGATAATCAAGAGATCTTGCAGCTCCGCTTCTATCAGTATCTGGTGCCACTATCCATATTTCTGACGCAAAATTCCGTGCAACCTCTTTGAGTAATTTTATTCCTTCACTTCCAAAGCCATCATCGTTTGTTATCAATATTATCATATACAATACTCAGCTATACAGCTCCAAATTATGTAAACCACTGGCTGTAAATAAACTCATGAGGCTTTAAGTTTCTTTGCATAACTGTGGACTGTAACAAAGAACCTGCTGTAAATCAATAGATTTCTTGCACAGGCCATAACTGTCATTACAATAGAAACGAAAAAACTTGCTTGACAAACTCCGCCAGCCCCCTTATCACAAACACTGAAGCTATTTATTTATCTTCTCTGTACAGATTAAATGACAAAAAACTCACGTATCTGGCGTCTCATGTTTAATTTTTTGCACTATGTGCACCTTGTGTCTTTATCAAACTTCTACCTACATAAGCTGAAACGCGCTTATAAAGCGTTTAAAACATAAAAAAACGCCAACTTAAAAAATGGATAGTGAATAACTAGCTACCCTAGGGTTTCTTTTGCCTTTTTTTCTGTTTAGTAAATTTCTTAAACATTTATAGCTAAGGTTAGTTGCATTTAAAAGCAGCTGAGTCGCGGTTATTAAGCGTTTAGAATAAAAAAACGCCATACTTGAAAGTATAATGTAAGTAATTAGCCAACTACGGGGCTTCTTTTGCCTTTTTTTCTGTTTAGTAAATTTCTTAAATATTTATAGCTAAACGACAACCGTCATCCCGCTACGTGTTAGCGGCTAAGAGATACCGCGGCGGTATGACGGTTTGCGGCGGCATGACCTCGTCATTCCCCTACGTGTTAGCGGGATCTAGAGATACCGTGACGGTATGACGGTTCGCGCGGTGGCATGACCTCGTCATCCCGCTACGTGTTAGCGGGATCTATGCTTTGAGATACCGCGAATGAATCGCGGTATGACGGTGTAGATGATGGTTAAGTAATTCGTCATCCCGCTGCTTGTTAGCGGGATCTCTTGTTAGCGGATGAGATACCGCGAATGAATCGCGGTATGACGGTGTAGATAGTATCCCGCTGCTTGTTAGCGGCTGAGATACCGCGAATGAATCGCGGTATGACGTGTTGAAACAATCCGATAAGGTAAGCCTCGTCATCCCGCTACGTGTTAGCGGGATCTAGAGATACCGCGGCGGTATGACGTGTTGCTTGGTTCAGCTATAGTATTTCTTAAAATTAATAATAAATTTCTTGGCTAGCAAGAAGCTGTAAATTTTTTTGCGAGACCTAAGCCGCTTTTGATATAGCTAAAGGTTTACTGATGATTTGTCTCATTCCACTACCTGCTGACTTACTTTCTGCTTAGCATATCCATCAAATCAGATTCTTTGAGTTTACTATGGTCAACTTTACTGAACTTATTTACCATAGAGCTCATTTGATTATACTGCTTAATTAGAAGATTAATGTCAGTTACAGTTGTTCCGGACCCCTTAGAAATTCTAAGTCTTCTTTTGCCATTTAAAATATCTGGATTTTGCCTTTCTTTTTCAGTCATTGAGTTTATGATGGCTATATATTTTTTCACTTTATTGTCATCTGGCACACTGCTACTTAGCTTTTTTGTAAATGAACTAGGAATGAATTTCATTATGTTGCTAATGCCATCCATTTTACTCAGAGTTTTTAACATTCCCACTAGGTCGTTTAGGTCGAATTTACCTTTTTTCACTTTCTTTTGTAACTTATCAATTTCTTCCTGACCAACAATCTCAGCAGCTTTTTCAACCAATGATACAACATCACCCATGCTAAGTATCCTTTTTGCAATTCTATCGGGATAAAAATCATCGAGGTCACTTAATTTTTCACCACAAGCAATAAATTTAATTGGACAATCGGCGATCATTTTCATAGAAAGAGCAGCACCACCACGTGCATCACCATCAACACGGGTGAGAATAATGCCGGTTACACCTATTACCTCATTGAATGATTTGGCAATGTTGACCGCATCCTGGCCTATCATTGCGTCGGCTACTAAAATAACTTCTGCAGGTGAAGCTATTTCCTTTACGGCTTTCAACTCATTCATCATATTATTGTCAATATGAAGCCTGCCTGCAGTGTCTAGTATTAATACATCATAATTATCGTTCTTTGCTATTGCTATTGCCCTTTTTGTAATTGTAATGGGCTTCTCATCTATTACTACAGGTAAAGTTTGCACATCTATTTGTTTACCTAGCACTTCAAGTTGTTTCTGGGCAGCAGGCCTATAAATGTCTAAAGAGGCAAGCATCACTTTTTTCTTTTGCTTTTTTAGTTTTAAAGCAAGCTTTCCTGAGGTAGTTGTTTTACCTGCACCTTGTAAGCCCACCATCATAATCACAGCAGGGGGTTTAACTGCTAGATTTAAGTCACTTTTCTCTGATCCGAGAACTGCAACTAAATTATCCTGTACAATTTTAATTATCATTTGTGCTGGAGAAACACTTTTTATGACTTTTTCCCCAATCACTTTATCTTTAATGTCGTTGATGAATTTTTTTGCAACTTCAAGTGAAACGTCAGCTTCAATTAAGGCTATGCGTATTTCACGCATGGCAAGATTAAAATCATCTTCAGAAATGATTGACTTTCCTCTCAGTTTACTAAATACAGAATTTAAACTTTCAGTTAACGATTTAAACATAATAGCATTAGTAGAATACTCATTAAAAAGAGAGAAGAAGCTGAAACAAAACTCACTGAGTTATAACTCAGCACTTCTTTAAGTTTAGTAATATTATTAAAGTATAAACCAACAAGTGGATTAGTCAAGTTTTGCACTACGCTGGCAAACATTTCTCTAGTTTTAGAGACTAACTGATTGAACAGCAAGATAATATAGGGTATGAAAGCTCTAAAAATCCAATCAACATCCATTTTAAAATTTACTCTCGGGTAAAATAACTTGCGTAAAGGAATAAACAATAAAGTGGTACATAGTAATAAATTAAATTGCGACCAAATATTTTTTGTGTTGTACACAAAATCGAAAATCGAAGGTTTATTGTAAATAGGTAAGTAAGGATTGCCAGCGATTACGCATATAAATGCTAAAATAATCATAGTCATTTTGCCTCCTCTCTCTGCTAAAGGTTTTGACTTACTTTTTGCAATAAATAAGTAATAAAGAAACTTTAGCCCCACGCTTAAATGAAGCAGCAAATTTAGAAGCTTATATAAATTTTTATACCCTTTTAAGGCAACAGTGTTCATTTCAATTTCAGCTGTGATATATGATTTACTGATAAATCCAACGGTTCCAGGAAATGCAGCCATTGTAAGTATTGCGATTATAGCACACATGCCTTCCACTGACATCAGTTTACCCACTCCATTAAAACTAATTGTTTTTGTTTGTGAAATAATCGAATTACTGACCACAAACAATAATGATTGATAAACAAGAGAGAAGATTATATGCAGTATCAAAATTGGTATTGCTTTTTCCGAAGGACTGAGCAAACTTCCTGCAATAATCAGCAAGCTCATTTGTCCTACAACGTTATAGCATAAAAATCTGCGAATATTTTGCTCAAGAGAAGCAAATATAATGCTGTAAATTGCAGTGATGGCGCCTACAAGCGCTAATATTTCAGTACAATCTTGCCATAGGTTATAAGTGTGTAAAAGCATCACTAAAAAAGAGACTTTAGTGGTAAATAAAGAGAGATATGTGGTGCCATGTAGCGATGCAGCAGGATATGCATCAACAACCCAAAATGAAAAAGGAAAACAAGCGCAGTTTATCAATAAACCCAAAATTATCAGGTTAGTGCTTTGAAGTGCCAATCCTGCTATTAATATAACTCCAACGAAAAAGTGTACACAAGCGTACCTTATTGCAGGTCCACTATCTCTACAGCTAGCTGCGATAATAAAAAATGCACTGATGGTCATTAATTCACAGAATATTATAACCAATATCATATGTTCAGATAAAACTGCATAAAGTGAACTAATAGTGTAAGCAGCAAAAGATAGCATCTCTGAAAAAGTCAAATTTTGTGCTGGTAGAACAGCTAAAAATGCAACTGATAAAAAAGATATTAGTATGGTACGAAAAGATAAATCAAAATCTAGAATTGGGAGAGACCAATTTACTGCAATGCTCAAATTTTCAGGTAATTTTAGGACTATAACTATTAATACAGTCAGTAGAAGTAACAGTGAAGATTTATAAAGTTGCACAATAATTAAAACCAATATGGTTTATGCTATCTCAATATATGAATAAAATCAATTTGCATATTAACCACTAATTAAACTAATTATCATATAATTATATCAGAGTTTAGAGGGTTATAGAGAAACCGGTCAGATTGGGTTTTTAATCTAATCTGACCGATAGCTTTAATAGTGAGGTAAGCTTTAATATAGCACTCCTAATTCATAACGCTACACTCGTGCATAATTTATTTTTAATTTGTGCACGAGCGTTAGTAAATTATTTACTTTTTGAAATAAAATTTGGCATCACTTTAATATTGAGACTTAGTAAACCTCAGTAGGTCTGCCAGTTGGGCCCATAAGAATTATTTGCTCGCCTTCTCTTAAGTGTCTGCATAAATTAGTGGAGCCGCCGATTTCCAGCACAATAGTGGAAATAATTCCTTTTTTTTTGTCTACTTCAGTGCCGGTTACGGCTATACCTTCCATAGCAAGGTTTGTATTATTGGCTTTTCTGCCATTGGTTTCAAAATTTTGCAATCTAAAGAATTGCCCAGGCTTAAAATTCTTTGCCGCAAGTGGTGCTTTGATCACTATTTCCACAACTTTGTCTGTTAAATATTGAACTTTTATAACCTTTGCAGTGAATTGCTCTTTGATTCTATTAAATAATTCTTTATTAGCCAGGTCTTCAACACTTGACCACGCATTTTTTTTCTGGCCCACAACATCACACACTGGAATGACAGAAACGAAGCTATTAACTCCACTCAAAAGCTGAGAAATAATAGGGTAGCCGTTTTTAGCACTTGCCATAGCTTTCACGACGCTGCCACTATACGAAGGGTGAAGATCACCAAAAAAGCTGATTGTTTTATTGCCTTGCTTATACACTAATATTCTATCTTTATTTTGCATTTTAGGAGAAAATATTGGGTCTATTTCTTTTCCTGATGAATTCAAATGAGTAAAATACCCATTACTTAATTTAAAATGCTTTTTATCTTCTGTTGCAATAACTGTATTTGGCTCAGTACCTGCTGCTATAAAAATAGAACGTGCTTTTATACGTTTGATTTCGCCGGATTTTGTGTCTATCAGTTTTATTAATTCAGCATGGTTATATTTATCCGTCACAACTTCAACTGGCTCTAAGTTTTCAATAAAGTAAATTCCTTCTGACAGTGCATTTTGCACCTCTTCGCTATTTAATCGATAACTCGGTGAATCTTTTAGCTCTTTTCTATATATAACTTTCACTCCCCCGAGGCTCTGCATTAACTCTAATATTTTTATTTCTCTATTCTCTTTTTTTGCTAACTTTTGCTTTTCTCGGATCAATTGTGCGTGCGATATGAGCTCATTTGCAATTTTGTGTTCTTCTTCTGTCCAATCTTTTTCAACACAGTCCTTTCCATACTTATCAACTAATATCTCATAACGAAGAAGAAATTTTTCTACTTGAATTGGATAATACGCTAAAGCTTCAGTGGCAGTGTCAATCGCAGTAAGCCCCGCACCTATGACAACTATCGGCATACGAACTTGCAGATTTGCTATAGAATCAAATTTAAGAGCGCCAGTCAGTTGTAACGACATCAGAAAATCAGATGCCATGCGTACTCCACGAGCTAGTATGTTTTTTATTTTGATCATTCGTGGCTTACCAGAGCCAAGTGCTAGGGCGATGTGATCAAAACCCGAGTTGAACGCGTCATCAACATTAATCGTGCCACCAAAACGAATGCCTCCATAAAGTGCGAAATGCTCACGTCTTTCCAGCAGTAATCTAATAATCTTTAAGTAATTCTTATCCCACCGAGAAGTAATGCCATATTCTGCCACCCCACCAAACCCTCCTGCCGTGCGTTCACTCAATTTTTCGTGTTTGAAATCTTTAATTAGCTGGAAATTATCGATCAAAGGTTCAATCTTTAGTCCATCAATGGTGATAACGTTATGCCCATCATTCAACAAATGATGAGCTAAATTAAAACCAGCAGGACCAAGGCCTACAACTAGAACGTTTTTTCCGGTGTTTTCTCTTGGCAATGAACGCTGAAAATTTAAAGGATTCCAACGGCTGAGCAGAGAATATATTTCAAATCCGTACGGTAAACTGAGCACATCATCCAGAATCCTTGTTTCAATTGCTGGCACATTTACGGGTTCTTGTTTTTGATATATGCACGAATTCATGCAGTCATTGCATATTCTGTGTCCAGTAGCCGCGCATAATGGGTTATCTATCATCACAATTGCAAGACTTGCTATGCTGTACCCTTCGCTTTTCACCAGATTCATTTCTGATATTTTCTGCTCTAGTGGGCAGCCGTGCAGTTCAACTCTAAGTGGAGACTTTTTGAAAGTATTGTCATCATTAATTAGCCCCTTTGAGCAGCTATCCTTACTTTGCTTATGACAAAATATGCAGTAGTGAGCATTATCCAATGCTTTATCTAAACTAGCCTTTTCACTTGTTAGGTCAAAACCGTATCGTCTTTTTACTTCATTTGAATACAGCACTTCAACTTTGTCTACTTCTTTTTTAGAAAATGGTATGAGGTTTTCGTGGTCAATTTTTTTATGTATGCTAAATAATATGCTCTGTTTATTTTTCACTCTCCACGCTGCATATTGTGCCGCAAGTTCTATTTCCTCTTTGTGATTTTCTTTATCTTCAAACCAATGCATCACCTGCTCAGCGAAATTTTTTTCTGTTGTTGGCAAAGTGAGAAAAGGACTTAGTTTGTTAGTAATATTTATATTCGCCACATTAGTGTATTTCTTCAATGCATAGCGTTGGACAAATAATCTTTTGCACTTATATATTACAGCAAAGTCGTTGTGCTTTTTCTTTAGCTCCTCTATTTCTTTTTCAACATTGAAAAGTTTTGCAATAAATTCATCAAGTAAATATGAGAGGTCTACTATTAACTGACTATCTGTCATCCAAGTAGCTGACCGTCCTTCTTGTTTTCTAGATCCCAGTGTCAAGCACTGGGATGACGGGGGGTGACACTGGGATGATGGGAGGTGACACTGGGATGACATCGAAGAAGAAGCTGCTTTTTCTCTTGCTTCAATTAATGAACAAAACAAGCTCTCATCACATGATTTAATATAATTCAAAAATGTCTCATCTAATTTTGTTAATCCATTGCGAGTATATAGATTCGAAAATGAGATTTTGAAATTCAGCTTCATTGCTATACTATAAAGTGTACATGCTGTTTCTTACAGATGAAGATTTTATTTATTTTGCAATACTGCTGAGATTGTTGCTTCTGCAACTTTTTCTTCGCTAACAGATGCAATACACCTAAATTTGTATACACCTAAACACACACTTTGAATGTTAGCTTGAAGAATCAATGTGTCCCCTGGAGTAACTAGCTTTCTGAATTTTGCATTTTCAATGGATCTCAAGTAAACAACTTTATTTTCTATTGTTTCTTTACCTAGAACACATATAGCAGATGCCTGAGCTAGAGATTCAATTATCAAGACTCCTGGCATTATCGGATGACCAGGGAAGTGGCCAATAAAAAATGGCTCATTGAAAGTCACATTTTTGATTGCTTTTATACTTTTACCAGGATCACACTCTATAACTCTATCTACTAAGAGAAACGGATAAGAATGTGGTAGTGTTTTTATAATATCACTGATATTAAATTGCATAAGTCTATTCAATGCCTTTTAAAGCAAATTCAGGTATTTCCTTGTTTATATTGTTTAATACCACATCTGATAAATCAACTTCATCCATGGAGTATAAAACTTGGTTCTTTTTTGAAATAAATAGTACCAAATCTATGTTGTTTTTTTCTGCCGTTTTTTTAGCGACTTCTTTTATCTTGTTAAAAACACTCTCTACTGCTTCTCTATAGCTTTCTTCTAAATGTAACATTTTTTTAGCATAATTATCTCTAACATTTACAGTGTGCTTATTAAATTGTCCTGTCTTTTCCTTTTTTGCTTCTTCTGACAAAAGGTCAAATTCTTCTTTTGATGGCTTAAGTTTTTCTAACTCATTTTCAAATTCTTGTTGTAATCTAGAATTCTGCTCCTTTATTTGTTGTTGTATATTTTGCAGAGCAAGAGATTCATTGATGACTTTGTCACTATCGATAATTGCAGCCTTTGTGTTCTGAGGTTGATATCCTACAAACTTATACCCCACAAATAAGGAAATAATTAAGGCAATAACTGATATAAATAACTGTATATATTTCATTCAAATCCCCGCTTCAATAGAAAATTTAACATTTGGTGATGGTATTATATCATAAGATTCCTTTACTAAAGGAAACCCGAAATCCAATCTAAGTCTACCAAAAGGAGAAAGCATTGAAAAGCCAAAACCTGGTGACACTCTCACAAGCTTGCTATCATAGTATTTCCCTTCATACTTCTTATTTTTATCATCTAAGCCAAAAAGTGTTGCATAGTCAACAAATAGTGAGCCTTTGATACCAGCATAGTCATATAGTTTTGGTAGAGGAAAATCCACTTGCTGTGTTAGATTAAAATAAGTTTTGCCTCCTAATGAGCTTTTATTTTTGTCTTCTGCTCTTGGTCCAATACCGGAAAGGTCAAACCCTCTAATCTCATTACCCCCTTTAAAAAAGTGCTGGCCAATGTTTAGATTTTCATCAGTATAAGAAAAAATATGACCTGCCGCCATCTTAAAGCGTAGCGTTATATCATCGTCAATTTTGCTTAATATAGGGTGCGTATAAAAAGATAAGAATTCAGATTTCAGGAAATTCACGTTTCCTCCCAATCCTGAAATATCCTGACTTAAGCGCAGTAAATACCCTTCTTTTGGAGTATAGAGGTTATCCAGTTTATTATATGCCAACGTGTATCCCACTGATGAAATCTGATGTTTACCTTTTCGGTCCAGTATTATTTCAGAGATATCGGTGTCTTGTCCACCCTTATTATCCATGTGTATATGATTATACTTATAAGAATAGCGAAGGGAATTAGTTAAGTTCTCTGTGACTTTATATGATAACTTTGTAAAAAATCCCATATCGCAACTATCAAAAGTAGTGTTTGGTTTATCTTGTTTTTCATAAAATACACCCATGCCTAGTGACGTATCAGAATCGTTAAAATTATTTTCAACAAACTCTAAATCAGTAGAAAATACGTATTGACTTTTTTCAAGAGCAAAAGAGAGCTCTTTTCCAGTACCAAATAAATTACGGTCTTTGAGGTCAATTTTAATCAATGCTCCACCAGGAAGAGACACACCTCCTCCCAAATACAACGAAGTAGTGTTTTTTTCTTTAACACTTAAGTCAAGATTTACTGCATTATCATTAACTGCATAACTATTTACTTTCACTGTTTCAAAAAAATCACTACTCATTAGTTTTTTACGTGACTTTTGAATCTCAGATATATTGTACGCATCACCTTCTGCTACACTTAGCTTACTTCTGATCACTTTATCTAAAGTGCGATCGTTACCATCAATTGTAATTTGATTTATATAAATCTTTTTACCCGGCAGCACTCTGTAGGTTACATCTACAACATTGTCACGTTGTGCATACTCTGGATTAACTTTTGCAAATATATATCCTTTCTCATTTAAATATTTGTTTATTTTTTCTACTGTATTATTAATTTTAACTCTATTAAATATCTTATCGTTTTCCTCTGTTATAAAATCCAATATTTCTTCTTTTAGGCTCAAATCCTGAATTTCAGTTTCAATATTAACCTCATTATTTCCAAATAAATACTGCTGTCCTTCGTCAATCAAAAAAGTTAACTCTGTTTGATTGTTATTATCAACCTCAACAATTGGTTGAATATTATTTTGAATATATCCTTTAGATGAATAAAAATGATCGAGCAATTCTGTGTTAATCAATAGATATTGCGGTGAATAATGATTTCCGCCTTTAAAAATAGCTCTAAATAACTTACTAAATATGTCATTACTATGTCTTTTGATAACTTGCTCTAGCTCATTTTCAGAAAAGTTTTTGTTGCCTATAAATCTTATATCCTTAATTTTAGAGATTTTGCCTTCTTTTATTTTAAAAATTAGATTGACTCTATTGCCATCAAGCTTATTCAGGTCATATTCAATTTTAACACCAATCTTACCGTTATTTCTATAAGTAGTGACTAAATTCACTAAATCGTTTTGCAATTTTGTTTCAGTTAAAATAGTTAGCGACTTTGATTGAATCACATTACTTAGCAGCTCTTTGCTGTTAAATAACTTATTGCCTTTTAACACTACCTTGTTAATCAGTGGATTTTCTTGAATTTTTATTACTAAATTTTTTTTATCATCTATGTAAGCATTAACACTAGCAAATAACTTTGTTTTATATAGATCTTTTATAATTGAGTCTATATCATCGTCGTTTATATAATCACCAGATTTTAGTTTTATATAGAACCCTATTGTCTGGTTGCTTACCCTCTCATTACCAATACATTTGACATCTTTCACCTGCACTTTTTCCGCAGTTCCTAAAGCAACAAGCAGGGCAGGAAAAGAAATAAAAACCACTACCAGTATATAAAATAGCTTTTTCATATTTTATTTCAAAAAAGATCCCTAATATCATTTGACATTCCAGTTGCCATAAGCAAAAACAACACTAAAGCACCAAAAATAGCTGCATATTTTTGACATTTCAAGCTTAAATCCCTACGTATAACCGCTTCTATGATATAATGAAATAAATGCCCACCATCTAGCAGTGGTATTGGCAGCAAGTTAATTGCAGCTAAATTAGCTGAAATGATTGCCATAAAATATAGAACCATAATAAATCCCTTTTTAGCTGATTGTCCTGAATATTTTGCGATTTTTATTGGTCCACCTATTTCACTTGCACTCCTCTTACCAACAATAATTTGAAAGATAGCTTTAATCGTTAAGCACATAGTGTGGTAAGTTTCACTTACTGATAAGCTCACAGCCCCAAGAAAAGACGACTGCTTTAATGTATTGACTGAAATAATCCCTATAGTTTCTCTTTCTATTGTGTTGCCAAAAACGTCTTTGTCCTTGATTATTAATGGAGTTAAACTGGTCCTGTGCTTCTCATTATTTCTGCTATACTCAATCTCCATTCTTGTTTTAGGATTCGACATTATCACACGTGAAATATCTTCAAAGTATTTTATTTTATGCTCATTGATTTGTGTAATAGTGTCACCTGGCAACAAACCAGCTTGCTTAGCTGCACTACCTTCGATTACATTTTCAATCACCGGTGGAGTGCGATAATAACCTGCTATGCTAAAAAATATTGTAAAAGCTATAACAGCAAATACCATGTTTGCAAAAGGTCCTGCAAAAACTACTGCTGCTTTTTTATGACGCGGTTTTGTATGAAATGAATACAATTTTTCTTCTTCCGTTAATTCTTGTTGATCAGCTGGGACACTCGCTGCATTAGTATCTCCTAGCATTTTAACATAACCACCCAATGGAACAACGCTTAATTTCCATCTAGTT
Organism: Wolbachia endosymbiont (group A) of Aleiodes leptofemur; assembly: GCF_964028465.1. Lineage (NCBI taxonomy): Bacteria > Pseudomonadati > Pseudomonadota > Alphaproteobacteria > Rickettsiales > Anaplasmataceae > Wolbachia > Wolbachia endosymbiont (group A) of Aleiodes leptofemur. Next base: position 57,742 of record NZ_OZ034782.1, read on the forward strand.
CCAGACTTATCGTTAAAACCAAAAATTTCAGGACCAAAACCTATGGAAAAAGATTCAACTTTAACTTTGCATGCTTTGGCAACAACATAATGCCCATATTCATGCACGAATACTATGACAGAAATTATTAAAGAAAATGATAAAAAATAATATATTCCATCGCTAAATTGATGGATAAGATTAGAAATTAATTCCACCTGTATATTTAGATCTTAACAAAATGTTAAGTATATTAAAATGCGCCTCGCTTGACAAGTATTTAGTTTAACTTTTAAATTAAAAAAAGTTTAATTGTAATGACAGATACCTCACTACTCAGAAGAAAATTAATATATAGAAGCTGGCATAGGGGTTGCAAAGAAACCGATATACTTTTAGGGCATTTCGCATTGAAATATCTTGATAAATTTTCCTTAAGCGAACTAATCGAATACGAAAAAATAGTTGATCTTGATGATTACGAATTATATTGTTACATAACTCGTAAGACAAACCTCCCTCCTGGCTTGAATAGTCAGATAGTCAATTTAATTGCTTGCTTTATTGAAGCTAATCCTTTATGCACTCAAGATTAGTGATAATCTTATTTACCTTATCTAGTACCTCAGTATATTCTATTCTTTTCTCGTTTCTATACTTTTCGCGCTCTTGATTTACTTCATCTAATCGCTTTGTTAATTCTAAAATTTTATCCTCAAGAATTAGTGCTGCAAGTAAGAAATTTAATGCATCCGAACCCTTACCTCCAGTTTTTTGAGATACAGAACTAACTAACTTGTCAAAACTATTAGCAAGGCGTAATAAATGATTCCCCTTCCCACTTTCGCAAGATATTTTATATGTGTTATTACGTATAACTATTTCTACTACTTGCATATGGTGCTAAAAATTTCTATCGTACAGTATAAACTCAAACCCCTACTTTCATCTTATTTATGGTATAAATTTTTATTCATTTATCAAATCAGATAATTTTTTACTGCTACGAAAATATGTTTTAAAGTATTGATTCTTTGTAAACTTCTGTAACATTAAATGGCTTGTTTCTTTCAAGTTATAACTTCTAACTGAAAAAGAACCAAACCCCCTAATTTCAACTCTATTATGATGTTTCAATGTGCTTGAAAGTATCCCAAAAAATCTATCAACTATAGCTGCTATAACAATCTTATCTAAAAAAGGATGTCTTTTTGCTACCCTCGCTATTATATCAGACTTTGTTGCCATTTATATGAAGCCAAAATAAGTAAACCTTATCACTTAGCAGATAATGCTATGTTATATTCTTCAACACCCAATACTTCAACTTCTATTTTTTCTGATATAGAGAGTTTTTTATTCTCTGGTAAATGCTCTTGATCTATTAGAAGGGTTACATCGTTCTCAACTTCAACGACTAGTCCATTATCTTCTCTCTTACCTACAATAACCTGTATTTTATCACCTACCTTAACTTTCTTTATCAGTTCTTCAAGAGGATCATACTCTATTTGTTTTATTCCAAGATAAATTCTTGCCCGATTCACGTTAGCCCTTATTACTTTTGCTTCTATTTTATCACCTACATTATACTTCTTTATCTCATCTGAACCATTTTTAGACCAACTAAAATCTTTCACATATATTGTCCCTTCTACGTTCTCATCTATTTCAGAATCACCGAAAGCAACAGATACATATGAGCCGGTATTATTCTTCACTTCACCAGAAACAATAGAACCAGGAGGATATTTATTGATAAATACTTGCCAAGGGTTGTCTACACACCTTTTCATGCTTAAACTCATCCTACTCTTAGCAATGTCAATACTGAGAATTTTTACATATACTTCTTGTCCCCTTGTTACGAGACTACTAACTGGTAAATTACTCTTAACCCAAGTTATTTCTGACGAGTGCACTAAACCTTCAATTCCAGGTCTAAGCTCAACAAATAATCCATAATCTTCTATGCTTGTTACATAACCCTTATGCACACTATCAACTGGATATTTTGACTCTGCATCTTGCCAAGGGCTATCTTCTAGCTGCTTCACACCCAAGGAAATTTTAGCATTTTCCTTATCTATTTTTATAATTTTAACTTTTATAGTCTGACCACAAGTAAAAACTGCAGACGGATGACTCACCCTACTCCAAGAGATATCTGTAATATGTAACAATCCATCTATAACTCCCACTACATCTGATTCATGAATACCGACAAATACACCGTAATGAGTGATACTTTTTATTTTCCCTTCTATTATATCGCCTTCATTTAAAGATTCTAAAAATTTAATTTTTTCACCAGCGTGCAATTTTTCTAACACCAGCTTTCTTGATACTACAATATTGCCCTGCTTCTTATCCATTTTAAGCACGATGAACTTTTGTTCAGTTTCAATAAGGTGCTTCGCATCTTTTACTTGCTTCAAATCCACATGACTCAGCGGTAAAAAAGCGCTTATTCCGTCACCAAGATCAACAATAAAGCCACATTTAATTGAGCGTTTAATAACTCCGCTTACTTCAGCCCTTGTAACTGTATCTTCTTCCAACTTATTCCATTTTTCGTCCCTAATTGCTTTTTCACGACTAAGAACAACATTACCATGATAATCTTCAATTCTTTCCACATAAACTCTGATTTTCGAGCCAATAATGACCTCATCATTACAACCGAGTTCCTTGATCAGAATTCTCCCGTCAGATTTTAAACCAATATCAACCACAACGTCGTTAGGGTTTATTCTTGTAATTACACCTTCTACCACATCTCCTTCTTTAATTTTGTTAACAAAAGAATCTTCAAACAAGGTATTATCTTGATCCTCAAATTGGCCTTGACATATCTCTTCTATAAATTTGTTTGATGATAGCTTTCTGATAGTAACCGGTAGATTTACGACTGGATTATTATTATTCATACCTTTACCTTTACCTTTAACTTAAACTTTATTAGAACTCATATATTATATAATATTAACAATTATTGACAAGTAATTTTTCATTAACTCATTTCGAGAATTGTTTAAGCTATATAAAATATAGTGAGAAAATTATATATGTATCAAGAATATGCTATTTAAGAATAGCAAGTGGATTAGATCGTTCTCCAGAAGGTCCAGGCTAAAACCTGATGTTGATGAAATATTGGAAAAATATTCTATTCAAAACAGCAAGGAATCTATAGAGAAAATTGTAAATTCACAAAAAAGAATATGGGTAGAAATAGGCTTTGGCAACGGTGAAAATATGCTTGACCAGGTGCTCAATGAACCTGATCTATTATTTATAGGATGTGAGCCCTACTTAAAGGGGGTTTCTCGCTTGCTAACAAACATAGAAATACAGAACATAAAAAATATTTTAATGTGGACAGAAGATGCAAGAGAATTGATTGCAAATTTTCCTGATAACAGTGTTGAAAGATTCTTTATTCTCTTTCCAGATCCATGGCCAAAAAGAAGTCACAATAAAAGACGATTAATTAATACGGAATTTTTAAATTTATTAGCAAAAAAAATACTTATAACAGGGGAAATATTCATTGCAACCGATCATCAGGACTATGCAGAGTGGATAGCATCACATATAAAGCAGTGTAACTCTTTAATCTATAGGGAAGACGATTTCACAAGTTATACTCTTACAAAATACCACAGAAGAGCGCTCAAAGATCAGCGTAAAGTGAGGTTCTTTAAAGTAAGTGTTATTAATAATTTGCAGACTATGGATCAATAGAGTTTTTGCATATCTCTTTTACGTTGACTATAGATTAAAAATAATAAAAAAAGAGGGAGAAATAGAGTAAATTCCTTTAACTACTTCTCCTTATGAAGGAATAGACTTCTTGCATAACCCAAACTAAGTAGAAAAAAGGTATCATCCAAGTAGCCCCTTTCTCGTCATGCCGCTGCGAATCGTCATACCGCCGCGGCGCTAACACGTAGCGGGATGATGAGGCTTATCGTCATGCCACCGCGAACCGTCATACCGTCACGGTATCTCTTAGCCGCTAACAAGTAGCGGGATGACGGTTGTCAGGTTAGCTGTTATCCCAGTTTTTGACACTGGGATGACAACGAAGGGCTACTTGGATGACAGGGAAGGATGCTGGAATGAAGGTTTTTCAAATTGTCGATAAACCTAAATCTATAATAACTATTTGCCTTTTTTCTAGGTTATGCAAGAAGTCTACTGAATAACAGTAAGATTTTTCAATCCTGTTCCACAGCAAATTTTAGTGCCATGTGAGTAGTTATGGTGCTGTTAACAATCAAAATAACAAAAACTAAGATGGTGATTAGTAGTGTATAAATATTCAAGGATAAATTTTCAAATTGAGTTAGCATTTTAAAATACACAAAGGTTGGCATTATCATTGGCAAAACAAGAATTTGCGATACTCCTGATGCTAAGTTGTTTTGACCAATCATCAATGCATTTCCAGTAGCTGAAATATTAGTGATTATCAGCGTATTAAATAATAAAGACACTCCAACTGCTATTGAGTGTTCAATACTATTGCCTAGAATTGCAAAGCTGAATATGGAAGAAATTACTGAAATCGGTAACCCAAATAATAACCAGTGAGCGAAAATTTTATAAGCAACTATAAGCCTAGAAGAGAGTGGCTGTACAAAGATTTGCTCTAATATTCCATCATGATAATCAGATGTAAACAAATTATTTGTAGAAATCTGCAAAACAAATGTAGCACATATCCATGTTAATGTTAACATAACTTCTTGTTTATTGTTGTTTTTAAGTGTAAATGAAGATAAACTTAACATTATGATAAAAATACATACTATATAGGTAAAGTTCTTATCATCTATTACTAATTTTTTTACTGAGTCGATCATACTAGGCTTTTAAATGTTTATTATAAATTATAGTGTTTACTTTGAGGTAGTATAATTTTTTGTTCATAAATTATATAGGTTTTATTATTTTTTTGATAATGCAATTATGGAAAAGTTACCAAAAATAAAGTCACCAGAAGATTACACTCCTTCAGAAGATGAAGAATATATGAGCGTAAAACAACTGGAATACTTCAGCTTAAAGTTACAATCAATACTCGCTGAGTTAGAGAAACAAGAACTAGAAGATAATAGTATTGATACATACTATTCTGATGAAGATAGTGGAAACGAGGAATTAATCAAGCGTCGAAAAGATAGAAAAGAAAAAATTAAGGAGGCGTTAGAAAAAATAAAATTAGGCACTTATGGTTACTGCGATGGAACAGGAGAAGAAATAGGAGTCGAAAGACTTAAAGCTAATCCGCTTGCTATATATTGTATTGAAGAGCAAGAGAGAGTAGAAAAAGAAAAGAACGTGTACAACATTAACGATTAATTTACACATAAGTGGTGAGCCCATTGGACTTCAAGAGGAGCAAGAGGCGCTGAAGTATGTTATGCTATAAAGAAAGTGGAAAATTGGACATTCTCAACTTGACTCCTGCAGATTAAAAATTAAGTTGTATCCGTTCAGGCAATGGCGTCAACTTAAGGAAAAATATCAGCGATAGTGTATAAAATTTCTCTCCAAATTTTTTATCATTAAATTATCCAAAGAGTGCAAGGGACAGCACTTTTGTTTCTGTTTTATTTCAACAAAGAAGTCTAAAATGTGTCCTTTTTAGGTGAAATATGCAAAAAGGAAAAAACCTTATTCTACAAATTAAAAATATAATATACTCGAAAACTTTTCAGAAAATCCATTGTGTTGAGTTTTACACGAACAAGAAAACTTCCTTTTTCGACAGTATTTTCTATGATTTTAAAGTTAGTTAAAAAAAGTTTGGGAATAGAATGTGAACTTATGGAGCCATTGACATGTACCCTCAAAGCAAGCTTTTTCTAAAGCAAGATATAAGATTTGCCATACAGGCTTTCAAGAATTTAAGCATCCAAACAGCCTATCAGGATGAACCTGAGTTGGAGAGGCTATAGACTTATTGCAGCAGATGGTTCTGGTATGAGATTACCCAGCTCTGGGGAAATTGTATCCGAGTTTGAACCAAATGGAACAACAGGCACCATTGGCAATTTGTTTGTTGATTTGTGTACTTCATTGATTTGCAGTGCTCGTCTTGCAGCTTGGAATATAGGTGAACAAACGTTGGCGGCAGAGCAATTACCCGAAGTTATCACTCAAATGCGTTTATTAAATCAAGAGAAATTATTATTTATCTATGATCGTCTTCAGTAAAATTCATTCAGCAGCATTATAATTTGGAAGTAGATTTTATTTTTCGCTTGCAAAAAAGAAATTATAGTAAGCTATGGGAACGCTGGCGAATTAGATTTTGATTTTATATTAGAAAATGAAAAGCTAAAAAATAAAATGAAAGGACAGAAAGTAAGAGTTATAGTGCTGACATTAGCCAACTGAGAAACAGAGTTTTTGACCGAGACTTTGGAGCAAAGCTTATGTGTTAAGGTGGCACATAGAGGAGTGCTATAAACGACTCAAAGTAGGAGCAGAGTTAGAGAATTTTTCTGGAGAGGCTGTATTACAAGAATTTTGGGCAAACTTGGTCATGTGCAATATATTATCGCTTCATATATGTGATGCACAAGGGCCTTGGAACCCAGATCAAATTACTGAGTATCGTTTAAATTTTTCAGTTTTATTTAGTGTAATGAGACAGAAACTCTATCAGGTACTTATTGCGCCAAAAAACTTTCAAGCCCTTTTTAAGTATACGCGCTAAAGTTAAAATCCGACCGGGACAGCCGCAATAAAGTAGATAAGCCTAAACGCCATCATGTCTTTAGGAGAGTTTGCTAATGAAAGTTCTTAAGTTGACGCCATTGGCTGTTCCGATTCGTTATATGACATAAGAGCATCATATATTTCATGCAATGTATTTGAGATGTTTTTTTCCATATGTTGATTAATATGCCCATATATTGTCGTCTCTTCCGAATACTCTGTATCTTTATGTATATGATTTTGTTGCTTTAATTCTTCTCTATCTACACTCTCTATTTGCTCTGACACTAGCATAACTACCCCATATTTTACATAACGAAATAAAAAAATTCTAACTGTAGTATGCTTATATAATCTACGAAGTCAATAGTTAAATTGAAAAGTTTCGGTTATAATTTACTTCATATAGAACATGCCCTTGAATTATGCTAAAAATCGCCATAGTAGGCCTACCAAATGCTGGAAAATCGACCCTATTCAACAGATTAGTAGGAAGAAAAGCAGCAGTAGTGAGTAACATTCCAGGAGTGACAAGGGATAGGCGAGAGGGAATGGGGAGAATTAGCGATTTGGAGTTTAAAGTTATAGATACAGGAGGATGGAACGACCAAACTAATTTTTCACTACAAGTTATTGAACAAATCGAATTTTCTTTATCCAATTCAAACATAATTTTCTTTCTTGTTGATGCAAAAGTGCAAAATGAGCGAAATGAAGAGTTTGCAAAGTGGCTGAAGAGAAAAATAAATAAACCTGTAATACTAGTAGCAAATAAATGCGAGAGTCATAAATCCGAAAATGTTGATTATTTGCAGTTTTTTGATTTTCTTGGCCCGGTGTATATCTCTGCCGAGCATAATCTTGGCATGGTTGATCTTTATGATGCATTAGCTGGTGTTATTGAAAATTTTAACGAGAACACTGAGTTACCTAACAATGAACTGAGTAGGCTGAGGATCGCGATCATCGGCCGTCCGAATGTTGGAAAATCAACTTTTTTAAATGGTTTACTTGCAGAAAACAGACTAATAACAAGTTCAGAGCCAGGTACCACACGTGATTCTGTGGATATTACATATGATCATGATGGAGAGTTAATTACTCTAATTGACACTGCCGGAATCCGCAGAAAGGCGAATGTTGTAGATGGCTTAGAATCAAGATTTGTTGAGAAAAGCATGGAATCAATCAAGCGCTCTCATGTGGTAGTTTTAATGCTAGACTCCCTAGTTGGTATTGAGCAGCAGGATTTATCAATTGGTGAAGCTGCAATTAAGGGAGGGAAAGGGATTATTGTTGTTTTAAATAAGTGTGATTTAATAGGTAAGGATGACAGAAGCAGGTTAATAAAATTTGTCAAACAACAGGAAGTAACCAGGTTATTCTTGGAAGTGCCAACTATAACAATTTCTGCGTTAAAAGGCATGCGCTGCGGTGATGTGATAGATAAGTGTCTTGAAGTGAGTGAATCCTTGAACAAGAAGATCAGCACTGCAAAACTGAATAAGTGGCTCATAGATGCTGTAGGAAAACATTCTCACCCTCTTGTAAAAGGCAAAGCAGTTAAAATGAAGTATATCGCTCAAATTGGTACTAAACCTCCAGCTTTTTCTTTGATATGTAACATACCTGAAAGTGTTGATGAAAGTTACAAACGCTATTTAATTAACGATCTCAGAAAAAATTTCTTTGCAGACGGTGTGCCAGTTAGATTGCTTTTGAAAAAAAATAAAAATCCCTATGTAAAATGAATACTCTGCTTTATACTTTCAGGGATAATTTACTTAAAGTTATGTGTAATAATTCCAGAATTCCTGCAATCTTTCTGCTGTCGAGTGCCGCTGCTCTAATTTTTGCATATGTGCTAGAATATTTTTTCAACATGCTGCCATGCAAGTTATGTACATACGAGCGAATAGTTTACTATATCGCTGGATTACTTGCAGTAGCGTGCATGCTTAAAGACAACAAAATTCTAATCTATGCAATGTTTTGCAGCTACCTCATAGGTGCAGTAATATCTTTTTATCATATAGGTCTTGAACTCCACTTATTTCATGATGTTTTAGGTTGTACAGAGCAAGCAAGTAGTAACGTTAGTATAGAAGAGCTCAGAAATAATCTACTAAATCCTAATTACTCTCCATCTTGTGACAGACCTCATTACGTTCTAGGTGTTTCCTTAGCAACATGGAATCTAATTTATCTCATAGTAGCTCTGTTCGTATCAGGTAAGGTGTATTGTGGAGAAAGAAAGAAATCTAAATAATTTAAGGTACAGCAACAATCAGTTCTTGCAACAGGCAATTAGAGTAGATCACGCTGGAGAATATGGAGCTATTTGCATTTATTCTGGTCAAAAATTTATTCTTAAGAAATCTTCTATAATCAATGAAATAATTGAAATGGAAGAGCAGGAAAAAAAGCATTTTCACTATTTTAATGAGAAAATCAAAGAGCAAAAAGTTCGTCCTACTGTTTTGTTGCCTGTTTGGCGTGTTTTAGGAGTGTCGCTTGGCGTTGCAACTGCCATTATGGGCAAAAAAGCTGCTATGGCTTGCACTGCTGCAGTTGAAGAAGTTATCGGGGAGCACTACAAAGAGCAAGTTTCACATTTAGAAGATGGGGAATTAAGAGAAACTATAAGTAAATTTCGCGACGAGGAGTTAGAGCACAAAGATATTGCAATTCAGCACAATGCTGAAAGCGCATTTGGCTACAACATTTTATCATCATTCATAAAAACAGGCTGCAAAACTGCTATTTACTTGTCTAAGTTAATTTAACTAAGCAGCTTTCTTAAAGTGTTTTAAATGTTCTGATAACAACAGAAACCAGGAAGGAATTCAAGTGTAACAATTATTTTATAACTATATTTACATATCACCATTATTAATAAATAATTAGTATTTGTAAATTAAATACATCTAAAGTATAGACTGCAAAGGAGGCAAAAGTGCGTTTTAATTTAGAAGAGGGAAATGCTCTTATGTAATACCTGCCACAGGTTCACAACTGTACGAACATTCATTTTTGAAGGTAAATTGCACAGCAAATGGTGTCATTCCAGTCTGGAATCCAGAAATTTTGCTTATAACTGAGCTGATAAGCTAAAGGTAATTGTCTTACACTAAAACAAACGTTTTTAATTAAGTTGCATAGAACCAGTGTCTGGGCACTGGGATGACACCCCACTGGTGGTCCAAACTACAACGTTCGTACAGTTGTGGATTCCAGACTGGGATGACACCCTACTGATGGGCCCAAATCACAATGTTCGTACAGTTGTGGGTCAGGCTATAGGATGACAGAAGTTGACTTTATTAGCTATAGGTGGTATGACACTTAGTCAATTTAAGTAAGCAGATGATCTTAGCTACAAAAGTATTTTTTACCTCATTTGTTTTTGGGTTTATTCTTTTTCCCTATTTTATAAAGCTTCTAAAAAAAATAAGCAAAGATGGGCAACCAATTAGATCATGTGGACCAGAAAGTCATTTAATAACAAAAAAGAATGTACCACCTATGGGAGGAATAATAATACTGATTTCTTCTTTATTACCAATTTTACTCTGGGCTCAGTTAACACCAGAAATTTTGCTGCTGATATTGATAACTCTATTTTTTGCTCTACTTGGATTTATTGATGATTATTTAAAATTGAAGACAAATCACTATCGAGGTTTAAGTGCAAAAACCAAAATACTTATTCAGTTTATTGTTGCTCTGGTTGGTGTGTTTATACTTAAGCTATACTCTGCTGAATGTTTTACAAAAACGTCCCTATTTAAAGGAGTAATAATAGATTTTGGCTATCTATATGTTCCGTTTGCTGCGTTTGTAATTGTCGGCTCTTCTAATGCTGTGAATCTCACAGATGGTTTGGATGGCCTTGCTGCAACTCAAGTTATCACTTCCTTTGCTTTTTTGGGGCTAATTGCATATATAACTCAGGCAGATATGAATATTACTTTATTCTGCATTGCATTTATAGGAGCTATTCTAAGTTTCTTGTGGTTTAACACACATCCAGCAAAAATATTTATGGGTGATGTTGGTAGCTTGTCGGTAGGTGCGGCTTTAGGGTTAACTAGTGTCCTAATTAAAAGAGAAATGCTTTTTGCCATTATTGGAATAATCTTTGTAATAGAGACTCTATCTGTTATTATTCAGATATCATATTTTAAATATACAAAGTTTAAATATGGAGAAGGAAAAAGAGTTTTTCTTATGGCACCAATACATCATCACTTTGAGAAGAAGGGATGGTCAGAAAATGCAATCGTTATGAAATTTTGGATAATTTCTATTATCTGTTCAGTTTTTACTATAACTTTCTTATTATAAAAACCTATGAAATACCCAGACTTTACATTAGAAAATAAATTATCAGGAGTGATAGCAGGAGTGGATGAAGTTGGAAGAGGTCCGCTAGCTGGTCCAGTAATATCCGCAGCCGTAGTGTTTATTGATAGAAATACAATTATTGATGGAATCAACGACTCGAAAAAGTTGACTCCTCAATGTAGGCAAGTCCTATATGAAAAAATAATATCCGTTGCAAAATTTGGTATAGGAATGGCAAGCGTAGAAGAAATAAATTCATACAATATCTTGCAAGCAACAAAACTTTCAATGAAACGTGCGTTGATAGACTTGGACCTAGAATTAGATTATGTGCTAGTTGATGGTAATCAACCACCTGAAGTGAAATGGCAAGTGAAATCCATAGTAAATGGTGATAATTTGAGTACATCAATTGCAGCAGCTTCAATCGTTGCAAAAGTTACGAGAGATCGGCTTATGCAAGAATTGCACAATAAGCATCCTGAATATAATTGGTATAAAAATAAAGGATATGGGACAAAAGAGCACCTTAACGCTATTGGCCTTTATGGAATTACAGAACATCATAGAAAAAATTTTGCACCCATATCTCGGGCATTATAGCCTTTACCCTTTTTTGAAAGGTATGGTTTCATTAAATAGGCAAACTGTACTCGATCCATTCCTTAAGGTAAACACTGAACTTACCCTTTCGATTATCAGGTAGTTATCAACTGTACGGAAATTTACTAAAGACTCATATCCTGCAGAATCAACCATAAAAACTGCCGGAAAATCAGAGTTTATTTTATTGAATTGTAGATATGTAAATTTTCCGTCATCAAAAACCTTAATTGGTATTATTGACTGACTACCTTTGACGTGCGAGATGGAATAATTAAAATTTAATCCCTTCTTTACAACTTCAATATCATTGATATCAGGAATAATGGTATGACTAGCTTGTTCGAAGATATCACCGTTATTTGTTGTGTAAATCTCATCACTGCTAAATAGTGGATAAAGAAACCTTACTTCATATGCTAATCTTGGATCATCTAGTCCAGTTGCTTCTTCAGCATGAAGTTCAAAGTAATAAACTCTTTTATTGGTAATTATAGTTGCATTAGTATCAGCAATATCATCTATGGGCTTAATAAACAATCTGTTACCTTGAGGAAGAAGTTGCCAACCAGTTGAATCACCCATTGAAAGGTTTTGTATTATCTCCCCTGGTTCAAACAATATACTGGACTGATAACCATAAAAACCCGTATACTTATGTATAGCCTGTGGGTTATAATTTATTACCTTTATGTGATTATCTCCAGCTATTGAACGTGGCTCCTGTTTTGCAAGTGCATCACTACCACAGAGGAACAATAGTACGGCAAACAGTAAACCAATCATAATATCAAAATGAATTAATCTTCATTTTATCATTAATAGACATGCACTGCAACTGTTAAGGCACTTTCTATACTATAAACCCCAAAGCAAGCGGTAGAAAAGGCAAGAAATAAGGCAAACTCCTTAAATACTTTAGAACTACAGGAGGCTTCACCTGAACGGGTACACTTGGAATCCTGCCATTTTCACTTCGTAAACATACCAAGAATTCTGTCCATTATTCCACCCATGTTTGCTTCAGCTTGAGTATACTCTATTTTACCACCATGCAAGATTAGTTTAATATCTGATCCAGGTGATATATTAACAAATTTACTGCCAACAACTCCACTGCTAGTGATCAGAGCTGAACTATCAATTGGCAATTTTATGTCTTTGCTTATACACATATCGATTCGTGCTACGTAGGTAGCTTTGTCAAGTGATACACCAGTTATGCTTCCAACATCTACACCAGAGATCTTGACACTATCACCAACTCCTATACCGTTAGCGTTAGCAAAAAGACCATATATTTTATAGCAATCCTTATAGTTTTTCTTTATGTAAGATAGCTTATCAATAGCAAAGAAAATCAGAAAAATAGTAAAAATTAATACAAATAATCCAGCGGTTATTTCAAGTATATTTGACCTTCGCATCTTTAGTTATCAGGACTCCAGCTTTTATAGTAATTTTTCACTTTTTGGTTTGGATAGTATGCATCTTTTGTACCCGTTAAATTAGGAGTATGTTTTACTTTTCTTTTTTTATTATTAACTGGTACTACATTATCAGTATAGTGAAGCCATATATGCCATTCCGGAGGCACTGTTGTAGGCTCAGAAACACTGCTATACATAACCCACCTTTTTCCTTTACTTGATTCATAGTAAGAATTTCCATTTTCATCTCTTCCTACAAATTTATCTTCTCTTCGTAATAGGCGTTTTATTGCATTACAAATTTTAGATAACATAAGGGTATTAAAACAAAAAGTATTATATATACTAATACTTTAACGATATATTAACAACAATTTAATGCAATTACCAATCTTACAAGTTATTATCCCAATAATTGCATCAATGTTTTGCTTTCTTGCCAAGAAACACAAGGTATCTTGGTTTATTTCTTTTATTGCAACAACAATCACTCTTATCATTTCATCAATACTACTCATTAAAACATATAAAGGTGAAATTATAACTTATCACCTTGGAAATTGGGCTCCTCCGTATGGAATAGAGTTAAGAATCGACGTGTTAAATTCCTTAATTCTAACCCTAGTGAATTTTATAGCGCTGATTAGTGTGCTTTATAGCTTTTATATTAACGAAAAAGAGATTAGCAAAAACAAAATCACTGGTTTTTACTCTCTATTTCTACTGTGCTTAAGCGGACTGCTTGGGATTTTAGTAACAAACGACATATTTAACCTTTACGTTTTCTTGGAAATTTCATCTCTTTCTTCTTATGTATTAGTTTCAATGGGAAGGGATAAAAAAGCCTTGGTTGCAGCATTTGAATATCTAATTAGTGGAACAATAGGTGCAACATTTTATTTATTTGGCATCGGGCTCTTGTATTCAATGACTGGAACGCTCAATATGTCTGACATGGCTGAAAGAATAGTTCCATTATACGATAACAACATCATAAAGCTTGGCACATTGTTCATTTTTGTTGGTCTCTCAATCAAAATGGCACTGTTTCCATTAAGCAGGTGGCTGGTTAATGCATATAGTGAGGCGCCAAGTTTCATTAGCATATTCTTTTCAGGCACAGTGACAAAAGTGATGATATATGTTTTCATCAGAATCTTTTATACTGTTTTTCATCAAAATTTTTTCTTATTTAAGCCGCTACTGGACAATGTGATAATTATCCTCGCACTTTGCGCTATTGTATTTGGGTCGATATTTGCAATAACCGCAAAAGACATAAAAAGACTGTTTGCTCACTCTAGTATTAGCCAAATTGGTTATATAATTTTAGCACTGAGTTTTAACTCAAAAACAGGTGTATTTGCAGCAATTCTTCACATAGTAAACCACAGCATAATAAAAACATCTTTATTTATGGCTGCAGGATGTATTTCTTACAAATTTGATACAACAAAAATAGAGAATTTATCGGGACTCAAGAAATCAATGCCTTATACAGCACTTGCGTTCACTCTACTCAGTTTAGCATTAATCGGTGTGCCTTTAACAAATGGCTTTGTAAGCAAGTGGTATATAATGAAAGCAATTATCGAATCTCGCGCGTGGATTTCCCTGATAGCTTTTGCTGCCGGTTCTTTTCTTGCACTAATATACATGTGGAAGATGGTAGAGAAAATGTATTTTGAAAATGATGCAACGTCACGCACTAGAATGACACTAGGCAAAATTAATGATGTGCCATTTCCTATGCTTTTCTGTCTATTGTTTATGGCAGCTTTAACAGTAGTAACTGGAATATATAGCACTCCAATTCGGTTAGTAGTTGAGAAGTTGGTTTTTTGATTTTTATCTTTGTTTCATATTTTACTATACTTTAAGGTTATAAGGTCTTTATTGTGGGTAGGCTGAAGAAGATTCATTGGTTATTAGTCATTAACGTGATAGCGCTGTTTTGCGTTGGCATTGTTGTTCAATACTCTTCTGCTGGAGGAAAGTGGGTGCCATTTGCGATTCACCAACTGGTCATATTTTCCTTCTTTTTCCTACTCGCTATAGCTATGTCATTCATAGAGCTAGATTTTTACTTGAAGTACGCCTACTTTTTTTATATAGCAGCAGCGATTTCACTATTAGCAGTAAATTTTTTTGGCTCACACATAATGGGTGCAACAAGGTGGATAAGAATTGGATCAATTAGTTTGCAACCATCAGAATTTGCAAAAGTAGGCTTAATACTTGCGCTTGCTCGCTATTTTGATAAGCAGAGTATGTATAAAATGATGGAATTTAAAAGATTGCTTAAGGCACTTATAATTATTTTCTTACCCGTGTTCTTGGTGTTAAAGCAACCTAATTTAGGCACAGCTATGATAATGTTATTTATAGGGATATCAATTATATTCACAACAATAATAAAAAGATCTCATTCAGTAATATGTGGAACTCTTGGCATTTTTGCAGTACCGGCTATTTGGCCTTTTTTACGTCCTTATCACAAGCAAAGGATATTGTCATTTTTGGATTCATCAGTGGATCCACTTGGAATAGGTTATAATGCGCAGCAATCTCAAATAGCTATTGGTTCAGGAGGTTTGCTTGGTAAGGGCTTTGTTAACGGAAGTCAAACTCAACTTGGATTTTTGCCGGAGAAACGTACAGATTTTGCTTTTGCAGTGCTGAGTGAGGAATGGGGCTTTTTAGGTAGCATGGCTTTAATTTTGCTTTATACCTCATTACTTGGAGTAATTTTCTCTATCGCTTATAGGTCGAAAAATTATTTTTCTAAGTCGGTATCTATCGGCATTTTCGCCTTTTTTAGCGCTCATTTTTTTGTAAACATTGGAATGTCAATAGGCCTCTTGCCTGTGATAGGCGATCCACTGCCATTTCTTTCCTATGGAGGAAGTACAACTGCTGCAAGCTTGATATGCATAGGATTATTGCTGGCAATAAAAGCAGATGAACAACAAAATGCTTGTATTTTACCTATGCTAAAGTAAAATTAAACTTTACTTAATAGTTTTTATGCTAGATGAAATGCGTGAGGAATGTGGGGTATTTGGCATAAGTTGCAACCAAAGTGCTGCTTTTAACTCTATACTTGCTCTCCACGCTTTGCAGCATAGAGGTCAAGAGTCTTTTGGCGTAGTAACCAGTAACAACGATAAGCTGCACTCTTATCACTTTCAAGGTCAAGTGAGCAGCGTATTTGATGATATAGATGAAATAAAGAAATCCTTACCTGGAGATTGTGCAATAGGTCACGTTCGATACTCAACAAGTGGTAATAAGTTTGGAGTGCAGCCCATGCTTGGCAAAAGTGGCAAATTTGGGGATTTTGCCATAGCACATAATGGTAATTTAATTAATATTTCTCCAATACGCGAACAATTAATTAAACAAGAGTGCGTTTTTCAGTCAGATATTGATACAGAAGTAGTAGTGCATCTGACAGCAAGCGGTGAAAAAGATAGCTTCTTAGAGAGTTTTATATATGCATTAAAGCAAATAAAAGGTGCTTATTCTTTTGTGGCAATCAATCAAGAAGTAGTTATTGGAGTACGTGATCCGTCTGGAATCAGGCCTCTTGTTTTAGGGAAGTTAAACGGTTCTTATGTTCTTGCATCTGAAACTTGTGCTCTTGATATAGTAAATGCAGAGTTTGTTAGAGAAATAGAACCAGGTGAGTTAGTCACCATTGATCGAAATGGTAATCTAGCTTCAGCATTTCCTTTCCCACAGCAAAAATCAAGTTTTTGTATTTTTGAATACGTTTATTTTTCAAGACCAGACAGCATAATGGAGAATAGGTCCATATATGATATAAGAAAAGAAATAGGAAGAATACTTGCAGAAGAGAGCCCACCAAAAAACAATATGGATATGGTTGTACCAATACCTGATTCTGGAATACCTGCAGCTATTGGATATGCAAAGCATTCAGGATTACCTATGGAACTGGGAATAATTCGTAATCATTACATAGGAAGAACTTTTATACAACCAACCGCTGAAGTACGTAAAGTTAGAATAAAATTAAAATTCAATGCTAATAAGCACACTTTGAAAGGTAAAAACATAATTTTAATAGATGATAGTATAGTGCGTGGTAGTACGTTAACAAATATAATAGTTATGCTAAAGGATGCAGGAGTAAAAGAGATTCACCTCAAAATTTCAAGCCCACCAATTAAGCATTCTTGTTTTTATGGAATAGATACGCCAGAGTGCAAAGATTTAATTGCTGCAAATAAATCTGTAGAGGAAATTAAGGAAGTTATAGGAGTAAACAGCCTAGCCTTCTTGAGTATTGATGGATTATATCAGGCTGTTAAAGGAGAAGTGTGTAACAATGCTACACCACAATATTGTGATGCTTGTTTCACTGGTGATTATCCAATTGGCAAATAGTCTACGCAAGATCACTGGAGCTTAAGTTTAGAAAATCTTAAACCGCCAAAATTTCTCTTGGCCTTTACTAATTCCGATTCTCGGAGTGCACACATAATCCGGGTTGAGGTGAGATTCATAAACACAAAATTTGTGGCTTATAGTAAGGTCTTGCTTATTATGTTCTTTTGTAATGTTTAATCTTTTGCACAGTATTCCTGGTCCGCCTAAGTTTGCTTCAAGCGGTTCAATGAGCTTTAATCCTCGTATTAACACTGCTGCTGGGAACCCTTCTGTTTCTGTTACAATATTTAAACAGTAATACATTCCATATATAAAGTACACGTATGAAAACCCCGGCATACCAAACATTACTGAGGTTCGATTAGTATAGCCTCTTGCCGCGTGACAAGCTGGGTCATTCATTCCTATATAGGCTTCAACTTCGGTTATTATTCCACTAAAGTTAGAAAATTTCAGCATCTTTCCTAGTATAGCATTTCTCATAATAGTCCGAATAGGTCATAGGAAGGCAGAATCAACAGCACGACGAAAGGATTCGAATAGAGGAATGTTTTTCCTGGCTCTGTTTTTTATAGCAAACCAATGATGCTCAATTTTGTTAAAATCTGGAGAATAAGGCGGCAGATACAAAATTTCTGCACCGACTCCTTTAGCGAGCTTGATAAGCTTATCAGACTTATGAAAAGTAGCATTATCAAGAATGACAGTTTGTCCAGGTTCTAAGATCGGTGCCAAAAATTGCTCAAACCATCCATTAAAAATATCCATATTACAGTGGCCTTCAAATGTTAATGGAGCAACTATCTTTCTTCTACTTAAGGCTGCAACCATGCTGATTCGTTGAGTTTTTTTTCCAGATTTTAGGGCATAAAATCGCTGTCCTTTCTGGCAATACCCATATGGATAGTCCTCCGTGTTATCAATCCCAGACTCATCTATATACACTAAGTTTTCTGGTTCTTTTGTTGCTATAATTTTTAAGAATTCAGCACGTTTTTCTTCGTTCCTTTCCTTGTATCCATATGTCTTTTTTTGCGCGTAAATCCAATTTTTCTGAGAGCTCGGTGGATCGTTTCGATACTAACGTTGCCCCAAAGTTTAGCCATTTCCGACAGAGTTTTTCTACCGTGTTTTTTAGCAAATTCGATAAACTTATTCCAGTCGATAATTTTCTGATTGTAACCTCCATTACCGAGTTTTTTGACTGAAAGTCGCCTGTTTCTTTTTTTCTTTGCTTCCACTCCCACAAAGTAGTTCGTCCAATTTTAAATCTTGCTGCCACTGCTTCTCTGCTTTCCCCTTCGTCTAGTGCTTCCATTGCTTTTTTTCTTAAATCATAACTATATGCTGCCGGCATCCAACCTCCTTATCGCCATCTATCCTTAATCTTATCATATCCGGACTTCTGTGGAAAGAGCTATAACTCCCCGGCTACAACCAAAGTTGGCCGCTCGTAGAAATTTCTTGGTAGTATTGTGTTGCTCATCATAAAAGTATAAGTTACTTGCAGATGCAAGCAACTTATACTGAATTTTCACTACTTTACCTATTTTGAAGCAGCAGGAGCTTGATGCTTTTGTGATGCGCCGCTCAAGTCTTCTACATTTGTTGAATGCTGCTCCAAAAATTTTACTTCTTCAGAGCTTTGTTGTAATTGTGTTTGTGGCAATTGTGATGCTAACACTTCATGTAAAGGCTTTGCTTCATATTGCCTTCCTACTTTTACTTCTTTATGTGCAGCTAATTGCTCCATAGTAACACCATTACCCTCAATAAGTTCTACGGAGCCATTATCATGAATATTAATTTTAATATTACATTCTTTTCCTTGAGCATTCCACTTTAAAGTCATTTGATATGACCCATTAGCTACTTCATAAATTCTTGTTCCATGTTCATCAACCCGGCAACGTAGCCCCCTTGCTTTACTTTGAGGTAGCAATAATGTAATTGCTTTCACGCCATATTGTTTACACAAATCGTTATTTAGAATGTCACTCATGCTTATTTCTTTTGTATTACTACCTATCGCAATTCTTACGGCAGGCTCAATAATATTATCTTCATTTTTGCTTTCTTTAAGTTTTATAAATTCTATATCATTATTTTCTATATTTTTAGATATCTCTTCTTTAATTTGTTCAGCAATTTTGCCTATAATGTTCTTACCACCATATTTATTCTCATCCCGAGCAGTATAGCTCTTTCCACAGAAGTCCGGATATGATAAGATTAAGGATAGATGGCGATAAGGAGGTTGGATGCCGGCAGCATATAGTTATGATTTAAGAAAAAAAGCAATGGAAGCACTAGACGAAGGGGAAAGCAGAGAAGCAGTGGCAGCAAGATTTAAAATTGGACGAACTACTTTGTGGGAGTGGAAGCAAAGAAAAAAAGAAACAGGCGACTTTCAGTCAAAAAACTCGGTAATGGAGGTTACAATCAGAAAATTATCGACTGGAATAAGTTTATCGAATTTGCTAAAAAACACGGTAGAAAAACTCTGTCGGAAATGGCTAAACTTTGGGGCAACGTTAGTATCGAAACGATCCACCGAGCTCTCAGAAAAATTGGATTTACGCGCAAAAAAAGACATATGGATACAAGGAAAGGAACGAAGAAAAACGTGCTGAATTCTTAAAAATTATAGCAACAAAAGAACCAGAAAACTTAGTGTATATAGATGAGTCTGGGATTGATAACACGGAGGACTATCCATATGGGTATTGCCAGAAAGGACAGCGATTTTATGCCCTAAAATCTGGAAAAAAAACTCAACGAATCAGCATGGTTGCAGCCTTAAGTAGAAGAAAGATAGTTGCTCCATTAACATTTGAAGGCCACTGTAATATGGATATTTTTAATGGATGGTTTGAGCAATTTTTGGCACCGATCTTAGAACCTGGACAAACTGTCATTCTTGATAATGCTACTTTTCATAAGTCTGATAAGCTTATCAAGCTCGCTAAAGGAGTCGGTGCAGAAATTTTGTATCTGCCGCCTTATTCTCCAGATTTTAACAAAATTGAGCATCATTGGTTTGCTATAAAAAACAGAGCCAGGAAAAACATTCCTCTATTCGAATCCTTTCGTCGTGCTGTTGATTCTGCCTTCCTATGACCTATTCGGACTATTATGAGAAATGCTATAACTCTTCTTCTGACCAATTAAACTTATTCATTTCTTCATAAGCTCGTTTTATTATTACGTCACTACCAACTATTTTATCTAGGTCCTCTTCGCTTGTTTCTGCTGCATATCGGAAAAAATAACACCATTTTTCTACTATATTTTCTAGTTGGTCTTCTTTTGTCTTTGTAAATTTAGGTAGTTCTATGAATACGAAGTAAAAATCCTTTAAGTCATGTTCAAAGCTATTTTGATCTAAAATGACATGATTAGATTTGTACTCAGCCTTATCTGGAAAAATAATACAATCAGCAACAGCAATAAAGATAATTTCTTTGAGGTTATGATAATCATCACCTTGATCAGCTTGACTTGAGTAGGCTTTGGCAGCATAGTATTGAGCACGCTTTTCGAAGCCTTTGGTCTTAGTAAACTGGTCAGGTAAGGAAGCAGTATTACTACTACCCCCTCCCTTAGAAACGCAGCATGCAGGTTTCCCAACACTACGCTTGAGCCCCTTATCTAAGTTCTTCTTTTCTAGAACCGGCTTGTCCTTCATGATTCCTCAGGAAACATCATTCTTAATGGTGACACCAACAGTAGAGAACCTTCTCTTGAGAAAGAGCTTGCTAACATTCTTGTTCGTTTCACTCTCTCATCAAAATACTTTTTCCATTTTAAGTCAAGGGGATTTGCATCCGCTCTGATTTTAACATGTCGTCTGATAGGTATATCAATCAGCTTAAGCAGTCTTAAATACCGTATCTCTTTTGGTTTGTTCTTGCATAGGGGTGCAGCAAAAACCCATTGGCGTTGACCCATTACTTTGAAGTAACGATTCTTTATCCAACGTAATCCTTTACGAGGATGTCCTTTCTTTGCCCATTTCCATAAACTATGCCAAATTTCATTGTCGATCTTTCTAAACGCTTTTTTAGCACACACATGGTGATAGTAATTTCCCCATCCTCTCAGTAGAGAGTTGAGTGACTTAATTACTATAGCCTGAGTGTTCGCTATATTTGCTTTTATCAATGTACGTGCTTTATTAAGAAGTCTTTTAATACTTTCTTTCGAAGGTTTAATAATTAACTTCTTATTATATCTACGTACATTACAACCAAGAAAGTCAAACCCTGTTGTGATAGATGTAATCTTTGTCTTCTCTTCTGACAGAATTAAACCTCGCTCATGAAGAAAAGATGATACTAAAGGCTTAACTTCCTTTTCCAGTACTTCATGTGTGAAACCTGAAATAATAAAGTCGTCTGCGTATCTGATTACATTCACTCCACTTCTGATTTTGTTTCTTTTTCTACTGCCGAGTTTACCAAATCGACTTTCCAATAACTTTTCAAGTCCGTTTAAGGCTAAATTGTCTAGTATTGGAGAAATTATACCACCTTGCGGGGTACCTGCAGTTGTGGGATACAGAGTTTTTGATTCTAGGAAGCCAGCTTTTAACCAACTATGCAGAATTTTTTTCTCCATAGGAATATGCTTCATAAGCCATTCATGATTAATGTTGTCAAAGCATCCTTTGATATCACCTTCAAGTATCCATTGTAGTTGATTACGACTTGCCAGTAACAAATGACAAGCTACTGTAGCATCTGCACAGGATCTTTTAGGTCTAAAGCCATAGGAGTGACGATCACTGATCGTTTCAGCTATCGGTTCCAGAGCAAACAGATATAATGCTTGCATGGCTCTATCTTTTATCGTGGGTATTCCAAGAGGTCTTCTTTTGCCATTAGATTTACTGATATAAATCCGTTTTAGCGGAGAAGGTTTATATCCTCTTTGCTTTAACTGCTTTATTCCTTGAAATTTAGCATTGCAAGTTGACCATAGTTGACGATCTACACCCGCTGTGTTTTTTCCTTGGTTTTCAGTTACTCTCTTAACAGCCAAAGCTTTTCCGCTAAAAGAGCGTGTGAGAAGATGTTGTAAAGTTTTTACCTTACCCCATCTTCCTTCTTGGACAGCCTTAACAATACATCTTTGTAGCCTCACAATAACTTTCTGGCATTTCTTCCATGGCAACTGCTTCCATGCTTCAAAGCTTTTGGTAGATGCACTTACAGGTTTACTTGTAATCATCTGCTTTCCTACCTTAAGTGGTTAACAAAGTTTCTTGTCACGAGGGACCAAACGGAAGTCTGCTCGTTTTCACGCGAATTAATGTTACAAATTCTATCCATTTCGTTACAAAATGGCATTCGCTTTCTCCATTCTCCTTTACCTGCACTTCCATCAGCATTCCTTGCGGTTTGCTTGCCATGTAGGCGAAAATACAGGCTTACCCTGTTTCTCCATTCATACAATAGTGGGTTAGGTGGCTTCTCTATACCGGTGGAGTTATTATTTGCGTACATCTAGAAATGAAAAATGTAACTTATCCACATTACCTTTTGGTCAGAGCTTATCAGCATCTTTAGCTCTTTCATCGTATCGGTACTTATAAAGCTTCACTTACGTTCACCATACCACTAGCCTAGCCCTCCAACCACATGATGCTTGCAGTTTATGCCCCTCTCACGATTGAGCATCTTCTTTTTCAAGAGGAGGTTCATTGTCCGCATCGCTTGGCACCAACCGGTTGCCCGATTCGCACTGATGCGTAGACTCAGACGGCAAAACATCTGGTTTAATAAGTTTTAGAATCCTTTCAGTTTCTTTCTGAATGAATTCCTCTCCTTTTAAACAATATGACCGAAGACTTTCAGGTCGCACCATTTCAATCACATACCTAGCCCCACTAGAGTCCCTGCAAAGAACATCAACTATACTTTGCTTATCAGAGGCAATTTCAGGATCCATTATAGTACTGAGGAATTCCACTTCTTGTATAGTATTTATCTCGGTAAACCCTAAAATATCATTCAAAAAATGTATGAGAATATTCTTATTTTTTTCAGTGCCAAAGATTCTTTTAAAGGTTAAATCCAGCTTAGGCTCGAGAAACTTAGATAAAGCCATAGCCAAAGTGCTTAAAAATATTAATAATTATACACTATTATTAACAATTATTCAACCATATTTTTGAAGATAGCTATACCGCCGCGGTATCTCAGCCGCTAACAAGAGATCCCGCTAACAAGCAGCGGGATGACGAGCTTATCGTCATGCCGCCGCGAACCGTCATACCGCGATTCATTCGCGGTATCTCGGCATAGATTCCGCTAACTAGTAGCGGAATGACGATTGTGTATCGTGTTTTGCTAAAAATCACAGAATGCAGTCTGGTTACATTACTCTAGCTATACGCAACAACTTTACTTTCAACAATTTTGTGAGCAATAATACGACTTTCATAATCAATATTTATTATATCAGATAGTGAATTAATATCAGTATAACTACCAAAACTTTCCATTGTTGATTCCACTACCTCTACTATTTTTAAAAAGCCGATTCGTGACTTCAAAAATTCATTAACAGCTATTTCATTTGCAGCATTGAGCACAATACTGTTTGTTTGTGGAGCAGAAGAGTTTAACACTGCCATGCTAAGCTTTAGCGCAGGAAAACGCTTATGGTCTGGTTCTTGAAAGGTCAATTTTCCTTGCTTTGTTAAATCTAATTTACGATTTAAAGCTGATCTTTCCGGCCAAGATAGAGCATATGAAATAGGAATTGCCATGTCAGTTTCTGCAAGCACAGCAAAGTTGAACCCATCCTTATAAGTTACAATTCCATGTACTATTGACTCAGGATGCACTATTGCTTCAATTTTATCCGGGCTGATATTAAACAAGTTATGTGCTTCTATTATCTCTAGTGCCTTATTCATCATTGTTGCGCTATCAACCGAGATTTTCTTTCCCATATTCCAAGTGGGGTGACTAAGCGCCTTATCTACCATAACATTTCTTAATTGCTCAAGGCTATAATTTAAGAATGGTCCACCAGAAGCAGTAAGTATGATCTTTTCTACGCATTTGTCGTCATTTTGCAAAATTTGAAAAATTGCATTGTGCTCAGAGTCAATAGGGATTATTTGTACATTTTTTTCTTTAGCTTTTTTGAGTAATAACTTTCCACCGCAAACAATGCTTTCTTTGTTTGCCAATGCAATGACTTTGGTACCGCTTTCTATAACTTCCATAACTGGCCCAAGGCCTGCAATGCCAACTATTGCAACAACTGAGAGATCAACAGGTATGGTAGCAATATTTGTAGCACCAATTGCTATTTTTACATCTGTACCAAGTAAACTTTCTTTCAAATCTTTGTAAAGCCTTTCATCGGAGATAGCAACATATTTTGCATTTAGCAGTTTTGCTTGGTGTGCCAGTAGAGCAAAGTTCGAATGGGCACTTAGTGCTTCCACTTGGTATTCTTCTTTTCTCTTTGAGAGCAAATCTACAGTCTTTTTTCCAACACTTCCTGTTGACCCTAAAACTGAAACCTTTTTCACTAAGACAAACTCATGTTAATTATAACAACAGCAACTTTTCTTATTAGGCCTTCTCGCATACTATTCAGCAGTTTTTAAGCGTTTAACCAAGTTCATGCCCGTGGTCATCACCAACAGATGGTGAAGGACCAGGTGAAAAAGATTGACCATGGTGATCACCTGCATCATGCATGTCTTGCAAACCATCAGCATTATGAGCCATTTCATTATTGGCATGAGGGTAATCATCTGAGTGAGGTCCCTCATCACCATGAGCCATATCCATTCCTTCTGATGGCATATCTTCCCCACCTCCACCTGAAAAATATTCTGCAAGGCCTTCAAGAAATTTTATGCCAAACATATTACCTGATTTTCCAAACAGCGTTACTAGACTACTACCACTCACCAAACCTTCAAACACGTTACTATAAGCAGCAATTGCTCCTTCATGAAAGTTGAACAACCATTTCATTCCATCCACGACTGTTGAAACAGAGTCACTATGACCAAGACCAAAACCACTTTTCTCACCAGCAGCCTCTTGGTGTTGCTGCTGCGCTTGCCATTCTGCAATATTTGGACCTTGAGCTTCACTCATAAATTTTTACTCTCAACCTTAAGCTATTATTTTATCACAAATATTGCAAAATATCAATAGAGCTTTTGAATATAGCTAATACAAACAATTTCTGTCATCCTATATATAGCTAAACTGACTTACGACAATTTGAAAAACGACAAATTCGTCATTCCGCTACTAGTTAGCGGAATCTATGCCGAGATACCGCGAATGAATCGCGGTATGACGTGTTAGCTATAGGATCCAGTTTGAAAAAAATCTGAATTCCAATGTCCACTACCTTTTACAAAGTTAAAACTTAAAAATATGACTGTTAGCAATAGTGTATATATCTTTAGCTATATATAATGAATGAATTTTTTTATATATTCGTTATTAGTATTTTGTATTTCCTGAACAGTTCCATGGGAAATGATCTCCCCTTCATATAATACTGCTATTTTATCAGCTATTTTAAATGCGCTATGAATATCATGTGTAATCGTGATAATTGTAGGGTTAAGATCTCTAGATAATTTTATTATTATCTCGTTTACTATATCTGACATAATTGGGTCCAATCCTGAAGTTGGTTCATCCAAAATAATGATTTCTGGATTGTGTGCAATCGCCCTTGCAAGTGCCACTCTTTTTTTCATTCCACCTGATAGCTCTATTGGAAACATATCTGCTATGCTTTCCTCCAGTCCAACATCATTTAACTTCTCGATTGCTAGCTGTTTTGCCTCTTTTTTGCTGATATTAAAGCGCTTTTTATAATTAAAAGATATATTTTCCCACACTGTAACGTAGTCAAATAAAGCGGAATTTTGAAATAAAACCCCAAATTTATTTTTGCTTTTACTATTTATTTTAACAGACCCTGAGTCTGGAGCAAGCAAGCCGATAATTGTTTTTGTTAATACAGATTTGCCGCTTCCTGAGCCACCAAGTATGACTAATGATTCCCCTTTTAATATATCAAAATTTAGATCCTTTAGTACTGTCCTATCATCAAAAGATAAGCTTAAGTTCAATATTGATATTATGGGGTTACGCATGTATCAAAGTAATCATGTAGTTTGCTAAAATGATCAGTATGGACGATAAAACAACAGTTGATGTTGTAGCAACACCTACTCCTCGTGCACCTTCTTTGCAATGGTAACCGTAATAGCAGCTTGAGACAGAAATTATGGCGCCAAATACAGTTGCTTTTATTAGCCCAGTTATAAAATCATACGTATTAAAGAACTGAGCTGTGTGTTTAATGTATATATTGAAATTGTGGTTAAATTCGAAGACTGCAGTGATACATCCTCCAAATATTCCTATTAAATCTGCACATACTGTAAGTATGGGAAATACTATGATTGACGCTAAAATCCTTGGTGCAATTAAATATTTAAAAGGGTTGATGTTCAAGGTTGTAAGTGCATCTATTTGCTCGGTGATGCGCATTGTACCAATTTCTGCTGCAACTGATGATCCAACCTTTCCTACCATTATTAAGCTGATCAAAACTGGTCCTAACTCTTTAATGATAGTGATCGTAACAAGTTTGGGTATTATCTGTTCTTGGTTAATTAATGGGTCACTCAAGCTACTTTGTAAAACTATTGCCGCTCCTATAAAAACTCCAGTGAGCCCAACAATTGGCAGAGAGAAAAAGCCTATCTCTATAATTTGTCTTGCTATGTTGCTAAAATAATATGGTGGCACAAGGCAGTGGTATAGAGATTGAATAAAAAATATGAATGCACTACCAAGCCTTAACAAAAAATTGATAAAGTACCTACCAATTATTCTAACACTATTTATATCAAAAAAGCTCACTTTGTATTCATTTTAGCTAGAGTTACTGATTTTATTAAAATTTTTATTAACTTTATCGCAAAGTATAGCTGAGATATGTTTTAAGTTCAATATACTTGATGTTTTAATTTAAAGCTTAACCCAAGAAAGGTTTCCCTACGTCATACCGCCACGGTATCCACAACTGTACGAACGTTGTAGTTTGGGCCACCAGTGGGCCAGTGCCCAGACACTGGTTCTATGCAACTTAATTAAAAACGTTTGTTTTAGCGTAAGACAACTACCTTTAGCTCATCAGCTCAGTTATAAGCAAAATTTCTGGATTCCAGACTGGAATGACATCATCTGTTGTGCAATTTACCTTCAAAAATGAATGTTCGTACAGCTATGCGCGGTATAGATTCCGCTAACGAGTAGCGGAATGACGGTTTTTCAAATTGTAGGTAAACCTAAGCCACTTTAGCTATAGAACTCAATTACATAAGCAAACCTTACTTATTTTACTATCCCTGTTTACTTCCTGTAAAAAACATGTTACTAATGTATTGTATTTTGTAGTAGAATGGAGGAAGTTTTGGCAGTTCCAAAAAGAAAAAAGTCAAAGTCAAGGCGTAATATGCATCGTTCTCATCATGCTATTCAGCCTAAGAATGTTGTGGTGTGTTCAACAACTGGGGAATTCATGTTGCCTCATAACGTAGCAGTTGATGGCAGTTACAAAGGAAAACGGGTTTTCATTAAGCAACAGGCAGAATGACTATTATGATATGTTATCTACGGTCAATAATAATATAGTTATTGCACTTGACGCTATGGGGGGCGATTTTGCGCCTCTTTCCGTAATTCAGGGTGCTGGTTTTTTTTTAGACAACCTTGTTGACCCAGGCATTAAAGTTTTTTTTCATATTTATGGAGATAAGGAAGAAGTATCTCCTTTGCTTTCAAAATACAAAAAAGTAAGTAACAATTCTGAGTTTACTCATTGTTCTGACAATGTCCTTGCAAATGATAAGCCATCTTTTGCACTGAGACATCGTAAAGACTCAAGTATGAAAGCTGCAATTGTTGCAGTGAAAGAAGGTAAAGCTTTCGGAGTGGTATCTTCAGGCAACACCGGAGCATTGATGGCAATTTCCAGATTTATTTTAGGAACATTACCAAATATTTATCGTCCTGCTATTGCCTCTATCTGTCCAACTAAGACAAAAAGCTTTGCTTTGCTTGACCTTGGTGCAAATGTTGATTGTAATGCCGACTCATTATTTCAATTTGCGTTAATGGGTAGTATATTTGCAAAAATAGCATTAAAAATTGACAATCCTGAAGTTGCTTTGCTAAATATCGGCACAGAAGAAGTTAAAGGTAATGACTCAGTGCGCGGCGCTTTTGAGTTGCTTAAAAACGCTCCAGGCATTAATTTCAAAGGGTATATAGAGGCAAGTGAATTTTTAGAGGGTAATATAGATGTGATTGTTGCTGATGGTTTTGTTGGCAATGTAATGCTCAAAACGGCTGAGGCAACCGCTAGTACCTTTATCAATCTAATAAAGCAGGAAGTATTCAACTCGTGGATAGCGAAAATGCTTGTTGGTATATTGTTAAAATCCAAACTAAATAAAGCATTAACGCGTTTTAATCCCCAAATTAGAAGTGGAGCTATGTTTTTAGGGCTGAATGGTATCATCATTAAAAGTCATGGAAATTCTGATGCTATTTCTTTTGCCCATGCCATAAAATTTGCAGTAAATGCAATTAGTGAAAATTTAAATCAAAAGATAATTAACGGGGTAAGTCATATTGAATAAAAGTTTCATATTAAGCACTGGATCTTACCTACCAAGAAAAATGTTGAGTAACAACGAAATTGCATCGATAGTTGAGACGAGCGATGAATGGATAAGGCAGAGAACAGGAATAGTTCAAAGGCATATAGCAGATGAAGGAGAGTTAACATCAGACTTAGCTGTAAATGCAGCAAGAAATGCTATAGAAAAAGCTAAAATTTCAGTAGATGAAATTGATTTAATCATAGTTGCCACAACAACGCCTGATAAAACTTTTCCTAGCTGTGCAACGATTGTACAAAGTAAGTTAAAATGTAAAAACGCATTTGCTTTTGATGTACAAGCAGCATGCTCTGGTTTTATATATGCAGTTACAGTTGCTGATTCGCTCATAAAATCTAACAATAGAATTAAATATGCGCTCGTTATTGGTGCTGAAATAATGTCTAGGATTGTTGACTGGGAAGATAGGTCAACTTGTGTACTCTTTGGTGATGGTGCTGGTGCAGTGATAATAAAATCAGAAATGGGTAGCAGCGGCATCATATCAACAAACTTATACTCTGACGGCAATGTGGACATACTATGTACGAACGGAGGGATATCCTCAACTGGTGATTCTGGAAAAATATACATGAATGGAAGAGAAGTGTTTAAACATGCAGTGGATAAGTTAACAGCCTTAATAGAGGAAACTCTGAAATGCAATAATTTGAAAATTACTGATATTGACTGGCTAATTCCCCATCAAGCAAACATTCGTATTATTGAAGCAGTAGTAAAGAAGTTAGATTTCCCTATAGAGAAAGTGATTAATACCGTTGATCAACATGCAAATACTTCAGCGGCATCAATCCCACTAGCACTTGATTATGCAATACAAAAATCAAAAATAAAATTAGGAAACCTGGCACTGCTGATTTCAATAGGTGCAGGCCTAACCTGGGGTTCTGTGTTGCTGCGTTATTAGACTTCCTGCATTACCTCCTGTCACCCAAGTACCCTCTCTTGTCATTCCAGTACCTCTTTCTCCTGTCATCCCAGTGCCCCCTTTTGTCATCCCAGTAGCCCCTTCGGTGTCATTCCAGTCTGGAATCCAGTTCTTATTGTACATTCACCTGGTGTAAAGTTATAGCTCTTTTTACAATAATCCGAACAGACCGTAATATGCTACTGGCCTGCTGTAGCCATAAACACATATCTTATCGCATTCGGACTATTATAAGAAAGGCTATAAGTTTCCTGGATCCCAGTGTCAGCTACTCGGATGACAAAAAAAGGAGCACTGGAATGACAGCAGTCCTACGTCATACCGCGATTCATTCGCGGTATCTCTAGATCCCGCTAACAAGCAGCGGGATGACGGTTGTCGTTTAGCCACAAATATTTAAGAAATTTACCAAATGAAAAAAAAGGCAAAAGAAGCCCTGGGGTTATTATCCGCTTTAAAATATTGGCGTTTTTTATGTTTTAAACGCTTGACAAGCGAGATTAAGCTGCTTTTAATTGCAACTAACTTACGCTGCAAACGTTTAAGAAATTTACTAAGCAGAAAAAAAGACAAAGAATCCCCGAGTTAGCTAGTCTTTTACTATCTCTGTCGAGTATTGGCATTTTTTGATGTCTTGTAACGCTTTGTAAGCGCGTTCAGCTTATTTAGATAAAAATCTAGATGTAGATGAAGTTTTGTAAAGACATACAGTATCTATATACTGCAAAAAATTGAACATAAGACGCCGATACATTAAGTAATCCTTACCTTTTAATCTGCAGATTGGCGAAAGCAAATACAATAGCTTCAGTTTCATGATAAGGGAGCTGGCGAGGTTTGTCAAGGAAGTTTTTCTTTCCCGTGAATTCCCTTTGAAGTTGAATATTGAAAATTGACTGGAGAGTTGTGGATTACTTTGTATATGTCATAACAAGCCATGGCGCTCTCAGCAAAACCATTTAGTATTAATTTTAGTTTGCCTGAATAAATAGCTATATCTCCGATTGCATATATCCTATCTCTACTGGTTTTAAGTGTAGCTGGGTCGACAACTATGCGGCTATGTTCTAACTGTATACCCCAATTGTTTATTGGACCAAGATTCATTGACAATCCAAAAAATGGCAGCAAAAAATCAGCGGATATTTCTTTTTCCTCCTTAGAGGCAATGTTTTTTACTATCACTGCGCTCAACTGCCCATTACTTCCTGCTAGTTCGTGTAATTGATATGGCACTACCAGTTCTATTTTTCCATCAATTTCAAGTGATTCTAATTTATTTCTAGTTTCAGGAGTGCAGCGAAATTCCTTTCTCCTATGTATCACATAAATTTTCTTTGCAACTTTAGAAAGTTCTACAGTCCAATCAGCCGCAGAATCACCCCCACCTGCAATGACTATAGTTTTATCCTGAAAATCAGAAATTTTATTTACACTGTAAAATACAGATTTATTTTCATATTCTAATATACCACTTAAGGGTGGACGGTTAGGTTCAAACATTCCATTACCTGCAGCAATGATAACAGCTTTGCATTTTACCTCTGTACCTATGTTCGTTATGATAGTAAAGTTTTCACCTTCGTTATTTGAAATCTTTTCTACTTTTTGACTTAAATGGTAAATAGGCTTAAATGGCGAAGCTTGCTCCATTAGCTGCTCAATTAATTTTTGGGCAGTAATTACAGGATAACCAGGTATATCGTATATTGGCTTTTCTGGGTAAAGAGCTGTGCATTGTCCTCCTGCTTGATCCAAAACATCTATTATATGACATCTCATATCAAGCATTCCCGCTTGAAAAGCAGTGAATATTCCAACAGGTCCTGCACCTATTATTACTATATCGGTTTTCATATTCAGATGGTGATCTATTTATAGATATTAGCTTTCTTTGCTAACAAGGTCAATTTACAAAGGGATGTATTTTTAAAAGATGTGGCTAGATTAGACAAGATTTCCAGCGTTATGAACCACATAGTCCAAATAAGCTCTAAAAATCAGCTAGCATAGCGAGATGCTGTGCGGACGGAATGGGATTCGAACCCATGGTACGCTCATCACGTACGTCAGTTTTCAAGACTGGTGCCTTAAACCGCTCGGCCATCCGTCCATTTCTTTTCTATCACAACATTTGATTTTAAGCAATCTATAAAAGCTTTACTTGCCCACGCAAAAGTTGCTAAACACACTACTCAATATTTCCTCAACATTAATAATTCCAATCACCGCACCAAGTTCAAATGCAGCAAGCCTCAAATCTTCAGATATCAACTCAATTGGATTATCGATATTAAAACGTTGTAAATGTTCCAGTGCTTTCTTCATGTGATTCCTATGTCTTTGCCGAGTGATTACAGGAGTGTCTCTATCATGCCCAAATTTTTCCTCTGCCTTCTCTTTTATGAGAGAGATCAATTTGTTTGTACCTATTCCCTTTAAAATAGAAATAGGTAGAAAATCTATGCCATTAATTTTTATATTGTGATTATTGATAACATCGTCAGCTTTGCTCAATACATAAATAGTATCGCTATTTACAACGTTGCAATTGATATTATGACGCTGTTCAAAAGGAAATAGTTCTATTCTTAAATCAGCTTCAAAAGACCTCTTTTTCGCTCGACTTATACCTTCTGATTCTATTGGATCTGAACTCTCACGAATTCCAGCAGTATCAGAGAGAATGATTGGGTATCCGCCAATGTCAATATGAGCTTCAAGTATATCTCTTGTTGTGCCTGCATATTCAGAAACAATAGCAATATCACGCTTGGCTAAGAAATTAAACAGAGTTGATTTACCGACATTTGGTTCACCAGTTATTACAATATGTAAACCCTCACGCAACCTTTCGCCCCGTCTATTATCATTTAAATGCTCTTGTATCAACTGCACGAGAGATTGCACTTCATTATTAATTTTTTCCAATTCACTTTTTTCTGCCCAAATGTCCTCTGGAAAGTCTATATATGCTTCGATTTTGGATTGTATCGTTATTAATCTTTGCCTCCAATTGCTGTATAGTCTCTCCAATTCTCCTGATATCTGCTTAATCGCTTGTTTAGCTTGCATTTTCGTCTCAGCGTCAATTAAGTCTGCAATTCCTTCTATTTGAGTTAAGTCAAATTTACCATTTAGAAAAGCCCTAAGTGAGAATTCTCCAGGCCTGGCCATAACGAAAATTTTTGATAATTCCTCCAAGATGATTTTTATGACTGCCTTACTTCCATGCACTTGTAACTCTATAACATTCTCGCCAGTGAAACTGTTTGGAGCAGGGAAATAGATGATTATTCCATTATCTATCAATTGATTGAAATCATCATATAGATCAACTAAAGTAGCAAATCTTGGTTTAATTTCTTTCTTAATATGAAAATGATTTAAAGCTTTAAGCGCATAGTTGCCTGAAATTCTAATTACTGCAACTCCTGACTTACCAAATACGGTCGATAAAGCGAAAATAGTTTCATTTGTGTTTGTCATTATTTATATAAACTACTTAGCAATATTACACTTAAGAAACCAAAATACCTAAAAAGTCACCCAGGTGAAAATATTTATTTTGAAAACTGATAATATGATTTATAATGACTGACACAAGTTTTAAATATTTTATGCTCAAGAAATTAGCTTGGTACTGGTCTTTTGTAGAGTTAATTAAAGGGTTTGTTATTACATTAAAATATATGTTTAAGCCAAAGGTTACTTTGAGGTATCCTATGGAGAAGGGCCCTTTAAGTCCAAGGTTTCGTGGTGAGCATGCGTTGCGTAGGTATCCAAACGGTGAAGAACGATGCATAGCTTGTAAATTATGTGAAGTTATCTGCCCTGCTCAAGCAATAGTTATTGAAGCAGAGGAAAGAGAAGACGGTAGTCGCCGCACCACGCGCTATGATATTGATATGACAAAATGCATATACTGCGGACTTTGCCAAGAGGCATGTCCAGTTGATGCAATTGTTGAAGGTCCTAACTTTGAATTTGCTACTGAAACAAGAGAGGAGCTAATGTACAATAAAGAAAAGTTATTGCGTAATGGTGAAGTTTGGGAAGACGCAATTGCACTCAGGTTAAAAAAGAATAGGCCTTATTATTAATGTTCAGAGCTTATAACCCTGTTATCCATTATGATTTAGGGGCAGTGCCCACTAGGGGTGGTGTCATCCCAGTAGCTGATACACAACTGTACGAACATTTGTTTGCGAGGGCAGTATGTTAAATGTTATAGCCTGTTTTGCCTCAAACACAAAGGTGTCATCCCAGTGCTTGACACTGGGATCCAGTAAAATTGATTGTGAACAAGCACACTATGCAACATTTTCAATGAAATTACAAAAAAGCTGGATTCCAGTGTCAAGCACTGGGATGACACCATTTGCTGTGCAATTTACCTTCGAAAATGAATGTTCGTATGGCTATGTGCGTGACACTGGGATGACACCGTTGGAAGAAGCAAACCGCCTTCAAGCTACATGTCCGTATAGGTTTATTTATGGTTAGGGTTACTTTTTCAACCGAACAAAAAGTAAAAGAATACAGTGGTAAAGTCACTGGCTTTGATATATTACAACCGGATGCTTTGAAAGAAGTAGTTGCATTGAAAGTAAATGGTGAGCTATATGACCTCTCACGTGAAATTGAAGCTGATGCAGAGATAGAGGTGATACAACTGAGTGACGAAGTGGGTTTAGATATAATAAGGCATGATGCTGCTCATATAATGGCGCAGGCAGTGAAAGAGCTATTTCCTAATACTCAGATTACTATCGGCCCAACAATTCAGGACGGTTTTTACTATGATTTTGCTACAGATCGTACCTTCACTACGGACGATCTTACCGCAATAGAAAAGAAAATGAAAGAGATTGTAAAAAGTAACCACAGATTTGTTCGAGAAGTTTGGACTCGCAAGCAGTCAGTTGATTTCTTTAGTGGTATAGGCGAAAAATATAAGGTTGATATTATCTCATCCATACCAGAGGGTGAAAACCTAACTGTTTATAGGCAAGGTGATTTTGTTGACCTATGCCGTGGTCCGCACTCACCATCAACCGGTAGAGTTAAAGCGTTTAAACTTATGAAAGTAGCGGGTGCATACTGGCGTGGTGATTCTAAGGGCCCAATGTTGCAGCGAATATATGGCACAGCATGGGGAAATAAGGATGAATTAAACGCTTACCTTGAGTGCCTCAAAGAAGCAGAAAAACGTGATCACCGCAAAATTGCTAAGGATATGGATTTATTTCACATTCAAGAGGAAGCTGTTGGGCAGGTTTTTTGGCATGAACAAGGATATATTCTATATAATGTTCTTGAGTCTTACATCAGAAAGAAGCTAATAAATAATGGCTATTTTGAGGTAAAAACTCCTATTTTAGTAAGTAAAGAGCTGTGGGAAAGATCTGGACATTGGGATAAGTTTCGTGAAAATATGTTTATTGTTGACGAATCTGAGAATAAAAAGTTAGCAATAAAACCCATGAATTGTCCTTGTCATGTGCAGATTTTTAATTCTCACACCAGGAGCTACCGTGATTTACCAATACGTATGGCAGAGTTTGGCACATGCCATAGAAATGAAAGCTCAGGCTCATTGCACGGACTGATGCGAGTGCGTGGTTTTACGCAAGACGATGCACACATTTTTTGTATGGAAGAACAAGTGAATTCTGAGACTATAAAGTTTTGTGACCTTTTAAAAGAAGTATATTCAGAGCTTGGATTTAATGAAATTTCTGTGAAATTTTCAGACCGTCCAGATATTAGAGCAGGTAATGATGAAGTGTGGGATAGAGCTGAAAAAGCGCTGCTTGAAGCCGTTAAAGAAGCGGGCTTGAGTTATAAACTTAACCCTGGTGAAGGTGCATTTTATGGTCCAAAGTTAGAGTTCGTTTTGAAAGACGCAATAGGCAGAAATTGGCAATGTGGAACATTACAAGTTGATTTCATTTTACCAGAACGTCTGGGAGCTTTTTATATAGGGGCAGATGGGCACAAGCATCACCCTGTCATGTTACATAGGGCAATTCTTGGGACTTTTGAGCGTTTTATCGGAATTTTGATAGAAAATTATGCAGGAAAATTTCCAGTTTGGCTTGCTCCAACGCAACTTGCTATTCTGACCATTACAAATGAAGCTGACGGTTACGCCACAGAAATTAGCAATATTTTAAAAGAACAAGGTGTGAGAGTCAAGACTGATTTGACCAATGAAAAAATTAGTTATAAGATACGTTTGCATAGTTCAAACAAGGTTCCTATATTGTGGATTGTAGGAAAAAATGAAGTTACAAGTAAAACTGTGTCAGTAAGAAATTTAGGATCGGAAAGACAGGAGTCTTTTTCTTTGGAAAAGGCTAATGAATCGCTGTTAAAAAGTATTAATTTGAATTAAGGGAGTTAAAGTTTGCAAGTTAAAAAGAACAATAAAAACAGAATTAATGGATTTATCACAGCTAAGGAGGTACGCTTAGTTGATCATAGTGGTGAAATGGTCGGAATCGTGCCAATAGAACGAGCTTTGGAATTTGCACAGGGTGTTGGTTTAGACTTGGTGGAAATTGCACCTGATTCAACCCCTCCAGTATGTAAAATTCTGGATTATAGCAAGCAAAAGTATGATATAAAAAAGAAAGCAAGTGAAGCAAAAAAGAAACAAAAAACATTAACTATAAAAGAAATTAAACTGGGTCCCAATATTGGTGATCACGATTACGGAACAAAATTGCGTCAAGCAAGAGACTTACTTGCCCACGGACATAAAATTAAAGTCACAATGAGATTTAGAGGGAGAGAGCTTATAAACACTGAAGTTGGACTGGAAAAATTAGAACGGCTAATTCGAGACACTGAAGATATCGCAAAGGTAGAATTGGCACCTAAAAGAGAAGGGAATCAATATTTTTTAGCTCTGGTTGCTAAGTAGCAAAACGGCTTAAGAAGTATAAGTAAAGTTAAATTATCGCTCTCTCTTTGATAACATGGCGAAAATGTCTTATTAATCCTTGAATCGGCCAAGCTGCAGCATCGCCAAGTGCGCAAATTGTATGTCCTTCTATTTGAGTTGTAAGGTCAAGCAGCTTATCTATTTCATCAGGCTTAACATCTCCTGCCACCATCCTCTTCATAATCCTCCACATCCATCCAGTACCTTCACGGCATGGTGTGCATTGTCCACAGGACTCATGCATATAAAAGTGTGATAACCTCTCTATTGCAGCTATTATATCAGTTGATTTATTCATCACTATTACAGCAGCAGTACCAAGCCCTGATTGTGCAGTTCTTAATGAATCAAAATCCATTTCAATAGTATCACATATAGATTTTGGAATTAATGGCACTGAAGACCCACCAGGTATTACAGCAAGTAAATTATCCCAACCTCCTCGCACTCCACCTGCGTATTTTTCAATTAATTCACGTAATGGAATTCCGAGCTCTTCTTCAACATTACACGGGTTGTTTACGTGCCCTGAAATACAAAAGACCTTGGTACCAGTATTATTTGGTTTACCAAGAGATGCAAACCATTCTCCTCCGCGATTCAGAATATCTGGAACCATGGCTATAGTTTCAACGTTGTTTATTGTGGTTGGGCAGCCAAAAAGTCCAACACCTGCGGGAAATGGAGGCTTCATGCGAGGAAAGCCCTTTTTTCCTTCAATTGATTCGAGTTGAGCTGTTTCTTCCCCACATATGTAAGCTCCTGCGCCCCTATGGATAAACACATCAAGATCATAACCTGATTTGCAGGCATTTTTTCCAATTAAACCTTCTTTATAGGCTTCCTCAAGTGCTTTTTTTAGAACTAAATATTCATTATAAAATTCACCCCTGATATAAATATATGCAACTGATGCGCTGATCGCTTTGCCGGCCAGGAGAATTCCCTCAAGTAACTTATGTGGCTCATATCGCAATATATCTCTATCTTTACATGTACCAGGTTCTGACTCATCTGCATTGACTACTAAATATGCTTTTGGGAGATTTTTGGGCATAAAGCTCCACTTAAGGCCGGTGGAAAATCCTGCACCCCCTCGACCTCTCAAACCAGATTTCTTTACTTCATCAATGATCTTTTCTGATCCTAAATCCAGTAATTCCTTTGTTTTTTGCCAGCTACCACGTTTTTTTGCACCCTCAAGTAGTGGAGTTCCTTTACCATTTAGGTTGGTGAATATTTTGTCTTGTTCTTTTAGCATGTTTTTCAAAATTTGTGAGTGATCCCGACGCGATTCGAACGCGTGACCCACTGATTAAAAGTCAGTTGCTCTACCGGCTGAGCTACGGGATCATTTCATTTTTCAGCTATACTAAACATCAATACAGTTTTTATCCGTTTTAATCAAACTAAAATTTTCATGTGTGGTTAAATAAATTATATAATATACTGCGTTAGTGATAATTTAGTTAAAAAATCTATGAATAATTTAAAAAAATTTCCAAAGGAAAACTTTTTGTTAATTTTCAGTTCACAGATTTATTTGGATGGTGTGACGTATAACGCTAAGGAGACAAAAAAATAGAGAAGTGTGTACACCCTGCAGAATTTGTACACTATTTAGCAATAGCCTAATAGATAAATATTTCTTGCATTTCAGCCTGAGTGATTTATGCTTTAAGCAAGAATTACCTGGGGGTATAGCTCAGCTGGTAGAGCATCTGTTTTGCACGCAGAAGGTCAGCGGTTCGATCCCGCTTGCCTCCACCATTCTATACAGCTCTAGCCGCCACAAAACCTGTCAAAGCAGCTTATTTTAATCTATGAGGATTTTATACTATTTCCCTGAAAATCTCTATTTCTTTTCGTAACTTTTCTCTACACAAGTAATGTTGGTTATTACAATTGTAATATATACTAACTTAACAATAAATTAATCAATAAATGTTAGAATACTAACAATTATAGCATTTCTCATAATAGTCCGAATAGGTCATAGGAAGGCAGAATCAACAGCACGACGAAAGGATTCGAATAGAGGAATGTTTTTCCTGGCTCTGTTTTTTATAGCAAACCAATGATGCTCAATTTTGTTAAAATCTGGAGAATAAGGCGGCAGATACAAAATTTCTGCACCGACTCCTTTAGCGAGCTTGATAAGCTTATCAGACTTATGAAAAGTAGCATTATCAAGAATGACAGTTTGTCCAGGTTCTAAGATCGGTGCCAAAAATTGCTCAAACCATCCATTAAAAATATCCATATTACAGTGGCCTTCAAATGTTAATGGAGCAACTATCTTTCTTCTACTTAAGGCTGCAACCATGCTGATTCGTTGAGTTTTTTTTCCAGATTTTAGGGCATAAAATCGCTGTCCTTTCTGGCAATACCCATATGGATAGTCCTCCGTGTTATCAATCCCAGACTCATCTATATACACTAAGTTTTCTGGTTCTTTTGTTGCTATAATTTTTAAGAATTCAGCACGTTTTTCTTCGTTCCTTTCCTTGTATCCATATGTCTTTTTTTGCGCGTAAATCCAATTTTTCTGAGAGCTCGGTGGATCGTTTGGATACTAACGTTGCCCCAAAGTTTAGCCATTTCCGACAGAGTTTTTCTACCGTGTTTTTTAGCAAATTCGATAAACTTATTCCAGTCGATAATTTTCTGATTGTAACCTCCATTACCGAGTTTTTTGACTGAAAGTCGCCTGTTTCTTTTTTTCTTTGCTTCCACTCCCACAAAGTAGTTCGTCCAATTTTAAATCTTGCTGCCACTGCTTCTCTGCTTTCCCCTTCGTCTAGTGCTTCCATTGCTTTTTTTCTTAAATCATAACTATATGCTGCCGGCATCCAACCTCCTTATCGCCATCTATCCTTAATCTTATCATATCCGGACTTCTGTGGAAAGAGCTATAAAGTTTTTATTCAGGGCCTAACAGACGGCCAACTAAAAACTCTTGCCAATACTCTTAGTAACGAGCAACTGCAAAAAATAATTCCTGAACTGAGCTCAAGCCAGTTGCAGGCCTTAGCAGAGAACTTAACAGATGAACAACTCCAAGCTTTAGTGGATCATCTAACCAATCACCAGCTAAAAACCCTCGCTCAGGAACTAAATCCAGAAAAGTTACAAATAATTGTTCCTATTTTAAATGATACTCAGCTTGAAGCTCTAGTGAGAAAATTAAATTCAGAGCAAGTAAAAGAAATTTTACCTCACTTAAAAGTGGATCAGTTCAAAGCACTTATTAAAACTTTATAGCTCTTTCCACAGAAGTCCGGATATGATAAGATTAAGGATAGATGGCGATAAGGAGGTTGGATGCCGGCAGCATATAGTTATGATTTAAGAAAAAAAGCAATGGAAGCACTAGACGAAGGGGAAAGCAGAGAAGCAGTGGCAGCAAGATTTAAAATTGGACGAACTACTTTGTGGGAGTGGCAGCAAAGAAAAAAAGAAACAGGCGACTTTCAGTCAAAAAAACTCGGTAATGGAGGTTACAATCAGAAAATTATCGACTGGAATAAGTTTATCGAATTTGCTAAAAAACACGGTAGAAAAACTCTGTCGGAAATGGCTAAACTTTGGGGCAACGTTAGTATCCAAACGATCCACCGAGCTCTCAGAAAAATTGGATTTACGCGCAAAAAAAGACATATGGATACAAGGAAAGGAACGAAGAAAAACGTGCTGAATTCTTAAAAATTATAGCAACAAAAGAACCAGAAAACTTAGTGTATATAGATGAGTCTGGGATTGATAACACGGAGGACTATCCATATGGGTATTGCCAGAAAGGACAGCGATTTTATGCCCTAAAATCTGGAAAAAAAACTCAACGAATCAGCATGGTTGCAGCCTTAAGTAGAAGAAAGATAGTTGCTCCATTAACATTTGAAGGCCACTGTAATATGGATATTTTTAATGGATGGTTTGAGCAATTTTTGGCACCGATCTTAGAACCTGGACAAACTGTCATTCTTGATAATGCTACTTTTCATAAGTCTGATAAGCTTATCAAGCTCGCTAAAGGAGTCGGTGCAGAAATTTTGTATCTGCCGCCTTATTCTCCAGATTTTAACAAAATTGAGCATCATTGGTTTGCTATAAAAAACAGAGCCAGGAAAAACATTCCTCTATTCGAATCCTTTCGTCGTGCTGTTGATTCTGCCTTCCTATGACCTATTCGGACTATTATGAGAAATGCTATAAATGACGAGCAATTTACAGTGCTTGCAAAAGACTTGGCTGAGCACCACTTGACAATACTCTCCAAAGAATTAGAAGGTGATCAGTTGAAAGCTTTAGTAAATAGTCTGCAAGAAGACCAACTGAAAGACTTAGTTAATAAGCTTGATCCTGAGAAACTCGAAGCAATTGCTCAGGATTTAACTGATTCTAATAGGATCCAGATTATCATTAAGTCTTTAGTTGATAACCCAGACAAACTTCAAGCTTTTGCTCGCAATATGTCTAATGAGCAGTTTAAAGAACTTTTGGATAACGTAGGTGCAGAAGAGCTTAAAGAGATTATTCACAAACTGCCTTATGAGAAAGTGACAGCTGTGATTGGTGATCTCAGCAATCAAGATCAGTCTAAAGCTATTATTGATGCATTAAAAGGGAAACTTGATGAACAAAATGAAAAACAAAAGGAAATCCTTGAGCTGATTAAGAAACTTGGAGATTCTGCTGATGAACCTAAATGGGAGGGCCCTCTTCAAAACGCCAATGCTGAACTAATGGTAATGGAAGAGTACTTTCAGACTGGATACGAAGTATTGTTGAGCTAAATATTTATGGGTTTGAAAAGAGCTTTTTATATTTCTATAGTTGATTTTATTTGAAATTTTAAATTTTAATGAGGTAGTTTATATGGCCAATGAACCAAAAATTATAAGTAAAGTTACCCTTGCAAAACCGACAAATTACGAAACGAATAAAGATAAAAATGCGAAAGTTAGTTATACTCATAGTGTTATTGATAAACTGATTGAAAGTATGAATGACGGACTTGTTGTGCAAGTAAATACTAACTTGCATGGAGAACAAGAAAAAGTCAATCAACTGATTGAAGACGTTGGTAATGTAGATAGTGGTTTAGTACAGAGCCTGAATAACTTACAGACAAGAGTAAAAGAATTAGAAGACAATACCACTAGTGAACCAGATTGGGGTTAAACTGGAAAGAGTAATAGTCTCTAGGCTATTACTTTCTCCACATACCATTTCAATGTAGCTGAGTTGATTTTAAAAGTATAATTTTTTATAGAAGTTAATATGAGTAATTACAGTGTAAAAGAAAGCGAAAGCAACTTTGAATTAATAAGCGAAATAGGCGGAGATAACCCTAGAGTAATAGACGACATAGAGGTCAAAATTAAGCCTAAATCTTTTGAGAGCGATAAAGAAAAGAATGCATCGGTCAATTACGTTCACAAAATTCTAGATAAACTAATCGCAGATTTAAACGACACATTTGTTCCTAAATTGAATAATGAGCTGAAGGATCGTCAAGATGAAGTGGATCTATTGTATAAAGATTTAGATAGGCTTGAGATGATAGCTATAGAGGCTGAGAAGGATTATAAAATTTTGGAAGGAAACCTTAACAACCTAAAAGAAGAGGTTGAAAAATTAAAAACAGGAACAATTGGTGGTGATAATATGATGAATGGGAAGCACCAACTCACTCTGATATATTGTAGTAGTTAGGAAAGTCACAGCTTGCTAGCAGGCTGTTACTCTCTCTACATACTATTTCAATATAGCCAGATTAAGGAATCTATTTTAAAACTTTCGGCATATAGTTCTCATCATGTTTTGCAAACACCGTATCTGCAAGAAAGGTATTATTATCAGACATTTTACCTTGCACAACAACACCACTTTTTTCTGAAAACATCGGTGGAAGTATTCCCTGGTATTTTACCACAACGCTTTTGTTAAAATCTGTCATTTGAAAAACTACTTCACTTTCGCTCCGTATCACACTATCTTCAACAACCATTCCACCAACACGGATTGGCTTTTGACTATTTGGTAAAACTATTGCCTCACTTACTGTATAGAAAAATGAGATATTTTCTTTGAGCGTTGTTAAAATAAAAAAGACTATGCAGCTTAAAAAGCAGAAAATTCCTGAAGTTATAAGTAATCGCTTATGTTTCTTCTTCATTATTATCTTTCAGGCTTTCTAGAATTTTTTTACTTTTAGTATAGCAAGAAATGGTAAAAATTAGCTCTCCAACAATCAGCGTGAAACTAATAAGGTAAGCAAAAATTACATACGTATTCATAATGCACTGCCAATAAATAACTCACCTGCATCAAAATAAATTAAGCTTCCATCCTTTTGCTGCAACACCAATTTACCACTTTTATCTATATCAGCAAAAATTCCTTCATACAATTTGTCAGCTAACTTTACACTGATTTGCTCATTCATTTTGAATGCTTTTTTTAACCACATTTCTCTTATAGCATAAAACCCATCAAATAGCCATTGCTTTCTTAGCTTATTAAAATTTATTATTAATTCCTTTAACAGATCTATGTTAGACACAGACTCACCGTAATTGCTAATGCACGTTGTTCCTGGAAGTGGTGCATGACTGACATTAATTCCAATTCCTATAATGAGCCAATTCGAATTGGATCTTTTTTCAAGCAATATTCCACTTATTTTCTTGCCATCAATAAGGGCATCATTTGGCCACTTATACTGGAGATTTAGACCATTTATAAATGACAGTATAGTATTTCCAACAGCAAGAGCAGTAACAAAAGTCAATTCTGTTAATTTGCTAACATCCGCAATTTTATTCACCAAACCCTTCTCTGTCATCCCAATGCCCTCTGATGTCATCCCAGTGCTTGACACTGGGATCCATTCTTCTTTTTTTCTAGATTCCAGCGTCACGCGCTGGAATGACACCGAAAGCTGGCTTTCATTCAGATAATCGTTAAAGAGGTTTATCACCAAACTCGCATAAAAATTACCCTCTGGAGAAACCCAACTTTTTCCGGTGCGCCCCCTGCCTTCTGTTTGTTTATCGGCAATAATAACGGTTTCATTTGATATTCCTTTATCAATTAAATCCAACGCTTCTTTATTAGTGCTTGAAACTTCTTTGTAATGATGAATATGAAAGCCCTCAGGGATCACCTTGTCAGCCCTTTAGTTCAATGAGTGAGTAAAGATCTTCTACATACAAGAAAAGAACGAGGTTGATCAGTGAAGCCACTGAAGTGATAATGAATAGACCCTTAGAATAAGCAACCTTATTACCACTAGCTTTATCAAAATACATAACTTTCATGATATTTAAATAATAGTAGCATGATATCACACTCGCTATTACAAGGATCAAGGACAGGCTGATAAAGCCAGAATTTATTAAACTTTTGAATATAAAAAATTTAGCGAAAAACCCAGCAAGTGGAGGTATTCCCGACATTGAGAGTAACAGCACAGAAAGATGAAATGCTACAATTGGGCGTTTCTTCCCTATACCAGATAAATTTGCAATATCACAATCGTCATCGTCAATTTGTACGAGATATGAGAATAGCCCTATGCTTGTGATGATATATATCACCAGATACATTAAGGCACTATCTGTTCCTGCTTGTGTAAAAATAGAAAGTGAAGCAAATATAAAACCAATGTGACCAATTGAACTGTAAGCAAGCAGCCTTTTTAAGTTTTGCTGACGTAAGGCCCCAAAAGCTGAGATAAGCACAGACAATGCTGAAACGTAT
The DNA here is from genome assembly GCF_964028465.1 of Wolbachia endosymbiont (group A) of Aleiodes leptofemur. Taxonomy (NCBI): domain Bacteria; kingdom Pseudomonadati; phylum Pseudomonadota; class Alphaproteobacteria; order Rickettsiales; family Anaplasmataceae; genus Wolbachia; species Wolbachia endosymbiont (group A) of Aleiodes leptofemur. The sequence continues at coordinate 102,654 of NZ_OZ034782.1, forward strand.
AAGAAAATAGGCTGAACATAACTTTTTACATTTACTAACTCTTCATTCATCAATCGAATTAAAAATGTTACAAGTGCAGCTTTTGGGGCCGTAGAAAAAAACGCAGTTACTATGGTAGGTGCACCTTGATAGACATCTGGAGCCCACATATGAAAAGGAGCAATAGCAAGCTTGAAACACAAACCAATTAGGACAAAGACTAACCCAAAAACTATTCCATAAGTTATCTGATGGTTTTGCAAGAATGAACCGAGCTCAGAGAAATTGACTTGTCCTGTATATCCATAAAGCAGCGACATTCCATATAGCATAATGCAGGAATATAATGCACTGAGTGTAAAATATTTCACTCCTGCTTCACATGAATAAATCGAATCTTTATTAAAGCTCGCAAGAACATACAAAGATATACTCATCAACTCAAAAGCTAAATAAAAAGAAATCAGACTATTTGCTGAAACCAAAGTTATCATGCCAAATAGCGCAAAAAGAATCAGCATTGAAAATTCATACTTATAGTCATATTTTGATAAATTCAGCATCAAAAGTATTAAAATTCCTGTGCTGAGAATTAACCCTTGGGCTGACCTGATGTATAAATTGAGTTTTAACAACGAATTAAAGAGAAAAATTTCATTGTTTTCTGCCGAAAGAATTAAAATAATCAAAGTTACCACTGTGCAGCCAAGTGCTAATAAGTTGATAGTTCTGCGGTTAAATATAATCCCAAGCAGCAGCAACACTAACGAGGAGATAATAGAGAACGTTTCCGGCAATATCTGTATATAATTCATAGCGCATTATATTTGACTAACAAATTTGCCATACATGGCTTCAAATAATTCAGTGCAAGGGTTGGGTAAAATCCAAGCAAAATAACAAACACTGCAAGCAGAATTAAGACAGAAAATTCTATGCTATCCAAACGGTTATTTAATAATTTAGAATAGCTAACCCCCCATATTATTTGCTTACATAAATTCAGCATATAAACTGCGCTTAAAATAGTGCCAAGTGCGATAAATCCTGTAAAAAACCCTATGCTCTTAAACATTCCAACCATAGCCAAAAACTCACCTGCGAACCCAGATGTTCCAGGTAGCCCTATTGAAGCCATTGAAAATAAAATGAACATAAAACCAAATTTTGGCATTGTGTTTACTATGCCAAAATATTTTGCAATCTCCAAAGTTCCAGTTCGAGTATATAGCATTCCAACACATAAAAATAAAGCAGCAGAAATAAGGCCATGACTAATCATTTGAAATATGCTACCCAGTACTCCTTCCTCACAAAATGAAAAGAGGCCAGCAGTAACGATCCCCATATGTGCTATTGAAGAATAAGCTATTAACTTCTTTATATCATCTTGAGCAAACGCAACTAGAGAAGCATATATCACCGCAATAATGCTCAGCACAACAACGAAATTTGAAAAATACAAACTTGCCTGAGGAAGCATTGGAATAGAAAACCTTAAAAATCCATATCCCCCCATTTTAATAAGCAAGCCAGCTAAAATCACAGATCCAGAAGTTGGTGATTGCACATGTGCATCAGGAAGCCAAGTGTGAAATGGAAACATCGGTACTTTTATTGCAAAAGAAATAAAAAATGCAATCCACAGCAATGACTGCACTTCAAGATCAAGGCTTGGCACTAATGTAGCTAATTTTTGTATATTAAACGTTCCAAAAATGTTATAGATGTAAACCAATCCAAGTAGAAATAATAATGAGCCAGTTAATGTATAAAGAAACAACTTAAACGTTGCATATACCCTGTGTTTTCCTCCCCAGATGCCAATAATAAAGAACATTGGTATTAAAACAGCTTCAAAAAACACATAAAAGCTTATAGCATTCAGTGAAACGAAAAAACCGACTACAAAACTCTCAAGCAGTAGAAACAATGCCATATAGGCTTTTAGGGTCGTATAACTCATTTTGCAGTTGTAGAGTATACAAATTACAAACAAGAAAGTTGTAAGAAGAAGGAAAAGCAACGATATACCATCTATCCCTATTCCAACATTTCTAATTGGGTAGCTGACAAACTGAAAGTCCGCATTGTTATAATCAAATTCTATACAAGCTACAATGCTAAGCAAAAATGGAAGTACAGCAAAAAATAGAGCAAGGAATCTTAAGTGTATAGATTGATGATTAATCCTGATTAAGGATAAAATCAACGCTCCTATCAGTGGAAGCAAGAATATACTAAGTAACAACACCTTCTATTTAATTCCAATAATATATAAAGCACCGATTATTAGAGTAACAAACATAATAAATGCATAATCAAATATATAACCAGTTTGTAACTTTATAGAACTTTTTGAACATTCATTAACCAACCTTACAACACCATTTGGTCCAAATGAATCAATAGCCTTAACATCAAACTTCCATAGAAGCCTAGATATAAACCTTATCGGTGCAATTATAACAAACTCATACACCTCATCAAAGTACCATTTATTCTGCAAAAACTTAAGTAAAAATTTACTCTTAATTTGCCTAATTACTTGATATTGGTAAATTAGGTACGCAAGTGCTATTCCACTTAGGCTTGCTAAGGTTGGCAGTAGTTTTATAAAGAAATTATGAACTCCATGCTCATCAATCATCACTAAACTTGATTTCCAAAACGCATTACTAGTTATGTTCAAAATATTTGCTCCCCATATTCCAGAAAATACTGATCCAAAAGCGAGTATCAGTAATGGTATAAGCATAATCTTTGGTGCCTCATGTATATTAATTTTACTTTGTTTTTGGCTGTGGAACACAAGAAGCAATAACCTCCAAGAGTAAAACGCTGTGAAGAATGCAACAACTAAGCTTATTACAAAAGCAAAGCTATCCGTGCTATAAGCATGTTCAATTATCAAATCCTTTGAATAAAAACCTGCAAATGGGAATATCCCAGAAAGCGCAAGAGATCCAATCCACATGAGAGCGTAAGTGCAAGGGATTTTCTTCCAGCAATTTCCCATTTTCTGAATGTTTTGCTCATGATGCATTGCATGAATCACATTGCCAGCACCAAGAAATAGTAGAGCTTTAAAAAAAGCGTGTGTCATTAAATGAAAAATAGCAACATTGTAAGCAGAAAGCCCACATGCCATGAACATATAACCAAGTTGACTGCAGGTTGAATAAGCAATTATTTTCTTTATATCGTTCTGAGTAATTGCAACGGTGGCTGCAAAAAAAGCAGTGAGTGCTCCAACGATAACTATTAATTCTCGTGCCACATTTGATAACTCAAACAATGGAGAACACTTTGCTACTAAAAATATACCTGCTGTTACCATCGTTGCTGCGTGAATAAGTGCAGAAACAGGAGTTGGCCCTTCCATTGCATCTGGCAACCAAACATGTAAACCAAGCTGTGCAGATTTACCCATACAGCCAATAAAAAGTAATATGCATATTATATGAGTTACTTTGAATTCACAGCAGAATGCCCTAATGTTCTGCGTGCCAAGAAGATCAGTTGTGTCAAAAACTTCAGTAAAATTCAAAGAGTGAAATGTATAATAAATAAGAAAGATTCCAATCAATAGTGCAAAGTCTCCTACCCTATTCACAACAAATGCTTTAATTGCTGCATTATTTGCAGAATATTTTTGGAACCAAAATCCTATGAGTAAATAAGAACATAGGCCAACCCCTTCCCAGCCAAAAAAAAGCTGCACGAAATTATCGCTTACAACCAGCACAATCATGCAAAACGTAAATAGCGATAGGTAAGAAAAAAACCTCGACTTCCCCTTATCATGCTCCATATAACCGATAGAGTAGAGATGTACTACCAGTGAAACGGTGGTAATAACAATAAGCATTAAGGATGAGAGAGCATCCACACTAATTGCCCAATTTACTTTTAAGATGCTCAATGAAAACAAAGGAAATAAACTCAAGTGATAATTTTCAGAGAAGGTGAGAAAAACATACCAAGATAAAACTGCAGATATTCCAATCCCTGCCGTTGTAACTAACTGACTTTTTCTAAAAAGTGCTGCAAATAGCGAACCAAAAAGTGGCAAAAATACTATTAATTTCAGTATATCCATCATACTTTCATTCTTTCATTAAATTTGCTTGTTCAACATCTATATTGCCACGGCTTCTATAATATACAACCAATATTGCAAGCCCAACTCCTGACTCTGCTGCCGCAACAGTCAACACAAACATCACAAAAATTTGCCCAACTATATCATTCATAAAGGCAGAAAAAGCAACTAGATTGATGTTAATCGCCAACAATAATATTTCTATTGATAACAATATATTGATTATGCTCTTACGGTTGATGAAAATACCGCACACCCCAACAGTGAACAAAATAGCAGTAACTATCAAAAAATGATTTAATCCTATTTCCATTCCACTCCTTTTCCAAATTTAGCCTTAACCAATTTTACAGATGAAGATTGCGTCAATTGCTTTAATACATTCTGTTTTTTAACTCCTTTTTTCTTGTCCTGCAAAGTAAGAGCAATTGCACCGACAATTCCAACAAGTAGCAAAATTCCAGAAAGATGAAAAGCGTACATGTAGTCAGTGTAGAGCAAATTACCGATAGCTTTCACGTTATTGGCATTATAGTTTATAACATTACTTATATTCAGCGTTGAGCTGCGGATTACAAAACTGATAATCAAAAAAAACACACCACACAATATAGCACCAAGAGTGAAATGCTTCGCAAAACCCTGGCGCAATCTTATGTAGTCAATATCGAGCATCATAACTACAAAGAGGAACAACACTGCAACTGCACCGATGTATACTATCAGTACCATCATAGCGATGAATTCAGCTCCAAGGAGAATGAAAAGCACTGCAGAGTTAACGAAGGTGAAAATTAAAAATAATACTGCATGCACAGGATTTCTTACACTAATTGCGCATACAGCAGATAAAATGCTAAGAATTGCAAAAAAATAAAAGAAAAAAGGCATTGATACTTTAACTGCAACAATAGTTACTAATTTAAAGTGACTATCGTTGTAAAGTCAATATTATATTAAACGTTTGAAAACATTGTACTACAAAGCTCCAGCTCCATTTTAAATTATTATACAGAGCGCTTTCTAAGTGCTTAATCAATACACTAAGTCCTTAATTTATCAATATATAATATGTGTATGTTAGTAATTAATGGCGGCTCAAAATGTACAACATATTTGGTTATTTTAAAAGCAACAATAGTTCTAACGCACAAAGTAGCAGACTAGATGGAGAAAGTTATCAATACACCACAAGAGACTATATGACAATTTACTTTAATAACACACTAGCAAGTTTCAGTAGATCATTGAGAGAATTTAAAGAAAAAGCGTATGGATTTATGTATGATATCGGAACTTGGTTGAAAGAAACATATGAAAATCTCACTGAACGACCTGCAACGCATAATCGCTATACCCCAAAAGAAAAACCCCTTGTTGAAGTTGAAGAAATAGAAATGAAGGAACTAAACCGTACATATAAGCCATTCCAAACTCCACTTATCCACCCAACAAGCAGAAGTTCTGGTGCCAATACCTCAAATCAAGTTGTTGTTACTCGACATACACCTGAAACTACTAAAACAAAATAGATGTAAAACCTACGTTTAAATATGTAGTACTTGAGTGAAGCATTCTTTAACTGTTCTATTCAATAAAACCTTTACAATATTTCAATCATAGGTTTAACTTTACGAAGTTATAATCTATAGGGCTACGATGAACGATTATCTCTCACTGCTAAATCCAGAACAACAATCAGCTGTAACTAACATAGATGGACCAGTTTTGATACTGGCAGGAGCCGGGACGGGAAAAACAAGAACGATTACTTCAAGAATAGCACACATAATTAGAAACGGTCACGCTTATTCTGATGAGATATTAGCAGTTACATTTACAAATAAAGCAGCAAATGAGATGGTATCAAGGGTACTTGAGCTAACGGGCACAAACATACCATGGCTTGGCACTTTCCATGCAATTGCAGCAAAAATCTTGCGCCTGCACGCAGAAATTGTGGGCTTAAACCCCAATTTTACAATCATTGGTGTGGATGACCAATTACAGGTAATAAAAAATATTATCAATGAAATAAATCCTGATTACCTATCAGAAAAATGTAAGACCATTATGAATATTATTCAGCAATGGAAAGAGAAGTGCTTATTGCCATCTGAAGTGGAAGATATTCAATCATTTAGGCCAGTATATGTAACTGCACTCAAAGTCTATCACCAGTATCAGGAAAGGTTGAAATTCCTTAATTCTGTCGATTTTGGTGACTTATTGCTATATAACATACAGCTCTTTAATCAAAAGACCGAAGTTCTGTCCTACTACCAAAACAAGTTTAAATATGTTATGGTAGATGAATATCAAGATACAAATGCGATACAATATCTTTGGCTAAAATACCTTGCAAAAGAGCACTCAAATATTTGCTGTGTAGGAGATGATGACCAGTCGATATATAGTTGGCGTGGTGCAGAAGTTGAAAATATTTTGAAGTTTTCTGATGATTTTAAAAATGCAAAAACCGTTAAACTAGAGTGTAACTACAGGTCAACATCCCACATACTTGCAACTGCGTCATATGTTATCAATCACAATAAGACTCGCTTAGAAAAAAAATTGTGGACAACAAACATTGAAGGGGAAAAGGTAAATCTAATAAAATTATGGGATGGGAAAGCTGAAGCAAGGTTCATAAGCGAACAGATATTGAAACTCAATAAATACAGATTTAGTGACATTGCAGTGCTGGTAAGGGCCACTTTTCAAACTAGAGTTCTCGAAGAGTATTTTATAAAATATTCAATTCCCTACAAGATTATAAGTGGCGTAAAATTCTACGAACGTCAGGAAGTCAGGGATATAATTGCATATTTAAGACTTGTTACAAACAATAACGATGACTTAGCTTTCGAAAGGATAGTAAATCGGCCAAAAAGAAGCATAGGAGCTACAACTCTAAAGAAAATATACACGACTGCTCAGGATAACAAAATTTCTTTTTTTGAGGCAGCAAAAATATTAGTTAATAGTAATCAGGTAACCGAAAGAATTAAACTCTCACTCAACGATTTTTTAAATAAAATTAAAGCTTGGGAAGAAATAGTAAGCGTAAAACCACTGCATGAATTCGTTAAAATCGTAGCAAACCAATCAGGATATATTGAAATGCTTGAAAATGAGGAGGTAACAGGCTTAGCACGAATAGAAAATGTTAAAGAGCTCATCTCATCTTTAAAAAATTTCGATAATGCCACAACTTTCTTGGAGCATATAAGTCTGGTGATGGAAGTGGATAATATGAATAACGATGACACCGTATATGTTATGACTCTTCATGCAGCCAAAGGACTTGAATTCCCGTGCGTGTTTCTACCTGGTTGGGAAGAGGGATTATTTCCTCATCAAAGATCTTTTGATGACAAAAGTGGTAAAGCTTTAGAAGAAGAAAGGAGACTCGCATATGTTGGCATAACCAGAGCCAAAGAAAGGTTAATCATTTCATGTGCAGATAGGAGGGAAATTAACAACCAGTGGCAACCGATGCGCACTTCTCGGTTCATTAAAGAATTGCCAAGAGAAAATGTTGAGGTAATTAAAAGCAACATTGCCTACTGTTGAAGCTATAATTGCAGATAAACATATCTTACAAATCTGAATTACTTTAACTATATGTTTCTCCTGGCAAAAATTCTGTAACCGTTCACACTTAATTCTTCAATCTCATACCAATTTCTATTACATAACAAACAAATAGACAATAGAAGTGAGAAGGTTATACTAAGGCAGTATAATGATGGAGTTTTGGAATGGCATTGGTATCAGGTTGCAATTTTAGCTTACATTATGCCAATCTTTCTTCAATTGCTGCTCGCATAAATTCTGCCTGTCTTTTAGTTCTGCAGTGCACTATCGCATCATCCACATATCTTTCAAATGGTACTGTTGGGTGATTTTGTTTCATCCATATATCAAATGCATTGTGCATAAATATGTTTGAAATGATTGGGCTTATTGAACCTCCTTGCGGAACTCCTTTTTTCCCTAACTACCTTACTGCCATCTGCTTGCTGAATAGGGGATTTCATCCAACTTTCAACATACAGTATGACCCATTTGCAGTCTGTGTGCTTCTTGATAGCCTGCAGTGCTAAATTGTGGTCCAGATTGTCGAAAAATCCTGTAACATCAACAGCTTTCTTGGTAATCGTATCCTGTCTCCAATAAACAGCGGTTTTGCTATGTATCCTTGATCAGCAAAAAACTTACGTAAAGTTGGAGCCTTGTATTTAGCTTGAGTGAAAAGATTTAGAGCACCATCACGATCTTGAACACTTGCACTATGAACATCAGCCGCAATAATTAAGCCCACTGTATCTACAACAATATGACGTTTTCTACCCTTTATTTTTTTTTCAGCATCATATCCTCTGGATCCCCTTTTTGAGTGGTTTTTACTGATTGACTGTCAATTATTCCTACTGAAGGTGTTTCATTTTTACCAAACATTTTTCTCACCTCTTTTACTAGCATATTATGTATTTTTTCCAATTTGCCATTACTACGTCACCTGAGAAAATAGTCATACACCGTCTTCCATGGAGGAAAATCTTTCGGCAGCATTCTCCATTGACAACCACCTCTCATTATATACCTTATTGCATTAATAATTGTTCTGATATTGTGCTTTCTTGGCCTCCCTATCTTTCCTTGTGCAACATGTGGCTCCAAAATTTCCCATTCCTTATCACTTATATCACTTGGATACAATTTTCCCTCCTATTTTTTACTTACACTATCATATTTTTTTCCTCATTCCTTTTTGAGACATACTCTTAGACAACTGGACGTCAAGCCTATCCTAGTGCTGCATATCAAGCTCATACTCAGTATGTAAATCTTTGACTAAAGCTACAGCGCATTCTTTTTGAACAATTATACTGATTTTGATTTCAGATGTTGTGATAGCAAGTATTTCTATCTTTTTTTCGCTTAAAACCTTGAGTGTGCGGTGCATCACTTCAGTGTTAGACATAACACCAATACCAATTATTGAAATTTTAGCTACATTATCGTTTATAGCATAATTTTCATTCTTATTCAGTAACTTTTCCATTAAATCAATATCAAATTTGGAGATAACAAAACTTGACCCATGTATCATATCAATTTTAACGTTTGCTCCTGCTATATCTCTTAAAGTACGCAAGTTATTTGCAAGGTTAGTGAAAGTTACAAGAGCTTCATTAGTGCTATAAGTTATTCCAGTAATTAAGTATCTCTCTAGTACATCCCTTTTGTGTAGCACTGTGGTGCCTTCTACTTCCTTAAAAGTGGATAGCACTTGCACTTTAATGTTATGTTTCATTGCAAGTTGTACTGAACGATTATGCAGTATTTTAGCACCAGATGACGACATTTCCAACATTTCATCGTAAGAGATAAATTTGAGCTTGCGTGCCTTTGGAACAATTCTCGGGTCTGCTGTATATATTCCATCAATATCAGTAAAAATTTCGCAAGTTCTAACACCAAAGGCTACCGCGAAGGCAACTGCTGATATATCAGAGCCTCCTCTTCCAAAAGTAGTGATTCTATCATCATTTATACCCTGAAAACCAGCAATGATCGCAGCAGTATAACCCTCAGCAAAAGATCTTTTCACACGTTCAATCTTTATTGTTTTTATTTTAGACTCAGAATAAAAATCATCAGTTACAATTGGTAACTGCCAGGCAAGCCACGATTTAGCATTAACTCCGATCGATTGGAGAGTGATAGCTAATAGACCGCAAGAGATTTGTTCTCCTGCTGAAAGCATAACGTCATACTCTGATAACTCTTGTCTATAACTTAAATTTGAGATTTGCCTAGCCTGAAAAACCATTTGGTCAGTAAATCCTGCAACAGCAGATACAACAACGATTACATTACAACCTTTCTCAATATCGTTTTTTATCAAATTTGCAACTCGGTTTAAATCAGTTAGCGAAGTCCCACCAAATTTTTTTATGATTATTTTGTCCATAGTTACAATATAACTCTCTTCTGAAGAAAAATATAGTTTTTGTAGAGATAGCAGCTTGAAAGCCATTCAGAAAAGGGAAGACAAAGCTATAGCTAACGCGTCATACCACGATTCATTCCATAGCTGTACGAACATTCATTTTTGAAGGTAAATTGCACAGCAAATGGTGTCATCCCAGTGCCTAGACACTGGGATCCAGAAGACTTAATTTCAACCAAGTGGCTGCATAATAAAGGCTGGATTCCAGTGCCAAGCACTGGAATGACACCCTCCCTTGTGGAAATTGCTCTCAAATCACAATGTTCGTACAGCTATGGATTCATTCGCGGTATAGATTCCGCTAACTAGTAGCGGAATGACGAATTTGTTGTTTTAAAATTGTCAGTAAATCTAAGTCAGTTTAGCTATATAGCACGAACTAAACCACTAAGCAGCAGAAGACCTTGCATGACCTCCAAAAAATGTTTTTACTCTTTCAAGATAAGTAAGTGGTTCTGCAGGAATTTCTATCTCGTCTATCTTATAAGATATTGCTGCATCTATGACTTCATCTGTTATTAATTCTCTTAGCCTTTGTTTTATTTGCCCTCTCCGAATATGTTCTCCATAGTCGTTATAAAACTTTACATATAATTCCTTAAACACAAATTCTTTTATAGCATCTCTTGTATAAGAAATGCCATCCTTTACTTCATCACTCACGCTGCTCAAATCCACCCCAGAACTTGGTGAATACAAGTTATCAAAATTTTCTTTCAAAACTTTTATTTTATGGTAGTGCTTATCCACATATTTCTCAAGAAATCTTTTAGTAGCATCACTAGCCAACTTTCCTATTGGCTGAGGCTCTAGTTGAGCTGCAAAATTATTTTCCGCTTTAAGACCACTTAATGCATAAATGATACGGTTGAGCATTCCAGGACCACATTGGCGATTACTTTCCTCAAAGCGAACCAGTAATATAGACTTCAATAATTCTATATCTGCATTTTGCTTTCTTGCCGCAATTAAAACTAAATTTATAGCCTGTGTCAATGTCAATCCGGTTTGTGAATCTGCCCAATTTACCCACTCCCCAGTTTCATAACCATCCAATCTTAGATAAGGTTCTATCATTCGTTTTTGCTGACTTGTTAAACCGCTTATATAACTTTTAAACTCTTCATCCAACTCATTTAACGGCGTACCATGTTCTTCCTTTAATTTTTTGGCACATTCAATAACGCTTTGCTGAAAACTTCTAGTATGAACGCTCTGACTACTAGTACCCACATCACTTACATTAAACAAAAAGCTTAGCTGCTTTACATTCAAACCCAAAGGTGAAAAGAGTTTTACTGATGGATATTTTATTAACTCAAGAAGTGCTACTGGAATTAGCAGTGCATAATTTAACAATAATAAACCAAAATTAAATATAAGAAACCCACGTAGAGCTGATACCTTTGATGCAATATACAAAAATGGAAGCTGTAGGTAATATATCAAGTGTATACTGAAGAATAAGATTTTGTCCTTTAATTTTATTGTTGGATCTTTATAAACCTCAAACAACATGCTATTGCTATCAATATTGTTGTTTTTAAAGGAGGTATAGTTGTTTATGATCTTCTCTTGCAAGGGAAGAAGCATTTTATTCAGGCAAATAAACGCAGCAATAACAATAAAACCTGTAGCCAAAAATGCTAGTGCAGGGCTAGAAGTGCTTGTAGATAAATAGGCATAAAGACCATCAACAATTAAGTTTTTGTATAATCTTTCAAAGGGACGAACTAGAATCGGGTCAAGGATATAGTGAACAAGAAGATTTAAATAATACACGAGAAACAAAAGTGCAATCAAAAATGCAATAATACTACAAACAACCAAAAATGCTTTTAATCTCGGATTCATAACCCCCTCTTAATAATCTGTTAATATAATCTATTTTAGGAATAAATTGAAAAAAATGCAAGTTTTTATGTTAAAAGATCAATTGAAATTTCTGAGTTTAGGGTATATTGTTAATCTATTTAGATAAGAATTATTGTGTCAAATAAAATAGGTTTTTGGGCTATTTTTGCCTTAGTGATTAGCAGCCAAATTGGCTCTGGAATTTTTATGCTTCCAATTAGCCTTGCTCCATATGGCATGTATAGCCTTATAAGCTGGATAATATCAGGGCTTGGTGCTATATCTCTTGCTTTAGTTTTTGCCTCACTCTGCGCAAAATTTCCGGAAACGGGTGGCCCTCACGTCTATGTAAAGCATGCTTTTGGCCCTGCTGCAGCTTTTTTTGTTGGTTGGACGTATTGGGTGATCTCATGGGTTAGCACAACAGCCGTAATAGTTGTGGGTGTTGGTTATCTTACACCATTTTTCCATGAAGATATTCAAAACGTACATCTGTTTTTAGAGATGTTATTACTTACAATTATTACACTAATAAATTTTAGAGGAGTAGCTACTGCTGGACGTGTTGAGTTTTTATTGACGGTGATAAAAATTTCTGTATTGCTTGTAATACCTATAGCAGCATTGTTTTTTTTTGATAGAAATAACTTCATCATAAGTGAAGAAATATCAAATCTTACAACATCGCAGATTCTTGCCCGTTCTACACTTATTACTCTATGGGGTTTTATTGGAGTTGAATTGGCAACAGCACCTGCAGGGTCAGTTGATAATCCAGCTAGAACAATACCAAGAGCTGTGGTACTTGGAACAATCTCTGTTGCTGTTGTGTATTTTATCAACAATCTTGCAATTATGGGATTAATAAATGGCAATGATTTAGCAAGTTCAAGAGCACCATATGTTGACGCAATAAAAATTATGGCCTCTGGCAATTGGCACTTGATTATTTCTATAACTGCGTTCATTTTTTGTGTTGGTACTTTAAACGCTTGGGTACTAGCTAGTGGACAAGTGGCCCTTGGCCTTGCAAAAGATAAACTGATGCCACAGTTTTTTGCTCAAAGAAACAAGCACGGTTCTCCTTTCTGGGGCATAACAACTAGCTCAGTTGGAACTGCAACTTTACTAATCCTCACTTCAAGCAACAATTTTGCTAAGCAGATCACATCAATTATCGACTTTTCTGTAGTTTCATTTTTATTTGTTTACCTTGCATGCAGTCTTGCTTTTCTCAAAGTTATTGTGCAAGAAAAGAGTTGTTACAAATTTTTAATTGGCAGTATAGCAACAACCTTTTGCTGCTGGGTAATATTTGAAACTTCTGTGAATACCTTGCTGATCGCAAGCTTATTCACTGCAAGTGGCGTACCTCTTTATTTATTTTGGTATCGCAGAGTTTCTGTATAGCAAATGTTATGTATCTGTTCAGCAGAGTGGCAAAATAAGGTAGACGAGAAAAGACAACTATAGGAAGAAATGGGTGTCATGCCAGTGCGTGACACTGGCATCCAGTTCTTTCGCGCAGTTCCATCAAAAACGTTGTAAAGGATTAATCGCTTTCGTGTTTACCAACTTAGTGCCCAATCTGGATCCCAGATACTGTCTCTGCTGTCAAACAAATTATCCAACAAAATTACAATTAAATGGTTGATTATTTTTAAGAATACCAAAAAAGACATGCATTAATTTTCGCATTAACGCAAGAACTATGACTTTTGGACATTTGCCTTTACTTGCTAGACGCTGACAAAACTTTTGAAAATGATTATTATGGTTTTTGACTACTATAGCTGGCATATAAAGAGCTTTTCGAATACGCTCAGATCCTATTTTGCATATGCAACTTCTCTTACTTACTGACGATCCCGATTGATAATGTCCTGGATTTAGACCAGCAAAAGCTGTAAATTGTTTAGCATTGTCAAAGTTATCAACTGATGGCATTTCTGCGACAACAGCAACAGCAGTAAGATATCCTATACCTTTTATAGTCTTAAGGTTTTCCACCATATTTTTTAGATGTGGATAGTTATTTATATGCTCATTAATTTCTTTTTCGAGAACAATAATTTGCTCCTCTATTGCCAAAATTACTTTAGATATAGCTTCTTTGCAACTGGAATGCATATTTTTGTTTTCCAAGCGATTTGTCTGTTGCACCTTATCATCTTTTAGCGATTGCATGCAACGGTAAAGCTCCCTCAAATGCCTCATTTCAGGTGCAATGGGCTTCCAAAGAGCAGGTTTGTTGGCGATACAAAATCTAGCTATCATAGCTGCATCTGATTTATCTGTCTTATTTCTGAGCAGCTCACTTTTGCCAAAAGCTTTCTGGGTTTACTATACTGACATTATGTCCTAAATCGTGCATAAAAGTAGCCAAATCTTCTCCATACCAACTAGTTGCTTCAAGACATAAATGAGTAAGATTTGCTCCATGGCCATTGCACCAAACTACAAGTTTTGCAAAACCATCTTGATTATTTTGAAAGACTTTGTGTCGTTTTTTACTGTCCACTAACAAACAAACATCAAATTTCTTTTTTGAAATATCCACACCCAAAATAGCATTTACTTGCATAAAATTGCCTCCAAGACTATAAATAAACTGAGAGTTTAGACTAACCTTGTAATACGGGATATAATTCCAAAAGATACTGTTCAGTCTTTAACTCTATGGGAGGGAAGCAAAATCTGGCTTAATGGCATTAGTGTCGCATCAGCTTCACCCTCCCTGTGAGGTATTTTAGCTCTAATGCCTCACATCATAAAGATAAAAGTGTCACGCACTGGGATGACGAGAAAGGAGCACTGGAATTTTTGTTTCAATATTTGTACATGAGCCATGCATCTGAACAGATACAATGTTATAACTAGAGATAATTTTTAAATGATTGATATTTATGAACTACGACTTTTCTTGTTGTCCACTTGTTCAACATTACCCTTCTCAAGTTTACTATCTACTTCTTTTGTGTGTTCATCATCTATACTAGTTTCATCTTTTATCTTACTAGGGTAATCTTCCTGCGATTTTTTATATGCTTCCATGTTGTCATATATAGGGTTACTGATGATTTCTATTTTTTCAGGTGTGAAAATCCTTGCTAAAAATCTCCTTATTATTGGTATTGACCTTAAGAGATCTCTTAGCTTTGAAGATTCTTGTCTTTTGTTTAGAGACTGTTGGTCTATTTTAGAGGTTTTTACACCATACTTTTTATCATCAAAATTTATTGTAGGCTTTCTTTTATTCGAAAGAACACTTTGGGCCTTTGATCCATTGGTTCCTTCAGGCCCTTGAGGTGTAGACATTGCAGGTTTAACCTTAGTTTCATCGTATTCCTTACTCATCTTTCATTTCATTATGTAATATTACTAATATTGCATAATAATAGCTAAATTACAATTAATTGCAAGGTAAAAATATTAAAACAATTGTAAATTTTGTCAGTAAAAATATAATAGAACTTTAAAATTAGAGGTTCATCTATATGAGATACAAAATTGCTGTTATTGGAGCAACCGGAAGAGTAGGGCGTGAGGTATTAAGCACGCTTGCTGAATTTCAAGATGAGGCGATAGATTGCGTTATTGCACTTGCATCGAAAAAATCAGAAGGGAAGAAGGTGAGCTTTGGTGACAAAGAGTTAACAGTTTTATGCCTTGAGGATTATGACTTCGTTGGAACTAATGTAGCCATTTTCTGTGCTGGATCTCATGTTTCTGAAGAGTATGTACCAATTGCAACACAGGCTGGATGCATCGTGATAGATAACAGTTCCCATTTTAGAATGAAAGAGGGTGTGCCACTCATTATTCCAGAGATTAATAAAGAAAAAATTATGGAATATAAAAACCACAACATAATATCCAATCCAAACTGTACTACAATACAGATGCTGCTAGTACTACATCTATTACACCAAAAAGCAAAAATAAAGAGAATCGTTGCTTCAACTTATCAATCAACTTCTGGTGCAGGCAAAGCAGCAATGGATGAGCTCTATGACCAGACAAAAAAAATCTTTATGAACGAAGCTAAAAAACCCAAGATATTCTCTAAGCAAATAGCATTCAATTGCATTCCCCATGTAGGAGAATTCATGGAAAATGGCTCTACAGAAGAGGAATGGAAAATGCAAGAGGAGACAAAAAAAATTTTAGAGGAAGATATAAAAGTTACTGCAACTTGTGTAAGGGTACCCGTCTTTATCGGTCACGCTATGGCAGTAAATGTGGAATTTGATCAACATATCACTGAAGAACAAGCTCGTGAAGTGCTAAGTGAAGCCGAAGATAGTGGAGTTTTAGTGTACAACAGGCGTGAAGATAGTGAATACATAACTCAAATTGATGTTGTACAGGAGAATGCTGTATATGTATCGCGTATTAGAAGAGACAATACTGTTGAGCACGGATTAAATATGTGGATAGTGGCTGACAACCTGCGCAAAGGCGCAGCATTAAATATAGTGCAGATTCTTGAGATTTTGATAAGAGAGCATTTGTCAATCAAGTGCATATAGAGCGCACGTACGTTGTAATTCGAAGGAAATTGTATATCACATGGCAGCGCGTGACGCTGGAATGGCTTTGTTGCATCGCTACTTATGAAAGGCTAACTATAATTAGGATTATAAGCAACTTATTGAAAATCTTGTTTTTTTTGCAATCAATCTGATCAAATTTAAGAATAGTAACTTGTTATTTATATTAATAAATTTAATTCTATTGAAAATAGCTAAAGCATTGAAATTCTTGAATTTTAGCCGGATTAGTGAGTGGTAGTGAAATTTCTTTTACTCAAATTTAGGTATTCACTGACCGTTCTTGTTATAAATACCAGAATAATAAGCTACTGATATTCTCCACCTTTTTTATCTTTAATCCATCATAGCTAGCGATGCAACAAAGCCGGCTGGATTCCAGTGTCAAGCACTGGAATGACACCATTTGCTGTGCAGTTTACCTTCAAAAATGAATGTTCGTACAGCTATGGAATAAATCGCGGTATGACGGTTCGCAGCGGTATAGTATAGCATTTCTCATAATAGTCCGAATAGGTCATAGGAAGGCAGAATCAACAGCACGACGAAAGGATTCGAATAGAGGAATGTTTTTCCTGGCTCTGTTTTTTATAGCAAACCAATGATGCTCAATTTTGTTAAAATCTGGAGAATAAGGCGGCAGATACAAAATTTCTGCACCGACTCCTTTAGCGAGCTTGATAAGCTTATCAGACTTATGAAAAGTAGCATTATCAAGAATGACAGTTTGTCCAGGTTCTAAGATCGGTGCCAAAAATTGCTCAAACCATCCATTAAAAATATCCATATTACAGTGGCCTTCAAATGTTAATGGAGCAACTATCTTTCTTCTACTTAAGGCTGCAACCATGCTGATTCGTTGAGTTTTTTTTCCAGATTTTAGGGCATAAAATCGCTGTCCTTTCTGGCAATACCCATATGGATAGTCCTCCGTGTTATCAATCCCAGACTCATCTATATACACTAAGTTTTCTGGTTCTTTTGTTGCTATAATTTTTAAGAATTCAGCACGTTTTTCTTCGTTCCTTTCCTTGTATCCATATGTCTTTTTTTGCGCGTAAATCCAATTTTTCTGAGAGCTCGGTGGATCGTTTCGATACTAACGTTGCCCCAAAGTTTAGCCATTTCCGACAGAGTTTTTCTACCGTGTTTTTTAGCAAATTCGATAAACTTATTCCAGTCGATAATTTTCTGATTGTAACCTCCATTACCGAGTTTTTTGACTGAAAGTCGCCTGTTTCTTTTTTTCTTTGCTTCCACTCCCACAAAGTAGTTCGTCCAATTTTAAATCTTGCTGCCACTGCTTCTCTGCTTTCCCCTTCGTCTAGTGCTTCCATTGCTTTTTTTCTTAAATCATAACTATATGCTGCCGGCATCCAACCTCCTTATCGCCATCTATCCTTAATCTTATCATATCCGGACTTCTGTGGAAAGAGCTATACCTGGAGAGTTTTGCTATGCTCTCTTTACTATTTTGTATTGCTCTACGAATTGTCTCTGTTGTTTTGGCGCACCCATGTAATATTTGTCCCATAATTCCTCCTTTGATGGTATTGTTTTCTCATATTTTATCATACCATCACACTCTGGGACCATACATCCCCCCCTCCCCCCCCCCTAATTCCTATATCAAACCTTTCTTTACTAGATTATATAGTCAATATAAAAAGCCATATAAAATTGCTTCCACTGCTGCCATGAGGAAATTGCTTATTCTTGCTAACTCTTTAGTCAGAGATGACAGGGTTTTTACTGAGGAATATAACTCTCTGTCTGTTTCTATCTAAGAGCCAGTATAGCTGTGGATAAGCACGTTTATACAGATAAAAGTACTTATCCACAGCTACATCAATTTTTCTATTGACTTTTAACACAACTGCTGAACAGATACATTCGTCATCCCGCTACGTGTTAGCGGCCAAGATACCGCGGCGGTATGCCGTGGGAAACCTGACTTGCATTAGCTATAAAATAGTGATTTATATAAATCCCATAGCATGCCGAATGAAGCTTTTTTTGAGGAAATTTGAATTTTCAACTGCAATCAAGCCAAGATTTCTTAGTGCTTTAGCGCAGAATATTCTGTTGGAAAACATCCTATTTAATCCATCAGTTGCAAGCGCCATTGTAAAATTATCAAAGTATCTGTTACGTGAAATTTTCTTTAATAAATAACTACTGCCAACATCAATACCAGATGCTTTTGCGGCAACTACGTGCTTTATAATACTTTCTACATCTCTAATTCCAAGATTAAGCCCTTGACCTGCAACTGGATGAATTGAATGTGCTGCATCGCCGATAAGCAAAACTCTACCCTTATATAACTTTTTTGCGAAAACAAAACTTAAAGGATAAAGTTTTCTTTCACCCTCTAGTTTTATCTTTCCTAAATAAGAACCAAATCTTTTTTTAAGCTCTATAATAAATTCTTCTTCAGACAGATCCATTAGCATTTTTGAAATTCCAGATTTTTCTGTCCAAACTATCGAAGAAGTATAGCCATCCTTTATCGGTAGAATTGCAAATGGACCGCCAGGAAAAAAACGCTCTACAGCTAAGTTTTGGTGATGCAGTTCATGCTTTACATTAAATACTATGCTACTTTGTTTATAATCAAATTTCGCTTTCGGTATAGAAAATAACTCTGGTAGTTTAGAGTTCTTGCCTTCAGCGCAGATAAGTAGCGATGATATTAATTCCTGGTTATTATCAAGAATAACTTCCACATATCCTGAATCACAAGCAATTGTTTTATAGGAATGTGGAGAGTATATATTTAGTTTATTCAAAAAATTATTGTTGATTGCATTCCATATAGTGGCATTGTTAATAACATAACCCATTGGTTCTTCACCAACCATTTTATGATTGTAATGCACAGTAACCGCATCTAATATGCATATATCAAGTATTGGCTCAGCTTCGCTTTCTATAAACTGCCAAATCCCTAATTTTTCCAATATTTTTTTCGAACCTTGAGAAATAGCAAATGCTCGGTTGTCATCTACTACACGTGGTAGACTATTTTTTTCAATCACAGCTACAGACACAGAGTCACAACTGAGGCCAATGGCAGTAATAAGACCAAGTAACCCACCACCTGAAATGATTACATCATAATTCATTTTATTTACGCTAATTGTAAAATTATATTTTATCTGTTTTGAAAATAGTTTAAACAAACTTTATATATAAATTAAATTTTTTAGATCCCAGTGTCAGCTACTTGGATGACATCTAAAGACACTCCACCTTGTCATTCCAGCACGTAACGAACAACTGTACGAACATTTTGCGAAGGCAGTGTGTTAAATGCTATGGCCGGTTTTGCCTCAAACATAAAGGTGTCATCCCAGTGCTTGACACTGGGATGACTTTGTTGCATAGCAACTGAAAAAATCTGGTGGCTACTGACAAAATTCATTATAAAATAGCCATTTAACCTTGAAAGAAAAAATATGCCACAAAAAATGAGGGTCAGTAACCATAGCGAATATAACAAATTTCTAGAAAAAAGAGGAAATATTTTTCATTATATCAACGAAGCCATAGAAAAGTGGTACGAGAATGGTCCAAAAATACCAGGTGGCAACAATATTTATAGCGATAAAATTGTAATTTTGGTGCACATAATAACTTGTTTATTTAGAATAGGCCTGAGGCAAACAGTTGGGTTTATAGCAGGATACCTTGAGCAAATTGGGAAAAATTTGCAAGTTATCAGCTATTCACAATCATCAAGAAGGTTTAAGAAACTCAATATTAAGATCAATGATTGCAGAAAATAATATGGAAGATATCGAAATTGCTATAGACAGTACAGGAATTAGTATATATAGCTCTTTTTACAATAATCCGAACAGACCGTAATATGCTACTGGCCTGCTATAGCCATAAACACATATCTTATCGCATTCGGACTATTATAAGAAAGGCTATACAACAACACTCCTGGTCATAGCAAATAAAATAGCGAAGATAGAAAGTATCGCAGCTATGAACAGACAAGAAAATTGCATGTAATGTTGAATACAAACAGCAAAAAAGCCATAGCTGTAAAATACAGTAACGGCTGATCACTATGGAGCTTGTGATTTGCTAAAAGAAGTCGATTTTCAGTATGTCATAAAAGTACTATATGCAGATAGGGCATATGACAGAGAAAAGCTCTATAAGCTGTGTAATCAATATGGTATAAAAACGAAAATTCCTCCGAAAAACAACGCAGCAGAGCATCCAAAGTTAGACTATATGGCTGAGAGAAATTCTGCAGTCAAGCTCATAAAGTCATATGATGAAGATGGTATAAAGAAGTGGAAAAAAGAGATGAGTTATGGAAAAAGATCTTATATAGAAAGTTTTTTCTCGCGACTGAAACAAACATTCGGGTTTAGTTTTAGGAATAAATCTGAGACAAATAGAGAGAAGGAACTACTTGTTAAATGCTATTTGCTCAATAAGTTCACTGATATTGGTATGGCTAAATTTGAGATAGCTTCATAAATTTATTGTGCGTTACCTACTATCCAAAGAGCGATGCAACAAAGCCCACTGGGATCCATTCTTCTTTTTTTCTGGATTCCAGCGTCACGCGCTGGAATGACAAAAGCTGCTAATTTTTCATGTAAATAATGGTTATGCAAGCAGTCTATTTTGTAACTAACAAAAGAGGACTTTGATTCGCATGTTTCTCACGCTTATTCTATTGTTTAACTATACTTTGAGCAATGTCTTCATAAATCTCTGCCAAATCCTCACTTAACATTAAAGGATTTCCGCAATCAGAAGCATGGCATATTTGTGGATCTAGAGGAACTCTGCCTAGAAGTTTGATGCCCAGCTCCTCAGACATTTTTTTTGCACCGTCTTTTCCAAATATGTATATTTTTGAGCCGCTTTGAATGAAATAACTCATATTTTCTACAATGCCAATAACCGGTACGCTGAGCTTTGTAAACATATCATAAATTTTGCGAGCATCGATTAAAGAGAGCTCCTGTGGAGTTGAAACTATTATCGCCCCAGTTAAGTTAAAATTTTCCATAAGACTTAAATGCACATCGCCAGTTCCAGGTGGTGTATCAATTATCAAATACTCTATATCGGACCATTTTGTTCCCATTAGCAGACTATAAAGTGCTTTTGTAATCATAGGTCCGCGCCATATTGCTGCACGATCTTTATCGATAAAATAGCCAATTGAAATAGTATGCAGTCCATACTTTTCTATAGGCATTGCTTTACTATCCTGTATTTCTGGCTTTAATTTTTCAGCGCCAAGCATTTTAGGAATTGAAGGACCATATATATCTGCATCAACCAGCGCAACTTTGTGTTTTAACTTTGCTAATGAGAGAGCAAGATTTAGCGCAACTGTGGACTTGCCCACACCGCCTTTACCAGAGGCCACAACGATTATATTTTTCACTCCTTCGATATGTAATTTAGCTTTTTGTTGCCCAGTTTGTTTTTGACAAGTAGCAACCACGGTCACTTTTGTCACCCCCGGTATAGCTTTAACAGCTTGCTCACAATTTCTTCTTAATTCTTCATTTGCTTGCGTGTTACCGGCAACTTCAAGCACAAAACCAACATCTTGACCTTTAATAATAATTGAGGATATTATGCCAAGAGCGATCACATCTTTACCGCTTTTTTGCTCTATGACTTTTTTTAAGTTCTCTCTTACAATTTTTTCGTTGATCATTAGCCTTTTAGGTGATTTCTTCCTGAAGTCGTTTAATCTCAGCTTGAGGAAGGCCGGTTGTCTGAGAGATAATATCAATAGAGATGTCAGCCTTAAGTAGGTTTTTTGCTACTTCAATCTTTCCCTCATCAAGTTTTTTAGCGAGGATGCCTTCTTCTTTCCGCAGATCCATTATTCTTTCTTCATATGCTACTAAATCTTTTTCATTCCAGCTAAACCTGTCTAATTCATCGTAGGCTAACTTTATTATTGGTGCTTTTTCTGCTATTTTCCTTAAGTCTTCTTCCGTAGTTTCATCTGCATATTGTTGTCTAAGTGAAGAAGGTCGCCCCTCCTCACTCGACTTCAAAACCGTACGTGAGACTTTGCGCCTCATACGGCTTCTCTCCAATTTGGAGCTTTTCATGCACACCTCCTGTGTAATTCATCGTGACAATGTCCATGTAACAAAGATAAGTTTTTGATCATGTTGTTTCGTCTATTCCGGTCTTTGTGATGTATTTCTATTGTATCATCACTTTTAAACCATAGTCTACAATTATCACATTTACTTTGTTGTAACTTCAATAGTTTTATTACTCTTAATGGCTTATCTGGTATTTTTCTCAGACGTTTACCCCAATAAACCCAATCACCATCATATGGAGATCTGGTTTTTTGCACTTTGATATGTCGTTTAATAACATGATCGCTGTGTATAATAAGATGTATCTTGTTACTTGTCATAAAACGCCAGTTATCGTTATTATACTTTTTAAAGTATTTTCTTTTTATCCAGCATTTCCCTTTGTTTGGGTGCCTAAAGACTGACCTTACCCAGAAAAAGTGGAGAGAAAGAAAAGAGTTTTTTTGGGTAAAATAAAATTTTGGAGGATTAGAAATGGTAAGAGAATATACGGCAGAATTCAAATTGGAAGCTGTTAAACTGGCAAATGAACAAAGAAAGGCAGGTCAAACAATTACAAAAATAGCAAGAGATTTAGGAATAAAGGGTGGTTTATTAGGAAAATGGATAAAGAAACACAACGAAAAAAAGTCAGCGGCAAATGCATTTCCAGGTAGAGGTAACATGGCTCCTTACGACAAAGAGAGGTTTGATTTACAAAGCAAGAGTAACAAGGGAAAGAGACATTTAAAAAAAAGCCCTGGCCAGTCAAAAAGAGTAAAATATTTTTTTATATAGTAACTGCTATAAAGTACAGGAATTATGTAGGATTTTCTGCTAGTGGCTACTATAAGTGGACCACAAGAAAAATAAGCAGTAGAGAATCAGCAAATAAAGAGCTACTCGAAGCTATTCAAAAAATATATCAAGTTTCTAAATGTAGATATGGAGCTCCTAAAATTCATGCTGAATTGAAGGCTTTGGGTAAAAGTTGCAATTTGAAAACGGTGCAAAGTATTATGCAGAAAAATGACATCAGGGCTATACTGAAAAGAAAGTTTAAAATTAAAAAACAACAAACAGATAATAGAGCTGTAGCTCCCAATATACTAGATCAAAACTTTATTGTTGATCAACCAAATAAAGTATGGGATTACTTACATCAAAACCAAGGAGGGATGGCTATATTTGGCAGCAATAATTCTCACGTATGGTAGTTAATGAGTAGTGCAATAAATAAACAATTGGTTATGAATTCTTTATTAATGGCCATTAATAGGCGTAAACCTGTTAAAAATCTACTGCTGCACAGTGACCAAGGTTCACAATATACTGCGCAAGGGTATCAATATCTCTTAGCTGTAAAGAATATAGATGAGTAATAAAGGCTGTTGTTACGACAATTCTGTTGTAGAAAGCTTCTTCAGTTCTCTAAAAAGGGAGTTACCAATAGACACCTCTCGGCACTCTAAACAGCATATCAAAACTGCTATATTTGAATATATAGAAATTTTTTATAACAAACAACGTCACTATTAGAGGTTGTCCGGAAACAAGTAAAAGGCTATAATATCTGAAATTTTAGTACGGGGTAAAGATGAGAAAAAAGTATCCAACAGATCTAAGCGAAAGGGAATGGGCAAGAATAGAAAAACACTTCAGAGTATCATACAAGAAAGGAGGAAGGCCGCCAAAGTATAGCAAAAAAGAAATATTAGAAGCAATTTTCTATGTATTGCGTACAGGGTGTCAATGGCGGTATTTACCAAATGATTTTCCGCTATGGAAGACTGTGTATGAGCAGTTCAGGCAATGGAAGAAGCAGGGAATTTTTGAGAAAATGAATTATGAAATTACAAAATATAGTAGAAGAAAAATAGGAATGAATGAGCAGCCGAGTGCCTGTATAGTAGATAGTCAATCTGTAAAGACTACAGAAAAGGGGGGATCAAAGGCTATGATGGAAGTAAAAAAGTAAAGGGTAGAAAAAGGCATATAATTACAGACACTCAGGGTTTTATACTAGGTTGTTACGTAGGCGCTGCTAACGAAAATGATAGAGATGGTATTAAAATAGCATTAAACAATATGAGAACAAAATATACTAAAGTTAAAAAAATGTGGGCTGACATGGGATACCAAGGAAGAAATTTAAAGAATCACATAAAGGAAGAATATGACATAGATATTGAAATTGTTAAAAGGCCTCCATGTAGATTTTGGGTGCACAAAGATACTCCACCTGAGCTACTACCAACAAGAGAACAAGGGTTTAAAGTACAGCCAAGAAGATGGGTTGTAGAAAGGACTTTTGCTTGGGTTAATAGGAATAGAAGGCTATCGAAGGAGTATGATTTACTCACAACATCCACTGAGAATTTCATATACCTAGCTATGAGTAGGGTTATGTTAAAGAGGGAATATGCTTGAATTTACTAGTTTCCGGACAACCTCTTATAGCCTTTCTTATAATAGTCCGAATGCGATAAGATATGTGTTTATGGCTATAGCAGGCCAGTAGCATATTACGGTCTGTTCGGATTATTGTAAAAAGAGCTATACCTGCCGCTATTCAAGTCATGTCCGTTTTAGCATAAGAAAGCAAGTCTTTTTCTTTTTATTTCATACACTCTAACCTATTATTAACATAATATATGAGGATCTAAATATAAGTGCTTAACTTATTATAGATATTACTTGGCTATTTTTCCAACTTCTGTTCAAATGACGATGTTCGTGCCACGTTAGTACTCCTGGGTAAAATACCAAAATGTAACTTTCTAACTCGTGTATTGCGTCCTTTTGCTTTAAATCTAAATTGTTTTCAAAATGAACATAGTGTTCTGCGACACCAAATCTTATAACTTTTTGGTTGGTAAAGTCTTCTACCTTGTAATGGTGAGTAACGCTAAACCTTTCTAAAATTGGTTTGTGTTTTAAATTCCACAGTTGTTCAGATAGTTTGCTACTTCCTAGTAAAAATTTATCCCCTTCCTCTTCTACGCTCGTAACCGGAAAACATGCGTTTATTTCCCCTAAGTTCCAGCTATCTGATAATACTATCTGCGCTTTAGCAAACTTAATCTCAGGTAATAAGCTCTGTGGTAGCGGATATAACGTTTTTAAATTATTCCACTGATGACTTCTTTCATAAAGACCGTTATAATTCTTTGTGTGAGGCTCGGTTTCTCCAAGTATTGCTACATCTAATCGATATATGTCATTACTAAATGCTTGCTCATAATGATCGCGTAGATAGTTTTCTATTATCCTAATAACTGGACCACTAGACCTGAAAAAATTTACTCTTCCAAATGATAACACTGGTCCATCTTTTTCTATTTTTAACCCTGAATAATCCGATAACAAACTGCCAAAAAAGCTTTCATCTAAAATGAACCTGCTAATATTGTAGTGATCGTTAAAAATCCTCATTAGTCTCGATCTTGCAGGTAATGATAGCTTTGCTAGTTCTACTACTGCATCAACAAAGAAATCATTTGGTACCTCTTTTATCCCTACTTGCAACTCAAAAAAGTGTTTACCGGGTGGCTCTTCAATAATTGTAATATCTTCTATATTTGCCCATTTTAATGCTATTTTCAGTGACGCTGATGTTCCTCTTAAACGCTGAAATTTTATTCCTTCCTCTACGGCTTTTCTTTTGTCTTTTGCCCAATGCAGTATCTCTCCTAACCCATATTCTTCTATTATCCACGATAGTATTTCATCTTTAGGATTAAGCTTAAATCCTCTTATCCTGCTTGGATCAACTTTATAATCGATTGCTTCTACTAGCCCTTTTTCCTGTTTTGTTGCATTTGGTGGCAGTAACATTTTAAATTTCTCAAATTTGCACATTCATTCCCCAGTACCACAACATCCTCTTTTGGTTCTATTAATTCTACGTTTTCTACACCATCTACAAATAAATTTGCTATTATCCATGATCTTGTAACACTCCATCCCAGTCTTTTGCTTGCTTCAAACTTTTCGATAAATTTCTTCTTCACTGTTTCAATAATATCTGGTCTTTTAATGCTAATTTTACTGTGGATATCTATTTCAATAATATTGCAACTTACCACTTCTATTGTATCTGTTAAAATCCTCACATCCTCCCTGTTTAGCTGATTTCTGACAATTTCTAGTAATTCTTCTTCGGGTATGCCAGTTGTGGATAATTGTGTTGATAAGATTGAAACTTGTACTTTTCCTGGTACAGGTGATTCTACTAATGCATCTTTTACTCTTGTATCTGCTGATAATGCATAATACCGATAATTTCCTCCTGTTGACCAGCCAACTATCTTTGCTTTAATCCTTTTCCTAAAATTTTCATCTTTTTCTTCTTTTTCTCTTTCAACTCCGTAAAATTCAGCTAAATTATCAAGATCTTCTCCCATTGCAAACTTCACTAAATTACTTTTTACTGCTTCATTTATTCTTTCTCTCAGCAAAAGTTCTCGCCATGCTGCTACCTCCAGAATCTTCATCGCTGGGTCACTTTCTACTAATGCTGTAAAACCTGCGTCTCGACTCACTAGCTCTTCTTTCATTCGTGAAAAGATTTCTTCGAAGTTCAGTGGTTCGATAATATTTGGCTGCTCCACCTTTATACCACAACCACGTCAAAGCGAATCTTTTCCCCCATTGGTAAGTACAATCCTTCTAGGTCAAGCGTTACTTTTCCTTCTTTCACTTCTGTTATTTTTACTTTTTCTAACTTAAATCTCTTTTCCCATTTTTCCAAAGCTTCTGCTGTTGCTGCGTAAATTTCTAGCGTAAAATCGCGATTGATTGGCTTGTCAACTAATTCGAACAACCTCGACCCATAATTTCTCCGCATTATTCTGCTATTAATAGGAGTAGTTAATATATCAATAATTGATTGCTTTAAGTGCTCTAAGCCTTCTAATTCCTTTCCTGTTTTAGCATCCATTCCTCTCATTTTTCGACTACTTTAATTTTTTTATTTTGAAAACACACTTTGATTTTTACTTACTATTTGAAAACTACAGGATGCCACATCACCTGTTCTCGCTACACCAATACCATTTACAAATACGTTGTTTGATCCTTGCGTTAGTGTTTCCCCAATACTCAAGATATCACCCTTACGACAAGCAGGTCTACCATTAACAAATACATCTTCACTCCCGCTCACACAGACATGAATCGGCATACCTGTACAATGATCTCCTATGCAAACAACTGCTTTACTCATATATATCAATTTAAATCTACTCTTCTTGCTTTTAATTTAATACTATCTTTTGTCATTTCTATACTCGATTCCCCAGCCTTCAGTGTTATTTTGTCCACTACTTCAATCTCTAAATGATGCTTCCCTTTATCATATGTAAACTTTGTCCCATCCTGAAATTTTACACTATTTATTTCCTTTTTATTCTCTGATGCAGCATACTTCTGTTGATATATTCCAGCTAGTACTACTCCTAATGATAACTCTCCCAATGGTGACAATATTACTACCTGTTCATTTATGCTTGGTGGTAGCCAGCTTCTTTCCTCTCCTGCTCTAGAAGTTATCCATGGAAGAAAATCTGTTAAAAGTTCACCTATTTTTACTCTTACTTTTGCTTTTTCATAATCTACTTCTTTTACAACTCCTATACGAATGATATTCGCTACTTTTCTATTTAGCTCTGAAATCGCAAAACTATGATCCAACATTTATATTTCCTACGTTTATTGTATGTGGTTTAATTTTCCCCTCTTCCCATACTGATTTACCTAAATGAAGCTGATGACTCCAATCAACCATCCACACCAAATATGCATCTAATTCGGGTCTAAATCCATCAGGCTCTGCAGAGAGAAATTCAGCAGAAGAAATATTTTTTACGTTCCAAGTATTTTTATTTACTACTCTTGCTACTTCTGCTGCTAATGACCTTACAACTAACGAGGAATCCTCGACTGTTCCATCAACTACAATTCTCGCTTCAAATCTTCCTCTTAGCGCTAATTCCTCAGTACCCGGATCTTTTCCTGGCTCTAAACTCACAAGCTCTACAAACACCGCTGGCGCTACTATTTCCCTTCTTATCGTTGGATAAACCTCACAAGTTTGCATTGCTGATATTTCTTCCTTTAATGTAGTACAAATTGCGTTATGTAAATCCTTCCAATTCATACTCTGTAGCTCAATTCACGTTCAAAGAACTTTTTAAACACTTCCTCAACCTCATAATTGACAAGATCTCTTATTACTTTTGATGCTTCTGGTTCCAATGGTAGTTTTACTTCCTTTATTGGCAATGCTGCTCTTCCTTCACGTTTAAAAGCTCCTTTATAACCTCTTGGCATCGTTGCCATAAATGCTCCTATAAACTCATTTTTTCCTATTTTTGTACCTCTTTTTGTTTGTCTCATTTTACCCATTGATGAAGCTTTGATGTCATACAAGTTTGCTCTTATTAAAACCTCCAATCTACTTGTTCTTGCCTTAAAGATTCGCAACCTTTTTCTCATTACCGTTAATTTTATCTTCTTTTCCTCACTAATTTCCTTAGCTGCTTTTGCTTTTAACCATAGTGCTGTTTTGTTCAGCGCTTTTATAGCTGCCAGTTTTACTTTCTGCTCTTTTCCGTCAATATTGGAGATTATTTCATTAATATTGTTACCAGTTTTAATATTAAACACTTTCTATTGCCTCAATTTTCCATATTTTACCTGAAGAATCTTTCAATGGTGGTTCAAAAATCTTGTAGAACCTTTTTTCAATCTTGATATAATTACCTATGCTAAAGGAAGTAACGTCCTCACTGCGTATCTCTATTGAGGCAATTTGCTGAGTTAATGCTCCATCTGCACCTAAAGAGTACGTAGTGTCAGGACGTTTAATTAGCGCTTTTATTTTTCGAATAGCCTCCTTATTTTTATTACAATATGTGGCTTCCACTCCTAAATGCTCAAAACAATCTTCCAATAGTCGCTTAATATTCTCTTGCATTCTTTCATAAGTATGCTAATAAGGTATATACTAGTAGATTCCTCTTGTACCTCACCAACTTGTGGTTACTCTACCAGTATGTTATGCTATAGCGACTTTTACTAATATTCCTGGACGATGGCACATTGGCAGAGGATTTGACTGAGTATGTAAATCAGTCCCTCTATCAAATCTTCTTGGCTCTTGTTTTGCATATAGTGGCTGTCCAAGAGTATTTACTGTTTCATTAAAGTCTGCTGGTGCAAAGTATGTCGTAAATGTGCTTGCTGTTCCTACTGGAAAACATTGCCCTGTATCTTTCTCAATAAATCTTCTTACGTTTCCTTCAGGATCAGTTGCTTGCCCTCTATATTCCTCAAATGTGATTCCGCAGAACGTAAATCCTGACCTCATATCATTCCGAAGCGCTGCTCCTTCTTGCCATCAACTATGTTTTTTAAAATTTTTTGAATTTAGTCTCATTTGTTGATAATTTTGTATTTTTATTCAATTGAAAAATGTATTTTGGTAACAAAGATCCTAGTTTATACAGAAAGAAATTTATATCAAACAGCAACCACTGCTTAGATTTTATGGTTAACGAATATGTGCTTTAAATGTGTGTAGACGCACATATCCGTTAACCTATTTTCTATGCAGATTTTTTTTTATTTCATATTAATTGCTTCTTTAAGTCTTGCATTGGCAATTAGATGTATGGTCCCAGAGTGTGATGGTGTGGATTTAGTATAAATAATTCTGGAGACTGTGTCCACTGATAACATATAAATTCATAAGGAGTAAGACCCTTAAGAGTTTTGAGTCTCTTTGCATAATTATAAGCCATAACAAAGTTATAAAGGTGTTCTTTAAGTTGCTGGTGCGATTGATAGTAATACTTCTTAACTGTAGCATCCTTTAAAGTTTTATTCATACGCTCGACTTGCCCATTCGTCCAAGGATGGCTAACTTTTGTCAAACGATGTTCAATAACATTCTCTTCGCAAACTCTATCAAATATATGTTGGAAAGCATACTTATGACGCTTCTGGTTTGTAAATTGTATACCGTTATCTGTCAAAATAGTATGGATTTTATACGGTAAAATTCTAATCAAATTACGTAAGAACTCAGCAGCTATGGGTTTTGTAGCACTGTTACACAACTCAACATAGGTAAATTTGGATGTCCTATCAATAGCAACAAACAAATGTAATTTGCCCTCCTCAGTTCTATAGCTCTTTCCACAGAAGTCCGGATATGATAAGATTAAGGATAGATGGCGATAAGGAGGTTGGATGCCGGCAGCATATAGTTATGATTTAAGAAAAAAAGCAATGGAAGCACTAGACGAAGGGGAAAGCAGAGAAGCAGTGGCAGCAAGATTTAAAATTGGACGAACTACTTTGTGGGAGTGGCAGCAAAGAAAAAAAGAAACAGGCGACTTTCAGTCAAAAAAACTCGGTAATGGAGGTTACAATCAGAAAATTATCGACTGGAATAAGTTTATCGAATTTGCTAAAAAACACGGTAGAAAAACTCTGTCGGAAATGGCTAAACTTTGGGGCAACGTTAGTATCCAAACGATCCACCGAGCTCTCAGAAAAATTGGATTTACGCGCAAAAAAAGACATATGGATACAAGGAAAGGAACGAAGAAAAACGTGCTGAATTCTTAAAAATTATAGCAACAAAAGAACCAGAAAACTTAGTGTATATAGATGAGTCTGGGATTGATAACACGGAGGACTATCCATATGGGTATTGCCAGAAAGGACAGCGATTTTATGCCCTAAAATCTGGAAAAAAAACTCAACGAATCAGCATGGTTGCAGCCTTAAGTAGAAGAAAGATAGTTGCTCCATTAACATTTGAAGGCCACTGTAATATGGATATTTTTAATGGATGGTTTGAGCAATTTTTGGCACCGATCTTAGAACCTGGACAAACTGTCATTCTTGATAATGCTACTTTTCATAAGTCTGATAAGCTTATCAAGCTCGCTAAAGGAGTCGGTGCAGAAATTTTGTATCTGCCGCCTTATTCTCCAGATTTTAACAAAATTGAGCATCATTGGTTTGCTATAAAAAACAGAGCCAGGAAAAACATTCCTCTATTCGAATCCTTTCGTCGTGCTGTTGATTCTGCCTTCCTATGACCTATTCGGACTATTATGAGAAATGCTATAACTTCAGCAATATCAATATGAAAGTAACCGATAGGATATTGTTTGAATTTCTTTTTTGACTTAACTTCTCCATCAACAGTTGGTAATCTGCTAATGTTGTGTCTTTGTAAACAACGATGCAAGCTAGAGCGAGTCAAATGCGGAATTGTAGACTGCAGAGCGTAAAGGCAATCATCTAGTGGCAGTAGTGTATACTTGCGAAATGTAACTATTATAGCTTCCTCTTCTAGCGTTAAAACAGTTGATCTTGGATGCTTTCGACCCATATCAGCATCTTTCGTAAATGAACGTTTTCTCCACTTAATAATAGTTTTTGGATTAAGGTTATAATGCTTGGAGAGTTTTGCTATGCTCTCTTTTCTATTTTGTATTGCTCTACGAATCGTCTGTGTTGTTTTGGCGCACCCATGTAATATCTGTCCCATAATGACTCCTTAAATGATGATGATAGTATACCATCACTCTCTGGGACCATACATCTTATAGCCTTTCTTATAATAGTCCGAATGCGATAAGATATGTGTTTATGGCTATAGCAGGCCAGTAGCATATTACGGTCTGTTCGGATTATTGTAAAAAGAGCTATATCTACGCAACCATTATGAACAAACATTTAGTAATGACATATATCGATTAGATGTAGCAGTACTTGGAGAAACAGAGCCTCATACAAAAGATTACAAAGGCGTCTATGAAAGAAGTCATCAGTGGTATAACTTAAAAGCCCTGTATCCTCTAACTCAAAGCTTATTACCATCGATTAAATTTGCTAAAGCGCAGATAGTATTATCGGACAGTTGGAACTTAGGAGAAACAAATGCGTGCTTTCCGGTTGGTAGCATAGAAGAAGAAGGAAATAAATTTGTATTGGGAAACGATAAACTTTCATGGCAACGTTGGAATTTAAAACACAAACCAATTTTAGAAAGGTTTAGCGTTACTCACAACTATAAAGTAGAAAATTATACAGATCAGAAGGTCAGAAAATATGTTTTAGCAGAACACAACGTTTACTATAAAAATGATTTGGATTCAGAGCAAAAAGACTCAATACACGAATTAGAAAAGCACATTTTAGTATTTTACCCGGGAGTACTGAAGTGGCATGAACATCGACATTTGCACAGAAGTTGGAAAGATAGTTGAATAATATCTCTAATAAGTTAAGTACTTATATTTAGATACTCATATATTATATTAATAATAGGTAAAAGTGTATGAAATAAAAAGAAAAAGACTTGCTTTCTCATGCTAAAAAGGACATGACTTGAATAGCAGCAGGTAAACATAAGAAATTTATCTGGCGCTAGAAAAGCTAATTTTGTGAGGTATGAAATGAGTTTTAGCAAGAGTAAGTTTTTTAAAGAAGTATCAAGTAACGGATTTAAAGATATTAATAAAAGAAATGAAGAAGGAGAAACGATATTACACCAAGCAGTAGAAATCTCTGATTACAAAACAGTAAGGTTATTAATAAATAAAGGAGCAGAGATCAATGCAAGAGATAAAAATGGTTATACACCACTACACTGTGCAGTATTTGCGAAAAGCTTAGAAAATATAAAAGTGCTGCTAAGATCGGGAGCAGAAGTAAATGCCACTCAATATGTCACTGGATGTACGCCACTGCACTCTGCGTGCAAAATAGGAGGAGCAGGAGTTGAAATAATAAAAGAGCTGGTAAAGGCTGGAGCTGAAGTTAATCAACTGAATAAGTACGGCGCAACGCCAATGTATTACATCTGGGAAAGTGAAAAGTATCGTCTATGTGATAGCAAAGAGAGTGAAAAGGCGAGTAAATTTCTGAGAGAAAAAGGAGGAATAACAAAAAGTAGAGAACTGACGTGCTATGGAATAGAGGGGCTAGTGGGAGAAATAGCAGACATGTTGAATGGAAGCTACATGCCGGAGCTAAAAATAATAGAGATAGGAGAAATAAGGAAGAGAGACAAATCGCTAATAAAGAAAGAATGTCAAAATTTAGCAAGCAAGATAATCAGCCAAGTGAATGAAATGATAGATGAGGCAGAAAATGTAGTAGTAAGAAAGGCTTAAAAAAGGGACTTAATTTTAAAGAAAGGTGGAGGTAAGTTATGGTAAAGCTCGGTAAAAAAGAGGAGTCACTATTAGAGAACTCGTTTAAAAATATTTATGAAAGAGACGAGAATGGAAGAACAGCTCTGCATTATGCAATAAACGCAAAAACAGTGAGGGTATTAGTTGAAAAAGGAGTGAATGTAAATGCAACAGATGTAGGAGGATATACAGCACTGCACCTAGCGGTAACGGAGAAACGTCTAGAAATCGTGAGAGAATTGATAAAATCAGGAGCAGACGTAAATGCGGAAGAATATGAAAATAAATGCACACCGCTGCATCTAGGATGTATGGTAGGTGAAAAAGAAATAGTGGAAGAGTTAGTGGAGGCAGGAGGAGAAATAGAGCAAGAGGATGAATGTGGGATGACGGCAATAGATTATGCGAAAAATAGTAAAGAAGTAACTGAAGTATTGAAGAAAGAAACGGACAAAATTGAAAAGTTATTTATGAGAGGCTGAAAACATGGAGGAAGAAATAGAAAAGAAAGTAATGAATTTAGAGAGAAAACCTTTGGATGAGCTGAGAAAAACGTGGAAGAAGGTATTTGGGAAAGAAGCGCCTAGATACTCAAAGAAATATCTGATACCAAGATTAGCTTATAGAATGCAGGAAAAAGCGTATGGAGAAATGTCAAGAAAAGGAGCAAAAAGACTGGAGTATCTGGCAGATCGGCTAGAGAAGGGAAAAAGAATAAGTAGTGACAAACTTCCAGTAGCAGGAACAGAGCTAATATTAGAGAGAGGAGAAGAGACGCATGCGGTAATGGTAACAGATAAGGGTTTAATCTACAGAGAAGAGTTTTACACGTCATTGTCAGCAGTAGCCGGAAAAATAATGGGAATGAGTTACAATGGGCCGCTTCTATTTGGAATGAGAGATAAGGAGAAAGGATGCTGAAAGAGGTAAGATGTGCGATATATACTAGGAAGTCAAATGAAGATGGTCTAGAACAAAAATTTAATAGTCTTGATGCGCAACGTGTAGCGTGTGAAAAATATATAAAAAGCCGAGAAGGATGGGTAGCATTGGTAAAAAGGTACGATGATGGTGGATATTCAGGGAAAAATTTAGAAAGACCAGCAATAAAGGAATTATTTGAAGATGTAAAAACAGGAGAAGTAGATTGTGTAGTAGTATATACGCTAGATAGGCTATCAAGAGAAACAAAAGACAGCATAGAAGTAACGTCATTTTTTAGAAGGCACCGAGTAAATTTTGTAGCAGTAACACAAATATTTGATAATAATACGCCAATGGGAAAATTTGTACAAACGGTATTGTCAGGAGCAGCACAACTAGAAAGAGAAATGATTGTAGAAAGAGTAAAAAATAAAATAGCAACATCAAAGGAGCAGGGGTTATGGATGGGTGGAACTTTACCGCTTGGATATGATGTAAAAGATAAAGAATTAATAATAAATGAAAAAGAAGCGAAAATAGTAGGGCACATATTTGAAAGATATTTGGAGCTAAAATCAATGGCAGAATTGGCAAGGGAGCTAAATAGTCAAGGTTACAGAACAAAATCAGATATCTTTAAAAAAGCGACAGTGAGAAGAATAATAACAAATCCAATATATATGGGAAAAATACGGCATTATGAGAAAGAGTATGAGGGAAAGCATGAGGCGATAATAGAAGAAGAAAAATGGCAAAAAGCGCAGGAATTGATAAGGAATCAACCATATAAAAAAGCAAAATATGAGGAAGCTTTGCTTAGGGGAATAATTAAGTGCAAGAGCTGTGATGTAAATATGACGCTGACGTATGCAAAAAAGGAAAATAAAAGGTATCGATACTACGTATGCAATAATCATTTAAGGGGAAAAAATTGTGAATCAGTGAATCGAACAATAGTAGCTGGAGAAGTGGAAAAAGAAGTAATAGAGAAAGCGGAGCAGCTATATGAAAAATGGGGAGAAGAGCGGAAAGATTTAAGTTTTGGAAAGCAGAAAGAAGTAGTGAAAAAGTTAATAAAAGGAGTAATGGTGAGAGAGGATGGAATAGAGGTGAGTTCAGAGGATAAGGTGGAATTTATACCAATAAAAAAGAAAGGAAAGAAATGCACAGTAATAGAGCCAGAAGCAAAAACAAACAATGCGTTACTGAAAGCAGTGGTAAGAGCTCATCTGTGGAAACGGCAACTAGAAGAGGGAAAATATGGAAGTGTGAAGGAGTTAAGTGCCAAAATTAATATAGGTACAAGACGAATACAACAAATTTTAAGGCTGAATTATTTAGCACCAAAGATTAAGGAAGACATAGTAAATGGAAGGCAACCAAGAGGATTGAAGTTAGCTGACTTGAGGGAAATACCGATGCTGTGGAGTGAGCAGTTGGAGAAATTTTATGGGTAGTGCTTGATTGAGAAATTATAGCATTTCTCATAATAGTCCGAATAGGTCATAGGAAGGCAGAATCAACAGCACGACGAAAGGATTCGAATAGAGGAATGTTTTTCCTGGCTCTGTTTTTTATAGCAAACCAATGATGCTCAATTTTGTTAAAATCTGGAGAATAAGGCGGCAGATACAAAATTTCTGCACCGACTCCTTTAGCGAGCTTGATAAGCTTATCAGACTTATGAAAAGTAGCATTATCAAGAATGACAGTTTGTCCAGGTTCTAAGATCGGTGCCAAAAATTGCTCAAACCATCCATTAAAAATATCCATATTACAGTGGCCTTCAAATGTTAATGGAGCAACTATCTTTCTTCTACTTAAGGCTGCAACCATGCTGATTCGTTGAGTTTTTTTTCCAGATTTTAGGGCATAAAATCGCTGTCCTTTCTGGCAATACCCATATGGATAGTCCTCCGTGTTATCAATCCCAGACTCATCTATATACACTAAGTTTTCTGGTTCTTTTGTTGCTATAATTTTTAAGAATTCAGCACGTTTTTCTTCGTTCCTTTCCTTGTATCCATATGTCTTTTTTTGCGCGTAAATCCAATTTTTCTGAGAGCTCGGTGGATCGTTTCGATACTAACGTTGCCCCAAAGTTTAGCCATTTCCGACAGAGTTTTTCTACCGTGTTTTTTAGCAAATTCGATAAACTTATTCCAGTCGATAATTTTCTGATTGTAACCTCCATTACCGAGTTTTTTGACTGAAAGTCGCCTGTTTCTTTTTTTCTTTGCTTCCACTCCCACAAAGTAGTTCGTCCAATTTTAAATCTTGCTGCCACTGCTTCTCTGCTTTCCCCTTCGTCTAGTGCTTCCATTGCTTTTTTTCTTAAATCATAACTATATGCTGCCGGCATCCAACCTCCTTATCGCCATCTATCCTTAATCTTATCATATCCGGACTTCTGTGGAAAGAGCTATAAACTATCTTACTCCTTGTCGTCACTTTTTTTATCATTATTACTAACCACAGTAATGGCATACGCGCATAACTCTGAGAAAGAGACTCCATTTTCTTGAGATAATTTATATAATTTTTGCAGACTTTCTTTTACTTTATTAGGGATATTTCCTCCACGTTCTTTTACAAGCCAGGAATCTTGATGATGAATTGGATGAGCATCACTTTTTGGATTTCCTATGTATATTGCAAAAGGTGAACTTTGTCCTTTGAAGTCACATTGTACAGTAAATTTTTTTATAGATTCAGCCATCTAAAGACCTCTACTTTTCTTTTTGGTCGATTTTATAGCAGGTGGAAGAGGTGGTTTCTTTATAAAATCTTGTCTATTGACAACACTTTCTCTACCTTCCAAAGCTCGGCGAACATCAGCTCTGCTTAATTGCGACTCTTTTGCTACCTTCATTCCATGCTTTGCCATAATATTAGCACATGCTAGTACTTTTTTTACCAACTCTAGATCACCATTTAGCATTTGAACTAGCACTTGAAACACTTCCGCTAAAGTTAGCCCATTAGCATTTATAACCTTGTTTTCTATAAAATTGACAGCTTCTTCAAATTTGTATTCAATACTATCATCTTGAGGTATAAGGGCAACATAATCGGTGTTTTTGTCGTCCATAACTCAAGCACTATTACTCACAAACTTAAGTTTATACTATATATATAAATACTCTACTATTTTATATTATGGCACGCTATAGTTAAACATTTATTAATAACATGCTCACTTATATACACGAATTAATTGACAAAAGTCAAGGATCAATATCCATCAGTGATTTCATGAATGCCGTTTTGTACCATGAAAAATACGGCTATTATACAAGTAAATTACCGCTTGGTAAGGATGGTGATTTTACTACCGCACCTGAGATCAGCCAATTATTTGGTGAAGTAATTGCAGTTTGGATAATGCATACATGGGAAAAATTAGGAAAGCCATCAAAATTTTCTCTAGTTGAACTTGGGCCAGGCAAAGGAACACTCATTCACGATATAATAAGAGTCACTAAAAAATACAGCAGCTTTTTTAATTCAATGTTGATCCACTTAGTTGAAATAAGCCCTACTTTACGGAAGATACAAAAGGAAAAATTAAAAAGCTTAGATGTTAATTGGCACAAAAATATTGACAACCTACCAGAACAACCAACCATTTTTTTAGCAAATGAGTTCTTTGACGCTCTTCCGATAGATCAGTTTGTATATCATGATGAGGGGTGGTATGAAAATATGGTGACAAAACAAGATGATGGCAGTCTCTTGGTGTCATGCCAGTGCGTGACACTGGAATCCAGAAAAAAAGAATCATGGATTCCAGTGTCAGCTACTCAGATGACAAATGGAAAATTTTTTAATGGTGCAGTGGTGGAAATATGTTCAGTTGGGGTTGAAATATTAAAAAAACTTGAGAAGAAGATATATAATAATAAAGGAGCTGCTTTGATTGTAGATTACGGTTATGTATACCCCGCATATAAGAGCACTTTGCAATCGATAAAACAACATAAGTATGCTAATTTTCTTGAGAATGTTGGTAATAGTGATATTACCGCACTTGTGAACTTTCAAGCGTTAAGAGATTCATTAAAGCATGTAGATTGTGAGATTTTAACTCAAAGGGAATTTTTATATCTTTTTGGCATAAAAGAAAGAACCCAGGCTTTAATGAAAAACGCAAGTGATGAACAAAAGAATAGGATCTTTAGTGAATTCTTAAGGTTGACTGAAAATATGGGCACTCTTTTTAAAGCAATGCTATTGATATAGCTAACCCAAGAAAGGTTTCCCTACGTCATACCGCCGCGATATCTCAGCATAGATTCCGCTAACAAGCAGCGGGATGATGAATTACTATGCCGCCGCGAACCGTCATACCGCGATTCATTCGCGGTATCTCAGCCGCTAACAAAGCGGTATGACGAGCTTATCGTCATGCCGCCGCGAACCGTCATACCGCTGCGGTATCTCAGCCGCTAACAAGCAGCGGGATGACGGTTGTCTCCTAGCTGTCATCCCAGTACTGGTAGACTCAAATCACAATGCTCGTATAGCTGCAACCCTGGAGGTATAGCTCTTTCCACAGAAGTCCGGATATGATAAGATTAAGGATAGATGGCGATAAGGAGGTTGGATGCCGGCAGCATATAGTTATGATTTAAGAAAAAAAGCAATGGAAGCACTAGACGAAGGGGAAAGCAGAGAAGCAGTGGCAGCAAGATTTAAAATTGGACGAACTACTTTGTGGGAGTGGAAGCAAAGAAAAAAAGAAACAGGCGACTTTCAGTCAAAAAACTCGGTAATGGAGGTTACAATCAGAAAATTATCGACTGGAATAAGTTTATCGAATTTGCTAAAAAACACGGTAGAAAAACTCTGTCGGAAATGGCTAAACTTTGGGGCAACGTTAGTATCGAAACGATCCACCGAGCTCTCAGAAAAATTGGATTTACGCGCAAAAAAAGACATATGGATACAAGGAAAGGAACGAAGAAAAACGTGCTGAATTCTTAAAAATTATAGCAACAAAAGAACCAGAAAACTTAGTGTATATAGATGAGTCTGGGATTGATAACACGGAGGACTATCCATATGGGTATTGCCAGAAAGGACAGCGATTTTATGCCCTAAAATCTGGAAAAAAAACTCAACGAATCAGCATGGTTGCAGCCTTAAGTAGAAGAAAGATAGTTGCTCCATTAACATTTGAAGGCCACTGTAATATGGATATTTTTAATGGATGGTTTGAGCAATTTTTGGCACCGATCTTAGAACCTGGACAAACTGTCATTCTTGATAATGCTACTTTTCATAAGTCTGATAAGCTTATCAAGCTCGCTAAAGGAGTCGGTGCAGAAATTTTGTATCTGCCGCCTTATTCTCCAGATTTTAACAAAATTGAGCATCATTGGTTTGCTATAAAAAACAGAGCCAGGAAAAACATTCCTCTATTCGAATCCTTTCGTCGTGCTGTTGATTCTGCCTTCCTATGACCTATTCGGACTATTATGAGAAATGCTATATTAATGAAAAAAGTATATACAAGTAACCATTGTAGAGGAAGAAATATAATGCCACAGTTCAAAAATATCGAAAACAGGAAAAATATAACCTATGAATTGGCAAATGATGATAGCCAGTTAACAAAGCAAGATACAGAAAAACTTTTTAAGCTATTAAAAAAGATAGAAGAGGGTAAAAGTATTAGTGAAAAATTGAAGAAGCGTAATTATAATACACAGAAACTTCTGACAGCAAAAATAATTTACAACGAAAATTTTCACCTGACATTTGAAAAGAAGGAAAAAGCTGAAACCGAGGTTCTTTTTTCTAAAGAAAAAATGGTGTCAACAAGAAGACTAATATCAGTAGACTGGTCATTATTAAATGGCGAAGATATAGATAATTTCAATCCAACAATGATAGAACATGCTGAAGAAAAGCGATGTCAACACAAAGACTAATGCCATTAGATCCAGTATTATTAGACAATGAAGATAACGAAAATTTTCACCTGACATTTGAAAACAGCAAAAAAGCTCAAAACTTCTCAATAGAAAATGCTGTGCAAGAACGCAATATTTCTGATAGCTTTCCTTTTCGAAAATGTTTTAATAGTGATGCTGGAGGCAAAGAAGACAATCCATCAACAAAAGCAATACAGCAAAAACGAGCAATCCTGGCTGGTAGTGCTGGAATAGTTTTATTGGTAGGCAGCATTGTATCGTATATCCTAAAAATGCATATAATAGCGGTAGTTGGCGGGATTGTTGGATTGGCTTGCATAAATTTTGCGTTATACAGTACTCTGAAACCGGATACGAAACTCGAAAAATTGCAAGATCCAGCACAGCCTATCATTGTTCATTCTCATTTGAATACAACATAAAAATG
The DNA here is from genome assembly GCF_964028465.1 of Wolbachia endosymbiont (group A) of Aleiodes leptofemur. Taxonomy (NCBI): domain Bacteria; kingdom Pseudomonadati; phylum Pseudomonadota; class Alphaproteobacteria; order Rickettsiales; family Anaplasmataceae; genus Wolbachia; species Wolbachia endosymbiont (group A) of Aleiodes leptofemur. The sequence continues at coordinate 143,774 of NZ_OZ034782.1, forward strand.
TCATGCTTAAAAACAAATAAGCATCAGGTAAACCTTTAAATAAGATAACTTACTCGGAAAAATACCTAAAATGTTAACTTAATATTACCATGGTTTTCCATTGTAATATTATGTAACTGACTATCCTACCTGTTGTATACTCTCTTGTATAGGAGAAGACAATGATATATCACCTAATGAAGAGTTAACGCTAAGTGTTTCAGAAGGTTGACAAAGTTTTCCAGATCTGAAAAAATATCCTTGTTCTATTGCATTATTGACTGATAACCCTCCTAGCAAGCAATTCCTTCCTAGTTCTTCTTTACAGTGCTTTAAACTTTCCAGCAGACCTTGGTTTTTTACTTCCACCTTTATTTGGTCTTTATTTTGCTTATGAGGGTATAACCTAACTTCTAATTCTCCCAAACTAGTACAGAAAATTAACACTATATTACTATCTTCTACAAGATCTGTATAATTCCTTATTCCTCCTTGAGTTATAATTTCTACCTCATTTTTACCGATCTTGATTATATTTCTTCCGTATTCTATTTCTCCTTGAGTGAGTCCTAAACTCCTTGCTCCATCTGTAATCTTCGCAACATCTATTGTGCTATCTTCTGAATATTCTAAGTAAAAAGTAGAGTTATCAATTTTTGTGCTATTCAACTCGGAATTGGTTGCATTTTTTGCAATTTTCAGAAATCTCTGAGTAAAATTGAGATACTCTTGATAAGCTTTGATCATATTAGCTTTATGAGCTTCAAACCCTGATCCTATAACCTCCAATTTATCAACACTGTCACTTTTTCTTAACCTTGCTCCCTTCGATACTAATATACAGACTATATTGCTAGCGACTTCTGGACTTTCTTTTAGCTGGTTAATTCTTTCTATTACATGATCTGTGAAATAATTCTTTTGATCTTTAGCAAAATTCAGTCTTACTCCAGATATGATAGCTTCATTCACAACTTTTTGTAATTCAGCCATATTTTTAGCTTTTGATACTTCTGTCAAGTACTCATCTAGCTGGTTTAATTTATCTGGTAAACAAACGTTAAATAAACATTTACTTGGTAAATTTACTGTTTGGTGTGAAGTTGTCTCAGCCTCTTGTTCATCTGCTCCTGCTTGCGATTGAGTTGCCGCTACTGAAAGTAACTTACTCAATTCAGTGCACATATCACCTTGAAGCTCTGGGAGATTATATTCATAGTTCTTACTAATCAAAACAATCTTTAAATCTTCAGTGTTTTTATGTTTATCCAAAAACTTCTTCAAATTTTCAATACCTTGAGTGTCAAATTTATATGAGTTGTACTTATCGTCAGAAGTGTATGTACCCAGGACCAGTTTATTTAGTTCTTCATTCAATTTCTTTTGCTTTTCAGTGAATAAGTGCTCTATGAGATAGTAATTGCAATTGTCAATCGCAATTTGCATAGGAGTTTTTCCATTCTTATTCTCTATTTTAAAATTATCCACATATTTCATAAAATCATCCATTTCATAATCTCTAGCAAGAGGTACAGCTACATGTAGAAATGTTTCTCCTTGATGATTCTGAATGTTAGGATCAGCTCCATTTTTAATGAGTAAACCTACAGTTCTGTGGTCTATAAGACCAAGATGAGCAGCAGCGTAATGTAGAGGTGTATTTCCTTGATAGTCTCTTATGTTAGGATCAGCTCCTGCCTTTAAGAAATCCTCCATCAATGTACGACCATTGTACATGTTTTCTTCTAGCACTTCTATAAGCATATGTAGTAGTGTGAACTCTTTCGCTCCTACTTTAAGATTAAGAACAGCTTTTAGATCTGCGTTATTCTCATTTTTTGCTAAAAATTGTTTAAGTTTTGAAGTGTCAAGAGAATTAGAATACCTAATAATAGGGTATAACTCGCTAATTAATTCTTTTTGACTATTTGTTAATTGTAAACCACCTAATTTAACAAACCATTCTTCCATTATATCAAGACAGGAAGGACCAAATAAGTCTGAAATTCTCCAAAGTAAATCCTGTTTAATGGAGTTATAGTAATCATCTTGATTACCTACTATTGGTAACTCATCTGTTTCTATACACTTTAGCCCACTACTTAATCCCCCTCCTGAAACTTGCTCACTTGTTTGTTGACTGACAGACACTACAACAGTTTTTTTTGACTTTTCAACCATCGTGCTACCTCCTAGCTTGAACAGATAATTTATTATATATAATGTATCATATGAGTCAAGTCAAGTCAAGTTAATTTAACATAACATAACATTTTTCTTATTTTGCAATTTTTATACTAAGATGTATGGTCCCAGAGTGTGATGGTGTGGATTTAGTATAAATAATTCTGGAGACTGTGTCCACTGATAACATATAAATTCATAAGGAGTAAGACCCTTAAGAGTTTTGAGTCTCTTTGCATAATTATAAGCCATAACAAAGTTATAAAGGTGTTCTTTAAGTTGCTGGTGCGATTGATAGTAATACTTCTTAACTGTAGCATCCTTTAAAGTTTTATTCATACGCTCGACTTGCCCATTCGTCCAAGGATGGCTAACTTTTGTCAAACGATGTTCAATAACATTCTCTTCGCAAACTCTATCAAATATATGTTGGAAAGCATACTTATGACGCTTCTGGTTTGTAAATTGTATACCGTTATCTGTCAAAATAGTATGGATTTTATACGGTAAAATTCTAATCAAATTACGTAAGAACTCAGCAGCTATGGGTTTTGTAGCACTGTTACACAACTCAACATAGGTAAATTTGGATGTCCTATCAATAGCAACAAACAAATGTAATTTGCCCTCCTCAGTTCTAACTTCAGCAATATCAATATGAAAGTAACCGATAGGATATTGTTTGAATTTCTTTTTTGACTTAACTTCTCCATCAACAGTTGGTAATCTGCTAATGTTGTGTCTTTGTAAACAACGATGCAAGCTAGAGCGAGTCAAATGCGGAATTGTAGACTGCAGAGCGTAAAGGCAATCATCTAGTGGCAGTAGTGTATACTTGCGAAATGTAACTATTATAGCTTCCTCTTCTAGCGTTAAAACAGTTGATCTTGGATGCTTTCGACCCATATCAGCATCTTTCGTAAATGAACGTTTTCTCCACTTAATAATAGTTTTTGGATTAAGGTTATAATGCTTGGAGAGTTTTGCTATGCTCTCTTTTCTATTTTGTATTGCTCTACGAATCGTCTGTGTTGTTTTGGCGCACCCATGTAATATCTGTCCCATAATGACTCCTTAAATGATGATGATAGTATACCATCACTCTCTGGGACCATACATCTAACTCTTTTATTTCCTTATATTTCACCTTCAGATATTTGATCTTACACTCCTTCTCTCAATTTTGAAAGGAGTCTATTGATGCTGCTACGCTTCTGCTTTTAATTGGCTACACCTGCTAGATTAACGATATTGTGCCTATTTTAACATCACTGTCATCAAAATATAAAGAGGTTGCTTAACTTTTACCTGCTGTGGTTACTCCTCATCGTCATAGTCAGGATATTGTGGAGGAGCTTCTCCTTGCTTTTTAGTAACTTTTGGATATCTTTTTCCAACTTCTGCTTCAATGACACCACAACATTCTACTAAGAACTTCCAATTATCACCATAATCAAAAAGAAAAACCATTTTTTTATCTGGCTCAAAAACCTTGTAGATATAAGAATTTTCAACGCTTTTTTCATTAGGCATAACAGTCATACTAGAATCAATATCATAAAATAAAGTGTATACTTCATTACTTTTACGAATATCATTTATATTGCTATAAAAACCAAATGAATGATCTAACTCAAAACTAAAGGCCTTTATGATAGTTTCTGCAAATTTATAAAGACTGCTTTCAATTCCATCTCACGGTAGATTTTTTTGTCTAGAGAAACTTTAAATGAGTATACTTTCTTTTTCTTATCCACTTAATTTACCTTTAACTTACATTAAGTTAACCAATCGCAAAAAAATAACGTAAGTCAAATATAACCTTACCCACATATCTTACCCTATTCGGACTATTAGGAGAAATGCTATACTTTAGAAAAAGCTTAACTGAACTTTCATTCGTTCTTACAGCACATACTTACTTTTCAATGACCAATTATATGGCTATTGCCACAAATAGGCGTTCTTAGGCCTTGAAGATGACTGTTTACTTTCAGCGAATCGTCTAAATCATGCTCTATTTTTTGTGTTGCCATCTCAAATTTAAATCCCAATTTTTCACAGAATTTTTGAAAATATTCTCTAATAATAGAGAGCAAGTTTCTATCTCCCTCTTTATAATTTTTTAATTCCTTGGGAACAGTGAGTGATAATTTACCGTCTTTATAGGTTACACCATCTTTTCCATCTTGAGACTCAAGTGTAAATTCCAGTGAGGTGGATAGACCACATATTTTTTCCCCTGGATTATCAAATTTGGTCACAGGTATTTCCATATCAGACTTTACTCTTATGTTATTATGGCCAGTGTAATCAATATTCATTACTTTGTCAGGGTCTTGCGTTGTTAATCGATAATTGCTAAGTGCAGAGTGATATTCAATAAATATACCTGCCAAGTATCCTGCTTGATTACAATTAGTAACTAGTTCTTCTAAGATAGGGTCACTCGGAACTTCTGCTTCAGCATATTTAAACATTTCCTTAAAAACTTCTTTTACAAATGGTCGGTAGTTCTTATTCTCATCTCCTACTTTGAGTAATAGATGCATATGCTCTCTTCCAGCATTGTAAAATCTCTCAAAATCTCTACCGTACGAATTGGTTTTCTGATAATCAGGAATTTCAGGATTTTCACAATGACTTTCCCACAATTCACTTAACGCGTTATGTGCAAGTTCCTTTTCAAGATCCTTTAGGAGTGAATCAACAAAAGCCCTACCATGATCTGTATCTATTTCTCTTTGTTTTTTTCTTGCGGTTTCAGTACTATATATATCATAACCATTAAAAAGGTTGCTTTTGCAATATTTAGCTCCTTCCATTAACGCAGAGGTTAAAACTGTATCTATAATCTTTCCATTAATAACAAAGTTCATTCTTGGAAGATCAAAATACATTGTTTCACCAGAGTTTGCTGATTTATTGCTCTCACCAGCCTTTAATTTACTAAAGCCAAATTCTTTAATTTTAACCTTCAATGTATAGCTCTTTCCACAGAAGTCCGGATATGATAAGATTAAGGATAGATGGCGATAAGGAGGTTGGATGCCGGCAGCATATAGTTATGATTTAAGAAAAAAAGCAATGGAAGCACTAGACGAAGGGGAAAGCAGAGAAGCAGTGGCAGCAAGATTTAAAATTGGACGAACTACTTTGTGGGAGTGGCAGCAAAGAAAAAAAGAAACAGGCGACTTTCAGTCAAAAAAACTCGGTAATGGAGGTTACAATCAGAAAATTATCGACTGGAATAAGTTTATCGAATTTGCTAAAAAACACGGTAGAAAAACTCTGTCGGAAATGGCTAAACTTTGGGGCAACGTTAGTATCCAAACGATCCACCGAGCTCTCAGAAAAATTGGATTTACGCGCAAAAAAAGACATATGGATACAAGGAAAGGAACGAAGAAAAACGTGCTGAATTCTTAAAAATTATAGCAACAAAAGAACCAGAAAACTTAGTGTATATAGATGAGTCTGGGATTGATAACACGGAGGACTATCCATATGGGTATTGCCAGAAAGGACAGCGATTTTATGCCCTAAAATCTGGAAAAAAAACTCAACGAATCAGCATGGTTGCAGCCTTAAGTAGAAGAAAGATAGTTGCTCCATTAACATTTGAAGGCCACTGTAATATGGATATTTTTAATGGATGGTTTGAGCAATTTTTGGCACCGATCTTAGAACCTGGACAAACTGTCATTCTTGATAATGCTACTTTTCATAAGTCTGATAAGCTTATCAAGCTCGCTAAAGGAGTCGGTGCAGAAATTTTGTATCTGCCGCCTTATTCTCCAGATTTTAACAAAATTGAGCATCATTGGTTTGCTATAAAAAACAGAGCCAGGAAAAACATTCCTCTATTCGAATCCTTTCGTCGTGCTGTTGATTCTGCCTTCCTATGACCTATTCGGACTATTATGAGAAATGCTATAGTAGCTCAGGTGGAGTATCTTTGTGCACCCAAAATCTACATGGAGGCCTTTTAACAATTTCAATATCTATGTCATATTCTTCCTTTATGTGATTCTTTAAATTTCTTCCTTGGTATCCCATGTCAGCCCACATTTTTTTAACTTTAGTATATTTTGTTCTCATATTGTTTAATGCTATTTTAATACCATCTCTATCATTTTCGTTAGCAGCGCCTACGTAACAACCTAGTATAAAACCCTGAGTGTCTGTAATTATATGCCTTTTTCTACCCTTTACTTTTTTACTTCCATCATAGCCTTTGATCCCCCCTTTTCTGTAGTCTTTACAGATTGACTATCTACTATACAGGCACTCGGCTGCTCATTCATTCCTATTTTTCTTCTACTATATTTTGTAATTTCATAATTCATTTTCTCAAAAATTCCCTGCTTCTTCCATTGCCTGAACTGCTCATACACAGTCTTCCATAGCGGAAAATCATTTGGTAAATACCGCCATTGACACCCTGTACGCAATACATAGAAAATTGCTTCTAATATTTCTTTTTTGCTATACTTTGGCGGCCTTCCTCCTTTCTTGTATGATACTCTGAAGTGTTTTTCTATTCTTGCCCATTCCCTTTCGCTTAGATCTGTTGGATACTTTTTTCTCATCTTTACCCCGTACTAAAATTTCAGATATTATAGCCTTTTACTTGTTTCCGGACAACCTCTAATTAGCCAACCACGGGGCTTCTTTTGCCTTTTTTTTCGTTTGGTAAATTCCTTAATATTTATAGCTAAGAGAGCCCAAGAGAGGTGTCATTCCAGCGCGTGACGCTGGAATCCCAAAAAAAGGATGATGTCATCCCAGTGCTTGACACTGGGATGGCTTTGTTGCATCGCTCAAGTAAAAAGAACTGGCAGTTACTGACAAAATTCATTATAAATAGCCATTTAACTGTTGAAGAAAAAATATGCCACAAAAAATGAGAGTCAGTAACTGCCATGAATATAACAAATTTCTCCAAGAAAGAGGAAGCATTTTTTGTTATATCAATGACGCCATAGAAAATTGGTACGAGAATTGTCCAAAAATGCAGGGCGGCAACTATATTTATAGTGATAAAGTTGTGATTTTGGTGCATATAATCGTCAGTTTCTTTAGAATTGGTTTAAGACAAACAGTCGGGTTTATAAAAGGGTATTTGCAACAAATAGGAAGAGATTTGGCAGTTATCAGCTATTCACAAGCATCAAGAAGGTTTAAGAAACTTAATATTAAGATAAATGATTGCAGAATTGATAAAAATAATATGGAAGATATCGAAATTGCTATAGACAGTACAGGAATTAGTATATACAACAACACTCCTGGTCACAGCAAGGAAAATAGCACTGACAGAAAATATCGTGGCTATGAGCAAACGAGAAAATTGCACGTAATGTTGAATATAAACAACAAAAAAGCCATAGCTGTAAAATACAGTAACGGTGTCTACTCTGATCACTATGGAGCTTGTGATTTGCTAAAAGAAGTTGATTTTCAGCATGCCATAAAAGCACTATATGCAGATAGAGCATGTGATAGGCACAAGTTTTATAAGTTGTGTAACGAATATGATATAAAGACAAAAATTCCACCAATAAACAATGCGGCAGAACATCCAGAAATAGATTATATGTCTGACAGGAATGCTGCTATTAGGTTAATAAAATTATACGGTGAAGATGGCATGAAAGAATGGAAAAAAGAAGTAAATTATGGGAAAAGATCTTATATTGAAGGGTTTTTCTCAAGATTAAAGCAAATATTCGGATTTAGTTTTAGGAATAAATCTGAGATACATCGAGAAAAAGAACTAAATGCTATTTGCTTAATAAATTCACTGATATTGGTATGGCTAAATTTGAGATAGTTACATGAATTTACCATAAATCACCATCTCATAAAGTGTGATGCAACAAAGCCCACTGGGATCCAGGAATTTTATTAAGTTAGTAAGCATAAAAGCAGCCATTTTATGTTAAAATACAACGTTTTGATGATTATGAAAAAGCTGGATTCCAGACTGGAATGACACCATTTGTTGTAAACTCACTTCTTCTTGATTTATAGAACAATAAAACAGTAAGCTAAAAGGGAACTTATTACTCAACAAAACAAGACTTAAAATTTTGTGCAATGCTATTGATTATAGCTAGATATGCATCTTTTCCAGGCTCTATGTCTGATCCAATAGGATCAAGAACTACCATTTTTGCGTCATTAGAAAGGGCGTTAGGCTTTATGCTATCTTCCTGTGAATGAGCAAATATACATTTAACGTTTTCTTCCTTCATTATCTTTTTTAGCTTCATTAAACTCTTCATACCTATGTAAGAATCCTCTTCTATGGAAAGAATAGCGCTTGGATGATTTAGACCGAAATATTTTTCAAAATATTGATAAGCATCATGAGTAACGATGTATTTTTGATTTTTAAAATCATTCAGTTCTTTCATGATTTCTTTTACTTCTTGGTCTATTTTTTTTATAGCTTTTGTTGCATTAGAACTGTATCGATGGGAATTTCCTTTATCTATGTCAGACAATGTTGCACTTATAGAAAGTATCATGCTCTTTGCATTTTCGGGACTCAGCCACATGTGTAAATCTTTTTCATCTTGAATGTGAGTGATTTTTCTAGAAAATGAATGTGGCCGAGTAGGAAGTAGGTTGATTGCCTTTGACAATTGCACTAGTTCTTTATTATTTTTGGCGAAAGTTTGAACAAACGTCTCTAAGTTATCGTCAACATAAAATATAACGTCACTTGATTCTAAATTACTCGCATCAGATGGCTTTAATATATAATTATGTGCAGATGTTGCATAGCCAAGCAATTCCGGTTCTAAAATCCCTTCTGTAACAGAAGCTACAAGTGAGTGGATAGGTTTGATTGTAGCTACAACTTTTAAATTGGATGAAAAGGCAATATTATAGTATAGTGTAAGTGAAAGTAATAGAAAAAAAGCCAGTAAATGTCTCATATAAACGTTGAGAAGAAGTTAAATTTTGTCAATAAATTGAATAATGTCAATAATCGTGTTCTAAAAATAGAAAATCTTGCTCTCGCATATGATGGTAAAAGAATCCTTGACAATATCAATATGTTCATGGAAAGAGGAGACATAATTACAATACTTGGTCCAAATGGTGGAGGTAAAACCTCTTTAGTGAAAGCAATTGCTGGTATAAATAAAAATTATACTGGAAATATTGTGTTAGCTGAGAACACAAAAATTAGCTACATGCCGCAAAATTTTAGTATTAGTAATTTGATGCCAATAACAGTTGAATATTTTCTTTTAAATAGCTCCTTGAAAAGACTAAAGAAAAATCAATCCATTATTACAGAAACGATAGAGTTGGCTAGTATCGGTAACATTTTGAAAAATCAAGTGTTAGAAATTTCTGCAGGGCAAACACAATTATTACTGCTTGCACGTTGTTTAATTGCAGAGCCTGACTTGATCATTCTAGATGAACCAGTTAGTGCAATGGATATTAACGCGCGGGCTAAATTTTATGATATTATAAATAAAATAGCAAAAAAACGATTGGTATCGATTCTTATGACTTCTCATGATCTTAACTCTGCTCTACCATCCTCAGATTACATAATTTGTATAAATAATACTATCTATTGCCAAGGCAAGCCTGATGAGATTATGAAAAATAGAACCCTAAATGAAATATTTAGCAGTTACGCAGCGAAATGATTCAAAATATTTTGCGTCTTCTGCACATAACTACGGTGCTGACGCGTTACAATATATTACCTTATTTACTTCCACCATCAAAAAAATCAATAAATAAAATACAAGGCCACAAGCTAAAGTGTGCTCTTGAAAAATTAGGTCCGGTGTTCATTAAGTTTGGGCAGTCTATCTCATCACGTACTGATGTTTTAAATGAGGATATAACAAATAACTTGTTATTGATATGTGATAGATTGCCATCATTTTCACATAAAATAGCAGTTAAAACTATAGAAAGTGAGTTTAATTGTAAATTGAGCGACATTTTTTCAAGCTTTTCTGAAAAGCCAATTGCAGCAGCATCGATTTCTCAGGTGCATAGAGCGGTTACAACTGAGGGTAAGGAAGTTGCTGTGAAGGTTTTAAGGCCAAATATTGAGAAAACATTCTCAAGGGATATAAAAATGCTTTCTTGGCTTGCAGAAATTGCAGAAAAATTTAGCGAACAATCAAAAAGGCTGAGGCCAATTGAATTAGTCAAAACTTTTGCTGAAATTTGCCGATTAGAGTTAGATCTACGTTTTGAAGCTGCTCACTCTTCGGAACTAAAGGAAAACACAAAAAATGACAGAGGTTTTTACGTACCTGAAATAGATTGGAATAGAACTTCGAAAAAGGTTTTAACATTAGAATGGATAGAAGCAACGCCAATATACGAAGTTGAAAAACTGAATAATCGTAAGCAAATAGCTATCAATCTTATAGAATCGTTTTGCAATCAAGTATACAGGGATTGTTTTTTTCATGCTGATATGCATCCTGGAAATCTAATGGTTGATAGTAATAACAATATTATTGCCCTGGATTGTGGAATCATGGGTAGAATAGATCGTGAGACATGCTATTACGTTATAGAGATACTCAAAGGCTTTTTAAATCGGGATTATGATCACGTTGCAAAAATGCACTTTAGGGCTGGTTATGTTTCATCACAGCATAGAAATTTTGTCACAGCTTGCAGGGCAATAGGTGAACCCATTATTGGGCAGCCTATACAGAAGATTTCATTTGCTAGTTTACTTGCTCAGCTATTAAAAATAACTGGTGATTTTGATATGAAAGTTCAAACACAATTGTTATTGCTGCAGAAAACTATGATTTTACTGGAAGGGACATGTAGAAAGATCTACTCAGAAATCAATATGTGGAAAGTAGTTGAAGCGTGGATAAGCAGTCAACATGAAAATAAAATAGGGTATAGGGAAAAAATTAGAAGTTCTTATCCTGTAAAAACAATCCAAGGGATATTTAGCCTTATAGAAAAATTAAACCTAATAGCTGATAAAAAATTAGAAAACATCCAAATTAAAAATAAATCAAATGGAAAAGTCTATTTTTTATTGTGGTTTGTAATTATAATTCTAATCGTTAAACTTTTAATTTCTTAAACTATGGGAAAAAACTGCGTCAAATCCAATTTTTATTCAACTTAATTTTTAATCTGCAGGAGCCGAGTTGAGAATGTCCAATTTTCCACTTTCTTTATGTATCTGTTCAGCAGAGTGGCAAAATAAGGTAGACGAGAAAAGACAACTATAGGAACAAATGGGTGTCATGCCAGTGCGTGACACTGGCCTCTTGTTTCAATGTTAAACAAAATACCATAGAATTCAAAAAGACAATTCCTAGAAAATTTCTACATCCAAAAAAGGCACAAGTTATGTTAATGCTGTTTGAATGAGATGATATAAAGATAAGCCAAATTTTTACAAAGAAAACATTTCAAGCAGCAAGACACCTTTGATTGAAAGAGAGCACCAAATTTATGGGGTGAGTAACTGCGCTATTTCAACTATAGTATTTTCTAAAACGAATGATAAACGTCTAAAATGGTATTACCAACTAAAAGGTGTAAGTCTGTACATTGATGCATTAGAGGTCTGAGGCAACTTTTGATGGTGTGCCAACAATGCTCTATCGGATTTAGATCAGGTGAATATGTTGGAAGATAAAGCAAATGACAGCCAAAAGACTCTATTAATGACTTTGTTTTGGGAGTTTTATGGAATGTAGCATTATCCATAACTATGGTTGTATCACGCTGTAATTGTGGAAGTAATCTTCGCTCTAACCATACATTAAATATATCTTTATTACACCCTCCTGTGAAGGTCATTGGTGCAATAAACTTCTCATCCACCTATTATACTCACTCTTTCCCGCTTTTTTCCTGGAACATCAGCATATATTTTTTCTCCTCTTGGAGCTCGTGCATATTCTCGGTATAGTCTATTATCAACTCCTGCTTCATCTATATATAAAATGCTACAGTGGTCTATTTTTGAGACTTTATCGATAAATTGCTGCCTATCTTCTTGATTGCGCTCTTGATAGAATGTGACTTTTTTTAAAGGTTATTTTTAGCTGTCTTAATCTATACCAAATTGCACTTATCCCAAAGCCAAGGTTTTGTTTCATTTCTGCTAGTGTGTGATCTGGGTGTTTTTTGACATATTCTTTGAGTATTTCTGGATCTATTTTTCGAATAAAACCAGTACTTTTTACCGCTTTGAGACCTTGGCCAGTAGCTTTCTTTTTTAGCCATCTATATAGTGTTGCTATCCCTATCTCAAAAACCTCTGCAACTTCAACCTTTGACTTTCCTTTTTCTACCAAAGACACTGCTTTTTCCCTTAAATCTACACTATATACCATCGCTTTCCCTACTTTAAAAAAACATATTATACCTTTATCATTCGCTTTTGAAAATACTATAGTTAGCGGAATGACGGTTTTTCAAATTGTCGGTAAATCTAAGTCAGTTTAGCTATAATTTCCTAAATTTGCTCACAATCTCTTGACTTGACACATATGTTTTTTTCCCAAATGTTACTATCTTCCTCCTTTTCCTTTCTCAATTTGTGCAACCATTTCCTTTACATTTGCATGCGTGAGAAGGGAATTTTTGCTGACATGAGATTTTGGATCAGATTTTGCTGTTACGTGTTTCGTTGCAGATCTTTTATTCTCTGTTAGAAATGAATGAGATTGTTTTTTCTTCACACCGATATCCGCTTGTGCTGCTGGAGTGGTTTTGCTTTCAGCAAGCTGTACATTAGCATTTCCTTTTGCTTGATTTTGCTCAAATTTTTCTTTTAATGCCTTTACTTTACTGCCCATCTCGCGATTAGCTCCTCCTTTCATAGTAGCTGCTGCTACTTTTGGTATCGCCTTACCAGCAGCTTTTTGTGCTGATTTCCTATTGTCTTGATTTTCAGATTTTAGTGGTACTCTTTCAGCTGATTTTTTAAGAATTACTCCTACTACTTTTGGCTCTGTGCTTACTTTTTGATTAGCACGGCTTAGATTTTTAGGCTTTGGCGGTACTGCAGGTTTATCTTTGATTACCACTTTCGATTCTTGTCTAACTTCTTGACCAGTAGTAAACATTTTTTTTGGCACTTGCGGTGGTTTTGGTGGTACGAGGGATTGAGGTTGTTGTTTCTGCTTACGTTCTCTTTTTGCTTCTATATGTTCTTTAGGAACTGTTGCATAAATTGGCTCTTCTTTGGGCGATTTTGAACTCTGCGAATTTTCTATTAAAATTTTACTCTTCTTCTCTTGATAATTTGATATCTCTTTGTATACAGACTCTTCATTTAATGAACTTCCATAGCCTGAATCTTCTCTCTGCTCATATAAAGGATTTTCCTTTTGCTTTTTCTCTTGATAATTTGATATGTCTTCATATTCAGACCCCTGATCTAATGAACTTTCATAGCCTGAATCCTCAGAAGGATTTTCCTTAGCATCAGGCATACTAAAACTATTAGCTCCTTTTAGTAAAGAAGATGTAGACTTTGCCTTGCTTTCTCCATCTGAGGATATTTCTGATTTAAAGCGTACCTTCCTCGAATCTGGAGCAGCCGGAGGTGCTGTTGTTGGTCGCTTTATTTGCCTCATGCGATTACCACCTAATTTTTCTTTCGGCTGTTCTTCTTTTCGCAGCTCAAAAGTACCTTCCTTTTGCTTTCTACCTTCCAAACTCACTTCGTGTGATCTATCTTTTCCTTGACTCTTTTCACTTTGTTCTAAATTTAAAGAATCTTTTAAAATATTATTTTTTCTGAAATCTTTTTCTAATTGTTCCAAGAGATCAATTTTTTTTAAAATTCTTGTATACTTAGCTGCTGTTTCTAAAGTGAAACTTGACAACTCATCATTTATAGCATTTCTCATAATAGTCCGAATAGGTCATAGGAAGGCAGAATCAACAGCACGACGAAAGGATTCGAATAGAGGAATGTTTTTCCTGGCTCTGTTTTTTATAGCAAACCAATGATGCTCAATTTTGTTAAAATCTGGAGAATAAGGCGGCAGATACAAAATTTCTGCACCGACTCCTTTAGCGAGCTTGATAAGCTTATCAGACTTATGAAAAGTAGCATTATCAAGAATGACAGTTTGTCCAGGTTCTAAGATCGGTGCCAAAAATTGCTCAAACCATCCATTAAAAATATCCATATTACAGTGGCCTTCAAATGTTAATGGAGCAACTATCTTTCTTCTACTTAAGGCTGCAACCATGCTGATTCGTTGAGTTTTTTTTCCAGATTTTAGGGCATAAAATCGCTGTCCTTTCTGGCAATACCCATATGGATAGTCCTCCGTGTTATCAATCCCAGACTCATCTATATACACTAAGTTTTCTGGTTCTTTTGTTGCTATAATTTTTAAGAATTCAGCACGTTTTTCTTCGTTCCTTTCCTTGTATCCATATGTCTTTTTTTGCGCGTAAATCCAATTTTTCTGAGAGCTCGGTGGATCGTTTCGATACTAACGTTGCCCCAAAGTTTAGCCATTTCCGACAGAGTTTTTCTACCGTGTTTTTTAGCAAATTCGATAAACTTATTCCAGTCGATAATTTTCTGATTGTAACCTCCATTACCGAGTTTTTTGACTGAAAGTCGCCTGTTTCTTTTTTTCTTTGCTTCCACTCCCACAAAGTAGTTCGTCCAATTTTAAATCTTGCTGCCACTGCTTCTCTGCTTTCCCCTTCGTCTAGTGCTTCCATTGCTTTTTTTCTTAAATCATAACTATATGCTGCCGGCATCCAACCTCCTTATCGCCATCTATCCTTAATCTTATCATATCCGGACTTCTGTGGAAAGAGCTATACATGGTAATGTTGGGTTAGCTCTTGCAATTGATGTAATAAAGAAGATCCTCCAAGCAATAATACTCATAACTGTTAGATATCTCATTAGTCTTTCTGCTATTCCAAGCCTACATTCTTCAACTTTGAGACCGGATTTAAAATTTTATGTAATATCTCTATTTTCCATCTAAGGCAATTGTAAGTTAAAAACGTGATATAAAAGAGATAAGAGAGAAAGATAACCCTGCTCACTAGGAATAGCGGGCGTGCGCGACCGAAAGGAAATTGGTATTACAACCGTTGGTATCAAGGTACGCTAGCCCTATCTCTCGATACGTTTGAATAGTTGCTTGGGACATATATATGCACCCGTTTACAATCTTAAATTAACTAAAACTATCGAGGTTTATTATGGTTACATCTTATCAAAATTTTATTGGCATTGACATCGGAAAATTTAAAAATGTCGTTGCAATTCACAAACAGAAGAATGCTGTCGAATTTGATAATAATGCTTCTGGTTGGCAACAATTATTTCAAGAGTTTTCAGATATTCTACCTAATGCTTTAGTGACTTTAGAAAATACAGGGAAATATGAGCTTGGCTTATCACATTTTCTTACCGACAAAAATATTGCCGTGCATCGAGCTAATACTCGTAAAGTAAAAAGCTTTATTTTATCTCACGGAACTTTAGCAAAGTCTGATAGATCAGATGCAAGAGCTCTTGCTCAATATGGATTTGAACGCCATAGAACTATCTCTCTATTTGTACCTACCTCTACAGAACAATCAACTTTGGCTGCACTTTGTCAACGTCGTGATGATATTACGCAAATGAGAACTCAAGAAAAATGCAGACTTGAAGCACCGGAAAATGATCATATAAAAGAAAGCTGTCAAAAGACCATTGAGTTTTTCGATAGTCAAATAAACGAACTCAATGATACTATACAAAAGATTATTGATGAAAGCCGCGAATTACAACAACACCAAAAAATTCTTAAAACAGTTCCTGGAATAGGTAAAAAGTTATCACAAGATTTTTTGTGTTTAATGCCAGAGCTTGGTTACTTAAATAGAAAAGAAGTAGCAAGTCTTGCCGGAGTTGCACCGCATCCAAAAGAAAGTGGTAAAGCTGTTGGTTACCGAAGGATTACAGGTGGTAGAAGTAACGTTCGTTCAAAGCTCTTTACAGCCGCTATGGCTGCTACAAGGTCAAAATCTATACTTGGCGCCTTTTATTCTAAGCTTGTTGAAAGTGGTAAGAAGAAGATGGTGGCTATAACAGCCCTAATGCGTAAAATTATAGTATAGCTCTTTCCACAGAAGTCCGGATATGATAAGATTAAGGATAGATGGCGATAAGGAGGTTGGATGCCGGCAGCATATAGTTATGATTTAAGAAAAAAAGCAATGGAAGCACTAGACGAAGGGGAAAGCAGAGAAGCAGTGGCAGCAAGATTTAAAATTGGACGAACTACTTTGTGGGAGTGGAAGCAAAGAAAAAAAGAAACAGGCGACTTTCAGTCAAAAAACTCGGTAATGGAGGTTACAATCAGAAAATTATCGACTGGAATAAGTTTATCGAATTTGCTAAAAAACACGGTAGAAAAACTCTGTCGGAAATGGCTAAACTTTGGGGCAACGTTAGTATCGAAACGATCCACCGAGCTCTCAGAAAAATTGGATTTACGCGCAAAAAAAGACATATGGATACAAGGAAAGGAACGAAGAAAAACGTGCTGAATTCTTAAAAATTATAGCAACAAAAGAACCAGAAAACTTAGTGTATATAGATGAGTCTGGGATTGATAACACGGAGGACTATCCATATGGGTATTGCCAGAAAGGACAGCGATTTTATGCCCTAAAATCTGGAAAAAAAACTCAACGAATCAGCATGGTTGCAGCCTTAAGTAGAAGAAAGATAGTTGCTCCATTAACATTTGAAGGCCACTGTAATATGGATATTTTTAATGGATGGTTTGAGCAATTTTTGGCACCGATCTTAGAACCTGGACAAACTGTCATTCTTGATAATGCTACTTTTCATAAGTCTGATAAGCTTATCAAGCTCGCTAAAGGAGTCGGTGCAGAAATTTTGTATCTGCCGCCTTATTCTCCAGATTTTAACAAAATTGAGCATCATTGGTTTGCTATAAAAAACAGAGCCAGGAAAAACATTCCTCTATTCGAATCCTTTCGTCGTGCTGTTGATTCTGCCTTCCTATGACCTATTCGGACTATTATGAGAAATGCTATAATTGCTAATACAAGACTTAAAGAAGCAATTAATTTGCATACTTAAAAATCTTCACAACGGTAACTGAAATTGGCTAATGAATATGTGCGTCCACACAGACTTAAAGCACATATTCATTAGCTTAAGCAGAAATTGCTGTGGTAGCTGTTTGATATAAAATTCTATTTCTATGACAAACGGGTTTTTATTGCCCATATAATTTGCAAAATTACACAAATAAAAAAATTTTTAAAAAACATAGTTGATACCAACTAATTTTTTCAACAGCTTCATCGAAAGTATTAACTGAAAGATTCGTTAATAGCATCCATTCTAGCGGTTTTTTTTAAGGGAAGGGGAGTTTTCTCAACAACATAAACTGCATAAAGTGGTAATTTAGGTAGTTCTTCCGTCTTATGCCTAATATTATTCTTAGATGGATTCATCATAAACTTTCCAAATCTAACTTCCAAACGTGCTGTTCTTTTTGGCTTATTATCTTTTACAGGAACTTCAACTTCTACCGTACCTGCACAATGAGAGGATTTAATAAATGCCCATAACTTCTGCTCACCTTTTTCAGGATATCGAGATTTTCTATTTACTGCTCTATCTCTGCATGCTCTAACTAGCACTGCCGAATTAAGATTATGTGCAAGCTCAAAAAAGTCATATATATCTGCTTCTCTATCGCATACAGTTATAGTCTCAGTTTGAGTTGGATCAATAATATTATTTGTTTTTCTTAAAGTTTCCAACCACTTTACGCTTTCTTTATCTTCAATGCGATCGCTCTTTTTTTTAAGGTTCTCAGTTTCTTCAGGTCTTGAATAAACTTTTTGATCTAGTATCCCTAGTACCAAACCTTCTATACTAACGGCAAGAGCTGTATGCATTATAATACCTTTTGCAGTATCATAACTGGACAAATTTGCTAATCCGCTTGTTTTTTTATGGTTATTATATACAATGTAACTGGTATCTTGAATGACAAGAACCCTCTTGTGAGCTTTTGTTCTCTCAACCGTCTTATTAATATGTGTAGCTAAAATATCACTTTCTTTTACATTCTCATTTTGAAAAAAACGTTATGCTGTTTTTGCTTCTGACCAACTTTCACATGCTTGATTAATCTAACTTTCAGGTAATTTTGTCAAACATATCAGCAATCTTTACTAATCGCTCAGTTAACCTTTTATCTCCAAATTCATTTTTAGCCCATTCACTACTTTTACTTGCCATTTTACACCCTCAATATTTGCAAACTTTAATATTGTAATATTTTACTTTTTAGTCCATTTATATTTGTGGGTAATAGTAAGGAATGACACCGTCTTGGATGGAAACCAGTGTCAGCTACTTTCATGACACCATCACAAGGTGAAACTGGATCCCAGTGGGCTTTGTTGCATCGCTCAAGTAAAAAGAACTGGCAGTTACTGACAAAATTCATTATAAATAGCCATTTAACTGTTGAAGAAAAAATATGCCACAAAAAATGAGAGTCAGTAACTGCCATGAATATAACAAATTTCTCCAAGAAAGAGGAAGCATTTTTTGTTATATCAATGACGCCATAGAAAATTGGTACGAGAATTGTCCAAAAATGCAGGGCGGCAACTATATTTATAGTGATAAAGTTGTGATTTTGGTGCATATAATCGTCAGTTTCTTTAGAATTGGTTTAAGACAAACAGTCGGGTTTATAAAAGGGTATTTGCAACAAATAGGAAGAGATTTGGCAGTTATCAGCTATTCACAAGCATCAAGAAGGTTTAAGAAACTTAATATTAAGATAAATGATTGCAGAATTGATAAAAATAATATGGAAGATATCGAAATTGCTATAGACAGTACAGGAATTAGTATATACAACAACACTCCTGGTCACAGCAAGGAAAATAGCACTGACAGAAAATATCGTGGCTATGAGCAAACGAGAAAATTGCACGTAATGTTGAATATAAACAACAAAAAAGCCATAGCTGTAAAATACAGTAACGGTGTCTACTCTGATCACTATGGAGCTTGTGATTTGCTAAAAGAAGTCGATTTTCAGTATGTCATAAAAGTACTATATGCAGATAGGGCATATGACAGAGAAAAGCTCTATAAGCTGTGTAATCAATATGGTATAAAAACGAAAATTCCTCCGAAAAACAACGCAGCAGAGCATCCAAAGTTAGACTATATGGCTGAGAGAAATTCTGCAGTCAAGCTCATAAAGTCATATGATGAAGATGGTATAAAGAAGTGGAAAAAAGAGATGAGTTATGGAAAAAGATCTTATATAGAAAGTTTTTTCTCGCAACTGAAACAAACATTCGGGTTTAGTTTTAGGAATAAATCTGAGACAAATAGAGAGAAGGAACTACTTGTTAAATGCTATTTGCTCAATAAGTTCACTGATATTGGTATGGCTAAATTTGAGATAGCTTCATAAATTTATTGTGCGTTACCTACTATCCGAAGAGCGATGCAACAAAGCCATCCCAGTGTCAGCTACTTGGATGACAGAGGGGGGTGGGATGACAGAAGATGATGGAGTGACAGGGAGTAATACAAAAAGTTTCGTCATCCCCATTGAATCGGCTTTAAAATCGATGTTCAAAGTTGAAATTTCCCTAGAAGATGCGGGGAAAATCAGAAAAGGTCAGGAAGTTGTATTAAATAACTTGCGTAATTTAAAGAATCATGATATTTGTTGTACGGTGGTGGGTAGTGTACCTATTGCAATCTGCAGTTTTATTTATGGTTGTGTGAAACCTATTCGTGTTTTTAATATTTAAAATGAGGTTTAGATGTCGATAACATCCGAAAAGAAAAAGAGTTTGATAAATATATATGCAATTAAAGAAGATGATACAGGCTCATCTTTTGTACAATGTGCAATTTTGACCGAGAGGATCAGTAACTTAACTGAGCATTTTAAAGTGCACAAGCATGACCATCACTCTAAGCGTGGTTTACTTATATTGATAGGTAGAAGACGCAAGCACTTAAATTATATAAAGCGTAAATTTGGTAATGAAGCCTATCAGGAATTAATAGAGAAGTTAGGCATTAGAAAATAATCGAGGAATTTAATATGTTTAAAATTATAAAAAAATCTATAGAGTGGGGTGGTCGTGCCTTATCTTTAGAAACAGGAAAAATAGCACGCCAAGCTCATGGTTCAGTAGTTGTAAATTACGGTGATACTTCTGTTTTAGTAACTGTTGTACGTAAAAAGAAGGAAGAAAGCGTTGATTTCCTACCTTTAAATGTGCAGTTTATCGCAAAAAGCTATGCCATGGGTAAGATCCCTGGCGGGTTTTTTAAAAGAGAAGGCAAGCCATCTGATAGAGAAACTTTAATCTCAAGAGTAATAGATAGAAGTATAAGACCACTATTCCCAGAAGGATTTCATGATGAAATTAGTGTGGTGTGCAATCTATTAACTTATGATACAGTCAATCCTCCTGAAGTGCCAGCATTGATTGGTGCTGTTGCAGCTCTTGCAATTTCTGGTGTTCCCTTTCACTTTACTATAGCTGGAGTGATGGTTGGTTGTGATGAAAATAATAACTATATACTCAACCCTTCTGTTCAAGAGATGAAAGCAAGCAGCTTGGATCTGTTTTTGTCTGGTGATGAAAATTCAATTTTAATGGTTGAATCAGAAGTGAAAGAGCTCTCTGAAGAAAATGTTTTTAATGCAATAAAATTTGGCCATGAACACCTTAAGCCTGTCATTAAGCTCATAAAAGAGTTTGCTGATACAATTGGCAATAAACCTGAGAGCTTTGCCCCTATTGATGCATCAGATATAACACAAGAGCTCGAAAAATACGGTAAAGATTTTGAAAAAGCATATTCGCAAACAGTAAAACAAGAGCGAGTTCAAGCTCTAGAAGCGATCAGAGAGAATATATTGAATACTCTTAAAGAAACTGGAAAAGACGAAAAGTTAATTACGTATGCAGTAAAAAACTTTGAAAGATCTTTAGTACGTGAAATAATTAGGAAGAAAAGTGTAAGGATAGACGGTCGTAAGCATGATGAGATACGTCAGATAGAAGTTGAAGTTGATATTCTGTCCAAAACTCACGGTTCTGCACTATTTACAAGAGGCAATACTCAGGCACTGGTTGTTACTGCTCTTGGCACCACTCAAGATGAGCAAATTGTGGATGATATTGAAGGGGATAGACGTGAGCATTTCATGTTGCATTATAACTTTCCCTCATTTGCTGTTGGAGAAACTTCTGCTGCGCGTGCACCAGGAAGAAGAGAAATCGGTCATGGCAAACTTGCTTGGAAAGCAATTCATCCTGTTTTACCCGATAAGTCTGAATTTCCTTATACAATAAGAGTAGTGTCCGAAATTTTGGAGTCTGATGGTTCTTCTTCTATGGCAACAGTTTGTGGGACTTCTCTTGCTTTAATGGATACGGGTGTGCCAATAAAGGCCCCTGTTGCTGGAATTGCTATGGGTCTCATCAAAGATAAAGACGAGTATGTAATACTTTCCGATATACTTGGTGATGAAGATTATCTTGGTGATATGGACTTTAAAGTAGCAGGAACTAGTGAAGGGGTTACGGCGCTACAAATGGACATGAAAATTTCTGGTATAAGCTTTGAAATTGTTGAAAAATCTTTAGAACAGGCAAAAGCTGGAAGATTACATATTTTAGAAAAAATGAATGCAGTGATTTCAGAACACAGTGATGATATCAAAGACCATGCACCAAGGATGTTATCATTTTACATAGATAAAGACAAAATTTCTGCTGCTATAGGTTCTAAGGGGAAAAATATACGCAGTGTGTGTGAAAGAAGTAATGCAAAAATTGAAATAGGAGATGATGGTAAAGTTTCTGTTTTTGCTACGAGTGGCACTGAAGCTGAAATTGCAAAGAGTATGATGATTGATTCAATAACAGAACTAGAACAAGGTTCTATAGTTGATGTCAAGGTTGTAAGAATAGAGAAGTCTATTGTAGAGCTTGAATTTCTTAATGGCAGAAAAGGAAAAATGCACATAAGTGAAGTAGCTAATGAACATATAGATTCTATAGAGAGCGTACTTAAACAAGATGATACTTTCAAAGCACTAGTAATTGACTTCGAAAAAGGTGGGTGTCCAAAGTTGTCAAGACGTCGGGTTGATCAAGAGACGGGAGAGTTTTTTGAAGGTGAGCTTTACAACGAGGAAAGGAAAGATGGTCCAAATGACAGGGATAATTATTACAATAATTCATTTAGTAGAAAACCTGGAGGAAGTCACCATAAGAGGCCTCCTCGTCCTCGTTCTGGTTTCAGCAACAGAAATAGGCCGAAATTTGGTAATAATGATTCATCATCAGGTTTTTATTAAGAGTAAACTTCTTGCGTTACCTCTCGTCATTCCAGTGCTTAACACTGGAATGACACCCTTTCTGGTGAAGGTTGTTCTCAAATCACAATGTTAGTACAATTGTGGTGTTAGCTATAGCTAACCCAAGGTATCCGTTCAGCGGAGTGGTAGAATAAGGTAGACAAAGTGATCTAAAAAGATAATCATAGAGCAAAAGTGAGGTAATGTGGTAAACCTTTTAGAACTTTGCAAAAATTTACAGCAAAAAATAGAAAAACTGAAAGCAGAGATAGAAAACTTAAAAGCAGAAAATAAAGCTTTAAAGATAGAGAACGCTGAATTAGAGGTTGTCCGGAAACTAGTAAATTCAAGCATATTCCCTCTTTAACATAACCCTACTCATAGCTAGGTATATGAAATTCTCAGTGGATGTTGTGAGTAAATCATACTCCTTCGATAGCCTTCTATTCCTATTAACCCAAGCAAAAGTCCTTTCTACAACCCATCTTCTTGGCTGTACTTTAAACCCTTGTTCTCTTGTTGGTAGTAGCTCAGGTGGAGTATCTTTGTGCACCCAAAATCTACATGGAGGCCTTTTAACAATTTCAATATCTATGTCATATTCTTCCTTTATGTGATTCTTTAAATTTCTTCCTTGGTATCCCATGTCAGCCCACATTTTTTTAACTTTAGTATATTTTGTTCTCATATTGTTTAATGCTATTTTAATACCATCTCTATCATTTTCGTTAGCAGCGCCTACGTAACAACCTAGTATAAAACCCTGAGTGTCTGTAATTATATGCCTTTTTCTACCCTTTACTTTTTTACTTCCATCATAGCCTTTGATCCCCCCTTTTCTGTAGTCTTTACAGATTGACTATCTACTATACAGGCACTCGGCTGCTCATTCATTCCTATTTTTCTTCTACTATATTTTGTAATTTCATAATTCATTTTCTCAAAAATTCCCTGCTTCTTCCATTGCCTGAACTGCTCATACACAGTCTTCCATAGCGGAAAATCATTTGGTAAATACCGCCATTGACACCCTGTACGCAATACATAGAAAATTGCTTCTAATATTTCTTTTTTGCTATACTTTGGCGGCCTTCCTCCTTTCTTGTATGATACTCTGAAGTGTTTTTCTATTCTTGCCCATTCCCTTTCGCTTAGATCTGTTGGATACTTTTTTCTCATCTTTACCCCGTACTAAAATTTCAGATATTATAGCCTTTTACTTGTTTCCGGACAACCTCTAAAGTTAAAAAAATGTGGGCTGAAATGGGATACCAAGGAAGAAATTTAAAGAATCACATAAAGGAAGAATATGACATAGATATTGAAATTGTTAAAAGGCCTCCATGTAGATTTTGGGTGCACAAAGATACGCCACCTGAGCTACTACCAACAAGAGAACAAGGGTTTAAAGTACAGCCAAGAAGATGGGTTGTAGAAAGGACTTTTGCTTGGGTTAATAGGAATAGAAGGCTATCGAAGGAGTATGATTTACTCACAACATCCACTGAGAATTTCATATACCTAGCTATGAGTAGGGTTATGTTAAAGAGGGAATATGCTTGAATTTACTAGTTTCCGGACAACCTCTTAAGTTAGCTTAAATGATTTGTACAGAATTTGCTGCACAAATAGTGTAATTTCATATAAAATAGTATATAATTATTTATTAAGAGATTGAGGTTATCAAAAATGAATAAACAAGAAGCTTTGAAAATATTAGGCTTTAGTGAAGCTGCTAATCTTAGTAGAGAGCAAGTAAAATCAAAGTACAAAAAATTGGCATTGAAGTTTCACCCAGATAAAAATGAAGAAATGGTGAGAAATGAATATACAGAAAAATTTAAGCAGATAAGTGTTGCACATGAATACCTTACTTCGCTAATGTTGGAAACAAATTCACAAGTGAAATATGAAACCACCTTAAATGCAACAAGACAATTATTTAATGCTATTGACAATGCAAATTTAGAAGAGTTTCAACAAGCTTTAAATAATGGAGCAGATGTTAATCAATTTAATAATCAGGGTTATACACCATTGATGCGTGTTATTGATCGTCATAGCAATAATCATGAGAATGTACTTTTGGAAATGGCTAAATTACTTGTTCGGCACGAAGATATTGATATTAATATTCAAAGTGAAGTACTTTCAACTCAGGAGAAAGAAAACGATTATAAATGTCGTGCAGGTTCTTCAGGCAGATTACCTCTTTTTTATTATAAAGAAGAAATGGTAGCGCTTCCGTTTCGTCGTGGTATTGTTGTTCAGTATAAAAAGGCTAACTCACTTTATCATTATAAAAGCGGAACGGCTTTCTACCTCGCTTATTATTCCTCAATGCCTGGTAATATTCTATCTATTTTATTTACGCATCCAAAACTTGAAGCAAGGGTACATAAAAGTGATAGAAGTATAACAATACATAATGATATGAGGCACTACTATGAAGGTATAGAAAAAGGAGAAAGTTTATTAAATGCTATTTCTAGTAAGAATAAAGAAGAAGCTCAAAGGATCTTAAAGCTAGAAAATATTAATGTTAATTGTTTTGATGAAAATGGAAATGACGCTTTACATCTTGCTGTCACAAGGTCGCTGATATCATTGATACCTTTCCTTCTCAAACATAAACGCAAAAATTATTATATAGATGTTTTCACAAAAAACAATGCAGGGAAAACTTGGTGGAATTTAGTTGATAGCCTAGACATAAAAAAAGAAGTTGAGCAGGTTTTAAGAAATTGTTTATTTGATGCCGTTTATGATGATGATTACGACATAGTTGCAAGTATATTAGAGACCTCTAATATACAATTAAGAAACGGAATAAGTGTACTGGATTGTGCTGAGCATTTTTGTCGTAGTTCTATTTGTGAGTACTTAAAAGAAAAAAGCGTAAAAAGTACAGAGCTTGGTGATGATGGCAAGAAAATTCTAGATTTAGAATGCGAGTTACATACCGCAAAGAAAGAGCTTACAGAACAAGTTACAAAATTAAATAAAGAAATTATAAAGTTAAAAAAAGTTTTTGGTCAGCAAATTTTCCAATTGACAACTCATGTAAGAGAAGAAATTCCAAAATTAAAAGAGCTTTATGGCAGAATACAAAGGTGTACTTTAGATATAGAAAAGCGGCTCAAAAATAGGCAGCAGGATATTTATGATCATACTACTAGAGTGAGATATTGTGTTGGTCTAGCTATAGTAGGAAATGTGACCATGCTAGTTGCATATGGAGCTTTTGTGATGGGAAATTACGAGTATTCTAAAAATTTGTTATTAATATCTATTATATGCAGCTTAAGTAGCATTGCATGGGTTACCTATCTTGAAATTACCACTAATGAAACAATTGATGATTATACTAATCTTTTTAAAATTGCACTTTCAGAAAGTAATATATCCCTCAATAACAAGTTGACTTACACAGCTTTGGTAGATGCAGAGGAAGAGATTAGTGATAGGAGTATATACATCTCAAGCTTAGAGAAGAAACTACAAGATGTAACAACAGAGATCAGAGTAATTCAATTGGTCTTAAAATGTGAAAGCTTTCATCAGCATATACAAAGCAATATTTCAAAAATTAGGCGTAAACTTACGTATCCATTAGGTCAAAACGGCTTTAACAAAATGAGAATTGCTGCTCTCCCTGGTATTGCAGGTTCTATATTACCATTTTTAATCTATTTTCTTTGCTTTCATGAAACGGCCAATACCATTTTATTGAGTGTCCATGAAATGTTACTCTGCTTTGCTGTATGCGTTATACCTTTCTGTATCGGTTTTGCTATTATTGGCATATATGATTTGATAATTAATAGATCTATCAATCAAGAGAAGTTTAATATTGAACTTCCAAAAAGTTGTATAGAGTTAGAAAGTCTATTAGCACTTACAGAAGGAAGTTTAAAGCTTGAAGGGAAAAATTCTGTTTAGTATTAAACACTACTAGGTATGTTTGGTAAAATAGAGTAAAAACTCAGCTCCTCAAGTAGCTTAGAGAATTTGAATTATAGAGAAATGTTAGATAAATAAAACTATTAGACAAAGAATCATATAATTATGCAAGAAATCAATAATTTTCGCATGTTCACTTTAATTTTTCCTACTAAGTAATACCAAGTTACCTATACAAAAATAGATTGGGTAATATTTCAAGTCTACCAAGCAACATCAGACCTACTGCGAAACGGTATGCAACTAATTTAAGCGCAAATTAGGCTAGCAGCAAGAATTAATTAAAACCCATGCCTGATGTGACCTTACCCAGAAAAAGTGGAGAGAAAGTTAGGGATATTTTTTATAAAAAGAATATCCTTAGAAAAGAATCTTATTCTATTTAGAATATAAAGTTACGATAAATTTTCCTGCCATCTCCAAATAAATTACATTAACTCAATATTGTATATTAAACCTGCTGCAAAAGAGAGGGAATGGTTATAAAATAGGGTATAGCAAGAGAATAGAGAGGGAAGATGAGCTTAAATTACCATAATCTAAAAGAACATCCGAGGAGATGTAACAGGTTTGAAAATAGAAGAATTCGAAAAGGTTGTAGAAAAAGTGCGCCCAGAGTGGGAAAAAGTTCAAGAACAGAAGAAATGCCATGGAAGAACGTCAAGATTACCTGTATTGGAAGATAAAATACTCTGTATAATTCTATATTATCGAACTTACATAACCCACAGATTCTTGAGCTACCTATTCAACTTGCATAACTCAAATATCTGCCGATTACTCAAAAAAATGGAACCTCTTTTGGCTAAAAAAATCTCAATAAAAAAAGACAGAACTATGACTCCAGAAAGAATTTTGAAGATATTAGCAGATGTTACAGAACAACCAATACAACGGCCAAAAGATAGGAAGAAAAGAAAATTGTCTTACTCCGGAAAGAAAAGATTAAACACAATGAAAACAGAAATCATTATAAGAGACGATGGACAAATTCTATCAGTTTCAAAGTCTCACAGAGGTCGAATTCATGATTTTAAGATACGAAAACAGGAAAAAATGTTGCCAAAAGAGAATATAAAGTATGCTGATTCTGGTTATCAAGGGTGGCAAAAATTGCAGAGTAACGTTGTAATTCCATATAAAAAGTATCGAAAAAAATCGCTGACCGATGATCAAAAAGAGCACAATCGAAAGCTGGCATCATTTAGAATGAGAGTAGAGCATAAAATTCGTGAAATTAAGGTTTTTAAAATCATGTCGCATACCTATCACAATTTTCAGAAGAAATACAACATGAGATTTAACATAATTGCTGGTCTGGTCAACCTCAAACATGAGTTTTAATTGATCCTCCTGTTGACCTAACTCATCCTTCAATTAGTTCCATACCGTTTCGCAGTAGGTCTATTGTTAATAATCTAAATAGACATGCCCATTTCCAGCAGCAAAAACCAGTTATCGTGAGAACATTTTTCTTTGGAATGCGTTGGTCTACCAAATGTTCCGTGCGAACTTTTCTTTATAATAATTCTACTATACCGCAAAACGAGCTATATTGGCTCACTTTCGCTAAATTTACATACGAATTTACTTGCCTAACTTTGTTGCAGGAATTTTAAGTTTTTATTTTCACAATGCCGCTTTTGTTTCAATTATTCTCGCAAAGATGGGATCTTTTTTACAATTTTGACAAGGTAAACAATTTTATCTTTTCTAACGCTGCAGGTCTGAGTATTTTCCACTAATTTTGATTTAAAGTATTAACGGAGTTAATCATTGTTATAATTCTAACAATTATGTTGTCTTCTAGAAGAATATTGCTACAATTGGCCAAAGCTTTGGTTTTGTCTTTAATTAGATTGATTTTGTTTGTTGGTTACTAGCTTTTGTGTTAAGTTTTTTCCGAAAGGTTAGTTCGTATAGTGTTGAGGTAAAGTTGTTATGTCATTAGAAAATAGCAGTAATGAAATATTTAGAGGAAGTATCTACACTGTTTTAGGATTTAAAAATAGAAAATGTTTTGAAGATACAGTAAGCAAGCCTTTGAGGAAGGAAGTCTGGAACAAATTCGTTAATTGTTTTAAAAACGAAATGGCTAATTCGCCAAACCTGTCGATTGTAACAAACATTGTTTCTTCGATTGCGCAGAAAGACCCCAATAGTAATTTTTATAAAGTTAGCGATATAATATCTTATAAACCACAAGATGCTAGCAAGAGAGAAAAAGCAATTCGCGAATCTACTGATATCTTGCAAAGTATGAACCTAGAAATAGTCTTTAACGAACTTGCAGAGATAAAAAAAGAAGCTGAAAGTATTTTAAATAGCCCTCTCAATTTACCGGGTGGAGGTGGTTTGCCTAATAAAGGGCTTTTCGAGCAAACCCGTCAATATATAGATGGACTAGAGAAATTGTTTAAAGCACGGAAAGAAGAGGTAGTTAGAAGTATTGTGTCAGGTCGTGCTGATTTACTCGGTAAAAAATATTGTGAATCACCAGCCAAAAGAGAAGATGCTATGTTGATACTATTGGATGATGAATTGAGGAAATTTTATGATATAACAGTAAAAGAAAAAGGTCTAGACTCAATGGTATCTTACAAAGAATGTAAACGATTATATGAAGAAACGAAACATGAAAGAAGTCAATCTAACGTTACAATTGCAGCACTCGAACCAGTAGAAATAAGCGTGAACAAAGTAGTAGTACAACCCCTTGCGAATGAAAGTAGCAAAGAGTGTGAGAAGAATAGAACTCGAAGAACAGAAACTGGTGCTGGTCATAGACAAGAGCAAGGTTCTCATATACAGGAAATCTTAGGTGAAAAAATAGCAAAACCTGAAGGCAGAAAAACTGTTGCGAAAGAAGAAAAAAGTGGTATGTTAGATAGAACTGTGAGTTTAGTACAGAACTTTATAAGCCATGATTTAAGGGATGGTAAAATGGATACAGATGTAAAACAGCAAACCGGAAGCTTGCATGAAAAAACTCATCAGTCGCCTCAAAGCACGGAAGGTCGGTTAGACGTTGTACAAGCTCAATTAGAGCAAGAGAAACCAGAACTGCAAGGTAAACTCAACGAGCGCAAAGAAGAGCTGGATAAGATGGTTGTAGGGGTAGAGGAGCTTAACAAAACAAACACCGGACTAGAAGAAAAGATTAATAATCTCACTGATCAGGTAGATAACTTGAATAGAGAAAAAAGTTCACTTGACAGTCAACTTGAAGAGAAAAAGAAAGAGCTGGATAACGTAAATGAAAAGTTAGCACAAGAACAATTGAAGGCCTCTCAATTGGGTGATCAAGTAACTAAGCTTACTAGAGAAGTTGATGAAACAAAATCTCGACTCAAAAACGATGAGATAGAATTAAAACAAGCAAAACAGGATGCTAGTATGCTAGAAGATAAAGTATCTCAATCGGATAGACAAAATAGTCAATTGCAAGGAAAGCTGGATAATACACAGCAAAGCTTGGACGAAAAAATTGGTGAGTTATCTCGAATTAACGAAGAAAACATCAAACTACAGAGTGAGCTCAAGCTTAAAAAACATGAAAATAATGACTTAAAGACAAAGCTGCAAGAATCCACAACCAAAAGTAAAGGACAAGAGGGGCGAGTTGAAGATCTACAGAAACAACTTCAAAGTAAAAATGAAGAACTGAACGGTAAAAACAAAGAGCTCTCATCAATAAGCGCTCAGAGCAGAAAGCACATAGCCTATGCTTCTGTCTCTTTTGTATTGTCTGGAGCATTTGCTGTTAGTGCAAGTTTAACAATGTCTTATTTAGAAATATGTATTTCACTCGCTGTAGCTGCATTGGTTTCTCTTGTAGCAGGGTGTTACTGTTCTTGTAAGGCGAGTACGGCACTGAGTAATGTTGAAGAAATCGAAAATTGTATTAGTCATACAGCTTCACGAACTCAGGTAACCTAGGTTGGGAAGGGTTAAGTCTTGTGTTAGTAGAGAGGTTCTTCTAGAGAATTGATATCTGTGTTTTTTAGGAATGCTCTCTTACGTTCGACCGGAAAGGCTGTTCTACCCTTTCTAGCTTCGTGCTCGATTCTAGGGTACTATACAACGCAAAACTTGTGTATGCCAATCCAATAATCATTATAACTGCTCCCATAGTATGCATTTTCATAATATGTGATACAACACCACTTAGCAGTAGCACCATCCCAATGACACTAGTCAAAATCTCTCTCTGTTGCATTGTTTCTATTCCCTTTTTAATCTAGAATTAGCGTTACAATTAATCTAGTTTATAGCATTACCTATGGTAATCCAAGTAAGATTTTTTCTCATAATCAAGTCATAGTAAATTGGAACAACTTTTTACATCTCACAAAAGCTCTGACTTTATAGCCTTTCTTATAATAGTCCGAATGCGATAAGATATGTGTTTATGGCTATAGCAGGCCAGTAGCATATTATGGTCTGTTCGGATTATTGTAAAAAGAGCTATAGATTTAGGATTGAAATTAGTAAGTAGAATGATTACGTAATGCATGTATTAGTGAAAGGAGGTACAACATGAACAATATAGTTCATTCAAATAAAAACAATAACCGTGATAACTTTAGTGTAAGAGGGTTACAAAGAGCCGTTGATGACATATTTGATAGCTTCTTTACAGGATGGAATCTAGAGCTTTCCAGAAGAAGCAACAGTCTATTACCAGCTTGTGACTTTTATGAAACAAAGGAAAGCTATTGCCTCTCATTAGAGTTGCCAGGTATTTCCAAAGAAAGCATAGATATTAGTATATCTGGCGATAGCTTAATAGTGAAGGGTGAAAAGACATGTGATAACGAGTCAAAAGATAAGCAGTTTTATCATCGAGGAAGGTACTATGGCTCTTTCTATAGGTCTATTCAGCTTCCAGTAAATGTAGAGCGAGATAAGGTATCTGCTAATTTTTCAGATGGAGTATTACATGTAACCATACCTAAGTCAGAGAAACACATCAAGAAGATTGATGTAAAGTAACCAGTAAGTGGTAGCAGGCTTCTAGTTTGAGGCTTGCTATTTTGAATCATTATAGATAGAATATAATAAAGTTCTATTGTCTTTGCACATTTGTTGTACAGATGGTGTAAGGCCTTTGTTGCGTTTAGATGTTGTTAATAATCTATTAATAGTTCTTATGTTATAATCAAGTTTAGGGGCTTTAATAAGTACGGACTATGACAGAAGCAAATCCAATAGTTATAGCATTTCTCATAATAGTCCGAATAGGTCATAGGAAGGCAGAATCAACAGCACGACGAAAGGATTCGAATAGAGGAATGTTTTTCCTGGCTCTGTTTTTTATAGCAAACCAATGATGCTCAATTTTGTTAAAATCTGGAGAATAAGGCGGCAGATACAAAATTTCTGCACCGACTCCTTTAGCGAGCTTGATAAGCTTATCAGACTTATGAAAAGTAGCATTATCAAGAATGACAGTTTGTCCAGGTTCTAAGATCGGTGCCAAAAATTGCTCAAACCATCCATTAAAAATATCCATATTACAGTGGCCTTCAAATGTTAATGGAGCAACTATCTTTCTTCTACTTAAGGCTGCAACCATGCTGATTCGTTGAGTTTTTTTTCCAGATTTTAGGGCATAAAATCGCTGTCCTTTCTGGCAATACCCATATGGATAGTCCTCCGTGTTATCAATCCCAGACTCATCTATATACACTAAGTTTTCTGGTTCTTTTGTTGCTATAATTTTTAAGAATTCAGCACGTTTTTCTTCGTTCCTTTCCTTGTATCCATATGTCTTTTTTTGCGCGTAAATCCAATTTTTCTGAGAGCTCGGTGGATCGTTTCGATACTAACGTTGCCCCAAAGTTTAGCCATTTCCGACAGAGTTTTTCTACCGTGTTTTTTAGCAAATTCGATAAACTTATTCCAGTCGATAATTTTCTGATTGTAACCTCCATTACCGAGTTTTTTGACTGAAAGTCGCCTGTTTCTTTTTTTCTTTGCTTCCACTCCCACAAAGTAGTTCGTCCAATTTTAAATCTTGCTGCCACTGCTTCTCTGCTTTCCCCTTCGTCTAGTGCTTCCATTGCTTTTTTTCTTAAATCATAACTATATGCTGCCGGCATCCAACCTCCTTATCGCCATCTATCCTTAATCTTATCATATCCGGACTTCTGTGGAAAGAGCTATATCAGTGGACACAGTCTCCAGAATTATTTATACTAAATCCACACCATCACACTCTGGGACCATACATCTAATGTTGATGTCAACACTATTGTCAAGTTTACTGGCCTTTCTATTAGTGAGATTGAAGAATTAAGTGTGAACGGTACAGAGTAATTTCAAAGTGCATTTGCAGTTGGAACGGATACATTTAATGAGAGTCCCATTTCACGGTGTTCAAATCTACTCCTTCTTGTACCATCTCCCAAAGTGGGCTCATTTCTCTCAGTCGGCCAACATTTTTAGCAACAAGATCTGCTGCATACAAAACTTCTTCTTTAGTTGTAAATCGGCCTAGGCCAAATCTAATTGATGAATGCTCAAGGTCATGGCCATTATTTAGCGACCGTACGACATAGGAAGGCTCAAGAGACGCAGACGTGCACGCAGAACCAGAACTTACTGCTAAATCCTTGATTGCCATGATGAGAGACTCACCCTCAACATAAGGAAAGCTCAAGTTTAGGTTGCCAGGAATTCTATTTTCATAATCACCATTTAAAACGATATCAGGAAACGCTTCTTTTATCTTGTTATACAAAATATCCCTTAATTCTTCCACTCTAGTTGTTTCTTTTCTCATTTCTTCTCTAGCAATACGTGCCGCTTCACCAAAACCAACTGCAAGAGGTGTTGGAACTGTTCCAGAACGCATGCCTCTTTCCTGTCCACCACCACTAATTAGTGGTATCAGCCTAACACGAGGATTCTTTCTACGTACATATAATGCGCCTATTCCCATAGGTCCATAAATTTTGTGGCTAGAGAGACTCATAAGATCAATGCACATCTCATTAACATCAATTGGAACTTTTCCAAAGCTTTGAGCTGCATCTGTGTGGAAAAATATATTATGCTTTCTACATATTACACCAATTTCTTTGACAGGCTGAATTACTCCGATTTCATTATTTACCATCATCACTGAAACCAGGATTGTTTGATCAGTAATTGCTTCCTCAAGCTTTGATAAATCTATAATTCCGTTTTGCTTAACAGGCAAATATGTAACTTTAAAGCCTTCATTTTCCAGATGCCGACAAGAATCCAGAACACACTTATGCTCCGTGCAGACAGTGATTATATGATTTCCTTTATTTTTATAAAAGTGAGCAACGCCCTTGATTGCTGTATTATTTGACTCAGTTGCACCTGAGGTAAAGATAATTTCTTTGCTATCTGCGTTCACCAGATCAGCGATGTGTTTCCTTGCTTTTTCCACTGCTTCTTCAGCAGTCCAACCAAATGAATGGCTGCGAGAGTGTGCATTGCTGAACTCACCAAAGTAAGGTATCATCACCTCTAAAACACGGGGATCTACTTTAGTAGTAGATTGATAATCAAGAAATATTGGTAATTTTATTTTAGCATCGTGTATTTTTTTACTTTCAACATTCATAAAGCTACCACGGAGACAAAATTTACAATTATTTTATAGCATTAAAACTTAATTTTTTCAAGATATAATCTTGCATCAAGTACAAAAGTGTCATCCAAGTAGCTGACACATAACTGTACGAACATTTATTTGCGAAAGCAGTGTGTTAAATGTTATAGCCAGTTTTGCCTCAAACACAAAGGCAGTGCCCAGACACTGGGATGACACCCTATTGGTGGCAATTGCTTCCAAATCATAATGTTTGTACAGCTGTGCGCCGTGCGCTGGAATCCGTTTTAGCCCTTATCTATATCTCAGTTCCACCAACAGTTATTGCGTCGACTTTGAGTGTCGGCTGACCAACTCCAACGGGCACATTTTGTCCATCTTTCGAGCATGTGCCAACACCAGGATCTAACTTTAAGTCATTACCAACCATAGATACTTTTTTCAACACTGTTGGACCGTCACCAATTAGTGTTGCTCCTTTTACTGGCTGTGTAATTTTGCCATTTTCTATTAGGTAAGCTTCCGAAGATGAAAAAACAAATTTTCCTGACGTTATATCAACCTGCCCACCGCCGAAATTTACTGCATATAGACCTTTCTTTACGCTAGATATTATTTCCTTCGGTGTATACTTTCCGGGCAACATATAGGTGTTTGTCATGCGCGGCATAATAACTTCTTTATAACTTTCTCTTCTACCATTACCAGTTGGGCTTACACCCATGAGTTTAGCGTTCATATGATCCTGCATGTATCCTTTTAGGATCCCATCCTCTATCAATATATTATAACTGGGTGGAGTGCCTTCATCGTCTACGCTGATAGAGCCGCGCAAATTGGGCAGAGTTCCGTCATCAACTACTGTGATGTCACTAGCTGCTACTTGTTTACCCACAGAATTTGAAAATGCTGAGACTTTTTTGCGATTGAAGTCGCCCTCAAGTCCATGACCCACGGCTTCGTGTAACAATATTCCTGGCCAGCCTGGACCTAAAACGACTGTCATTTCTCCGGCTGGAGTTGGAATTGCTTCAAGATTTACCAGTGCTTGTTCTAACGCTTGGTTTGCAACTTCTTTCCACTTTTTCTCAGAAATAAACTTACTATAAGAGTCCCTTCCACCATGCCCTGCAGAACCTCTTTCGGTACGGCCATCTTTTTCTACAATGACTAGCACATTAAAACGTACCAGAGGCCTGATATCGCTTAATCTGTGATCACCCTTTATTATTTGTACAACTTGCCATTCTCCACTTAGAGTTATTTTTACTTGCTTCATGCAGTTATTTTTGGACCTTACATACTCATTAACCTCATTGAGTAGCTTAATCTTTGAATTCAGATCCATTTCATTTATAGGGTTAATCCTCGAATATAGGCTTTTTGTCTCTTCGTTTAAATTTATTGAATTTGTCTTGTTTAAAGACACTGAGCTTTTTACCATAGAAGCAGCATTACTAATTTCTTTTTCGCTGATCTCAGAAGAACAAACGAAAGATGTACTATCTTCACAAAAAGACCTTAAACCAAATCCCCTCCTAGTATTCAAGTCCATGTGTTTTAATATGTTATCCTCAAAAACCAGGGACTCCGACTGGCAAAATTCTAGAAACAGCTCACCACCATCGCTATTGCTCAAAGCGTTATTGACTATTTTATATACGTTATTAATATTAACATTGTTTTGAGCAAAAAATATTTGATCTAGATTTGGCATTACCTTTGAACTAAAAATTGTTTAAGTATATTATTTAACTTTAACATAGTAAACTATAAAAAGCCCGGGTGGCGGAATTGGTAGACGCGCTAGCTTCAGGTGCTAGTAACTTTTTAAGTTGTGGAAGTTCAAGTCTTCTCTCGGGCACTCTTAGCTTCCATATTGCTTATTGAATTAATTAATGTTATAATATAACATATTAGGTAATATTTATGCTATGTATGGTGAAAAAGATAAGTTAGCCTACAGAAAGAAGGTACGAACTTACTCGAAACGCTTAGTTACTACACTATCTACTATCTCTTTCATTGGATACATAGCGGCATTGGTCTTGAATATTCCTGTCTTAAGTCTGTATTTTAGTATTGCCGGCACTATATTCAGTGCACTTTCGTTTGCTTTAAATATATGGTCACTAAATGATCATTCCCGACAACAGAATCTTAATAAGAAATCTGGCATAAAAAACACTCCAGGACAAAAAAAGTTAACAAAGATCTATCTTGATATAGCATCCAGTGCTTCATTTCTAATAGGAGGTATTGCATCTATGTCGCTTTTTGAGTCTTCTGTTATTTATTTTGTTTCTACGCCTTTTTTTATTCTAGGCTGTGTTATTATGGCAGCTAATATCGTTCAAACTATGATTAGTGAACCACAGACAAAAAACGTCCTTGAGAATCTCTCTTCAAATACTGCAAGAGTACAAGCTTAAGTATTAACTTATTTAACTTATACAGGAATATTAGCTATATAATTCCACTGAAGGAAGCCATTCAAAAGAGTTCGATGTAATTAGCGTCAAAAAAGTGTAAGCAGAAATTGTGGGCTTATTGGGGTAGGAGCGCTTAGTACTCCTACTTCCACATCAATTACTTGAATAATTGCTCAAGCTATCAAAATAAAAGTTTTTATTCAGTAATTTGTGTATAAAGGGTACTATTTTACTAGTAGTGAAATAAATCAGAATGAAGTCTATTTTATTAACGAGGCCTTTATTGGACTCGTTCAATACAAGAAATATATTGAGAAAGTATGGATACAAAGTTTTTATAGAACCAGTATTCACAATAAAGTACTTAAATCCTGATATATCTGCGTACGAATTTGACGTTGTGATATCTACAAGTAAAAACAGTGTAAAGGCTCTTAGTCAAATATGCAAAGAGGATGACTTTCCGATTATTACAGTTGGTAATTCAACCATGCAGGCTGCAAAAAATTTGGGATTTTCTGATATAATCTCAGCAGACAGCAACGTTGATGGTCTGATATCATTCATAAAAGCTCATTATTCAAACGCAATAAAGTTCTTGTATATAAGGGGACAAGAAGTATCATGTGACCTAAAAAAGAGATTATCTGAAGAAGATTTTAACGTAAGAGAAGTTGTACTCTATAAAACAATTATAAAAAGGAATCTAACTAATAGGTGTAAAAATTTACTATTGGATGGTAAAATTGATAGTGTTGCTTTTTTTTCCTCACAGACAGCAAGGATATTTTGTTCATTAGTTCTAAAAAGTGGGTTATCTCATGTGATGAATAATGCAGTTGCATATACCATGAGTAAAAACATTGCTGATAGTTTAAAGTTAATCAAATGGAAAAAAATTATAACATCGAGGTTGCCTACTGGGGAGAGTTTAATTGATATAATTAATAAGGATTGTTGATGCTAAAGATTGCAACTTGGAATGTAAACTCCATACGTAAAAGAGTTAACCAACTTTGTAGTTTTATAGTTGATAGTCAGATAGATATAATTTTGCTGCAAGAGATAAAATGTATGGAAGAGCAATTTCCTTATGCAGAGATAGAGAAGCTGGGATATGAATGTGCTGTCTATGGACAAGTTGCAAGAAATGGCGTTTGTGTTTTATCTAAATATCCGATACTGGAGAAGTTTAAGATTGATATCGTAGAAGGTTATCAAGAAGCGCGTTATATAGAGTGCATAATAAAGCACAATAATCAGAAGGTAAGGGTGGGAAGTGTATACGTTCCAAACGGTCAAAGCCCGGACTCTCAAGCATTTGAATATAAACTCAAGTTTTTTGATAATCTATATGAAAGGATGAGCACTTTGTTAAAGAATGAAGAGTTAACTATTATAGCTGGCGATTATAATGTTGCACCGGATGAAATTGATGTCTTTGATTCAAACTTATTGAATGGCCAAGTGTGCTTTCATATAAAAGAACGTGAGAAGTTAAGAGCGATCTTGAATCTTGGGTTTAAAGATGCGTTTAGAATATCTCACCCAAATTTGCAACAATTCACTTGGTGGCATTATCAAGGCAATTCACTCAGAAATAATCAAGGAATGCGAATAGATTATATGCTGTTATCACCACAAGCTGTAGATAAATTGGAAACATGCTACATAGATGATAGATTGCGTAAGCTAGAAAATCCGTCTGACCATACTCCTGTTGTATGTGCTATAGAATAATAGCAGATCTCTTACACAATTCACTTTTAGCAAACCTGAGTAGTCTTACCTTTGCTGCTCTGTGGTTTTTCCCTTCGTTTGTTTTCCTTTCCTGTCCAAGATTGATCGTGCTGCTCACTTTTTTCGTTTCCTACCTGGGAAATTTGCTCAGGAACAGGCTGTTGTTCACTCTTTTCTTTTCCTTGGGAAATTTGTTCAGAAACAGAGGTGCCTTTCTCAACTTCTGTAACTGGGGTTTTTAAAATATCATCAATGCCCTCGAGAATTTTTCCATTCAGTTTTGCTCTCTTTTCTGTATCATCTTTATCTTGTGAGCTAGGGTCATACAAAGTACCTTTTTTGTTATTTGAAAAAAGAACCTCCACTCCTCCTTTTATGGCAAATATTGTGCCGATAGCAGTAAGAACTACTCCGAGTGTAGTAGGACCAAAAATTAACATTTGAATAGTGGAAAGAAGGACAGGAAAAAAGATCTTGCTTAAGAACGTTGTTACCATCTCTTCATCACTAAGTGGTGGTTCATCTTCCTCTTTTTTGTCTTTACCTAAGAATGGTATTTTTTCTTTCACCCCATCCATAAAGGAGCCAGAAATATTTTTCGGGTCTATTTTGATCCCTCCAATTAGCAGCAGCGGCATTTCCAATACGAACTTTATGGATGAATCTTTAGCTTCTGTACCGCGTATATCAGCTACACAGTCATCTACTACTTCTTTTATTTTACCATTCTTGAGATTCTCCTCATTAGCTAATTTTTTCTCTCTAATTTTCTCAAATACGGAAAGTAAAAACTGAGAAAAATTCTCTTCACTGAGTGATTTTATATCTTCTGGATTGACATTGTTGAATATCTTTCCACTATTCTCAAATACAAAAGTAAAAATTTTCTTTTCATTTTCATCCTGTAATCGAGGTAACCGTTCCTTTAATGACTTCAGATCACTCTGTAATTTTTG
Organism: Wolbachia endosymbiont (group A) of Aleiodes leptofemur; assembly: GCF_964028465.1. NCBI lineage: Bacteria > Pseudomonadati > Pseudomonadota > Alphaproteobacteria > Rickettsiales > Anaplasmataceae > Wolbachia > Wolbachia endosymbiont (group A) of Aleiodes leptofemur. Next base: position 183,045 of record NZ_OZ034782.1, read on the forward strand.
TTTTTCTTTCAATTTCTGTTTCTTCTTTTCTATTTCCTGTTCCTTCTTTTCTATTTCCTGTTTCGTTTGCTCTTCTAGTTTTTCTGGATTTTTAAAAATATCTAGGAAAGTACGATAGATTAACTGATGTTTCTCTTTTTCAAATTTAAAAACTTTCTCATCTTTGTTAGTTACCTGAGTAGGTAACTTTGGAGGTTTTGAACTTTTTACTTGTGGGCCTATCATGGCTGACCTATTTGCATTTGCTATGTTCTATTCTAACATATTTTTCGTATTAGTTCAAATGATTTATACTCCTAGAATTCACGATGTTTAAGTCATAATTAAGGGAATTTAGACCCCAGTTGTCGCCAATTTTTATTTCTACTTCAAGTGGTATAGAAATTTCTATTGCATTTTCCATTATATCTTTTATAAGTTTTGCTGTTTCTTGCACCTTTTCGTCTTCTACTTCAACCAGTAGTTCATCGTGAACCTGGAGGATTATTTTACCTACTTTCAATTGGTCAAAAAGCTGAATTGTCGCACGTTTTATTATATCAGCAGCGGTTCCTTGCAGTGGTGCGTTTATTGCTGCCCTTTCTGCAAATTGTCTTATATAAGGAATTGTATTGTTTATGTCTCTTACAAAGCATCTCCTGCCAAACAAAGTTTCTACATAACAATGCAATCTTGCGATAGACACTGCTTTTTCCATATAGGCCTTTATTTCTGGGTAACAGGAAAAATAGTAATTAATGTATTCAGCAGCTTCCGCAATGGTAATTCCAAGCCGCTTTGCAAGACCAAATGGGCTAATGCCATATATAATTCCAAAATTGATGGATTTTGCTTTGCGTCTTAATTGCTCATCTATTTCTTGCACTCCAAAAACTTGCCTTGCGGTGATCTCATGAATATCTTGTCCGTTTGCAAAAGCTTCTTTAAATGCTGCAACGTTTGCAACGTGTGCCAGGAGTCTTAATTCTATTTGTGAATAGTCAGCAGAAATTATCTTATGCCCTTTTGGCGCAATAAATGCTTGTCTGATGAGATTTCCCTCTTCGCTTCTGATAGGAATATTCTGTAAATTAGGATTGCTAGAGCTCAGCCTTCCAGTTGCAGTTGCAGTCGTTGAAAAGCTTGTGTGTATTCTACCATCAAGTGGATCAACTTGCTTTATTAATGCATCAGTGTAGGTGCCTTTTAATTTACTTAAATGTCGCCAATTTAAGATTTTACTTGCGATTTCTACCCCTTCTTCTTCGAGTGCCTCTAGAACTTCATAATTGGTGCTATACGATCCAGATTTTTTTGACTTTTTCTTTTTATTAAGCCCCATTTTGTTGAATAAAACATCACTTAATTGTTTTGGCGAAGCAATATTAAATCTTTCTCCTGCCAAATTATATATCTCATCTTCAAGCACGGCAATTACCTGCTGAAATTTATCGGACAGCTCCTGTAATTTTTGTATGTTCAGTAATATCCCATTTTTCTCCATATCAAATATTACTTTCATAAGTGGCTTATCGAAGCGCTCGTAAATTGTGAGCAATTTTTCCTGAAATAACCTTTGCTTTAGCTTTTCATGAATTGCTATTAAAGTTTTTGCCGAGAAAATTTCTGCATTTTCACTCAAATTATGCGCAACTATGTTTGGAATACTGTGATCATGCTTTCCTGTATCCAAGCTATACGACATTATCATCAAATCATCAACTGAATCTAGCATCTTCTCTACTGTAGGGAAGATTTTCCTGATCTCTTTAATGTTATGTATTATTTTAAGCACTCCATTTGAGAGCAAAGTTAAGTTAATTATAATGAGTGCATCTTGTATGCTGTCTTGCTCTATATAAAAAATATTACTTTCGCTATAAGATAGACTTAATACATTGTTTTCAAGGTGGTAATGAATTGCAATTTTGCCTTCATATCTACAATGCTCCAAAAATTTCTCTAACTCTTCACTACTATATTCTATTTTCTCTTTTGTGCTAGACCCATTATAGGAAAAAAGCTTTTCCACTTTCCCTATTAAGGAATTGAATTCATACTTCTTTAAAAAGGATAATAGTTTTTCCATATTTGGAGAATGGACTTCATATTTTGCAATATCATGTTGAAGGTCTACTTTTTCGCATAGTGATAAAAGTTCTCTTGAAATTAGAGCTTTTTCCTTATGTTCGGTGAAAATATTACGAATCCTCGTTTGCTCGATATTATCAATGTTCTCTATAATATTATTCAATGAATCAAATTCATCCAGTAATTTAGCTGCAGTCTTCGGACCTATTCCCGGAACGCCTGGAATGTTGTCAGATGCATCACCAGTTAGAGAAAATAAATCAAGAAGCTTGTGTGAGTTTACGCCAAATTTTTCTATTACTTGTTTTTCATCTATATATATATTTTTAATGGGGTCGAATATTAAAATATTGTGGTTCAAGAGTTGAAATAAATCTTTATCTGATGAAACGACTACCACTTTAAAGTCTTGGTGGTTGGCGTATTTTGCAGCTAGTGTTGCAATTATATCATCTGCTTCATAACCTTCAATCTCTTCATAGCTGAGGTTAAAAGCTTCTACCGCTTCCCTCAGTATGGTGAACTGTGGAGTTAGATCCTCAGGAGGCGTTACTCTGTTCGCTTTGTACTCAGGATATAAATTGTGCCTAAAATTCTTTTTCCCTGCATCAAGTGCTATAGTTAAGTAGTCCGAATGGGCAATGTACTTAAGAACCATATTCAGAAAGCCATATACACCACCTATTGGCATTCCTGTTGTGGTAATTAAGTGAGGTAGTACATAGTAAGCTCTGAAAAGAAAACCATAGCCATCGATGATTGTGAAAGTTTTTTCTTTCATTGTAGATATTTATGCGTGCTTTTGATGGTCCACTATTTAGCTGAGAAAATCAAGTTTTTGTTTTTCTGCTTTTGAGCGTTGTAAGAGATTTTACCGAAAATAGCATTCATGATGGGGATGTACACATATGACCTTACCCAGAAAAAGTGGAGAGAAAGTGTGGAATGTTTTTTACAAAAAGAATGATGCATCAAATTGTTCTGGAATGCAATAGTTATAGCTCTTTCCACAGAAGTCCGGATATGATAAGATTAAGGATAGATGGCGATAAGGAGGTTGGATGCCGGCAGCATATAGTTATGATTTAAGAAAAAAAGCAATGGAAGCACTAGACGAAGGGGAAAGCAGAGAAGCAGTGGCAGCAAGATTTAAAATTGGACGAACTACTTTGTGGGAGTGGAAGCAAAGAAAAAAAGAAACAGGCGACTTTCAGTCAAAAAACTCGGTAATGGAGGTTACAATCAGAAAATTATCGACTGGAATAAGTTTATCGAATTTGCTAAAAAACACGGTAGAAAAACTCTGTCGGAAATGGCTAAACTTTGGGGCAACGTTAGTATCGAAACGATCCACCGAGCTCTCAGAAAAATTGGATTTACGCGCAAAAAAAGACATATGGATACAAGGAAAGGAACGAAGAAAAACGTGCTGAATTCTTAAAAATTATAGCAACAAAAGAACCAGAAAACTTAGTGTATATAGATGAGTCTGGGATTGATAACACGGAGGACTATCCATATGGGTATTGCCAGAAAGGACAGCGATTTTATGCCCTAAAATCTGGAAAAAAAACTCAACGAATCAGCATGGTTGCAGCCTTAAGTAGAAGAAAGATAGTTGCTCCATTAACATTTGAAGGCCACTGTAATATGGATATTTTTAATGGATGGTTTGAGCAATTTTTGGCACCGATCTTAGAACCTGGACAAACTGTCATTCTTGATAATGCTACTTTTCATAAGTCTGATAAGCTTATCAAGCTCGCTAAAGGAGTCGGTGCAGAAATTTTGTATCTGCCGCCTTATTCTCCAGATTTTAACAAAATTGAGCATCATTGGTTTGCTATAAAAAACAGAGCCAGGAAAAACATTCCTCTATTCGAATCCTTTCGTCGTGCTGTTGATTCTGCCTTCCTATGACCTATTCGGACTATTATGAGAAATGCTATAATAGTGACGTTGTTTGTTATAAAAAATTTCTATGTATTCAAATATTGCAGTTCTAGTTTGTTTAGCAGAGTGTTGTGAAGTATCAATAAGTATTTCTCTTTTCAATGAGCTAAAGAAGCTTTCTGCAACAGAATTGTCGTAACAACAGCCTTTATTACTCATCTATATTCTTTACAGCGCCGAACGGATGAAGTCTGTTAAACCAGACAAAAAACTCCCTATCTAGATTTTCAGTAATAGTTAGGTATAATTTACAAGAAGCGCTCCTGCAGTTATAACCGAACTATGCAATGGTGCCTTAAGTGCCCGTTTTGCAGCGTGGTTTTGGAGGAAACGGTTAAACCATTGATGGAGTCCTTAGACTACCTCGGTTAGAAGAGTGTATTATTTAACCATTCCAAGCTGAAGCGCTTCACTATTGTAAATTATAAAGAGAAGGTTACCATGAAAAAAGCAAAAAGTAAATTAAAGATAGTCAATCCTGATACAGCGGGGATTGATATTGGTTCAGCTGTACATTACGCATGTGTACCAGAAGGAAGAGATGAACAACGTGTTCAAAAATTTGGCTGTTTTACTGAAGATCTTCATAATTTAGCACGGTGGTTAAAAAAGTGTAAAGTTACGACTGTAGCTATGGAATCTACTGGAGTATACTGGATCCCTTTGTTTCAAATACTTGAATCATCTGGGTTCGAAGTAAAATTGGTAAATGCAAAACATGTAAAGAACGTACCTGGAAGGAAGTCAAATGTTCAAGACTGTCAATGGCTTCAACAACTGCACAGTTACGGATTACTTCAGGGGTCATTTAGACCAGACAATCAAATATGTATACTGCGTAGTTATGTTAGGCAACGTAAGACTCTCACTGAAAGTGCATCTACGCATGTTCTACGTATGCAGAAGGCATTAATTCAAATGAATATTCAGTTACATAAAGTTATAAGTGATATTACTGGTGTTATTGGAATGCACATCATTAAAGCAATTGTAGAAGGTGAAAGGAACCCTGACAAACTGGCTGAGTTCAGGAGTCCAAATATTAAAAACAATAAATCCACTATTGCAAAAGCGTTATCTGGTGACTATAGGGAGGAGCACCTATTCACGCTAAGGCAAGAATTTGAACTATATAATATTTACCAAGAAAAAATAGCAGAGTGTGATAGAAATATTGAGGCCTATTATAAAACGTTTGAAACAAAGTCTTACGAAAGTAAACAGCTGAGTAAGGAAAAGAATAAGTATAGCAAAAGTAAGCCGGGTTTTGCTTTGCAGAACTGCACCGAGTAACTGGTATGGATTTTACTAAAGTTCCAGGACTTGATGTGCTAAGTATACAGACCATAATTTCAGAAACTGGTATAAACCATAATAAATGGTCAACAGAAAAGCACTTTTCATCGTGGTTAGGACTCAGCCCTGCCAATAAAATTACAGGAGAAAAAGTGTTTAGCACAAGAACGCGTAAAGTCATTAATCGTGCTGCGAATGCATTTCGAATGGCTGCTAATTCTGTAGGAAATAGTAAAAGTTCATTGGGTGCATACTACAGGAGATTAAAAAAACGATTAGGAGCGCCAAAAGCAATAACAGCTACTGCAAGAAAAATAGCATGCATATTTTATAGTATGCTCAAATACGGGCAGGAATATGTGGAAAAAGGAATGGAATACTATGAAACACGCTATAAAGATAGAACTGTGAAAAATTTGATCAAAAGAGCAAAGGAATTTGGCTATATCTTGGTAAAACAAGATAAACTAATAGAGGGAGTTTCTTAGAAGCTAAGAGATATTGATACCCTTGCGCAGTATATTGTGAACCTTGGTCACTGTGCAGCAGTAGATTTTTAACAGGTTTACGCCTATTAATGGCCATTAATAAAGAGTTCATAACCAATTGTTTATTTATTGCACTACTCATTAACTACCATACGTGAGAATTATTGCTGCCAAATATAGCCATCCCTCCTTGGTTTTGATGTAAGTAATCCCATACTTTATTTGGTTGATCAACAATAAAGTTTTGATCTAGTATATTGGGAGCTACAGCTCTATTATCTGTTTGTTGTTTTTTAATTTTAAACTTTCTTCTCAGTATAGCCCTGATGTCATTTTTCTGCATAATACTTTGCACTGTTTTTAAGTTGCAACTTTTACCCAAAGCCTTTAATTCAGCATGAATTTTAGGAGCTCCATATCTACATTTAGAAGCTTGATATATTTTTTGAATAGCTGCGAGTAGCTCTTTATTTGCTGATTCTCTACTGCTTATTTTTCTTGTGGTCCACTTATAGTAGCCACTAGCAGAAAACCCTACATAATTCCTGCACTTTATAGTGTTTACTATGCTCTTTTATGAAAAAATATTTTACTCTTTTTGACTGGCCAGGGCTTTTTTTTAAATGTCTCTTTCCCTTGTTACTCTTGCTTTGTAAATCAAACCTCTCTTTGTCGTAAGGAGCCATGTTACCTCTACCTGGAAATGCATTTGCCGCTGACTTTTTTTCGTTGTGTTTCTTTATCCATTTTCCTAATAAACCACCCTTTATTCCTAAATCTCTTGCTATTTTTGTAATTGTTTGACCTGCCTTTCTTTGTTCATTTGCCAGTTTAACAGCTTCCAATTTGAATTCTGCCGTATATTCTCTTACCATTTCTAATCCTCCAAAATTTTATTTTACCCAAAAAAACTCTTTTCTTTCTCTCCACTTTTTCTGGGTAAGGTCACTATTTCTTAAGTAATTTACACTTCAGAGTTTATCTGCTTTAAAGTTTACTCTATTCTGTTTCAGCATTTGTCATAAATCCTTAATTATTTCTGACTTTTTAGTTCAGTTTTTAACCATTCTTTCCTTAACTTAATGGCAGTGACAATAAGCCTATCTATCATTCTGATGTGATTTCAGTTTTTTTTACATGCAAACTCTCTAATCCCACCTTGTAGTTAGGATAAATTAGAGAGACATTAAGATCTTTTTTAATTTTAACATTACTTACTCTTTTTGATCCTAAATAAAAACTCTGTGCATAATCTGGTAACTCAATTGGCTCTGGAGGGCTAACATTGAGAAGTTTGGCTGCATACATTATCACTTCAGATTGTGTAGTGGGTAAATCGTCTGCACAATTGTATATTTCACCAGGTTTTATGTTTTGCATGGAAGAAAATAAAATATTCGATATATCTTCAACGTGAATACGAGAAAAAAAATGCCCTTCTTTTTTCACATTTCTTGCTTTGCTAAGCTGCAAGTCAATTAACACGTTCCTACCAGGACCGTATATTCCAGCTAAACGAAAAATATGTACAGGCAATCTGCTATTCAGCCACTTCCTTTCAGATCTAAGGCGCTTTTCTCCTCTGATTTCTATAGGTTTTGTTTCAGATTCCTCATTCACCCAATTACCAGAGTGATCACCATAGACGCTAGTTGCAGACAAATAACCAAACCATTTAACATTTTGCAGGCAATCACCGTATCTCTCCACAACATCATCACCATCTGGAGGAATAGAAATTAAAACGTGCGTTGCGCTTTTAAGCAGATCTTGGCTAACCTTCTCATAATTAAAGAGGATTACATTTTGTATATCTTTACTTCTTGATGTGCCACTGACTTTCCAACCTAAGTTCAGTAATTTTTTCGATAAAAATTTAGCTACATATCCATAACCAAAGCAAAACAAGTGCATGAAAATTAATTTTTAAAATTCTTCTTGATAAATTCTACTCCTAATTTTATTCCCTCTTCATTAATAATATGCCCTAATGCATGAATTGGGTGTCCTTCAACATTTACTCCATTTTCTTTCAGAGCTTTAACCGCTAAGTCGAGGGACGAAAAAGGTACCACGTCGTCAGCATCACCATGGATAACACATATGTTAGGTTTTGACTTGATCTCTGGTGCAGTTTTTGAAGGTGAAAGAAATCTACCAGAGTATGCAACAACTGATGCACAGGATTGAGAGCGGGTGAGAGCTGTATGTATTGCAAGCATTGCTCCTTGAGAAAATCCAACTAAAGAAAGTTGCGTATCTTTTAAATTAAGCTCCTTTAATTTTGTATCAATGAAATGATTTACAATTGATGTAGCATTTTTTACTCCATTATATAGCGCTTCCTCACTACGATCTTCCAAGCTGAACCACTGATAACCATCACCTATTTCTCTTTCAAACGGAGCATTGGGTACTGCAAAATATGAACCCAGTAAAAACTTGCTCATAACTTTAGCAAGGTGAATGAAATTATCGCCACTTGAGCCCCAACCATGTAAAAAAATAATCAAATTTTTCTTATTTCCGCCTGCACAAATTTCTGGGCCTTTAAGTTCAATCATTTCTTTTCCTTTTGCATTTATATTTTTATTTAACACTAATTTTCAAATTTGTAAAAACCCATGTGCAATTATGTACACTAGCTCATAACTGTATGAACATTGCAATTTGCAGGCAATTCGCGTGGCAGATGAAAGTAGCTGACACTGGAATCCAGTTCTTATTACCTGGTGTAAAGTTAAGTTTCCTGGATTCCAGTGTCAAGCACTGGGATGACACCTCTGGGCACTGCCGTCATAAAGGAACCAGTGTCAGCTACTTTCATGGCATCAATAATTGACCTCGACTTACCGTCCAACTAGAAAGTTGTATATAGAATGACAGAAATCCAGATGTTATTTACTTACTTTCGATCTTTTCTATCAATTTTTTAACTAAGCCTCTTAGCTTTTTACTGGATTCATCAAGCTCTTGAATCTGCGAGCTGTGCTCTTTCATTAGTTCCTTATAGTTACCTCTTATGTAGTCAATCATTTCCTTCATCTGAGCAATCATCTTGTTAACATCCATACTGCCCAAATCAGGTATCATGCCAGGCATAGCCCCTTCTAACATACCACCAGCCATAAGCTGCTGAGACATTTGCATAAGTGGTTTTAAAGTCTGATTAAGCAATTCAGGATCCTTGGCTAATTTTTCTATTTGCTCTTTGCAAGTATCCATATACTGCTTCATAAATTCATCTTCTTGCCCTTTGTCTATCATAATTATAACCTACCTAAAAATACGTGTTCTTTATTATATATTATTTTAAAATTAAAAACAATACAAAATACCTGTCACAATTGCATTAATACTTTTTAAATAATAAAAAATGCTCCTTTGCTTATAAAGGGTCACATACCTTCTTTAACCATTCCTTATCTTTTACGCTATTTTCTAAGTTTTTATAGACAAATTGATGGTAGCCATTTATCCATTCAATTTCATCCTTAGTAAGCATTTGCACATTTATTAGTCTTCTATCATATGGAATAGAGGTCAGTTGTTTAAAGTTTAAGAAGCCGTTTTCTTGTCTGTTGACATACATCAGATTTTCAATCCTTATTCCATACTCTCCCGGAATGTAATAGCCAGGTTCGTTGGAAAGTATCATCCCTGGCGTGAGTTTCACTTTATTACTTTTTGATATTGCTTGTGGTCCTTCGTGTACTGATAGGTAACTTCCTACTCCATGCCCTGTACCATGCATATAGTCCATTCCAAATTTCCATAAATGCGTACGTGCTAATATATCCAATTCTCCACCAGTAGTGCCAGGAGGAAAGATGACACTTGCTATAGCAATGTGAGCTTTGAGTACTATTGTATAGTGGGTTATTTGTTCATCAGTTGGATTGCCAATTGCTACAGTTCTTGTCACATCAGTTGTGCCGTCAAGGTACTGGCCACCAGAATCAATCAAATACAGTCCATCTTTCTGAATTACTTTATTCGTCTTACTGCTTGCACGATAGTGAATTATTGCCCCATTCTCATTAAATGCTGAAATTATTGGAAAACTTAGTTGCTTAAACAAATTCTGCTCTTTTCTGTATTCTAAAATCTTTTCTTCAGCTTCAAGTTCTGTACCAACATTATTTTCAAGCCAATATAGAAAATTTGTAACTGCCACTCCATCTCTGATATGCGCATTTATAGCCCCAGCTATTTCAGTTTGGTTTTTTGCTGCTTTATAAATTAGACAAGGATCTTCTCTCTCAGCTACCTGTTTATCTTTTATTACAGCCATGATACTCATTGGAGTTGTGCTTGGATCCATGACTATTGAATTTAGCTTGTGCAGCGAATTTTCTAGCTCACTAATATCAAAAATATTTATATGATTGCCTAAATTTGCTTCTATAGTTGAATGTTCTTTATCTTGAATAAACAAACCAACATTACCGCTTTTATACAATATAGCACGGCCCAATATACATGGAGTATATTTAGCATTTTCATTTCTTAAATTTAATAACCACGAAATTGAATTTGGATCAGTTAAAAGCACTACTTCAGCTTCTTTATCTATGCTTTTAGCTATTTTTTCACATTTGTCCTTACTACTTTCACCAGCATATTCAATAGAATGTAAAACCACTGCTTGTTTTCGACAGTCACTTTTTTTTCCAGCTAAACAGGGTATTAATTTACAGATATTCTCATACTTTCTTATATCTTCTATGGTAAAATATTGCAAATAATAACCTAGTGAGGCAGTCGATGTTAAGTTTGCTTTTATCCATTCGCGTGGATCCTCTTCTTGTATATTATATACTTGAAAATTGCCCCGATCGAGCTGATTGCGAGCTTGTGTGATATAGCGTCCATCCGTAAAAAATGGGCACTTGTTGTCTTTTGTAACGATAAGTAGCCCATTTGTTCCTGTAAAGCCACACAGCTTTGTTAGCTCCTCTGAATACTCATTTAAATATTCATCTTTAGTATGCAACATAAATGCATCAACGTTTATCTCGTGCATAAAAGAACGAAATTCTTCGATTTTTGACATAGAACACCTCATACAAAATTAGCAGCCACTTTCGTTTTCCTGTTTCTCAAATACACTAATATGCTCACTATCGCTGCAGGAGTGATGCCTTGTATTTGCTTTGCAATGCCAATCGTCGCTGGTTTTATCGTCTGCAACTTTTCTATTACTTCACTTGACAGGCCTTTAACTTGTGAATAGTTAAAATCAATTGGAATTTGAGTGTTAATTTCCTCTCGTAAAAACTTCATATCCGCTTCTTGTCTTATTAGATAAGGTTTGTATTTTGCTTCAATTTCAACCGCTTCGCATATTTCATTCTTAGTTATGCTACCCATTGCGGTGCCATCCCAGCGCGTGATGCTGCTTAACTCCGGCCATATTTCTTGTAATTTATTCCAGTCGATGTTTGGATAGCTAAGTAAATCTAGTGCCGTTTTTCTTATCCCATCATAAGATATTTTGATACCATAAGACCTAAGCTGCTCAGGAGTAATCGTCAGACTCCCTAACTTCTCTTCAAGCTGCTTAATGGATTCAAGTTTATTCTGTAAAACAGAGTATCTCTCATGCGAAACAAGGGAAATATCATAACCTTTTTGTGTTAATCTTCTATCTGCATTGTCTGACCTGATAGCTAGCCTATATTCTGCACGTGAGGTAAATAATCTATAAGGTTCGATCACCCCTTTGGTGACTAGATCATCTATCATTACGCCGATATATGAGTCTGTGCGATGAAGAACAAAGCTTTCTTTTTTTTCAGATGCAGAGAGTGCTGCATTAATTCCGGCAATAATTCCTTGCCCTGCTGCTTCTTCATATCCAGTAGTGCCATTAATTTGGCCAGCAAAATATAGGCCTTTAATTTTCTTAGTTTCAAGAGTATGGCTTAGTTCTCGTGGATCAATATAGTCATACTCAACTGCATATCCAGGTCTTAGTATTTCTGCATTTTCAAGTCCCTTGATACTCTTTATCATTTCACACTGCACTTCAATAGGCAATGAATTTGAAATTCCGTTCGGGTATATAGTATCATCATTCAAGCCCTCTGGTTCTAAAAATATTTGATGACTACTTTTTTCTGCGAATTTTTTAACCTTAGTTTCAATGGATGGGCAGTATCTTGGTGCTATAATATCATCCAAATACGAAGAAGCTGACCTGTGCAGATTCTCTCTAATTATTTTATGCGTGTTTTCATTAGTATGGGTAATAAAGCATGATACCTGAGGTTGGTTAATTTTTTCTGTGAGATAAGAAAACGGCACAGGTGGATTATCACCCACTTGTTCTTGCAATATTGACCAGTTTATAGTGCCACGATCAAGCCTTGGCGGAGTTCCGGTGCGCAATCTACCTAATTTAAAATTATATTTCTTCAACGTATTTGCAAGTTCTACTGCAGGCTTATCTCCCATTCTCCCTGAAGGAGTTACCTGCTCTCCTATATGAATTACACCTTGCAGGAAAGTTCCCGTAGTTAAAACAACTTTACCTGTTAGTATATGTTCCCCTGAGCTTGTTATTACAGCTTTAATGCACAATTCTCCATTGTTATTACTCTCTATAAGGAAATCGTCAACCGACTCTTCTTTTACCGTCAAATTGTTATAATTTAGAATAATTTCCTGTATTGCTTGCTTGTACAATTTTCGGTCTGCCTGTGCACGTGGTCCCCACACCGCCGCACCTCTGCTGCTATTTAAAATGACTGAGTGTATACTTGCTTGATCGATTGCTCTTCCCATTATTCCATCAAGAGCGTCAACTTCCCTGACTACAACGCCCTTTGCAACTCCTCCGATTGCTGGATTGCAGGACATTTCCCCTATAGTTGAAATTTTATGAGTTATAAGCAGCGTGTTTGCACCAAGGCGAGCTGCAGCAGCAGCAGCTTCGCACCCTGCATGACCACCACCTACTACTACTACATCATATTTATGCATGCCTTCTTGAGTAATTCTTACTCTACTAATATTCTAACTATTAGCGGTTAATGTCAAATTTTACAGTAATTAACTATTTCAATCATCAGTGGCCAATGTATAGCTAACTCACGTCATACCGTCACGGTATCTCTAGATCCCGCTAACAAGCAGCGGGATGACGGTTTTTCAAATTATCGGGTTTTAGTGGGGCGAGCGACCAGGATCGAACTGGCGACATTCAGTACCACAAACTGACGCTCTACCAACTGAGCTACGCCCGCCAAGATATAAAATTTCTAACATAAGAGCGCAAATAGTCAATTGATTATTTAACTCTCCTTTTGCAGAGGGTTTTAAGTTTAGCCAATAAATATTTTCATTGATACTTTTACCATTATAGTTAATTGTATTGACACTAATGAAGTAGTGGTATGTTTAAAAGTATTTTCACATTTAGTTTTTTTACGGCTATTTCAAGGATCTCAGGGTTAATAAGAGATGTATTGATTGCTACGGTTATTGGTGCGAACTCTCTTGCAGACATATTTTTTTCTTCGTTTCGTTTTGCCAATCTATTTCGAGCATTTTTTGCAGAAGGAGCGTTCACTACCTCATTCATACCATTATATTCGACAGAATCATATGATAATAAAAAGGCATTTAATTTTGCAAGTAGTGTAATATCCATTACGTTTATTATCTTAGTAATTTTTTGCCTTATCATGCAAACTTTCTCCCCTTATATGATTCAAATTTTTGCTCCTGGATTTGACCAAAGTAAGTTTACCCTTACTGTTACTTTATCAAGAATTATGATGCCCTACATAATCTTTGTTTCAATTGCATCACTTATTGGTGGAATGCTGCAAGTAAAGCAGCATTTTGCTTCAACAGCTATTGCACCAATCGTTTTGAATCTCTGTTTAATCATCAGTTTGTTTGTGCCTTACGTAAAAACTCCAGCGCACAACCTTTCTATAGCTGTCCTTATAGGAGGAATTTTCCAGCTACTTTTGATACTATTTAGTGCATACAAGTTAAAGGCAGCTTTTTCTTTTAGCCTTGAATTAAGCAATGAAGTAAGGTTATTTTTTAAGCGTGTGATACCTGCAATTATCAACAATTGTGTAACTCAAATAAGCTTATGGATTGATACAATCATGGCGAGTTTTATACCAAATGCGGTGTCCTATATATATTATGCCGATAGACTAAATCAACTACCGCAGGGAATAATCGGTACTGCAATTGGTACAGTGCTTCTTCCTTTAATTTCAAAACAGGTGGATAATACTGAAAATATAGTCAAAATACAGAACAAGGCTCTCAACATAGGATTAATGTTAATTATGCCAACAACTGCTGCCTTTATCATTATTCCCGACATAATTTTACTTACGCTTTTTTCTTACGGCCGGTTTGATCATTATGCAATGCAGCAAACTGTTCCCACTTTAATAGCATTTTCTCTTTCTTTACCTGCATTTATTATAAATAAAGTATTGCTACCTACATTTTTTGCTAAAGGCAATCTGAAAATACCAACCATATTTTCGCTAATGTGTCTTGGAATTAATGTAGTGCTAAACCTTTTGTTAATGAACGAGTATCAGCATACGGGGATTGCTATTGCTACTTCCGTTTCCACTTGGATAAACTCTATTCTATTAATTAGTTATTTAACAATAAATAAAATGTATAAGGTTAGCCAAGCGTTATTGTTAAATGTCATGAAAATTTTTGTAGCAACGGCAGTCATGTCAATAGCCCTTTATATTTTTAATTCTTTGTTGGCAGGATTATTTTTTGATAAAATGTTGGCTCGTATTGTTTATTTAACGACTTTAATAGCTTTGAGTGTTATTGTTTATTTTGGTATTCTCTATTTAATATTTAAGGGAAACTTTAAGCATGTGTAAATTATGAGACTTTCTTTATATGCTATATTATCAATCTCACTGCTATTAATTCTCATGCATGTTGCTGCAACTTTTAAGGATTGGAGTGGCTACAGGAAATATATCATAAAAGAGTTAGAGAAGACGTATGATGCTAAAGTGCATATTGGGGGAAAAATTAAAGTTTCGTTGATTACCCCAAAGCTCACTATTTATAATGTATACGTACAATACAACGAAAATAAAGAGCAAAAGTTGTCAGATTTAATTAGTGTAAGAAAAATTGAAATAAGGCCATCGTTCCTATCGTTGTTTTTATTTTCGTTGCAACCAAAGTCAATCACATTGTTTGGCATGAAAAGCAACAAAGAAAATTTACTTAATATTATAAATACAAACGCCAGTGGTAACACAGTCAATATAGTAATAAAAGACAGCCAAGTAAGTTTCAAGAATGATTTCGCTGATATTGTTAACATAAAGGAAGTTGCTGTAAAAAAAAATAAGCAGTTTTTTGGTAAAGTAAAGGTAGGTGATAATAATTACGATTTTTCAGGAAAGATTAATATCACAAAAAGGAATGTACACATTAGTGTTGAATCAAATTTTGTAAATTTGCTATTTACAGGTAATAGAAATCAAGAAGAACTCCAGGGTAATTTAACATTAACAATTAATAACAGTTCCGGTTCTGTGAGTGATTTAGCAAAAATCATTAATCTTAGCTTTCTCTCTTGTGTTATTCCTAGCGAAAATATCAAGATATCATCCAATATAAGTCTTAATGAAAGTGAGTTTACGGCAACTGACTTAAAAATTGATTCCAAAAGCATGCAAGCCAGCGGTACAATACAAAATGATAGAAAAGGCAATCACACTAATTTCAATATTAGCTTCAGTAAAGTTGATTTAGATTCCATACAAAATGATTCACAAAGAACAATGAATATGAAGGATCTTCTGGAATGTTTTAGAGCAGTTGTGCCAAAGAACTTGAGCTTAAATTTTAATATGGAAGCTTCTAACATTCAATATCAAAACAAAATATTGGACAATTTCCGTGCTGTACTAAAATCCACTGATGGCAAAGTAAAAGTTAATACGCTTCTTAAATTTCCTGGAATCAATAATATATCTTACTTATCAGGAGAGATCTCAAACAATAATGTCCTATCTGAATTCAACGGTGATTTATTAGTCGAAGGAAATGATTTTGAGTCATTCATTTCATGTTTTTTCCCTTCTATAAGGATGAAAGAAAACCAGAAAAATCAATTTACACTAAGTTCTAAACTGCACCTTGCACCAAGAATATTATCTATCTCAGACATTAGACTGCTAAATAATAAGGAATCCTTGCAAGGATCAATTAGAGTAAGCCACACAAAAAAACGCAGTGTGATCGATGGTGAATTTAGCATGCATAATCTTGATGCAGATAAATATGATCATTCATTATTTAGCAGTTTACCTAAAATGCAATGGCTGAAAAATTTTCAGTATGATACAAATATAAAGGCCCGTGTTAATAACCTTACATTGAATGATACGAAAATTAAAAATTTGGATTTTTTGCTGAAAATGGAAAAAGGTAAGCTAGTTGCAGATAAAATAAAACTATCTGGAGAAGATTTCGATATTACCGGTAATGCAAAAATATTAGCAGATCAAAAATACGCCAAACCTTTATTAGATGTTAACCTTACGGGCAGTAAATTTAATGGAAAAATTATTACATTACCAAATTTAGTAGAGACGAAAAGAAATTCAAGAAATGAGATAGATCAAATTCAATGGTCAACAAAGCAGCTTGATTTTTTGGATGACAAAGAAGGCTTTGATGCAAATGTGCAAATCAATACTGCAGAATTTAAAACCGAGCATAATGTTTTGAAAGATTTTAATTTGGATGCGGTAATGAGAAACAACACTATCACTATCAGGCAGGCAAGTTACGTATTAGAACGCGGGCAAGTGTTTTTTCAGGGTTATTTAAGATCAGACTCAATAAATACAAGGTTTTCTATTGTAAATTTGGACACTAAAAAGATTGGTAAGGTTATAGGAATTGACAATGTAAATGGTCAGGTAAGCTTAAATAGTGAAATCAAAACTCAAGGAAAAAGTTTTCATGATTGGGCTAGTAACTTATCAGGAGATGTAAACTTACAAGCGCAAGGAATAGAAGTTACTAATGTAGATTTCAATTCATTTATCACTAATTTGTTAAGCAGTAAGAATAAATCTGAAATTTCCACACTTGCTTATGTTGATATATATAATGGCAAGACATTTTTTGAAAATATTAGCGGAAAAGCAAGTATTAAGAGTGGTATATGTTCAACTAGTTTACAGTTCGGGATTGATCAAGCATCAGGATCGATCTCTTCTAATTTAACCTTATCTAACTTCGCTTTAGCTTCTATATTCAGGTTCTTTTTCATACCACCAAATTATAGTAATCCAATCTATATCGATATGCATTTGGATGGCCCTATTTGGCGTCCTAAGATGAGTTTTGATGTAGACCAAATCTTCACCGCTTTAGTCAGCAAGAGAAATGGTTGATTTACTTAGGCGTACGGTTTAGGGGACAATGAACTCATCTGAACGGATACAAACTTAACCTAACTCATCACCACCCGGCAATGGTGGCAAGCCAAATGCTTCTCTCTTTTCGTTGAGCGTCATGAAGCTTGCGTTTTCTACGTATTTCCACAACTTTTGTCTTTTTTCCATGAGAATTTCTATTGCATCTTTGTCATACGACAAGCACAGATCTTCACCAAATTTTGGTGTTAGCCAAGAATTCAGGTGACAGATAATATTTTCTAGCGTTGGTAAAACCGTCTGCTCCCAGAGGGATAAGCGTGCTTCGACTAAATTGCTATAAGTGTTATCACCCGGTATGCCAAGCAATTGCGGTGGAACGCCAAAAGCTAGCGCAATATCACGAGCTGAGCTGTGTTTGGACTCAATAAAATCCATATCCCTCGGCGAAAGACTCATCTCCTTCCACTCCAAGCCTCCTTCAAGCAATATCGGTCTTCCAGCGTTTATAGAACCTGAATAATGATCATTTATCTGCGCTTTTAAGCGTTGGTACTGCTCTTGACTTAAACTTCCACCACTTCCATCTTTCGCTGATTTCACAACTATTGCACCACTTGGTCTTGCCCCATTTTGCAACATCGCTTGATTCCAAGCACCCGCTTGATTATGCTGATCTATGCTATACGCAGCTGCCTCAATTGGTGATAGCCCATACCAATCATTCAAAGGGTTAAAGGTCTTTAGGTGCAACACTGCTGAACGTCCGGTTAGTTTATCAACTTTAAAGTCATAACTGTTGTTATTTATGGCATAACGATAGTTATAAGGAACGTTATTTCTCCCTGGAACAATTTCAACCCTATCGGGGCGCAGAAGATAAAGCTCTGTTGGTGGTTTTCTATTGTTCTGCGACTCAACCATCAATATATAAGAATTGCCGTTAACTAACCGATAAGTTACAATCCCCTCAATAAATTCCGATTTTGATGTCATTGGATTAGGAGAATAAAGTAATTTCAGTAATGGATGGGCTTTTAATTGTGATTTTCCCTGATCAGTAAGCTGGCAGAGAGTAAAAGGTACCGAAGATGCAGCACTTGCAATCATATTGATTGCTCGAAAGGCAATAACATTTTTTATGTAACCTTCCTCAGCAAAACTTACATAATCACGCTTACTCCAACTTGGCTCCATCATTAGCTGCAAAGCAGAATATTTAGTAAATACTGCGCTTTTTTTTCTTTGAAAAATATTGAGATTCATATATGCCTCATGAAAGATGTTTAAAAGTTAAAAGTGTTTTAGATTCTGTAGTTAAACTAAGACATAGATCCCAGTGTCACGCACTGGGATGACGGAAGGAAAGCACTTGGGTGACAGGAAAAGAACGCACTGCTATACTAAAAAAAAAGAAATAGAACATGATAGAATGGCTAATATCTAATCAGCTTATTGATTATAACTGCGCTGTAAAATCTATGGAAGAGAAAATTCAACAAATTCACAATAATTCAGCAGACGAATTGGTATGGCTACTCCAGCACCCTCCACTTTACACTGCAGGAATCAGTGCAACAGCTGATGATATTGTTGAAAAACTATTTCCCATATATAAAACAGGAAGGGGTGGTAAACACACATATCATGGTCCAGGACAGCGCATTATATATTTAATGTTAAACCTTAAAAAAAGAAACAAATGCGATATAAAGCTATATATTAGAGATCTAAGTAAGTGGATCATAAATGTTTTAAAGCAATTTAATATACTTGGAGAGTTTAGAGAAGATAGAATAGGCATTTGGGTAAACCATAACGGAGTAGAAAAAAAAATTGCAGCTTTTGGTATTCGCTTAAGAAAATGGGTAACTTATCATGGCATAGCGCTTAACGTCTTTCCAGACCTCTCTCACTATAAGGGTATTATTCCTTGTGGGTTGCAAGGTTATGGCGTCACGTCAATGGAAGAACTAGGAGTGAAAGTTCCACTCTCTGAATTGGATGATATACTAAAAAAAGAGTTTTATAAGATATTTTAATGATTGTTTACCTTTTATATTTCATTCTCACTTTATGTGCTAACACAGGTATTCATGCAATCGACCAAGTTGATATTATTGCTCCTTCTTCGAAGGGAAAAGAATCAGATCTGACTACTATAAAAGAATATGTAGAAGCTTTGGATTTTAATCCCCATATTTCGGAGAAAATATATAGTAATGATAATCCATTTTATTCCAACTCTGATGAATTCAGAGCAAATGATTTGATTAGTGCACTAACCGGTGATAGTAAAATAATCTGGTGTATCAGAGGAGGAGAAGGGGCTTCTCGGTTAATTCCCTATCTAGAAAAGTTACCCAATGATAAAAAAGAAAGGATTGCTCAAAACAAAAAGATCCTCATAGGCTATAGCGATATAACTGCCTTGCACATCCATCTACAAGCTAAATATGATTGGCAAACTCTTCACGGCACCATGTTGGAAATGATAGTAAATAACTCCGTTTCTGAAAGCTCTGTTGAAAAATTGAAAGAGTTAATTCTTAACAAGCGGGATTCTATCAGATTTGATAACCTAAAGACGATAAATAATGGCATTAGACTAAAAGATGGCAGATTAGAGTCTAAAATCATCGGTGGTAATATGACTTTAGTTGAAAACAGTATAGGAACTGTTTGGCAAATAAATGCGAAAGGTAAAATTCTATTTTTAGAGGACATAAGAGTCTACCCATACGCAATAGAGCGCAGTTTAGATCACCTAAAACAAGCTCACATCTTTGATGGAGTACATGCAGTAATCTTTGGGGATTTCGTTAACTGCTATAATGATAACCTTGTTGAAGTTGTAAAAGAAAGGTTTGCAAAAAGTGTTAACTTTCCTGTATTTACTATGAAAGGGGTAGGCCATGGACATACAAATGATCCTTTACCTTTTAACACTCACGCTATTATTAGCGTTCAAGACGAAAAAGAAGGTTTGTTTTTTATGGACGTGCAAAATGTTAGCTAATCTTATAGCTAACGCGAGCTCTACGTCATACCGCCGCAGTATCTCTTAGCCGCTAACACGTACTTAACCGTCATACCGCGATTCATTCGCGGTATCTCATCCGCTAACAAGAGATCCCGCTAACATGTAGCGGGATGACGAATTGCTTAACCGTCATACCGCCGCAGACCGTCATACCGCCGCGGTATCTCTTAGCCGCTAACACATAGCGGAATGACGAAGTTATCGTCATGCCACCGCGAACCGTCATACCGCCACGAACTGTCATACCACCACGAACCGTCATACTGCGATTCATTCGCGGTATCTCTAGATCCCGCTAACACGTAGCGGGATGACGGTTGTCAGGGTGTCATGCAAGTAGCTGACTACTTGGATCTGGTAGGCTTAAATCACAATGCCCGTAAAGCTGCGACCCTAGAGCTATAGCATTTCTCATAATAGTCCGAATAGGTCATAGGAAGGCAGAATCAACAGCACGACGAAAGGATTCGAATAGAGGAATGTTTTTCCTGGCTCTGTTTTTTATAGCAAACCAATGATGCTCAATTTTGTTAAAATCTGGAGAATAAGGCGGCAGATACAAAATTTCTGCACCGACTCCTTTAGCGAGCTTGATAAGCTTATCAGACTTATGAAAAGTAGCATTATCAAGAATGACAGTTTGTCCAGGTTCTAAGATCGGTGCCAAAAATTGCTCAAACCATCCATTAAAAATATCCATATTACAGTGGCCTTCAAATGTTAATGGAGCAACTATCTTTCTTCTACTTAAGGCTGCAACCATGCTGATTCGTTGAGTTTTTTTTCCAGATTTTAGGGCATAAAATCGCTGTCCTTTCTGGCAATACCCATATGGATAGTCCTCCGTGTTATCAATCCCAGACTCATCTATATACACTAAGTTTTCTGGTTCTTTTGTTGCTATAATTTTTAAGAATTCAGCACGTTTTTCTTCGTTCCTTTCCTTGTATCCATATGTCTTTTTTTGCGCGTAAATCCAATTTTTCTGAGAGCTCGGTGGATCGTTTGGATACTAACGTTGCCCCAAAGTTTAGCCATTTCCGACAGAGTTTTTCTACCGTGTTTTTTAGCAAATTCGATAAACTTATTCCAGTCGATAATTTTCTGATTGTAACCTCCATTACCGAGTTTTTTTGACTGAAAGTCGCCTGTTTCTTTTTTTCTTTGCTGCCACTCCCACAAAGTAGTTCGTCCAATTTTAAATCTTGCTGCCACTGCTTCTCTGCTTTCCCCTTCGTCTAGTGCTTCCATTGCTTTTTTTCTTAAATCATAACTATATGCTGCCGGCATCCAACCTCCTTATCGCCATCTATCCTTAATCTTATCATATCCGGACTTCTGTGGAAAGAGCTATAGTAGCCACTAGCAGAAAATCCTACATAATTCCTGTACTTTATAGCAGTTACTATGCTCTTTTATAAAAAAATATTTTACTCTTTTTGACTGGCCAGGGCTTTTTTTTAAATGTCTCTTTCCCTTGTTACTCTTGCTTTGTAAATCAAACCTCTCTTTGTCATAAGGTGCTACATCTGGAAATGCATTTGCCGCTGACTTTTTTTCGTTATATTTCTTCATCCATTTTCCTAATACACTATCCCTTATTCCTAGATCTCTTGCTACTTTTGCAACTGGTTGACCTACCTTTCTTTGTTCATTTGCCAGCTTAACAGCTTCCAATTTGAATTCTGCCGTATATTCTCTTGCCATTTCTAATCCTCCAAAATTTTATTTTACCCAAAAAAACTCTTTTCTTTCTCTCCACTTTTTCTGGGTAAGGTCAGTTTACTGGCCTCTCCATGAGTGAGATTGAAAAATTAAGTGGAAATCTGTGAACGGTTACCTTGGATGACAGAAAAGAGTGTTGGAAGGAGGCAATATTAAAAACTTAATTTCAGTCCAGCCAAGAACACATAACCAGAGTTGTTATTTTCTATTTTAGGCTCTTTTGTACTAAACTTTACAATATCGAAATAGTATGAAGTACCTAAAAAAAGAGAATTTTCAAGGCTTAAAGCATATGATGTTAACTCATTTGTACCTTCGCCTGCAATATCCCTACCACTACTAAAATATGTTAAGCTTGATTTGTAAGAATCAGAATGGTAAGCGATACCTGCATTCATATAATACGTATTATTTATTTCAGGATTACGCCTCTCACCAGATTCACCACCATTACCATACGAAAAAATGCAATCAAGATCGAACAATTTTAGCTTCAAACCAAAATTCCAGTGCAGTAATTGATTGCGACATTCATAATTTTTAGAAGTTCCATCTGAGCAACCAGTTAAATTTTCTCTTGCAAATTCACCAGTCAAAGCAGTAGTAAAACCTATATCATCTGACAAGCTGTTTTTATAGGAAAGGCCAGCAGCAATTAAATTGCTGTACTGTAAGTTATTTTTTCCTGGAACATAACTGAATCCGAGTTGAAAGTTATAGATTTCAGGGGAGATGTAGTTAATTGATGATTGTTTTAACCCTAGTTCGAGTTCATTATAATCGCTATAAATATTGGGCTTGACCCAGAACACCTTGTCTTGATTATATCCAGGGTCACCATCTTTTTTATGATCACCGCGCAAATTTGCATAGTTTGTCCAATGACCATTTACTCCTCCAGCAGCTGCATAAATTTTTGAAGTGTTAATTAACATGCTCTGACTAACTAAACTTCTTTTACCATATTCAATTGATCCAAGTCCCTGATTTTTAATGATGAAATACCCTTCCTCCATGTCTAACTTTTCTATGTCTAACGCTTTTAGGTTTGCAATACCAGAAACCCCTGCCTTAACATTAACCCCCATTTGAGTATTTGGATAAACTTGCTGTAAATAAAGAAAGCGCAAGTTTGAATAACTTGAAACCTTGTCCTTGGACTTAGTATCAAAAGAGTCTCTGTTGAAAGCGTAGCCGAATCTCAAATCTACTTCCCCATCTAGTTCTGCATAAAATATTTCCTTATCCAGAATTGTTTTAGAGCTAGCACTATTCTGCAAAAACAATGATGAAAGCAGTGCTACCAGGTAGTACTTTAACTTCATAAATAAACTTAAATCTTTATAAAAATTTAAGTTTAAACTCAATATAAATAAAAAACAACTTTTCAGAAGGCACCGCTGGTAGATTTTGCTGCCTGTTTTTGAGCTATATTCCCATAAATTATTGATACACTTGGTAATTTTCGCTTTAATAACTGCTTATTAATGGCAGAATGTATACGATTAATTATTTTAGATGTACTTTTTACATCGCAGTTAATCAAAACAAAAAGCACTTTATTCTCATCAATATACCCTAGAAAATCATCACTACGGCAATTTTTATAAAAATGTTCTATGATAACTTTCAGTGCATTATTTGTCTCACTACAGCTACTATTTAAGCCAATCACTCCTATAGCTGCATTAATTTGATGTTGAAAGGCAAAATTTAATATAACGTATAACTCTAGAATAGTGGACTCATTGCCCGGTATATCGAATAAGTCATGGTTTTTATATTTTTTACCCATTAGATATTTATCTCTAAAGATTCCTAGTTTATGGGACAAACTGATATCACGTATTAATAGCTCATAATTTATTTTATTACTGGCAAATTGTGCAGTGCGGAAAACTTTTACTTTTGTCCTGATATCTTCTCCTTTAGCATCAGTTAAGGAAAAATCTATCACTTTAGGTAATATATCAAGTAAATCGTGCCCATTTTCGGTATACTCTAAATAATTCTTCACGTTGTCAGCTGCTCTTGTGCTTAAGATATTAATTAATGGCTTATTAAGCAAATTCTCCTCTTCATATTTTAACAAATCCCTTGCAACTTGATTGAGCCCTAAAATTAACACGTTTTTTTTCTTATTATCCTGACAAACAGATACCACAGCATCATCTTTTCTTCTTGCAGTTATGAAATCATCCATACTTTCATTCTATACAGCGTATTTATAAGTATAATAAGATTATATTAAGATTTACTTACTTATTGATATGCTTAATTAGGTATAGACAAAATGTCATACGGGATGGCTTTGTTGTAGAAGAATCAAGATTACTGTTTATAGACTTCAAGTTACTGCAAAAAATATTTTAAAACATAGTGATATCTTGACTTTACCTAGTTAATATTCCAAATTATAAAAAAACAGATAGTTCTATGAAGACAAGTCTATTACAAGGCAAAAAGGGATTAATAACCGGAATAATAAATAAGAGATCAATAGCATACGGTATAGCAAAAACTCTCTCAGAGCACGGAGCAGAACTTGCAATCACCTACCAGAATGAAATAATAAAAGAAAAACTATCACCAATAGCAGATGAACTAAATGTGGAGCTAATATTACACTGCGACGTTTCAAATGAAAAAATCATAGATAACGCTTTCGAAATAATAGAGAAAAAATGGGGTACTCTTGACTTTTTGGTGCATGCAATAGCATTCTCCGATAAAAATGAGTTAGATGGTAAATATGTCAATACTTCACTGGATAACTTCCTCAATGCAATGCATATATCGTGCTATTCTTTCACTGCTTTAGCACAAAGAGCTGAAAAAATGATGTCAGGTGGTGGTAGTTTGCTTACTTTATCTTATTATGGCGCTGAAAAAGTTATGCCAAATTATAACGTTATGGGTTTATGTAAAGCAGCACTTGAAGCAAGTGTAAAATATATAGCATGTGATCTCGGGCCACAAAATATCAGAGTAAATGCAATTTCCGCTGGTCCAATCAGAACTTTAGCATCTTCTGGAATAAGCGATTTTCACTTCATATCAGAATGGAATAGAAATAATTCTCCGCTCAGACGCAATGTTACAATAGAGGATGTTGGCAAGGCAGCGCTATACTTATTAAGCGATTTAAGTAGTGGCACTACTGGAGAAATTTTGCACGTCGATTCAGGATATAACGTTGTGGGAATGAAGGTGGTTGACTGAGATCTAAATCCTTAATTCAAAGCGCTAGTTCCTTCGGGTTCATACACAACTCTATCAGGAGTTTTGTGACTGTGATTGCAGAAAACATCGAACATAAAATTCCTATTGATAAAGTGACAGAAAAGCCTCTAATTGCTCCGCTGCCAATAATGAACATTATTCCTGCAGCAATTAATGTAGTGATATTTGAATCCAGTATTGTCTTTATAGCGTTTTTAAACCCTTCTTCAATAGCACGTTCCACTCTCTTGCCAGATTTTATTTCCTCACGAATTCGCTCAAATATTAAAACATTTGCATCCACCGCCATACCGACAGTGAGTGCAATACCGGCAATTCCAGGTAAAGTTAGAGTTGCTTCAAGCAGAGTGAGAATTGATAATATAAGAACTACATTAGAAAAAAGTGCAACAGAGGCCAATACACCTAATTTGCCGTAAGTGATGATTATAAATAAAGCCACGGCTATAATAGAGATTGTTGCTGCCATTTCCCCTGCCTTTATTGATTCTTCTCCAAGACTTGGGCCAATGTTTTTTTCTTCAATTATTTCAAGTGGTGCTGGCAGTGCTCCAGATTTTAAAAGTATTGCAAGTTCGCTTGCTTGTTTTTCAGTGAAATTACCGCTAATTTCTCCCTCTCCATTTAAAATTGGCTCACGTATTGTAGGTACTGTTAAGACTGTGTTATCCAGAACAATTGCAAAAGGTTTTCCCACATTTTCTTTAGTGATTTTTGCGAATCTTTTACTCGCTATGCTGTCAAATTTAAAATGCACTGTTGGTTTACCTAAGTGACCAAATCTAACTGATGCGTTAACCAGCGAATCACCACCTATTTCAGTTTTGCGGAATATTGGATAAGAATTACCTAAAGAATCCTTGAGCATGACAGTGGTTTCATGGTCTATATCCTGCACCTTGGCTATGTTAGTATTTGCCAAATGAAAAGCTAGCTTAGCAGTTTTGCCAAGCAGAGATTTTATCTGCTTGGTGTCTTCTACTCCAGGCACCTGCACTAATATTTTATTCTGCCCTTGTTTTTGAACGCTGACTTCCTTTGTGCCAAGTTTGTCCAAACGGCGCTGGACATTGTTTATTAATTCTGCAACTACTTCACTGATCAAAGAATTTTTATAATGGGGTTTATACGAAATGAGAATTGAAGAATCTTTTCTATTTAGCTCTAAATTTGGATTTATCGTATTAACCAACACAGATGCTTTTTTATAATCATCAATATTATTTAAAGTTACAACGCTATTTTGTACGTTAGATTCAATATTTTTTGTTAGCAATGTCTCTTTTATCTCACCTGCTAGCATGCCTAGCTTTTCCTTAAAATAGAAGTCTAAGTCTATGTTTAGAAGCAAAGATGCCCCTCCTCTCAGGTCAAGGCCTAAGTTTATTCTTTTTTTCGAAATAAAAAGCTTATTATCAAAGAAATTTGGCAGTGTTATGTATAAAGCAAATAAACAGATGCATAATACTGAAAAAGATTTGACTATAAGTCTGTTATACATAAGTTGTAGGTTTAAAATTGTAATAATTGATTGTAAGTTAAAAATAGATTTTTGTAAAATTCTCTATTTGACCTTACCCAGAAAAAGTAGAGAGAAAGTTAAGACGTTTTTATCATGAGAATAAATTGTGCAGGAATGCAATAGTTATAGCCTTTCTTATAATAGTCCGAATGCGATAAGATATGTGTTTATGGCTATAGCAGGCCAGTAGCATATTACGGTCTGTTCGGATTATTGTAAAAAGAGCTATAATAGTAGAATGTCTACGTTATTTGTTATAAAAGATTTCTATGTATTCAAATATGGCAGTTCTGGTTTGTTGAGCGAGAAGTATCAATAAGCAGCTCCCTTTTAAGTGAACTTTTCTGCAACAGAGTTATCGTAACAACAGCCCTTATGGCTCATGCTGGAAATGATGTTTTTTGTATTCAATAGAAATTGGTAATTTTGAGAGGTATACTGTGACCCTTGATCGCTATGTAACAGCAGATTTTTATCGGGTTTGCGTTTATCAACGGCCATCAATAAAGAATCTATAACTAATTATCATGTTACTCATTAACCACCATGCGTGAATATAGGTCAATTATTGCCGCCAACAACCTTCTTTAGTTTTTATGTAGGTAATCCCAAACTTTATTTGGCTGATCAGTAGTATAGCTCTTTTTACAATAATCCGAACAGACCGTAATATGCTACTGGCCTGCTATAGCCATAAACACATATCTTATCGCATTCGGACTATTATAAGAAAGGCTATAAAATTTTGATCCAATGTGTTCGGAGCCACAACTCGGTTGCTTATTTGCTGTTTTTTATTTTTGAACCTTCGTCTAAACTTGGCTTTAATGCCATTTTCTTGCATAACACTTTGTACTGTTTTAATTTTTGCCTAAAGCTTTTAATTCAGCGTGAATTTTAGGGGCTCCATATCTGCATTTAGAAGCTTGATTATTTTTTGAATATCTGCTAGAAGCCCTTCTTTTGCTAATTCTTTACTGCTTTTTTCCTTAGCAACCAATACCACCAGTACAAAACCCTACATAGTTCCTGTGTTTTATAGCAATTTCTATATAAAAGAATACTTTACTCTTTTTCTTTGCCCAGGGCTTTTTTTAAGATGTCTCTTTCTCTTGTTAGTTCTTTTTTTAGATCAAATCTTTCTTTGTTATAAGGAGCCTTTGCCTGGAAATGCGTATGCTCCAGACATTTTTCCATCATATTTTCTTACTTAACATACTGCCATCTATACCTAGATCTTTTGCTATTTTTGTACTTGCTTGACCTGTTTCTTTAACCAGCTTAACAGCTTCTAATTTGAATTCTGCTGTATATTCTCTTCTATTTGTCATATTTTGAAAAAACGTTTTATTTTACTCCAAAAACGTCTTAACTTTCTCTCTACTTTTTCTGGACTACTCCGAATCGGTTGACAAATTGGACGTTTGATAAGCATAATTTGGAGCTTCTTGTGTAATGACTATATCATGAGCGTGACTCTCTCTTAATCCTGATGCAGTAATAGTAACAAATTTACAATTTTTTTTCATCTCTTCTATATTCCTATTACCAGTATACCCCATTGCAGCTTGCAATCCGCCAATCAATTGATGGATTACTCCTGAAGCTGGACCTTTGAATGGAACTCTTCCTTCCACTCCTTGTGGAACTAATTTGAGTTTTGAATCTTTATCTTGAAAATAACGGCTAGCTGAACCTCGTTTCATTGCACTAATAGATCCCATTCCTCGATAGCCTTTATATGCTCTGCCCTTATACATAATAATCTCACCTGGGCTTTCGTCAGTGCCAGCAAAAATCGAACCAATCATCACAGAGTCAGCACCAGCTGCAATAGCTTTTGCAACATCTCCTGAGTATTTTACCCCACCATCAGCAATTAGTCTGACGTTTCTTGCTCTACACGCCTCTGCAACATTCTTGATTGCAGAGAATTGTGGCACACCAACACCTGTAACTATTCTGGTTGTACAGATTGATCCTGGTCCTATTCCAACCTTCACTGCATCAACACCCGCATCAATCAACGCTTCAGCAGCCTCCTTTGTTGCAATGTTTCCGCCAATTAATTGCGTATTAGGATACATCTTTTTTATTTCCCTAATGGTATTGATAACGTTTTCGGAATGACCGTGAGCAGTATCCACAACAACTACATCAACTTCTTCTCCGATCAAAGCTTCACATCTGTCTATACCATCTTTTTTACCAGTGCCAATTGCAGCGGCAACTCTGAGACGCCCTTTACTGTCTTTACATGAATTTGGGTATCTATTGTATTTTTCAATGTCTTTAACCGTAATTAAACCTATACAACAAGAATTTTCATCTACGACCAAAAGCTTTTCTATTCTATTTTCATGCAACAATTTCATTGCTGAGGCACTATTCACTCCCTGCTCCCGCACTGTCACTAACTTATCTTTTGTCATCACTTCGGAAACTTTTACATTCATGTTCTGGTCTTCAATAAATCTCACATCTCGGTTAGTTAAAATTCCAACTAACTTGCGTTGATCGACTACAGGAATGCCAGAATAATTGTGCTCTCTCATTAATGAAATTGCTTCCGCAACTGTTTTATCCGGTGAAATCGTAATTGGGTTATACACGATCCAACTTTCATATTTTTTCACCCTTCTCACTTCTAAAACTTGTTCATCTATTGATAAATTCTTATGTATGCAACCTATCCCTCCATGTTGGGCAATAGCTATTGCAAAGCCCGATTCAGTAACAGTATCCATTGCAGAGGATATGAGAGGGATATTTAGTTCTATACTATTTGTTAAATAAGTTTTTGTATCTGCATCGCAAGGCAATATATTAGAATAGGCTGGCAAAAGAAGTATATCGTCAAACGAATAACAAGCTTCCATTTTTTTCATAGGCTTTATTTAAAGCTTATACGCCAATTAATTAAATTGCAATAGGCAAAATTAGCTAGGAGCCTTTAATTGTATAGCTCTAACTGTTTTTAGGAGATAGAAAAGCTATATGGTTGCTAATACATTTTATTGCAAAATAAGCATTCTACATTATTTGCCAGCAAACAAAACTGCTCAATAGTTAAGTTTTCTGGACGCTGGTTTCCGCTCAATTTAGCGTTTTCAAGGACAGTCTCAGCGTGGTTCGTTATATTTTGCAAGCTATTTCTCAGCATCTTTCTTCTTTGAGAAAAAACGACACGTGTTAATCTTGTTAAGGTTTCCAAATTTACTGCAAACTTTGGGGTAGGCAAAGGATTTACTGTAATTACTGAAGAATGTATTTTTGGTCTTGGAAAAAACTCTTTAGGTTCAATATCAAATTCCTTTTTTATATCACATAGCAACTGGCTTAGCACTGATAAGGAACCATAATCTTTAGAATTGGGTCTTGCCGTAATGCGATCTGCTACCTCTTTTTGAAACATTAATGTCAAGTTCGTAAAAAATTTTATATTATTTAACCACTTTAAAAATAACACTACCGAGATATTGTAAGGCAAGTTAGCAATAACTTTAACTGGGCGCTCTATCAGCTCTTCTTCTGTAACATGCAGTGCATCCGCTTCTATAATTCTATACTTTCCTTGATGCTCATTTAGCAGTTGGTCATGGTGTTTTACTAAATCTCTATCTTTTTCTATAGAAAGTAGAGACTTTGGATTATGCACCAATATTTCTCTTGTTAATGCACCATATCCAGGACCAATTTCAATGACATTAAAATTTTCCAGACTACCAGCTAAAGCGACGATTTTTTTTGTTATCTCACTCGATAAAATAAAATTTTGCCCTAGACTCTTTTTTGGCTTCAGTAAAAATTCTTTCATATTATTTTCATTATACAGTATTTTAAAAATTAGTTGACGAAAATTCATTGATAATTGTATATTATTAATGTGTTTAACGCCGGCTTAGCTCAATTGGTAGAGCAACTGACTTGTAATCAGTAGGTTGTCAGTTCAAGTCCGACAGCCGGCACTCTCGCCCATATAAGTAAAGTTGATGTCCTTTTTAATAGTAGCAAATTGGAAAATGAATGGAATGCGTTCTTCATTTGTTGACTTTATAGGCAAACTTAACAACAAGAGCAACGAAATTACCTCTAAGCTAGTGATTTGCCCTCCTTTTACATCATTGCCAGATAGTATAGAGCTAAGCAATAATATTAGTATAGGAGCACAGAATTGCCATCAGAAAAAGTCCGGTTCTTACACAGGTGAAATTAGCGCAGAAATGTTAAAAGAACTAGGGTGTACTTACGTAATACTTGGGCACTCTGAAAGGGCTAATGAAAAAGATAGTGAAATAAAACTTAAGTCGGAAATAGCAATAGAATCAGGCTTACACCCAATTATCTGTGTAGGTGAAAATTCAGAAGATTATAAGAATGAAAAAACAAAAGAAGTAATAGAATATCAATGTAAAAACCGCTTGCCAACACACGGTGAATATACCGTAGCATATGAGCCAATATGGGCAATAGGCACAGGTCATGTGCCAAATAATGATGCAATTACTGAGGTGATAGAGGTAATAAAATTGTGTACTGGTAAAAAACACATTATATATGGTGGTTCAGTTAGTTCAGAAAATATAGAAAATTTGTTAAATATTTCAAATTTATCAGGAGTTTTAATTGGCAGTGCAAGCTTAGATTTCGATCACTTTTATAAAATTATACAACAAGTTGAAAAAAAGTTTTCTCTTATCAATTCTAAAATCAGCAACTAAGAATCCTATAACAAATGGCATCATTCCAGTGTCAAGCATATATAGCTAACCCAAGAAAGATTTCCCTACGTCATACCGCGATTCATTCGCGGTATCTCAGCATAGATTCCGCTAACGAGTAGCGGAATGACGAATTTGTTGTTTTTCAAATTGTAGGTAAACCTAAGCCACTTTAGCTATATCTGTACGAACATCTAGTAAAACGACATAGCTAAAGTAATCTAGAAAATTAACGATATTTTATTCCCCGGTGAACGCTCTATTTTGTTTTCCAACTCTAGTTCTAAAAGAGCCATTAGAGCTATGTTGGTAGAAAGTCCGCTTGCTAATATAAGTTCATCTATATCAACAGGTACAGAGTTAATATGATCAACTATAACAGATTTTGCCTGTTGTAATTTTTCTTGTTTTTGGTTAACAAAATGGTGCTCAACATCAAATAGGTTTTTTTGCTGCGGAGGTAAACTAAACCTAATACTCTCTATTATGTCATCAGCGGATTCGATAAGCTTAGCACCGTTTTTAATTAAATAATTACTACCACTACAGCGTGAATCTAAAGGGAAACCAGAAACTGCAAACACCTCTCTCCCTTGATTTAAAGCAAAATCTGCTGTTATTAGAGAGCCAGAACGTTTCGATGCTTCAATCACTGCAACACCTAGCGATAGGCCAGATATAATTCGATTCCTTTGAGGAAAATACTGAGGCTTTGGTTTAGTAGCAAATGGAAGCTCAGTAACTATTAATCCGCCATTCTCGGTGATTTTTTTGTATAGATCAAAATTCTCTTTTGGGTACACCACATCAATCCCGCTTGCTGTAACAGCAATAGTGGGATGATCTTTGTATATTACACTGTTTGCTGCAGTATCAATTCCTCTTGCAAGTCCAGAAACGATAATAAAACCAGCTTCGCTTAAATCAAGTGCCAACTTATTGGCAAAATTTCTTCCATTTATTGAAGAGTTACGCCCACCGATTATTGCAATTATCTCACGGCTTAATAATGATATATCACCAAGCGCAGTTATTACAGGAGGACAACTAGAGATATTTCTTAAAAGATCAGGGTAATCTGGGTCACATGCGGGTATAATTTTAGCTCCAATTCTTTCTGCATTATTGATTTCTTCTCGTGCATCTTGAATGCCATACACCTTATTATTAGCCACCCTATTGAGATATTTCAACACCTCATCTAGCGATCCATGTGTTCTTAGTATACTAAAAAACTTTATTGGTCCTATAGTTCTAGCCAAGCTTAACCATACTTCTAATTCTTTGTTGTTCAATTTATTTATCTTCATAAAAGACTTGAATTTCTTATCAATTTAGTGTACCCAAGATAATACAAATATACAGTGTTTTATGACGCATTTTGTTACAGATAAATGCATAAAATGTAAATATACGGACTGTGTGGAAGTATGTCCCGTTGACTGCTTCTATGAAGGTAAAAACATGCTCGTGATTAACCCAGATGAATGTATTGATTGCGGAGTGTGCATACCTGAGTGTCCGGTGGATGCAATTGTAACTGATGATTCCATAAAAGATATTTTAGAACTAGATGAAGAGTTGCTGAGCAGCGAACAAAAAACTTTCAAGTCATTTTACAACATAAACGTAGAATACTCACAAAAATGGCCAAATATCACAGCTAAAAAACAACCTCTCTATACTGCAGAAGAGTATAAGGAAAAAAAGGATAAAACAACTTATTTTGATGAAAATTTAGAATAATGCTACTGAAGGAAAAGAAACTTTTTGTATTTCAGGGTTGTTGTTTTTGGTTGCTGAAAATAGTTGCGTTATCTAAGTTGTTATGCTGATAAATTAGTATCGATTAACTTAAGGATTAAGGAAAAAGGCTTATTGACTTTTGAAATATTTGATTATAAAATTAGCTATTAGCATCAAATCTTGGGGGTAAGTTGTGAGTATAAATAAAAGAGAAACCATTAAAAAGATTGAAGGGTTACTTTTTCAAGTGAATGGTGATCTTGAAAAAACATGTGATCTATTATCAACAGTAGAGTTAACCGAAGATGATATTAAAATATTGCTGAAAGAGATGATAAAAGAGTATCATAGCTTATCTGAAAAGATTTCTTATAGTTGTGGAATTACTGCAGGCGGTGCACAAGATGCCAACGCAAACAGCTTCAACGAAGTTTTTAAGCTAGGTTCACAAGAGTTAGCATTAGCAATGATGTCAGATTTCAGAAAGTCTTATGATCAAGAATTATTTAAGAAATATAAAAAAGAAGAAATGTCTTATCCTGAAGGAGAAGGAATACAATTTATTAGAGAATTGAGAGTTCTAAGTAGAATACTTACTATATCTTTAATAAGGAAACTTGATGAAGTTTACAAGTTTACTCCAGAAGAAATTGAGCGTTTGAAGGAATATATGTTAGTTAGCAACTATGATACAAGCAAAAGTCTTTCTGATATAGACAAATATATGCATGCACTATCTGCCTTAATTAAAAACTCTTCACTTGATACAAAAAAGATATTTGAGCTAAATAATCGAATGATAATACACAATACAGCCTTAATTGATTTAGTAACTAGTGGAGTAGTGAAAAAAGAAGAAGCAAAAGAACAATCTGCTGAGGATTTAGAAAAGCTTGTCTGTGAACAGTATAAAGGTACAGCAAACATGCCAGTACCGTTGCCGAGCACGCTATTTGAAGTGGATAAAAAAAGTGCTTGAAGAAAGTAAGAAGGTCTTATAGTTAGCCAAAGTAGGTATTTAATAAGCTTAATGTAACCATTATATATGCTATATAGTAAAACATAGAATGCTTATGGTTCCAACTATAGCAATTTTAAGTGGTGGGTTTTCTTGTGAGAGAGAAGTGTCGCTTATGAGCGGAAAAGCAGTAAAGAAGGCACTTGATAGCCTTTCATATAATGCAATAGAAATAGATGTTGACAGCAACATTGCTGAAAAGCTTAAAAAAATTAATCCGGGCCTTGCTTTTATCGCTCTGCATGGACCTTATGGTGAAGATGGCTGCACTCAAGGTTTATTGGAAATCTTAGGCATAAAATATACACACTCAGGAGTTATGGCTTCTGCTGTTGCTATGAACAAGGCAATGTCAAAGCATATATTTTGGTTCCTGAACATTGATACCCCAAAAGGTTACATAATTAATCGAGAAGATGTACTAAAAAATAACATTAAAATTGATTATCCGTATGTCTTAAAACCAATCAATGAAGGCTCAAGTATCGGAGTACACATAATTTTCTCAAACAAGGATTACTTAAAATTAAAAAACATATTTGGTGTTATTCCAGCGCGTGACCAGGAAAAAGAAAAATGGATCCCAGTGTCAAATACTGGGATGACAAAAGACTATTCAAGAGACTTGATGATCATAGAAGAATATGTCCCAGGAATAGAGTTACATACTGCTGTATTGCTGGATGAAGCAATTGGCACTATAGAAGTACGACCAAAAAATAAATTCTATGATTATGAAGCAAAGTATACAGATGGATTTGCAGAACATATATTTCCTGCTGAAATTCCTAACAATATATATAAAATGACCTTGGAACACGCACTGAAAGTTCATCAATTTTTAGGATGCAAAACTATTTCCCGCTCAGATTTCCGTTATAATCCCAAAAATAACACTTTAAAAATGCTTGAGATTAATACACATCCTGGCTTTACTGAGTTATCGTTAGTGCCAGAAATTGCAAAATTGGCAAAAGGAATCAATTTTAATGAATTAGTTAAAATTATTATTGAAGATAGTTTGCAGCACAAAAATATTAGGGATTTCAGTCATGTTGAGCAGTATTACTAGAAGCCAAAGGAGTTTTTTGCGTAAGTGTGCCTTGGTTATTATCACAGCACTTTTTCTTACGCTAATACTTTACAGCTCACTTGATAAAATAATAAATCGATTTAATTACTACTTTACTTGGTATAATGACTGCCTATCTAGTTTATTACTCAGCAGTGGATTTTCAATCGACGAAGTAGTCGTGAGCGGCAATAAATTTACAAACAAAAAGGATATTCTAAGTTTGACAGATAGAACGCAACCTATCCTGTATATGTCACTTTCAAAACTTGCCGGTAACATACAATCCGTAAGCAGATGGATAAAACACGTAAGAGTTCACAGAATTTTGCCCAATACTCTACACATTAATATAGATGAGCATAAACCGTTTGCTCTCTGGAAAGATAATAACAAAACCTCGGTAATTGATTTTGAAGGTAAAGTGATCGTAGATGACTATCTAGTAGATGATCTTGTTGTAATTACAGGACAAAACTCATTATCAAACCTAGAATTTGTTAAAGATGTGTTAGAGAGTAAAACTCAATTAAGTGACCACATTTCTTCTTTTGCTTATATAGGGAATAGAAGATGGAATATCATACTTGATAACGATTCCACAGTAAAACTGCCTGAAGATAACCCTTATAGTGCATGGGACTATTTAAACCACTTACACAATACAACTGATTTTACTTTCAGCGATTGGAGTATTATTGATATGCGTATTACTGATAAAATCTTTGTGAAGAGGTGATCTGCTGTAATCCAAGTAGCCCCTTTTCCTGTCATCCCAGTGCCCAGACACTGGAATCCCGCCGCGAACCGTCATACCGCGATTCATTCGCGGTATCTCTTAACATAGATCCCTTATTTAACCGCCATACCTTAACATAGATCCCGCTAACACGTAGCGGGATGACGAGGTTATCGTCATGTCACCGCGAACCGTCATACCGTCACGAACCGTCATACCGCGATTCATTCGCGGTATCTCTTAACATAGATCCCTTATTTAACCGCCATACCTTAACATAGATCCCGCTAACACGTAGCGGGATGACGAGGTTATCGTCATGTCACCGCGAACCGTCATACCGCGATTCATTCACGGTATCTCTTGGCATAGATCCCGCTAACACGTAGCGGGATGACGGTTGTCGTTTAGCTATAAATATTTAAGAAATTTACCAAACGAAAAAAAAGGCAAAAGAAACCCTAGGGTAGCTAGTTATTCACTATCCATTTTTTAAGTTGGGGTTTTTTTATGTTTTAAATGCTTTATAAGCGCATTTTAGCTTATATTAGGTAAAAACCTAGAAATTTTATAAAGACATAAGGTGCACATAGTGCAAAAAATTAAACATGAGACGCCAGATACGTGAGTTTTTTTGTCATTTAATCTGTACAGAGAAGATAAATAAATAGCTTCAGTTTCATGATAAGGGGGCTGGCGAGGTTTGTCAAGGAATTTTTATGCAAGAGATCTATTGAAATGCCCCTGTAAAATTATACTATTAATTAGTACACTATAAATTTAAAATTATAAATATGTTAAGCAGATTGGTAATTTTGCTATTAGTTTTTATACTTCCTTTTTCTTCATACTCATACCAGTTTAGAACCAAAGCAAAGCAAGCAGTAGTCTTAGATTTAGCTTCAGACTCATTCATTTTTGACCATAATTCTGATAAAAAAATGGCCCCATCTTCAATGAGCAAGCTAATGACTTTATATATAGCCTTCGATTATCTAAAAGCTGGAATAATACACATGGAGGATAAATTTCGAGTAAGTAGAAAAGCGTGGGAAAGGAGAGGCTCTTCTATGTTTTTGAAAGAAGGTCAATCCGTTACGGTGAGGGAATTACTTGAAGGAATTACAATAGTCTCAGGCAATGATGCCTGCATAACACTAGCCGAGGGCATTGCAGGATCAGAAGAGAATTTTGTGGCTGAAATGAATGAAGTTGCACAAAATTTGAATCTGAATGACAGTCATTTTGTCAACTCAAGCGGGTGGCCAGATGAAGATCATTTTATGAACGCAAAAGACTTGGTAATGCTGGCAAAAAGGATTTTCACCGATTTTCCTGAATATTATGATTTATTTTCCGAACAATATTTGACATATAATGAAATTGTACAAAAGAATAAAAATCTTCTACTTTTTCACGATATTGGGGTTGATGGCTTAAAAACCGGTTATACAAATGCTGGTGGTTACGGCATTGTAGCATCTGCAAAACGAAATGATAGGAGAATTTTTGCTGTCGTAAATGGTTTAAACACTGAGAAAGAGCGAATAGAAGAAGCAAAAAGATTGATACAATACTCCTTAAATCATTTTAACACTAAGAAAATATTCGTTAAAGACAGCGTAGTTGAGGAAGTAAATGTTCTCTATGGAAAAGATAGAAAAGTGCCTATTACAGTTGCAAACGATGTTACCATAACTTACAACCGCAAATTGCATGACCAAATTAAGGTGCGTATTGAATATAAAGATATGATACCTGCACCCATTAAAAAAGGTCAAGAAGTGGGCAAAGTTTTTGTAGAAATACCAGGTATTGAGCAACAAACTACACCACTTTATGCAGCAAATGACGTGCAGGAATTGAATTTCGTAGAAAAGTTTTTTAGGATGTTGTTTTAAGTTTGATATTAAAGCAATTCCGAAAGAGAGATCTATTGCACTTTAGTGTAGTTTTAACTAACAATTTCTGTTACAATACAAGATTAAAATGTTACGAAAATGTGCTGGTTGTATTTGTTGCTGTCTAGTATCCTAGAGATACTGTGGGCTGTAACGCTAAAGTTTAGTAACAGTTTTACTAAAGTTGTGCCTTCGATTGCAACATTGGTAATTATGATCATTAGCATTTACTTTTTATCTCTTGCAGCATGCTTTCTACCTATTAGGGTATGCTATGCAGTTTCCTCTGGAATATGCACAATTGGAATAACTATAATTGGTGCAACCACTTTCACAGAGAATATTAATTTATCTCAAGTTTTATGTATCGTTTTAATTGTAATAGGAAGCATAGGGCTAAAGCTCTCTATTTAAACCTAAAAATTTATGCATGAATTGGATATATTTACTCTTATCGTCACTAATTGAAGTGTTCTGGGTCATAACACTTAAGCATAGTTATGGATTTACTCATCTCGTACCATCAATAATTAGCATACTCTCCATGGCTCTTAGTACATATTTACTTTCGCTCGCTACACGTTCTATACCTATCGGAGTATGCTATGCAATTTGGACTGGAGTGGGCGCTATAGGAGCTTCGATACTTGGAGTTTACCTATTTGATGAACCAGTTAATTTATTCGAAGTAATATGCTTTATTTTAGTTACATTCGGGATTATAGGATTAAAATTGTTTGATACTGCAAAATAAACTGTTGATAAAATGGAATAAAAGATCCCACTGGGATGAAAGAAGCAGATACTCCATATTGTCATGCAAATTGGAATCCAGACTTTTTTCTATATAGCATGGTGAAGACGGGAAACCGTAACCGTTCACACAATGGCGTCAACTTAAGGAAAAATATCAGCGATAGTGTATAAAATTTCTCTCTAAAACTTTTACCATTAAATTATCCAGAAGCCGCAGGAAACAGCACTTTTGTTTCTATTTTATTTCAACAAAGAAGTTTAAAATGTGTCCTTTTTAGGTGAAACATGCAAAAAGGAAAAAACCTTATTCTACAAATTATAGCTCTTTTTACAATAATCCGAACAGACCGTAATATGCTACTGGCCTGCTATAGCCATAAACACATATCTTATCGCATTCGGACTATTATAAGAAAGGCTATAAAAATATAATATACTCGAAAACTTTTCAGAAAATCCATTGTGTTGAGTTTTACACGAACAAGAAAACTTCCTTTTTCGACAGTATTTTCTATGATTTTAAAGTTAGTTAAAAAAAGTTTGGGAATAGAATGTGAACTTATGGAGCCATTGACATGTACCCTCAAAGCAAGCTTTTTCTAAAGCAAGATATAAGATTTGCCATACAGGCTTTCAAGAATTTAAGCATCCAAACAGCCTATCAGGATGAACCTGAGTTGGAGAGGCTATAGACTTATTGCAGCAGATGGTTCTGGTATGAGATTACCCAGCTCTGGGGAAATTGTATCCGAGTTTGAACCAAATGGAACAACAGGCACCATTGGCAATTTGTTTGTTGATTTGTGTACTTCATTGATTTGCAGTGCTCGTCTTGCAGCTTGGAATATAGGTGAACAAACGTTGGCGGCAGAGCAATTACCCGAAGTTATCACTCAAATGCGTTTATTAAATCAAGAGAAATTATTATTTATCTATGATCGTCTTCAGTAAAATTCATTCAGCAGCATTATAATTTGGAAGTAGATTTTATTTTTCGCTTGCAAAAAAGAAATTATAGTAAGCTATGGGAACGCTGGCGAATTAGATTTTGATTTTATATTAGAAAATGAAAAGCTAAAAAATAAAATGAAAGGACAGAAAGTAAGAGTTATAGTGCTGACATTAGCCAACTGAGAAACAGAGTTTTTGACCGAGACTTTGGAGCAAAGCTTATGTGTTAAGGTGGCACATAGAGGAGTGCTATAAACGACTCAAAGTAGGAGCAGAGTTAGAGAATTTTTCTGGAGAGGCTGTATTACAAGAATTTTGGGCAAACTTGGTCATGTGCAATATATTATCGCTTCATATATGTGATGCACAAGGGCCTTGGAACCCAGATCAAATTACTGAGTATCGTTTAAATTTTTCAGTTTTATTTAGTGTAATGAGACAGAAACTCTATCAGGTACTTATTGCGCCAAAAAACTTTCAAGCCCTTTTTAAGTATACGCGCTAAAGTTATAGCTCTTTCCACAGAAGTCCGGATATGATAAGATTAAGGATAGATGGCGATAAGGAGGTTGGATGCCGGCAGCATATAGTTATGATTTAAGAAAAAAAGCAATGGAAGCACTAGACGAAGGGGAAAGCAGAGAAGCAGTGGCAGCAAGATTTAAAATTGGACGAACTACTTTGTGGGAGTGGAAGCAAAGAAAAAAAGAAACAGGCGACTTTCAGTCAAAAAACTCGGTAATGGAGGTTACAATCAGAAAATTATCGACTGGAATAAGTTTATCGAATTTGCTAAAAAACACGGTAGAAAAACTCTGTCGGAAATGGCTAAACTTTGGGGCAACGTTAGTATCGAAACGATCCACCGAGCTCTCAGAAAAATTGGATTTACGCGCAAAAAAAGACATATGGATACAAGGAAAGGAACGAAGAAAAACGTGCTGAATTCTTAAAAATTATAGCAACAAAAGAACCAGAAAACTTAGTGTATATAGATGAGTCTGGGATTGATAACACGGAGGACTATCCATATGGGTATTGCCAGAAAGGACAGCGATTTTATGCCCTAAAATCTGGAAAAAAAACTCAACGAATCAGCATGGTTGCAGCCTTAAGTAGAAGAAAGATAGTTGCTCCATTAACATTTGAAGGCCACTGTAATATGGATATTTTTAATGGATGGTTTGAGCAATTTTTGGCACCGATCTTAGAACCTGGACAAACTGTCATTCTTGATAATGCTACTTTTCATAAGTCTGATAAGCTTATCAAGCTCGCTAAAGGAGTCGGTGCAGAAATTTTGTATCTGCCGCCTTATTCTCCAGATTTTAACAAAATTGAGCATCATTGGTTTGCTATAAAAAACAGAGCCAGGAAAAACATTCCTCTATTCGAATCCTTTCGTCGTGCTGTTGATTCTGCCTTCCTATGACCTATTCGGACTATTATGAGAAATGCTATAAGAGGTTGTCCGGAAACTAGTAAATTCAAGCATATTCCCTCTTTAACATAACCCTACTCATAGCTAGGTATATGAAATTCTCAGTGGATGTTGTGAGTAAATCATACTCCTTCGATAGCCTTCTATTCCTATTAACCCAAGCAAAAGTCCTTTCTACAACCCATCTTCTTGGCTGTACTTTATAGCCTTTCTTATAATAGTCCGAATGCGATAAGATATGTGTTTATGGCTATAGCAGGCCAGTAGCATATTACGGTCTGTTCGGATTATTGTAAAAAGAGCTATAAACCCTTGTTCTCTTGTTGGTAGTAGCTCAGGTGGCGTATCTTTGTGCACCCAAAATCTACATGGAGGCCTTTTAACAATTTCAATATCTATGTCATATTCTTCCTTTATGTGATTCTTTAAATTTCTTCCTTGGTATCCCATTTCAGCCCACATTTTTTTAACTTTAGTATATTTTGTTCTCATATTGTTTAATGCTATTTTAATACCATCTCTATCATTTTCGTTAGCAGCGCCTACGTAACAACCTAGTATAAAACCCTGAGTGTCTGTAATTATATGCCTTTTTCTACCCTTTACTTTTTTACTTCCATCATAGCCTTTGATCCCCCCTTTTCTGTAGTCTTTACAGATTGACTATCTACTATACAGGCACTCGGCTGCTCATTCATTCCTATTTTTCTTCTACTATATTTTGTAATTTCATAATTCATTTTCTCAAAAATTCCCTGCTTCTTCCATTGCCTGAACTGCTCATACACAGTCTTCCATAGCGGAAAATCATTTGGTAAATACCGCCATTGACACCCTGTACGCAATACATAGAAAATTGCTTCTAATATTTCTTTTTTGCTATACTTTGGCAGCCTTCCTCCTTTCTTGTATGATACTCTGAAGTGTTTTTCTATTCTTGCCCATTCCCTTTCGCTTAGATCTGTTGGATACTTTTTTCTCATCTTTACCCCGTACTAAAATTTCAGATATTATAGCCTTTTACTTGTTTCCGGACAACCTCTAAAATCCGACCGGGACAGCCGCAATAAAGTAGATAAGCCTAAACGCCATCATGTCTTTAGGAGAGTTTGCTAATGAAAGTTCTTAAGTTGACGCCATTGGCTGAACGGATACGATTTATTTCAGTGCATGAGCTGGTCCTTTTCGGGTTTTAGCGCTGTGTACATAACTGCACGAACGTCTAGTTTAGGGGTAAGAAAAATTAGGGCCCGCAAATTAATCCAAACACATAAGTGTAGTGTTACCACCAAATGCTGTAGTGTTAACACTTACAACTTTTTCTGTAGAAAAACGCTGTAAATAATGAGGACCACCAGCTTTTGGCCCAGTGCCAGATAGTCCTCTACCACCAAATGGTTGTATCCCAACTGCTGCACCTATCTGGTTACGGTTGATGTAGACATTTCCAACTGATATTTTTTTACTTATAGTGTCAATTTGACTTTGTATACGACTCTGCAAAGAAAACGTAAGCCCATATCCAGTACTATTTATATCACTTATAACTTCATTTAATTGTGACTTGTTAAAACGTATGATATGTAAAATAGGACCAAATACTTCTTGCTTTAATTGCGAAATTTTTTGTATCTCATAAATATATGGAGGAAAGAAATAACCATTATGAGAATTTGTATCCATGGGTACTTTAAATAACAGATTTGAATCTTTATCCTCTGACATTTTTTGCGTATGTTGAGTGAGCATATCGATAGATGCTTTATCAATTATTGGACCAATATCAGTACTAAGTTGTATTGGGTCACCAATCTTGAGTTCTTGCGCTGCACCGCATATCATTTTTATCTGCTTCTCTGCTATGTCCTCTTGAATAAACAGCACTCTAAGCGCAGAACAGCGTTGGCCAGCGCTGCGAAACGCAGAAAGCAAAACATCCGTAGTCACTTGCTCTAAGAGAGCAGAGCTATCAACAATCATAGCATTTAATCCGCCAGTTTCAGCAATAAGTGGTACGATAGGACCATCCCTATTTGCAAGCATTTTATTGATTATTTGAGCAGTTTGTGTTGAGCCAGTAAAAGCTACTCCGGCAATTCTATTGTCTGGAACTAATATTTTGCCTAAATATCCACCATCCCCAGGAATGAGGTGTAACATATTCTTTGGTATCCCAGCTTCATGTAGTATCTTAACAGCTTCGTAGGCAATAATCGGCGTTTGCTCTGCCGGTTTTGCCAGCACTGCATTACCTGCTGCAAGTGCAGCTGAGACCTGCCCAATGAAGATAGCGAGCGGAAAATTCCACGGTGATATGCATAAGAAAACTCCTCTGCCTTCAAAAAAGATGAAGTTATCTTCACCTGTTGGGCCCGGCAATTTTTTCCAGTCGCTCAGTTCATTTTTTGCTATCATTGCATAATAACGCAGAAAGTCGAT
Organism: Wolbachia endosymbiont (group A) of Aleiodes leptofemur; assembly: GCF_964028465.1. NCBI lineage: Bacteria > Pseudomonadati > Pseudomonadota > Alphaproteobacteria > Rickettsiales > Anaplasmataceae > Wolbachia > Wolbachia endosymbiont (group A) of Aleiodes leptofemur. The sequence continues at coordinate 226,586 of NZ_OZ034782.1, forward strand.
TGCCTCTCTTACTTCTGCTATTGCATCGGATAAAATTTTTCCTGCTTCCACAATCAGAATGTAAATTAACTCTTTCATCCTTTCCTCAAGCAAATCTGCAGCTTTTTCAAGGCATTTAGCGCGCTCTTCTGCTGAAACATTCTGCCACTTAGCAAAAGCACTATGTGCTATTTCAAGAGCGTTTAAAGCTTGATCGCTTGTTGCACTTGACACTTCTCCAATTACATTTTCCAAATGTGCAGGATTCACTACTTCGATAAATTCAGCATTATCAAATAGTGCTTTTCCATCAATTATTGGTCCAATTTGCCACTTTTTTTCACTAAAACCCTTTATATCATCTGCAAATTGTGAGACTATCACAGAATCACTAATATCCATCCCCAAGGAATTTTTTCTTTCTGGTCCCAAAATATCTTGTGGTAATGGAATGCCTGGATGAGGTTCATAATTAAAATTTATAGCTTTTTCCAGTGGATCTGAAATTAACTCATCGATTTTAACGTTAGGATCACTTATTTGATTAACAAACGAACTATTAGCTCCATTTTCAAGAAGGCGTCTTATAAGATAAGGCAACAAGTCACTATGTTCCCCAACGGGTGCGTAGACACGACAGCTAACATTTGTTGCAAGCTCTGACATTGCATAATCATATAAGTCTTTTGCCATTCCATGTAAGCGTTGAAATTCAAATCCAGGGTGGTTTTTATCAGCAAGTTCCATGATAGAAGCAAAAGTATAGACGTTATGAGTTCCAAAGCATGGGTAAAAGCTGTTTGGTTTACTCAAAAGTTTCTGTGCGCACACGAGGTAAGATACGTCAGTATAGCTTTTTCTTGTAAATACTGAGTAATCATTTAATCCCAATTCTTGCGTACGCTTGATTTCTGAATCCCAATATGCACCTTTTACAAGCCTCACCATAATTTTGTGCTTTGATCGGATAGCAACATCTTCAACAAAGTCAAAAACAGATAAAGCGCGCTTTTGATATGCTTGCACAGCCAAGCCAAGCCCTTCCCACTCAGAAAGTGACTCATCAAGACGCAATTGCTCGAATAAAACTAATGACATCTCAAGTCTTTCTGATTCTTCTGCATCTATACATAATGAAATATTGTATTTTTTTGCTTCATGACAAAGCTCTAATAGCTTAGCTCTCAGCTCTTCAGCTATATTATCGAATTGGCTGAATTCATAACATGGGTGTAAAGCAGAAAGTTTGATTGAAATTCCATGGGATTTAAAACAATCATTTATTTCAGTGGATTCACCTATAGCTTTTATTGAGTGCATATATGAATTAAAATACTCTTCTGCATCCTCAGCTGTGTGAGCAGCTTCACTGAGCATATCAAAAGAGTATAAAAACTTACTATTGTCATCTAATTTTGCGTACCTTAAAGCTTCTTCTATGGTTTCTCCAACAACAAAATGATTACCAAGCATAGACATTGCTTGTTTTACTGCTTTGCGAATGATCGGTTCTCCTAAATTCTTAAGTAACTTAGAAATTGCGTAATAGAACTTCGAATCGCCTTCATTATCTCTCAATATACTGCTACCTATCATTAAACTCCACGTGGAAGCATTGACGAACAATGAAGAAGAATATCCTAAATATTTACTCCATTCTTGATTGGCAATTTTATCTTTGATTAGCTCGTCTATTGTATAATCATCTGGTATTCTAAGTAGCGATTCAGCAAGGCACATCAATGCTATTCCTTCATCATTGGAAAGCGAGTATTGCTGCATAAAGGAATCTACAATACTTAGTTTATTGTGTTTGATTTTTTCAATAACTTGTTTTGCAATATTATAAATTCTATTTTTTGAATCAGCTGAAAGCTCTGCTTTTTCTACAAGATAACGTATATAACTCTTTTCATCAGTACGATAAAATCCTTGTAAACGTTTTCTGAGTTCATTAGGTTCTTGTATAGAGCTTATCATATATAATTATCTCCAAAAGATACTCCGACACCATATGTATGGTGAAATTATATCATAACTTTGCGCAGAGCAAATTGCTATTTACAAAGGGATCAGGGCTGGCTAAAAGAAGTCCATGCAATAACTTCACTAAATCAAAAAGATTGTGCAAGTATGTAGCTCAACACTCCACCACACATCAAGTATTTAGTCTCAGTTGCGGTTTGTACACAGCATTTGAGTTGAATTGATTGCTTTGAATTATCCTTTCTTTTGATGATGCATTCTAGATTTCCACCTGGCACTATTTCACCTTTTATGCTTATTACCTCGCTACCATCAAATATCTTTCTGGTTATTCCATTTTGGAATATAAGTGGAAGAACACCCATGCCGACCAAGTTGGACCTATGTATACGCTCAAAGCTTTCTGCAATGACAACTTTAACCCCCAACAATAAAGTACCCTTTGCTGCCCAATCCCTACTTGAACCTGTGCCATACTCCTTTCCTGCCACAATGATGAGAGCTTCCTTGTAGCGCATTGCTGCATCAAAAATCGACATAGTTTCTTGAGAAGGAATATATTTTGTATAGCCGCCTTCGATGCTTACCATTTCATTTTTTATTCTAATGTTAGCAAAAGTCCCACGCATCATTACATTGTGGTTACCACGACGAGACCCATACGAATTAAAGTCCTGTGGCTCAATTCCAAGATTTTTTAAATATATACCTGCAGGACTACTTGAGGCAATATTTCCAGCAGGGGAAATGTGGTCAGTGGTTACGCTATCGCCAAACATTGCCAATATTTGTGCACCTTTTATATCGATTTTATTATTTTTAGGTGATAAATTATCAAAATAGGGCGGATTTTGTATGTAAGTGCTATTTGCATCCCAATTATAGATTTCACTTTTTTCACACTTTATCTTTCGCCAATGTTCATCACCAGAAAAAACATCCTTATACTTTTGTATAAACATCTCACGTGTTACCACATTTTTAACACAATCTTCGATTTCATTGTTTGTTGGCCATATATCCTTGAGATGGACGTCATTTCCATTCTTATCTTTGCATATTGAATCTTTTGTCAGATCAATTTGCACAGTACCAGCAAGTGCATATGCAACAACAAGTGGCGGAGATGCCAAGTAATTAGCTTTGACTAACGGATGAATTCTTCCTTCAAAGTTACGATTGCCAGATAAAACTGCAGCAACGGTTAAGTTTTTGTTTTTAATGCCATCTTCTATATCTTTATTAAGTGGACCAGAATTCCCAATGCAAGTTGTGCAACCATATCCAACTAGATTAAAACCCAAAGCATTTAGATCTACCTGCAATCCAGACTTTTCTAAATATTCTGTTACAACTTGTGACCCTGGAGCAAGAGAAGTTTTAACCCAAGGCTTTGATTTTAATCCAAGTTTAATTGCATTACGAGCTACAAGACCTGCAGCAATCATCACACTTGGATTAGAAGTATTAGTGCAGCTTGTTATTGCTGCAATAACTACACTTCCATCTTGGAGTTTATCGCTTTCCTTTGACTCATTAACTAAAAATGATTTAGAAAAAGACTCTGCCACTTGTGAAAGAAAAACCTTATCTTGTGGTCTTTTGGGACCAGCCATTACTGGCTCCACGCTTGATAAATCAAGCTCTAGTGTGTCAAAAAATGCTAACTCGTCACTACTACGCCACAGTCCTTGCTCTTTCGCATAAGCCTCAACTAGCTTAATCAGCTTTTCTGGCCTTCCGGTTAAGCTTAAATAATCTAGCGTTTTTTGATCAATTGGAAAAAATCCACAAGTTGCGCCATACTCCGGGGCCATGTTTGCTATAGTGGCTCTATCTGCCAAAGATAAATAATCTAAACCATCACCATAAAATTCTACAAACTTACCAACAACGCCTTTTGTTCTTAGGATATTGGTAACCATCAGCACTAAATCGGTCGCAGTTACTCCTTCCGACAATCTGCCAATTAATTTAAATCCAACTACTTCTGGAATCACCATACTAATTGGTTGACCAAGCATCACAGACTCAGCTTCTATGCCTCCAACACCCCAACCAAGAACTGATAATCCGTTAACCATTGTAGTATGGCTGTCAGTACCAACTAAAGTATCAGGATATATGACTCCATCATTATTACACACAACTTGCGCTAAATATTCAAGATTCACTTGGTGGCAAATCCCTGTGCCAGGCGGAACTACTCTAAAATTTGTGAAGGACGATTCTCCCCACTTTAAAAATTGATATCTCTCCAAATTTCTTTTTACTTCTAACTCAACATTCTTACTGAATGCGGAAACACTTCCATAACTATCTACTTGAACAGAATGGTCAATCACAAGATCAACCGGTACAGACGGATTTATATTGCTTGGGTTTCCTCCATTTTTCTTAACATAGTCCCGCATTGAAGCTAGATCAACAACAGCAGGAACCCCTGTAAAATCTTGCATCAACACCCTTGCTGGTTTATAGCTAATTTCGTGATTAGTGTGTTTATTAACGCAGTCTGCTAGTACTCTTATGTCATCTAGCTTTACGTTTACTCCATCTTCATTGCGCAATAAACTTTCAAGCAGAACCTTAAGTGAGCAAGGCAATTTAGTCACATCTATTCCTAAAAATTCACTAGCACTACTTAGGCTAAAATAGTTGTATGACTTCCCGTCAATGTTTAAAGTCGTTTTTGCATTTAAAGAATTGTTCATCCTATCACACTATATTAGTTAAAATTGGAATTACTACCGTTACTTTTTTGTTGTTGACCTTGCTGCTCATACATAGTTTCAAAATCTATAGGATCTAGCATCAGTGGAGGAAATCCACCACTACTTGTAACTCTTGCAATTATTTCTCTTGCAAAAGGGAAAAGAAAAGTAGGTCCGCCAATAAACAAAGCTTGTCTTACCTCTTCCTCACTCAACTCTTTTAAATTTTCTATTGAAAAAATGCCACAATATTTCGTCTCACAAATGAAAGCTACACCATCTTTTATGCCTTCATCTTTTACCGTTGCTTTGACTTCTATATGCAAAGTAATTTCATGAAAAGATTTTTCTTCATTCACTTCTTCTTTGTTTTTCGTCCCTTCTAATTTTGCTGAATTGATATTAACCATTACATTAATATCTGGAGCTTTACTAGAAGAAAGGAATGGCGAATTCGGATTCTCAAATGATAGATCTTTAACATATTGACCGTGAATTCTCATTTTTTGTTGTGGCATTTCTTACGTCTCCTTTAATTAAGTTGAGATATTTAATACTTTCTTATATAATATATTCATTTACAAACGAATAGCAAACCTGATTATAAGTTGATATGAAAAACATATTTTCATTAATAATTAATAATGTTCGGATACTTTATATGCCAAGGAGTTGAGTTACTATGATAGAGCTTGTAATATACGCTTTATTAGCGGCGTTCATTTTTTCACGTTTGTATAATTCTTTAGGAAGGTCAGCCAACCTCAACCTAAAAAAGCTAACTAATGTATTGGATGTAAGCCGAAGTAGAGAAGATGTAGTAGAAAACATTGAGGGTTACATTGATAGCAATGATGAAAATTCAATAAAAGTTACTTATAAACAAATATTAAAAAAAAACAAAGATTTTTCTATTTCCCACTTTATAGAAGGTTCAAGCATAGCTTTTGAATTAATAATAAAATGTTTCAATCAAGGAAATTTGTCTCAGTTAAAACCACTTCTCGATAAAGACTTATATGATAATTTTGCAGAGAAGATTAAACATCGTAAAGAGGTGCACGAGTCTATAATTGTTTCTATCGTTTCACAAAAGATTTTAGAAATAAAGCTAGTAAAAAACGCAGTGTTTATTGCAGTATATTTCCTTTCAGAGCAAATTAACTTCGTTAAGAACAATGAAGGAGATATAATATCAGGTAGTACATCCACTATTAATAAAGTTGAGGATGTATGGCAATTCAAAAAAAATGTTAATTCATCAGACCCAAGCTGGTTGCTTGTTTCTATTCACTATAAAAAGACAAGTAACGATAAGACAAATGATAAGTAAGATGAGTTTTATTTGAAATGGAAAGCAAGCTACGCAAAATAGTACTTGACACTGAAACGACAGGTCTTGACACTGAATCTGGTCATCGAATTATTGAAATAGGGTGTGTGGAATTAATTAACCGCATTCCAACAGGTAAAGTATTCCATCGGTACCTTAACCCAGAAAGAGATATACCTTATCACTCGTTTAAGATTCACGGTATTAGTGAAGAATTTTTAGAAGATAAACCATTATTTTCAGATGTTGCACTTGAATTTCTTGACTTTATATCTAATGATATTTTGGTAATTCACAACGCTGAATTCGATGTTAAGTTCCTTAACATGGAGTTAAGCAAGCTGAATGCTAGGTTAATTTCCTCAGACAGAGTGCTAGATACATTACCTCTTGCGAGGAAAAAATTCGCAGGATCACCTGCTTCTTTGAATGCATTATGTAAGCGTTTTGATATATCGCTAGAGAATAGAGAATTGCACGGAGCACTAGTTGATGCTCAATTGCTTGCAAAGGTATATGTTGAACTTACAGGAGGGTTACAAACCTTTCTGTTTGATAATGAATGCAATCAGGACAGTAACTCCACATTCGTTCAGCATAAAGTACGTAATCTAACTCCCAGAGAACATTTACCAAATAGTGAAGAAATTGATGAACATAAGAAACTGTTAGACAAAATTAACAATACACTTTGGAATAAATATATTGAATAGGTTAACCAATAAAGATACAATTCAATTTTACTGAGAGCATTCTAATGGTAAGGTTTATAAGATTACTATCTAATGTGCTAGCAGCATTAGCAGTTGTTTTTTTAGGTTATTGTTATTTCACTAAAAAAGGCATATTTGCCCCAGCAGCGATTCACAACGCAGAAGTTAAGATAGGCGGAGATTTTTCTTTAATTAATCAGGACGGACAGATCTTGCGCAGTAGTGATTTTAAAGATAAATACATGATGATTTTCTTTGGGTTTTCCTCATGCAAAAGAATTTGCCCTATGAACCTTGGAATAATTTCAGAAACACTTGCAAAGTTAGATGAGAAAACTAACAACAAGCTACAAACATTCTTCATCACAGTCGATCCTGAGCGCGATAGCACGGAAAGACTTAAAGAATTTCAGCAGCAATTTGACCACAGAATACAAATGTTAACTGGTGAAAGAGAAAAAATAGACGAAGTAATTGCAAAGTATAAAGTATATGCTAGCAAAGTTGGTGGAGAAGAAGAAATCAACCATTCTTCAATAATGTACCTTATTGGCCCTGGAGGAAAATATGTTACACACTTTGCAGCTGATTTAAATTCAGACGAAAGTCAATCTGATAAGATTTTGGCTGAGATAAGAAAATACGTAAACTGAATTATAGATTTTTCTGTTAATTAGTCGAGCATGCAACTGCATGAGCATTATGATTTGAGAGCAATCTCCATGGGAAGACACACACAACTGTACGAACGTTGTAGTTTGGGAGCAATTCCCACCAGTGGGGTGTCATCCCAGTGCCCAGACACTGGGATCCAGCTTCTATGCAACTTAATTAAAAACGTTTGTTTTAGCGTAAGACAACTACCTTTAGCTCATCAGCTCAGTTATAAGCAAAATTTCTGGATTCCAGTGGGCTTTGTTGCATCGCTACTTATGAAAGGCTAACTATAGTTAGGATTATAAGTAACCTATTGAAAATCTTGTTTTTTTGCAATCAATCTGATCAAATTTAAGAATAGTAATTTATTATTTACATTAATAAATTTAATTCTATTGAAAATAGCTAAAGCATTGAAATTCTTGAATTTTAGCCGGATTAGTGAGTGGTAGTGAAATTTCTTTTACTCAAATTTAGGTATTCACTGACCGTTCTTGTTATAAATACCAGAATAATAAGCTACTGATATTCTCCATCTTTTTTATCTTTAATCCATCATAGCTAGCGATGCAACAAAGCCATTTCAGTGTCAAGCACTGGAATGACATCATCTGTTGTGCAATTTACCTTCAAAAATGAATGTTCGTACAGTTATGGAAGACACATTGGAATGACACTATTTGCTGTCTTCAAAAATAAACATTCGTAAAGTTGTGCTTTTAATATGGGTTATCAGTTTAAAAATGTTGCTAATCAGCATATATGAATGTAATATTAATTAACATTCATAAACGAAGCAATACCATGGAAAATAGTTATAATGCCGATGCAATAAAAATCTTAAGGGGTCTTGATGCTGTAAGGAAACGTCCAGGTATGTACATTGGTGACACTGACGATGGATCTGGCTTGCACCACATGGTATATGAGGTTGTTGATAACGCAATAGATGAATCTTTAGCTGGATATTGTGATAAAATTGAAGTTAGCATAAATAAAGATGGTTCAGTATCAGTAACCGACAATGGTCGTGGCATTCCAACTGACATTCATGAAGAAGAAGGAATATCAGCAGCAGAGGTAATAATGACTCAACTCCATGCTGGTGGTAAATTTGACAGCAATACCTATAAAGTTTCTGGGGGATTACATGGTGTTGGAATCTCAGTTGTGAATGCATTATCAAGCTGGTTGGAATTAATTATTTGGCGCAATAAGAAAGAACACTTTATGCGTTTTGAAGATGGTGAGTCTATTGAACCTTTAAAGGTAGTCAACGAAAATACAAACAAAAGAGGAACTAAAGTCACGTTCATGCCATCAACAGAGACTTTTAATGGCATTAATTTCAGTTACTCAACGCTTGAAAGTCGTATAAGAGAATTAGCATTTTTAAATTCAAATATCGACATTACTTTACGTGATCTGCGCAATGAACCATATACAGAATCTCATTTCAATCAGAGCAATCAATCTAAAGACAATTTTGGTACAGCAAATTTTGTGCAGTATTTAGATAAGAATAAGACACATGTAACTAAAATTGCCAGTATGAAAGGAGATGCAGAAGATCTTGGCATCAGCTTGGAAATATCGATGGAATGGAATGATTCCTACTATGAGAATATGTTGTGTTTCACTAATAATATACGGCAACGAGATGGTGGTACGCATTTGGCAGGATTTAGATCTGCACTAACTAGATGTATCAATACCTATGCAACTAATGAAGGGTTTTTAAAGAAAGCAAAAGTAAATTTAACTGGAGAGGACGTTAGAGAAGGTTTAACTTGTGTTTTCTCTCTTAAGATGCCTGATCCTAAGTTTTCTTCACAAACAAAAGATAAACTAGTTAGTTCTGAAGCACGTGCAGTTGTAGAAAGTATAGTTTCTGATAAATTGAGCACAATCCTTGAAACTGATCCCAAATTGGCAGCAAGCATAGTAGAAAGAGCAATCAGGTCAGCAAAAGGAAGAGAAGCTGCAAGAAAAGCGCGCGAGCTAGTTAAAAGCAAAAACAATATTGATATTGCAACTCTGCCAGGAAAGCTTGCTGATTGTCAGGAAAAAGCTCCTGAGTTATCGGAATTATTTATAGTAGAGGGTAATTCAGCAGGTGGTACTGCAAAGCAGGGGCGTAATCGTAAAACACAAGCAGTGCTTGCCTTAAGAGGAAAAATTCTAAACGTAGAACGTGTAAGTTTAGATCGTATTTTTTCATCTGCAGAAATAGGCTCTTTAATTACTGCAATTGGTGCTGGAATAGGGAGTGAACACTTCGATATTGAAAAAGCTAGATATCATAAAATTATCATCATGACAGATGCAGATGTTGATGGTTCACATATAAGAACTTTGATTCTAACTTTCTTTTTTAGACATATGCGTGAAGTTATTGAAAAAGGTTACTTATACATAGCACAGCCACCCCTCTATAAAGTTACAAAGAATGCCAAAGACACTTATATTAAAGATGACGAAACTTTTGAAGAGTATATAATAAACTCAGCAGTTAAAAGATTAACACTAAGTGGTACAGCTACAGAATTTAACAACTTGCGCCTTATTTTGAATAAATGCGTTAGCACTTCTAATATTAGCAAAAATTATGATAGAGAAATACCACAAAATCTCTTAGAGTCATTGCTAATTTTAAGTAAAAAGAATGCTCTATCATCGGCTGATGAGATATTAAAGTATTTGAAGTTAATGTACAGCGAATACACTTGGGAAGTGGAAATAAAAGATGAAGAAAAAGAAATTCATATCTCTAAATTGTTTCAAGGATTGGCAGACAAATATATATTTGCACTTAGTATGCTTGAAGGCAAAGATATGCAAAACATATTAAGTTTGCTTGATGGTATAAGTAATTTATTTAATGGTGATTCATTTTTAAAGTCACAAGAAACTGAAATAAGAATCACTTCTCCAAGTACGCTTGCAAAAATAATAATGGACTATGGTAAAAAAGGTTTAACTCTGCAGAGATTTAAAGGTCTTGGTGAAATGAATGCTGATCAGCTATGGGATACTACGTTAAATCCTGAGGCTAGAACTTTATTAAAGGTTGAAATAAAAGATTGTGAAGAAGCTGATTCCATATTTTCAATATTAATGGGTGATATAGTTGAACCACGCCGTGATTTTATTAATAGCAATGCACTTAATGTGCATGATGTTGATATTTGAACTTTTAGCAAAATGTACGAACGTTACGGGTTTAAGCAAAGACTGTGTCATTCAAGTAGCTGACACTGGTTCCTTTATAACGGTGTCATTCCAGTGCTTGACACTGGAATCCAGGTTGCTCACAAGCAAACTAGCATAGAAAGTTGTAAGTTAAAAATGTGATATAAAAGAGATAAGAGGGAAAGATAACCCTACTCACTATAGGAATAGGGCTATCACGGGCGTGTGCGACCGAATGAAAGTTGGTATTACAACCGTAGCCATCAAGGTAAACTAGCCCCATCTCTCGATACGTTTGAATAGTTGCATGGGACATATGTATGCACCCGTTTACAATCTTAAATTAATTAAACTATCGAGGTTATTTATTATGATTACATCTTATCAAAATTTCATTGGCATTGATATCGGAAAATTTAAAAATGTTGCTGCAGCTTATAACCAAAGGAGCGCTATCAAGTTTGACAATGATGCTACTGGTTGGCAACAGTTGTTTCAAAAATTTTCAGATATCCTACCTAATTCTCTAGTAACTTTAGAAAACACTGGAAAATATGAGCTTGGCTTAGCACATTTTCTTGTTGATAAGAATGTTGCTGTACATCGAGCTAATACTCGTAAAGTAAAAAGTTTTATCATATCACATGGAACTTTAGCAAAGACAGATCAATCAGATGCAAGAGCCCTTGCTCAATATGGTTTTGAACGCTATAGTGCTCTATCTCTATTTGTGCCTATGTCAAAAGAACAAACCGCCTTAGTTGCACTCTGTCAACGTCGTGATGACATTACGCAAATGAGAACTCAAGAGAAATGTAGGCTTGCAGCACCTGAAAACGACTATATAAAGGAAAGTTGCCAAAAAACAATAGACTTTTTTACCAGTCAGATAAATGAGTTCAACGATGCCATACAAAGAATTATTGATAAAAATCCAGAGTTACAAAAGCGTCAAAAAATCTTGAGAACAGTGCCAGGAATAGGTCTCAAGTTATCACAAGTTTTTGTGTGTCTAATGCCAGAACTTGGCCACCTAAACAAAAAAGAAGTTGCAAGTCTTGCTGGAGTTGCTCCACATCCAAAAGAAAGCGGTAAAACTATTGGTTACCGAAGGATAACAGGTGGTAGAAGCAATGTTCGTGCAAAGCTTTTCACAGCTGCTATGGCTGCTGCAAGATCTAAATCTGCACTTGGTGCTTTTTATTCTGATCTTATTGGTAGAGGTAAAAAGAAGATGGTAGCTATAACAGCTCTAATGCGAAAAATCATAGTAATTGCCAATGCAAGACTTAAAGAAGCAATTAATATGAAATAAAAAAAAATCTGCATAGAAAATAGGTTAACGGATATGTGCGTCTACACACATTTAAAGCACATATTCGTTAACCATAAAATCTAAGCAGTGGTTGCTGTTTGATATAAATTTCTTTCTGTATAAACTAGGATCTTTGTTACCAAAATACATTTTTCAATTGAATAAAAATACAAAATTATCAACAAATGAGACTAAATTCAAAAAATTTTAAAAAACATAGTTGATGGTTACAACGTTTTCGATGAGATTGCAGAAAGGCTGGATTCCAGTGTCAAGCACTGGAATGAAAGCAGTCCTACGTCATGCCGCGATTCATTCGCGGTATCTCTAGATCCCGCTAACAAGCAGCGGGATGACGGTTGTCAGGGTGTCATCCCACTACCTTCTCCTGTCATCCCAGTGCCTCCCTCCCCTGTCATCCAAGTAGCTTGACACTTGTATCTTTATGATGTGAGGCATTAGAGCTAAAATACCTCACAGGGAGGGTGAAGCTGATGCAACGCTAATGCCATTAAGGCCGAATCCCAGATTTTGCTTCCCTCCCATAGAGTTATAGCTCTTCTCATAATAATCCCAATAAGGTAAGAATGGATTTATGGTAGAGGGGTTTGTATGCCAGCAGCGTATAGTTACGACTTAAGGAAAAAAGCAATGGAAGCATTGGATGAAGGAGAAAGTAGAGCAACTGTTGCCAAGTGACCTTACCCAGAAAAAGTGGAGAGAAAGAAAGGAGTTTTTTCGGGTAAAATAAAATTTTGGAGGATTAGAAATGGCAAGAGAATATACGGCAGAATTCAAATTGGAAGCTGTTAAACTGGCAAATGAACAAAGAAAGGCAGGTCAAACAATTACAAAAATAGCAAAGGATTTAGGAATAAAGGGTGGTTTATTAGGAAAATGGATAAAGAAACACAACGAAAAAAAGTCGGCAGCAGATGCATTTCCAGGTAGAGGTAACATGGCTCCTTACGACAAAGAGAGGTTTGATTTACAAAGAGAGTTAGCAAGAGTAACAAGGGAAAGAGACATTTAAAAAAAAGCCCTGGCCAGTCAAAAAGAGTAAAATATTTTTTTATAAAAGAGCATAGTATAGCCTTTCTTATAATAGTCCGAATGCGATAAGATATGTGTTTATGGCTATAGCAGGCCAGTAGCATATTACGGTCTGTTCGGATTATTGTAAAAAGAGCTATAACTGCTATAAAGTACAGGAATTATGTAGGATTTTCTGCTAGTGGCTACTATAGCCTTTCTTATAATAGTCCGAATGCGATAAGATATGTGTTTATGGCTATAGCAGGCCAGTAGCATATTACGGTCTGTTCGGATTATTGTAAAAAGAGCTATATAAGTGGACCACAAGAAAAATAAGCAGTAGAGAATCAGCAAATAAAGAGCTACTCGCAGCTATTCAAAAAATATATCAAGTTTCTAAATGTAGATATGGAGCTCCTAAAATTCATGCTGAATTGAAGGCTTTGGGTAAAAGTTGCAACTTAAAAACAGTGCAAAGTATAGCTCTTTCCACAGAAGTCCGGATATGATAAGATTAAGGATAGATGGCGATAAGGAGGTTGGATGCCGGCAGCATATAGTTATGATTTAAGAAAAAAAGCAATGGAAGCACTAGACGAAGGGGAAAGCAGAGAAGCAGTGGCAGCAAGATTTAAAATTGGACGAACTACTTTGTGGGAGTGGAAGCAAAGAAAAAAAGAAACAGGCGACTTTCAGTCAAAAAACTCGGTAATGGAGGTTACAATCAGAAAATTATCGACTGGAATAAGTTTATCGAATTTGCTAAAAAACACGGTAGAAAAACTCTGTCGGAAATGGCTAAACTTTGGGGCAACGTTAGTATCGAAACGATCCACCGAGCTCTCAGAAAAATTGGATTTACGCGCAAAAAAAGACATATGGATACAAGGAAAGGAACGAAGAAAAACGTGCTGAATTCTTAAAAATTATAGCAACAAAAGAACCAGAAAACTTAGTGTATATAGATGAGTCTGGGATTGATAACACGGAGGACTATCCATATGGGTATTGCCAGAAAGGACAGCGATTTTATGCCCTAAAATCTGGAAAAAAAACTCAACGAATCAGCATGGTTGCAGCCTTAAGTAGAAGAAAGATAGTTGCTCCATTAACATTTGAAGGCCACTGTAATATGGATATTTTTAATGGATGGTTTGAGCAATTTTTGGCACCGATCTTAGAACCTGGACAAACTGTCATTCTTGATAATGCTACTTTTCATAAGTCTGATAAGCTTATCAAGCTCGCTAAAGGAGTCGGTGCAGAAATTTTGTATCTGCCGCCTTATTCTCCAGATTTTAACAAAATTGAGCATCATTGGTTTGCTATAAAAAACAGAGCCAGGAAAAACATTCCTCTATTCGAATCCTTTCGTCGTGCTGTTGATTCTGCCTTCCTATGACCTATTCGGACTATTATGAGAAATGCTATAACATGGCTCCTTACGACAAAGAGAGGTTTGATTTACAAAGAGAGTTAGCAAGAGTAACAAGGGAAAGAGACATTTTAAAAAAAGCCCTGGCCAGTCAAAAAGAGTAAAATATTTTTTTATAAAAGAGCATAGTATAGCTCTTTTTACAATAATCCGAACAGACCGTAATATGCTACTGGCCTGCTATAGCCATAAACACATATCTTATCGCATTCGGACTATTATAAGAAAGGCTATAACTGCTATAAAGTACAGGAATTATGTAGGATTTTCTGCTAGTGGCTACTATAAGTGGACTACAAGGAAAATAAGCAGTAGAGAATCAGCAAATAAAGAGTTATTAGCAGATATTCAAAAAATATATCAAGCTTCTAAATGTAGATATGGAGCTCCTAAAATTCATGCTGAATTAAAGGCTTTGGGTAAAAGTTGCAACTTAAAAACAGTGCAAAGTATTATGCAGAAAAATGGTATTCAGGCTATATTGAGAAGAAAATTTAAAATTAAGAAACAACAAACGGACAGTAGCTCCCAATATATTAGACCAAAACTTTATTGTCGATCAACCAAATAAAGTATGGGATTACTTATATAAAAACCAAAGAAGGATGGCTATATTTGGCAACAATAATCGATCTATATTCACGCATGGTAGTTAATGAGCAGTTCAATAAATAAACAATTGGTTATGGACTCTTTATTAATGGCCGTTAACAAGCGTAAAACTGCCAAAAATCTACTATTACATAGTGATCAAGGTTCACAATATACTTCGCAAGGTTATCAATATCTCTTATCCATAAAAAACATAGATGAGTCATAAAGGTTGTTGTTACGACAATTCTGTTGTGGAAAGCTTCTTCAGTTCTCTAAAAAGGGAGTTACCAATAGACACCTCTCGGCACTCTAAACAGCATATCAAAACTGCTATATTTGAATATATAGAAATTTTTTATAACAAACAACGTCACTATTATAGCTCTTTTTACAATAATCCGAACAGACCGTAATATGCTACTGGCCTGCTATAGCCATAAACACATATCTTATCGCATTCGGACTATTATAAGAAAGGCTATAACTATTGCATTCCTGAGCATTTTGATTCATCATTCTCTTTATGAAAAACATTCCAAACTTTCTCTCCACTTTTTCTGGGTAAGGTCAGTCAGCTACTTGGATGACAGGGGAGGGAGGTGCTACCCTGACAATCGTCATCCCGCTACGTGTTAGCGGGATCTAGAGATACCGCGAATGAATCGCGGTATGACGGTCTGCGGCGGTATGACGTAGGGCTGCACTAGCTATATCATGCATTTTATTAACCGACACTATAAACAACATCCTTACAATTATGAGATTGAACCACAACTTGCTCAAGCGTTAAGCTGCTGCGTTTAGCGTCTTTACCGTGGTTTTCCCCAAGAACATTTGTTCTTTCGTGTTTTATTTCTTCAATGAATTTCTTGTTAACGCTTTCAGGGTCAATCTTTTCCTGCGAATATATAAGATTAGTGCAATTTGTTTTTCTATCATAATGTATGCCAAAACCCACAATGAGTAATGCAAGTATACCAGAACCTATAAGTAATGATAATCCTATGTTATTAGTCAAAGGGTTTTGGTAAAATTTTTGTACACCATTAACACCATGTGTTGCAAGTAGCCCTAGAGGAAACGCTATATTTGCAGCAACTACACCAGTAAATAATGCAGTAAATATTGGTCTGTCGTTAATTACTGATTTTATTTTATTAGTTCTAGTAATTACTTTTTCGTCAATGTTAGTGAAGCCTTGTTTAGCTTCCCAAGCATTAAGTACAAAATTTGAATGAGTGCCATTGCTATATTCCAGTCTTACAGATTTTATAGCTTTATCTTTTGGCTGGTGCTCCAACACCTCAGCTAAAATTTTATCCGCATCTTTTTTTTGAATGGAATGTTCTTCAGTATCTATAAATTGCCTTGTTGCAAAAAATATTGGACCAATTGTAAGCAATGCAGCAAGTGCGATAACTGGTATAGTGATATATTTTGGGCTGTTTGTAAAAAATGCAATAAATTTTGCTTTATCTTGTAAATATAATAAAGCTGCAGATATACTGAGTATAATAGCACTTGCACCAAAAATTATAAAACCCTTCTGCTGCATGGCATACTTTGCTCTTGGCAAGAATCTGTTTGTTTTTTTATTTTTTAAAATTGCATCGTCATTTATGTTAAATTTACTATTTGTAAGCAAAGACTTTTTAGAGCCATCTGCTGCGCTTGTGTATGATGGTAGTGAGCCAGTTGGAGGTATACTTGAGCTGTTAGTTCTTTGTAAATCTTCTAATATTTCACTATTCCAAGGTGGACTAAATACTGTCTCTTGAGAAGGTGATCTGCTTAGAGTTGAATTTTGTGGCACGTCAACATGAGTTTCTTCACCTTTTGTTTCTTCTAGGGAAGGAGGTGATACTTGAGTCTCAAGAGTTAACGGATCTCTTGAATTAGCATTGCTGTTTTTTTTCTCTAACAAAGCTTCTAAAGCTGTATTTTCATCATTTTTTTTCGGAGTACTTGTCCTAAGTGCTGGTATTGGTAAAATTCCTGGTGTTATCTCGCCATCTTCACTTATTGATGTGGAAGAAATTAATGTTACTGTTTGTTCTTCATTTACTGGTCCAGGCATATTCACTCCAAAATTAATTACTATGCTGCATTGATTACGCTATAGTTATTAAGATATAGTAAATACCAATTTACGGATAATTACTAGTATAGAAATTGTCTATCAAAGATTCTTTCATTCAGAGGGTAATCTTTGTCAAAAAGCAAAGTGATTGTGTTCTCATGGTCTTTTTGTATTTTTATCTGTGATATATCATGAAATTCTTTGTAATCTGATACTACAAGTGCTGGACGGTTTTTTGTGTCGTTAATGTCAATTTGTACGATTGTATCGTTTGATATTAACGCTCCATTCCAATGCCTTGGGTAATAGCTATTGATAGAAGTGAGTGCAAGTAAATTTGAATTTAGCGGCAAGATTGGGCCACCGGCAGAGAAGTTGTATGCAGTGCTGCCTGTGGGGGTAGATAATATTACTCCGTCCCCTCTAAATTTTTCTACTTTTAGCTTATCATTAATAGTAATATTCATCTCTACTATTTGGTTCGCTTTTCTAAAAACGTATACTTCGTTTACTGCTATGTAATGATATCTCTTGCCACTTGTGTCTGTTGCTTCCATTTTTAGCAAAGTTAACTGAGTTGAAGTTGCATGCTCTATATGATCAATTAAATCTTCACTGCAGCTAAAGCATTTATTCATCAAAAACCCAACATTGCCAGTGTTTATCCCATACACATGCATGTTTTTATTTTCTATGACGTAATTGTGCAAAGTGCGTAGCATAAAGCCATCACCGCCAACAACTATCAATAGATCGATTTCGGACTTATTTTCTTCTGCTATATTGATAAAATTAAGTTTCTTTAATAGTTTAGATACTTCCTGCGATTTTGGTGATGGAGAAGCAACATAGCCTATATTTTTGTATTTATGCATGCTTCAGTAAACTCTCTAAAACTTAAAGAGGAGGAGAATTAGAAAATGCTTCCATATTTATCGT
The DNA here is from genome assembly GCF_964028465.1 of Wolbachia endosymbiont (group A) of Aleiodes leptofemur. Taxonomy (NCBI): domain Bacteria; kingdom Pseudomonadati; phylum Pseudomonadota; class Alphaproteobacteria; order Rickettsiales; family Anaplasmataceae; genus Wolbachia; species Wolbachia endosymbiont (group A) of Aleiodes leptofemur. The sequence continues at coordinate 244,558 of NZ_OZ034782.1, forward strand.
TAAACTTAGCTAATTTGCTAGTTTTACTTGCTAACCCGCTTGTCAAACTTCCAGTCCATGCAGGGTGAGTAAGAGGATCTCTATCAAGTTTTACCCTATCTCCCTCCTTTCCATAAGTGGAACGAGTTTCAAACTCTTGACCGTCTGTCATAACTATAATAATTTTATGATAATTCATTGTTGTTTATAAACTTTTAGTCAGCTAATATTCTAGTGAACTTAATTCACTAAGTCAATCATTATTCTAAAATATTGACAAAAAATAAATAAAGTAGTATATTTAATAAGGAATAAATAATAACTATCATGATTTTTGCTTTCCCCGGTCAGGGCTCTCAGTTTGTAGGAATGGGAAAGAGCTTATATAGTGAGTTTTCTGTTGCAAGACAAGTATTCAATGAAGTAGATAGCATATTGGATGGAAAGCTGTCTCATTTAATCTTCAACGGTCCTATTGAAGAATTAACCATTACAGAAAACGCTCAGCCAGCTATAATGGCAGTATCAATTGCAATGCTACGTGTTATGGAGCATGTGTTTGGCAAATCTCTTTTCACTGATCACAATGTTAAATATGTTTGTGGGCATTCAGTTGGCGAATATACAGCGCTGTGTGCTGCAGGAGCGTTAACGCTTGAGTCTGCAATCGAGCTGCTGAAAGTTCGCAGCGAAGCAATGCATGAAGCTTCACTGAAATGTAAAGGCGGAATGGTTGCGTTGCTTGGAGCAGAGATAAATGAAGTGGAAGATATATTGAAATCAGTTCAAATTGACGGAATTTGTGAAATTGCAAACGATAACGGTGGCGGACAAGTGGTTATAAGTGGCACTAGAGAAGCTCTTGAAATGTTACCCGATTTATTCAAAAACTCGAGTGTGAGGAAACTAATTAAATTACAGGTTAGTGGGCCTTTTCATTCATCTCTTATGAAACCTGCTGATGAAAAAGTTTTGGAGTTTTTGAAGGGTATTAAAATAACCCGTCCTATAGTTCCTTTGATATCAAATGTTACAGCTAAAGAGGAGAGTGATCCCAAAGTTATAAAAACTTTACTCGCCAAGCAAGTTGTAAGCAGAGTGAAATGGAGAGAAATGGTTTTGTATATGTCAAGCCGTGGCATTAACAAATTTGTTGAAATTGGCCCTAATAAAGTTTTATCTAATTTGGTCAAAAGAATTGACCAATCTATCAGTACAAAAAATATAGATAGTATTGGTGATATTGACAGCTTCTTTAATGAATCATTAGTACTAACAGCGAAAAATTTAAAAGTTGGATTAAGTTAAAACACATCTATTTGATGTCATTCCGGTGCATAACGCTGCCTAGCTGGAATGACAGAGGGTAATGCAAGAAATCAACGAACTGCCTGTCATTTCGTTTGGTTTTTTAATTCCAAGTAGCTGTAAAATAGTAGGGGCAATGTCAGATAACCTTCCGTCTCTTAGTTTTAGATTATCGCAAGACACAATAAATGGCACTTTATTTAGAGTGTGTGCTGTATGAGGTGTATTATTTTCTTCATCGAACATACATTCCACATTACCATGGTCTGCAGTGACAATTAACGCGGTGTTGCTTGACTTTTTAACAGCACTCAGCACTTTTGCAAGACAATCATCTACAGCTAGCACAGCTTTCTCGGCTGCTTTTATATTACCTGTATGCCCTACCATATCAGGATTAGCGTAATTTACAACTATCAGTGCGAATTCTTGGGAGTGAATTTTTTCTACAAGCTTTTCTGTGAGCTCGAAGGCTGACATTTCGGGCTGCAAATCGTAAGTTTGAACTTTTGGTGAGGGAATGAGTATTCTTTCTTCACCAGAGAAAGGTTCTTCTTTTCCACAATTGAAAAAGAAAGTCACATGAGCGTATTTCTCGGTTTCGGCGATACGTAATTGTCGTAATTTATTGTCTTCTATTGTTTGTCCTAGAGTATCAGCGAAAGAAGTAGGAGGAAAAATATAAGAAATTTTGAGATCTTCTTTGTACTTCATCATACTTAAAATTGAAGAGAATTTTGCTACCTTAGCGTAATCTGTTTTGCCAAGCAAAATACTTGCTAATTGTATCATTCGATCAGCACGAAAGTTAGCCAACAGCACTCCATCTTCTGGTTTTATACCTTGATAGTCACCTATTACTGCGGGCCTAATAAACTCATCAGTTATGTTATTTTGATAATTTTCATCAATCAACGATACTGCATTATCATGACAAGGTGCCTTTGCAAATGCGATAGCCTCATAAGCTTCGATTGTTCTCTTCCACCTGTTGTCACGGTCCATAGCATAGTAACGCCCAGAAACAGTAGCAATTCTTGTGTCATTTCCCTTTATACTCTTTGTAAATTCTTGAATGCATTTTTTTCCTGAATTTGGCAATGTGTCTCTGCCATCTAAAAATGCATGTATCACCACTTTTATTCCATGCTGTGATATTTTATTTGCTAAAGTTGAAATATGCTTTTGATGCGAATGAACACCACCATCGGACACCAATCCCATTATATGGCATACTCCGTTCTTACTTTTTAGATCATTAATAAAACTTTGTAGATTTACATTGTTTTCTATTGTTCCAATCTCTTGATTAATGCGCTGAAGGCTTTGCATTACTACTCTACCACTGCCAATATTCATATGGCCAACTTCTGAATTACCTATTTGACCACCAGGTAACCCCACATCAGCTCCACAGGCGGATAAACTGCATTTTGGATAATTAGAGCTAATATATTGCCAACAGGGTGGATTTGCGTTGCTGATAGCGTTGTATTTATTATTCTCTATTCCATTTCCCCAGCCATCTAGTATACATAAAACCACTGATTTAATGTTCATACAAAATCAACACCAGAATTTCACAGAGAAACGCTCCCCGGGCCGGATTCGAACCAGCGACCAATTGGTTAACAGCCAACTGCTCTACCACTGAGCTACCGAGGAATAAACCGTTTGTAATTTACCATGTTGAACGTTGGTTGTAAACGTTTTTTGTGTAGACTTTAAGTCCAACTGGTCACAGAAACGAAAAAACTTACTTGACAAACTCCGCCAACCCCCTTATCATGAAACTGAAGCTATTTATTTATCTTCGCAATCTGTGCAGGTTAATGAAAAAAAACTTAGGGTATTTGGCGTCTCATGTTTAATTTTTCGCACTACGTGCATCGCATGTCTTTAAAAATTTCTGGGTTTTTACCTATATAAGCCGAAACGCGCTTACAAAGCGTTTAAGACAGCAAAAAACGTCAAATTGACAAGGGAGAATTTGAATGCTAGCTACTACGGGGTTTCTTTGCCTTTTTTCCTGCTTAGTAAATTTCTTAAACACTTGCGGTGTAGGTTAGTTGCAAGTTAAAAGCAGCTAAATCGCTCTTAATCAAGCGTTTTAGAATAAAAAAACGCCGATATTTTAGTACATAGTATAGCATTTCTCATAATAGTCCGAATAGGTCATAGGAAGGCAGAATCAACAGCACGACGAAAGGATTCGAATAGAGGAATGTTTTTCCTGGCTCTGTTTTTTATAGCAAACCAATGATGCTCAATTTTGTTAAAATCTGGAGAATAAGGCGGCAGATACAAAATTTCTGCACCGACTCCTTTAGCGAGCTTGATAAGCTTATCAGACTTATGAAAAGTAGCATTATCAAGAATGACAGTTTGTCCAGGTTCTAAGATCGGTGCCAAAAATTGCTCAAACCATCCATTAAAAATATCCATATTACAGTGGCCTTCAAATGTTAATGGAGCAACTATCTTTCTTCTACTTAAGGCTGCAACCATGCTGATTCGTTGAGTTTTTTTTCCAGATTTTAGGGCATAAAATCGCTGTCCTTTCTGGCAATACCCATATGGATAGTCCTCCGTGTTATCAATCCCAGACTCATCTATATACACTAAGTTTTCTGGTTCTTTTGTTGCTATAATTTTTAAGAATTCAGCACGTTTTTCTTCGTTCCTTTCCTTGTATCCATATGTCTTTTTTTGCGCGTAAATCCAATTTTTCTGAGAGCTCGGTGGATCGTTTCGATACTAACGTTGCCCCAAAGTTTAGCCATTTCCGACAGAGTTTTTCTACCGTGTTTTTTAGCAAATTCGATAAACTTATTCCAGTCGATAATTTTCTGATTGTAACCTCCATTACCGAGTTTTTTGACTGAAAGTCGCCTGTTTCTTTTTTTCTTTGCTTCCACTCCCACAAAGTAGTTCGTCCAATTTTAAATCTTGCTGCCACTGCTTCTCTGCTTTCCCCTTCGTCTAGTGCTTCCATTGCTTTTTTTCTTAAATCATAACTATATGCTGCCGGCATCCAACCTCCTTATCGCCATCTATCCTTAATCTTATCATATCCGGACTTCTGTGGAAAGAGCTATACTTTCATGACACCATTCTTTTTCCTGGATCCAAGTAGTCGAGCTACTTGGATGACAGCTAGCCTGACAACCGTCATCCCGCTACCTGTTAGCGGGATCTATGCTAAGAGATACCGCGAATGAATCGCGGTATGACGGTTTGCAACGGTATGACGGTTCGCGGCGGCATAGTAATTCGTCATCCCGCTGCTTGTTAGCGGGATCTCTCGTTAGCGGCTAAGAGATACCGCGAATGAATCGCGGTATGACGGTGTAGACGATGGTTAAGTATCCCGCTGCTTGTTAGCGCCGCGGCGGTATGACGGTTCGTGGTGGTATGACGTAGAGTGCTTAGAAGCTGTTATTTTGCTATAAATGGCTGTAATGGCATCATCTATTTTATTGCTATCACAGCCTGTTTGTGCAAGTTCAGCATTCCCACCACAGTTCTTTTTAACTGCTATGGATATTAGTTCTTTTGCGCTAATCTTATTGATTAAGTCTTTACTTACTTTAATAATCAAGACTGTTTTATCTTTTTCTGTTGCCGTAAAAGCTATTACCGTTTTTGGTTTTTGTTGCTGCAAAACAAACTCTCTTATTACATTTGCTGGAATATCAGTGAAAGTGTGGCTTATAAAATTTATTCCATTTATTTCGGTGCTTTTTATATTCTCTGCACTCACAAGCTTTTTATATAGGTTTTTTATTTTGGTTTCGGATTTTTTGTGTTCTTGACTTAAAATACTTAATCTGCTTGTTATTTCACTCACTGGCGCTTTTACGAATTCTGCAACTTTTTTTAAGTTAATTTCATTATCACGTACATAATTGATTGCTTCCTGACCAGTTAAAGCTTCAATTCTCCTCACTCCAAAAGCAACAGAACTCTCTGTTACTATCTTAAATAAACCGATTTCTCCAGTATGTTCAACGTGCGTGCCACCACACAGTTCCCTTGAATCTCCAATCTTCACTACTCTTACTTGATCGCTATATTTTTCGCCGAATAACGCCATAGCTCCTTCGTCTATTGCCTGATTCATGCTTTGAATTTTTGTAGATGCGGAAAGATTTTCTCTGATTAGAGAGTTTACCATATCCTCTACCCAAAACAACTGATCTTGAGTCATTTGAGTGTTATGGCTGAAGTCAAATCGTAACTTATCCGGTGCAACTAGGGAACCTTTTTGAGTGACATGATCACCCAAGATTTTTCTTAATACAAAGTGCAAAAGGTGTGTAGCTGAATGATTTCTCCTTAAGGTTTGCCTTCTTTCCTTGTCAATGCTTGCTGCAACTGTGTTACCTTTACAAATTGAACCGAACTTAACTATGCATCTGTGCAAATATAGGTCATTAACCTTATTGGTATTCTCGACTATAATAATACTTCTATCAGATTTGATCAGACTGCCAGCATCTCCCACCTGTCCACCTGACTCGCCATAAAAAGGTGTTTTATCAAGTATAATGGTTATCTTTTCTCCCTCCTTTGCAGAATCAATTACTTCATTTTTAGAGGAAACTATAGCTAGTATTTTCGCATCACTTACTTCATTGAACTCATAACCAACAAATTTTGTTTTGCCAAATTTATTGATCAAATCAAACCATACTTGCTCAACAGATTTTTCACCAGATCCAGCCCATTTAGCACGTGCTCTCTCTTTTTGTTCTCCCATTGCATCATCAAAACCCTTCTGGTCAAAATTTATTTTTTTCTCTTTTAAAATATCGAGTGTAATATCCAAAGGAAATCCGTAGGTGTCATATAGCTTAAACGCTGATTCTCCAGGCAAAGTATCGCCTGGTTTTAAATCTGCAGTGAATTTCTCCAGGAGATTGATACCTTTCATCAAAGTGTCTTTAAAGTTTTCTTCCTCTGATTTTAACGTCGTTTCTATTAAGCTTTTAGCTCTGACTAATTCAGCTCCCATATAAGCCGAACTCGTGCTATCTATCAACACTGGAAAAATACGATGGAGTAGGGAATCATTATATCCAAGCAGGTGAATATAACGCGCGGCTCTCCTAATTAATCTGCGTAATACGTAATTCCTGCCCTCATTTCCAGGAAGCACTCCTTCTGCGATGAGAAATGCAGCCGCGCGAAGATGATCTGCTACGATCTTATGCGCTATTTTATTTTCCGTTCTTCCACAGTACTCCTGTGATTTACTTATCAAAGCAGAAAATAGATCAATATCATAGTTATCATGGACGTTTTGCATAACAGCCGCTATTCTTTCAAGGCCCATTCCAGTATCGATGCATTTTTTTGGCAATTTGTGTAAATTACCTTCTTCATCTTTGTTAAACTCCATGAATACCAGATTCCAGATTTCAACAATTCTATCGCCCTCTTGTAAATTAGGACTCCCATGGTCATAAAAAATTTCAGAACATGGACCGCACGGACCAGTGCTTCCCATACTCCAAAAGTTATCATCCGTTGTAATTCTTATGATTTTATCACTTGAAAAGCCACTTATCTTACGCCAAATCTCGTACGCCTCATCATCAGTATGGTAGACGGTTATGGATAGTCTGTTTTTATCAAGAGATAACTCTTTAGTGATAAATTCCCACGCAAATTCTATCGCAGTTTCCTTAAAGTAATCACCGAAGCTAAAATTTCCGAGCATTTCAAAAAATGTGTGATGCCGAGTTGTATAGCCAACATTTTCCAGATCATTGTGTTTACCGCCTGCTCTTAGGCACTTTTGACTTGAGACAGCACGTTTCATTTCAGTTTTTTGAGCACCAGTAAAAATATTTTTAAACTGCACCATACCAGCATTTGTGAACATGAGCGTTGGGTCATGTTCTGGAATCAAAGGAGAAGAAGAAACCTGCTCGTGGTCATTATTTACAAAAAATTTTATAAATCTTTCTCTGATTTCGTTTAGCTTCATCGTTTTTATTGAGGTTATCTATAAATAATAAGTTGTAATGGAAATAAAATCAATACCACTCTCTAGATCTCAGAACTTCTAGTGACATGCACCTTGTGGTAAGAAAAAATCAATATATTCACGATAAATTTACCTCATATCTGTGTTTTATATGTGGAAATTGGAATGGAAATTTATGTAGGCAAAGAAAAAAGAATAGCAAATGTGGTGACTCAACACTGGAATGACATAAAAGGATCAGACAGAGATTGGCCAGAAAGGCATGAAATAGACACTGCAGAAATAATGGAATCATGGCAGCATTGTTTTGTCATTGAAGTCAAGGATCAAGGTTATATTTGTGAAAATGCAGGAGAAAAGGCTGTTGAATTCTATGGTTTTGAGAAAAAGACGCGCATTGATAATAAGTATGCAATTGATGCACCATTTTTGCGACTATATAAAATAGATGCAGTTATTGATAAACTTGATACTGTAATAGAGAGTAAATGCCCGATCAATGAAGAGGAAGAAAGTGAAAGTGTTAAAATGAGGCAAGTATTGTTGCCACTTGGGAATAAAGAAGGTATAACACACATATTGGGCGTAATTACTTTTAAACTCCTTTAATATACAATTTTAATTTGATTCTTTAATAAAATTATTTATACTAATGCTTAATTACTATTAAAGAACTCAATAGTAGTGCTTGTAAATTTATTTGGAATATGAAGAAAATAAAATTAAAAACCAAATCTTCTGTGAAAAAGCGCTTTCACCTTACAGCTAAGGGTAAAGTTATTTCTACTCAGTCAGGCAAAAGGCATGGCATGGTAAAGAGAAGTAAATCTAATATTCGTAATCAGCGCGGTACAACGATTCTTGGTAAATCTGACTCGCGTATAGTTAAGCTTCATATGCCTTACGGTATTTAACAAAATGGAGGTAAAATAAAATGGCTCGGGTAAAACGTGGAGTCACTACTCACGCTCGTCATAAAAAAATATTGAAACTGGCAAAGGGTTATAGAGGGCGCGCAAAAAGTTGTTATAGAATTGCATTACAAAGAGTTGAAAAAGCACTGCAATATGCTTATAGAGACAGAAGAACCCGTAAACGTGATTTCCGTAGCTTATGGATAATACGTATTAATGCAGCAGCAAGAGAGCATGGGCTTACTTATGGTAGGTTTATGCATGGTCTTACACTTGCCGGCATTGATTTAAATAGAAAAATTCTTGCTGAGATGGCAGTTAATTATAAGGATGATTTTGCCAAATTAGTAGAAACTGTAAGTGGTAAATTAGCGGAGAATTCTTAAAGCAAAAACACCATGAGAATTATTTTCATGGGATCACCAGGATTTGCTGTTAATTCTCTGAGCTTGTTACTGAAATCAAAGAGCGAAGTGGTGGCAGTATACACCAAGGCTCCAAAACCTTCGGGGCGTGGACAGAAGCCAACGAAATCTCCAGTACATGTTATCGCTGAAGAAAGTAACATAGAGGTATGTACTCCTATCTCTCTAAAGTTTTCGGCAGAGCAAGAAAAATTTAGAAATTTCAAACCAGACGTTGCAGTTGTAGCCGCGTATGGGTTGATACTTCCAAGAGAAATTTTGAATATTCCAAAATATGGTTGTATTAATATTCATCCTTCATTACTACCAAGGTGGCGTGGTGCAGCCCCGATACAGCACACAATTTTAGCAGGAGATCAAGAAACCGGGGTTAGCATTATGCAATTGGATGAAGGATTAGATTCCGGCCCTATTTTAAAACAGGAAAAATTTCTTATCGAAAAGAACGATAATTACAAGACATTGCATGATAAATTATCTAAGCTAGGCAGTGATTTACTGCTGAAAGTGCTAAACGAAATTGAAAAACAGCTTCCCTTAAAACAGAACGATAACAATGCATGTTACGCTGACAAAGTGGAAGACTATAAAATTTATGCAAGTGATGCCTGTGAAGTTGCTTATAGAAAGGTTAAAGCGTTTTACCCAAAAGCATTCATTAAGATAGAAAATAAACGTATCAGGATACTTGATGCTGACTTTGAAGCTCTCGCTTCAGAACAAGGTAAGATTGTTAACGATAATATGCACATAAGTTTAAAAGGTGGCACTTTAATTCCTAAAGTTGTACAAATGGAAGGGAGAAATCCTTGCAGTATTGAAGATTTTATTCGTGGCTTGAAATCAAGCATGGTAAAAAAATTTATAGAATAGACTGCTTTAAATTAGTGTAGAAATGTAATAGCTAAATTTCCTTTTCTTAGATATAATCTTAAAAAACTTTCCATATAAAAATGAAAATAAAAAGAGCTTTAATATCAGTATACGATAAAACGAATATAATTGATCTTGCATCGTTTTTAACGCAGCAACAAATAGAAATTCTTTCAACGGGCAATACTTATAAAGTGCTATCTAGTGCAGGAATAAAAACACAAGAGGTCTCAGATTACACACAATTTCCAGAGATACTGGGTGGTAGAGTGAAAACTTTACACCCTAAAATTCATGGAGGAATACTTTATGATCGAGAAAAGCATAAAAAGGAAGTGCAAGATCTAGGTATTGAGCCAATAGAACTGCTTATAACTAACCTATACCCATTTTGGGAGACAGTAAGTAGCGGCTCAAATGAAGAGCAAATTATAGAACAAATTGATATCGGCGGAGTGGCGTTAATTAGAGCTGCAGCAAAAAACTTTCGTTTTACTTCAGTTATTTCTAGCATTCAAGACTACGAAGCACTAAAAGCTGAGATGATAAAAAATAACAATGAAACAACATTGAAATATAGAAAATATTTAGCAACCAAAGCATTTGCTCTCACTGCGCACTACGATTCTAATATTCACAGTTGGTTTTTATCCCAGAGTAAAAATAATGAGTTGCCAGAGTTTTTCGCACTATATGGGCATAAAGCACAAGAATTAAGGTATGGTGAAAACCCTCATCAAAAAGCTGCATTTTATAGCAATCAATTCACCAAATATCCGCTGGAAAAAATACATGGAAAAGAGTTGAGTTATAATAATATAGTAGATATAGAGTCCGCACTTAACATAACTTCTGAATTCGAAGAGCCTGCAGCAGTGATAATAAAGCACAATAACCCATGTGGCGCTGCTGTTAGTAATAATGCTTTGGAGGCATATGAAAAGGCTCTATCATGTGATGAAGTAAGCAGTTTTGGTGGCATAGTTGCCTTAAATCGGGAGATAGATTTAAAGCTAGCAGAAAAATTAAACGAGATATTTTTGGAAGTAGTGATAGCACCATCGGTAAACAATGAGGCACTAAAAATTTTACAAAGAAAGAAAAATTTAAGAGTGATTATTCATAAATCTTTTCAACAAAATGTGAAATACCAAACTAAAAATGTTGTTGGTGGGTTTTTGGTGCAAGAAAATAATGACCACACAATAAAAGCAGAACAAGTAACAGAATGCACTGCAACAGACAAAGAAAAAAAAGATCTTATTTTTGCCTGGAAAATATGTAAGCATGTGAAATCCAACGCAATAGTTATAGCAAAAGATGGTTGTGCTATTGGCATCGGTGCAGGGCAAACAAGCAGAATAGATAGTGTGAACATTGCAGTGAAAAAAGCAGGTGAAAAATGTAAAGGTGCAGTGCTTGCTTCAGATGCATTTTTTCCATTCCCAGATAGCATAGTAGAAAGCGCAAAACATGGAATTACAGCTATAATTCAGCCCGGTGGCTCGCTAAAAGATCAAGATGTGATAAAAGCTGCAAATGAAAATAAAATTGCTATGTTTTTCACTGGCGTTCGCAGTTTTTTCCATTAGGCTTTGTGTCTTATCGTCATACCGCCACAAACCGTCATACCGCGATTCATTCGCGGTATCTCTCAACATAGATCCCGCTAACACGTAGCGGGATGACGGTTGTCAGCCAAGTAGCCCCCTATGATGTCATTCCAGCGCCCCTATGATGTCATCCCAGTGCCCCCTGTAATGTCATCCGAGTAGCTGACACTGGGATGACACCCTCCTAGTAGAAACGCTTTTGTAATTGCAACATTCGTGCAATCTTTAGCCATAAACATTAAGAAATTTACCAAATAAAAAAAGGCAAAAGAAGCCCCGTGGTGGTTGGCTATTTATAGCATTTCTCATAATAGTCCGAATAGGTCATAGGAAGGCAGAATCAACAGCACGACGAAAGGATTCGAATAGAGGAATGTTTTTCCTGGCTCTGTTTTTTATAGCAAACCAATGATGCTCAATTTTGTTAAAATCTGGAGAATAAGGCGGCAGATACAAAATTTCTGCACCGACTCCTTTAGCGAGCTTGATAAGCTTATCAGACTTATGAAAAGTAGCATTATCAAGAATGACAGTTTGTCCAGGTTCTAAGATCGGTGCCAAAAATTGCTCAAACCATCCATTAAAAATATCCATATTACAGTGGCCTTCAAATGTTAATGGAGCAACTATCTTTCTTCTACTTAAGGCTGCAACCATGCTGATTCGTTGAGTTTTTTTTCCAGATTTTAGGGCATAAAATCGCTGTCCTTTCTGGCAATACCCATATGGATAGTCCTCCGTGTTATCAATCCCAGACTCATCTATATACACTAAGTTTTCTGGTTCTTTTGTTGCTATAATTTTTAAGAATTCAGCACGTTTTTCTTCGTTCCTTTCCTTGTATCCATATGTCTTTTTTTGCGCGTAAATCCAATTTTTCTGAGAGCTCGGTGGATCGTTTGGATACTAACGTTGCCCCAAAGTTTAGCCATTTCCGACAGAGTTTTTCTACCGTGTTTTTTAGCAAATTCGATAAACTTATTCCAGTCGATAATTTTCTGATTGTAACCTCCATTACCGAGTTTTTTGACTGAAAGTCGCCTGTTTCTTTTTTTCTTTGCTGCCACTCCCACAAAGTAGTTCGTCCAATTTTAAATCTTGCTGCCACTGCTTCTCTGCTTTCCCCTTCGTCTAGTGCTTCCATTGCTTTTTTTCTTAAATCATAACTATATGCTGCCGGCATCCAACCTCCTTATCGCCATCTATCCTTAATCTTATCATATCCGGACTTCTGTGGAAAGAGCTATAGTATCCTCCAATAAACTAACAGAGTCATATATTCTATTTTTAATGAGATTGTCTTTCAAATATTGCCATAAACGCTCTACTGGATTTAACTCTGGTGAATATGGAGGTAAGTAGATTAAGGTAATATTTTGTGGTATTTTTAAACCTTTGGATCTATGCCATCCTGCACAATCCACAATAAGAAATGCCTCCCTTGTTCCTAAATATTGTGACATCTGCTCAAGGAATATATTCATACAATCAGTATTGACGTTTGGTGCGAATAAACTAGAAGTCTCTCCATTTCTAGGATTAACTGCACTATAGAGATAAAAGTTTTGCCTACCTAATTTCACCTTAACCTGTGTCCTAATGCCTTTTTTAAACCACCCGTGTCCAATCTTTGAATGTGTGCCAAACCGCGATTCATCGAAGAAAAATAGCTCTTTTTCGGGATACGTGACAATAGTTTCATTAAGATTTTTTTTTAAACTTTTCTTGTTTATTTTTGTCCTGTTTATTGTGCACAGGCCTTGGAGTAATATACGAAAAACCTAACTTTTGCATCAGTCCATGTGCTGTAGACTTACTTACCTCAATAGAAAACATTTTCTCAATTATGATTTTTAATTTCTTAGCCGTTAGGTTGGCTCCTTCTTCTGCTATGACATTTTTAATTTCTTCTTGCTGCTTGTAGCTCAACTTCGGCTTTACTCCACGTCCTGGTTGTATTTTAAACGCATCGACTCCTCCTTCCTTAAATCTTGTAATCCACTTCATCAATGTAGTTCTAGTAATTCGGTATATTTGAGCAACTTTTGTTATTCCATATTCTTTTCCAGATATTATTGCCTGTAATCTTCTTCCTATCTCTCCTCTTATTCCGTGCTTCTTTAATTCCAGGTTACACTTATTATATCATTCTTCTCCTATTGCTTTACTTTTTCCTGCCATAACTCCTCACTAATTCTTAAATTGTTCTGTTTTAGAAATTTTTCTTTATTTGTCTATTTATTTTTAGGAATTGGTATTAGTTTATTGGAGGATACTATATGTGCATTCATTCGTAATATTACGGAAAGTTCGATCAAAACTATTTGTTCTGTGAGTTATTTGCCTACTTATTTATGATATTTGGTATAAGGTATTGAAACTAACAAGTGGAATGATTACATAATGCACATATTAGTGAAAGGAGGTACAACATGAGTAATATAGTTCATTCAAATAAAAACAATAACCGTGATAACTTTAGTGTAAGAGGGTTACAAAGGGCCGTTGATGACATATTTGATAGCTTCTTTACAGGATGGAATCCAGAGCTTTCCAGAAGAAGCAACAGTCTATTACCAGCTTGTGACTTTTATGAAACAAAGGAAAGCTATTGCCTCTCATTAGAGTTACCAGGTATTTCCAAAGAAAGCATAGATATTAGTATATCTGGCGATAGCTTAATAGTGAAGGGTGAAAAGACATGTGATAACGAGTCAAAAGATAAGCAGTTTTATCATCGAGAAAGGTACTATGGCTCTTTCTATAGGTCTATTCAGCTTCCAGTAAATGTGGAGCGAGATAAAGTATCTGCTAGTTTTTCAGATGGAGTATTACATGTAACCATATCTAAGTCAGAGAAACACATCAAGAAGATTGATGTAAAGTAACCAGTAAGTGGTAGCAGGCTTCTAGTTTGAGGCTTGCTATTTTGAATCATTATAGATAGAATATAATAAAGTTCTATTGTCTTTGCGTATTTGTTGTACAGATGGTGTAAGGCCTTTGTTGCGTTTAGGTGTTGTTAATAATCTATTAATGGTTCTTATGTTATAATCAAGCTTAGGGGCTTTAATAAGTACGGACTATGACAGAAGCAAATCCAATAGTTACGTTGAAGGTTAAAATTAAAGAATTTAGCTTTAGTAAATTAAAGGCTGGCGAGAGCAATAAATCAGCACACTCTGGTGAAACAATGTATTTCGATCTTCCAAGAATGAACTTTGTTATTAATGGAAAGATTATAGATACAGTTTTAACCTCTGTGTTAATGGAAGGAGCGAAATATCGCAAAAGCAACCTTTTTAATAGTTATGATATATATAGCGCTGAAGCCGCAAGCAAAAAACAAAGAGAAATAGATAAAGATCATGGCAGGGCTTTTGTTAATTCAGTCCTTAAGGATCTTGAAAAAGAACTTGCATATAACGCGTTAAGTGAATTGTGGGAAAGTCATTGTGAAAATCCTGAAATTCCTGATTATCAGAAAACCAATTCGTACGGTAGAGATTTTGAGAGATTTTACAATGCTGGAAGAGAGCATATGCATCTATTACTCAAAGTAGGAGATGAGAATAAGAACTACCGACCATTTGTAAAGGAAGTTTTTAAGGAAATGTTTAAATATGCTGAAGCAGAAGTTCCGAGTGCCCCTATCTTAGAAGAACTAGTTACTAATTGTAATCAAGCAGGATACTTAGCAGGTATATTTATTGAATATCACTCTGCACTTAGCAATTATCGATTAACAACGCAAGACCCTGACAAAGTAATGAATATTGATTACACTGACCATAATAACATAAGAGTAAAGTCTGATATGGAAATACCTGTAATCAAATTTGATAATCCAGGGGAAAAAATATGTGGTCTATCCACCTCACTGGAATTTACACTTGAGTCTCAAGATGGAAAAGATGGTGTAACCTATAAAGACGGTAAATTATCACTCACTGTTCCCAAGGAATTAAAAAATTATAAAGAAGGAGATAGAAACTTGCTCTCTATTATTAGAGAATACTTTCAAAAATTCTGTGAAAAATTGGGATTTAAATTTGAGATGGAAACACAAAAAATAGAGCATGATTTAGACGATTTGCCGAAAGTAAACAGTCATCTTCAAGGCCTAAGAACGCCTATTTCCAGCAACGACCATATCATCGGTCATTAAAAGTAAGTATGTGTTGTCAGAACGAATGAAAGTTCAGTTAAGCTTTTTCTAAAGTATAGCATTTCTCCTAATAGTCCGAATAGGGTAAGATATGTGGGTAAGGTTATGTTTGACTTGTGTTGTTTTTTTGCTATTGGTTAATTTAATGTAAGTTAAAGATAAATTAAGTGGATAAGAAAAAGAAAGTATACTTATTTAAAGTTTCTCTAGACAAAAAAATCTACCGTGAGATGGAATTGAAAGCTGTCTTTATAAATTTGCAGAAACTATCATAAAGGTCTTTAGTTTTGAGTTAGATCATTAATTTGGTTTTTATAGTAACATAAACGATATTTATGAAAGTAATGAAGTATACACTTTATTTTATAATACTGATTATAGTTTATGCCTAATGAAAAAAGCGTCAAAAATTCTTATATCTACAAGGTTTTTGAGCCAGATAAAAAAATGATTTTTCTTTTTGATTATGGCGATAATTGGGAATTTTTAGTAGAATGTTGTGGCATTATTGAAGCAGAAGCTGGAACAAGATATCCAAAAGTTACTAAAAAGCAAGGAGAGGCTCCTCCACAATATCCTGACTACGAAGATGAGTAGTGTAAACAATATACCTATTAAGTTGATGGATTGCCTTGAGGAAAATAGCAGCAGGTTTAGTACTTGGTTAGTAAATTAGAAGTATTTCTTAGGAAATTATTTTAATATCTGTGTTTTTTAGGAATGTTCTCTTGCGTTGGATCGGAAGAGCTCTTCTACCTTCTCTAGCTTTGTACTCGGTTCTAGGGTACTGTACAACGCAAAGCTTATGCATGCCAATCCAGCAATCACTCCAACTGTTCCTATAGTAGGCATTTTCATAATATGTGATACAATACCACTTACCAGTAGCACCACCCCAACGGCACCAGTCAGAATCGCTCTCCGTTGCATTGCTTTTGTTGATGATTCTTCATCTGCAATTTTGAAAGATTTATCGTTAACACAAGGGTTAGAAGAAAAGATTCTTAAAGCATTCAGCTCTTTTACCACCGTTCTTCCTGAGTTAGCGAAATTCCCTTGATTTTCTTCATTCCTTTCATAATCTTCACCATTATTAATCTTCTTGCACGGCTGAGTGCCAGTTTCTGCGGTTTCTTCTTGTTGTTCTCCATAAAAATTTTCTTTATTCTTATCCGAAACTTCTTCAATATCTTCTGAAATATTATAAGCCACTGATCCTTCCATAATAGTTTCTATTAACGAGTTTTTTTCTTCTTTGTCACTTGTCATATTTGGATTCATCACTTCCTTATCATCCCAAGGCTCAAAACCTTCTACCCTTACTACACCATCTTTAACAGTATAGCTCTTTCCACAGAAGTCCGGATATGATAAGATTAAGGATAGATGGCGATAAGGAGGTTGGATGCCGGCAGCATATAGTTATGATTTAAGAAAAAAAGCAATGGAAGCACTAGACGAAGGGGAAAGCAGAGAAGCAGTGGCAGCAAGATTTAAAATTGGACGAACTACTTTGTGGGAGTGGAAGCAAAGAAAAAAAGAAACAGGCGACTTTCAGTCAAAAAACTCGGTAATGGAGGTTACAATCAGAAAATTATCGACTGGAATAAGTTTATCGAATTTGCTAAAAAACACGGTAGAAAAACTCTGTCGGAAATGGCTAAACTTTGGGGCAACGTTAGTATCGAAACGATCCACCGAGCTCTCAGAAAAATTGGATTTACGCGCAAAAAAAGACATATGGATACAAGGAAAGGAACGAAGAAAAACGTGCTGAATTCTTAAAAATTATAGCAACAAAAGAACCAGAAAACTTAGTGTATATAGATGAGTCTGGGATTGATAACACGGAGGACTATCCATATGGGTATTGCCAGAAAGGACAGCGATTTTATGCCCTAAAATCTGGAAAAAAAACTCAACGAATCAGCATGGTTGCAGCCTTAAGTAGAAGAAAGATAGTTGCTCCATTAACATTTGAAGGCCACTGTAATATGGATATTTTTAATGGATGGTTTGAGCAATTTTTGGCACCGATCTTAGAACCTGGACAAACTGTCATTCTTGATAATGCTACTTTTCATAAGTCTGATAAGCTTATCAAGCTCGCTAAAGGAGTCGGTGCAGAAATTTTGTATCTGCCGCCTTATTCTCCAGATTTTAACAAAATTGAGCATCATTGGTTTGCTATAAAAAACAGAGCCAGGAAAAACATTCCTCTATTCGAATCCTTTCGTCGTGCTGTTGATTCTGCCTTCCTATGACCTATTCGGACTATTATGAGAAATGCTATACTATATGTACGTATTAATTCTCCATGACTTCCTAAGTAGTCCGAGACTATTTTCGTACGATTAAACTCCTTAAAAAGCCCATGTTTTTTAGCTTCTTCTAAAAGATCATTCTCAGCTTGCTTATTCTTGCAAAATCTAGCATAATGTAATAGTGTGAATACGTCTCTTCTACGTTCATATATATCAACTATTAGTATCCACGGAATCTTTCGTGTATCATGAAAGGATTTACTAATTTTTTCACTGATACTTTTACCCTCTTGTATCCTTTTTAATAGCTTAAAAAGCTCCTTTTTATCTTTGCTTGTTAACTGATCTTGATCAAATGGCAACTCATAGGTTATATCTGCTTCATTAGTTTTTCCGGTAATTAGTTTTCTCATATTATTTTTTTCTTTGTATCTCTTATGTAGCTAATTTGTATTAGTAAAGTATTAATCGTGTGATTTTTAAATCGCTAATTTGCAAAATTTCTTCATCTGCTCACTCCACAGCATTGGTATTTCCCTCAATTCAACTAACTTCAAACCCTTTGGCTGCCTCCCATTTACTATGTCTTCTTTGATCTTTGGTGCTAAATAATTTAACCTTAAAATTTGTTGTATACGTCTTGTACCTATATTAATTTTGGCACTCAGTTCCTTCACACTTGCATATTTTCCTTCCTCTAGCTGACGTTTCCATAGGTGAGCTCTCACTAATGCTTTCAGTAGCGCATTATTTGTTTTACCTTCTGGCTCTATTACCACACATTTGTTTCCTTTCTTTTTTAAGTTCATTGGCACAAATTCTATATTATCCTCCGAACTCACTTCTATTTCATCTTCTTTTACCATTACTCCTTTTATTAACTTTTTCACTACTTCTTTCTGCTTTCCAAAACTTAAATTTTTCCATTCTTCCGCTTTTTCTTCCCATTTTTCATATATCTGCTCCGCTTTCCTCATCACTTCTTTTTCCACTTCTCCTGCTACTACTGTTCGATTTACTGATTCACAATTCTTCCCCCTTAAGTGGTTATTACATATGTAGTATCGATATCTTTTATTCTCCTTTTTTGAGTATGTCAGAGTCATATTTACATCACAGCTCTTGCACTTAATTATTCCCCTAAGCAGCGCTTCCTCATATTTTGCTTTCCTATATGGTTGATTCCTTATCAATTCTTGTGCTTTTTGCCATTTTTCCTCTTTTATTATTGCTTCATGCTTTCCCTCATACTCTTTCTCATAATGCCGTATTTTTCCCATATATATTGGATTTGTTATTATTCTTCTCACCGTGGCCTTTTTAAAGATATCTGATTTTGTTCTGTAACCTTCTCTATTTAGCTCCCTTGCCAGTTCTGCCATTGACTTCAGCTCCAAATATCTTTCAAATATATGCTTTACTGTTTTTGCTTCTTTCTCATTTATTATTAATTCTTTATCTTTTACATCATACCCTAGCGGTAAAGTTCCACCCATCCATAATCCTTGTTCTTTTGATGTTGCTATTTTATTTTTTACTCTCTCTACTATCATTTCTCTTTCTAGTTGTGCTGCTCCTGACAATACCGTTTGCACGAACTTTCCCATTGGCGTATTATTGTCAAATATCTGTGTTACTGCTACAAAATTTACTCGGTGCCTTCTAAAAAATGATGTTACTTCGATGCTGTCTTTTGTTTCCCTTGATAACCTGTCCAGTGTATATACTACTACACAATCTACTTCTCCTACTTTTACATCTTCAAATAATTCCTTTATTGCTGGTCTTTCTAAATTTTTTCCTGAAAAGCCACCATCATCATACTTTTTTGCCAATGCTACCCAACCTTCTCTGCTTTTTATATATTTTTCACATGCTACTCGTTGTGCATCTAAACTGTTAAACTTCTGCTCTAACCCGTCTTCATTTGATTTTCTTGTATATATCGCACATCTTACTTCTTTTAGCATCTTCTTCCTTTTTAATTTTCTCTCTTTTCTCTCATACCGAACAAAAATGGTCCATTATAACTCATTCCCATTATTTTCCCTGCTACTGCCGACAATGACGTATAAAACTCTTCTCTGTAGATTAAACCCTTATCTGTTACCATCACTGCATGCGTCTCTTCACCTCTCTCTAATATTAGCTCTGTCCCTTCTACTGGTAATTTATCGCTACTTATTCTTTTTCCCTTCTCTAGCCGATCTGCTAGATACTCCAGTCTTTTTGCTCCTTTTCTTGACATCTCTCCATATTCTTCCTCCTGCATTCTATAAGCTAATCTTGGTATCAGATATTTCCTCGAATGTTGTGGTGCTTCTTCCCCATATACCTTCTTCCATATTTTTCTCAGCTCATCCAAAGGTTTTCTCTCTAAATTCATTACTTTCTTTTCTGTTTCTTCCTCCATATTTTTAGCCTTTCATAAATAACTTTTCAATTCTGTCTGTTTCTTTCTTCAATATTTCAGTGATCTCTTTGCTGTTTTTCGCATAATCCATCGCTGTCATCCCAAATTTATCTGCTTGTTCTATTTCAGCCCCTGCTTTTACTAGCTCCTCCACTATTTCCACTTTCCCCACCATACATGCAAGGTGCAATGGAGTGCATTTATTTCTATATTCTTCCGCATTTACATTCCCTCCTGATTTTATCAATTCTCTAACGGTTTCTAGACGTTTCTCCGTTATCGCTAGGTGCAGTGCTGTGTATCCTTCTACATCTGCTGCATTCACATTCGCTCCTTTTTCGACTAATAACCTCACTGTTTTTGCGTCTACTGCATAATGCAGAGCTGTTCTTCCTTTTTCGTCTCTTTCATAAATATTTTTATATGAGTTCTCTAATAATTCTTTTGCTGACTTCTCTTTCTTATCAAGCTTTACCATAATCTACCTCACCTTTTCTTTAAATTTAAACCCCTCTTTTAAGCCTTCTTTCTCACCACCTCATCTATCATTTCGTTCACTTGGCTCATTATCTTGCTTGCTAAATTTTTACACTCTTCCTTTATTAGCTCCTTATCTCTCTTTCTTATTTCTTCTATTTCTATTATTTTTAACTCCGGTAAATAGCTTCTATCTAACATACATGCTATTTCTTCCACTAAACTCTCTATTCCATAGCACGTCAGCTTTCTACTTTTTGTTATTCCACCTTGCTTTCCCAGAAATTTACTCGCCTTTTCACTCTCTTTGCTATCACATAGACGATACTTTTCACTTTCCCATATGTAGTATAGCCTTTCTTATAATAGTCCGAATGCGATAAGATATGTGTTTATGGCTATAGCAGGCCAGTAGCATATTACGGTCTGTTCGGATTATTGTAAAAAGAGCTATACATTGGTGTTGCACCGTACTTATTCAGTTGATTAACTTCAGCTCCTGCCTTTACTAGCTCTTTTATTATTTCAACTCCTGCTCCTCCTATTTTGCATGCAGAGTGCAATGGCGTACATCCACTGACATATTGAGTAGCATTTACTTCTGCTCCTTCCCTTAGCAGTACTTTTACATTTTCTAAACTTCTCGCAAATACTGCGCAGTGCAGTGGTGTATAACCCTTTTTATCTCTTGCATTTACCTCTGCTCCTTTTTTTATTAATAACCTTACTGTTTTGTAATCAGAGATTTCCACTGCTTGGTGTAATATCGTCTCTCCTTCTTCATTTCTTTTATTAATATTTTTAAATCCGTTACTTGATACTTCTTTAAAAAACTTACTAAAAGATTCTCTCTTTTCTTCGTTGAACCCCATTGCATACCTCACAAAATTAGCTTTTCTAGTGCCAGACAAATTTCTTATATTTAGAGGTTGTCCGGAAACTAGTAAATTCAAGCATATTCCCTCTTTAACATAACCCTACTCATAGCTAGGTATATGAAATTCTCAGTGGATGTTGTGAGTAAATCATACTCCTTCGATAGCCTTCTATTCCTATTAACCCAAGCAAAAGTCCTTTCTACAACCCATCTTCTTGGCTGTACTTTAAACCCTTGTTCTCTTGTTGGTAGTAGCTCAGGTGGCGTATCTTTGTGCACCCAAAATCTACATGGAGGCCTTTTAACAATTTCAATATCTATGTCATATTCTTCCTTTATGTGATTCTTTAAATTTCTTCCTTGGTATCCCATTTCAGCCCACATTTTTTTAACTTTAGAGGTTGTCCGGAAACAAGTAAAAGGCTATAATATCTGAAATTTTAGTACGGGGTAAAGATGAGAAAAAAGTATCCAACAGATCTAAGCGAAAGGGAATGGGCAAGAATAGAAAAACACTTCAGAGTATCATACAAGAAAGGAGGAAGGCCGCCAAAGTATAGCAAAAAAGAAATATTAGAAGCAATTTTCTATGTATTGCGTACAGGGTGTCAATGGCGGTATTTACCAAATGATTTTCCGCTATGGAAGACTGTGTATGAGCAGTTCAGGCAATGGAAGAAGCAGGGAATTTTTGAGAAAATGAATTATGAAATTACAAAATATAGTAGAAGAAAAATAGGAATGAATGAGCAGCCGAGTGCCTGTATAGTAGATAGTCAATCTGTAAAGACTACAGAAAAGGGGGGATCAAAGGCTATGATGGAAGTAAAAAAGTAAAGGGTAGAAAAAGGCATATAATTACAGACACTCAGGGTTTTATACTAGGTTGTTACGTAGGCGCTGCTAACGAAAATGATAGAGATGGTATTAAAATAGCATTAAACAATATGAGAACAAAATATACTAAAGTTAAAAAAATGTGGGCTGAAATGGGATACCAAGGAAGAAATTTAAAGAATCACATAAAGGAAGAATATGACATAGATATTGAAATTGTTAAAAGGCCTCCATGTAGATTTTGGGTGCACAAAGATACTCCACCTGAGCTACTACCAACAAGAGAACAAGGGTTTAAAGTACAGCCAAGAAGATGGGTTGTAGAAAGGACTTTTGCTTGGGTTAATAGGAATAGAAGGCTATCGAAGGAGTATGATTTACTCACAACATCCACTGAGAATTTCATATACCTAGCTATGAGTAGGGTTATGTTAAAGAGGGAATATGCTTGAATTTACTAGTTTCCGGACAACCTCTTATAGCCTTTCTTATAATAGTCCGAATGCGATAAGATATGTGTTTATGGCTATAGCAGGCCAGTAGCATATTACGGTCTGTTCGGATTATTGTAAAAAGAGCTATAACTATTGCATTCCAGAACAATTTGATGCATCATTCTTTTTGTAAAAAACATTCCACACTTTCTCTCCACTTTTTCTGGGTAAGGTCAATTTTCATTGCACCCTATATTGTCCATTCCATTAGCTTTACTACGCTCGTTACCTCACGCAGCATAATGGTCTGTTCTAGGCTGTTGGCTAGACTTTGCCTAAGTTGGATTTTCACCAACTGTATTCTAAACGCTTACTTGGCGCACCCATAACAAAAATGCCTGAAAAACGTTAATAATTATATACTATTATTAATAATTATTCAACCATATTTTAAGCTTACAATTTTGAGCTTAACTGACGCTTATGGATAGGGGCAACTCTATCACCCTGTGTTATGTTTATTTTCTAACGGACGCTGATTTTTGTATCGTAATTTCTTGCTATAAATTGGTTATATAAGAGCTGGCTTCTAAAATTTTATAACCCTAATTTGAATTAACAGACAGTAGAATCGAAAGATTATTACAAGGAGAAATCTACACAGATCGACCCTTTTGTGAATCTGCGTTTCTGCTTTCTTCAACTTGTTTTGCAAAAGATGTTTCCGGTTTCTGAAGTGGCTTAGCAATTTCACGCACAACGGCAATAACTGCTGTTAAAAACGTTTTTAACAATGCACCTAAAGCTCCACCAACTGCTTCCCTGCCATATATATGAGCTTGCTTTTCGTTACCGTCAGCAGTTTCCCCTGCCCTCCTTCTTGGATCCATCCTATGAGCAATCACCGAAAACAACACTCCCCTGATTGAAGACTTCACTTTTTCCTTTGCTTCGTGGACATCCCCATCTTTTGCTGTTTCATGTCCATGACTTAAGTGTTTAGCGTTCATTAGCTCCTTTTGTTGCTGGGCAAACATGCTACTTAATACTTCTTCTATCACTTGCTTTCTTCTCTTCTCTCTAACTCTTTTCATAGATTCTGATTTATCGCGAGTGTGTTTGGTAGTTTCAAATTCTGCATCAATATCTTCGGACGCAGCCTGACTATATAAAGTCTCTATGAGCCTGTCTATGCTTCGCTTTATTTGCATAGTCCTTTCGTAACTATCCGAATTATCAATTCCTTCGTCGATCTGATTTAGAATATCCTCAAAAACTTTCAAATAGTCTTGAATATACTGTATTATGTATTGCTTATCTTCCTCTTTGTGTTGTTCTTCTTGATTTTGCTGATTTTCATTTTCTAAACTTCTCTCTCTTTTATCATCGTTATTTTCTTCAATATTATCACCGTCTTCCTCGAAAAGGTTTTCGTCATTCATGATTTTTTTTAATTTAGTTAAAATTCTCACCAGTTATTATTGTATATGAAAAAATTAAATTAACATTAATGAAAAGCGTTTACAACTTCAGCACTAGTTAAAACTACAGTAAAGCTGTCAAAAGTAACAGGATCATAATACCTCTCATACAATTCAACTGAACACCTAAGCCTTATCTTTTCCTTAGCATTAAAACTAATTTCATAATCATTATTAGAGTTTAGCATAGCAGAATTACGTAATAATTCATCAGCTAATACAGAGTCTAAAATTCCATTAATTTTTATCGTAATGTGTCTGCTTCCAGCACAATCGAGCACTTTCCTCCAGCCAAAAGAAGAAATATCTTTCACCTCTTCTCTGTTATTACGCAAAGTAAACCTTAGGTTTCTTATATTATTTAACACAATAAAATTATTGTCATGATCTTTAATTTTTAGCTGTAATTTGCTCATTATCACCTCCTTTTATTAAAATATCAAAATTAATTGTTGAATGTAAAATTTCATCGTGCTGATCCATAGCACAATTACTTTCTAAAATGGCCTCATTATTAAAACCTTCAATGCTCTTAAGTATCAAGTTAATATGCCTTATAATGGCAAACATACTGTCTATATGATAAGTATATATGTCGCATGAAAATCTTGCCTTTGTAGCAAAATTGGACAGCATATGCAGGTTATTATAATTCACTACACGCAATCTCAGGTAAGGAATGGTGACCTGTTTAGGTAAGTAGTCATAAATGTTAGTAACATATTTCCTTAAATCAGAGTTTGCTTTTAGTGCTTCATAAATGCTACTGTACAACTCGTTTATAGCTTGAATTTTTTTCATAATTAACCCTCGAAAGATATATAGAAACTCGTCATCCCGCTGCTTGTTAGCGGGATCTATGTTAAGAGATACCGCGAATGAATCGCGGTATGACGATAAGGTTTATACCTCGTCATCCCGCTGCTTGTTAGCGGGATCTATCCGTGACGGTATGACGTAGGACTGCTGTCATTCCGCTACGTGTTAGCGGCTGAGATACCGCGGCGGTATGACGATAAGGTTTATACCTCGTCATCCCGCTGCTTGTTAGCGGGATCTATCCGTAACGGTATGACGTAGTAGCCCAGTTTGAATGACCAGAAAGAGCTACAAAACAACCTTTGGTTCGCGAAATGGAGAATATACCTTCTTCACTTCAGATAAATGGCTACTTACCTCCGATTCACGATTTTTGTAAAGAGCAGAAACATGCCGCATAATACCTAGTTTTATCTGCTCAGGAACATTGTCATAACCAGCTTCGTATACAACATCAACTCTTATTGCATTCAAACAATTGAAAAACTCAACGTAGCCCCCTACATCACTAAAATAATACTTAAGTGTACTCTTCTCTTGATTTTTAGACATCATTGCAGTAGCCAATACTATCTTACTCACAGGGCCATAGCTTAAATAGATCCTACGAGGTACATAATCTTCATATGAAACTTGCCATGTTTGTTTCACCAGTGACTTTTCCATATGCCATTCAGCGTAATCAGTTGCCATAAAAATTAGATCTGAAATCAACTTATCATCCTGGTCGTTCTCAATGCGTAAAAAAGATTTAACCTCTTCTAAAGTAACTGGAAAAGATTCAGGCTTAGATTTACGTTGCACAGATATTCTTGGTGAAGTAGATCTTATTGACATAATAACCCTCCTTTTTGATATAGCTAGAATAAGTAAGGTTTACCTCGTGACAGCGTGGGGCAAATCTTACTTACTTTAGCTATGCAGCTTGCATGCAACATTAAGTTAAATTGGCGCAGCAACAACTCTGAGTGCTTTATCGTATGAATATATTAAGAAGAGAACGTATTAAAGCTGTTTCTCCTTTTTTGTTGATAAAATTTGAACTTATAGCATATTCAACTAGGCTGGATTTTAGTAGATTGACATTTTGAGAATGAATATTATTGAAGGTGGAGTTTAACTCTTTAGCAAGCAGACTGCGAAATTTTTGCACACTGTCATATGCGATATTTTCAAGTTCATGTGCAAATTTATCTTGAGCTATAGTTGTTATATCTTCAATTTCCTTATTAAACTCCTCTAGCTTTTTTTCGTTATTTTTAAAATTTTTCGTAAAAGTTTTCATATCAATTAAACTCAACTATTATAGCCTTTCTTATAATAGTCCGAATGCGATAAGATATGTGTTTATGGCTATAGCAGGCCAGTAGCATATTACGGTCTGTTCGGATTATTGTAAAAAGAGCTATATTATGATTATAATGACAATGAAAAACTACCGAAGTAAAAAATTCACACTACTGTGTAACTTACAAATACTTTTTACTACATTCCAGCGTCACGCACTGGAATCTATAGCAAGTGTACAAATTAAATTTTACAAACACCGTTGTGCTGAATCTTGAATATTCACTTCTTTCAATTCAGTGGTAGGTTTTGGTTCAGCGATGGGTTTTGATATTGTGTATGTAATGCCACCAGCTATCAGTGCAGATACCACAGAAGCTGCAACTATTAATAGAGCAGACAATCCGGAAGCAATACTAAGAGCAGCACCTACTGCTAACATAGCTGCAAGGCTCGCATAGGCAACTTTTGGGGAAAATTGTCTTTTTCCTACTTTTTCTAGTGACACTTCATTTGTTTTAGTTTTGCCCAGTTCACCATCAAGTGGTGTGTTTTCATTCTCCAGACTTCTTATTTTTTGTGTTAGTGATTCATTCTCTTTATCGAATTCTTTCAACTTAGTCTCATGTCCAACTATGCAACTTTTTGATTCTGCTAGTTCCTTTTGCGCTTTTTCTAACAACACTTTTGTTTTAGAATGCTTATTTTCGTTTTCTTCTAATTCGCTATTAAGTGTTGTATTTTTACTTTCTAGATCTTGTATTTTTTGTTCTAGTGATTCATTCTCTTCATTGAGTTTCTCCAGTGCTTCCAATTTAGTCTCGTGTCCAGTGATATAACTTCTCAATTCTGTTAGTTCCTTTTGCGCTTTTTCTAATGGTACTTCGTTTTTTTTAGTTTTTTCTAATTCACCCTTAAGTGTTGTGTTTTCATTTTTTAGATTTTTTATTTCTTGTCTTAGTGATTCATTCTCTTCATTGAGTTTCTCCAGTGTGTCCAGCCTAGCTCCATGTCCAGTGATATAACTTTTCAATTCTGTTAGTTCCTTTTGCGCTTTTTCTAATGGTACTTCGTCTGTTTTAGTTTTTGTTTTTTCTAATTCACTATTAAGCGTTGTGTTTTTACTTTCTAGATCTTGTATTTTTTGTTTTAGCAATTCATTCTTTTTCTGCTCATCCTTTAGCTGAGTACGTAATTCTTTTAACTTAGCTTTACGTTTTTCAACCTTTTCTGCTTTTTCTGGAGTTTCCGTTGCGTTGTGTGTTTTGGAATGAGAAAAGGTACTAGGTACAACCTCAGATGGCTGATCACACATACTGTTTAGTCTATCTATTAGGTCTTCATCCTTTATCAATGAGCGATCTGCTCCATGCTTTATCAAAAGCTTTGCTAATTTTTTATTGTCATTTGCAAGAGCATAATATAAGGGAGTATGCTCAACTTTATCTTGTGCATTAACATTTGCTCCACCTTCTACTAGATATTCTGCAATCTCTACACAACCATATGCAGCAGCATAATGTAAAGGGGTCAGTCCATCTTTATCCTGTACATCAACTTTTGCTCCACATTTTACCAAAAGTTCCACTGATTCTTTATTGTTATCTGCAACAGCCCAATATAAATGGGTCACGCCATCTTTATCTTGTGCATTAATATCTTCTCCATTTTCTAATATAGATTGGCCTAAAGCTTCAGATTCATCTGCATCAAAATATATTCCACTATCGCCACTATTACTTTTATTTAAAAAGGTCTGTTCCCCATTATATGTAGTATACTGCTCTGGATGTTGACTGTGCAAGTCATTATGTTCTATGCGCTTCTGATTATTGGCAAGTCTTTGTTCTGCCTCTTGCAACTTTTGCGCCATAGCATCTCTTTCTCTTATAGCCTGTTCTTTTTCTAATGTATCATCTACTTTGTCTGTATTGTTTTCATTAACGATTGAGTTTGAAGAAGTCTGTTCATCCTCATCTTGTACATAGACTTTTTTGTTGTTTGGTGTAATTCTACTATTCTCTTCCTGATGTTTTGCACCCAATGCTTGTACTGCAGCAGTTACGTTATTTCCGTTCAAAGCTAAATTTCCTGGAGTTTTATTATTAGGCTGCAGTAAAGTGCCTTGTCTATAAGGTTGTCTTCTCGTAGCTCTTGTCTCAGCATAACGTTGTTCTCCTTCCTCTAACATTTTTATTATAGCCTTTTTACCTTCTACATCGCCGACAATATCCCTTGGAGTTCGGCCTTGACTATCTTTTAGTAAAGGATTTGCGTCATTATTCAATAAAAGCTGAACTATCTCTTGATGACCATGCAAAGCAGCAATGTGCAAAGCAGTTAGCTTAGACTTAGCTTCATCAAGTTCATATATTGGTTCATTAACTTTTGCTTCCTTTGCTAGTAGGAGTTTTACTATTGGTACACTGTTACATTCCACAGCAAGATGTACCAACATATAATTTACAATTTTGTCTGAATCTAATATACTGAACATCTTACCTATCTTCAAATTGTTATAAGTGCTATATACTATTGAGTCTGCATCTTTTAGCTTATTCCCTATTCTTTCAAGTAAATTATTCTCATTTAAACCTTCACTCTTGCTTACCTCATTTATTATTTCAAAAAACTTTTTCTTTTCCATTGCCGTAACCTTTCCTCTCAATTTATTTATTATTGCTGAACCATCTCACAAAAAAGTTAAGTTTGTCGAAATTCCATGTTTGATCTAAAAATTAGTCATAAACATTTTCTATGCAAGTAGCTGACACTGGTTCATTCTATAATGGTGTCACAGCAGTCCTACATCATGCCACCGCGAACCGTCATACCACGATTCATTCGCGGTATCTCATCCGCTAACTGTTCTCCCTCATCATACCGTCACGGTATCTCCAGATCCCGCTAACAAGTAGCGGGATGACGATTGTCAGGGTGTCATCCCAGCGCCCCTATGATGTCATCCGAGTAGCCGACACTGGTTCCTTTATGATGGCAGTGCCCCTATGGTGTCATTCCAGTGCTTGACACTGGAATCCAGCCTTTCCATAATCATCAAAACATTGTATTTTAACGTAAAACAGCTATTTTTATGCTCACCAACTTAATAAAATTCCTGGATCCCAGTGTCAAGCACTGGGATGACAAGATATAAACCTTATCGTCATGCCGTCGCGAACCGTCATACCGCCGCGGTATCTCCAGATCCCGCTGGGATGACGATTGTCGTTTAGCTATAAATATTTAAGAAATTTACCAAATAAAAAAAAAGGCAAAAGAAGCCCTGGGGTTATTATCTGCTTTAAAATATTGGCGTTTTTTATGTTTTAAACGCTTGACAAGCAAGATTTAGCTGCTTTTAATTGCAACTAACCTACGCTGCAAATGTTTAAGAAATTTACTAAGCAGAAAAAAAGACAAAGAATCCCCGAGTTAGCTAGTCTTTTACTATCTCTGTCGAGTATTGGCATTTTTTGATGTCTTGTAACGCTTTATAAGCGCGTTCAGCTTATTTAGATAAAAATCTAGATGTAGATGAAGTTTTGTAAAGACATACAGTATCTATATACTGCAAAAAATTGAACATAAGACGCCGATACATTAAGTAATCCTTACCTTTTAATCTGCAGATTGGCGAAAGCAAATACAATAGCTTCAGTTTCATGATAAGGGGGCTGGCGAGGTTTGTCAAGCAAGTTTTTTGTTTCTGCGGACTACCTAGATTAATATTATATAGAAGGTTTGCTGCCAATAAAGCCTAAACTTACCAAATACATTTCTGTAGATTCAGATCTACTTGACTTTGGTTTAAAGTATTTTACTGTTTTAAACATTTTTTTTAGCTCGTTACAAAAATCTTTGTCAGATTCTCCTTGGAAAATTTTTACTACAAACGTGCCACCATGACTCAAGAAATGCTTTGCAAAATTGAGCGCTGCTTCGCATAAAAGCATAATTCTGATATGATCCAACGATTTTAAACCACAAGATTCGGGCGCCATGTCAGATAAAATTACATCAAATTTTTGATCCTTTAATTTTTCTCTTAAAATTTCAAACTCATTGATAATATCACATTGTATAAACTCTACTCCATTAATTGCGTTCATTGGTTTTATGTCAAGAGCAACCACATTTGCACCTTTCTGAGATGCAACTTGTGACCATCCACCAGGAGAAGCACCAAGATCAATAATTTTTTGCCCTTCTTGGAATAATTTAAATTTGTTATCTATTTCTACCAGCTTATATGCTGAGCGTGACCTATAACCATCCTTGCTAGTTTTTTGCACATACTGATCATTCAAATGACGATGTAGCCACCTTGTTGAAGATAGTTTTCTGCCTCTAGCTGTCTTTACTCTAGTTTTTATTGCTAATACCCTACTTATTATTGATTATATCTTTAAGCTCTTTTTCAACTACTTCTTTTACCAGTGCATGTAGATATTTATTCAGCCATTCTGAGAGCTGAGGTTTTAAAAGAGATGTAACTAATTCTTCAACAGTAAGGTTCGCTTTTTTTTGTTGTTTATGCTGTAATTCGTTTTGCATTTTTCCAAGCAACGCTTTGATCTCTTCCATATTCTCTTTTAAAATTAGATGATCGTTATTTTGCGCTTGTAAGCCGCTATTACTCGCTTTGTTATTACTCATTTGGATATTATCGTACAAATAAATATCTTTTTTTTCTTCTGAATTGTAGCTATGGCCATTAAATTGGTTATTGTTGCAAGCCATTTCCTCACTTTGGTCATCATTATCAATGTCCTCTTTTTCATTATTTTCTTTTTTGCCATCTTCTTCTATTTCTTCTGGATACTCTTCCTCAAGGTATAGCACATCATCATTTTCATCCTTTATTTCTGCTTTATCGTTACTCGCGTTTTTACCCGATATAGCTTTTTTTATATCTTCTAGGATATCTTTTACAGATTGATTACCTTGTTCATCATGCATAGTGCTAATACCATTAAATTTAGAGGTTTATACTATTTATCATAAAAAGCAAGTTGTAAACACTAATCACATAATTGCTTTTTGCTTCAACTAAGTCTGAACGTGCTTTAAATAATGCATCTTCAGTGTCCAAAAGGTCAGATGTACTCTTTAAATTTAAGTTTACTTCTTGCTCAACTCCTTCCAATGCTAGAGCTGCTGCTTTTTCCGCTTCTTGACTTGCTTTGATAATGGCCTTTGCTGTCAACACATTATTCCAAGCATTTACAACTGCTTGTTCTATATTTTTTACCGTTTCATAATAATCGTAGGTAGATTTTTTTGCATCCATTTTAGCTTTACTGACACCAAAAGCATTAACTCCTCTCTTAAAGATTGGAACATCAAGAGTAAAAACTACATGAACATTTTCTAATAGTTTGTCTACCTTCATACCATCCTCCCCAAAATTTTTGCTTGCACTTAGATTTAAAGAAGGAAGCCACTTAGAGCTTTCAGCAATCACTTCCATTCCGGCTGCTCTTTTTTGATAAACTGCTGCTTTTAGAGATAAATTATTGGTTTTTGCTAACTGTAAACATTCATTTAGCTCTGGAACAGAAGGTAGTTTATCATTAGCTTCAGAAAGGTCATCAGCATCTTCGCCAATCAAATGATAATAAGCAATATTTACCAACTTTAATTTACCTTCAGCATCAACTCTTTCGGATATAGAAGACAAAAATTTTGCTTTTGCTAACAAAACTTCAGCATTGGTTACCTCTCCAAGGGAAAAGCGTTTTTTCATAGCTGACAAATGTTCCAAAGAAACGCGTTCTTTATGTTCTCTGAGCTTTAATATTTCTGTCTTTTGTAAAACATTAACATATGCTTTCACAGCATTAAGTGCAAGCTCTTGTTTTAATTGCTGAAATCGCATCTTTTCTGCTTTGAGAAGATGGCTTGATCGACTGAATGTGGCAAAGGTACCACCGCCATCGATTAATTTCTGGCGCAATGTAAGTTTTTTTTCAGATGTATCAAGATTAAAGTTACTATCGAAATTGTATTGCAAATTAATGTCAGGTAAAAATCCAGCTAACCCAGAAGATTTATAGTGTTTTTCTGCACTTTTATATTGGTAAAATTGAGACTTTATTTTTGAGCTATTTTTGATGGCTTTGCTTATCACTTCTCCCACATCGGTTGCATAGCAACTTATAGTATTAAAAATGATCGCAAGTGTGATAATCAATCGAAACATTCTAATTCCTATGCATATTGGTTGCGCAGCTCAATTACTAACATAAATTACTTTAATAATCAATAACTAATATTGTTGACACTATTGAGAAATTAAGTATATCATAGCTTACTATTGTTGGATCAAATAATGAAGACTTTTTTCTTAAAGGAGAAACAAATCAATAAAAAGTGGTTTGTCATAGATGCAGAAGGATTAGTGGTAGGGAGGCTTGCAGCATTTGTAGCGACACTATTACGTGGAAAGCATAAACCTGAGTATACACCTCATATGGATTGTGGCGATAATGTAATTATTATCAACGCAGAAAAGGTGCATTTCACCGGA
Organism: Wolbachia endosymbiont (group A) of Aleiodes leptofemur; assembly: GCF_964028465.1. Taxonomy (NCBI): domain Bacteria; kingdom Pseudomonadati; phylum Pseudomonadota; class Alphaproteobacteria; order Rickettsiales; family Anaplasmataceae; genus Wolbachia; species Wolbachia endosymbiont (group A) of Aleiodes leptofemur. The sequence goes on from NZ_OZ034782.1 coordinate 277,254, forward strand.
AAGAAGCTTAAAGATAAAATTTACTATAAGCATACAGGTTATTCTGGTGGTTTGAAGAAAACTACTCCAGATAATATTTTAAATGGCAAATTTCCTGAGCGTGTAATAGAAATGGCAGTGAAAAGGATGCTTGATGATGGGCCTATGGCACGTAGACGCTTTGAAAATTTGTATGTTTATTCTGGTTCAGAGCATAAGCATCAAGGACAGCAACCTGAAAAGATAGATTTTGCCTCTTTGAATCGTAAAAATAAAAAGTAATGGAGTAAAAATGAAGAGTTCTACAATAAATAACAATGATTGGTCAGAAAAGACAATTAAATCAGCAGTTGATTCGCTTGGTCGTTTATATGCTACAGGCCGAAGAAAAGAATCTGTAGCAAGAGTATGGATAAAGCCGGGGAGTGGAAAATTTAGTGTTAACAAAAAAGGCGATCTAATTTCTTATTTTAAAAGAGAGTCAGTGTGCCAAATAGTAAAAATGCCATTTGTTGCAACTTCCACATTGGATAAATACGATGTATTTGTAACTGTAAAAGGTGGAGGGCTATCTGGTCAAGCAGGTGCTCTAGCTCATGGAATAAGCAGAGCTTTAAGTAGTGTAAGCCAAGATTTGCATTCTATACTACGTAATGGTGAGTTCTTAACTAGAGATTCACGTGTTGTTGAACGTAAGAAATATGGTCAACATAAAGCTCGGAAAAAGTGTCAATTTTCTAAGAGATAGTTATTTTATAGGGGTGTTTTTTTGTAAGTATTATACAAATATTTGCAAAAATGTATGATATCCTCTATTTTTGTGATGAATTTAGTTGACTATCGGTGTCAACATAATATGCTATTTATGTGATTTTTTCAATATTAAGGTAATTTATGAGTAAAGAAGATATAATAAAACAATTAAAGGAAGATTGTTCTAGTCAGAATATAGATATAACAAAATCTGATTTGAGCAAGATTCATGATGCGTTTATTAAAATAATAAAGAATGAGCTGCATGGGAAAGGTGAAATACGTTTGCATGGAATAGGAACATTTTCTACTACTATCAGTCAGGAAAAACAATGTCGTAACCCCCAAAGTGGTCAGATCATGACTGTTCCTAAAAAGACAAGGGTAAAATTTAAAGCAAGCCAAACTCTTTTAAGTATTTTAAATGAGAAGGAAAAAGCAGCAGTTAGTTAGACATTGTCATTTTCATTGTTTTTACTACGCTGTGTAAGCCGTAAAATACAGCTTCGCTAATTAAATAGTGGCCTATGTTAAGAGCTGAGATGTGAGGTATTCTTGTCATCTTCTTAGCGTGTTTATAAGTTATGCCATGTCCTGCGTGGCATTCTATTCCTAATTTATTGACGTACTCTGCAGCATTAGTAATTAACTGTAACTTTTTTTCTGATGGATTATCACAGTAATCCCCTGTGTGAATTTCTATTATGTCAGGTTTTGTCCCTAGCTTTTCAAGATATTTTAGTTGATCAATATTTGGATCGATAAACAGTGAGACTTTTATGCTAGAGCTATGCATTTCCTCTATTATACTAGAAAGTTTACTGTGCATATTCACGATATCCAGGCCACCTTCGGTTGTTAATTCTTCTCTTTTTTCTGGTACTATACTAATCGAATAGGGTTTTACCTTTTTTGCTATTTCAAGCATTTCTTCCGTGGCTGCAATTTCAAGATTTAGCTCAGTGCTAATGCTTTTTTTTAGGTTAAATACGTCTTCATCTCTAATATGCCTTCTATCTTCTCGTAAGTGTACAGTAATAAAGTCTGCTCCAGCGTCAATGGCTATTTCTGCTGCTTTCAATGGATCTGGATAAGAAGTTCCGCGTGCGTTGCGGAGGGTTGCAACGTGATCGATATTAACACCTAGTTTCACAATCTACCTCAGAAATTATTTATAGATTATACATGTTATTAGGTTTTTTGCATAGTCATTGTTTGACCTTACCCAGAAAAAGTGGAGAGAAAGAAAAGAGTTTTTTTGGGTAAAATAAAATTTTGGAGGATTAGAAATGGTAAGAGAATATACGGCAGAATTCAAATTGGAAGCTGTTAAACTGGCAAATGAACAAAGAAAGGCAGGTCAAACAATTACAAAAATAGCAAGAGATTTAGGAATAAAGGGTGGTTTATTAGGAAAATGGATAAAGAAACACAACGAAAAAAAGTCAGCGGCAAATGCATTTCCAGGTAGAGGTAACATGGCTCCTTACGACAAAGAGAGGTTTGATTTACAAAGCAAGAGTAACAAGGGAAAGAGACATTTAAAAAAAAGCCCTGGCCAGTCAAAAAGAGTAAAATATTTTTTTATATAGTAACTGCTATAAAGTACAGGAATTATGTAGGATTTTCTGCTAGTGGCTACTATAAGTGGACCACAAGAAAAATAAGCAGTAGAGAATCAGCAAATAAAGAGCTACTCGAAGCTATTCAAAAAATATATCAAGTTTCTAAATGTAGATATGGAGCTCCTAAAATTCATGCTGAATTGAAGGCTTTGGGTAAAAGTTGCAATTTGAAAACGGTGCAAAGTATTATGCAGAAAAATGACATCAGGGCTATACTGAAAAGAAAGTTTAAAATTAAAAAACAACAAACAGATAATAGAGCTGTAGCTCCCAATATACTAGATCAAAACTTTATTGTTGATCAACCAAATAAAGTATGGGATTACTTACATCAAAACCAAGGAGGGATGGCTATATTTGGCAGCAATAATTCTCACGTATGGTAGTTAATGAGTAGTGCAATAAATAAACAATTGGTTATGAATTCTTTATTAATGGCCATTAATAGGCGTAAACCTGTTAAAAATCTACTGCTGCACAGTGACCAAGGTTCACAATATACTGCGCAAGGGTATCAATATCTCTTAGCTGTAAAGAATATAGATGAGTAATAAAGGCTGTTGTTACGACAATTCTGTTGTAGAAAGCTTCTTCAGTTCTCTAAAAAGGGAGTTACCAATAGACACCTCTCGGCACTCTAAACAGCATATCAAAACTGCTATATTTGAATATATAGAAATTTTTTATAACAAACAACGTCACTATTATAGCATTTCTCATAATAGTCCGAATAGGTCATAGGAAGGCAGAATCAACAGCACGACGAAAGGATTCGAATAGAGGAATGTTTTTCCTGGCTCTGTTTTTTATAGCAAACCAATGATGCTCAATTTTGTTAAAATCTGGAGAATAAGGCGGCAGATACAAAATTTCTGCACCGACTCCTTTAGCGAGCTTGATAAGCTTATCAGACTTATGAAAAGTAGCATTATCAAGAATGACAGTTTGTCCAGGTTCTAAGATCGGTGCCAAAAATTGCTCAAACCATCCATTAAAAATATCCATATTACAGTGGCCTTCAAATGTTAATGGAGCAACTATCTTTCTTCTACTTAAGGCTGCAACCATGCTGATTCGTTGAGTTTTTTTTCCAGATTTTAGGGCATAAAATCGCTGTCCTTTCTGGCAATACCCATATGGATAGTCCTCCGTGTTATCAATCCCAGACTCATCTATATACACTAAGTTTTCTGGTTCTTTTGTTGCTATAATTTTTAAGAATTCAGCACGTTTTTCTTCGTTCCTTTCCTTGTATCCATATGTCTTTTTTTGCGCGTAAATCCAATTTTTCTGAGAGCTCGGTGGATCGTTTCGATACTAACGTTGCCCCAAAGTTTAGCCATTTCCGACAGAGTTTTTCTACCGTGTTTTTTAGCAAATTCGATAAACTTATTCCAGTCGATAATTTTCTGATTGTAACCTCCATTACCGAGTTTTTTGACTGAAAGTCGCCTGTTTCTTTTTTTCTTTGCTTCCACTCCCACAAAGTAGTTCGTCCAATTTTAAATCTTGCTGCCACTGCTTCTCTGCTTTCCCCTTCGTCTAGTGCTTCCATTGCTTTTTTTCTTAAATCATAACTATATGCTGCCGGCATCCAACCTCCTTATCGCCATCTATCCTTAATCTTATCATATCCGGACTTCTGTGGAAAGAGCTATGATGTATGGTCCCAGAGTGTGATGGTGTGGATTTAGTATAAATAATTCTGGAGACTGTGTCCACTGATAACATATAAATTCATAAGGAGTAAGACCCTTAAGAGTTTTGAGTCTCTTTGCATAATTATAAGCCATAACAAAGTTATAAAGGTGTTCTTTAAGTTGCTGGTGCGATTGATAGTAATACTTCTTAACTGTAGCATCCTTTAAAGTTTTATTCATACGCTCGACTTGCCCATTCGTCCAAGGATGGCTAACTTTTGTCAAACGATGTTCAATAACATTCTCTTCGCAAACTCTATCAAATATATGTTGGAAAGCATACTTATGACGCTTCTGGTTTGTAAATTGTATACCGTTATCTGTCAAAATAGTATGGATTTTATACGGTAAAATTCTAATCAAATTACGTAAGAACTCAGCAGCTATGGGTTTTGTAGCACTGTTACACAACTCAACATAGGTAAATTTGGATGTCCTATCAATAGCAACAAACAAATGTAATTTGCCCTCCTCAGTTCTAACTTCAGCAATATCAATATGAAAGTAACCGATAGGATATTGTTTGAATTTCTTTTTTGACTTAACTTCTCCATCAACAGTTGGTAATCTGCTAATGTTGTGTCTTTGTAAACAACGATGCAAGCTAGAGCGAGTCAAATGCGGAATTGTAGACTGCAGAGCGTAAAGGCAATCATCTAGTGGCAGTAGTGTATACTTGCGAAATGTAACTATTATAGCTTCCTCTTCTAGCGTTAAAACAGTTGATCTTGGATGCTTTCGACCCATATCAGCATCTTTCGTAAATGAACGTTTTCTCCACTTAATAATAGTTTTTGGATTAAGGTTATAATGCTTGGAGAGTTTTGCTATGCTCTCTTTTCTATTTTGTATTGCTCTACGAATCGTCTGTGTTGTTTTGGCGCACCCATGTAATATCTGTCCCATAATGACTCCTTAAATGATGATGATAGTATACCATCACTCTCTGGGACCATACAGTAAAAAACTTGCGGGTTGTTATAACGTAAGAAAATGCCAAATGATGAAACGAGGCGCGGATATCCTTTGCCACACCCAGAGAATATTGCAGTGGAAGATGTAGTACGTATTCGCAGAGCTATAGAAAAAGTAGATGAGGATATGAGTAATAGAGAAAATAAACATAATCAACTTAAAAGTAATTTTGAACGATTTAGATTTGAAACTTTTTTGAATTTTTGGGAATGAAAGAAGCAATAGAAGCGTTACATCAAAGGATAAAGGATTTAGCAGTAAGTAGCACACCTGATCAACTGGCATATCTTGCAAAATCGCTGGAATTGATAGCAGATAAAAAAGCTATTTCTGATATTGCGCAAATGACTAAAGTAAAAGAAATAATTGATGCACTACAAAAGAGGCTTAAGGATTTAGCAGAAAACAGTACACCAGATCAATTAGCATATCTTGCTAAAGCATTGGAATCAATAATCGACAAAAGTGCAGTTTCTGAAATTGTACAGATGACAGATGGTAAGCTAAAAGAACTTCTTGATAGTGCAAAAAAACACTTAACTGATCTGGATAATAAAAAAGCTAGTTCTTTAGCAGTGATCTCTGAATCAGAGAAGCAGTTATTAAAGAGAATTGATGAAAAAGGAACAACAAATTTATCGCTACTTGATACGAGAAAGAATGCCAATATTGCAGCAATAAATAGCATTAGTAACAGTCATAAAGATGGTCTTAAAGGTTTAGTGAATAACTTCCGTACTGTTAATGATGTGCCAAGTGGCTCATCAATTATTAGGGAAATAGAAACTCGAATTGAAAACATCCTGAATGAGGTAAAAACTCGGGATGAACAGTTAAAAGCGTCTCTTATAAATGAAATAAGAAAGCGCAACATGGTTGAACCAGGGTCATTACCTTTCTTATTTGGTGTACTTGGCAGAAAAAATAATTATTTTGGCCACGGAACTTTTACGACAGAGCTTGGAAAGTGGAGTAGTGATATAACAAAAACTGACTATATGTTACAACTACTAGCAGGTAGCCATACGTACAATACAGATTACGTTAGTTTTTATCGGCCAAGACAACTAAGTTTTATAGAGGGAAGTAAAGGAACATTTATTTACGGAGAGTTATGCACAAAAAGTTTTTCGGGTAGTTATGATGAGATATACTATTACCCGTATGCTGCACTTGGAGTAGTATTTGTAAAAAATACAACCAATGTGAACATAAATAAGACAATGGAATTTGTTGGATCATCGTATTCGAGTACGGAGTATGGGGGAGCAGGATTATTTGTGGGAACTCCTGATAACACTAATTCTAATAAATCAAGTATTTCAAAAATAGTATGGAAAAATGTTTACCAATACACGAGTTCTGATAGCAAGTTAGCCGGATCTGGTAATGTGGAGATTCCAGCAGGAAAAACAGTTGCAATATTACTTTACACATCATCTTATCTGTATTCCAGAACACAAGTTAGTCAAGGTATGCTTGCATCAAATTATGTACACAACTATGGTCAATTTATTCAGTGGGGGATTTATAACATACGTAGCAATTTTCTCACCACAGGGCTTGAGGTAGATGTGGAAAGGACGCTCAGGGGTTGGCAATGTCCAGGATTATCTAACACGTATGAGATTTGGAGGTAACAAACAATGTCTATCTACATTAGATTTGAAAATGATAAACAAGTAGAAACAACAACACTTGAAAGCAAGCCAACTGAAAATGATTGGTATGAAGCACCAGAAGATTTTGATTGGCAAAAAAGCTATTGTTTAACAGAAGGAGGAAAAATTGCTCAGCGTACTAAAGAAGATATACAAAAGGAGTTACTGGATAATGCGAAGCTTTGTGCATTTGATAGTATGCGTTTCTATTATGATAATCATACTCACCAATATGCAGGTCATTCTCACCAAAAAGCTAAATCTTATGAGATTCAAGCGGAAGCCGCAAAAAGCATTCTAGCAGCACCAGAATCTATAGATGAAAAGGATAAAGAAATTATAGAACCTTTAGCAAAAGTCCGTGGTATTACGGTTATTGAAATGGCAAGAATAATTGAGGAAAAAGTGAAAAAAGCAGTAAAAGCAATAATTAAATGTGAAGAGCTTGAAGATTTAGCCAAAAGAAAGATTGAAGAAGCCAAAAGTGAAAATGAGCTACAGACTTTGCTAGATGATTTCAGGAAAAAAATACAAAGAAATGGCTGAAGAATTTTTACATGGCGTAAATGTTATTGAGGTAACCTCAGGAGCAAAGACAGTACGTACAGCTAAATCATCAGTGATAGGTGTAATTGGTACTGCACCTGAAGCAGATGAGCAAAAATTTCCGCTAAATAAACCAGTGTTAGTTGCAGGAAGCTTAAAGGAAGCAGCAAAGCTCGGAAAGAGTGGCAGTTTACCTTCTGCAATAAATGGAATATTTTCCCAGATTGGTGCAACAGTAGTAGTTATTCGAGTTAAAGAAAGTGAAAACAGCGATCCAAAGCTCAAAGAAAGTGAAACTATTCAAAGTATAATCGGTGGAGTTGATAAAGAGACTGGAGAATATCAAGGGATAGAGGCATTCCTCAGTAGTGAAAGTATAGTTCATGTTGCTCCAAGAATATTAATTGCACCTCAGTTTACTCATCAGTTACCTGAAATAGATGGAGTAAATCCAGTAGTGAGTGCTTTAATTTCCATAGCAGAAAAATTAAGAGCAATTATTGTTGCAGACGGACCAAATACTAATGATGAAGAAGCAATAAAATGGAGAAAAAGTGTAGGCAGCTCAAGAGTTTACGTAGTTGACCCATGGATTAAGTTATTTATTGAAGGAAAAGAAAAAATCTTGCCATCGAGTCCATTTGTAGCTGGTTTAATAGCTAAAATAGACAGCGAACAAGGCTTCTGGCATTCACCTTCAAATAAAGAGATAAATGGTATTGTTGGCACAAGCAGGCCTATTGATTTTAGCTTAGGTTATGCAAATTGTAGAGCAAACCACTTAAATGAAAATGAAGTAACAACGATAATTCATCAAAACGGCTATAGGCTTTGGGGAAATAGAACATGTTCAAATGACTCAAAATGGGCTTTTCTGTCAGTGAGAAGGACTGCAGATTTAATCAATGATAGTCTACTTCGAGCTCATTTATGTGCAGTTGATCGCAATATCACCAAAACTTATATAGATGATGTGATTGAGGGGGTGAATTCTTACCTTGCAAGTTTAAAAGCGCAAGGAGCAATTATCAGTGGAAAATGTTATGCAACTCCCGAACTCAATACACCGGCAAATATTGCAAGCGGAAAAGTGTCTTTTGATTTTGAGTTTACACCGCCATATCCAGCTGAGCAAATAATATTCAGATCCCATCTTGTAAATAATAGTGTAATAAGTTAGGAGAAAGCGAAGTGTTACCCAAAATACTGAGAAATTTTAACGTATTTGTAGATGGTCGTGGTTATGCAGGAAAAATAGATGAAATAACCTTGCCGAAGCTTACCATAAAAACCGAAGAGTACAGAGCTGGTGGTATGGATATTCCAATAAATATTGACATGGGCATGGAAAAGCTTGAAGCAGACTTTACTTTTGCTGAGTATGATTCAGAACTATTTAGACTTTTTGGCTTGATAGATGGAAACTCAGTATCTTTAACGCTCCGTGGAGGAATGCAAGGTAATGATATTGAAGCAGTAATAATCAATTTAAGAGGCATTTTTAAAGAGTTTGACTTTGGCAACTGGAAACCTGCTGAGAAAGCAACGCTGAAGTGTACTGTAGCTGCCCATTATTATAAACTTACTATAGGTGGTAATGAATTAATAGAGATCGATGCTGAAAATATGATTAGAAAGATAAATGGCGTTGATCAAATGGCCTTGCTACAAACGATTCTAGGGATCTAATATGGTTGACAAAATTACATAAAAATGTTAAAATATAAGAAGTTGTAGGTATATAGTTAATATGGATTCTAAAGCTCATACAAATTCCATAGAGCAGCTAACTGGTTTACTTGTTAGTGTAGCACAATCTCAAGACAAGTCCGTTTTAAAGTTATTAACTGAATTAATGGAAGAAGAAATTGAAGATATGGAATTATCTAAGATTGCTGACGAACGCTATAAAGAAAAGAGGGTTAAACATCAAGATGCCTTCTGGGATTAAGCCTTACAATATAGACTATTCAGAATCTGTTATAAAGAAAGACATTCCGGCTCTTCCAGCAAAAGTAAAGTTAATGATTAAGAAGGCAATAATGGAGCGTCTAACAGTTGATCCAATTGGACTTGGAAAGCCATTAAAGCATAACTTAAGTGGACAACGTAGTCTACGGGTGAGTACCTATCGTATACTTTATTATATAGATGTACCAGAACATACAGTAGTTATTACTTCAATTGAACACAGAAAAGATTCTTATCAAAGCTAATCCTATTTATAGCACCATACAAAGAAATTAGTTATGTAAAAGCCGATATAGACTTTTATTTAATTAACTTTTTAAGGAGGAACATGCAAGCTATAACACTTAATAACCCAATAACAGTTGATGGAATTTCTGTCTCAGAACTTACTGTTAGACGTCCAAAAGTTAGAGACTATCTTGCAATTGAACGCTTAAATGGTAGTGACCTTAGTAAAGAAGTAACTTTGACTGCCAATTTGACATCAGTTGCAAAAGAAGCAATTGAAGAGTTAGATATTGCTGATTATGTGAAAATTCAAGAGGTATTAAAGGATTTTTTTTCACCGATTATCCAAAAAACTTGAGATTAGAAGTATTAATGTTCAGCTCTGTTGTAGGAGGCGGGGTTGAACAAATACTTGATATGGAGATTAATGAATTTATCTTATGGCATAAAGCAGCGAGGAAGGTACAATGTCAACATTATCTATAAAAATCGGAGCAGTTTTAGATGGCAGTTTCAGTACTGTAATAAAAGGAAGTAGCAGTCAACTTACTCATCTTGGTGAGAATATAAGAAAGCTTGACTCATCTTTAAAATCAGTATCAAAGTTTAAGCAGTTAGGTCATGATGTTTTGACTAGCAAGAGGTCATGGAAAGGCTTTGAAGATCAAGTAAAATCTTTAGCTAAACAAATGAAGGCAATAGAGAAACCGAGCAAAACTTTAAAAGCAGAATTTGACAAGGCCAAAACCTCTGCAATAAAAGCAAAAGAAGCATATTTGAAAAAGAGAGATGCTTTGCATTCATTTAATGAAGAAGTAAGAAAAAGTGGAAGAAATATTAAGTACTTAGTAAGTGACCAACATAAACTTGGCTCTTCTATTGAAGTATTAAAAGGTAAGTATGGTAAGCTTGGATCTGCAATACGTAGTCACCAAAGTTTTTTAGCAAGCAAAGCACATTTTAAGTCACAAATTATAGAGACTATTGGGCTAGGGCTAACGCTTGCAGCTCCAGTTAAAGTTGCAATTGACTTTGAAAGTGCTATGGCTGATGTTACAAAAGTGGTAGATTTTAAAAAAGGAACGGATGAAGCAACTATAGCCTTTCTTATAATAGTCCGAATGCGATAAGATATGTGTTTATGGCTATAGCAGGCCAGTAGCATATTACGGTCTGTTCGGATTATTGTAAAAAGAGCTATAAATTTGCAAAGAAGTTAAAAGAGATGTCACGTACTATACCATTATCAGCCGCAGAACTGGCACAAATAGCTGCAAGTGGTGGTCAACTTGGTATCAAGAAAGAAGATCTTTTTATGTTTACAGAAACAGTGGCAAAAATGTCTACAGCATTTGATATGTCTGCAGAGCAAGCAGGTGATTCTATAGCTAAACTCTCTAACGTTTATGGAATTGATGTTAGTAAAATGGAATACGTTGGTAATGTAATCAATCACTTATCAGATAACACTGCTGCCAAAGCAAAAGATATGGTTGAAGCTCTAGCAATAGTTGGTGGTACTGCAAAACAATTTGGTCTTGACATCAAGGAAACAAGTAGTTTAGTAAATGCCTTCGTTAGTTTAGGTAAACAACCAGCAAAAGCTGCAACTGCTATAAATGCTCTACTTAGTAAACTTCAGACTGCTGAAGAACAAGGAGGGGATTTTAAAGCAGCATTAGAGCAAATGGGCATAACTGCAGAAGAAATAGTACAAAGAATAAGCGAAAACGGCGAAGAAGCATTACTCTACTTTTTTCAAGCTCTAAAGAAAATGGATAACCAGGAACGTTCTACAATCCTTATGAAACTTTTCGGTCAGGAATATCAAGATGATATTGCATTATTAGCTGGAAGTTTTAACAAATACGAAGATGCTATAAGGTTACTATCTGACACAGAAGAGTACAAGAGCTCGTTGCAGAAAGAATTTCAAAACCGTGTAGACACCACAGCCAGTAAATTACGACTTCTTCGCAACGCAATAGCTGAAGTTGGTATGAACCTGGGTTCAGTGATGCTGCCTACTTTAAAATCTATAGCTGAATTTTTACAAGAAAAAACTAGAAGCATAGCGTTATTTGCAGAAAAATATCCAACTTTAACCAAAGCAATCATGGGTACTGTAGCAGCCTTGATAAGTTTAAAAGTTGTAGCAGTGGGACTAGGATACGGATTTACATTGCTAGGAAGTACGATTTTTAGTCTGAAAGCAAACCTACTTGGAGTATTTTCATTTTTATCAGCTACAGTTTTTCCTGCAGTAGTAACAGGACTAAGAGCAGTAACACTCGCTATAATGAGTAACCCTATAGGACTTTTAATTACTGGACTTGTCACTGGCGCAGCACTTGTTATAACTAACTGGCAAAAGGTAAAAGACTTTTTCTCTAGCTTTTGGAAATCGATAATAAAACCCATAGAAGAAGCTTTTTCATGGATAGGTGAAAGTATATTTGGAAAAGTATTGGGAAATAGCCCACTGAAAGAGTTTGAAAAAAGAAAAACTGAAGTAAAAGCAGTGCACACTCCCCTAAAAAGTAATATTCTCAACAGTGGAAATCCTGTGCTAGGTAACAGTATAATTAAAGAATTTTCAAAGAGAAATAAAAATAGCTTCAGAGTCAAAAGCCTTATTGAGGAGAAAAAGTTTACAGAGAGCGATAAGATATTTGCAAGGAGTAAGTTTGAAAATAAAGAACAAAATAAAACTCAGAACATCACTAATAATTACACTATCAGCATTAAAGCAGAACCTAACCAAGATGTTCGTAGTCTTGCAGATGAAGTAATAAAAAGGATAAGAGAAAAGTCACGTGATGTTTTATTTGATACGGTAGAGACATTTTATTGATGCTATCTCTTGGTCCGTATAAGTTTGCTCCCACAAGTTTAAAGTATAGCAGAGAAAATCGTTGGAGCACGATTGAGTGTATTGAAAATATGCCACTATTACAAAATATCGGTCAAGGTGTAGAAAATATAGATTTAGAAGGAATGATTTATCTGCATAATCTCAACGTGCTAAATCAATTAAAGAGTGTGAAAGAAACTGAAAAACCACATATTTTAGTAGATAGTTTAGGTAATATTTTAGGACAATTCGTAATTACTAGGTTAGAAGAAAAGCAGATGTATTTTTTACCTAATGGACTACCGAGAAAAATTGAATTTAGTTTGAGTTTAAAAAGCTATAGATGACTATATACTATGTGAGTAAAGAAAATGAGATGTTAGATCTGATTTGCTGGAAACATTACGGATTTACTGATGGAGTAGTGGAATTAGTATAGCCTTTCTTATAATAGTCCGAATGCGATAAGATATGTGTTTATGGCTATAGCAGGCCAGTAGCATATTACGGTCTGTTCGGATTATTGTAAAAAGAGCTATACTAGCAGAGAACTTGGGTTTGGCAGAATACGGAAGCTTTTTGCCCGCAGGATTAAAGATAAAGCTTCCTACTATTAAGAAAATAGTACAAAAGTCAAAATTAAAGGTCTGGGAATAAATGCAGCCAGATTTTATAATAGATAAATGTGAATCAATTAAAGATAGAGTTATATCATTGCACCTTACAGATGAATCAGGAATAATAGATGATGTAGTTGAAGTGTGTGTTGATTACAGGGATGAAGACATAGATATTCCGAATGAATTGAACATAGCACTAGGTTATAAGGAATTTGGAATCTTTCCAATGGGTATATATACAGTCAACGAAGTGACTATACAGGGTCCACCTAAGACTCTACTAATCAAAGCTCATGCAACAAATTTAAGAATATCTTTGAAGGCAAAAGTATCAAAAGAATGGCGCCAAATTACCATAGAAAACTTAGTAAAAGAAATAGCCCAAAAACATGGATATGGATACAAAGTCGCTGAGGAATTTAAGGATGTATTGATACCCCATATTAATCAGGCAGATGAAAGTGATATAAGTCTGTTAACAAAGATCGCAACAGAGCGTGAAGCAATGGCAAAATTAGCTGGTGGGTATATATTATTTATTTCAAAAAACATGGCAAAATCAGCCACAGGAAAAGCTTTAGGAACAACGACTATTAGACCTCAAGATACAATTAACTGGAAAGTGCATTTTACCGTACGTGATAAGTATAATTCAGTAGTGGCAAAGTGGCATAGCTATGAAAAGGGCGAAACTATTAAAGAAACAGTTGGTAGCGGTGAGCCAAGTTATATTATGCTGGAACTTTACTCAAATGCAGAGTCAGCACTAAGTGCAGCAAATGCCAAGTTGAAACAATTGAAGCGTAACAATGAAACTTTAGATGTAACTATGCCTGGTAATCCTCAAATTTTTGCAGAAGCTAAACTTAATCTTCTAGGTTTTAATCAAGCGTTAGATGGTGAATGGATAATTAATAGAGCGGAGCATACTTTAAATAGCTCGGGTTACCTTACTATGTTGTCAGCATCTTTGAGTAAGTAATGTTAAGAAAAAAATGAGTAATGATCTATTTAATATTAAGAAACTGTGTGCCAAATATGAAAAAAATAAAGTATAATGAAAGAGATAAACTACATTTCGTATGGTTCATACTATTAATAGTATGCGTTGTTATTACTTATTGCTATCAAAAATCTAAAGCTACAGATAATTATAACAAAACATTACAAGTGGCTACTAGTAATTGCAACTTAGGAATAGTAAAACTTTTAGTAAAGGATATGGCTCCAAACTTGAGTGGAACAACGTTACATTGTGCAGCAAGAAAAGGATGTTTAGACATTATCAGATTTTTAATAGAAGAGGAAAAAGTAAATATAAACGCACTTGATAGAAATGCATTTAAAAGAATAGCTTTACATCACGCTGCAGGTGAAGGACACCTAGAAGTTATTAAGTTTTTATTGGAGAAAGGCGCAAATCCTAATATTAGAGATATAGATGGAAAAAACCCAAGAGATGTAGCTGTGCTAAGATCACGGCACAATAAAGATAAACCATACGATGAAATTATACACTTGCTCTATAATGCTGAAAAAGAACATGAATCTGAGCAGTAATATTTCGTAACCGGAAACAAGAAGTAGTTGAAAGATTACACAGTTAGGAGAAACATGCAAAATCAAAAAATCCCAATTACAGTAATTATCACGTTATTAATACAAACAGTAGCATTTATATGGTGGTTATCCAAGCTAGACTCAAGGGTACAATTTCACGATAAACTTATTGAATATGGTTTAAGAGGTTGTCCGGAAACTAGTAAATTCAAGCATATTCCCTCTTTAACATAACCCTACTCATAGCTAGGTATATGAAATTCTCAGTGGATGTTGTGAGTAAATCATACTCCTTCGATAGCCTTCTATTCCTATTAACCCAAGCAAAAGTCCTTTCTACAACCCATCTTCTTGGCTGTACTTTAAACCCTTGTTCTCTTGTTGGTAGTAGCTCAGGTGGAGTATCTTTGTGCACCCAAAATCTACATGGAGGCCTTTTAACAATTTCAATATCTATGTCATATTCTTCCTTTATGTGATTCTTTAAATTTCTTCCTTGGTATCCCATTTCAGCCCACATTTTTTTAACTTTAGTATATTTTGTTCTCATATTGTTTAATGCTATTTTAATACCATCTCTATCATTTTCGTTAGCAGCGCCTACGTAACAACCTAGTATAAAACCCTGAGTGTCTGTAATTATATGCCTTTTTCTACCCTTTACTTTTTTACTTCCATCATAGCCTTTGATCCCCCCTTTTCTGTAGTCTTTACAGATTGACTATCTACTATACAGGCACTCGGCTGCTCATTCATTCCTATTTTTCTTCTACTATATTTTGTAATTTCATAATTCATTTTCTCAAAAATTCCCTGCTTCTTCCATTGCCTGAACTGCTCATACACAGTCTTCCATAGCGGAAAATCATTTGGTAAATACCGCCATTGACACCCTGTACGCAATACATAGAAAATTGCTTCTAATATTTCTTTTTTGCTATACTTTGGCGGCCTTCCTCCTTTCTTGTATGATACTCTGAAGTGTTTTTCTATTCTTGCCCATTCCCTTTCGCTTAGATCTGTTGGATACTTTTTTCTCATCTTTACCCCGTACTAAAATTTCAGATATTATAGCCTTTTACTTGTTTCCGGACAACCTCTTATGGCTCTTTCGAAATTTCTTGATGCACGCAATGATTATGCTTTTAAAAGAATATTTGGCACTGAAAAGAATAAAGATATCCTCATTCATTTCTTGAACGATATTTTAGGCTTTACTGGTTTAGCTGCTATTCACGATGTTGAATTCTTAGCTACCATTTTGGACCCTGAAATTGCCGCTAAAAAGCAGAGTATTGTTGATGTTCTTTGTAAAGACTCTCAAGGTTCAAGATACATCATAGAAATGGTGCGACCTGAAAGTCTTCGGTCATATTGTTTAAAAGGAGAGGAATTCATTCAGAAAGAAACTGAAAGGATTCTAAAACTTATTAAACCAGATGTTTTGCCGTCTGAGTCTACGCATCAGTGCGAATCGGGCAACCGGTTGGTGCCAAGCGATGCGGACAATGAACCTCCTCTTGAAAAAGAAGATGCTCAATCGTGAGAGGGGCATAAACTGCAAGCATCATGTGGTTGGAGGGCTAGGCTAGTGGTATGGTGAACGTAAGTGAAGCTTTATAAGTACCGATACGATGAAAGAGCTAAAGATGCTGATAAGCTCTGACCAAAAGGTAATGTGGATAAGTTACATTTTTCATTTCTAGATGTACGCAAATAATAACTCCACCGGTATAGAGAAGCCACCTAACCCACTATTGTATGAATGGAGAAACAGGGTAAGCCTGTATTTTCGCCTACATGGCAAGCAAACCGCAAGGAATGCTGATGGAAGTGCAGGTAAAGGAGAATGGAGAAAGCGAATGCCATTTTGTAACGAAATGGATAGAATTTGTAACATTAATTCGCGTGAAAACGAGCAGACTTCCGTTTGGTCCCTCGTGACAAGAAACTTTGTTAACCACTTAAGGTAGGAAAGCAGATGATTACAAGTAAACCTGTAAGTGCATCTACCAAAAGCTTTGAAGCATGGAAGCAGTTGCCATGGAAGAAATGCCAGAAAGTTATTGTGAGGCTACAAAGATGTATTGTTAAGGCTGTCCAAGAAGGAAGATGGGGTAAGGTAAAAACTTTACAACATCTTCTCACACGCTCTTTTAGCGGAAAAGCTTTGGCTGTTAAGAGAGTAACTGAAAACCAAGGAAAAAACACAGCGGGTGTAGATCGTCAACTATGGTCAACTTGCAATGCTAAATTTCAAGGAATAAAGCAGTTAAAGCAAAGAGGATATAAACCTTCTCCGCTAAAACGGATTTATATCAGTAAATCTAATGGCAAAAGAAGACCTCTTGGAATACCCACGATAAAAGATAGAGCCATGCAAGCATTATATCTGTTTGCTCTGGAACCGATAGCTGAAACGATCAGTGATCGTCACTCCTATGGCTTTAGACCTAAAAGATCCTGTGCAGATGCTACAGTAGCTTGTCATTTGTTACTGGCAAGTCGTAATCAACTACAATGGATACTTGAAGGTGATATCAAAGGATGCTTTGACAACATTAATCATGAATGGCTTATGAAGCATATTCCTATGGAGAAAAAAATTCTGCATAGTTGGTTAAAAGCTGGCTTCCTAGAATCAAAAACTCTGTATCCCACAACTGCAGGTACCCCGCAAGGTGGTATAATTTCTCCAATACTAGACAATTTAGCCTTAAACGGACTTGAAAAGTTATTGGAAAGTCGATTTGGTAAACTCGGCAGTAGAAAAAGAAACAAAATCAGAAGTGGAGTGAATGTAATCAGATACGCAGACGACTTTATTATTTCAGGTTTCACACATGAAGTACTGGAAAAGGAAGTTAAGCCTTTAGTATCATCTTTTCTTCATGAGCGAGGTTTAATTCTGTCAGAAGAGAAGACAAAGATTACATCTATCACAACAGGGTTTGACTTTCTTGGTTGTAATGTACGTAGATATAATAAGAAGTTAATTATTAAACCTTCGAAAGAAAGTATTAAAAGACTTCTTAATAAAGCACGTACATTGATAAAAGCAAATATAGCGAACACTCAGGCTATAGTAATTAAGTCACTCAACTCTCTACTGAGAGGATGGGGAAATTACTATCACCATGTGTGTGCTAAAAAAGCGTTTAGAAAGATCGACAATGAAATTTGGCATAGTTTATGGAAATGGGCAAAGAAAGGACATCCTCGTAAAGGATTACGTTGGATAAAGAATCGTTACTTCAAAGTAATGGGTCAACGCCAATGGGTTTTTGCTGCACCCCTATGCAAGAACAAACCAAAAGAGATACGGTATTTAAGACTGCTTAAGCTGATTGATATACCTATCAGACGACATGTTAAAATCAGAGCGGATGCAAATCCCCTTGACTTAAAATGGAAAAAGTATTTTGATGAGAGAGTGAAACGAACAAGAATGTTAGCAAGCTCTTTCTCAAGAGAAGGTTCTCTACTGTTGGTGTCACCATTAAGAATGATGTTTCCTGAGGAATCATGAAGGACAAGCCGGTTCTAGAAAAGAAGAACTTAGATAAGGGGCTCAAGCGTAGTGTTGGGAAACCTGCATGCTGCGTTTCTAAGGGAGGGGGTAGTAGTAATACTGCTTCCTTACCTGACCAGCTCGCTAGAGACAAGGGCTTCGAAAAACGCGCTCAATTATATGCCGCTAAAGCCTACTCAAGACAATTAGATAAATCTGGCAACTACATTGATTTAAAGAAAGTCTTCTTTATTGCTATATCAAATTGTAACTTACTTCCTGAAGAAGTTGATTATATTTCTACTCACAATATACGTGATATAAAAACTAACGGCCATTACTTAAAAGATTTTCAGTTTGTCTTTATTGAGTTGCCTAAATTCGCAAAAAATAAAGTAGAGCAGTTAGAAAGTATAGTAGAAAGGTGGTGTTTCTTTTTTAAATACGCAGAAGAAACAACAGAAGAGGACTTAAAAGAGATAGCAGAAAAAGCGCCAATAATAAAGCTAGCATATGATGAATTAGACAAGTTTCGTTGGAACGAAAAAGATTTAGTAGCTTACGAAGAAAGGATAATGGATCTACGGAAAGAAGAAGCCATTCTTGAATACAGACTTGATCTTGCTACTGAAAAAGGCAAAAAAATTGGTAAAGAGGAAGGGAAAATTGAAGTCGCAAAAGCAATGCTGGCTAATAATGTTGATGTCAACACTATTGTCAAGTTTACTGGCCTTTCTATTAGTGAGATTGAAGAATTAAGTGTGAACGGTTACGTTTATTTTTTATCCTTATCATCAAGTGTAAATAAGGTTATTGTAGAGATTAAGCCTATTATAACTATTATTAACGAAAATGGGGCAGCTTCTCTATAGCGCTCATCGCTTACAAGTTCATATATTCTAGTTGATATAGTTTCAAAATTAAATGGTCTTATAATAAGTGTTGCTGTGAGCTCTTTGATAGTATCCATAAATACGAGCAAAAATCCCGATAATATACTCTTCTTGATGAGAGGGATATGAACATTCAAACATGTGGAAATAGGTCCATGACCCATAGTATATGCAGTCCACTCAATTTCATTTGGTGTTTTTTTGAGCCCTGACTCTACCGCCTTGAAAGATATAGCAAAAAAACGAAATAAATATGAGTAAACTAATGCGCCAATAGTTCCTACCAAGCTAATTTCCACAATATATTGAGTAATGAAAGAGGATATTCTGCTTAAAAATATTATTATGCTAATTGCGATAATTGCATTTGGAATTGCGTAGCCTAAAGAAATGAGACGTGCTACATTATTGATTACCTTATTTTTACGCGCCGTATATCCAATCATTATTGCAATGCTAATTGAGATTAGTGCGGTAATAACTGATAAACTAATGCTATTTGCTATTATGTTATAGAATCTTGCTTCGTATATGAACAACCCCTTCTCTATGCTCCAATATATAAGTGGGATCACTGGCAAAGCAAAACCTATCAATATTGGTAATGCACACATAATATAAGTGCAAATTAACGGTATAGCACCACTTACACCCCGTTTGTTGTGATAATCTGCATTAGTGTTGATTGAAGAGTAAGATATTCCTTTTTTTTGTAGTTTTTTTTCGATAGCTATTAGTGTTACAACGAAAATCAATTCTGCAACTGCTAAAACAGTAGTTGAATATTTGTCATGCAGTAAAAACCAGGTGCGATATATTCCTGTTGTGAAAGTATCGATAGCAAGAAACTGTGGTGTGCCGAAATCTGTAATTACTTCCATTAGTACCAAAGACAACCCAGCTATAATTGATGGGCGTATGGAGGGTATGATGACAGAAAACAGGCTCTTCAATGAGGAGAACCCAAGTGTTGACGCAATAGTGACTGAGTTACTAACATTCTTTAGACTTGAGCGGACTAACATATAAACGTATGGATATAGGCTGAATCCCATTACTAATATTCCACCACCTAGGGATTTTATTTCAGGAAACCAATAGTCACCTTTGCTCCAATCTAAAATGTCTCTTAATAAGCTCTGCACCGGACCTGAAAACTCTAGCGTATTTACATAGACGAACGCTACTATATATCCAGGAATCGATATCGGAAAGAACAAAGCAATCTCAAAAATTTTACTTCCAGGAAATGAAAAAAATGTGGTGAGCCAAGCCGGAATTACTCCAAATATGAAAGATATTCCCCCTACTCCTACCATCAAAATTAACGTACTCAGTATATATTCAGGGAAAAGTGTGCTGATTACCCATCCGGAATTTGCTGTATCTGTAAATAGAATTGATATTAATGATAATATTGGACAGACGAATAATATACTTACTAGAAATAAGAATATATTTTTAAATACTCTTAAAAACATTAATTTGAATCTATATTTTATATTAAAATGTTATATGTAAAAACTGAAGATATCCAGTAATTAACAGCCGTACTATTGAATATCTTTATAATTTTGTATATCATGTTTTTAGTTGATAAGTGAATAATCATGAGCTTCGTCATTGCAACTTTCTATCATTTTGTAGAACTTTCTAATTATTATGACATGAAAGACGAAATAAAAGCTACATGCAACAACGTTGAGTTAAAGGGCACTATACTCCTTGCAGAAGAGGGTGTTAATGCAACAATATCTGGTGAAAGAAACGCAATTGATAAAATATTCGATTTTCTACGTTCTGATTATAGGCTAAGGGACCTTACATGGAAAGAGAGTGCAGCAGAATATCAACCATTTAGCAAGATGAAGGTAAAATTAAAAAGAGAGATTGTGAATCTTGGTGTAAGCAATCTTGATATTTCCCTTAAGGGTAAATATGTTGATCCAGAGCATTGGGATGATTTTACTTCTCAACCTGACGTTTTAGTAATAGATGCACGAAATGAGTATGAAGTGAAATTAGGCAAGTTTAAAAATGCAATTAATCCACACACACAATGTTTTCGCGATTTTCCTGAGTGTGCAAAGTCTTTCTCAGAGAGTAAAGACCTGAAAGTGGCTATGTACTGCACTGGTGGGATTAGATGCGAAAAATCAACAGCGTACATGAAAAATCTTGGATTTAACGATGTGTACCACCTGAAAGGCGGCATTCTTTCTTACCTCGAAAAAACTCATAATAAAAATGATAATTGGGAGGGTGAGTGTTTTGTTTTTGATGATAGAATTGCTGTTGATAACTCACTTACTCCAAGCAACACAATAAAATGCATACTCTGCTCAAATCAAGTTTCAACTGATAAACTGAAATCAGTTCCACGTGGCCAAGTGGTTTGTTCTGATTGTAAACTTCAGTGTTATAGCTATAATAAATAAAACATCATACTGCTGCAGTTGTATGCACGTTGTGATTTGAGAGCAACCTCTACCAGAAAGGGTGTCATGCCAGTGCCCAGACACTGGCATCCAGGTTCTTTTTTTCTAGATTCCAGCGTCACACGCTGGAATGACAATAAAGAGCATATGGTTATGCAAGAAGTCTATTTCTTACCCTTAATCAACTCTAAAGCCTTCTCCAGATCTATACTCTCAATATCTGCACTCTTGCCCAAAGCAACGTTTGTTTTACCGCATTTTATATAGAATCCGTACCTACCGTTGCAGATAAAAACTTCTTTTCCCTTTTCATTAACCCCGAGAGATTTTAACTCTTTGCGTGGACTGTTTGCAATAATTTGTACAGCTTCGCTCAATTCTGTATTCAGCACCTCTTTGGAGCTTTTCTTAAGAGAAAAGTATTTACCATCATAGAAAATATAGTACCCAAATCGTCCAAGGCCTATTTTTACTTCCTTTCCGGTTTCAGGGTGTTCTCCGATTACTTTTGGCAAGGAAAGTAACTGAGTAGCGGTGCTCAGATCAATCTCATTAACATTTATATCTTTTGGTATGGAAACCGTTTTTTTCTTTTTTAACTCGTTATTAAACTCCAGATAAAGTCCAAAAGGACCCTTTTTGATCATCACTTCTTGGTTTGTTATATCATCTATACCTAAACTTTTTGGATATTCTGAATTGTCGTTACTGCCCGTAATTTCTTTTGTATGGTTGCATTCAGGATAGTTAGAACATCCAAGGAACACCCCGGCTTTTCCAAAGTTCAATTTCAATATGCCATCAGAGCAAGCAGGGCATTTTGTATTCACCTCTTTTTTTCCTTCTTCTGAACAAAACCAATCGATTACCAAATCGTGAATGCCGCTGAAAACTTCATCATGCGTCATTTGCTTGACAGAGTTTACATGACCAAAAAATGGCACCCAAAAGTGGCCTAATTCTTTTTTCCAATCTGCATGTCCATTTGAAATTAAATCAAGCTTCTCTTCCATTTGTGCTGTGAAATCATACTCTACACAACGCTGAAAAAAAGTTTCTAAAAATATAGTAACGATTTTACCGCGGCTGCTTGGAATAAACCTTTTGCTATCCAATGAAACGTACTCACGATCTTGTAATACCGAAATAATTGTTGCATAAGTTGATGGTCGACCTATACCGATTTCTTCCATTTTTTTTACGATACTTGCTTCACTATAACGAGGTGGCGGTTGAGTGAAATGTTGTTTTGGCTCAACTGAAATCAGCTTACACGCTTCCCCTTCCTTCATGGCAGGTAGCAGGCCTTCATTTTCGGCTTCTATGTTATCTTGGTAGACTCTATAAAAACCATCAAAGAATATACTTGATCCACTTGCTCGCAGAATTACTTTCTGGTCAGTAGAACTAATTTCGACTACCACTTGATCAAGAATCGCCGACTCCATTTGACTTGCAATGGTCCTTTTCCAGATTAAATCATACAATTTAAATTGCTCTGGCGTTAAGTAATCCTTAATACTACCCGGCGTTCTATTGATATCAGTTGGACGAATTGCTTCATGTGCTTCTTGAGCATTTTTGACCTTTTTTACATATTTACGAGGAGACTGCGGTAAATATTTATCACCATATAATGACTTAATTGACCCTCTAATTGAGTTTATAGCCTCATCTGCAATATGAAACCCATCTGTACGCATGTAAGTTATCAACCCTACAGTTTCACCACCAATATCGATACCTTCATATAAATTTTGCGCTATGCGCATAACACTTTTCACATTAAAATACAGTTTATTCACTGCATCTTGCTGAAGACTTGAAGTAATAAACGGAGGAAGCGGGTTTCTCTTAACTTGCTTGCGTTCTACTGTGCTTACAGCATATTGCCTTGATTCAATCTCCCTGACTAAGTTCTTTGCTTCTTCTTCATTCTTAATATCAAATTTTTCTAGCTTTTTATTGTCATAGTGGCTTAGCATAGCAAAAAAAGCCTCATCTTTGCTATTTTGCATTTCTGCTTTTATGCTCCAATACTCCTGTGTTATAAATTTACTAATTTCATCTTCTCGTTCGCATATAATCTTTAATGCAACAGACTGCACTCGCCCTGCAGACTTGCTTCCCGACAATTTTGTCCACAGCAGTGGTGACAAACTAAATCCAACTAGATAATCCAAAGCTCTACGTGCTTGTTGTGCACGCACTAAATCCATATTAATTTCACGTGGATTTTTTATTGCTTCTTGTACTGCTCTTTTTGTTATCTCATTAAAGACTACTCTATAAATGTTGTTTTCATTACTGATTGCTTTCTTTTCTTTTAATGTCTCTATCACATGCCAAGCCATTGCTTCCCCTTCTCTGTCTGGGTCTGTTGCAAGATATATATCTGATGTTTTGCTTGCGGCTTTTACTAACTCTTTTATATACTTTTCTGCTTTTTCAATGGTTTCATACTTTATAGCAAAATCATTATCCGGATCGACAGAACCGTTTTTTGCTGGAAGATCTCTCACATGTCCAAAGGATGCAGCTACTTTGAACTCTTTACTCAAATATTTACCTATTGTCTTTGCTTTCGCAGGTGATTCAACTATTAATAATGCCATATTGTTAATTATTTTAGTACTTAAAGATAATATGTTGAGAAATATACAATGAAAAGTAAAAAAATATTTTAATGGTTCTTGTGAATTTTACGAACCGGGTTGTGGGACCTTTTCAGAAAACCCTTGGACGTTGCTATTTTTAAGTGACTTTGAAGGCTCATTACAATAGTATATGATCGCAGCAGCAACGAGAAGCTAGATTCCAGTGTCAGCTACTTGCATGACAAAAAAAGGAGCGCTGGGATGACATCCTCCCTTGTGGAAATTGCTCTCAAATCACAATGCTCGTATAGCTGCAACCCTGGAGGTACTGTTTCTCACCCACTGGAGATATTGCACGGTACTATCTACTTGATCATCATGTCGAGTTTCAGGAAACATTAAAATCTCATACTCAAAATCGTTCAGCCATACTGCTTGATGTGGCAGAAAAACCTTGCCAGACTCTATAATCGGAACAATTTGATGAAATCGAGTGAGCTTGTCATCATGTGGCACTATTTCAATAATCGGTAAATCACTGTTTGTCTTTAGCTCTTGCACCAATTGTTGACCACTTGTTTTTGCTTCGATTAAAATTGCGTGTGGCGTCCATCTTGCAGCTAGTGACAAAACCTGTTCTTTAAGCTTTGGATAC
Source organism: Wolbachia endosymbiont (group A) of Aleiodes leptofemur (assembly GCF_964028465.1). Taxonomy (NCBI): domain Bacteria; kingdom Pseudomonadati; phylum Pseudomonadota; class Alphaproteobacteria; order Rickettsiales; family Anaplasmataceae; genus Wolbachia; species Wolbachia endosymbiont (group A) of Aleiodes leptofemur. The sequence goes on from NZ_OZ034782.1 coordinate 301,820, forward strand.
TCAAGCTTTGCGCGATATACATCAAGTAAATAGAATTTATTATCTATTTTTGCCCAGGTGGTGCAGACACTAAAGTTGCTCATGTCGCTTGTTGAAACCGCAGTATCCCAACTTTGTGTTACATGCGAGAGATTATCAGGAACATTTTTATAGCGCTTTAGCCACTCTCGTTTGACTATACCACTTGAAAGCGGCAGAGGGTTTTGTTGATATTGCGCAGCAAAAGCATAACTCCCAAGTTCAACTTTTATCGTCTCAACTTCTTCTTTTCCTCCATCGAGGGGATATAGCAACTGACCTTCTTCTCTTGAATATAATATCCTTACAGGTGACGCTGGTTTATTATATAATCGCCTGGTCGCACAGTGCTGAGCTACTCGGATGATAGGAACGGGAGGCATTGGCTTTTTGATTGAATAAATAACCTGCTTATTTTCAGAAATCATTGGCAAACAAATATGATGCCATATGTTTTTTGGCTTGGAGAGAAGGTGTCCAGTTAAGTCCTCCTGGTGTAGCCTGTGCATTACAAGAACGATGACTCCTTTTTTTCTATCGTTCAGCCTGGTTACTAAAGTCTGATCAAACCAGTTTGTGGCACGCTTTCTAAGCGTTTCACTCAAAGCTTGAGCAGAACTGAGCGGATCGTCCACAATGATAAAATCACCACCTTCACCAGTTAGTGTTCCACCAACTGATGTTGCGATTCTGTATCCTCTCTGCACTGTTTGAAATTTATATTTGGTATTCTGGTCTTTGGATAGTTCTATCTCTGGAAATAGCGCTCTATACCAACTAGACTGCATCACGCACCTGGTGTCGAGCGAGTGCTTTTCGCTGAGCCGCTGAGAATAACTTGCAACTATTATTCTCGCAGTTGGTTGGTTTCCCAGTATCCATGCGGGCCACGCAACGCTTATGCACATGGACTTCATCGAGCGCGGAGGCATATTGAATATTATTCGTTTCACTTCACCAGCGCTCGCTGCTTCCAGCCTGTCTGCTATGACTTTTATAGCTCTTTCCACAGAAGTCCGGATATGATAAGATTAAGGATAGATGGCGATAAGGAGGTTGGATGCCGGCAGCATATAGTTATGATTTAAGAAAAAAAGCAATGGAAGCACTAGACGAAGGGGAAAGCAGAGAAGCAGTGGCAGCAAGATTTAAAATTGGACGAACTACTTTGTGGGAGTGGAAGCAAAGAAAAAAAGAAACAGGCGACTTTCAGTCAAAAAACTCGGTAATGGAGGTTACAATCAGAAAATTATCGACTGGAATAAGTTTATCGAATTTGCTAAAAAACACGGTAGAAAAACTCTGTCGGAAATGGCTAAACTTTGGGGCAACGTTAGTATCGAAACGATCCACCGAGCTCTCAGAAAAATTGGATTTACGCGCAAAAAAAGACATATGGATACAAGGAAAGGAACGAAGAAAAACGTGCTGAATTCTTAAAAATTATAGCAACAAAAGAACCAGAAAACTTAGTGTATATAGATGAGTCTGGGATTGATAACACGGAGGACTATCCATATGGGTATTGCCAGAAAGGACAGCGATTTTATGCCCTAAAATCTGGAAAAAAAACTCAACGAATCAGCATGGTTGCAGCCTTAAGTAGAAGAAAGATAGTTGCTCCATTAACATTTGAAGGCCACTGTAATATGGATATTTTTAATGGATGGTTTGAGCAATTTTTGGCACCGATCTTAGAACCTGGACAAACTGTCATTCTTGATAATGCTACTTTTCATAAGTCTGATAAGCTTATCAAGCTCGCTAAAGGAGTCGGTGCAGAAATTTTGTATCTGCCGCCTTATTCTCCAGATTTTAACAAAATTGAGCATCATTGGTTTGCTATAAAAAACAGAGCCAGGAAAAACATTCCTCTATTCGAATCCTTTCGTCGTGCTGTTGATTCTGCCTTCCTATGACCTATTCGGACTATTATGAGAAATGCTATATTATTCATAAAAAAGTTGATTTACCAAAAATCAAGCCTTATGTAGTGGAATATCAATGGCTGTTGTCGGAGATGCGGAAAAAAAGAAGTAGCAAGTTACCAAAAGGTGTTATGCCAGATACATTTGGTCCAAGAGTTGTTTTGTGAAGTTGACAGAGTCAAGGAGAATGAAAGTTTTAAAAAATAGCATATTTTTTAATTATAAAAATTTGATATTAACTGTTGTTGGTTGATTGAGTAAAAACCAGTGAATGGTCACGTTAAAACATATTTTTAAATTTCTGCCAAAATCCTGGTTTATTATCATTAACCTTTGTAAATGTTATATTTAAACTGTATTTCGGATCATTTGGCACGTCGTATTTTATGCTAAATGTTGAAACTTTATCGTTATTGTAAATATGTACATCATCATATGATAGCTTTGTTGTGTAACACTTTACATACTTTTGCTTATCATGCACTAAATCACCTGACTCCCTTTCTAGTTCCACAAATTTCGTTTTTTTCTGACATTCCTTCATTTTTATTAAATCCTTATCTAGTGATATTGAAACTGGCAACGTATTTCCAGCATATTCTTTAGCTAAAAGTTCACTTTGAGGATACATTTTTATTTCCCTGCCAAAATGTGAGTCTATGAAATTATTACTCCAAAATTTATCGCCAGAATGCACGTACTCATCAGTAGCATACGGCACCCCACCATAATTGCATTGAACTTTGTAATCTCCAACACCGTTGTTTTGAAAAAAATCATGAATAGCAGTGTAGCTACCGGCAGCATCATTTATATAATCCATTACTTTATTCCTTAAATTTTTAGTTCATTATATCATAATCATTATGCCAATCAATCAAAAAAGCTCTCCCTTGCTGTTTTTAAAACTGATTTTGAGCAAGCGCTCTCGATTAGTTGGGAGCGTATTTGTAAGATTGTGACATTCGTGCCTCCCAGTTTTTCACATACTGCTGAATCAATTCAGGATAATCTGTAATAATTAATAAATTTTCAGCATTTCCTTTTTTAGCTGTCTTACTAAGGTTAAATGACCCTGTGATGACTTTTTGATTGTCAGCAATCATTATCTTATTATGAGCAATCTTTGGCTTATCATCGATCCAAATTGGTACTCCACCTGAAAATAATTCATTTATAACACTATATTTTGAGTAGAGTTGCGATTTATCTAAGATGACTTTAACATCAACACCGCGTTCTTTAGCATTAATCAAAGATTTTGCAACTGTTCCAAGAGTAAATGTATATTCTTGAACTAAGATAGATTTTTTAGACTGATCTATTACGTTGATTATCGGTACAGCACAATCTTCTCCAGGTGAAAAGCAAACCGTAGCTTTTGGGCAGGGCGAAAATATAAAACCCGCATAGTATAGCATTTCTCATAATAGTCCGAATAGGTCATAGGAAGGCAGAATCAACAGCACGACGAAAGGATTCGAATAGAGGAATGTTTTTCCTGGCTCTGTTTTTTATAGCAAACCAATGATGCTCAATTTTGTTAAAATCTGGAGAATAAGGCGGCAGATACAAAATTTCTGCACCGACTCCTTTAGCGAGCTTGATAAGCTTATCAGACTTATGAAAAGTAGCATTATCAAGAATGACAGTTTGTCCAGGTTCTAAGATCGGTGCCAAAAATTGCTCAAACCATCCATTAAAAATATCCATATTACAGTGGCCTTCAAATGTTAATGGAGCAACTATCTTTCTTCTACTTAAGGCTGCAACCATGCTGATTCGTTGAGTTTTTTTTCCAGATTTTAGGGCATAAAATCGCTGTCCTTTCTGGCAATACCCATATGGATAGTCCTCCGTGTTATCAATCCCAGACTCATCTATATACACTAAGTTTTCTGGTTCTTTTGTTGCTATAATTTTTAAGAATTCAGCACGTTTTTCTTCGTTCCTTTCCTTGTATCCATATGTCTTTTTTTGCGCGTAAATCCAATTTTTCTGAGAGCTCGGTGGATCGTTTCGATACTAACGTTGCCCCAAAGTTTAGCCATTTCCGACAGAGTTTTTCTACCGTGTTTTTTAGCAAATTCGATAAACTTATTCCAGTCGATAATTTTCTGATTGTAACCTCCATTACCGAGTTTTTTGACTGAAAGTCGCCTGTTTCTTTTTTTCTTTGCTTCCACTCCCACAAAGTAGTTCGTCCAATTTTAAATCTTGCTGCCACTGCTTCTCTGCTTTCCCCTTCGTCTAGTGCTTCCATTGCTTTTTTTCTTAAATCATAACTATATGCTGCCGGCATCCAACCTCCTTATCGCCATCTATCCTTAATCTTATCATATCCGGACTTCTGTGGAAAGAGCTATATAAAGAAAGCTGGATCCCAGTGTCAAGCACTGGGATGACAAGGTATAAACCTTATCGTCATGCCGCCGCGAACCGTCATACCGCGATTCATTCGCGGTATCTCAGCCGCTAACAAGAGATCCCGCTAACAAGCAGCGGGATGACGATTGTCGTTTAGCCATAAATATTAAGAAATTTACCAAATGAAAAAAAGGCAAAAGAAGCCCCGTGGTTATTATCCGCTTTAAAATATTGGCGTTTTTTATGTTTTAAACGCTTGACAAGCGAAATTCAGCTGCTTTTAATTGCAACTAACTTACGCTGCAAACGTTTAAGAAATTTACTAAGCAGAAAAAAAGACAAAGAATCCCCGAGTTAGCTAGTCTTTTACTATCTCTGTCGAGTATTGGCATTTTTTGATGTCTTGTAACGCTTTATAAGCGCGTTCAGCTTATTTAGATAAAAATCTAGATGTAGATGAAGTTTTGTAAAGACATACAGTATCTATATACTGCAAAAAATTGAACATAAGACGCCGATACATTAAGTAATCCTTACCTTTTAATCTGCAGATTGGCGAAAGCAAATACAATAGCTTCAGTTTCATGATAAGGGGGCTAGCGGAGTTTGTCAAGGAATTCTTATTAAAACTAAAGAGCTCAAATGAAAGGAGGTAAACTCTAAAGTATACATTTAGTAGCGCTTTCTATGAGAGAAATCGTATTACCTATTCCGTAAAGCTTTATGAAAGATCCCATTCTTGGACCGGTTTTTTGGCCAAGTAACGTTTCATATAATAGCTGAAACCAGTCACGTAAGTTGGTGTAATCATATTTTTTTCCAATAGAAAATACCTGAGATTGAATTTCTTCAGCAGTAGCAGTTGTAGATAGAGAATGTAAAGTGTCCTTCAAATCTAGTAACGCTGCTTTTTCTTTTTCATTTGGAGTTTTATATGATTTTGTTGGCTTGATAAAATCGTGATAATACTTTACTGCAAAGTCTGAAAGTCTATCAAGCATTTTATTATTTTCTGGTGTAACGTTTGGTGCATAAGAGGATATAAAACCCCATAGGATCTCTTTGTTTTTAGCATTACAAGCTGCTGCTAGGTTTAAAAGTAGTGAGAAATTTATGCCTGAAGTTTCTATACTGGGAACATTGCCCTGGTGAATGTGCCAAGCAGGATTATTTATATCCTTTTCTTTGTTCTCATGATAACGCTTTACAAATTCTAAATATTCATCAGTTGATTTTGGTATCACATCAAAATATAAACGTTTAGCTTTTTTAGGACTCTGAAAAATGTACAATGCTAAGCTCTCTGTTGGTGCGTAAGTTAGCCACTCTTCAATTGAAATGCCATTTCCTTTTGATTTTGATATTTTCTTTCCTTCTTTATCAAGAAAAAGCTCGTAGCAAAACAGAAGTGGTGGCTTTTCTCCAAGTATTTCACATATTTGACTTGAAAGCACAGCAGATGGAGTTAAATCTTTTCCGTGAGCTTCGTAATTTACTCCAAATGCGGCCCACCTCATTCCCCAATCAGGTTTCCATTGCAGTTTACATTTTCCTTTTGTCACTGGAACTTCTATTTTTTCCCCGTTTGGGTCTTCATATGTGATTGTTCCTTTCTCTGTATTTGTTTCAATTACTGGAACTTGTAAAACTTGAGAAGTTTTTGGGCATATTGGCAAGAATGGACTATAAGTCTGCTGTCTTTCTTCCCGAAATGATGGAAGCATTACGTCCATCACTTTATCATAATTTTTCAGTAAGAGTAAAAGTTTTTCATCGTAAACGCCAGATTTATAACACTCTGTTGCACTCCTGAACTCGTATTCAAATTCAAACATATCAAGAAATTTACACAACAATGAATTCATATGATGACCATAACTCTGACGAGTGCCAAATGGATCAGGTATCATAGTCAATGGTTTATTTAAGTGCTCTCTTAGCATCTCTTGATTTGGCACATTATCTGGTATTTTTCGCAAACCATCCATATCATCTGAAACTGCAATGATTTTGGTTTTTATACCAGGAGCTATTTTTTTTAATGCATTTACAATAACTGTAGTGCGGAAAACCTCTCCAAAGGTTCCTATGTGGGGTAAACCAGAGGGTCCATAACCAGTTTCAAATATTATTTCTTTTTTATTAGGAAACTCTTGCAATATTTTTTCTGCTTCTTGAAATGGCCAATTTGTCATTATCGGGATTAAATAATGTATCTTAACTTAAAGTGCTACTAGTTTCAATGGATTTTTAATATAATGATATAGTATTAGTGTTAGAGCTATTATTAGAAGGTTAAAGATATGTCCACAGGTAGTATACAAACAGATCAATTATTTAAAGGTCTTACAAGACCTGCAATGCTCTTTGGTGTGAGTTATATGTTTGCAATATTAAACGTCCTGATTTGCATGCTAATTTTCATTAATTCAAATGATTTAAGAGTGATTCTCTTAATGTTACCAGGTATACATGGACTTGGTTATATAGCTTCTGCAAAAGAACCGTTGTTTATTGAATTATTTATGGTAAAATTGGGAAAGTGCTCGAAATGTTTAAATCGTTTTTACCATGGAGCCAATTCTTATGATATTGCTTAACGTTGTGTGATGCTGAGGTTTAGGGCTATTCAATCAAAGAATAAATCTACTCTGAACAGGGAAGTTCACGCTGCTGAATTTATTCCTTATTCTTGCTATTGGAATAGCACAACCTTGATGACAAAAGAAAATTGGTTGGTTAAGGTTATAAAATTAAGTGGTTTTGCATTTGAAACTGCCGATGACGAGGATTTAGTCATACAGAACAACATCAGGAATCAGATGCTAAGAAGCATTTCATCTCCGGCATTTAGTTTGTATTTTCATACTATCAGACGTAAGAAAAATATTTTTTCTGATGAATTTGCAAGTCAAGGTTTGCCGAATTTTTTCGCTAATCACGTAAATCTAAAATGGAGAGAAAAACACGCAACAAGGCAATCATTTATTAATGACCTATACATTACGATTATCCGTAGAGCGGACACAAAAGGAGTAGAATTTTTGTCACATCTACTAAAAAAATTCGGACATGTAACTTCAAAACATGCTTGGGAAAGTGATATACGTGCCACGTATGAAGATTTAGAGGAAACGACAAATCGTGTAGTGACAAGCCTTAGAAATTATTCGCCTAAAATTCTTGGAGTAAAAGAAACTCCAGATGGTTTGTTCTGCGAAATAATGGAGTTTCTATCTAGAATCGTAAATTGTGGCTTCGTTACAAATACGCTTTTTCCGCTAAGAACTGAAATATCAAGGTACTTACCAGTACATAGGTTATTCTTTGGCCGTAAGATGATACAGGTTGTGACTCATAATGAGAGTAAATATGCTGGAATAATTAGTATCAAAGAATATGGAAATCATACTTCTGCAGGAATGCTTGATTCGTTTTTACAACTTCCTTACGAGTTTATAATTACGCAATCTTTTCAATTTATAAACAGGCAAATGGCGATTGGAAAAATGCAGATACAGCAAAATCGAATGATACAGTCTGCAGATAAAGCTATTTCTCAAATAGCAGAAATTTCTCAAGCGCTTGATGATGCAATGAGTGGTAAGATTGCGTTTGGTCAACATCACCTGACTATTTTATGTATAGAAAAAAGTCCTAAATCATTGGATAACGCTCTGTCGTTGGTAGAATCAGAGCTTTCTAATTGCGGTGTTTACCCTATACGTGAGAGAGTTAACCTTGAACCAGCATTTTGGGCGCAAATTCCTGGTAATTTCGATTATATAGTGAGACAAGCTACAATAAGTAGTCTTAATTTGGCTGGATTTGCATCTCAACATAATTATCCTACTGGTAATAAATTCAATAACCACTGGGGAGATGCCGTTACAGTTTTTGACACGACATCTGGTACTCCATTTTTTTTCAACTTTCATATAAGGGATGTTGGACACACTATGATAATTGGCCCAACTGGTGCTGGTAAAACTGTTTTAATGAATTTCCTGTGTGCCCAAGCGATGAAGTTTTCTCCAAGGATATTCTTTTTTGATAAAGATCGCGGTGCAGAGATTTTCTTAAGAGCACTTAGTGGTATCTATACTGTAATAGAACCAAGAACTAAAACAAATTTTAATCCTTTACAACTTGATGATACCTCTGATAATAGAACATTTTTAATGGAGTGGATAAAGTCTTTAATTTCGGTATATAATGATAAATTTACTTCAGAAGATATTGCACGAATTAATGATGCAATTGAAGGAAATTTTAAATTAAGAAAAGAAGACAGATTCTTGAGAAACCTCGTACCGTTTTTAGGGCTTGCAGGTCCTGATACTCTAGCTGGGGCAATATCTATGTGGCATGATAATGGTTCTCATGCTGCAATATTTGACAATAAAGAAGATTTGCTAGATTTTTCACGAGCAAGAGTATTTGGTTTTGAGATGGCTAGCTTGCTCAAAGATCCTGTTGCTCTTGGACCGGTCTTGATTTATTTATTTCATAGGATTAGTATATCTCTTGATGGCACTCCATCTATTATCGTTCTTGATGAGGCATGGGCGTTAATAGATAATCCAGTTTTTGCACCCAAGATAAAAGACTGGTTGAAGGTACTGAGAAAACTAAATGCTTTTGTGATTTTTGCTACTCAGAGTGTTGAGGATGCAAGTAAAAGTACTATTAGCGATACGCTTGTACAACAAACAGCGACACAGATTTTTTTACCAAATCTGAAAGCTACTAGTGTCTATCGGGATGTTTTTATGTTAACTGAACGTGAATATATATTAATTAAGCACACAGATCCGAGTACTAGATTCTTTTTGGTGAAACAAGGAGTCAATTCTGTAGTAGCTAGAATAGACTTAAAAGGCCTGGATGATATAATCAACGTATTATCCGGACGTGCAGAAAGTGTTCTATTGTTACACGATATATTAAATGAAGTTGGGGACAACCCAAAAGTATGGTTGCCTATATTTTATCAGAAGGTAAAAAATGTTTAAGACTAAGCTGTCATTGCTATTAATTGCGATATTTTTACTAAATATAGACTTTTTACTCTCATATCCAGTGCTTGCAGATGGAGTAAGTGGTACTGACAAGACAGAATTTGTTAGCAGATTTAATTCCACTGGCAGTTTTAGTCGTGCCTCTAATCCTGATTGTGGAGCGTTTAAAACAGCTGCAGCACTTGCTGGAATAGCGATTGCTGTTGGCGCAATATTTACTGGCATTGTTTTGATCGTTTCTTCTGCTGGTTTGTTTACCGCTCTTGTTATTGTTGGAATGATAGCTGCAATTGTTGGAGTCTGGAAAGCGATAGGAGGGCTTGTTGTTTGTGAACATAGTTTTGTTAAACACCCAGTTGCACGTGATCATGATGGAAAATACAAAAATTTTAAATTAGAAGACACAGGTTATAGTGGCTGCACCAATGAAAATTACCAAACAGAAGAGGAATATTTTTCTTGTTTGCAAAATAAAGCTCGGGAAGACGTGAACAAAAAAGATTATGACGGGAAAAGAGCAGAAAAAGAAGCCTTAAATTCTAACGTTCAGGAGAGTACAGAGAGTTATTACTGGCCAAAAAATGGTGTGCAATACAGTGAATATATAGAAGTATGTCATCGAAACCCTTTAACTTTTGGTAATCTTTTTAATAAGGTAGACTTTAATTCCAGAGGAAAACCTGGATACATAGACTTTGATGTCAGGGAGAAAGACACTGGATACGTAGATGGGTCATGGTCCTCGAAGGTTGATGGTGGTCTGGAATGTAGAGTTCTCAAAGCAGGACAGAGCGAACCCATACATGGAGCTACATTCAAAGCAGTGAGAAAAACGGGCAGATTATGTGTGGAGTTAGCCAGTGTTAGCATGCTTGGTATCGAAATGACTCCTTGGCCGCAAGGGGTTGATATGGGGTGCACGGAATTGCCACCTGACCCACTTGCTCCTATGTGTGAAAAATCTGTGATGATATTCAAAAATAAAGATGGTACAGGAGAGGAAAAAGTTCCTATTGGTAATAATGATGACTATAAAACTATTATCAGATCTAAAGAAAAAAGACTCAACGGACAAGGGGGGAAAATTTTTGTAGGTTATGATAATGCTGGCTGTTTTAGCTCGTATGTTTCTGAAGCTTGTTATAACCAGGCAGGGAGTAAATCATTAGCTCCTATTCCCGTAACTTCTATGATAGTGCAATGCATTAAGGAATCGTTAGATAATTTAGTTGCAGGTAAAGGTGCACCAAATGGTGAGAGTTTTATATCTGTAGCACAGAAAAGGCTGAAAAACACTGTAACTGCTGTTTTAGTTTTAGCTTTAATACTGTTCTCTATAAAAGCCATGTCTGGTGGAGTTCAGAGGCCTCAAGAAATGTATATGTTGATCATAAAATTCGCTTTAGTGATTTACTTCACAACAGGCAGTACCATGTCTCATTATTATGGAGAATTAACTCGTCTCTCAAATGGTTTGTCAGAGATAGTGCTAAAAGCATCATCTGAAAGTAAAGGCATATGTAATTATAAAGCAGGTACAGATTATGAATATACTCGTGCAGGAAAGAGGGTATCTTACAGTTATCTTGCACCTTGGGATAGGCTTGATTGTAGAATTTTATTTTATTTAGGTGCCCCTTTAGATGGAATTGGTGGCAAAATTGGTACTGGAGGTGTTGCAACGTTAGCAGTCTTGCTTGGTGCTGCTCCTGTCTTATTAGTTGCAGGTTCGGTAATCGGTATTATTTTTGCTGGTGGACAAATTTTAGTAGCTCTTGTCTGTATATTTATGGCCGTTCTGATGATGATGGTTATTTTGTGGCTGTGCTATGTATTTATTTTATCTCTAGTTGCTTTAAGTGTAATCATCATTTTATCACCTTTGTTCATTCCTATGGTTTTATTCCAACACACCAAAGGATATTTTGAAGGCTGGGTGAAAGAGTTGATTACCTATAGCTTATACCCGGTTATCCTTTTTGCGTTTTTGTCCTTTATGTTCATAGCATGTGATAAAATCTATTTTAAAAATTTAAATTTTGAACTGGACGAGTCATATAAAAATGAACAACCGGACAAGTCATATGAAAAGAAACAAGCAGAAATCTCATATAGTAAGAAAAAACAGTGGTTTAAATTGAAAGATGGGGAATGTGATAAAAATGAAACTACTCTTGCATGTATGATGCAAAATTATAGCTTTAAAAAGAGCAGCATACTTGGTCTATTCGACTTTACATACATGGAGTTTGGCAGCTCTCTCATCGGAGAATTATTAAAATTGTGTTTAGTATTATTCCTCTTTTACCACTTTTTAAACATTCTTCCTGGCATGGCTGCTGAACTTGCTGGTAACCATAGAGCAGCACTTGGCTCAGGTCAGACACCTGGACAAATGGTGGGCAAAGCTTTATCTGCTGCCAAAGCTGCTGCTGGGGGTGTTGCTGGAGTTGCTGGTGCTGCTGCTAAGAAGTTGAGTGGTGGAGACAAGAGTAAATCTCGAGGTTCTGGTTCTAGTAGCTCCGAGAGTGTTAACAAAAGCACTGAATGAGTTGGATTTATGCTAAAATTTTTGCTGATAATACCGTTTTTTTTTCTGTCAGGCTGCGGGGAACATCACTGTATTAAGCCAGAAAATTTATCAGGTTTGCGTGAAAAACTAGATATAGTGTCAACAGAGCAGAAATGGGTTGATTCTGGTGTTAATATCTCAGATAGAATAAGAGTAACAGAGATTGATATAGTGCCTAGTAAGGTTAATTTTTGTCCTAAGCAGTATGCAGATTTTGCAATTGGGCCTGGGAGAAATGACGTTGCATTACCATTTGCACTTAAAAAAGGCGATACGATAAGCTTTAGTGTGATTGGAAGTAAAGTGTGTAAAGATAAAGAGAGTGAGACAAAAATCAGGTATTTGAAAATCGACGAAAAGTGTAGCGAGCAAGAAACGGAACATTTTGCACATGTTTTAAATCAAGAGAAATGCCAAGGTGGCAAGGATGGGATATGTCCTAATAAATATATAATAGGCGATGCGCAATGGTTGAGTGGAAGAGAGTACTGGTTTTCGAAGTTAGATCAAGATGAAAGAAAAAAGGAAATTGAAAATATTATTAACTCTATAAAACAAGGAGAGAATATAGATTGCAGTAAGCTTTCAGAGAGCAGTGCAAGTAAGATAGATACGCACATTTTAAATTCACTCTGTAGACGTATATGTAAATTTTCTTCTGGTCGTAGAGGCGAGGATTGCGTGTATATTGAATATAATAATATAGAAATTGAGCTATTCAATGCTTTAAATTCTAGTGGTGAATCTGTTGTTGCTGAAATTATTAGTAACGTATTAAAGGGAAAACAGGTAAAAACTGACATTACATTTCTAAAAGTTGGTATGGATAATGAAACTCTTGAACACATTCCAGGTGGTGGTTTATGTACTAGTTGTGATCATAAGATGGAGAATGACCATCAAATACCAAGTTTAACTTTTAGTCTATGTAGCAGAAATGACAAGAGCTGCTACAATACAAATGACAAAGGCGGGTTCAACATAAGAGTAACGAAGAACCATAGTCTGGAAAATAGCTTGTATATAAGTGTTTCCGATAAATTCCCTGAGCATAAGCCTGGTGAAAATCAAGCGGATATATCTGTAGATATCAGCAAAGTTCATGACATGGAAAACTTGAAAGGAAAATTAAAAGACAAAACAGGCACCATATATTACGGAATAAGAGACCATGGCTGCGATTACAAAAATGAAGGTCAATTTAGTATTAACCTAACAACTAAAGAGCCACCTACAAAAACTTTTAGTGCAATATATAATTTCTTTGATGAAAAAGTGAAAACTGCATTTTTCGGCTCTAATTATAAAGACCCTAACGCAATTCACTCTGATACTAGTCCTGTAAAGTCTCTTTACGAAAGTTTTATAAAATCAAGCAGAACAAATACCATTAGATCTACTATAATATCACTATTAGTACTATATATAATCTTATATACTCTTTATTACTTTTTTGGATTAACTCATATTTCTATATATGAGTTTTTAATTATATGCGTAAAGATAGGAATCATCGCCCAGCTATTGCAGGATAATAGCTGGGACTTTTTTTATAACAACGCATTCTCTATATTTATTAACACTCCAAAACAACTAATAGAAATAGCAAATTTTAGAGGCACTACTTCAAATGTTTTTGAGTTTCTTGATTTGCCGCTCAATAGGTTCTTGTCATCGCATTCAGTATTGTTAATAGTATCTCTTATATTTTCTGGCCCTTTGGGCATTGTATCTTTTTGCTTGGTGATTTGGGGTTTAATCACAGTGAGCTTATCTATTTTTAATGCCTTATTTTCTTTTATTACATCTATAGCAATAGTTGCGTTATTGCTTTCTTTAGCACCTATTTTTATTCTTTGTCTTTTATTTGCGTATACTAGGCAGATGTTTCACAACTGGGTTAAAAATTTAGCAAGATTTGCGATTCATCCAGTAGTGCTTTTAATTTTTATATCACTGATAAGCCAGGTTATGGATTATATTGTGTATTCAGTATTTGATTTTGAGGTCTGCTCTACATGTATACTTAATATTAACTTAAAGATTTTTAACCCTTGTATTTTTTATGGTTATGCTTCCAAATATACACCTAATATTACCGCTATGATGGCTTTTGTTATTTTGGGACACGCTATGAAAGCTTTAGTTGAAGCTTCTTCGACAATATCTGACTCGTTGTTTGGTGCTTATGTAGCAAGCGAACCTGGAAGACAGTATCAACAAAGCTTAATGGGAACAGTAGGGTTAGATGAACAAAGCGTTCAAAGAAGAGAAAGAGGAGGTGCTTCTCAACAGTCAGGTACGTCAAGACCTCAAATACCACAAGGGACTCAAAGGTCAACGCCTCAGATACCACCACCAGGAAGACAGCAATGATAAGTAAAAGATCACTATTGTTGATACTGTGTCTTGCAATCACTGGTTGTAACATGGATTGTGTCGAACCTGGGTTGCAGAGCAGAAACACTAGTGTTAACGTGGATGTTCCAGTTCATAAAGCTGGTGAAGAAGTTAAAATTCATTGGGTTGATTCTGGTCAAGTAATTAGTAAGGGTGAGGAAATCAAATTCACCCTCGATGGATCAGTAAATTTTTGCCCTTTTAAAGAAGACAAAAATCCAAGGAAAGTACTTGTGCCAGCTAGCTTTTGTGCTGATGGCTCAGAACCAAATTATAGTAAAGCTGCAAATATTAACGATGTGCCTAATAATTATGGCGTTGATGAAAAAGGCGTAAATAAAAACGAATTGTGCGGTGGTAAAGGATTTGGCAGCAATAGACGTTATGTAGACACTGGAATTAAAGTAAATCCTGGTGATAAGTTAAGCTTTAGCTTAGTTCCCAGAAAAATAACAATTGATTATGACAATCCAGGAGGGAAAGGTATCAGCTTTGATGACAATTGTTATAGAGCTGAAGAAGGAGGTGAAAAAGTGTCAGCAAGTGAAATATTGAATGTTAGCAAGCAAGAGGGAGAGGAATTTTTTTGTGAGGGCAAGGATGGAAAGAGAAATAAAATAAAATTTTTACCTCTTGATAAAACAAAAGCAAAGGAAAGCAAAGTGCTAGTTGGCAATGGGTACACTCCATATGATAATAAGGTACATTTTAATAAAGGTTATGTTAAAAACAACGAACCATGGATACATGGCTCGCTGTTCGATTTACGCCGAGCTAAAATAGGATTGAATGAGTTATGTGATGGAAAAAACTGTAGTTTGGATGAGAAAAAAAAGTACAGTTCTTATGAGCTTAATTGTTACTATCAGAATATATGCTATACTAGAAAAGGTATATGGAGCTATGATTCAGGTCGAGCAGGAGAACGGAACTGTGTCTCCTCTATAAGGTATAAGAAGTACGATAAAGGAAATAAATGTGATATGTATTCTTATCTAGAAAAAATGGAAGGGAATGTTAAAGCAGGTAGTTTTACTGAAGATGATAAATCTTGGGCTGAGGCTCTTGTTGCAAAAATTGGTGATCTTGGTGATCAAGATACTGATAAAGGTATGCAATGTCTTCCAGATAATGAAGTAGGTGCAAGAAAGGATAATGTGTGTTCGCAAATTAGTGACAATTTCGAGGATTTTTCTCTGAAATTAAATAGTGACTATGCAGTAAATGACAATGTAAAATATGGTAGTAGTGTGATGCTTGCTATAGCAGATTATGGTTACTATGGAGCTAATAGGGGCGGGTACTATGTTAAAGTGACTAGATCGTGTGAATATATCAATGGTGAAAAACTGTATGTGTATTTGGGTGATAACCCGCCAGGGGATCCATCTGCTCCAAAGACTAATGATTTCAAAAAAGTAGAGCACTTAGATAAAACAAAGGATAAGGTATATTATATAATAGATGGAGGTCTTTTAACAGATGAATGCAAAGACAAAAAACCTATAACAGATGAATGCAAACCTAAGAAGATATATTTCGGCATCAATGTAAGCAACGTAGAGAAAGATGACATTACGGACAAAAATGGCAAATATTACGAAAACAATAAGTATAGTGTAACTTTATTTGTCAAAAGAAAAATTAATGATTTTATTTCATCGAATGTAAACGGGGTATTTAAATTTATAAAAGAAGAAGTAATTGGGGACAGCGTTAAAGATTCATACAAAGGATATGCAAGAGGTCTTCTTCAGGGGGTAAGAGCTTTACTTACTCTATACGTTATATTTACTGTCATTGGCTATATGCTTGGAACAATACAGCTAAGTAAATTTGATTTCATTGTAAGGATGTTCAAGATAGCATTTATAGCTTTTGCCTTTAGCGATAGAAGCTGGGAACTCTTTGGTACAACTTTATCCAGACTTTTTGTAGGTGGTAGCACTTATTTAGTTGATAGCTTTTCTGGCTATATAGGGGAAGGGGGGAGAAAATTTGCATTCTTAGACTTGACAGCAGGAGTATTATTCACAACAGAAACTTGGCTAAAGTTTTTATCGTTGATGCTCTCTGGTCCTTTTGGCTTTATTGCATTTTTGGCAATACTCTATGCTACTTTTATGTTCTTAAAATGCATTATTAGCGCTACGTTTAAATATGTAATATCTACTGTTCTAGTGGCGTTTTTACTGTCATTAACACCTTTATTTATCGTATTTATTCTATTTCAAAAGACTAAACCCTTGTTTGATAATTGGATAAAAACGTTGGCTCATGTTTCATTAGAACCAGTCATTTTATTTTCATTTTTATCTCTTTTAAATCAGTTGATGTATTCAGTTTTATATAACCTCACAAATTTTTCTGCATGCTATCAATGTTTAATTAGCGTAAATTTCTTATCGTATGATCTGTGCTTGATGAAATCAATACTGCCTCTTGGATACAGTCCTGGCACTAGCGTTGATGTTGCACTCAGTACCGGAGAAAGGGCTGGTGGACACTTTGCAGCATTACCTATAGACCTAATCCAGGCGTTTATATACCTCATTATTGCCGGTGCAATGGAAGCTTTTGTTTCTATATCGGAAACTATGGTACAAACACTATTTAGCTCTGGTTATGGAGTTACTGGCGGTGTTGGTACAGTTGCTAAGAGCGCATCGCAAGCTATGCTGTCAACCGTTGGCCTTGATGATAAGACCCAAAGTATGATACAGAGTATCAAGCAGAAAATGAGTGAAGATCGGGGAAAAATTGAGGCTAAATTACCTAACACACCAAAGCAACCAGACAAAAAAGAAGATTCTAAAGGAAGTTCTGATAAAACAACGAGTGATAGACCTAAAACATTAAAACAATCAGATCAGCAAAAAAATTCTGATGAAACAATAAGAAGTGATCCTAGTGCTAAAGCTAAAAACAAGGAAGAAAATGGAGAGGAGTAAGATATAAATGATATTATGGAGTAACTAATTAAAAAGATATTTTAAGTAAAGTTTTAGAAATTTATTCTGTATTTGGAAAAAGTTTAGATATGCAATCACGTTTAGGCAAATGTTGGTTTAGGGTATTACTTCTTGCAGCTTATGTGCTGATCACAGGTTGTAGTAAAAACGATATGCCTTTTCCAAGGTGTATATCTGCTGACTATTTTGGTCCTAAACCTATTGCAGTAAGCGCTCATTTTTCAAGCGACCACGATGCGTTTATTCCAGGAGATGGAGAAGTTATTGATCCTGAAACTGGCGAAATTAATTATGGTTTTCACCATAACCAAGTGGTGAAGTGGGAGGATACCGGACTCGAAACCAATGGAGATAGTTTAAAAGTGCGAGTTAATGGTGCATGGACATCTTGGAGTAATAATAACAAGAAGGAATCTAAAAAAGGCAGTTATACCTTACAAAGCTTGGAGCAGTTAAAATATGCAACTAAATTTGAAGGTAAACAAAGTGGTAATAGTTTACCTAATTTTCACTTAGTTTGTAATGATTATAAACCTAGCATACAAAAATTTTCAAGTAAGTCTGATACAAGTTGCACTGTAAATTGCAAGTGCATTAATGAAGATGATAGCGCAAATACAGTATCACGTGGTGCTCCATGTTGGTTTACCAATGGTCATGGTGCTTATCTTTTGTTTCAAACGGGGAAAGATGATCCTAACGAAAATCTAAAGTTAATGCGCGATCCTCAATATCCTACTGTACATCTAGGTTATAACTCCACAGCAGAAGGCGACAATGGATTTTTTACTTTAGACAGAGATAACACTAAATTAAAGGACAGAAATTGTAATGAGTTGAAGTTAAAAAAGGGATGGAAAATATATGTAAAAATATTAGATAGATATTACTTAGATAATGTAGGTGGCTACTCTTTTGAGTTCTTAAGTGGAGTGCAGCAGCCAAGTAGTTTTGGGTTTTTTGATTACATTTATAACTATCTAAAATGTGTATTATTGATTAACGAAAATTGCAAAGAACATTTTAATAGCAATGATCCTGCAGTTGCACAAGCTATGTTCGAAAATATAGCTGAAAAAAGTACGAGCTTTCACAATTTTGTTCTTTCCTTGCTTGTTCTATTTGTAATGATTTCATCGCTTCTTTATCTTTTTGGCATGATACGAGAAACTAAGCATGATATGCTCATCAGAATGATGAAAATCACTCTAGTAATAGTGCTTATATCTCCTGGAAGTTTTAGATTTTTCTATGATCATTTTCTTGTTTTATTCGTTAAAGGTCTTGAACAATTGATAATTGTAATTACTAACTTTGCTCTCAACATGAACACCGGAAGTATTGCTCAAGGAGATGAAGCTAAGTTGTTTAGCTTCATGGAGGACATGTTCAATAAATTTTTTGCTTATTCTGTTTGGAAAAAGTTTGCAGCGTTTTTACATTACCAAATGTGGGCAAGCCTTCTTATGATACCGGCAATTTTCATAGGGATTGTACTATACTTCTTGTTGTGCTTGTATGCTTACATAATATTTCTCTCTGGCTTTATGGGTATAGCTTTTCTTATAGCTATCATGCCACTGTTTCTAATTTCTATTTTATTTTCACCGCTGAAAAGTCTATTTGAAGGTTGGATAAAATTCTGCATCAGTTTTTGTTTACAATCGATTATGATATTTACTCTCTTGTCATTGTTGGCTTCAATGATAATGAACACCTTTTATAGACAACTAGGTTTTACTGTATGCTACAATAAATGGTTCGAGGTAAAGTTATGTGCTCCAAAATGGGTGTTTGGCGGTTTTTGTATCGTTGATAAGCAGTACTTTGGTTGGACCCCAGGGCAAATTTTTGTACCTTACACTCTTGGAGAAGCTTCTTCTCTTAACACAGATAAAAGTATAGAAGGTATAGAAAAGATAAGCAGAGAAGGTGGTACAATAAAATTTACTGGTGGTGCTGGATATATCCCGCTTCCACCAGATTACCCTAAAGATAAAAATGGTGAACATATAAAAGGGTTTCGTTATATAGATTATCCTTTCTTTAATCCAATTCCTGGAACTAAAGATAATCCAGCAGACCACTATATTGCAGAAAGTGATATGGTAGTTAGTAATGGCTGTAGTGAAAAAGATCTAGTGCGCTTAACAAATAGTTTATCTCATGCATCAGAGAGGGCTGACATTATATTACTGATCAACAATATAGAGAAAAGGATAGGTGATGTTAGTGAAATAATAAAACGCTACTGTCAAGATATAAATAAATGCAATAGTTATAGGGAAATAATTAATGAAATAAGATCTTTAGTGCGGAGTGCGGTAGAAAAACAAGGTTGTAGAATACTGAAACTTCATGATTTATATAAGGATCCCAACAGTGAATACTGTCAGAAATGTAAAGATTGTGAGGATTGCAAAAATTATCAAGAAAATAGCGATTACCAAAGGGTGCAAGACATACAGAGAGGTTATTTAATCAATGCAGGGGAAATCTTTATACTATTCTTGCTTTCATTTTTAATGTTCTCCTTACGCACGTTCGTACAACAAATGGGCTCAAGTATCGCTGGTGGTGGATTCAGCGTTTACAATATATCTAGTATGTATCAGGCATCGCCTTTGACTGGCATAATGGAAGGATTCAAACAGCAGTGGCAAAATTTTGCTGGTAGAGGACTTGAGTCTTTAGGCAGTTGGGCTACTCATTTACCGGATAGATTAGCCGGAGGTGCAGCTAATCTGCTGGGGAGAGTACCAAGAGTTGGAGGAGTGCTGAAATACGCTATTGATGTGCCACGTAAATTTGTAGGTGCTACTATTGAAGCAACGAAGTTTGCAACATCGCCTGAAAATGATGTTGATAAGCTCGAGGAAAAAATTTACAGGGCATTTGGAGTTGATAAGGAAGATATTACACACAGAAGGATCGGTAAATATTTAGATTATTATAAAGGATACGTAGGATCACATTTGGGCTATACAATAGAAGATGCTATGAAGTTTACTTGGGAGCATGGTCTTGACTCTATAGGAAAGCATGGCTATGATCATAACCTACTCTATAGAGCAAAAGAATATAGGCGAGATTTCTTAGAGAAGCTTCATGATTACACTATCGGCCGTAAGAGAGAACCAGAAAAAGACAATCCTGATCAATCAAATAAGGTAGAACGAGAGTTAGGCACGGAACTAGTAAGAGATAACCATGATCAGCCACTAGAAGAAGGCGACCCTCTTCGACTACGAGGGGGAGGTCAGCCAGATAAGGTAGTACGAGAACTAAGCACAGAACAAGAAGACAAGCCTAATCAACTACAGCATGATCAGCCAACAGAAGAAGATAAGCCTGATCAATCAAATGAAGTGACACGAAATTTAGGCACGGAACCAAAAGGTTCAGATGAAATTGATGATTTTGGATCTGCTTTTGAAGGTATGGAAAAACGTGCTGAAAGAGAAGGCAGAAGAAATCAAGATAAAGTTTACAACCTCTCACCACTTTTTGAAATGAACACTCCAGAAGCTGTAGAAAAACGTGCTGAAAGAGCTAGAAGAAAAGAAGAAAGAGATCGAAAAGACGAAGTTTATAATCTTAAGCCTTTATTTAAAGAACCAAAAAATCCAGAAGAGTACGTTAAGGCACTTTTTGAAATGAATACCCAGGAAGCTATAAAAAAACGTGCTGAAAGAGAGGAAAAAAGAAATCGAGAAGACAGTAAAAGGAAATTACCGGAACCAATGAGGAAACCAGATGCAAAAGGAGATGAGAAGAGGATTGAAGATGAAGACTAATAAAAATTTCAAAGGCCTTGATTATTATAAATTGCAGCAAGACAAAGATGGCAACATAAAGTTAAATGACTACGACGACATTTTAAATGCGCGTAGGGCAAGGGTAGACTTGTTGCGGGATAACACATCACTTGACAAGGATGTCAATTTTGCTAAATTGAATAAAGCTTTGAGTGAGAAATTTGTAGATAATCATAGTTTATTGTCTGAATTTGATAAGGAAGACAAAGAGATTGTACAAGAAAGGATTAAGGTGTTTAGTATTTTAGAAAGTCTTGAAGACCTTAAAAGCGTGAAAAGTGAAGATCTGTTAGAGGTTAGCTTACTGCTGTCAGATCTTAGCTTCATAGAGAGAAATGTTGTACTAAATACCGATCAGAATTCTGATCTAGCAGGATTTAAAAACCTATTTATTGAAAAAAAAGCATCTGGTGAAGAGTATAGTGAAGAAGAATGTAGAGGCTTTCTTGATAATATAGATAAAATCAATACTATAATTAAGTTAGAGTTAGAAAGCAGAATTGAAGGGCTAAATCATGATGAAAAAAATGATCATGATGATTTACAAGATGAGATTGGTCAAGCAATTAATGCAGCAGGCAAATCAGAAAAAGATAACTGATGAGTCTTGTGTTTGTGTTTTTCTTACAAGCGACTCGATAGCTTCTCTCTATTAAACTGCTAAAGCCATATTGACATTAATCATATAGTATAAATAATTAATTATTTTGGAGCTTATTTAATATGCTACGCATCATTGCAGGCAAATATCGCGGAAGAAAAATAACTACAGGTAAGCATTTAGCTGCACGGCCAACTATGAGTATTGTCCGAGAAGCAATATTTAATATGCTTTCCTCAAGAAAACCTATTTATAACTTGAATGTACTTGATTTATTCTGTGGTAGTGGTTCTTTTTCATTTGAAGCGCTTTCTCGCGGCGCTAAACATGCATTCATGGTGGATTCAGATTATTACAATTTGCAACTGCCTAAAAAAACAGCAGAAGATTTTGGAATTACGAACAATGTCACGCTAATTTGTTGTAGTGCTAACAAATTGCCACAACCTATTTCAAAGTGCGATGTAGTTTTTATAGACCCACCTTACAATAGCAATCTAGTTGAATCAACGTTGAATGGACTAGCTCACTCAGGCTGGTTAAGTGATGATGCATTGATAATTCTAGAGATTAGGAAAAACGAAGATTTTGAGTGCAATAAAAACTTCAGTATAATCTTGGAACGCACCTACGGTATAGCGAGAATAATTTTTCTTTCTCTATTATAGCTCTTTTTACAATAATCCGAACAGACCGTAATATGCTACTGGCCTGCTATAGCCATAAACACATATCTTATCGCATTCGGACTATTATAAGAAAGGCTATAACTTGAACTTGCATATACTTTTCATTGATGAGTTCCAGTTCTATTTTCGTCAAGTTTCCGGAGAAATTACTTATTCTGTACTGCCCTAGATCAAAATTTTTATTAAATTCAGAGTCTATTAAATATTCATGTGCTTCTTCAATAAATTTATTTTCTTTTTCTTCGTAACTGGTGTATTTTGTTGTACCATTATTATCCTCACGATAAACTAAATGTTCTTTATGATCAGCATGAATATTTTTATTTTCACAAACCTTTTCAGGATCGTGCTCAAGTACTTTTCTACCAACAATCAATAGCTTATAAGAAATTTTCTATGATTCCTTTTAAGCGAGTTTTGAATTTTTGAAATGTCATGACATTGTTGATACGGTTATCAAGAAACGATAAAGTATCCACAAAATCTTCTGAATAATCATTGATAAAAAAAAGTATCGTACTTAAGTACACTCCAGCTAATATTGCTCTTTTTGTATAGTAGTTAAAATCTGTTGATTGGTCATGAATGCCATACCAAATCGCACTAATAGTTCTGTATAAAAGTTTACTAGAAAAATATGTATTTTTTGGTGATACGGAGAATGATAAAACATTTTTTAAAAGTTCTCTATAATTCGGTAGCTTAGCATAGTTTGAAAGGTGTATTTGAATAGCTAACTTTACTCGCTCTCGCACTTTCATATCTTCTAAATTAGAATTTCTTAATTCAGCTTCCATTGAGCTATTTAAGTCCTCTGCTATGTGCTCCAAAGCGCTATATATTCCATTCTGAAATTTGCAAAAGCTATTAGCTAGATTAAGGTCAGTGCACACCTTTAATAGGGTTTCATCGCTTATCCCTTCAAATGGAATAACCCTAATTAGCTTATCTATTATTAACTTTTGTTCCACGCAACATCATACTAAACAGCATGTGTGATTGTACCTGAGATTTTCAAACATTCTACAAAATGCTTCACCACGTTCCTCGAAATTTTTCCATTGATCAAAAGAAGCACACGCGGGAGAAAGTAATATTGTTACTTCTTCTGCGCTATTTAAGGCCTCTTCAAAAGCCAATCTGAATGCATCTTCTAGATTGCAACATTTAACATAATCTACTTTATTCTCCATAACATTTGCAAAAGCTTCGGTTGATTCTCCAATAAGAAAAGCTTTTCTAACCCTTGTAAAATGCTTGCTTAATGATTCTATTCCACCTTTTTTGCTTCTTCCACCAGCGATCCAATTTATGTTTTCATAAGATAAGATCGCCTTTTCGCTCGATTTTGCATTAGTTGCTTTGCTATCGTTCACGAAAAACACATTTCTTATTTTGCCAAGCAGTTCATTCCTATGCCTCAGTCCTGAAAAGGACTTGATTCCATTGATAATAGTGTTGCTATCTACTCCAAGTACCTTACATACGGCATATGTGGCTGCTATGTTTTCTGCGTTGGATATTAGGTTTATTTTCACGTCGCTTACTGATAAGCTATGATTCTCTAGTTTTAACGAGATCTTCTGGATCCCAGTGCCCCTTTTGTCATCCAAGTAGCTGACACTGGGATCCAGATAATTTCGATCTATACCAGTAATCTGTTCACTATAATCAAGCAAATTGTTACCTGCCAATGATATTAGATCTCTTGCACCACTCTCTGTCATCTGAGTAGTTGGCAATGGTTTTTCTTTTCTGGATTCCAGCGTCACGCGCTGGAATGACATCGGGGAATATGTTACTGAGATTGGAATTTTGTCTCCAGTGAATTTGTTGAATATATCAGCAGTAATCTCATTGTCACATCCTATTACGGCAACCTCACTACCGTTTATCAGTTTTAATTTAGTTGCTATGTAGTTCTCCATACTTCCATGCCTATCTATGTGATCTGGTGTAATATTGAGCAGTGCTGAAATGTCCACGTTAATTTCATTCATCAACTCCAATTGAAAAGAGGAGAGTTCGATTACATAAATTTCTGCATCTCTTTCTAGATCCAAAACAGGAACGCCTAAATTTCCACCAATAGCTACTTTTTTCCCTGTAGATTTTAATATGTGCCCTATTAGTGATGTAGTGGTTGATTTACCATTTGTTCCTGTGACGCCTATTACCTTCTGGTTCGTAGTTTTAGCTTCAAGAAATAGCTCAATGTCTGATTTTATTTTGCAATCAAATCTCCTTGCAAGTTTTACTATCCAATGTGGCTCTGTTGGCACTCCAGGGCTTAAAACCAATGCACTGATCTCATGCCAATTGTATTCCTTGGGATGAATAAAATTACATTTTTTATACATCATTTTTGCATTTGCTATTTGCTCTTCATGATCATCCCATGCATATATTCTTGCACCACTCTTTGTTAGAGCGTTAATGGCGGATAAACCAGTTTTACCAAGACCAAAAACCGCAACGTTTTGATTTTTGTATTTGTTTAGTTGCACTGCTAGATAACTTATGCGAACCATTTTATAAGGATATCGTACAAATTACAACAGACTTCTTTCGTAGGTTACAACTGTCATTCAATAGAAACGAAAAAACTTACTTGACACCCTCTGCCAGTCCCCTTATCATGAAACTGAAGCTATTGTATTTGCTTTCGCCAATCTGCAGATTAAAAGGTAAGGATTACTTAATGTATCGGCGTCTTATGTTCAATTTTTTGCAGTATATAGATACTGTATGTCTTTACAAAACTTCATCTACATCTAGATTTTTATCTAAATAAGCTGAACGCGCTTATAAAGCGTTACAAGACATCAAAAAATGCCAATACTCGACAGAGATAGTAAAAGACTAGCTAACTCGGGGGTTCTTTGTCTTTTTTTCTGCTTGGTAAATTTCTTAAACATTTGCAGCGTAGGTTAGTTGCAATTAAAAGCAGCTGAATTTCGCTTATCAAGCGTTTAAAACATAAAAAACGCCAATATTTTAAAGCAGATAATAACCACGGGGCTTCTTTTGCCTTTTTTTCATTTGGTAAATTTCTTAATATTTATGGCTAAACGACAATCGTCATCCCGCTGCTTGTTAGCGGGATCTCTTGTTAGCGGCTGAGATACCGCGAATGAATCGCGGTATGACGGTTCGCGGCGGTATGACGGTTCGCGACGGCGTGACGATAAGCTCGTTATCCCGCTGCTTGTTAGCGGCTAAGAGATACCGCGGCAGTATGACGGTTAAGTGGGGTGTCATCCCAGTGTCAGCTACTCGGATGACAGGAGAAGGAGGCTACTTGCATGACACCATTCTTTTTTCTGGATCCAAGTAATCAGGGCACTGGGATGACAAGAAGAGGGCACTGCCGTCATAAAGGAACCAGTTTCAGCTACTCGGATGACAACAAAGAGCTACTTGGATAACAAGAAATATAGGTACTGGAATTGTAAAGAGTTTGCAAATATTAGTTATTACCTGTAGGATATAAAGAAATTAGTAAGGATTTTAATAGGAATAATATGCCATCTGTTACTTTTATTTTACCTGATGGGAGTAAGAAAAGCTATGAAGCTGCAGAGGGAGAAACTCTGCTCAATTTAGCCCACAGAAGTGATCCAGATCTGCTTGAAGGTGCATGTGAAGGTTCTCTTGCTTGCTCTACATGCCATGTAATTGTTGATCCAAAGTTTTATAATGCTGTAGAAATACATAACCCTATATCTGATGAGGAAAATGATATGTTAGACCTAGCTTTCGGCTTAACAGAGACGTCGAGGCTTGGATGCCAAATAAAAATCACAAAAGATATCGACGGCTTGTGTGTAACCATACCAAGGGGTACAAGAAACATATCATTAGATAAACAGGGGAATCATGCGTAAGATTTTTATCTATATTATCATCTCTTTACTTTTGTTTATTCCTGTAGCGTATAGTGGTTTTTGGTATTTTTCTGCATGTAAGGTAAAAAATCTTTTAGCTGAAACAATACTATACATTAACGACGAAAAATTTGATATTTCACATGATTTTAGTGGATTTCCTTCTAACCTAATTTTTCGTGTGACAAACCCAAAATTTTCCAATGAGCAATTAACCATCTCATCTGATGCTTTATTGATAAAAAATAGATTGTTTGATAAATCAGTATATATCTACATACCAAGCAATGAAGTCAACATTGCTGTTCATGATGATGAGAAAAAGAATATAAAATGCCACACAAACGATAGCAGCCACTTTGTTGTTAGACTAAACGATTTACCATCTTCATTGCGATTCAACAAAAATAGTACCGTGATAGACTATATAGATACACTTCGTTACGAAGATTATGGATTAAAATGTGATGTTTTAGAAAATCAGCAAAGTGTTATAACTGAAGTGAATGATAAAAGCAATTACATTCAATTTCACCTCGATAAAGAACCAAGTGGAAATACTAAACTAGGATTTGATTTTTATACTTATCGGTATAAAAATACTGCAAGTCCTGAAAGTTACCTTAGTATCGACACTAAATTTGATTACGAATTTGTAAACCACATCTCAGCTTCCAGAATTAATTTCAACATAGAGAAATTTTTAATTCAAAGTAATAATTTTTCTCTTGCTGCAGATGGTGGAGTGCGAAATTATAATTTGGTTACGTCTTCATTTAAAGACAAAATCAACGTGGCTATATCAAATTATAAAGAATTAATCTCGTTTATGATTGGTGACTCAAAAACTTCAGATGCGTTTGAAAAGTTAATGTCTTCCTTATCAGAAAAAACAACTGATGATGGCATTCAATTTTCAATAAAGTACGATGATGATGTAGGGTCAAGCTTTATTGGAAAGTTATCCACCACTGATTTTATGAACCAGCTCAGTAAAATAACCCAATTAATCAAGGATGAGAGCAGTAGTTAGTTTACTTTTCATATTGATATTCCACTCAGGCGTAAACGCTTTTACTCTGGATAATAAACTCAGAGATAAAAGCATGGAAAAACGAGCAACAAGTTTATTTGAAATAATAAGGTGTCCAATATGTTCTGGCGAATCATTGTCTGAATCTGGATCTCAGATCGCGTATGATATGCGAGAAGCAATTCGTAAAAAAATCAATGATGGATACACAGATGAAGAGATAATCTCAGAGTTAAAAAATTCTTACGGCAATTCAATTATAATCGTACCACCTATAAAATCTAGCACTTACATTTTGTGGTTTATTCCACTTACAACTCTGCTTATTGGGTGTTTTTTAATACAAAGATACATCAATACAACCACTTAAACCTTTTATATATAGCTAAAGTGACTTATAGCTCTTTTTACAATAATCCGAACAGACCGTAATATGCTACTGGCCTGCTATAGCCATAAACACATATCTTATCGCATTCGGACTATTATAAGAAAGGCTATAGGTTCTCTAATTGCACATAAGTCAACAATAATTTTCACACAAATCAAAACAGCATATCTTCTCCATAATCCTTGGTAATTTTACATAAGTTAAAAGTAGCATATGGTTCTCTCCGCGGTCTGAGATGACAATAAATTTGTCAAGCCGCATTATACTTGTTAGGCGGAAGTGGACGGCAACATATTTACCACGAAGTCTAACTAAGTTCTTGCTTGTCCCTTCCATCGGCATTGCTATCTTTATTTTCAATAAAATTATTGTCCTATGCTCTTTTGATGTTTATTGATAATAAAATTCTGTTTTATCAACCAACATCCTATGCATAATTACAGCTAATTTTCTTGCTACTGCTACAATTACTTTTTTCATTCCTTTTTTCTTCGCAACCCCAGTTTTTTAATTTAAATGTCCTCTTGGTAACTGTAAGCATTGTTTGTGCAGCTTCATATAACATACTTCTACATTCCGCTGGTCCCATCTTTGATATGCTGCCATGCCGATCAACTTCTCCAGAAGAATATTGCCTTGGTGTCAACCCTATATACCCCAGTTGCGGATTAGCCAACGAAGTAAAGCTTAGAAATGCAGCGGCTGCATGGAATATGAAACAAGCGTAGAAAAAATGTGTACCAAAAAATTTATCGGTGATCTATGGCGAGTATGCTCAATCTCAAATTTGTTTTTCAGAGAGCCAAAAACTGTCTCAATAATCGATCTTTTTCTTAACAAAATCTTCTCATTTAGCGCCATTAATGAGTTTTTCATACCCTTTTTTATACTGGTTACAAGCTTTAACCCTCTATCGAATAATTCGTGAAAAAGATCTTTTTTGATATATCCTTTATCTCCAAACAATAATCCAGTCAATTTCTTAGTTAAATTTGGCACAGGTATCAACGTTGCCTTTTATCACCGTAACCCCTTGAATTTCGCCAGTTTCATTGATTACTAGATGTACCGAAAAACCACCCATAAGTAGTCTTTCCAATCTTTGCCAACCCTTTGAAAACTTTGTTTCTCGAGGTCCTTTTTGGATGGCAAACAGCGATAGATGTTGCATCTATGTACGAAATCCCTGTCACTTTTGACTGTTCGCAAAACCATTGCATTAAGAGCGCTAAATACCATAAAACCCGCGATTTTAACCTGATAAACCTACTATAGGATGGCAATTTTGGAAACGCTGATTCGTATAATAATTTCAAATAATGCACATAGAAAATTTTAAAATTGTCGCACTTGATATAGCAATATTATGGTAAAAATCTCTGAATGCGTAATCTCTGGCGTCCTGGTTGGTTTTTTGCCACTTGGTAGAAGTTTTTCTGCAAAATTTTCATCGACTGTATTGCAAAAATCATCGACTATACAAAAGATTTCTGTTACTTTTTCTTTCATTGGTAACCTCCTATTTTAGGAATGAATATCAAATACCTCGGAGTTTACCCTATTTCCTTACCTTTTCTATTTTTTCTAATTTACAACTGGGGTTAGCAGTGCTGTGAGAATGGTTGAAAGCGCAAAAGAAAACCTCTCGGAAGTTAAAAATATACTGGTCGATGCAGGTTATACAGGAGAAAATTTTGCAACTCAAATAAAAACGATTATTGGAGCAACTGTAGAAGTAATAAAACGAAGTGAATTACATTCCTTTGCTGTATTGCCACAAAGATGGGTTGTAGAGCGATCTTTCGCTTGGTTAGAAAAATGCAGACGATTGTGGAAAAATTGCGAGCGAAAACTTAACACTAGCCTACAAATGGTCGTTCTTTCCTTCATTTCTCTTCTATTGAGAAGATTTTAAACAGGTTCTAAATCTTTATTTTAAAAATGTCATATTGACCACCGGTACCTGAAAATACTATTCCAATTGATCAGAGCTATCCATTTCCTTAATTTTTGTAACGTTGTCATAGGAGTACTATAACTTTAGTATCAACTATGTTTTATTGTTTTTGCATCTAAAAAAATTTAGCTTATTCAAGCAGCATTTTGCCTTTTTTTGGATGTAGGGATTTTTTAGGAATTGTCTTCTTGAATTCTATGGTATTTTGTTTAACATTGAAACAAGATTCCAGTGTCAGCTACTTGCATGACATTGTTGGTTAATGTTTTATGGCTTTACGATAGCTATACAACTTATCTTAAAAGCAATATAGTGTTTACTATACAATGATCAAAGATAGTAAGTAAAGTCTATGGAATTTCAAATCGCTACACATTTTCAACCGGCTGGGGATCAACCACAGGCAATCGATAGCTTAATTGCAGGGCTAAATAGCAATAAAAGAGATCAGGTTTTGCTTGGAGTTACTGGTTCTGGGAAAACTTTTACTATGGCAAATGTTATTGCAAGGACAAACAGGCCTGCATTAATTATGGCACACAATAAAACTTTAGCAGCACAGCTTTATGAGGAAATGAAAGGATTGTTTCCCCATAATGCTGTTGAATACTTCATTTCTTATTATGATTATTATCAACCTGAAGCCTATTTACCACAAACTGATACTTATATCGAAAAAGATTCTGCAATTAACGAAAGAATTGAGATGCTGCGTTATTCCACCGTCTGCTCCCTTTTGGAGCGCAGGGATACGATCGTAGTTGCCAGTGTTTCCTGCATATACGGTCTTGGTTCGCCTGAGAGCTACCGCAGCATGATCATACCGCTTAGTGTTGGAAATAAAATTCGTATTAATGATTTCCTGAGCAACTTAACTGATCTTCAATACAAGCGCTCTGATGCCAGGTTTGAGAGAGGATATTTCAGAGTGCGCGGCGATATTGTTGATATATTTCCTTCCCATTATGAAAATAAAGCTTGGCGTTTATCGTTATTTGGCGATGAAATAGAAGAAATTTCTGAAGTTGATGCTATAACGGGCAATGTTACCAAAGGCGTAAATAAAATCACCATTTTTCCAAATAGCTATTACATAACCCCACGTGAGGCTTTGTTGCAGGCAATTGAACTAGTCAAAAAAGAGCTGCATGAACGCTTGGATTATTACTACTCGCAAAACAAGATTGTTGAAGCAAAGCGCCTCGAGCAACGCACTAATTTTGATATCGAAATGATGAGAACAACAGGAATATGTAAAGGTATTGAAAATTATTCGCGTTATCTCTATGGAATGGAAGCTGGGGATCCACCGCCTACTTTGTTTGAATATTTACCCAAAGACGTAATTTTATTTGTTGATGAGAGTCATGTCACCGTTCCTCAGGTTGGTGCGATGTACAGTGGTAATGAGGCGCGTAAAAAGAAATTGATCGACTATGGCTTCAGGCTCCCTTCCGCTTTTGATAATCGTCCATTAAAATTTGAAGAGTGGGAGGGAGTTAGGCCGCAGACTATTTACATTTCAGCTACTCCCGGAAAGTATGAGTTAGCACAAACCAATAACGTATTTATAGAGCAAGTTATTCGTCCAACAGGGCTTACAGACCCAATCTGCATTGTAAAACCAATAGAGAGTCAAATTGATGATGTAATTCATGAGGCACAAGTGACAATAGGGAAGGGATTTTGTGTTTTAATCACTACATTGACGAAAAAAATGGCTGAAAATTTAGCTGAATATATGAGTGAATTGAATATGAGAGTGGGTTATTTGCATTCTGATATTGCTGCGCTGGAGAGAATAGAAATTATATACAAATTGAGATCTAAAGAAATCGATGTTTTAGTAGGTGTTAACTTGCTGAGGGAAGGTCTTGATATTCCAGAGTGTGGGTTGGTTGCAATTTTGGATGCTGATAAAGAAGGATTTTTGCGATCGGAAACTTCATTAATTCAAACGATTGGTCGTGCTGCGCGTAATGCTGAAGGTAGAGTAATTTTGTATGCAGATAAAATCACTGGTTCTCTGGATCGTGCGTTAAAAGAGACCGAAAGAAGAAGAAAAAAACAAGAAGAACATAATATATTGCACAATATTATCCCGAAGACTATAATAAAACCTATATCAAACACCTTACAGGAGAGGGCAATAGCAGAACCGAAAGTAAATACTAATAAGGATGATTTGAGAAAGCAAATGATAGAGCATGCTGAAAATTTAGAGTTCGAAGAAGCAGCAAGAATAAAAAAATTATTGCAAGGCTAAGTAATATATGATGCTATGTGCATAGTATAAAAATGTAAATAATTTTATTAATATCCTTATATTAATACTTTTTAAATATTTAGTACCGCGCAATATCTGCAATGGACAAGAAAAACTAACACCAGTGCTTTCAGGGTCAGGGATTTTGGCTCCAACCCTAATAAAACACTTGGGTGGATATCTAAAAACCTAAATTTCTTTCCCCAAAGCTTCTGACGTATGCTTTACCTGTTGCGGATGTTTAAGCTCTGAAGAGACACTTCCCTTATGTTGCGCAGCAGGAGAACCCGTAGAACAAAAACCACTATCTCTATCAACTGCTGTTTTAGAACTAGAGTTATCAGATCTATACTCTACAGGTAGTACCTCCCCTTTCCCCGAAATAGTACCTTGTGACGGGCCTGGATCACCATCTAGAGAACTTACAGGAGAAGTCACTTTTGAGGATGGATTACTTTTTGCTTTTATTCTAGTTGGGAATGAAAAAAATCGCTTAGACACAGATGATTTTTCAGTTACATGATACACAAGATCACTTTTACTTGAACACATCGTATCACGCTCTACGCTACGTCGCTTAAGAGGTGAGGACTTTGCTAGCGGCCCTTCTTTACAGAACAAACCACCCCCATGTTTCTTCGGAGATTTACTATCTTGTGAATTTGCTTCAGAATACTCATCACTACTTTTTCGATCACTTTTATCAGTAACTTGCTGTTTTTCAGGTTCCTCATTACAAATGTTCTCCGTATCTTTTAGAGAATCTTCAGAAACCCCAAGATTTATTGAATCATTCCATGCTGTAGGATAACTCATCTGCGTCGATGCTTTACTCGTTCCAGCTAAATTTACTGGATTATACAGCAGCTCTTCTTTTTCTGTTTCCGTTCCTGACCATTGCCTAGGAGAATCCTTTAATGCTCCATCGGGACTCCGCGTGGGAGACTCTAATTTCATATCTAACAGTTCAGTCGATGGTGATCGCGACAATGCTCGAAAACGAAGCTCAGGGTCAATGGACAATTCATGGTCTTTGTTGATTACAGAGTTTTTTATTATTTTGGTTATCACACAGTGAGAAATGTATGGATTGGAAAAGTCTATGCCATATACCTCACTGCTTCCATTCGTTGATAATTTTGCTTGAGTTCTACCACTAATATCATCAAGTACAGCATTATTAAATGCACGATTTATAGCACGTACCTCTTCTTTTGTTAACAATTTAATCCCCTTACCATTTTGTGTAATAGGTGTAAGAATTGAAACTACTCTCTCATTTAAAGGAGGAGCAAGTATAAAACCATCTATCATCACTTTTGTCACCGAATAAGTAGATCTTATTATCATATTTTTAAATGACTTCACACTATGATCAACATCATTGCCAACTCCAAGGTCCATACCTGTAAGCCATGCCTTATACCGTGTTACACTATCAATAAAACGAGCGTCATCAAAAACATCTTTGATATATACACTATTGTCTTTAACCTTAACCTCTAAAGGCTTCTTAGGAACATTTTCATATCTTTCTCTCATCCTTGATAAAAACTTACTCTTAAATTGCTGACTTAATTCTTCATTATCAAATTTAGAACAACACAAATATTTTCCCTTATTAAATGGTACAGTTGTGCTGCTAATTTGCATATCTTCTAGAACATCCTTTTTAAGTGAAGAAGCCAAATGAGACTTTAGATTGAAAATTACGCCATCATCTACAGGCGTTACAAACTTAATACTACCTTGTTTATCTACGAACCAATCTCCTTTATAGTTCTTAAGTGGAAAAGATTCAACATCTTTATAGTTTTCAAACGGAAAAGAATTAACATCAAAAATTAGCTTAGCTGTATCCAATATTTCTGCTTTATTACCTTTTTCAATGCCGTAGAATTCACGTATTATCTCCCTTTTTATACTGTCCAGATATCTTCTACACTTATACGTATCCATACTCTTATCAAATGAGACTACAATATAGTCCTTCTTGCCCCTGCTTTGCAGCGTAAAATTAGTTTCAACTGTATTACGAGCATAATTATGTACATTAAAAGCACTAACCAATGCGCTTACTGTTTCTCTTGTATTAGGCATAACACCCTCCCTATTTTTTTATTACGACAACTATCTTTTATTACTGCTACCAACCCCACTAGAGCTTGATCCACTAATAGAACTGCTAGGCTGATTAGACTGACGTAGCTTCTCTCGCACGTCCTTAAGTGCATCACGATGATCATCAATCCTTGCTCCTTTAACATGCGTCACTATTCCACCACCTGGCCCCTTGTTCCGGAGATCCCACTCTTTTTCTCCCTTAAAACTTTCCTTACCATTATCATTTGGCATATTGCCCTCCAGTAAAAATATTATGTAACTAACATACTAAAAATAAAATTAAATGCAAGCACTTTTTTATATTTTTTTTCAAAAAAATTTATTCACTCTTTTTCATAAAACACAAATTTCAAGATTCCAGCGTCACGCGCTGGAATGACAAGTCATTGGCAACCCTAAGTTCCCTACGTCATACCGCGATTCATTCGCGGTATCTCAAGCATAGATTCCGCTAACACGTAGCGGAATGACGAACTGTCGACATCTATCTATATGCCCCTGGATTCCAGTACTGGAATGACACCCTTTTTTGTCATCTAAGTATTAGCTATCCCCACTATGGTGTCTTTCCTACTGACTGACCTTCTGCACATTTCTCAACTTTTACATCATTAGTCAATTCTTTTGGTGGTTGAGCATTACTCACAGAACCTTCATTCTCAGGACCATTCCAAAAACCAACTGTAAGATGATATTCACAATCAGCAACAGGATTTTTAACAAATTGCTCTGAAGCCTTTCTGTCAGACATAGATTTTGGGATAGGTTGGTTCGAAGCTTTTTCGTTAGGAACAGAGCCTTGAGTAGGTTGGTTTGGAGCTTGCTTATTATTATTTTCATCGTGGTTTTTCCTTCTGTCCCACCTACTATCGCATCCATAAACCTCTTTTCTCCCCTGCTCCGTCGTACCCATTGCACCTTGAGCAGTTGTACGTCTATCTTTCTCCGGCTTCGCTTTTTTCTCTTCATTCACTTTTTCTGGTTTTTGTGAATTTTCATGAGATTTTCTTTCAAGCTCAGTAAGACGCAATAGATGTTTCAAAGGATCTGACGCAATTTCAAGTTCTGGTTTGCTCAGAACAACCGGTCTTACAAATCCTGGTGAAACTTCAAAAAGGAAAACTGGCACTTTAGGTTTTTCTCTTTCGTCTACCTTGATTTCTACGTCTTTACGAACTTCTTTAGTTGCTTCTAATGATGTTTTTTCTGCTTTTTTATCTTCTTTTTCTGTAGATGCCTCTACCGCAGCCGCCAACTCAACTCCAAACATCTCTGCGAACATTGTAACAATCCATCCGACAACGGCCATTTGTAACCTGAGTTTCAGATCTTGCAATGCAGTTAATCTTTCTAACGCCCTTGCAAACTCTTCTTCTGATAACTCACCACTGCCTAATTTCTCCTGCAATTCTTTTATCTCTTTGTCCAACCTCTGATTGAAACTTAAATCGCGTGCAAAAATCTTCTTGATTAACTCCTTAAGCTTATCACGCAAAAACTTAATTATCGAAAGAAGCCAATTTTTTTCTTTCTTCTCCTTGAGCATTTGGTAGATTTTCGGATCATCTACATCTACTTCAAAAAGGTTGAAGAGAGATTCAAAGAAATTCCAGAAATCTCCGAGTACTCTTCCTTTTTCACCAGTGAAGTAATCCTCATCACCTCCTTCGGTATGTAGTTCTGCTTGAGATGATATTTCATCGATACAACTAGAAGCCTGACGCTCACACTCGAGCCTCCTGAGCAAATCTTGTCTGGTGAGCTCCTCTATGGATGCTTTTAGTTCATTTAACTTCTGCTCTGCAGAGAAATCTTGCTCCCTGATTTTTCCTTGGAAGATTGAGCTACCGTTTCCGTTATTATCTGAAAAATTTTCCATTATTTTTGCCTCCTCAATAAAATTACTGCCTTTGTTGTTACCTGAAAAGCTTTCCACCATTTTTACTTCCTTAATAAAACTTAATAATTTAATTCTACGGTACTAAATATTTAAGAACTATTAATGTAAAGATGTCAATAAAATTATTTACATTTTTACACTATATATATATTATATTATGTGCTATTTAACCTTTCAATAATATTTTTTATTTTTACTGCTTCTTCAAACTCTAGCATGCGCTTTTCTTAAATTATCCTTATTAGTATTTGCTTTTGCCTCTATCACCACTTTTTCTTGTAAAGTATTTGATATAGATTTTATTATACTCTTTGGCATAACATTTGCAACATACTTTATCTATAAATGGAAATTATTATACTTGCAGCTAGACACAATTTGAAATAATTTACACTATAAAGTTAAGGAATGAGATCCCAGATACAAGTGTCTGGGCACTGGGATGACAGGAGGGGGGGTTGGAATGACACCAGTATGGTTATTAATTGAATAAATAACCTCCTTATTTTCAGAAATCATTGGCAAACAAATGTGATGCCATATGTTTTTTGGCTTAGATAAGAGGTGCCCAGTTAAGTCTTCCAGGTGGAGCCTATGCATCACAAGCACAATTACTCCTTTTTTTCTATCGTTGAGTCTCGTTACTAAAGTCTGATCGAACCAGTTTGTGGCACGTTTTCTAAATGTTTCACTCAAAGCTTGAGCAGGGTTAAGCGGATCATCCACAATAATAAAGTCACCACCTTCACCGGTTAATGTTCCTCCAACTGATGTTGCGATTCTAAATCCTCTCTGCACTGTTTGGAATTTATATTTAGTGTTCTGGTCTTTGGATAGTTCTACCTCTGGAAATAGTTCTTTATACCAATCAGATTGCATTATGCACCTGGTATCGAGCGAATGTTTTTCACTAAGCAACTTAGAATAACTTGCAACTATTATTCTTGCAGTTGGCTGATTTCCCAGTATCCATGCGGGCCACGCAACACTCATACATATGGACTTCATTGAACGCGGAGGCATATTGAATATTATGCGCCTTACTTCGCCAGCATTCGCTGCTTCCAGCCTGTCTGCTATGACTTTTATGTACTGATAATCATTATACTCACATCCCGGCACCACTGTTTGAAAGCACAGTTCAATGAATTTTAGAAAGTTCATGTTAGACCTCCTATAGTATCACCCAAGTAACCCCTATGGTGTTATCCAAGTGGCCGACACTGGTTCCTTTATGACGGCGTCATGCAAGTAGCTGACACTGGAATGACATCCTTTGATTTTTTATATGGTTATGCAAGAAATCTAGTGTAGATTTTTATTTATTTTATAAGATTGAAGTGTTACAGTAGCGAGCTTACAACACTACTGTTTTGTAAATTTAGTGAATAAAATTACTTCTTTAATTTTATTGAAGCGAAAAATTGATTTCCATTGCGGTAAATGAGCAACATTATTGAATCTTTACCGTTTTTCTTTACTGCTAAATCAACTTGTTTTTGAAAATCGTTAGTATTTTCTATATCAGTTCCATCCAATTGGATAATGATGTCCCCTTTTTTAATACCACGCAGCGTGGCATTACTGTTACTATCTACATTGGTAACTATCACACCTTTTGTAGGTACATTATTTTTACTTTCTTTTGATTCTTTTGGCAGATTTGAAACAGTTAAACCGGTTACATAATCAGATGTTGATTTATTTTCTTCTTGATTGTTATCTTGGCCATCATTTGTAGATTCTCCGATCACAACTTTAATATTAACCTCTTTGCTCTTTCTAAGTAACTTAACTTGCACTTTTTTCTCAGGTCCAGCTCTTGAAACCATTTGAGGTAATTGTGTCATTCTATCGATTTTTTTATCGTCAAATTCTAATAATATATCACCTACTTTAATCCCACCTTTTTCTGCAGGACTATCCTTTACTATACTTGCAACCAATGCGCCTTTTATATCTTTTAAACCCAAGGACTCAGCAAATTCTTTCGTTATAGGCTGAACTTGCACACCAAGCCAACCATGTTTTATTTTTTTGCCACTTTTTAATGTGTCAATAATTGACATAGCTAAATTAGATGGTATGGCAAAACCTATACCCACGTTGCCGCCAGACTCAGATGGAGAATAGATAGCAGTATTAATACCTATAACTTTTCCATTTAAATCAAATAACGGTCCTCCAGAGTTACCCCTATTAATTGCAGCATCAGTTTGAATAAATTCATTCATAGTGCCAATACTAATGTCCCTGGACCTTGCAGATATAATTCCTGTGCTTACAGAGCCACCCAAACCAAATGGGTTACCTATTGCCATAACCGTATCACCAACCCTTGCTTTATCAGAATCACCAAATGCAACAGAAGAAAGATCTTTATCAGAATTAATCTTAAGCACAGCAAGATCAGTTCTTGCATCATAGCCTAAAACTTCTGCTTTGAAATAAGTATTATCGTTCATAGTAACTGTGATATCTTGGGCGTTTTTAATAACGTGATAATTTGTTACTATGATTCCACCTTTATCTATAATAAACCCAGAGCCAAGCAACACCACCTCTTTGTTAACACTAGGGCCCCTATCCATAAAAAACTGATCAAAATGCTCAAAAAACTCTCTAAAATCATCAAAAAAATTATTTCCTGGCATAGATGGAACTCTAGTTCTGCTGTTATTTTCTTGTTTGATGATTTGTTCGCTTGAAATATTTACAACCGCAGGAATGAGTTCTTCCACTAAATCGGCAAGTCCTTGATTACAGTTGCATGCAGTAGTGCTAGCATCAACGACCTTTTTTGCATTCCAATCAAACATATTAGCATACGAAGAAAACGCAATTAGAAAATATGCAAATATAGATAAAATAAATGCCTTACTTTTCATAAATTATTTCCATCCTTTATTTAAAATATCTAAAAAGTTATTGTTTGGTGAAAGTACAAATTTAGTATTATTTTCGGCAAATGATTTACTGTAAGCGCTCATAGAGCGATAAAAGTTAAAGAACTCTTCATCAACCTTAAATGCCTCATTATAAATTCTAGTTGCTTCAGCATAACCACGGCCCCTTATTTCGTACGATTCTTTTACTGCACTGGAGATAATTTCCCTTTTTAATTTATCAGCTTTTGATCTAACTTCCTGCCCCGCTTGCTCTCCTTCTGCTCTAATTTCTTTTGCTTCTTTTTCCCTTTCAGTTTGCATACGGCGAAATATTGCAGAACTATTTTCTTCTGGTAAATCTGCTCTCTTAATTCTTACATCTATTATTTCTATGCCAAATTTTTCAGCTTCAGAATAAACTCCACGCTGAATCAATTGCATAACCTCTGATCTTTTTTCATTCAACAAACTAATCAACGAGAATCTGCCTATATTTTCTCTTATGTGTGCTTCTATAACTGGATACAATCTTCTAACCAGCCCTGATTCATTCCTCACAGCCTGGTAAAAAGTAACAGGATTTGTTATTTTATATTTTGCATACGCATCTACTATAATACGTTTTTGATCCGCTGTTATCACTTCCCTTGGGATCTTATCAGGACTTAAATCTAAAACTCTTTTATCAAGAAACTCTACACTATTTATGAATGGCAACTTAAAATATAAGCCACTTTCCCTAACATCCCTTACAACTTTACCGAGTTGTATAACTATCGCTTGCTTTGTTTCTTGCACAACAAATATTGAATTAGATAAAGCAATCAATAAAACAACAAATACAGAAACAAAAACAATTTTAATATTACTACTCATGGTTATTTTCCTAAATTTGTAAGAGGTAAATAAGAAAACATACCTTTCAGATCATCAGTTACAACAACTTTGTCTACCTTACTGAAAATATTTTCCATAGTTTCAAGATAAATACGATTCTTAACGAGAGAAGGATTCTGTCTATATTCCTCATAAAGAGATAAAAAGCGATTTGCATTACCTTTTGCTTCATTTATTATTTCATTTTCATATGCTTGTGCATCTAATTTTATCTTTATCGCTTCACCCTTTGCTCGAGGTATAATATCATTATTATAAGCATATGCTTCGTTTATAGTACGCTCTTTGTCTGCACGAGCACTTTGTACATCTCTAAACGAACTGATTACTTTTTCTGGTGGATCAATTTTTTTCATTTGAACAGATAAAATCTCTATACCCATTTGGTATCCATCAAGAATCTGCTGCAATAGAATTCTAGTATCTCTAGAAATTTCTGGTCTGCCTTGACCAAGTGCAAAAGAGATCGTATTTTTACCTATTATTTCTCTCATGGCACTTTCAGCAGCATTTTTAACACTGAAACCGGGTTTGTAATCCCGCACTTTGAATAAATAGTCCTTAGCATCTCTAACGCGCCATTGAACCTCGAAGTTAACGTTGACTATATTTTCATCTCCAGTTAGCATCACGCCTTCACCGCGATCTGTATCTCGCCCATAAGAACTACTTACCCCAATTTCTTCACGATTTACTTCCTTAACGTTCACTTTAAAAACCTTGCCAATAGGGTAGGGGAAGTGATAACGCAAACCAGGTGTTTCTGTATTAGAATATTTACCAAAGGTAAGTTCTATACTTTCTTCACTAGGATGGACAATATAAAAGCCAGTGCAAGCATAGAACAGCAAAATAATGAAAATGATGAAATAAGGTTTTTTGCCCCTGTTTCTGGTTAATCCATTAAGAAAGAACCTTATATCAGATACAGCTTTACTTAAAATATCTTCATTATTAGGAGTTTTGTTCCCTACCGGTTTCTTTCCCAGATTCCAAGGATTATTATCATCAAACATAATGATTGATTCTATAATTAATACGCTAATATTACTTCTTTAATAAGAAAATGCAAACATAAATTGCTATTTTATTTACAAATTAATCATCAGGATGGAAAACATGATCGTACACTTCCTTTTCTCTATGTAATATGGTCGACTCTATGGAATTTTCTGGCTTTTTTTTGAATTCTTTGTTGTCACTCTTTAAGTGCACTACGTCTTTGTGAAAATGGGAATTATACCTAAATAGTAAAGCTATTATTATTAAAGTTATAACAGCCAAAAAGATGAGTATTCTTTTTCTATACTTCATAAATGCTGCAGCTTCTTGACCTAATTTTCTATGTTACCACAAAACACGTCAAGCGAAATTATTTGAAGACAAATAAATACTGGCAATCAATTTAACACTAACTTAAGAATCAAGGAATACAATTATAATATATTTAATTAATAGTGAGGTTTAAAATGTTACATAATGAAAAAAATTCAAATTCTGTTGGAACTCAACAAAACCAACCAGAAGATAGTTTTGATTTGAATAAAACGATGCAAAATCTACCAAATTCAGATATTGCTAATGATCCCAAGAAGCTAAAAGAAAGAATTACTGACCTGTTAAAAGGGGATACAAAATTCTCTAAGATGAAACAAGGAGATAAGATTCTTGTAGTAAGTGCAGCAAGTGGATTATTTACGGCAGTACTACCACTTTTGGCAGTTGGTGCAACACTTGCTATACCAGGTGCTATAGTTGGTCTTGCTTTATATTT
This sequence comes from Wolbachia endosymbiont (group A) of Aleiodes leptofemur, assembly GCF_964028465.1. Lineage (NCBI taxonomy): Bacteria > Pseudomonadati > Pseudomonadota > Alphaproteobacteria > Rickettsiales > Anaplasmataceae > Wolbachia > Wolbachia endosymbiont (group A) of Aleiodes leptofemur. The sequence goes on from NZ_OZ034782.1 coordinate 343,323, forward strand.
CGCTGTAAAAGTCGCTGTAAAAACAGTTCAATCTGGATATAAAGGGCTCAAGTGGTCAGCAGAAAAAACAGTTGATGGGGCGAAATATACTGCTGGGAAAGTTAAGGACGCATCAACATACGCTGCCGGAAAAGTTAGAGATGGTGCTGTGCATGTTAAAGATAAGGTGAAAGAAGGTTATGAACATTCAGTAGATTCACTGAAAAAAGGCGCTAGTTTTGTAGGCGAAGGAGTGGCAAATAAGTTCCATAAGGCATCTGGTGAGACGGACTATTTAGATAAGGTAAAAAGGTTTACTCCAGATGCAATTAAGAAATCTGACGAAATAAGAAATGATATGAAAGCAATTTTTGCTGATAAAGGAAATAATTCTGGGTTAGTGAAAAATGTACTTTCTGGAATATCGTCAGAAATTGATTTAAAAATGGCAGAGAAGGCAAAATCAGGGGAGATTGAACATACTTCTGGATGGCAAGTACAGAAAGAATTCATTAATAATTTAAATGAAAAAAGCTTGCATAACTTTTTAACACAAAGGTCATTACCTAAAGGTAGTTATTTCATCGACAGTGTTTTCTCTGAACATTACGATGAAATTAAGAAGGTTATTAAAGAATGTAGAGAAAATCATTTGTACTCAAGCGTAAGCAATATGTTTGACAGAGCAGAGAAAAAAGCTAACAGGCCTTCTGTCAAAAGTTTAACTAGGTCTGTGTCATCATCATTCTCTTCACTGGGAAGAAAAGGCTCTGAACAATCTAACAGCTTGTCAAAAAGCAATTCACTAAATTCTATAGGAACTGAAAGTACTGCTACTGTCTCTGATTCAGATTCTCAGAACTTTGCAACAGTCCGTAGAAGCAATTCATCTAGTAGCTTAACTCCTAAGCTTACTCCAGTTGCTCCACCAGAACTACCTAGAAGCGCCTCATTGACTAACTTAAATGGACAAAGTTCTTTCAGTGGAGATGTTCTCAGTGATCCTATTGTGGAGCAAAACCTGGATAGTTTGAGTAACAGAACTCTCACTCACAGTAATTCTACTGATAGTGGAATGGGTTCTGGTTCTTCTACGCTAACAAGAAAACAAGTTCTTCCTTTAAAAGAAGAATTTGACAGAGAACTCGAAGAAAAGTTGGCAAAACGACGCGCATCTCTAGATCAACCTAGTGCAGAACCTGTCAACTCAAGAGCTACAGCAACTCCAGGAACAGTGTAATAAGTAAAACTTCTACCTTCTCCAAAAGGATGTTACTCAATGAGTAACGTCCTTTTTTTGTTTTTAAACTATAGAAAAATCCTAGATCCCAGTGGTATGCGTACAACCGTATGAACATTGTGATTTCTCTGCTAGGAAAGGTGTCATCCGAGTAGCTGACACTGGGATCCAGGAAAGTTTGCTTGTTTACAAGCAAACTAGCATAGGAAGTGGTTACAACGTTTTCGATGAGATTATATGGAAAACTGGATTCCAGTGTCAAGCACTGGAATGACATCACAGGGGCACTGGGATGACACCTTTACGTTTGAGGCAAACTAGCTATAACACTTAACATACTACCTTTGCAAACAAATGTTCATACAGTACGCGCTGGCGTTATTTTCTCTTGATGAATAAATCTCGGTAGAGTATAGTAGCAATGCATTTATGTAGCTACTAATGAATAATTTAGTTTTGGTTTATACAACTTTTTCAAATTTTGAGGAGGCTAAAACTGTTTCTGAAGAATTGTTAAACGAGAAATTAATTGTATGTGTAAATATATTTCCCGAAGTGAATTCTCTGTATTTATGGGAAGGTAAAATTAGTAATAGTTGTGAAGTAGTGGCAATTATGAAGAGCAGGAATAATCAAGTTGATAAAATTGTAGAAAAAATCGAAGCAATGCATTCTTATGATCAGCCAGCTATTGCTGTGATGCCCATAGAAAAAGCAAATAAATCTTTTACTAATTGGGCTAATAGTGTTATTGATGTAAGTAGTATTGGGGTGTAGCCAAGTGGTAAGGCAGCGGTTTTTGATACCGCCACGCGAAGGTTCGAATCCTTCCACCCCAGCCATATTGAAGTGGGTGTGAAATGATATCACTTTTCTATAAATTAAGATTATTGAATTATATATTAGGTAGTCTAAAAGATATAATTGTGAAACTGTTTCTCTTCACAATGTATCTTTACACATTCAGCATTGTGCTCATGTTTCTCAGCAATGGTTTTTGGTATGCTGTAGAATTTTGCTCTTTCAAAAATGCGTTTTACCGTTTGTTTCAATATTGCAAGTGGTATTATGAAAATAGGGAAGATCTCGGTTACGGAATTTCTATTCGAATATTAGTGGCGTTTCTTACTCCGCATTTTCTCTATAAATTATTACTTGGCACAGGCTGGAAGTCCTTTTTAAAGGAAAAGATAATACAGATACTCAACACAAGAAGAAAAAAGGGTGGTGAGTTCAGTAACAGTAGCAAACCAAGTGGCAGTAGTTATAGTGATAAGAATAATTACAGCAATAACAGTGGTAACAATGAGCGTCAAGCTCAAGATGCAAAGCGAAAAGTAAACATGATAAAGCAGCTATTAATCAAAGATATAGAGGCAACTATAGATAGGAGATTGAATTATATTTTTTTCGGTAAAAGGAGTAAACCTCATTAAGATGTATGGTCCCAGAGAGTGATGGTATACTATCATCATCATTTAAGGAGTCATTATGGGACAGATATTACATGGGTGCGCCAAAACAACACAGACGATTCGTAGAGCAATACAAAATAGAAAAGAGAGCATAGCAAAACTCTCCAAGCATTATAACCTTAATCCAAAAACTATTATTAAGTGGAGAAAACGTTCATTTACGAAAGATGCTGATATGGGTCGAAAGCATCCAAGATCAACTGTTTTAACGCTAGAAGAGGAAGCTATAATAGTTACATTTCGCAAGTATACACTACTGCCACTAGATGATTGCCTTTACGCTCTGCAGTCTACAATTCCGCATTTGACTCGCTCTAGCTTGCATCGTTGTTTACAAAGACACAACATTAGCAGATTACCAACTGTTGATGGAGAAGTTAAGTCAAAAAAGAAATTCAAACAATATCCTATCGGTTACTTTCATATTGATATTGCTGAAGTTAGAACTGAGGAGGGCAAATTACATTTGTTTGTTGCTATTGATAGGACATCCAAATTTACCTATGTTGAGTTGTGTAACAGTGCTACAAAACCCATAGCTGCTGAGTTCTTACGTAATTTGATTAGAATTTTACCGTATAAAATCCATACTATTTTGACAGATAACGGTATACAATTTACAAACCAGAAGCGTCATAAGTATGCTTTCCAACATATATTTGATAGAGTTTGCGAAGAGAATGTTATTGAACATCGTTTGACAAAAGTTAGCCATCCTTGGACGAATGGGCAAGTCGAGCGTATGAATAAAACTTTAAAGGATGCTACAGTTAAGAAGTATTACTATCAATCGCACCAGCAACTTAAAGAACACCTTTATAACTTTGTTATGGCTTATAATTATGCAAAGAGACTCAAAACTCTTAAGGGTCTTACTCCTTATGAATTTATATGTTATCAGTGGACACAGTCTCCAGAATTATTTATACTAAATCCACACCATCACACTCTGGGACCATACATAGCTTCAGTTTCATGATAAGGGGGCTGGCGGAGTTTGTCAAGGAAGTTTTTTCGTTTCTGTGGGCTACCTGGTTTTCCTACTGAAATTTTGAAAAATGTAATCTACTCCTATATTCAAATATATCAAGCAGTAATTCAAAATCAGCCATTGCGCCTTTTGCGTTATTATACGCGAGATTGAGCAGCTCTTTGTCCTGATATAAATCAGCAAATTTAAATTCCATACATCCTGATTGTTTTGTGCCTAAAATATCTCCACTGCCTCTTAGCATCATATCCCTTTCAGCAATGTAAAATCCATCTTGTGACTCACACATGATCTTTAACTTTGAAGATGAGCTTTTACTTAAATTATCGTATAATAATACACAAAAAGATGGCTTGTTTCCTCGCCCTACTCTGCCTCTTAACTGATGCAATTGTGATAACCCAAATTGCTCTGCATTTTCTATAATCATGATGGTTGCATCTGGCACATCTATACCAACTTCTATCACAGTGGTTGCAACAAGCAGAGAAAATTCATTCCTTTTGAAGGAAAACATAACTTGATCTTTCTGCTCCTGAGTCAATTTTCCGTGTATTATCCCGACTTTATCAAGAAATGTTTTTTGTAATTCCTGAAAACGCATCTCTGCTGCAGCAATATTGGTCTCTTCGTTTTCTTCTATATATGGACAAATCCAATATGCTTTTTCGCCCCTGTTTATAGCACCTTTTAGCTTTTCAATAACATCTGGCACCCTACTAATGTTCATAGTTACAGTTTTTATTGGCAATCTGGATTTTGGTTTTTCTTTCAAAATTGAACATTCAACATCACCATACATAGCTTGCTGCAAGGTTCTTGGGATTGGGGTTGCAGTAACAAAAAGTATATCGGCATTTTCTCCTTTTCCTACCAAGCGATTTCTCTGCATCACTCCAAATCGCTGTTGTTCGTCTATGACTGCAAGCCCTAAATTTTTAAATGTAACGTTAGCTTGAAATAGTGCATGAGTGCCAATCACTATATTTAAAACACCACTTGCAAGTTCGTTCATGATAATCTTTCTTTCCTTGCGCGAAGTTTTACCAGTAAGCAGCGCAACTTTTATATCGGTACAGGATAAAACTTCCTCAATCCAATTATAATGTTGCTCCGCCAAGATAGTAGTCGGTGCCATTAGAGCTGCCTGCATGTTGTTTTCTACCACATTTATCATCGCAAAAAGTGCAACTACGGTTTTGCCACTACCAACATCACCTTGCAGCAAGCTTATCATGCGATACTTGGATTTTTGTCTCTCTGAGATCTCATCTATTGCACGAGTTTGATCATTTGTTAATTGAAACGACAATTCATTTAAAACTTGCTCTTTGTATTTACTCAATATTATAAATTCTCTTCCCCTTTCTTTCACATGATTTTTTCTTGCAAGTTTCAGCGCTAGCTGATACGCAAACAATTCATCATAAGCAAGCCTTTTTCTACAAACCTCAGCTTCCACCAATGAGCTTGGTCTGTGCAACTTTATGATGCTTTCCCTCCAACTTAACCATTTTTTTTGCTTGATTAATGTATCATCTATCCACTCTGGTAAATCAGGCAATTCCTTTAGATTAGAGCTTATTATGTTCCCAATGCGCTTATTGGTAATGCCACGGCATAATTGGTAAACTGGCTCTATGCAAGCTATTTCTTTAAATTGGTTGATGTCAAGCGACACGTAATCTGGATGAGTAATTTGCCAATGTTCAGCAAACTTTTCGAGCTTGCCACTGATGATTACAGAAGCTCCAGTTGGAAATAGTTTATATAAATACTTAACTGAGTAATTAAAAAAGACTATGAACATATACTGACTCTCACTTTCAACGACTATTTTATATGGTCTACCTCTAAAAGTAGGCGGCTGATGTTCATAAACTTTTGCCATGAAAGTTGTAAGTTCTCCAACTCGAGCATCAGATAGTAACTTGCTTCTATCCACATAACTAAGTGGCTTATAAAACAGCAGATCCACCACCTTGTCCCCACCACAAAGTTTAGGTAATATTGCGGAATGAAATTTAGGTATATTCTCCAGCCTGCTATTTAGAAAAATCTGATTGCTCATTGAGATTCATACATGTGTAAAACTGTTATAGAGCCTTTTTAAAATCTTGTCACCTTATGGTCAGGTATGCACTATAGCTAGCACAGCTCTCTAACGTTATACCGCGATTCATTCGCGGTATCTCAGCCGCTAACACGTAACGGAATGACGAATTTGTTGTTTTTAAAATCGTCGGTAAGCCTAAGTTACCCCTAACTATATTTGCTATCATAGGGCTTATAGTAGGTATTTTATTAACTTATTAATCATTTTTATGTATTATTATACCATTAGCAGTCTATATCAAGGTATTAATGATGAACGGCTCTACACCAAAAGAAAAGGAAAATCCAATAGTTACACTAAGAGCTCAAGCAGAAAAGTTTGGTTTTAGCAGGTTGAGGGCTGGTAAAGATAATGCTGAAGCGAATTCTGGTGCAACTATGTACGTAGATCTTCCAAGAATGAAACTTGTTATTCAGAACAAAGTTATAACAAAAGAGCTTGTTGATGAATTATATAATAAACATACCAACCTCATTTCAAATGACAAAAATAAGTACCGCCAATTTGTAAAACAAGTTTTTACAGAGCTATTTGAATATGCTGAAGCAGAAGTTCCAAATGATTCTATTCTAGAAGAACTAATCACTAATTGTAACCAGGCTGCTTATGTGGGTGCATTGTATGGTAAAGGAGGACCTATCCTTCATTTAGCTGAAACATATGGGTTATTGTTTCAGTCTAATCATGTAACACATATTAATTGTAGTGATCCAAGTCATGCGGCAATCAGAATTGAAGAAAAAATTGCAGTTCGCACTTTTGCAGAACTGGAAGAAGAATTATGTAAATTGGATAGCTCGCTAGAATTCACACTTAAGTCTCAAGGTGATAAAAATGTAACATATGAAGATGGTAAATTGTCGCTCACTGTTCCTCGAAAATTGAGAGATTACAAAATTGATGGCAGAAATTTATTTGATGTCATTAAGGAGTATTTTTACGAATTCTGCGAGAAGCTAGGATTTAAGTTGAAAATAGAGCATGACTTGGATAAGCAACTGAAAGTGAACAGTGTAGAGTCACTTACCCACGATAAGGGTAGGACTTAGCCTTGATAATGATTAAGATATCTCAATCTCTGTAAGCTTATTTGCACAATCAATTACTTTAGAACTCGGAAATTGATTTTTAAACCAAGTATACTGACGTTTCGCGTAGTGTCTTGTATTGGTTTGAGCAATCTGTATCGCTTCGTCTAAAGTAATCTCACCTTTCAAGTACTTTATAATTTCTGGCACTCCGTGTGCTTTCATAGCTGGCAAATGTGGGGCTAGGTTCATGTTAAGTAGCTTTTTTACTTCATCAATTGCTCCATTTTCAATCATTTTGATAAAACGAGAATTTATTTTTTGGTATACATCCTCACGTTTAGGCAAAATTGTATATATCTTAAAATTATTGAATAAAGGAGGCTGTCGATTTTTCTGCCATACGAAAATCGACTTGCCAGTTTCAGTGATAACTTCAAGTGCCCTTGAAAGGCGGTGCGAGTCATTCATGAATACTTTACCTTGAATCCTTGGATCTTTGCTTAGCACTAATTTGTAAAACTCCTCTTTACTTAAATTTTTCCTTAATTCGCTTACATTTTTCCTTACTTTCTGACTTATTTGTGGCATTGATGATAAGCCTTTGATTAAACTGCTGATGTAAAGCCCGCTTCCTCCAGTGATGATAGGTATTTGAGCATTTTCTAATGCGTGATTAACTTCTTTTTCTAAATCCTCTAACCATAGACCCACGGAATAATTTTCTTTTGCTGAAACATAACCATATAATTTATAAAATTCTTCTTGCTTTAGTGGTTGAGCAGTAATTATGGGAATTTCTTTGTATACCTGCTTTGAATCACAATTTATTATACTAATATTTCCATATTTTTCTCTCAGGTTATCGCATAATTCTGATTTACCTGAGGCCGTAATTCCTGTAATAATTACTATATTATTTTTCATTTATATTAATTTAATTAACATATGATAAAGTGTAGTAAAAGTTTGGATTCTACAATCTAAAGTTTGGAGATTTTTATGGCAGAAAACAACGACAATAATTCATTTGCTAAGCGTTTCACAAACAGGACTCCTGGCGGTACAGGGGAAGGTTTTTCCAGTAAGTATTCGTCTCAAAACACCAAAGAACGGGCATTAGGGGAAAAAGGAAAAATTTCTGAATTAGCAGGCAAAAAAACCGAATCCAAGGAAGCTTTTTCTGAAAGTGGCGGCATAAGAAGTAAAAGCAGAACTGTCAATGAAAGATCTTTTGCTGATGCAACAAAAAGAAGTAGGTCAGATCTTATATACTTAGTCCGTGGTAAAGATCGTGGAAAATCAGCGTGGCATTATGTATTAGTTGATAAAGAGAAAAGAGAAATGTTTCTAGCAAAAAGCAGAACTGGCTCTATAGATGTTGCAGACTATGGAGAGATTTTGTATTCAGGATGGGGAGAGGATCCACCACAGGCAATAATTGATAAAGTCAATGAAGAGTTTGGGTTGTAGCAAATCTGCATAACAAATGGTAAGCTGCGTTGCATTACGTTTACAAAAACTAGCAGTTACTATATAAGATACAGTGCAACAAAACTGATCTAGTTGTTATGAATAAGTTTTTAGCTATATGGTATCTAAAATAATAAATGCAATACAGAACAATTTATTAGTGTGTTTTCCAACAGAAACAGTGTATGCTCTTGCTTGTAATGCACTAGATAATGAATCTATAGGAAAAATATATCAGATAAAGAAACGCTCTCAAAATAAACCACTGTCTATATTTGTTAGTGATATTTACAATTTGACAAAAATAGCAAAGGTAAAGGAAAGATATATTGATTTAATAAACCACTTTTCTCCTGGACCAATTACCTATATTTTACCACTTAAAAACAACAACATATTGCCAAACGAATTCTTTAAAGATAGTATAGGTATCAGAATTCCTGAGCATCCTATTGCAATTTCAATACTAAACAAACTGAAAGTTCCAATAGTTGCAACTAGTACAAATATTTCAGGAAAAGAAAGTGTATGTAAGGCAAACGATATACCACAATCCATTAAGCAACATTTATCTGTAGTGATTGAAGATGACGAACTAGTTTCTGGTATAGAATCTACTATTATTGACTTAACCGAAGATAAGATTAAGGTTTTAAGGGAAGGTGCAATTTCATTACAAACAGTAAACAACGCATTTTCAAACTAAAATCTATAGGAGAAAGAATGAAAAAAGTAATAGGCCACAACCAAGCCAAAAAAAAAATAATGAACAACTTATCTGTTCAGTCTTGGCTGATCTGTGGTAAAAAAGGTATAGGAAAAGCAACACTTGCAAAATCCTTCTCTAATTGGTTACTCATAAAAAACTATAATGAAGTAGCATTGGACTTACACATTGTTGAAGGTGATACTATCGGAATAGAAAAAGTCAGAGAAATGAAAAACTTTCTACACTTAAGTCCCATTCAATCAGAACACAAAATAGCTATAATAGATAGCTTAGAGGCAATGACTAATAACGCTAAAAACGCAATATTGAAAATATTAGAAGAGCCGCCAAAAAATTCTAAGATATTTATAATTAGCCATAAGCCATATGATATACAAACCACTATCCGGTGTAGGTGCTTTCAGCTAAATTTACTCCCATTAACTTATGATGAAACAAAGCAAGTTGCTTCATCTCAATGTAAATTTGATAATCAAACGTTTGACGAAATGATTACTTTATTTCCTGGAATGCCAGGAATGATAATAAATACAATAAGTAGTGATGCTTATGAAGCATACAAATGCTTTTATAAATTTCTTCATGATTTAAAGAATCCCAATATGATTAATAAAGTAATTAATAGCGAAATCGAACTAGAACTAGCATCATATATAATTCAGGCCTTCATTTTAGAAAGCATAAAGAGAGAAGTAAATGGTGTTGAAATTCTGCTAAGTCAGTGGAAAAAAATAGATGAACTTTTCGTTGCCGCAAAGCAACTCCACTTAGATAAAAAGCATGTTTTAGCTAATGTAGTTAATATCATGACATAAGTTTACAAAGTATAATACTTTTAACATAAATTCATGATAAAATTCTGTTAATTTAATACTCGAAGTATATAATTTGACTGATAATAAATTAACTGTATGGCAATCAATAGAAGTTTTGACGAAAGCCATATTGAACATGCAGAAAAAATTAAGCTTAATTAAGAATATAGCTTCAGATCAAGACATAACCCTAGAAAAAGGAAAGGAGTTGTTAAGTGGCATTTATGAAGCAAATTTTAAGCTAAACAAGACAATCAATATAGCTACTTTGCCAAAAATTGGCTATCATATGCTAAATGGTGAGCTTGTTGTACGTAATCATATTACGGAAGAGGAAGTAAAGATTCCTGGAGATTTTCATTACCTTAAAGTCGTAAAATCCGATCATGATAATTATAAATTAACGTTTTGTAATTTTTTAGGTAATGAGTTTTTTGAATATAAAAAGTATGATCCACAATATTCTGGTATTTCAGATGAATATAAATTTGTGGATTTTGGTAGTGTAAAAAAGACTCATAATCTAAAATTTAAGGAATACATTGGTCATGCACCTAAATTTTTTGCTGCAGAAGGGCCTATTGAGCCTGGATCCCAAAACCATGTAATTGATCTATTTGAGCTAGTCAAAAGTGGTAAAGGTAGAAAAGTGGGAACCTTTGCTGATGAATTTGGTTATTTTGATGATCAAAATAAATTACATTATTATAATTATCACAAAAGTGTAGAAAGTAATACTTATGATCCTGAAAATTTCAGTGTAAAAATGATAAATATAGATGTGAGCAAAATCGATAAATTCTACCTCATTGCAGAACAAGGTGATATAATCATTCATCCTATTTGGGAAAATTTAGACATATTTTAAAGTTTTTTTTAGAGTATCTAAGCTTATTGTTATTATAATGATCCGATTAGGTCTGGTAGTATTGTGTTATGGAAGATAAATTGCTTGAATCAGTAAAAAACAAAAGTTATTTCAGTAAAGCAGTCGAATGGTACTGCCATAGGTATCTGTTTTGTGTAGCAGAAAGATCTTGGATGGCATTAATAGTATCGCTTCTCCTAGTATGCTTATGTTTATTAACATTAAACATATACCTGTTATTTCCTATTAAAAAAGATTTAAATTTTGTGAAGTATATGAACCACACAGAAGATGAGTTCTCTGCAATGCATAAGCTTAGTTTCAGTAAAAAGGAAGATGAATACACTTCCACAGCGAGGTACTTAATAAGTAAATACATTGAAATATACGAGTCCATTAAGATCGTTGAACCGAAGTACCAAGAAAATTTTATAAGAAACAATTCTATACATAAAATCTATCAAGGCTTTCAGGAAAAAACGAATAATGAAGCTGGTAATTTGTCTTTATCTAAAAGAAAAATCGCCAACATAAATGTAATAACATTATCTATTGATCGATCGACCAAGGACTTAGTTACATTTGCTGGAAATGCTACTGTAGTTTTTACAACCGAGCAAAATAAGGAGGATACTGTGGAGATTAGCTTCACTTTGTCGAATATAAAAGCAACTCTGGCTGGTATAATACCATTTAAATTTATTGTTAATGGTTATAAATACAGATTTTAAAATATTACTTGGTAGCTAAAAAAAATAACCAAAGTGCACATAGCAGTAATAACTGGAGGTAAAACTAGAAGAATTGGTGTTTTTTTAATAAAGTAATTCTGAGAAGGTTTTAAGAAAAAGGCGTTGTAAATTATCGGTAAAAAGTACAGAGCGTTGAGTATAGTACTAACAATTAACACTAGAGTTACAAACACAGAAAGTATTACATTGCCAGAGTTGAAAACAGCTTGAAAAATGAGAAATTTACCCCAAAAAGTCGGAGCAGGCGGCACCCCTATCATAGACAATGCACCTATAGCAAATGCTGTCATGCTAATTGGCATACTGCGTCCTATACCGTAAATCTTATCTATATATTTCTCACCTGCTCTCGTTATTATTGCTCCGGCAACGAAAAACAAAGTGATTTTTGCAAATGCGTGGCAAACTAATTGAAAAATTGCAACCCTCATGCTGAGATCACTAAAAATTGAAGCGAATAATATAATATACGACAATTGAGAGATGGTAGAGTAAGCAAGCAATTTCTTTAATTCTTTTTGCTTTAGTGCAATCAATGATGCAGTAATAATAGTAAATCCAGCAGCGTACGGAAGCCACCCTCCAGCAAACCAATTTTGCTGCACAAAACGTTGCATATTATCGACGCCGAAAGTGTATAATATAACTTTTATGATGATGAAAACTCCGGATTTCACAACAGCAACAGCGTGCAGTAGTGCACTCACAGGAGTTGGTGCAACCATTGCTTTTGGTAACCAAAAATGCATTGGCATTAATGCAGCTTTTCCTATTCCGTAAATCAGCATAGCAAAACAAACTGCAATGAAAGTGATGGGTGAAGTATCAAATTTGAATATTCCACCGCTTACAAAGTCTAAAGTATGAAATTCATGATATAAAAGGCCTATTGCAGGAAAAAATAATACCAAAGAAGAGAAAAATAGCACGCCAAAGTAATAGCGTCCTGCAATCATTGATTCATTTGTTGAGTTGTAAGTAACCAGAGGGTATGTACTAATAGTTAGAAGCTCATAAAAGACAAATGTAGTGAGCAAGTCTCCAGAAAAAGCAATAAACATTGCACAGCCAATCGATATTGAAAAAAAGCATAGAAAACTTGAGTGATTGCTATCAGCATAGTTATTCTGCATATAACATATTGCATATATACTGGTCAGCACCCATAAAAACGATATTAATAAACTGAATATTACTCCGGTAGACTCTAGCTTTAAACTAATGTGCAAATTATTACCAAAATCCATGAGAATAAATTGAGAATGATCACCATATACCCAATATAAAGTGCACAGACACGTATACGTAAACAGAAGTACAGAAGAAGTGACAGTAATACTATTGTTCACTCCGGGCCATTTACCAGTAAAAAAAATAACTAACGCACTTAAAAGTGGAATCAACGCAGTAATTAATAAATAATTCTCAGTAATTGAAAATGGTAAGGAAAGAGACGTTAAAACACAGTCCATTAAATAATTCATCTTTTTGTTTAGGTAAAGCTAGAATTATACTAAAATCATAGAAAAACCGCTATGTTTTTTTGGCAAACTAGTCGTTTGTGTATGCTATAGCTATACTGCGATTCATTCCACAACTGTACGAACATTTGTTTTTGTTAAACACAACAAAGATGTCATCCCAGTGCCCTGACTACTTGGATCCAGGAAAGTTTGCTTGTGAGCAAGCAAACTAGCATAGAAAAACGTTTTCGATGAGATTGCAGAAAACCATTGTCTGGGCACTGGGATGACAAAGGAGGACAGTGTCAAGCACTGACCATTTGCTGTGCAGTTTACCTTTAAAAATGAATGTTCATACAGTAAGCCATAAGATGACAAAAGAGTAAACTTTATCTGTGTGAGCTATAGACGCAAATTACAACAAATGCAGTAGCGTAATCTCCATCGTCACTTAAAGAAAGATGAATTTTGGAGATAAAATCCTTGCTAACGGTAAGATATGGCTTGCCTCTCACATCATTGTATATTTCTATATCTTTCATTGTAATGCCCTGACTAAATCCAGTACCTCGTGCTTTAACAAAAGCTTCTTTTGCTGCAAAGCGTTTAGCAAAATACCTTGCTCGCATTTCTTGACTATTATACTTTCTACTTAGCTCTATTTCCTTTTCAGTGTAGATTCTATTGAGAAATTTTTCCCCGTATTTTTGTAATATTCTCAATACTCTTGGTATATATACTATGTCAGTGCCGATACCGTGTATCATTTTGTGCTAAAGTGATTTATTGCTTCTTCAATCTGCATTTCCTTTACCTCTCCAGTTGCTCTATTTTTTACTTCAACTATCTTTTCATCTATTGCCTTTTTTCCGACAATTATTTGCCACGGCAAGCCTATCAGATCCATTCTAGAAAATTTTACTCCTACACTTCCTTCCGTATCATCGTAAAGCACTTCATCGCTCTTCAAAGCTTTGTATATTTTATCTGCAGCCTCCGTTACTTTCGTTTGTAAATTGATTAAACCAATTCTGAAAGGAGCCACCGATTCTGGCCAGATAATTCCCTTATCATCATGAAAAGCTTCTATTATTGCACCAACAAGCCTTGAAACCCCAATGCCATAAGAACCCATATGTATATTGACATTTTTTCCATCTTGAGAAGTAACACTTGCCTTCATAGGCTTTGAGTATTTGTCGCCAAAATAAAAAATATGCCCTATTTCAATACCTTTACTAACATTTAACTGCTCTTGTGATATAGGGCAAGTCTCAGGATCATGCATATCATCTGCAACTGCGTATATACTCTTTAAACTTTCAATATCTTCACTCTCTAGTAGTTCAGAAAATTTGTTGTCGTAATATAAAGTGCTTTCACCAGTGTTTGCCAATATATGAAACTCGTGGCTCAAATTTCCTCCAATTGGCCCCGTATCAGCTCTCACTCCAATTGGGGTAAGTCCCATGCGTTTGAAGATTTTTATGTAAGTTTTGTACATCAAATTATATGAATTCAGTGCACCTTCGTAATCTACATCAAAACTGTACGCATCCTTCATCAAAAATTCCCTGCCCCTCATAACACCATAACGTGGTCTTACCTCATCACGAAACTTCCATTGAATTTGGTATAAACAAAGTGGCAAATCTTTGTAACTTTTTACCACATCTCTAATTAAATCAGTTGCTACCTCCTCGTACGTTGGACCAAAAAGCATATCTTCCTCATGCCTATCCTTTATACGCAACATTTCCTTACCGTAATCATCATAACGTCCCGATTCTCGCCAAAGATTTGCTGGTTGGACACAAGGCATCAACACTTCAATTGCACCAGATTTATTCACTTCATCTCTGATAATGTTTTCAATATTTTTAAGCACTAAGAGACCAAGTGGTAACCAAGAATAGATGCCAGATGCTACCTGTTTTACTAAACCTGCACGTAAAGAATATTGATGGGAGATAATTTTAGCATGAGCAGGCTTTTCTTTTAAAGTTGGTAAGTAATACTTGGATAAACGCATATAATAGATCTGATTGTATTAAGTAATCTTAATACAATCAGACCTGTAGGTAAACTTATTTTGAAAAGGAAGGGAAGTGCATGGCTGACCATTTCATAGTTATCATAGTCTTTGTACAACATTTTCCTTTTGGCATCGCAACGCTTCTCCACCAAACTTTTTTATGTGATCCTTAACAGAAAGAGTAGATGGATCTTTCATCTCACTGCTTACTGGACTCTCTTCTTTTACAGGAGGAGCTTCAGGTTTCGTTTGTAAACCAGCAGGCTTAGGCGGTATCGGTTGCTTCCCTGCCTCTGGTGCAGGATGTGACGGAGATGTGGGTTCAGGTTTTGCATCATCACCAGATACATTCCCACTGTCAGGACTCTTGCTTCTTTCTTTATGGAACGATTGGGGGTTTGAAGGCATAGATTTTTTCCTGTGTTTTGTCAGCATCTTTTGTTTCGGTCCTACTTCTTCCTGTTCGCCTTCATCAGACCAACCTGACTCTCTACTAGAACTCTCACTTTCACTATTTGACAATTGCATGACTGCTCCCCTTGCAAGAATAAAATCTCTATCACACTTTGTTTTTGGAGTACTCTTCTCAGGGCTTTGTTGATTTTTATTAACTGATTTCAATTTTAAACCTGCTCCTATTTCTGCAAGTAAAGGATTTTTGGAATCTGTTTGCTTACCTTCACTATTCTTTTCTCGTTTTTCCCTATTTTGTTTTAATTTTTCATCGCGTGCTTCTTGCCGTTCTTTGCTCGTACTTAGATTAACGATAACTTTTCTTATACTACTAAGTAAATCATCATTACCCTGTTGAGTTGATGAATTTTGAGGAGGAGGTGGTGGAGGTAATGCACCACTTGTTTGATTCAATTGCTTAGGAGTTGGCAGAGGAGGAGGTGGTGGAGGAGGTGGTGGAGGAGGTGGTGGAGGTAATGCACCACTTGTTTGATTGAATTGCTCAGGAGTTGGCAGCGGCTGTAGCATATTGGCACTTGAATTTGGTTGTGTTCCAAACGTTACTATAGGTGATTGAGGAGTAGGTACATTTGATTTATTCTCCAGATTAGTACAATTTTTACACACAAATTTTTGTGGTTCTTGAGATGGAGTATGGCCGAATTCCTGTCCATTAAGACCTGCTTCTTTCTTATTATCATCTCTAGAAATAGCCAGTTTAACAAGATATGTCACTGAAATAAGTGCAACAACCGCAGAAACAGCAAAGATTGCTAAAGGAACTGCTGCAATGGCACCAGAACCAGACACTGCTATAATAACATAAGGAAGATATTGACCAGCTGTAAAACTAAATACAGATAATAATGAAACAGCAATTAAAGGTTTCCATATAGTCCCCTTAGTTTTAGTAAGCTCCTGACTATCTTTTAGCAATGAAGAATTATTGGATGTCATCATTTCTTTGCCTCACTTGTTAACGATAATTTAATAATAACCCAATTAATAATTTCTGTCAATAATGAATTATGAAAAATAAAGTCAAAATTTGAATAGATAAGCTATAAGTAATATACGATCAGCAATAGCTATACAATAGACTTCTTGTATAACCCACACTAAGTAGAAAAAAGGTGTCATCCAAGTAGCTGACACTGCTCTCCTTTGTCGTTCCAGTGCTTGACACTGGTTTCCATCCAAAATGGTATCATTCCAGTGCTTGACACTGGAATGATACCATTTTGGATGGAAACCAGTGTCAGAACTAGTTAACCATGGGGCTTCTTTTGCCTTTTTTTCCATTTGGTAAATTTCTTAAATATTTATGGCTAACATGAAGCTAAGTACGAACTTTGTTAAACATAACAAATGGTGCCATTCCAGTGCTCCTTTTTTTGTCATCCCAGTGCTTGACACTGGGATCCAGTTTTCCATATAATCTCATCGAAAATGTTGTAACCATCAACTATGTTTTTTAAAATTTTTTGAATTTAGTCTCATTTGTTGATAATTTTGTATTTTTATTCAATTGAAAAATGTATTTTGGTAACAAAGATCCTAGTTTATACAGAAAGAAATTTATATCAAACAGCAACCACTGCTTAGATTTTATGGTTAACGAATATGTGCTTTAAATGTGTGTAGACGCACATATCCGTTAACCTATTTTCTATGCAGATTTTTTTTTATTTCATATTAATTGCTTCTTTAAGTCTTGCATTGGCAATTACTATGATTTTTCGCATTAGAGCTGTTATAGCTACCATCTTCTTTTTACCTCTACCAATAAGATCAGAATAAAAAGCACCAAGTGCAGATTTAGATCTTGCAGCAGCCATAGCAGCTGTGAAAAGCTTTGCACGAACATTGCTTCTACCACCTGTTATCCTTCGGTAACCAATAGTTTTACCGCTTTCTTTTGGATGTGGAGCAACTCCAGCAAGACTTGCAACTTCTTTTTTGTTTAGGTGGCCAAGTTCTGGCATTAGACACACAAAAACTTGTGATAACTTGAGACCTATTCCTGGCACTGTTCTCAAGATTTTTTGACGCTTTTGTAACTCTGGATTTTTATCAATAATTCTTTGTATGGCATCGTTGAACTCATTTATCTGACTGGTAAAAAAGTCTATTGTTTTTTGGCAACTTTCCTTTATATAGTCGTTTTCAGGTGCTGCAAGCCTACATTTCTCTTGAGTTCTCATTTGCGTAATGTCATCACGACGTTGACAGAGTGCAACTAAGGCGGTTTGTTCTTTTGACATAGGCACAAATAGAGATAGAGCACTATAGCGTTCAAAACCATATTGAGCAAGGGCTCTTGCATCTGATTGATCTGTCTTTGCTAAAGTTCCATGTGATATGATAAAACTTTTTACTTTACGAGTATTAGCTCGATGTACAGCAACATTCTTATCAACAAGAAAATGTGCTAAGCCAAGCTCATATTTTCCAGTGTTTTCTAAAGTTACTAGAGAATTAGGTAGGATATCTGAAAATTTTTGAAACAACTGTTGCCAACCAGTAGCATCATTGTCAAACTTGATAGCGCTCCTTTGGTTATAAGCTGCAGCAACATTTTTAAATTTTCCGATATCAATGCCAATGAAATTTTGATAAGATGTAATCATAATAAATAACCTCGATAGTTTAATTAATTTAAGATTGTAAACGGGTGCATACATATGTCCCATGCAACTATTCAAACGTATCGAGAGATGGGGCTAGTTTACCTTGATGGCTACGGTTGTAATACCAACTTTCATTCGGTCGCACACGCCCGTGATAGCCCTATTCCTATAGTGAGTAGGGTTATCTTTCCCTCTTATCTCTTTTATATCACATTTTTAACTTACAACTTTCTGTGCTAGTTTGCTTGCTTACAAGCAAACTTTCCTGGATCCCAGTGTCTGGGCACTGGGATGACATCATAGGGACACTGGGATTACACCCTGACAATCGTCATCCAGCTACTTGTTAGCGGCTAAGAGATACCGCGAATGAATCGCGGTATGACGGTTCGTGGCGGCATGACGATAACCTCGTCACACTGCCATTAAGTTAAGGAAAAAAGATAGATTTTATGGGATAATGATGTATACCAATAAGTTTAAAGGTAGTATGAGTAAAAAAGGCAGTAATAAAATTTATTCAAAATGAATTGGCAAGTCTAGAATTTATAGAATCCCATAAATCATCTTCAAAAGATTTTATGAGAAAGAGGAAGTTATCTTTTATTGACATATTTATCTTAATTTTAAGAAAAAGTGTAAAGTCGCTGCAAGTAATACTAAACGAATTTATTTTATATAGGAAAAAAGACTATACCGTTACTGCTAGTGCTTTTAGTCAAGCAAGAAAAAAAATGAAACACAGTGCATTTTCAGAAATTAACGAAGGTGTGGTTTCCTTGTACTACCAAGACCAAAAATTTAAAACTTGTTTTGGCTTTAGAGTGTTAGCTCTTGATGCCTCCAAAATCATTTTACCAACAAGCGTTGAAATAAAAAATGAATTTGGCTCAAGAAAAATACGTAACCAAAAACCAAAAGATTTAGGTGATTATGCAAGTGCAACCTTTGCGGTTTGTTAAGATGTGCTAAATAATGTTGCCATAAGGTCAGTGTTAGATAGAGGTAACACTCATGAAATTAACTTAGCAGATGAAATGCTTAAAGTTGTAAATACTAATGACTTACTGATTTGTATATTTACCTTATAAATTTCTTTCTAGCCTTACAAAAAGAAAAATTGCTTATGTCATTCGATGTCCCAGATCATCTTTTAATGAAGTGAATGCTATGTTTGAAGAAAAAAGCCCATCTAGTGTTGAGGTTACCATATGTGCTCAGCGTAAGATAAAACAAGAAAATAGTGGAATAACGCTTCAAAGTGGTACTGCCATCTGGTGAAATTGAAGTGTTAGCTACATCATTAATGGATGAACAAAAGTTTCAAACTGGAGGATTTAAGGAGTTATATTTTTTACGCTGGGGAGTTGAGACATTTTTTGCAAAACTCAAAGGAAGACTAAGTCTAGAAAATTTTACAGGAAAAAGTGTTGAGTCTGTTAAACAGGATTTTTGGTCAGCTATCTTTATTAGCAACCTAGAAAGTGTTATGACAGAAGATGTAGAAGAAGCGTTGAATATGGACTTAACCGATGATAAGCTTAAGAGGAGCATTAACAAATCTGTCTCATTTAACGCGATCAAAAACTTGGCTTTCGACATTTTTGCTACGGAATCAGATACTGACTGCATTATGGATCAATTATCAAAGCTATTTTTGATGAACACTTTGGCGGTAAGAAAGGGAAGGAAAGTTGATCGTCATAAGGTACCTTATCTTCGTTCGTTCAATTACCAAAAAAGGGTTAGAAAACACATATTTTGACTAGAGGTAGTATTCATATCTTCTGATAATAACTGGGTAGCTTATTGCCATAGCTCCTGTAAAATGACTTCTAAACAAACTATTTCTTAAGTAATTTACACTTCAGAGTTTATCTTCTTTAAAGTTTACTCTATTCTGTTTCAGTATTTGTCATAAATCCTTAATTATTTCTGACTTTTTAGTTCAGTTTTTAACCATTCTTTCCTTAACTTAATGGCAGTGAACCTCGTCATCCCGCTACTTGTTAGCGGGATCTCTTGTTAGCGGCTGAGATACCGCGAATGAATCGCGGTATGACGGTTCGCGGCGGTATGGACGTAGGAAAACCTTTCTTGGGTCAGCTATAGAGACTCTCATCTTTAGCGAGCTTCAAGGTAATTGGTTGCTATTTGCGAAAATATTCGCATAATTTAAGTAACATTACTTAATAAAAATTAACTATGGAGCTTAATAAGATTGCAGCATCGATTTTACTTTCTGGGCTAATCATTATGATAGTTAGTAATGTAGTTGATATGCTTTACAGTCCAGAAGAATATAAGATTGAACACCAAACGATAGTAGCTGCTGGCAGCAATGAGTTCCAGCAAAAAATCGAGCAAGTGGCGCTTGATATTGGAGCGCTCATGCAGAATGCTAGCTTTGAGAAAGGTAAATCAGCAGCAAAAAAATGTATAGCCTGCCATAGTTTTGAGAAAGGTGGAATGAATAAAGTAGGACCAAACTTATGGAACATAGTTGGAAATAAAAAGGCCCATCTTGGTAACTCATTCAATTACTCAAAAGCAGTGCTTGAAAGAGGTGGAAAATGGGGGTATGAGGAGCTATTTGCCTTTTTAAAGAACCCAAAAGCCTATATAAAAGGTACACGTATGGCATTTGCAGGTATTTCCAATCCACAAGAAATTGCAGATCTAGTTAGTTATTTGCATCAATTGAGTGATAGCCCGGTTGCTTTGCCAAAGTAGTATGGATTATTGTAAATTGTTTGATGGAAATAATGGTCACATAGCATATCGAAAGCTACAAGGAAAGAAAGCTTCTGTAGTTTTTTTCGGTGGATTTGCATCCAATATGGATGGAACTAAAGCAACTGCTATTTACAAATTTTGCCAAGAAAATGACGTAGCACTTGTGCTATTTGATTATTTTGGTCACGGTCATTCAAGTGGTAATTTTATTGATTACACGATAAGTGATTGGCAAAAAAATTGTGCTAAAGTAATGAGTGAATTAACTAGCGATAAACAAATAATTATAGGTTCAAGTATGGGAGGATGGCTGATGTTGCTCACTGCCCTTCAATTTCCAGAAAAAATTGCAGCACTAATTGGTATATCGTCTGCTCCCGATTTTACTGAAGATTTGATATTCAAGCAATTGTCAGGCAAGCAAAAAGAAGAACTAGATTCTAAAGGTGTAATAGATTTTACTTCAGAGCATTGTACATACAAAATAACTAAAAATTTGATCGAAGATGGCAGAAAGAACCTTCTTTTAAACAAAAAGACAATAGATATAAACTGTCCTGTGCGCTTGCTGCATAGCATTAATGATAAAGATGTTCCTTATCAAACTTCATTGAATTTAGCTGAAAAAATTAAGTCAACCGATGTTGAAGTACACTTAATAAAATCAGCAGAGCACAATATGTCTGACAATCATTCACTGGAAGTTTTATTTAAGACCATTAGAGAATTTTGTAACCAGACTGCATTCTGTGATTTTTAGCAAAACACGATTTTTCATTTGAGCTTTCTTCAACTTAAAATAAATACAGAAAATTGCTGCCTATAGCTAAACTGACTTAGATTTACCGACAATTTGAAAAACCGTCATCCCGCTACGTGTTAGCGGCTGAGATACCGCGGCGGTATGACGGTTCGCACCATCACACTTTGGAACCTTACAGATATTGAGCAAATCCAATAATATCCTTGATTTCTTTTATATTATGGGTTGCAATTTCTGCTGCTTTCTTTGTGCCTTTTTTTAATATTTCATGTAAATGGAATTGGTCTTTTAAAAGATCATTCATTTTCTCACGTATGGGTGATATAACACTGATAATTAAATCAGCTAACTCTTTTTTGAAGTGCTTCATGTCATGTTTGTTCACTTCTTCACATACTTTTTCTGCATTTACATTACTAAGCACTGAATAAATGTTTATCAAATTGCTTATTTCTGGTCGGCACTTTAAAGTAGCAAAGCCTAGAATTGAATCTGTTTTTGCTTTTTCTATTTTTTTGACAATTAAGTCATCCGTATCATCAAGGTTAATGCACGAATGTTCTGAAGGATCAGATTTACTCATCTTGCTTGTGCCATCCCTTAAGCTCATTATCCTTGATGTGCAATCCAAAGTTAAGATTTCAGGTACGATGAAATAATCCAGCTTATAATGATTGTTAAAAGCTGATGCAATATCACGTGCAAGCTCCAAATGCTGTTTTTGATCATCACCAACAGGAACGTATTTAGTTTGATACAACAATATATCTGCAGCCATAAGTACTGGATAACTATATAATCCAAGAGAGGCTTTTTGTTTATCGCTGCCAGCTTTATCTTTAAATTGAGTCATGCGATTAAGCCAACCAATTGGTGTATAGCATCCAAGCAGCCAGCCCAGTTCTGCATGACCACTAACTGTGGACTGACTAAAAATAACGGACTTTTCTGTATCTATTCCGCATGCAATATAAGCTGCTGCTGTTTTGAAAATATTACTTTTTAATTCACTTGCGGGAAGCTTATTTGCTGTGATTGCGTGTAGGTCGACAATACAAAAAAGAGATTTGTATTTATCCTGTAAGTCTATCCACTGTTTGATTGCACCAAGATAATTACCTAAATGTAATACGCCACTTGGCTGGATACCTGAAAAGACAATACTTGTCATTATACATTTACCTCATGCTAATCGCTTCCACAATCAGCAGATTTCTTAGAAAGAATAACCATTGCAGGACGGAGCAACCTATTTTTGATAGTATAACCAGTTTGTAGTACTTCTACAATGGTGCCAGGCTTTTTTTCATTGTCTTCTCTTTCCACAACAGCTTGGTGTAAATTACTATCAAAAAGCTCACCAAGTGGATCTACTTCCTCTATTCCATGTTTTTTTAGATCATTTATAATTTTTTGATAAGCTACTTTAATCCCCTCATGAACAGGATCACCGTCTTTCAAAATTTCCATTACTCTTTTTAAATTGTCGCACGAGTCGATCATATCACGTGCAAGTTTTGTGACTGCGTAGTCACTTGCATCGCTAATTTGCTTTTGCATTATACGTTTGACGTTTTCATTATCTGCAACAGCACGGCGTAAATGATCTTCAAGCTGAACTGCACGTTCTTTTAATGTATTGAGATCTTCATTTAAATCATCAGTTTGCTTATGGTTATCACTTTGTTGGTCGTCACCTTTCTGCCTACTTACCATATCAGCAAACTTCTTCTTTTTCTCCTTACTGCTATCTGACATATCATTACCCTTAAGAATCTAATAAATATATAACAATTAATCTGAAAATATCAAGCGCCAGCTACATTCGTCTTTCTATGCTCGCATTTAAAAAGTTAATTAAAGTAGTTTTATAAAAAGAATCAGAAAAAGTACTAATATCATTTTGTGCCATATTAATGTAGTGTCTAGCTTTTTCCATAGAAAGCTGAATGGCATTATGGTGATTAATATAGTGTAATGCTTGGTCAAAATTGTGTCTAGCTGAAGAAAAGCATTTTTCCCAGAATTTTTGCTCTGCTGGACTGCCCTTTTCGTATGCTATAATAGCAGGTAAGGTGACTTTACCTTCGAAAAAGTCTTTTCCGACTTGCTTTCCAGAAGTGCCTTGATTAGCAGTATAATCGAGCATATCATCAACTATTTGAAATGCCATACCAAAATTAAAACCAAAATTCTTTAGCCTCTCTGTTTCGTCATTTGTTGCACCAGATACTGTTGATGCAGCTTCACAGCATGCAGAAAATAAAGATGCTGTCTTTTCTCCAATGATATCAAAATAATTTTCCCTGACTGTGTGGGGGTCAAAGCGTGCTGTCATCTGCTTTATTTCACCCTTCACAAGTAAATGCGATGCTTTAGATAAAATAGAGAGAATATTTAAATTTCCACACTCTATAAGCCATCTAAATGCTAGAGTCAACAATAGATCACCAACTAAAATGCTTGATTTATTTCCCCAAATCTTATTCGCTGTTTTAACTCCATGGCGTGCCTCACTTTCATCGAGTACATCATCATGAAGTAAAGTAGCATTGTGTATAAACTCTACCGATGCAGCAACGTTGATCCTATTCTCCCCAGAATAGTTTAGCATTTTACATATAATAAAAACTAGTTTAGGCCTTATTTTTTTTCCACCTGACCTAACAAGATGAGATATAATATCAGTAGCAAGCTTAGCATCTTCATCATTGACATTTTTGAAGACAAAGTCATTCATAGCTGACAAATCAGAAGATACAATATCGTCTAATTTATCGCTGTTTGTTAAATCAGTATTTAGCATTTTAAGAGACTTATGCCTCTTGCCCTTGTGCTTTCTCGTTCTCTACTTTCTTCTTTTCTGTTTTCTTTGGTTCTGTTTCTAAAGTTACTATGCCTTTTTTGATAAACCACAGTACTCTTTCAGTTGCCTGCGCGCCTACACTTAGCCAATGTTTTAATCTATCAGCTTTCACCACAACACGATTTTTATTGTCTTTTGGTAACATTGGATCATATTGTCCTATTTTCTCAATAAAACGCCCATCTCTTGGTGCTCGTGAATCAGCTACAACTATCCTATAAAAAGGGCGTTTCTTTGCGCCAAACCTCGCCAACCTTATTTTAACTGCCATGTTAACCTTTATTCATATATTAGCCACAATTTTATACAATGAGCCGTTTTAAGTCAAATGAATTATACAGCTTTTGCACCTTATAATATAATTACCAATAATGTAGGGCAGTGCCGGGCGCACAGCTATACGAACATTCATTTTTGAAGGTAAATTGCACAGCAAATGGTGTCATTCCAGTGCTTGACACTGGAATCCAGCCTTTTTTTAATCATTAAAACGTTGTATTTTAACATAAAACGGCTACTTTTATGCTTACCAACTTAATAAAATTCCTGGATCCCAGTGTCTGGGCACTGGGATGACATCCTTTCTAGTGAAGATTGCTCTCAAATCGCAATGTTCGTACAGTTGTGTGTCTGGGCACTGGATGCGTTTGAAGCAGCTTATAAGATTTTTGATTATATATCATCAAGTATAGCGTGATTAACTTCGACTTTATACTTTGATTCCAGATAGCTAATTAATTGCTCTTTTAGCGATATCATCACACGTTTTCCGGTGTCAAGCGTGTTTAATTTGCCATTTGATGAATGCATTTCTTTTAGAACACCTATTATAATTTCATTATTGTATTGAATAGGATCTGTCACTGAACCAGTTGTTTTCATATTGAAAATCTCTTCTACAAAAGAAAAGGGGTAGTTTTGTTGATCCACTTTATTGCGGTGCATCTGCTGACCTTTAACTAATTCCACACCTTGAATTTCTTCCAAATCTGTTTTTTCTCTTAGTTGAACTGCAACCTCTTGCCCGAATTTATAGCATTTCTCATAATAGTCCGAATAGGTCATAGGAAGGCAGAATCAACAGCACGACGAAAGGATTCGAATAGAGGAATGTTTTTCCTGGCTCTGTTTTTTATAGCAAACCAATGATGCTCAATTTTGTTAAAATCTGGAGAATAAGGCGGCAGATACAAAATTTCTGCACCGACTCCTTTAGCGAGCTTGATAAGCTTATCAGACTTATGAAAAGTAGCATTATCAAGAATGACAGTTTGTCCAGGTTCTAAGATCGGTGCCAAAAATTGCTCAAACCATCCATTAAAAATATCCATATTACAGTGGCCTTCAAATGTTAATGGAGCAACTATCTTTCTTCTACTTAAGGCTGCAACCATGCTGATTCGTTGAGTTTTTTTTCCAGATTTTAGGGCATAAAATCGCTGTCCTTTCTGGCAATACCCATATGGATAGTCCTCCGTGTTATCAATCCCAGACTCATCTATATACACTAAGTTTTCTGGTTCTTTTGTTGCTATAATTTTTAAGAATTCAGCACGTTTTTCTTCGTTCCTTTCCTTGTATCCATATGTCTTTTTTTGCGCGTAAATCCAATTTTTCTGAGAGCTCGGTGGATCGTTTGGATACTAACGTTGCCCCAAAGTTTAGCCATTTCCGACAGAGTTTTTCTACCGTGTTTTTTAGCAAATTCGATAAACTTATTCCAGTCGATAATTTTCTGATTGTAACCTCCATTACCGAGTTTTTTGACTGAAAGTCGCCTGTTTCTTTTTTTCTTTGCTGCCACTCCCACAAAGTAGTTCGTCCAATTTTAAATCTTGCTGCCACTGCTTCTCTGCTTTCCCCTTCGTCTAGTGCTTCCATTGCTTTTTTTCTTAAATCATAACTATATGCTGCCGGCATCCAACCTCCTTATCGCCATCTATCCTTAATCTTATCATATCCGGACTTCTGTGGAAAGAGCTATAAATGTCTGTGTAGTAATAACTTCTTCTTTTCTTTTTTTAAGAACAACCCTTAAATCTTCAATCGCCTTTTCACCATCTTTTATTCCAAGAATTATTGAATCCAAATTATTTATCATGCTATCCTCCTTGGTTTGATTGCATTACTCATTAATAAATAATATAATAAATCCTGCTAAAAGTCAAGCAATTAATTAATAAGTTAATATAATCCTCCAAAAGGAGCTCCTTACTTTTTGTTCAGCATGTCCATTGGATCAGACTCTTTAAGCTTGCTGTTTGCTGAATTTATTCATCACAATAGCTACAATGTGCTATCGAAGTTCTCTGTAATCTTAGTTGGTTCTTCTAGAATATTCAAAATATCAGTTGCACAATAAACCCGATCTCTCTTTCCTTGAGAAGTTTGTGAAACGATGCCTAAATCTTCAAGCTTTACGATTGCTCTTTGGGCTGTTGTAAATACGACACCTAAGTTTTCAACCACTTTCCTTATAGTAAAGTAAGGGTTTAAAGACTATTAACTAAATCATTGTCCCATTCAAATTTTGGTGGCAAGGGGCTTGGTATAAATGCCTGATAACCAGCGAATACTTTGCCTGATGGTGATCCTTTAATATACATTCATTCAACCGAGCACACTATTTTTATAGTATATATTATTTTCAAATAAAGTCAAAAATGAAAATAAGGCTTTATCTTATTTGCGTGCATGAAAATAAGAAACTCTCTTATTATTGATTTTGCTCAAAAACGAAAATAGAAGAAGCTGCTGAACTTTATATATCCTGTTTTTCTGGAGAACTGCTATAAAACTTCTGAGTGAAGTCACTTAATTTTTACACATCTATTGTAGAGTAAGAAGAACCGAATTTGAAACAAAAATGCTAACTGATGCTTGGACTTTACTGACACTTACACTACTTGAAACTATACTTAGTGTAGACAATTTAATCTTTATTTCTCTAGCAATAGATAAGGTACCAAATGCGCTGAGAGAAA
Source organism: Wolbachia endosymbiont (group A) of Aleiodes leptofemur (assembly GCF_964028465.1). Classification (NCBI taxonomy): domain Bacteria; kingdom Pseudomonadati; phylum Pseudomonadota; class Alphaproteobacteria; order Rickettsiales; family Anaplasmataceae; genus Wolbachia; species Wolbachia endosymbiont (group A) of Aleiodes leptofemur. The sequence continues at coordinate 370,720 of NZ_OZ034782.1, forward strand.
GAGTGCGCCTTATGGGCCTTGGATTAGCACTATTAATGCGTTTTGTAATACTATTTTTTACATCATCTATATTATCAATGCAAAAACCTATATTTCACACTGCATCAGCAAGGGATTTACTTATGATCGCAGGGGGATTATTCCTTATTGTTAAGAGCTCTATGGAGTTACGGGATGACATCTTTGTATGTAAGAAAAATAAAAAGAAAGCAAACGTTAAATCAAAATTTTTTTTAGTTGTGCTACAAATTATATTAATAGATTTAGTTTTTTCGGTTGATTCGATATTAACTGCTATAGCACTAACTTATAACATGGTAATAATTGCTACAGCATTTACATTTTCCATGCTAGCAATGCTGTTTTTATCAAGTTATACCGCCCAGTTAATCAAATCTAACCCAGGGTTAAAAATAATCGCCATTTTATTTGTTTTACTTGTCGGTGTGTACCTCATACTTCATGGATTTCATATAGAATTACCAAAAGGATATTTGTATTCTTCATTTATGTTTGCACTGCTTGTGGAAATTATAAGCAAAATAAAGAAAATTAACCGTCATACCGCGATTCATTCGCGGTATCTCTAGATCCAGCTAACAAGCAGCGGGATCTTTTTGATTTACTCCCACTCAATAGTTGCGGGTGGTTTAGAAGTGATATCATAAACAACTCTATTTACTCCGGGAACATTATTAACAATTATACTGCCGACATTGCGTAAAAAATCCCAAAATACTAGCAAGTGTTGATCCTTATCTTCAAATGGAAATGCATCGGCTGTCATACCATCAGATGATGTTACAGCCCTTAAAGCACAAACATATCCATACGTACGACCATCTCCCATAACGCCTACAGTTTTTATTGGTAATAATACAGCAAAAGCTTGCCATATCTTATCGTATAGATCGTAATTTTTCATCGTATTAATATATATTTCATCTACTTCTTGCAATATTCGCACCTTTTCTTCATCGACTTCACTTATAATCCTCACTGCAAGTCCAGGTCCAGGAAATGGATGTTGAAATATTATCTCATCTGAAAGCCCAATTTCTTTTCCAAGTAGCCTTACCTCATCTTTAAAGAGGTAGCGTAAAGGCTCCACTAGCTTCAGGTTCATCTTTTCTGGCAACCCACCAACATTATGGTGAGACTTAATTGTACTAGTGTTGTTTGAGGCATGCCCTGACTCAACTACATCAGAGTAGATGGTACCTTGCATCAAAAAATCCACATCACCTATTTTTTTTGCTTCTTCTTCAAACACTTCAATAAAAGTGTTACCGATAATTTTTCGCTTTTCTTCTGGATCAGTTATTCCCTTCAACCTACTCAAAAATAAATTTGATTTATCAACGTAATTTATCGGAATCTCTTTCAACATAGCGATGGTTTGGTTCTTGCGTAACAACCCAGTATCGATAAAAATACAGTTCAATTGTTTTCCTATAGCTTTATGTGTGAGAGCCGCTGCAACGCTTGAATCAACCCCACCACTTACTGCAGCGATTACTTTTTTCTCTCCTACTACATTTTTGATTTTTTCCTTTTGCTCCTCAATAAACGACTTCATTGTCCAGTCTCTTTTGCAATTTGCAATATCCAAGAAGTTAGAGAGCAATTTACTGCCATTTGTTGTGGGCTTAACCTCAGGATGGAACTGAGTACAGTAAATCTTCCGCTGTTCGTTGACAATCATTGCAATTGTTTGATTTATCACACCTGATGCGATAACAGTAAATCCCTGTGGTATAGTATCAACACTGTCCGCATGGTTCATTAATACATCCACTTCAGAATTAACATCCCAGGTATCCTTTACAATGGGGGATTCTTTTAGTATCTTGATTTTAGTTCTACCAAACTCCTGTTTGAAACTCTCTTTTACTTTTGCTCCAAAATAATGACAAATGAGTTGCTGTCCATAGCATATTCCAAGTATAGGAACGCTTGTTGCCTCATTAAGTTTTATAATTTCATGTACTATTCTACTTGTTTCAGAACAATCATCATTTACAGATTGTGGTCCTCCAGAGAGAATAAACCCATTGAATTTTGATATTGTTTCAAAACTGACGCTGCTTGGAAATATTTCACAATAAACGCCCATTCCTCTTACTTGTCTTGCGATAAGCTGTGTAAACTGTGAACCAAAATCAATAATGGCAATTGCTGACAATTTGCTCCTCCATATTATTTAAAATGATATCTGATAATAAAGAAAATAATGGAGTAAGTAAACCAAGACCTGTTTAAAAGCTTTAACGCGTGGTACAAGTTAGCTATATAGCTAATTTTCCTACACCATACCGCTACGACGCTAACACGTAGCGGGACGACGAGCTTATCGTCATACCGCGATTCATTCGCGGTATCCCTTAGCCGTTAACAAGTAGCGGGATGACGATTGTCGTTTAGCCATAAATGTTTAAGAAATTTACCAAATGAAAAAAAAGGCAAAAGAAGCCCCATGGTGGTTGGCTATTTACTATGTACTAAAATATCGGCGTTTTTTTTATTCTAAAACGCTTGATTAAGAGCGATTTAGATGCTTTTAACTTGCAACTAACCTACACCGCAAGTGTTTAAGAAATTTACTAAGCAGGAAAAAAGGCAAAGAAACCCCGTAGTAGCTAGCATTGAAATTCTCCCTTGTCAATTTGACGTTTTTTGCTGTCTTAAACGCTTTGTAAGCGCGTTTCGGCTTATATAGGTAAAAACCTAAAAATTTTTAAAGACATGCGATGCACGTAGTGCGAAAAATTAAACATGAGACGCCAAATACCCTAAGTTTTTTGTCATTAACCTGCACAGATTGCGAAGATAAATAAATAGCTTCAGTTTTATGATAAGGGAGCTGGCGGAGTTTGTCAAGAAAGTTTTTTCGTTTCTATTCCCAATAAAAGTGCGTTATATGGTTATGCAAGAAGTCTATTTACCCATTTGCTTAACTTTCTCTCTACTTTTTCTGAGTAAGGCCGCTATTGGCATGACAGACATTCATCGTAGTCAATATCTGTTTTTTGTTGCAATATTTCACTTTTTTTGAATATGTCATGTGAGACCTTATCGGCTCTCTGCATTGATTGTGATCTGCAGTAATATAAGCTCTTCAATCCTTTTTTCCAAGCAAGCATGTGTATTTTGTGCAAGTAACGTTTGTGTACGTTGGCAGGTAAGAACAGATTTACTGATTGAGATTGACAAATATACGAAGTTCTATTACTTGCATGTTCTATAATCCATCTTTGGTCAAGCTCGTACGCTGTTTTAAATGTCAATTTTTCATGCTCACTAAGAAAATCTAAATGCTGAACGGAACCCTCGTTTGTTGAAATTGAAGACCATATTTTATCATTGTCTTGATTTTTTTCTGCTAATAGTTTTTGCAAGAATTTATTTCGCACTACAAATGAGCCTGTAAGTGTCTTTTGTATGAATACGTTTGCTGCGTATGGTTCTATTCCAGGGGAGGTATTACCTGCAATAATGGAGATCGAGGCAGTAGGAGCAATAGCGAGTTTGTGTGTAAACCTTTCCATTAGATCAACTTCTTTGGCATCAGGACATGCTCCCTTTTCTTCTGCTAATTTTTTAGAAACTATATCTGCTTGCTCGCGTAAATACTTAAATATTTTTTTATTCCATTGTTGTGCTGTTACTGATTCAAAAGGAACCATTTTGCTTTGTAAAAATGAGTGAAAGCCCATCACACCAAGACCAATACTGCGTTCTCTGGCTGCAGAATATTTTGCTCGCTGCATTTCATTCGGTGCTTTATTTATGAAATCTTCCAATACATTATCAAGAAAGCGCATTATATCTTCTATGAAGAGTTTATTGTCTTTCCATTCTTCGTAGTACTCAAGGTTTACGGATGATAGACAACACACAGCAGTGCGTGACTTATTCAGGTGATCATAACCTGTGGTTAAAGTTATTTCACTGCATAGATTTGACATCTTGATGTCTAAGTTGAGCTTTTTGTAAGATTCTGGCTTATTGTTATTTGTTGCATCAAGGAAAATAATGTAAGGTTCTCCAGTTTCAACTCTTGCTGTTAATATTTTGATCCATATATCCCGCGCTTTTACAGTTGAAATAACCTTATTGTTGTGAGGGCTTATTAAATTCCATTCTTGATCATTCTCAACAGCCTGCATAAATTTATCTGTTACTATTACAGCATGATGTATATTTAACGCTTTGCGATTTGGGTCACCGCCTGTTGGCTTGCGTAAATCTAGAAACTCTTCTATCTCCGGATGAGATACAGGAAGGTAGACTGCTGAACTTCCTCGCCTTAGGGATCCCTGACTAATTGCAAGCGTTAGAGCATTTTGCACTACAATAAATGGAACAATTCCTGATGTTTTGCCGCTACCCTTTACGCTTTCGCCTATTGAGCGTAAATTTCCCCAATAACTACCTATGCCTCCTCCACGTGCAGCAAGCCAAACATTTTCGTTCCATAGATCAACTATTCCCTGCAAGCTGTCTTCGGTTTCATTAAGAAAGCAAGAGATAGGTAACCCTCTCTTAGTGCCACCATTGCTGAGTATTGGTGTTGAAGGCATGAACCACAAGTTGCTCATGTAGTCATAAAGACGCTGCGCATGTTCTTTATTATCAGAATAGTAATTAGCAATACGTGCAAAGAGGTCTTGATAACTTTCATTTTCTATTAAATACCTGTCTGATAGAACTGCTTTTCCAAAGTCGGTTAATTTGCTGTCCTTTGCGTAATTAATGGTAATGTTATTCATAAAGTTCCTTTTATTCTTTTATTATATATAGGTACTTAAAAGTCATTTTGAGCGATTTTTAAGTTAGGTTTTTCGGATTTTTTTGTTGATGCTGTAATGCAAACAAGATACCGTCAACCTGACTGCCATATATTTTACAGTAACTCATATAACTTATTTGCATATTTATTTCTTTTGCAACATGTTGAACATAACTTTCTGAGTGACGAAAATAGTCTCCTTTGTTTACAAAGTCAATACCTTCACCTTCCTTTCTTCTTATTAAACATACAATAACTCCTTTTTTGCTCGTAGATCTTTTTGCTAATTCCAACTCTTCTTGAAAGTCATGTAGATAATGTAGCACTTCAGCAAAGATAATTACATCATACTGTTGGTTTTTCTCTTGTTTAAGAAACTCTTTCATTTCCATATGTATTAATTCATTGTAAACAGGCTTACCTTTTATAAAGCATCCTCTTGCGATATTTAGCATTCTACTTGAAATGTCAATTCCTGTTATATGGTTTCCAATACTATTTATTTTCAAGAAATGACCACATATTCCAGTTCCACAACCAAGGTCGAGTATATTGAGCTCAGAAGTGGAGTTGTTGAAGATTTTTGTAATTATCATGTGTACAAGTTCATGCCCTCTATATTGTTTGGCAATCAACCAATGCTCAACAAAATATTCACCTGTGTAATCAAAATATTGTCTTATGAGGTTTTTTGGCAATTCTGTAATAGGCGCTGAGTTTGTCATTTTTTTTATATAGTAAGACGCCTCCTCGTGGTCATTATCTAATTTTAGTGCCCTTGTTAAATCATTATAAGCTTTGTTAGTATTCCCTACCGCAAAATGACACCTTCCGATGTTATACCAGACTATAGGTAAATGGGGGTAAAATATGCTAATTAACCAAAATCGTAACTTTGCATCTGATATGCTACCTTTATAAAAGTGATATAAACCGATTTCAATGTTGGTGTTTAACAGGTTCTTAGATTTTTTAAGAAGCACTGTCATTTCTTTATGAAGAGTATTATATTTATTCACAATGAAGTGTTTTACTTTCTTAATATTTAATACGCCAATGAGCTTAGACATACAATTTAAAGCAACGTTTTTTATAAAAGAGAGATTACTTTTCATACGTTAGAAATACTCCGAATGTTTATTATCATTTTTAGGCAATTGATTTTAACACATTTTATCTTACAAAATATCTTTTTTATTAATTTTTACTGTATATATAAGTTTACCACATATTTCTCAGATTATACTGTTTAGGATTGCTAGTATATTGTTGTTGATAATATAAGTAAATGTTTTGTGCAAAAAGGCGTTGACATATTATTTATTAGGTTATAACATATAAAAGATTAATTTAGTTTTTAGATGTTTGACAAGTTTTATGGTAGAGATTAATTTAATCTCAATTCAATTTTAATAATATTTAACTCTGCATATTCTGCATATAGTCGGATAAATAAATTATTAAGAGCACTTGATGGATGCCTTGGCGTTAAGAGGCGATGAAGGACGTGGCAGGCTGCGATAAGCTGTGGGGAATTGTCAACAAATTTTGATCCGCAGATTTCCGAATGGGGAAACCCAACTAGTTTAGCTAGTTATTACGTACTAAGTATGTAAAGCAAACTTGGTGAACTGAAATATCTAAGTAGCCAAAGGAAAAGAAATCAACCGAGATTCTGTTAGTAGTGACGAGCGAAAGCGGAAAAGGCTAGTGATTTAAGAATAAGAATTAGAATACTCTGGAAATAGTAACCATAGAAGGTGATAGTCCTGTATAAGTAGAAAGTTTTTAAATCCTTGAGTAGAGCGGGGCACGTGAAATCCTGTTTGAATATGGGGGGACCATCCTCCAAGCCTAAATACTCCTTAACGACCGATAGTGAACAAGTACCGTGAGGGAAAGGTGAAAAGAACCCCGGGAGGGGAGTGAAATAGAATCTGAAATCAAGTGCTTACAAACAGTTGGAGCTCTATATCAATTTATTGATATTTAGAGTGACAGCGTACCTTTTGCATAATGGGTCAGCGAGTTAATCTATGAAGCAAGCTTAAGCCGTTAGGTGTAGGCGTAGCGAAAGCAAGTCTGAATAGGGCGTTTTAGTTTTATGGATTAGACCCGAAACCAAGTGATCTAGTCATGACCAGATTGAAGGTGTGGTAAAACACACTGGAGGATCGAACCAGTTAATGTTGCAACATTATTGGATGAGTTGTGATTAGGGGTGAAAGGCCAATCAAACTTGGAAATAGCTGGTTCTCCGCGAAATCTATTTAGGTAGAGCGTTGTATGTATGTTGTTGGGGGTAGAGCACTGGATAGACTAGGGGGATTCAACCTCTTACCAAATCTAACTAAACTCCGAATACCAACAATTAATTATACAGCAGGCACACTACGGGTGCTAAGTCCGTGGTGAAGAGGGAAACAACCCAGATCACTATCTAAGGTCCCAAAATTACAGCTAAGTGGGGAAGGAAGTAGAAAAACCATTACAGCTAGGAGGTTGGCTTGGAAGCAGCCATCCTTTAAAGAAAGCGTAACAGCTCACTTGTCTAAATAAGTTTTTCTGCGCCGAAAATGTACCGGGGCTAAAGCTGTATACCGAAGATGTGAGTGCTTATTGATTTCGATCAATAGGCGCGGTAGCGGAGCGTTCCGTAAGTCTGTGAAGGTGGTTTGTGAAAACTGCTGGAGATATCGGAAGTGAGAATGCTGACATAAGTAGCGTAAAAGAGTGTGAAAAACACTCTCACCAAAAATCTAAGGGTTCCTACGTTAAGTTAATCTGCGTAGGGTTAGTCGGTTCCTAAGGCGAGTCCGTAAAGGAGTAGTCGATGGTAATTAGGTTAATATTCCTAAACCTCTTAAGTGTGACGGGTTTCGTATTTGTATAGATCTTATTGGATTGATCTATGCTTAAAAGAAGCTCCAGGAAATAGCACTTATATTTATGAGGCCGTACCGCAAACCGACACTGGTGGATGAGTAGAGTATACTAAGGTGTTGAAAGAATGATGTTGAAGGAACTCGGCAAATTATACCTGTAACTTCGGAAGAAGGGTAACCTGCTTTTAGGCAACTATGAGTAGGTGGCACAAAATAGGGAGTAGCGACTGTTTACTAAAAACACAGGACTCTGCAAACACGTAAGTGGAAGTATAGGGTCTGACGCCTGCCCGGTGCTGGAAGGTTAATAGGAAGGGTGCAAGCTCCGAATTGAAGCCCCAGTAAACGGCGGCCGTAACACTGACGGTCCTAAGGTAGCGAAATTCCTTGTCGGGTAAGTTCCGACCCGCACGAATGGCGTAACGATTTCTCCACTGTCTCCAACATCACTTCAGCGAAATTGAATTCCCCGTGCAGATGCGGGGTACCCGCGGTTAGACGAAGAGACCCCGTGCACCTTTACTATAGCTTTACATTGCTATTAAAAGTGTGATGTGCAGGATAGGTGGGAGACTTTGAAGTTATGGCGCTAGCTATAATGGAGTCAACCTTGAGATACCACCCTTTACACTTTTGATATCTAACTATGTTTCATTATCTGGAACTAGGACATTGTATGGTGGGTAGTTTGACTGGGGCGGTCGCCTCCTAAAAAGTAACGGAGGCGTGCGAAGGTAAGCTAGAGCTGGTCGGAAATCAGCTTGATAGTATAATGGCATAAGCTTGCCTGACTGCGAGGCTGACAAGCCAAGCAGAGACGAAAGTCGGTCATAGTGATCCGGTGATTCTGTATGGAAGGGTCATCGCTCAACGGATAAAAGGTACGCCGGGGATAACAGGCTGATGGTGTTCGAGCGTTCATAGCGACGACACCGTTTGGCACCTCGATGTCGACTCATCACATCCTGGGGCTGAAGAAGGTCCCAAGGGTTCGGCTGTTCGCCGATTAAAGTGATACGTGAGTTGGGTTTAGAACGTCGTGAGACAGTTCGGTTTCTATCTGCCGTGGGTGAAGGAAATTTGAGAAGGTCTGACTCTAGTACGAGAGGACCGAGATGGATATACCTCTGGTGTACCAGCTGTTATGCCAATAGCATCGCTGGGTGGCTATGTATAGATGGGATAATTGCTGAAAGCATATAAGCAAGAAACCCTCTTCAAAAAGATTTCCCAATTAAGGCCGTGGAAGACTACCACGTTGATAGGCTAGGTGTGGAAGCATGGTAACATGTGAAGCTAACTAGTACTAATAGCCTGATTGATTTATTTGCTTTCTATATGTGTGTATGCAGTGTTAAATATTAAGTTAAAATTGTTAAGTTAGAAATTTTTATTGACTTGGTGGCTATAGCAAAAATGAACCACCCGATCTCATCTCGAACTCGGAAGTGAAACTTTTTAGCGCTGATGGTACTTGAAAAGGGAGAGTAGGTCGCCGCCAAGTTTATAAAAATTTCTTTGTTAATTAGACAGTAGGTATACTTATATTTTAACTTTCTTGTTTTGTTACTATTCTTTAAGTTTTTATTTTAACTACGATATCTTTTTTTTCTTATATGTTCTTGGTCATTTTCTACATTATTTAGCATTGTTCCTACTTCCCCTAATTGATTCCCTTTTGAAGGAGAATTACTGATTTCTGGTAATATTACATTACCTCCCACTTTTTTAAATAATTCTTCTTGTTGGCGAAATGCTGACCTCCAATCTGTTCCTGTTCCTTTAGGAAGAAATAAGAATTGATACATCTGACCAAAGCCTGTGTTATTTACCTCTTTTATATGCTCTACCATTCACCACACCCATTAACTATTTTTAAAAATTTTACCTATATTATCATAAAAAATATAGTTGTAAATACCTTAATTGAGATTTTTTTTATTTTATCTTTTTTAAGCAAATAGTTAGATCTTTTTGTAAATTTTTATAACTTGCTTGCATAATGTTTCTATGAGTTAGTATTATGTAGTAGTGCCCTATATTACTTATATTTAAAATGCTAATTTTAGCAAGCATTCGTAGTTGCCTTTTTATTTTATTTCTTTTTGCTGCTTTTCCGGTTTTTTTACTGATAGCCAGACCTACTCTAATAGTATGAATGTACTTTTCAGGTTCTCTTTCTTTTATAGCGTACAGTGATATATAAAGCCCACGATAAAAAAGACTGTTGAGTGCTAACTTATTTTTGAAAGCAGAAGAAAAATCTTTTTTTTTATACTTACTATGCGCATAATTTGTTACACCCTAATGAACGGCGCCTATTAAGGATTTTTCTTCCAGCTCTTGTTGCCATACGTGAACGAAATCCGTGTCTGCGCTTTCTTATCAAATTTTTTGGTTGAAATGTTCTCTTCATTGTTTTTATATTAATATAATTATTTATTTTAAATTGTTTTACTTTATTGTCAAATAATGGTGAACTTGTATGACATTTTCGTAGAATAAAATTTGATGCATGGAAGAATGAATTCGGTGATAGTCATACCTGTCTTACTAATCCTTTTATTTTGTTTTAGTAGGTTTCAAGAAGTAAATAAGGTTAAATCTTATCTATATCTTAGTTGTGTATGGATGCTAACTTGGTTGTTAGTATTCTATAATAATTGTTTTGTAACTTTTATTTCTATAGCGTTACTTTTTTTCATGCTTGCTTTTATCTTTAAAAATAAAAGAAATAAGATAATAAAACTTTCGTTATTTGTGGCTTTGGCCATATCATTTTTTATCACTTTATTTATAATGCTGTCTATTTTTATTCAATCCATTAGTTTTTTTAATAAAGTAGCTATTTCAGAATTCTTGTTTTGCTTGAAATGGGGCCACAATGTAGTCACTATCAATGAAGAGAAGATAGGATGTTTTGGTATAGCGCCGCTTTTAGTTGGTACATTACTTATAACTATTATAGCAATGTTAGTTGTCGTTCCGCTTGGTTTATTTTCTGCAATATATATTAGTGAATATGCGAGTGAGAAAGTGCGTTATATTGTTAATACAACTTTGCAAGTTTTGTCTGCTATTCCTACGGTTGTATATGGATATTTCGCGGTTGTGTTTTTGTCTTTCTTTATAAAGCAGGTAGCAAATTTTTTTGGTTTAAGTATACACTCAGAAAGTGCCTTAGTTGCCGGTTTATCGATTGGGATAATGATTCTTCCTTTTATTATTTCTTTACTCGAAGATGCCATAAGATCTGTTCCAAAAAGCTTGCGTTATGGCTTCATGGCACTTGGTGCAACTCCAGCGGAAACTATATGGCATATAACAATACCTTATGCAATGCCTACAATTTTAAGTGCAATTTTATTGTCAATTTCAAGAGTGATAGGTGAAACAATGATTGTGCTAATGGCTGTGGGAATCAACGCAAATTTGACTTTTAACCCTCTTAATTCAGTTGCTACCATTACCGTGCAGATCGCTACATTACTTACCGGAGATCAGGATTTCAATAGTGTACAAACTCTTGCTGCTTATGCGCTTAGTTTAGTATTGTTTATTATTACTTGGCTATTAAATGCATTTGCATTGTTTGTAATGAAGCGTAACTAGTAAGCGTTTTAATGTTGCAAAATTTCTATTAATAATATAAAATTTGTTTTCTTTAGAAGTTCTTTTATGGAATTATAGTGTTAGGTGATAAAAATAAAGAGATGAATATAGGTAGAGCGATTAAGGTAACTCAAGCAGTTGTTGATATAAAATTTGAAGGTGAATTGCCTAAAATATTTAATGCTTTAAAAAGCAAACTAAAATATAAGGATAAGGAGCTGGTTTTAGAAGTTTCGCAGCATATAGGTGACAATATAGTTCGTTGTATTGCTATGGATAGCACAGATGGCATGTCAAGGGGGGATGAATTTGTTGATACAGGTGCACCAATATCGGTGCCAATTGGGCGTTCAACTTTAGGAAGGATTTTTGATGTTGTTGGAGAGCTTATAGATGAGTGTGGTCCACTGAAGGGAAAGTATAACTTAGAGCCTATACACAGAGCACCTCCAAGTTTTACTGAACAGAGAATACAGGAAGAAGTTTTAGTTACGGGAATAAAAGTTATAGATCTTCTTGCACCTTATCTTAAAGGAGGAAAAATTGGCTTATTTGGTGGAGCCGGTGTTGGTAAAACAGTCCTAATAATGGAATTAATTAATAATATAGCAAAAGCTCATAAAGGATTTTCTGTGTTTGCCGGGGTAGGGGAGAGAACGCGTGAAGGTAACGATCTTTATCACGAGATGATCACTTCAAATGTAATAAATATAAATGAGCATGAAAAATCTCAAGCTGTTTTGGTTTATGGTCAGATGAATGAGCCTCCTGGAGCAAGGGCTAGAGTTGCTTTAACAGCGCTTACTATGGCAGAGTATTTTCGTGACCGTGAAAACCAAGATGTTCTATTTTTTGTGGATAATATCTTTAGATTTACACAAGCTGGTTCTGAAATTTCTGCTTTACTTGGAAGAATACCGTCAGCTGTTGGTTATCAGCCAACCCTTGCAACTGATATGGGTTCAATGCAAGAAAGAATAGCTTCAACAACTTCTGGCTCTATTACTTCTGTGCAAGCTATATATGTTCCTGCGGACGATTTGACTGATCCAGCCCCAGCAACTACATTCTCTCACCTTGATGCAACCACAGTGTTGTCAAGGCAAATAGCTGAAATGGGAATATACCCTGCTGTTGATCCACTTGATTCAACTTCTCAGTCTTTATCTGCTGAAATCATTGGTGAAGAACATTATAATGTAGCTTCTGAGGTGAAACGTATATTGCAAACTTATAAATCACTGCAAGATATTATCGCAATACTTGGTATGGATGAGCTATCTGATGAAGATAAAATTATTGTTGATAGGGCTCGTAAGATTCAGAAATTTCTTTCTCAACCTTTTCACGTTGCAGAAATATTTACTGGCATGCCTGGTAAATTTGTTTCACTTTCTGATACTGTTTCCAGTTTTAAAGGGATTGTTGAAGGCAAATATGATCACTTACCAGAGGCTGCTTTTTATATGGTGGGGAATATAGATGAAGCAATAAAAAAGGCTGAATTAATACAAGCTGAAGCTAAATAAAAGTTAAAGATTATGAATACTTTTAAAGTGCAATTTTTCTCTCCTGATGATCAAATTTCATTCAGTGGAGTGGTTTCTCTTTCAGTAACTGGGCTCGAAGGGGAGCTTATGATTTTAGCTCACCATGCTCCTTACTTAATTTATTTATTGCCTGGTATGATTACTGTTAAAATGAGTAACCAAACAGAAAAGAAGGTTGTAATTGATAGTGGCGTATTAGAAGTTGCAAATAATAATTGTAGCATTATAACAAGTCAAATTCAGGTTTTTGATCGTGCAATTCATGATGAGAAATCGTTTAAAAATAAGAGAATTAGTATATATTTAAGTTATCTTGATGAGAAGTTTCTTTCTTAGTTATTTTAGGTAAAAAGTCAATTATCATTCAAGTGGCTATAAGATTTTTGCTCAGGGGGCTCTTTTTTGTCATCCCAGAAACCCCTGGGTGTCATCCCAGTGTCGGAGTACTTTAGGTGTATGATCCCAGAGTGTGATGGTATGGGACCGTACACCTAATCAAATAAAAATTAAAGAAGGAGAGTTGGTTGTAACGGTTGGAGATAACGACTTTGTTTTACCTGGAATTTACGTTGGATAAACTACAAAAAATAACAGGTAAAAATCAACGTAAATTTAAGATAAATCGATTTTATTAGTATTATCAAATCAAAATCTGTTTTTAATTAATCAATAATACTTTTTTACATATTTTCATCCCCTTTCATGGATTTTTTAATTTTATAGATGATATCTAATATTATTAGAAGCATTGTAAAATATCTTATGAGAAAAGTTATAAAATATATTAGCATTATTGGTATTGCATGTTTAGTATTGTTATTTTTTATATCTAATGTGGAAACACGCGTAAAAACACAGGAAGAACAATTATTCCTAGCTGTAGAAGATGGTAATGCACAAGAAGTAAAACTATTACTCAAAAATGGTGCAGACCCAAATTGACCTTACCCAGAAAAAGTAGAGAGAAAGTTAAGACGTTTTTATCATGAGAATAAATTGTGCAGGAATGCAATAGTTATAGCTCTTTCCACAGAAGTCCGGATATGATAAGATTAAGGATAGATGGCGATAAGGAGGTTGGATGCCGGCAGCATATAGTTATGATTTAAGAAAAAAAGCAATGGAAGCACTAGACGAAGGGGAAAGCAGAGAAGCAGTGGCAGCAAGATTTAAAATTGGACGAACTACTTTGTGGGAGTGGAAGCAAAGAAAAAAAGAAACAGGCGACTTTCAGTCAAAAAACTCGGTAATGGAGGTTACAATCAGAAAATTATCGACTGGAATAAGTTTATCGAATTTGCTAAAAAACACGGTAGAAAAACTCTGTCGGAAATGGCTAAACTTTGGGGCAACGTTAGTATCGAAACGATCCACCGAGCTCTCAGAAAAATTGGATTTACGCGCAAAAAAAGACATATGGATACAAGGAAAGGAACGAAGAAAAACGTGCTGAATTCTTAAAAATTATAGCAACAAAAGAACCAGAAAACTTAGTGTATATAGATGAGTCTGGGATTGATAACACGGAGGACTATCCATATGGGTATTGCCAGAAAGGACAGCGATTTTATGCCCTAAAATCTGGAAAAAAAACTCAACGAATCAGCATGGTTGCAGCCTTAAGTAGAAGAAAGATAGTTGCTCCATTAACATTTGAAGGCCACTGTAATATGGATATTTTTAATGGATGGTTTGAGCAATTTTTGGCACCGATCTTAGAACCTGGACAAACTGTCATTCTTGATAATGCTACTTTTCATAAGTCTGATAAGCTTATCAAGCTCGCTAAAGGAGTCGGTGCAGAAATTTTGTATCTGCCGCCTTATTCTCCAGATTTTAACAAAATTGAGCATCATTGGTTTGCTATAAAAAACAGAGCCAGGAAAAACATTCCTCTATTCGAATCCTTTCGTCGTGCTGTTGATTCTGCCTTCCTATGACCTATTCGGACTATTATGAGAAATGCTATAATTGCCAATGCAAGACTTAAAGAAGCAATTAATATGAAATAAAAAAAAATCTGCATAGAAAATAGGTTAACGGATATGTGCGTCTACACACATTTAAAGCACATATTCGTTAACCATAAAATCTAAGCAGTGGTTGCTGTTTGATATAAATTTCTTTCTGTATAAACTAGGATCTTTGTTACCAAAATACATTTTTCAATTGAATAAAAATACAAAATTATCAACAAATGAGACTAAATTCAAAAAATTTTAAAAAACATAGTTGATTGTTGATTGTTTATTGTTTATTACTGGAAGTTTTAGCCAATTTTACTATAGATCAACAAAATTGAGAACACCAGCTATATTTAATATATAGGAATATGATGCTTTAAAGGAGTACAAAAACTGCTGAAGCTTATACAGTAACCTGCGGAGCCACTTCAGCAGAATAAACAAACATATGCTAGTATCAGTAGAGAATTATTTATAAGTCAACTAACTTTTTAAAAAAATATTTTAGTGAAGATACCATGCTAGCTAGTGTTATAAGGAATTGAATTATTGACTCTTCCTAAGATTGCAAAAAAGGTCGTATATTTGTGAGAACAAGCCGCGTAAAAATAAGGTTATAAAAATAGAAGATTTAAATTATTTCAATAAGCTTAGGCAAAAAAGTTCGTATGTAGATATGGATGAAATGGGCTAATATAGCTAGTTTTAGCGTATAGTTAAATTGTTATATTAAAAAGTTCGTATGGTACATATGGTAGTCCAATCCATCCCAAAACAAACTCTTCTCACGACCCTTGGTTTTGAATGCTGGAAATGGTTGTGTTATTTGAGTTAGTGGTAATTAATGTTAAAGAGTGAAAATTAGTTTATTTGGAAATAAAAGGAAAATTCATTGCAATTCTATATTTAAAATAGAATAAAGCTCTTTTTGCATCATGTATTAATAAAAAAATATATTTTTTTGCGTATCCTTTCGTTTTAATTAATATGAAGTGATATGACACCTAATGTAGAGTTTAAAGATAATCACGGCACATCAATATCAAATTTGGAAAATGTTAAAATTATAACCTTGAGCGATGAGAAAGGTAATAAGTATACTTTAGATGCAAGCAATGGTAGTCTGGAATTAAAATATAAACAAGATGGTCAAGGTGAAATAAGCTATAAAGTAGGAGGTTTAGCGGCAGCTTTTAAAAGTCTACTTGATATGAAAAGTACTAACAATGATGAACATACAGTACTTGAAGAGAAGTTAGCAGAAAAGTCCATAGTGGAGGCGATATTTTATGCAAAAGATTTTGATAAGGGTGATAGAATCTCTAACTTGATACTAGATAGTACATTTTCTAGGCGAGATGTTCTGCCTGCTTACCTAAATAAAAAGGCTGATGTTGAAAATGTATATACTAAGGAAGAAGTAGATGAAGGATTAAATAAAAAGGTTGATGTTGAAAATGTATATACTAAGGAAGAAGTAGATGAAGGATTAAATAAAAAGGTTGATGTTGAAAATGTATATACTAAGGAAGAAGTAGATGAAGGATTAAATAAAAAGGTTGATGTTGAAAATGTATATACTAAGGAAGATACAGATAGAGGATTTATTTCTCGTGACAGTGACGGAATCAATAGATTAGCAAGGGAATTATTTTATAAACATGATCCCAATGCAACTTCAATTTTAGTTAATACATTAGGGAAGCTTCTTGATGAAAAATATGAAATATATGGTGATAATAAAACAGCAAAAGATTTTTTGGCAGAAAAGGGTAATTTTGCTAAAGCTGATGGCTCTAATATAAAAATTTTAGAATTCACGAAAAAAATACTTGATGCAACAGAGGATATAGGAGATGGGAAAAAGAAATCAATTTTAGTGGAGAAATTAGGCAGATTTCTTGATCAAACTGCTGATAACGAAAATGCTTATGATGGTAAGATAGCAAAAGCTTTTTTAGGAGACAAGGGGGTGCAGGGATCAAAAGGTGCAGATGGTCCTCAAGGTCCGGCAGGTAGAGATGGAAAAAGCCCATCAATTGAGGAAGTCGCTGTACAGCTACTTACTGATGAAAATAAAGATATATTGGGAAAAACAGTACTTGATATAACTGATAGCACTGGTCAAAATCTTGCTACTCATGTTGCTAATAAAATAAATCTTAATTCGCAGGATTTTATAAATAAAGCTGATCCAATAAAACTCGCTGAGTTGCTTTTTAATAAAAGTAACTTAGATCAACTTGCAGCCAAAAAGATTGCCGAAGATAAAGTTAGCTCGTATAAGATTTCTGAACTAGTATTTAACGATGCTAAGAATGCACTAGCAGAGAATTATCAGTGGGATCAAAAGAGCTTTATTAAAGATATAATAAAAAATGTCGGCACTTCTAGGTTAGCTGAGTTGTTATTTAATGCTGGCAGTATAGAGAAAGGTGAAGCAAAAAGAATTACTGAAGGGAAGGTTAGCCCTGAAAAATTAGCTGAATATTTGTTTAATGCAAGTGGCTTAGGCGATAATATAGATGAGTCGAAGACGTTAGTCAATAACGTAACTCAGCACCTTTTGAATACCAAGGTAGATGAAATAGGGAAAGCGGTTGTGAAGGATAATGAAAATAGAGAGATCTTAGCAGGTAGTCGTATTTTGCAGGAAGGAGTGGCAGAAAAATTAATTAGTAGCAACACAAATAAATTGGGACAAGCTATTCTGAATGTGAAAAACAAATTTGGTAATGACGCAAAACCTGTGCTGGAAACTCATCTTGCCAATAACAGCAGCTTTCAGGAAGCTGTGGCAGGAAATCAAGATTTAAGGACTGCAGTAACAGCTAATTTTGGGAGCAATAGAGATTTTTGCAATATTGTAACAAGAGATCTTAGTAGAGATGAAGAAAGTCTGTTAATTGATAGGCTGCCTTTTTATGAAATTCCAGATGATCCAAATGCTCCGCTTTCTTGGAATTAGTAATGTATAGCCTTTCTTATAATAGTCCGAATGCGATAAGATATGTGTTTATGGCTATAGCAGGCCAGTAGCATATTACGGTCTGTTCGGATTATTGTAAAAAGAGCTATAATTTTTGCTAGACCAACGGATTCCAAGAAAAACTCTTCTCACGCTTGTTTGTTAATTAGGCAAAAAGTAGAACCATATTATTAATTTAATAATAAAAAATATGGAAATATATATCTATTGAAAAATATTGTTATTTATCATAAAAAAATAATTTACTTTGCTTATTTTTTCTGCTATCAAGCAGGTAGCTTGGTTTAGTGAGTTAATATGTTAGCAGTGGGTAAAGGGTCAGGTGTTAGTAGAGAGCCTATTTCCGTTTTTTGTCAGATAAAAAAGGCAAAAGGTGAGAAGCGAAAAGAACTCGAGGAACTTTTAAGTAAGCTAAAAAAGGAGTTTCCTGGGAACTATAAAATAGGGGCTGCTGTAGGTGCAGGAGATTGCTTTTTTGATTCTGTTGCTCAAGGATTGAATGAACTAAAAAGTAATGGTCTGATTACAAGTAGTGAAGAGTTTAACGTAAAGTCTTTACGGAAAAGTTGTAAACAATATGCAAAACAATCAAAGAGCAGTTCATGGTTGAATAAAGCTTTAAAAAAAGAAGATGATAACATTATAAGAGATGTTTCACGTATTGAATTTACTGTAAAAGATGTTAAAGATTTAAGCCTTAATTCATTAATGAGAAAACTAGAGTTAGAAGATGCTGTATGTGGAAGAAACGAAATTGAAGGAAAAATAATATGTGAGAAATATAATGTGAAAATTAAAGTTATAGAATTGCATGAGAAATCGGTAGATGGATTACATATTACTACAGATGAAGTAGGCACAGGTGATAATGTTGTTTATATAGTGAATTACAGCAACCATTTTGTACCACTTCTTAGTAACATCGAAAAGGACATAGAGGATGATATGCCAGTTTCTAGAGAAAAAATTTACGGCGTTTCATCCAATACATCAGAGAAACCCAAAGCAGAAAAAAAAGATCTTAATGAAATCTTGGCTCGTTGCGAAGAACTCATATGTGACAAATGTGACAAAGGTGAAGATATCTTTGAGTTACTAGATCCTCTTGTATCAGATAGCCTATGTCAAATTCGTCCCTTATTTATTCTTTCTATGTTGCCTAAGTTCTGCAAAGAAGGTAAGCTTTCTCGTGATGAAGTCAAAAACTTAACAAAGAAAGAAAAAGATCTATTTTTACCTGTAATTCTGCTCAGTTTGTTAAAATATAGAAAAAAAGATAAACTTGGTATTGCAGTTTTGGAAGAATCGATAGATAATTTTGGTGGTGTTTCTCTTGGTAAAGATAAGGAGGAAGAACTCATTGCCAAAATGAAAAGCGAAATTAACTTACATTCTATAGAATATATAAAAAATATTGCAAATGAAAGAGTTCAGAAAATATTGGGCACATGTAAAGGTGTTCTACTGTATTCAAAACATAATATTACCCTCAAGGTATTACCTTGTTACATTAGTGTCTATGCAGTAATCAGCTGTATGGAACAAAAAGGGCTGCCAATCATTATTTCGTTAGTGAGAATTAATAGAGTAAATGATCAGCTTAGTATAGATAGTAAAGATGTGCTTTTTTACAAGTTCCAAGCAGAAAATAAAAAAACGTTTTATTATAAAAAGGAGGAAGATGTTGATGAAAATGAAAAAGTACAACCAACTCTTGCTTTTTTTTGTTTTAGCTTGATTAATGGAGAATGTTCTAAAGAATATAAGGAGTATGCCGATGGTACACAAGTACCGTCAAAGAAATTTCTAACAGAAGATTGTGATATCAGAAATATTCTTATGCTCCATCCTGCAGGTCATATTCAATTACCACTATGCACTAAACTTCCTGAAGAAGATAAACCATCTAAAGATGAGGAAAAACTTAGAAAGTACGTAGAAAGCTTATATGAGAAGTGCCCAGATGGCTCAGTAGAATTACAAGATCCATTAGTAGATGACTTTCATTCAATAGATAAAGATTTCCTTGGTTATAATAATATGCATGTTAATTTTGCGAGGAGATTTGGTATAAAAGATACACGCTATTCACATCATGTTAAGGTTGGAAATTTAGCCAAAGTAACGCGGAGAAGTGAAAATGCTCTTTTTGCTATACATCATATATGTTTATCAAACTATTCAAGGGAACGTGAGTATCAAAAGAGCTTAGCTCCTGATGCCAAAGTTAACATGGAGGAGGATATAAAGGTTGATAAGGCCACTGAAAAAGCCAAGGAAGTCCTTCGCCAGTTGCATGCTGATACTGGAGCAGGTCCTAGTACTAAAGTTGACGAGACTGAGACTTCAAAAGCTCAAAGAGGACTAACTAACTTAAGAATGAATCTCCTTTGATTGTTTTGTAGGTGATAAGTTGAAGTATACTAGTCAAACATACATAGATCTTACCGCGATTCAAGCAGGTGCAGTCTTTTGTGTACCTGCTTTCATGTTGGGGTATATGCTTACTACCAAATATGGTGTTACTTCTAGCTTAATTTCTATAATTATAGCAAATCTTATACTGACAATGTTGGGGTTGTGTTTTGCTGTATTGTCAGTAAGAAGACCATGCAATACCATAGAACAAGTATTACACTATTTTGGTGTTCACGGTACATGGCTATATGGATTAGGTATTATAATGTGTTTAGTGTTCTGGTTTTCTATTCAACAAAACATTATGGTGAACACTATTATAGAATTTCCTCTATTAAAAATGAAAGACTTACCATATGTATTCGTTGCTACTAATTGTATCATTGGTTTCGCTATTACACTTCTTGTAAGCAGAGGTATCACTGCATTAAAGAGCTTTGCAAATATTGCAACGCCTTTTCTTATCATAGTTACGATAATCGCAATATTGCAACTTTTTTACAAGCACACCTTACCTGATATTATACTTACATCTAATATGACATTAAAAGGCGTACCGCTTATAATTGCAGCATCTTTAGGTGCTATTTTCGATATCCCAACATACTATCGTTTTGCACGAACAAATCTCGATGCATATGTAAGCGTTATACTTACCTTTTTCATATGTTATTTTTTCGTTATAGGCACAGGAGTCTATTTTGCTCTTTGTGTGCCAGATTCAAGTTTTATAGAGGTATTATTGAGCAGCGGAAATGATTTGTGGAAGTTATTGTGTATTCCGTCTATAATTCTTTTATGCTGGACTACTAATAACTTAAACTTGTATTCTGCTGGTGTAAACGTTAATTTTTTGTTACCCAAAGTTTCATTACCGTTCTGCATAACAATTATAGGGATTGTTGGTACAGTACTTTCATGTACTAATATAATACTAAAATTTGAGGAGTTACTTAATGTAATTACCATTGTCATAGGAAGCCAAGGATCTGTTATTGTAACCTGTTTTGTGCTGGATAAATTACAACCTATACAATATACGTCTTCAGCACAAAAAACCAATCTCATTTGTGCAATATTTGGTATTATATATGGTTTGCTTTCGTTACTTAAGGTGCATGATATAACAACTGGTTTTATTTACACCGATGCAGCAATTGTATCATCTTTTGCTGTTCTATGCACACGCACTTTTCTGTTTATTTATAAGAACTATTGTGAAAAAAATAAACCAACTAACTCTCAATAATATAGAAGCTCTTTCTTTAGGGGCTGGATTATTAGGCTCAGGAGGTGGAGGTAATACCTATTATAATAAGCTTAGTACACAATATAAAATCGAACTCCATGGCGAGGTAGCTATTACAGATATAGATGAGTTGGAAGATGATGCTCTAATTATGCCCATTGGTTTTATGGGTGCACCTCTTGTAGCTGCAGAAAAATTACCCAGTAAAGAGTGTCACTCATTAATCGATGTATTTACGTTATATTATAAGAAAGAACCTACGGCACTTATACCAGCGGAAATAGGAGGAAGTAACGCTTTTACACCATTCCTTGCAGCAGGTAAAGTCGGGATTCCTGTTATAGACGGAGACTTAATGGGCAGAGCATTTCCATCATTGAATATGGTATCACCTAATTTATATGGCATTTCTTGTTGTCCTGCATTTTTTGCAGATAGCTTAGGTAACACTATAATTATGCATATTGAAAGCAGTGACCACCTCGAAAGGGTTGCGCGCGCGGTGACAGTGGCATGTGGTTCAAGCATAGGTGTTAGCTGTTACCCTATAACAGGTCAACAAGCAAAGCAAGTTATTTGTAGAAACAGTATCTCCTATGCATGTTTTCTAGGTAATATTATACTGGAAGCACGAGAACGAAAAATATGTCCTATAAAAGCGTTATGCGATAAGCATGCATTGCTGTTGGGAGAGGGAATTATAAGAGATATAGATCAGTCAATTAAGGGAGGGTTTCTTTCAGGAAATGTATCTATAGAAGGTTGTAATAATATGTTGACCATCATTTATCAAAATGAATATCTTGCAGTGTATGATGGTTCCGATTGTGTTGCTGCAACACCAGATATCATTGCTGTTCTTGATAAAGATACTGGATATCCAATAGCTTCTGAAGCTTTAACATATGGAATACGTGTATCAGTGCTAAAATTTCCTTCTCCCACGTTATGGACAACACCAGAAGGACTGGCAATAGTAGGTCCTGAAGTGTTTGGTCTTTCTGAAAAAAGGAGGTGATATGGATTATAGAATAGGAATCGACGTTGGTGGCACAAATATTGACGCTGTACTTGTAAAGGATAATGGTACAATAGTTACTTCTTGTAAAGTGATTGCTACGAAAAATATTTCTGAAGGGGTTTTACGTGTATTATCCACATTGTATGAGCTTCATCCTTTTGATAAACAGAGAATTTTAGCTGTATCTATAGGAACCACGCACGCAACTAATGCGGTTTTGCAAGGATCTGAACTATACAAGGTAGGTGTGATTCGCATTGCAGGTCATAAACCTTCACTTTCACCTGCATACTCGTGGAACGCACAGACACGTAGTACATTGTATATTGGAGAAAAAGTTATTAATGGAGGGTATGATTGTGATGGTAGTTGTATAACTAAGCTTTCTATTTCTGAAGTACGCTCTGCCATATACGAGTTGCACAATAAAGGAGCAGAAGGATTTGCAGTAGTGGGAGTGTTTTCTCCTCTATATTGTGAACAAGAGAACATAGTAGGAAATGAGATCAAAGAAATTTTAGGGAAAGCTTTTCCATTTACGTTATCACATAAGATTGGTGGAGTTGGTTATATCGAAAGAGAGAATTCAGCTATACTTAATACTGCTCTTATAAAAGCGATGAATGCAGGGTTTAAAGATTTGCAAAATATATTAAGCATTTTCGGGTTAACATGTCCTTTGTTTATTACTCAGAATAACGGTACTATTATTACTTTAGAAGAAGCACTGCAGTACCCTATATTGACTATTTCATCAGGCCCTACTAATTCTTTTGTGGGGGCAGCACGTCTTGCTTGTAAAAATGAATGTGTAGTTGCAGATATTGGAGGAACATCAACAGACGTAGGTATAGTGCTAAACAATTTTCCGCGGCGTTCGCTTTATAATTCTTCTATTGGTGGTATTACACTCAATTGTGCTATGCCTGATATTTTGTCTATTGCATTAGGAGGTGGCAGTTATATAGAAGCAAAAGATGATAAAGTTAATATAGGACCTGAAAGTGCAGGATATCTAATAAAGCAACGTGCAAAACTATGGGGAGGCAGCAAGATAACTCTCACTGATATGGCACAAGCTTTAGGGCATGTTAATTTTTCTTCTGTTAAGTTTACTAAACAGGAAGCTATGTGTGCAAAGCGTATTATGAGCGAAATAGTATTGAAGCTTGAAAAACTTTATCAGAAAATTTCTGGACCGCATGCTGACCTTCCTTTTATCATTGTAGGTGGTGGCGCTATGTTGCTTGCATCACCGTTTTTACCAAAATATGCGTTCATTCCTGAATATGCTGAAGTTGCAAATGCTTATGGAGCTGCTTTTGCAGAGGTTTCGGTAACAAAGGATACTGTAGTTTCTTTAACTGATAGAGAAAATGTGTTGAAAAATATAAGAAACGAAGCTAAGGGTGAAATATCACTGCTATATAAAGTGAATCCTAGTTCAATTCGCATTGTATATGAAGAAATTATTCCCTATCATTATATACCCAATAATCTTGCACGTGTGCGTATTACTGCTGCTAGCCCTTGGATATCGTAAACCTTGTGTCCTTATCAAGAAAAGATGTGGAAAAAATGTGTAGCAGGATTTCCTACTATCCAACCTGGTGCTTCTCTTCCATTTTCCCACTTAGCGAATCTCATCTTTTCCTGTAGGTAATACTCCCTATAAGCTTTTACAGGATTAGTACATTTATACCGATCGGGCAGTGCTTGTATAAAAGCTTGCATATCAGTTGATCGAAAAATGAGTAAATCCTTATTACTATCACACCAATCTATTACTTCTTCTGATTTATGCTTTCTTTTGTATCGCCAAGTGTACTCTTTACATAATTCTTTTCCGTACTCTATCAACCAACAAAAGTTCCCTTTCGATTGCCTAGCCCACAAAGAACAAGGATGATTGCTGTGAGTGAGTTTATATGGAACTGCTATATTCTGATCTGTGGTACTGACAAAAGGATTTGGCGCTTTTAATGCTATTGAAAAAACATTACTTAATAACTGAGCAGTTTCTAATGGCATTTTTACTATATGCTTATCACACAACATTTGTGCTGCAATTACTGGGTTTTCATCTAGTACAAAGATGTTCATCTAGGTGTCAAAAGATATAATCAGCTTAAGTCTTTAACTTCATCAACTGTAAGACCAGTAGTTTGAGCTATAATATCAATAGAAACACCTGCTTTAGGTAGATTCTTTGCAACTGCTATTTTAGCTTCCTTCTCACCCTCTTCTCTGCCTTTTTCATGACCGATTTGGATGCCTTCGTCTTTAGCAAGATCAAGCCTATATTCAAGGATGGCTTCTTCTTTCTGTAGATTCATTATTCTTTCCTCGTACGCCATTAGATCTTTTTCATTCCAATGAAATTTGTCTAACTCATCATATGCTAGCTTTATTATTGGTGATTTTTCTGCTATTTTTCTTAAATCTTCATCTGTAGTATCTTCTGCATACCGGAAAAAAAAACACCACCTTTCTACTGTGTTCTCTAGTTGTTCTACTCTGTTTTTTGTAAATTTAGGCAACTCAATGAAAACGAATTGAAAATCTTTTAGATAATGTCCGTTGGTTTTTATCTCTCGTATATTATGAGTAGAAATATACTCAACCTCTGTAGGAAATAGCGTACTATTAGAAATAGCAATAAAGAATACTTTCTTAAAATCAATGTAATTGCCAGATTGTCTTGAGTAAGCTTTAGCAGCATAGAGTTGGGCGCGTTTTTCAAAGCCTTTATCACGAGCGAGTTGGTCAGGTAAGGAAGCAGTATTACTACTACCCCCTCCCTTAGAAACGCAGCATGCAGGTTTCCCAACACTACGCTTGAGCCCCTTATCTAAGTTCTTCTTTTCTAGAACCGGCTTGTCCTTCATGATTCCTCAGGAAACATCATTCTTAATGGTGACACCAACAGTAGAGAACCTTCTCTTGAGAAAGAGCTTGCTAACATTCTTGTTCGTTTCACTCTCTCATCAAAATACTTTTTCCATTTTAAGTCAAGGGGATTTGCATCCGCTCTGATTTTAACATGTCGTCTGATAGGTATATCAATCAGCTTAAGCAGTCTTAAATACCGTATCTCTTTTGGTTTGTTCTTGCATAGGGGTGCAGCAAAAACCCATTGGCGTTGACCCATTACTTTGAAGTAACGATTCTTTATCCAACGTAATCCTTTACGAGGATGTCCTTTCTTTGCCCATTTCCATAAACTATGCCAAATTTCATTGTCGATCTTTCTAAACGCTTTTTTAGCACACACATGGTGATAGTAACTTCCCCATCCTCTCAGTAGAGAGTTGAGTGACTTAATTACTATAGCCTGAGTGTTCGCTATATTTGCTTTTATCAATGTACGTGCTTTATTAAGAAGTCTTTTAATACTTTCTTTCGAAGGTTTAATAATTAACTTCTTATTATATCTACGTACATTACAACCAAGAAAGTCAAACCCTGTTGTGATAGATGTAATCTTTGTCTTCTCTTCTGACAGAATTAAACCTCGCTCATGAAGAAAAGATGATACTAAAGGCTTAACTTCCTTTTCCAGTACTTCATGTGTGAAACCTGAAATAATAAAGTCGTCTGCGTATCTGATTACATTCACTCCACTTCTGATTTTGTTTCTTTTTCTACTGCCGAGTTTACCAAATCGACTTTCCAATAACTTTTCAAGTCCGTTTAAGGCTAAATTGTCTAGTATTGGAGAAATTATACCACCTTGCGGGGTACCTGCAGTTGTGGGATACAGAGTTTTTGATTCTAGGAAGCCAGCTTTTAACCAACTATGCAGAATTTTTTTCTCCATAGGAATATGCTTCATAAGCCATTCATGATTAATGTTGTCAAAGCATCCTTTGATATCACCTTCAAGTATCCATTGTAGTTGATTACGACTTGCCAGTAACAAATGACAAGCTACTGTAGCATCTGCACAGGATCTTTTAGGTCTAAAGCCATAGGAGTGACGATCACTGATCGTTTCAGCTATCGGTTCCAGAGCAAACAGATATAATGCTTGCATGGCTCTATCTTTTATCGTGGGTATTCCAAGAGGTCTTCTTTTGCCATTAGATTTACTGATATAAATCCGTTTTAGCGGAGAAGGTTTATATCCTCTTTGCTTTAACTGCTTTATTCCTTGAAATTTAGCATTGCAAGTTGACCATAGTTGACGATCTACACCCGCTGTGTTTTTTCCTTGGTTTTCAGTTACTCTCTTAACAGCCAAAGCTTTTCCGCTAAAAGAGCGTGTGAGAAGATGTTGTAAAGTTTTTACCTTACCCCATCTTCCTTCTTGGACAGCCTTAACAATACATCTTTGTAGCCTCACAATAACTTTCTGGCATTTCTTCCATGGCAACTGCTTCCATGCTTCAAAGCTTTTGGTAGATGCACTTACAGGTTTACTTGTAATCATCTGCTTTCCTACCTTAAGTGGTTAACAAAGTTTCTTGTCACGAGGGACCAAACGGAAGTCTGCTCGTTTTCACGCGAATTAATGTTACAAATTCTATCCATTTCGTTACAAAATGGCATTCGCTTTCTCCATTCTCCTTTACCTGCACTTCCATCAGCATTCCTTGCGGTTTGCTTGCCATGTAGGCGAAAATACAGGCTTACCCTGTTTCTCCATTCATACAATAGTGGGTTAGGTGGCTTCTCTATACCGGTGGAGTTATTATTTGCGTACATCTAGAAATGAAAAATGTAACTTATCCACATTACCTTTTGGTCAGAGCTTATCAGCATCTTTAGCTCTTTCATCGTATCGGTACTTATAAAGCTTCACTTACGTTCACCATACCACTAGCCTAGCCCTCCAACCACATGATGCTTGCAGTTTATGCCTCTCTCACGATTGAGCATCTTCTTTTTCAAGAGGAGGTTCATTGTCCGCATCGCTTGGCACCAACCGGTTGCCCGATTCGTACTGATGCGTAGACTCAGACGGCAAAACATCTGGTTTAATAAGTTTTAGAATCCTTTCAGTTTCTTTCTGAATGAATTCCTCTCCTTTTAAACAATATGACCGAAGACTTTCAGGTCGCACCATTTCGCAAATGTATTGAGCACCTGTAGAATCTCTACAGAGAACATCAACAATACTTTGCTTTTTAGCGGCGATATCGGGGTCTTGAATAGTACTTAAAAACTCTATATCCTTTATTTCATTTTTACCAGTAAAGCCAAGAATATCATTGAGGAAGTGAATAAGGATATCTCTATTTTTTTCAGTACCGAAGATACGCTTAAACGATACATCATTTTTGGGATCAAGAAACTTAGAAAAAGTCATAAGAAAGAACCTGAAAAAGCATTAATAATTATACATAATTCTGAAGAAATGTTCAAGTTTTTTATTTTTTTAAGTTTTGAATGCGTTGATGAAAAAAATGTCTCCCATAGATGGCTTTAGAATGCTACTACGCACCTTAGATGTCCTTTTGTAGATCTTTTAATTAACCCTTCTATAAAGCGCCTTAAAAGGCCGGCAAATGGATGCTATGAGTTTGGAGCTGTAGGAGACATCAAAGATACCCTTTTTGGTGTATAAAAATACGAATCTACGACAACATCGTTTAAAGAAATTAGCAGCTATTAATATCTTCTACCTTTTCATAAAAAAATAAACAAAAAAAATTGAAAATTTGATTTGACTTCACCCAAAAGCTATGGCTTTATGCCAATACTGCTAAGAAAATAACAGTAAACATTTAAAAATAATTTATTATTAGTGAAGGGTATATTATATGAACAATAAGAATAAAAGTAAAGATCGTAAAAAAGAAATAGAGTTCCGAATTGACCTTACCCAGAAAAAGTGGAGAGAAAGAAAGGAGTTTTTTCGGGTAAAATAAAATTTTGGAGGATTAGAAATGGCAAGAGAATATACGGCAGAATTCAAATTGGAAGCTGTTAAGCTGGCAAATGAACAAAGAAAGGTAGGTCAACCAGTTGCAAAAGTAGCAAGAGATCTAGGAATAAGGGATAGTGTATTAGGAAAATGGATGAAGAAATATAACGAAAAAAAGTCAGCGGCAAATGCATTTCCAGATGTAGCACCTTATGACAAAGAGAGATTTGATTTACAGAAAGAGTTAGCAAAAGTAACAAGAGAAAGAGACATTTTAAAAAAAGCCCTGGCCAGTCAAAAAGAGTAAAATATTTTTTCATAAAAGAGCATAGTAAACACTATAAAGTGCAGGAATTATGTAGGGTTTTCTGCTAGTGGCTACTATAAGTGGACTACAAGGAAAATAAGCAGTAGAGAATCAGCAAATAAAGAGTTATTAGCAGATATTCAAAAAATATATCAAGCTTCTAAATGTAGATATGGAGCTCCTAAAATTCATGCTGAATTAAAGGCTTTGGGTAAAAGTTGCAACTTAAAAACAGTGCAAAGTATTATGCAGAAAAATGGTATTCAGGCTATATTGAGAAGAAAATTTAAAATTAAGAAACAACAAACGGACAGTAGCTCCCAATATATTAGACCAAAACTTTATTGTCGATCAACCAAATAAAGTATGGGATTACTTATATAAAAACCAAAGAAGGATTGTAAGTTAAAAATGTGATATAAAAGAGATAAGAGGGAAAGATAACCCTACTCACTATAGGAATAGGGCTATCACGGGCGTGTGCGACCGAATGAAAGTTGGTATTACAACCGTAGCCATCAAGGTAAACTAGCCCCATCTCTCGATACGTTTGAATAGTTGCATGGGACATATGTATGCACCCGTTTACAATCTTAAATTAATTAAACTATCGAGGTTATTTATTATGATTACATCTTATCAAAATTTCATTGGCATTGATATCGGAAAATTTAAAAATGTTGCTGCAGCTTATAACCAAAGGAGCGCTATCAAGTTTGACAATGATGCTACTGGTTGGCAACAGTTGTTTCAAAAATTTTCAGATATCCTACCTAATTCTCTAGTAACTTTAGAAAACACTGGAAAATATGAGCTTGGCTTAGCACATTTTCTTGTTGATAAGAATGTTGCTGTACATCGAGCTAATACTCGTAAAGTAAAAAGTTTTATCATATCACATGGAACTTTAGCAAAGACAGATCAATCAGATGCAAGAGCCCTTGCTCAATATGGTTTTGAACGCTATAGTGCTCTATCTCTATTTGTGCCTATGTCAAAAGAACAAACCGCCTTAGTTGCACTCTGTCAACGTCGTGATGACATTACGCAAATGAGAACTCAAGAGAAATGTAGGCTTGCAGCACCTGAAAACGACTATATAAAGGAAAGTTGCCAAAAAACAATAGACTTTTTTACCAGTCAGATAAATGAGTTCAACGATGCCATACAAAGAATTATTGATAAAAATCCAGAGTTACAAAAGCGTCAAAAAATCTTGAGAACAGTGCCAGGAATAGGTCTCAAGTTATCACAAGTTTTTGTGTGTCTAATGCCAGAACTTGGCCACCTAAACAAAAAAGAAGTTGCAAGTCTTGCTGGAGTTGCTCCACATCCAAAAGAAAGCGGTAAAACTATTGGTTACCGAAGGATAACAGGTGGTAGAAGCAATGTTCGTGCAAAGCTTTTCACAGCTGCTATGGCTGCTGCAAGATCTAAATCTGCACTTGGTGCTTTTTATTCTGATCTTATTGGTAGAGGTAAAAAGAAGATGGTAGCTATAACAGCTCTAATGCGAAAAATCATAGTAATTGCCAATGCAAGACTTAAAGAAGCAATTAATATGAAATAAAAAAAAATCTGCATAGAAAATAGGTTAACGGATATGTGCGTCTACACACATTTAAAGCACATATTCGTTAACCATAAAATCTAAGCAGTGGTTGCTGTTTGATATAAATTTCTTTCTGTATAAACTAGGATCTTTGTTACCAAAATACATTTTTCAATTGAATAAAAATACAAAATTATCAACAAATGAGACTAAATTCAAAAAATTTTAAAAAACATAGTTGATGGCTGATCTTATGTTAAAACACAACGTTCTTGATGAGATTACGGCAAGGCTGGATTCCAGTGTCAAGCACTGGAATGACACCATTTGCTGTGCAGTTTACCTTTAAGAATGAATGTTCGTACAGTTGTGCGCGGTATCTCATCAGCTAACACATAGCGGAATGACGGTTGTCGGTAAATCTTTTAGCTATAGAAGTTAACTTTGCAGTTAACTTCTACAGCGTTTCAAAGTATAGTTTTGGTAATACAGTAACTAAATATACATGAAAACCATTTTAGCTGTTGAAACAAGCTGCGACGAAACTGCAGTAGCGATTGTAAATAGTGACAAGCAAGTCCTTGCTCACAAGATTCTTTCTCAAGTAGAACACAAAAAACGCGGTGGGGTGATTCCTGAGATAGCTTCACGTGCTCATATGGAACATTTAAGTGGCCTGATAAAAAGCGCTGTAAAAAAATCTAACCTTAACTTTTGTGACCTCAATGCAATTGCAGCAACATCAGGACCAGGACTCATAGGTGGATTAATAGTTGGTACAATGATGGCTAAAGCAATTGCGCATGTAGCACAAAAACCGTTCATTGCAGTGAATCACTTAGAAGCGCATGCATTGGTTATTAGGTTACTGCATGAGGTAAAATTTCCATTTTTAGTCCTATTAATATCAGGTGGTCACTGTCAATTTTTAATTGCACAGGATGTAGGCAAATACGTTAAACTTGGAGAAACGCTTGATGACTCGCTGGGTGAAGCGTTCGATAAAGTTGCTAAGATGCTGGGTTTAAGCTACCCAGGAGGCCCATTAATTGAAAAGTTGGCTAAAAAAGGCAATGGCACAAGATTCAAACTGCCAAGGGCAATGATAAAACGTTCTGGATGTAACTTTTCGTTTTCTGGAATTAAAACAGCAGTAAAAAACTTAGTGCAAGAACTGAAAATGAGCGAGCAAGATGTGTGTGATGTATGTGCTTCGTTTCAAGAGTGTATTAGTGACATACTGCTGGACAGGGTTAGTAATGCGATTATTATAGCCGAATCTTTAAATATCAAAATCAATGACTTTGTGATTACCGGCGGAGTTGCAGCAAATAATTTCTTGAGAGAAAAATTAAAGCAACACATAAACTTAAACATATTTTTTCCTCCCAACAACCTATGTACAGATAATGCAATAATGGTTGGATGGGCAGGAATTGAAATGTTACAGAAAAGCTATATAGATTCTCTCAATTTTGCACCAAGACCTAAGTGGGAGTTAGAGAGTTATTAAAAGCTCTCAATTCTGAATTATAGCTAAAGTGACTTAGGTTCTCTAATTGCACATAAGTCAACAATAATTTTCACACAAATCAAAACAGCATATCTTCTCCATAATCCTTGGTAATTTTACATAAGTTAAAAGTAGCATATGGTTCTCTCCGCGGTCTGAGATGACAATAAATTTGTCAAGCCGCATTATACTTGTTAGGCGGAAGTGGACGGCAACATATTTACCACGAAGTCTAACTAAGTTCTTGCTTGTCCCTTCCATCGGCATTGCTATCTTTATTTTCAATAAAATTATTGTCCTATGCTCTTTTGATGTTTATTGATAATAAAATTCTGTTTTATCAACCAACATCCTATGCATAATTACAGCTAATTTTCTTGCTACTGCTACAATTACTTTTTTCATTCCTTTTTTCTTCGCAACCCCAGTTTTTTAATTTAAATGTCCTCTTGGTAACTGTAAGCATTGTTTGTGCAGCTTCATATAACATACTTCTACATTCCGCTGGTCCCATCTTTGATATGCTGCCATGCCGATCAACTTCTCCAGAAGAATATTGCCTTGGTGTCAACCCTATATATGCTCCAACTGTATCAGATTTCTCAAACCTATGTGGGTTATCAATTGCAGCTTTATACGTCATTGCTACTATAATCCCCACTCCTGGAACAGTAGTTAACAATTTACAATCATCGTCTTTTTCACCTTGTTCTGAAAGCATTTTGTCAAGCTTTCTTAATGACTTTTCTATTGCTTCCAAACTACAAACTAACGCTTCAATTGAACTCCTACTGATTTCATCCAAATTATTTATTGCCTCTTGTATTCTTAAAGCGAAAGTTTCAAATTTTGATCCTTTACCGACCATGTATCTTCAACAACCCTCTTATTGTTCCAATAACCTGCTGTTTGCTACACATTAGCTGTCTTCTGCTTCCAAGCGCTATTTTAATTTGACAACTGATTTTACTAACACTTCTCATCATCTGCGCTATACCCCTCGCATCGTTTTTATCATTCTTATTGATTCTTGCAGACAACGCTGCTGCCATATGCCTTGCATCTACACAAATTACTGGTAATCCAAAACTCCTTAACTCTTTGCACATTGATATTGACAACTATCCACTTTCTAT
Organism: Wolbachia endosymbiont (group A) of Aleiodes leptofemur; assembly: GCF_964028465.1. Classification (NCBI taxonomy): domain Bacteria; kingdom Pseudomonadati; phylum Pseudomonadota; class Alphaproteobacteria; order Rickettsiales; family Anaplasmataceae; genus Wolbachia; species Wolbachia endosymbiont (group A) of Aleiodes leptofemur. The sequence goes on from NZ_OZ034782.1 coordinate 403,577, forward strand.
TCCTATGGGTTCGTATTTTTTGCCTTGGCTAATCTGCTATTGCCTTACTTTCGCTTGCAACAACTTCTTCCTTAACAACTTTTCCTTTCTCATCAACGATACTTATAAAAGTTTCTTTTAATGAGATCGCTATAATATTTCATGACCTACTGTAAAAGTTTAAATTATTTTTGAAGAACCAATTCATTGAATTTGTTACTTCGTGCTAAAATAATGGAGTATGTCTCTCCATCATTCAATAGCAATTACAGTATGTTTAGCTATAATTTGAAAAACAAAAATTCGTCATTCCGCTACTAGTTAGCGGGATCTAGAGGTACCGCGGCGGCATGACGTAGGATTGCTGTCATCCCGCTGCTTGTTAGTGGCTAAGAGATACTGTGAATAAATCACGGTATGACGGTTAAGTATCCCGCTACGTGTTAGCGGCTGAGATAACGCGAATAAATCGCGGGATGACGTGTTGCTTGGGTCAGCTATAGAAGCAAAACTCATCATTTTGAAAGAGGAGGAGATTTTTCCGGACCCTCAGCGGAGATTGATTTTGGATCTGATAATTCTGTATTTACCTTGATTGGCTCTAATGGAGTTTTCTGCTCTTCCGGTTTATCATCTGGAATTGGAACAGGCCAATCCATAATGTTTTGCGGTATAACTTCTGCTTCTTTAGCTTCTTTTTGACCTGTTGAAGATGATGCATCAACTCCTGCATTTTTGGTAACTTCTTGTTTTAGTTGTTTATTTTCTTCTTGCAGTTGCTTTAAATTTTTCTTTAACTCGTCAATCTCTCTTATTTTTTGTTTTAATTGTTCAGATATAGTTAGTTTGTCTCTAGTCAATTTTTTGTTTTCTTGTCTTAACCCACTAGCTGTTCTGCTTGAGTTGTTGTTTACAGCTTGTATACCTTGGTCTTGCTGCTGCATGCTTGTTCCTCTACTTTCATATTCAACTTCAGTTTGAGTTGATGTAGCTGCCTGACCTTTTTCCTGCTGTAATATGTTCTGCAGTTGCTCTAGACTCTCTTTGACAGATGCCAGCTCTTCCTGTGTACACGTTAACATCCCTTCCTTTTCCTTAAGTTGATATTGAAGTTTTTCTATTTCCCTCTTCGTATTTTCTTCGCTTAGCTCATCTGCAAGTGATCTTCCAGGTTCAAGTTGTCGAATTTCCCTCTCTAAATCTTCCTTTTCTCTCTGTAATTCATTTAATTCTTTAGACAATTGGCTCGCCGTTTCAGCCAATGTATTGTTTTCCTTTTTTGTTTCCATTAACTGTTCTGCCAACTGCTTTTTATGATCATCCTTTAAACCTTCCACTATTTTCTTCAGGTCATTCTCCAAATTTGCATTCTTTTCCTTTAGTACAGTTAAATTAGCTTCACTTTGCTTCAATTTTCTCTGTAATTCTTTATTTGCCTCATTTGTTTCACCTTCCTTATCTTTCAACTGATCATTTAAGTTCTTTATTACATCATTTTTATCCTGTAGTTCTTCCTCTTGTTCCTTTATTCTTTGACCTCTTTCAAATATCGCTCGCTGTTGTTCATTGACTTTATCTCTCAAGGAGTCACGTTCTAATCTTAGATCCTCAAGCTGCTTTGCCTGCACTGCAAAATATTTAGCAAATGTTTCTTTTTCTTCCTCTAATTCCTCAACTTCATCTTTTAATCCTTCTTGCTCATACTCTTCTTCATCACCAGACATATCATCCTCAAATATTTCATCTTCATCACTAAATTCACTGCTGGTGGATATAGAACTTCTACGTGAAGAAGGTGTGCTAGGAGAGGAATACCCACTGCTGCTTGGTGTAGGTGACTGTGGTGATATATGTAGATCTTTTGTAAATATTTCCTCTGCTGGTACTTGCTGATCGTCTACACTCTTGGATATGCCAGTAAAAGCTTGATACAGAGTTTTTCCGTTGATAAAAACTTCTTTATTTTGTCCAACTAACTTTAATACTTCTTCTGAACTCGTTATTCCTCCAAATTTTGGCTCACCAATAACACTCTGTATACCACCAGAATCCAATTTTACGGTCATGCTACAGTCTATGCTGTTACCTTCAGAATCCTTAGCCTGCCAATTAATGGTCATTTCACATGAGCTTGAACCAGTAAAATCATAGTGCCTTTCGCTGCCTTTTTTGGTTGCAGTTATTTGACTATCTTTCCCTAAAGATATGTTATAAACCTTACCTTCACTGCTGGTCCTTAAAATATTGCTAATTTCTATTGGTTTTTCTTCATTTTCAAATCTAATTTTGAAGTCATTATCCTTTGTTGGATACACTAAGAAATTTTGACCAGGCAGAGACGACTTAAGTTCTTTATGCATTGCGTCTATTGATTGCTCAAATTTTTGGAACTCCTTTTCCCACTTTAAATTTATCTGTCCTGTAATGTCCTCATCTTTGCGTAAAGGACCAATAAAGTACCAGATTAAATTTTCTTCCTCCAGTCTTTTGATAAAATCCTGAAGATCGTTGAAAGCCCAGAACAGATAAAATCTGTAAAACCAAAAAGAAACTCCCTCTTTACTTTATGTTCTTTGGGTATAGTGTTATGAAGAAGCGCTTCTGCAGCTATAACCGAAACAATCAATGGTGCTATAAATGCCCGTTTGAAAGCATGGTTTTGGGGGAAATGGTAAAACCATTGATGGAGTTCTTTTTGGGCTACCTCGTTTAGAAGATTGTATAACCTAACCGTCCCAAGCTGAAGTGCTTCTTATCATAATAATATAGGAGGGATTTTATATGGCAGAAGCAAAAAGTAAATTAAAAACAATAAACCTTGATGCAGCAGGGATTGATATTGGCTCGACTGTACATTATGTATGTGTACCTGAAGGAAGAGATGAACAACGTATCCAAAAATTTGGGTGCTTTACAGTAGATCTACACAACTTAGCAAAGTGGTTAAAAAAGTGTCAGGTTAGAACTGTAGCCATGGAGTCAACTGGAGTATATTGGATTCCCTTATTTCAAATATTAGAATCACATAAATTTGAAGTAAAATTAGTAAATGCGCGACATGTCAAAAATGTGCCTGGTAGAAAGTCTGATGTTCAAGATTGTCAATGGCTGCAACAATTGCACAGCTATGGACTGCTTCAAGGATCATTTAGACCGGATAATCAAATGTGTGTACTGCGTAGTTACGTTAGACAACGTGCTAATCTAATTGAAAATGCAGCTAAACATACTCAACGTATGCAAAAAGCGCTAATTCAAATGAATATTCAATTACACAAGGTTATTAGTCATATTACTGGGATAACTGGTATGAAAATCATTGAAGCTATAATTGAAGGCGAAAGAGATCCTGAGAAATTGGCTAAATTCAGGGATGCACGAATAAAAAATGATCAGTCTACTATAGCAAAAGCGTTAGCTGGTGATTATAGAGAGGAACACTTGTTTGTGCTAAAACAAGAATATGCAGCATATACTTTTTTTCAAGAGCAAATAACGGGATGTGATAAAAGTATAGAAAATTACTATAAAACATTTGAAACAAAGTCGAATGAGAACAGGGCATTGAATAAGACACGAAAGAGAAAACAGAAGAATAGTCCAGATTTTGCCGTAGATGAAGATTTATATCGAATAACGGGGATGGATTTTACTAGAGTTCCAGGACTTGATGTATTAAGTATACAGGCTGTCATTTCAGAAACAGGTATAAATCACAATAAATGGAGGACAGAAAAGCATTTTTCTTCCTGGCTCGGATTAAGTCCTGCTAATAAAATTACAGGAGGGAAAATTATTGGAACAAGAACTCGTAAAGTTGTTAATCGTGCTGCAACTGCCTTGCGACTTGCTGCTCATTGTGTATCAAGAAGCAACACTGCACTTGGTGCATACTGCAGGAGGTTAAAGAAGCGACTAGGGATACCAAAAGCGATCACTGCTACAGCAAGGAAATTAGCATGTATTTTTTATAATATGCTAAAATATGGACAAGAATATGTAGAAAAAGGAATGAACTATTATGAAACACTCTACAAAGAGAGAGTAGTCAAAAATTTGACTAAAAAAGCAAAGGAATTTGGTTATATACTAATGAAAGAGGAGCCGATAGATGAAGAAGGTTCTTAGGAGTTTCTTAGAAGATTCAATGACATTTAAAGTATCATTTTTCTTTTGTTCATCTACATCTAAACTTTGACTTTCAGCTATAAATACATTTTCGTTTTCCTGTGGCATAATTTTACATTTTAAAAAATATACTATAATATTAACAGATTTCTTTAAAAAAATCAACTAATTGTTGGATAAATAAACTTGAGCATTTGGCCAAAATGTTATATAGTAGTCACTTCAAGAAGTACAGTATGGACAATACCATTATAAGAAAATACGATATTAGAGGTATAGTAGGCAAAGATTTGCAGATTAATGATGGGTACGAGATAGGTAGAAAGTTTGGCCAAACCGTAGCTAGTGTTTGTGTCGGCTACGACAGCAGAATAGATTCACCAGGTATAGAAAGAGAATTAATTAGGGGCTTAACTTTATCCGGTGCAAATGTTATACGCGTTGGACTATGCTCTTCACCTATGCTTTACGCTGCAACACAAATCACACAGGCGGATCTTGGTATCATAATAACTGCCTCTCATAACCCCAGCGAATATAATGGCTTTAAATTTTTTAGTAATAAAAAAGTCTTCTCAGATCAAGAAATGAAGGAAATTATAAGCAGTCCAATTAAAAACAGCACAAGAATTGGAAGCTTAATTAACATAAATATATATAGTGAGTACATTAGCATATTGAAAAGTGCAGTGAAGAATAATACTACACAGAAATTAAAAATAGCCTGGGATTGTGGAAATAGTCCAGCAAGTGGAATTATAAGGTATATTGAAAAGATCTTGCCTGGTCATACGCACATCGTAACCAATAACTCTATAGATGGGGCATTTCCACTGCATGATCCAGATCCCATAGAGGAAAAAAATCTTGCTCAATTAATTGACATTGTGAAGGAATATGGATGTGATCTTGGCATTGCGCTAGATGGCGATAGCGATAGGGTGCGCTTAATTGATAATAAAGGCAACGTTGTTTCCAATGACCATTTATTTATAATTTTTGCACGTGAAGTGTTGGAGGAATATCCAGAAAGCAAAGTTATTGCTAACGTAAAAATGAGTATGAAAGTGCATGATTTTGTTAGCAAGTTAGGAGGGCAAGTTATCACCTGTGCTACTGGACATTCACTAGTTAAGAAGAAGATGGTAGAGGAAGAGGCAAAGTTTGCTGGTGAATTAAGCGGGCACTTCTTCTTTTCTGAGCTAAGTTTTGATGATGGGCTATATTCTGCTGTTAAAGCAGTTGACATTTTGCTTAAGAAAAACCAAAGCCTATCTCAGGTGATTGAGGATTTACCGAAGTTATATATCACTCATGAAGTGAAGATTGTAGTGAAAGATGAGAAAAAGTTTCAAATAATTGAGTCAATAAAGAAAACACTGGAGCAGCAAAATATTGTATTTTCAGATCTTGATGGTGTTAAGGTAACCGATAATAAAGGTTGGTGGCTTCTTAGGGTATCAAATACGCAAAACTGCATTACAGCAAGATGCGAAGGAGAGACTTTAGAGGGTTTTGAACTTACTAAAAAGGTTTTGTTCCATTACATTGATGAAGCAAGGTCTTTAAATTGTAGCTACTCACAGAAATAAATTTGATTTATAAAATTGACATGAAAGTATAAAGATAAATAGGCTAAATGTACTTATCACCTGGTCAGGCTGCAGCATTATTTCGTGTAACCGTTTGCGGGTCCACTTAATTCTGCAATTCTTTGATCTCACTCATGGAGAGGCCAGTAAACTTAACAATAGTGGTGACATCAACATTATTAGCCAGCATTGTTTTTGCAACTTCAATTTTTCCTTCCTTTTTAGCATCATCAAGTTTTTGTTCAAGAACAGCCCGTTCATCACGAATACGTTTTATTTCCTGTTCGTAGGCAATAAATTCTTTCTCTGACCAGTTGAATCTATTTAGTTCTTCATATGCCTTTTTAATTATTACATCACTACCTATTATCTTTTCCAATTCTTCTTCGCTAGTTTCATCTGCATATTTAAAATAATAGATCCATTTTTCAACTATACTCTCCAATTGGTCTTCTTTAGTTTTAGGAAATTTTGGTAACTCAATAAATGTAAAATAAAAATCTTTTAAATCATGTTCATAGCTATCTTTGTCTAACATTACATGATCTGACTTATACTCAGATTTATTAGGAAAGAGAATACAATCAGCAATAGCTATAAAAATGATTTCTTTAAGACCCTGATATTGATCACCTTTATCAGCTTGCCTTGAATAAGCTTTAGCAGCGTAATATTGAGCGCGTTTTTCAAAGCCTTTAGTTTTGGCAACTTGCATTTCGACTATTACTTGCACCCCATTTTCATCCCTGCAAAGAACATCAACGATACTTTGTTTTTTAGAGGCAATTTCAGCATCTTGAATAGTGCTGAGGAATTCTATTTCTTTTATTTCATCTTTGCCAGTGAACCCCAAAATATCATTGAGAAAGTGAATGAGGATGTCTTTATTTTTTTCAGTACCAAAAATACGCCGGAACGCAACATCATTCTTGGGGTCGAGAAATTTAGAAAGAGCCATAAAAAAATTTTTAAATGTATCTTTATATTATATATTCTTATTAATAATAATTCAATAATTTGTCGTCTTTTTTGTTAACTTTACTGATGTTGTTGTAAGGAACGTTGTTGCAAAATTTTGTAAAATTTATTATCCTAAGGTTTCAAGTTCTCACAGGTTTATTGGAGCTATATGTACAATGTGTTTATCAGTGAAAATCCGGAGAAAATGATGGGGGAAAAGTTAATACATTACTTTGGCCAGGGTAAATGCGAAGGCAATGCAGAAATGAAAAATCTGCTGGGAGGAAAGGGGGCAAATTTAGCAGAAATGTGCAATGTTGGCATTCCTGTTCCACCTGGTTTCACAATTTCCACCTCTGCTTGCAAAGTCTATTATCAAGACAATAGATCTTCTGTTATCCAAGTAGCTGACTACTCGGATCCAGAAAAAAATGTGGTCACGCACTGGAATGACATATGTAGTGGAATCAAAAACTACATGGCGATGCTCGAAAATGACATCGGTTGTAAATTTGGGGATTTAAATAATCCCTTATTAGTTTCCATACGCTCTGGTAGTGTTAGTTCAATGCCGGGCATGCTTGATACTATTTTAAATGTTGGTCTAAATGATGAAACCGTTGTTGGGCTTGCAAAAAAAAGTGGCGAACGTTTTGCTTACGATAGCTACTGCCGTTTCATCATGATGTACTCCAATGTTGTACTACAGCTTGATCATCACCTATTTCAAGATGTTGTTGATAATAAGCAGCAAAAGAGTGGAGCAAAAAGCTTAGCTGATCTTGATGTTGATGTTTTAAAAGAAATTGTTAACAATTTCAAAAGGATAGTACATGAAAAAACAGGAAAACATTTTCCGCAGAACGTTGAAGAGCAATTGTTAAACTCAGTTAATGCAGTATTTGCCTCTTGGAAAAATGATAGGGCTGTTTCCTATAGAAGAATACATAATATTCCTGAAAACCTTGGAACAGCGGTCAACGTGCAAGCAATGGTTTTTGGTAATTTAAATGATAATTCTGCAACTGGTGTGATATTTACACGAAATCCTTCAACTGGAGAAAAAAAATACTTTGGTGAATTTCTGATTAATGCTCAGGGTGAGGATGTGGTTTCTGGTGTTTATACTCCTATGCCAATTGACGGAGAGCAAAAAAACACCATGGAGAAGTTGCTGCCAAGTGTCTACCGAGAATTATGTGTGGTATGTGAAAAACTTGAAAGGCATTATAAAGACATGCAGGATATCGAATTTACTGTACAGGACGGTAAATTATGGATTTTGCAGACTAGGTCTGGCAAGCGCACGGCTGAAGCTGCTATTCGCATAATAGTTGATATGGTAAACGAAGGAACGATTACAAAAGAAGAAGGAATATTGAGAATTGATCCAAAAACCTTTGACAATTTATTGCATCCAGTTCTTGACGTTAAGAGTGACCAAAAAGTAATAGGGAAGGGGCTGCCGGCTTCTCCAGGGGTTGCTTCTGGATATGTAGTGTTTAGTGCAAGTGATGCTGAAAAAGCTGCAGAGCAGGGCAAAAAAGTGATTTTAGTAAGGTCAGAAACGAGTCCTGAAGATATTAATGGAATGAATGCTGCAAGTGGCATAGTAACAGCACGGGGAGGGATGACCTCGCATGCTGCTGTTGTAACCCGTGGAATGGGTAAGCCATGCATTTGCAGTGTGAGTGGACTTTATATCGATAAAGATGGAACTTTCTTTTCTGTAGGGGATACAAAAGTAAATAAAGGTGAACCAATTACCATCAACGGAGGAACAGGGGAGGTTATGCTTGGCATTCTCCCTACAATTTCACCTGAATTATCGCAAGAATTCAAAACGGTAATCAACTGGATAGATGAAATCAAAACGGTCAAAGTGAGAGCGAACGCTGATACTCCAAAAGACGCAAAAATTGCAAAAGAATTCGGTGCAGAAGGTATAGGCTTATGTCGCACAGAACATATGTTTTTCGCTAGTGATAGAATCGAATTCATTCAAAAGTTGATAATAGCTGACGATGAAAATGAAAGGGCAAATGCGCTCATTAAACTAGAAGAAATGCAAAAGTCTGATTTCAAAGAAATATTTTCTATTATGGAGGGCAGGGAAGTCACTATACGGTTGCTTGATCCACCTTTGCATGAATTTTTACCCAATGATCAGTCTACTATAGAAAAAATTGCCAAATCACTTAGTAAGTCAGTTGAGTCAGTAAAAAATAAAATAGCACAGTTATCAGAAAAGAACCCAATGCTTGGCCATCGAGGTTGTAGACTTGCTATTTCTCATCCTGAAATATATAGCATGCAGATTAGGGCAATACTTAGTGCTGCAAGTGAATTAAAGAAAGAAAAGAAGATAGAAGTGGAGCCTGAAATCATGATTCCTTTTATCATGAGCGAGAAAGAATTTATTCTGATATGCGAGCTAGCAAAGAAAGAATCCTCTGTTATCTCAGCTGGGATCCAGACGCAGATTCCAGCGTCACGCGCTGGAATGACATCAGACAAGGCTTATTCAATTGGAACGATGATAGAACTACCAAGAGCAGCACTGATTGCTGATAAATTAGCAAAACATGCAGAGTTTTTTAGTTTTGGCACTAATGATTTAACGCAAACAACCATGGGACTTTCAAGAGATGATTCAGTTAATTTCCTTGATTCTTATAAGGAAAGCAACATATTCGAAAACGACCCATTTGAAGTGCTGGACATCGAAGGGGTAGGGGAGTTAATCAAGATAGCCATTGAAAGAGGCAAAAAAACCCGAAAAGAAATAAAACTGGGTATATGTGGAGAGCATGGAGCAGATCCAAAATCTATAGAGTTTCTCATCGAATCAGGGGTAGATTATGTTTCATGCTCACCCTATAGAGTACCGATTGCAAAGTTAGTGGCAGCACAGTTTAGTGTTAGATCTAAATTTGCTAGGTAAGTATAGTGGCAGTGTTGGCTACTCATATGGTTTGAGCCCACCAGAGGGTGTCATTCCAGCGCGTGACGCTGGAATCTAGTTTTTATTATGACCTTCTGGATCCCAGTGTCTGGGCACTGGGATGACATCCTGTTACACGTTCAACTTCATTCTCTCTCATCTCCCTATAACTTGGTAATGTAGAATTTTTTACATGCAACCCGGTAGCTATTGCAACCAAAGCAGCTATAACACCACAAATCACTGCACCAGTTACAAATGGAACCATCACAGCAGCAGTAATGAATAATCCTGTAATAACAACTCCAACAACATCTTTTGTTAATGAGGTGTAAAAATTTTCCTTGCTTTTTTTATATTTAGCTTCTTTTTCATTTGGCACAGAAAATTGAGCATCTACAAAGCCGTTAGCTTTATTATCATTATTTGGTGTGGCAGTTTGGTCAATCCCTGTTACTACAGGCGTTTTATTTTCGTTATTATGATGCTGACCGTTACCACTATTTGGTGTAACAGTTTGATTGGTATTTGTCTTCTTTGTTAATATAGAAGGCACTGTTACTACAGGCGTTTCATTTTTGTTATTATGATGCTGACCGTTACCACTATTTGGTGTAATAGTATGATTTGATAGACCATCGCCGTGAGTTCTTATATTACTAGACTTATCATTACCGCTTGACATAGCGGATGTGCCGGCGTTTGTTGATACTACAGGAGATACTGGTTTATTAATAACACTCCTACCGTTACCACTATTTGGTACAGTAGTTGGATTTGTTTTTTTTGTTGATGTTGCTATAGATTTACTAGTGGCATTACTATTACTGCCAGATCCTACTTTAGAGGTTGTCCGGAAACTAGTAAATTCAAGCATATTCCCTCTTTAACATAACCCTACTCATAGCTAGGTATATGAAATTCTCAGTGGATGTTGTGAGTAAATCATACTCCTTCGATAGCCTTCTATTCCTATTAACCCAAGCAAAAGTCCTTTCTACAACCCATCTTCTTGGCTGTACTTTAAACCCTTGTTCTCTTGTTGGTAGTAGCTCAGGTGGAGTATCTTTGTGCACCCAAAATCTACATGGAGGCCTTTTAACAATTTCAATATCTATGTCATATTCTTCCTTTATGTGATTCTTTAAATTTCTTCCTTGGTATCCCATTTCAGCCCACATTTTTTTAACTTTAGTATATTTTGTTCTCATATTGTTTAATGCTATTTTAATACCATCTCTATCATTTTCGTTAGCAGCGCCTACGTAACAACCTAGTATAAAACCCTGAGTGTCTGTAATTATATGCCTTTTTCTACCCTTTACTTTTTTACTTCCATCATAGCCTTTGATCCCCCCTTTTCTGTAGTCTTTACAGATTGACTATCTACTATACAGGCACTCGGCTGCTCATTCATTCCTATTTTTCTTCTACTATATTTTGTAATTTCATAATTCATTTTCTCAAAAATTCCCTGCTTCTTCCATTGCCTGAACTGCTCATACACAGTCTTCCATAGCGGAAAATCATTTGGTAAATACCGCCATTGACACCCTGTACGCAATACATAGAAAATTGCTTCTAATATTTCTTTTTTGCTATACTTTGGCGGCCTTCCTCCTTTCTTGTATGATACTCTGAAGTGTTTTTCTATTCTTGCCCATTCCCTTTCGCTTAGATCTGTTGGATACTTTTTTCTCATCTTTACCCCGTACTAAAATTTCAGATATTATAGCCTTTTACTTGTTTCCGGACAACCTCTTATAGCATTTCTCATAATAGTCCGAATAGGTCATAGGAAGGCAGAATCAACAGCACGACGAAAGGATTCGAATAGAGGAATGTTTTTCCTGGCTCTGTTTTTTATAGCAAACCAATGATGCTCAATTTTGTTAAAATCTGGAGAATAAGGCGGCAGATACAAAATTTCTGCACCGACTCCTTTAGCGAGCTTGATAAGCTTATCAGACTTATGAAAAGTAGCATTATCAAGAATGACAGTTTGTCCAGGTTCTAAGATCGGTGCCAAAAATTGCTCAAACCATCCATTAAAAATATCCATATTACAGTGGCCTTCAAATGTTAATGGAGCAACTATCTTTCTTCTACTTAAGGCTGCAACCATGCTGATTCGTTGAGTTTTTTTTCCAGATTTTAGGGCATAAAATCGCTGTCCTTTCTGGCAATACCCATATGGATAGTCCTCCGTGTTATCAATCCCAGACTCATCTATATACACTAAGTTTTCTGGTTCTTTTGTTGCTATAATTTTTAAGAATTCAGCACGTTTTTCTTCGTTCCTTTCCTTGTATCCATATGTCTTTTTTTGCGCGTAAATCCAATTTTTCTGAGAGCTCGGTGGATCGTTTCGATACTAACGTTGCCCCAAAGTTTAGCCATTTCCGACAGAGTTTTTCTACCGTGTTTTTTAGCAAATTCGATAAACTTATTCCAGTCGATAATTTTCTGATTGTAACCTCCATTACCGAGTTTTTTGACTGAAAGTCGCCTGTTTCTTTTTTTCTTTGCTTCCACTCCCACAAAGTAGTTCGTCCAATTTTAAATCTTGCTGCCACTGCTTCTCTGCTTTCCCCTTCGTCTAGTGCTTCCATTGCTTTTTTTCTTAAATCATAACTATATGCTGCCGGCATCCAACCTCCTTATCGCCATCTATCCTTAATCTTATCATATCCGGACTTCTGTGGAAAGAGCTATAATTTCCTCATTAGATATTTTTTGCTTTTCTTGTTTCTCCTCTATCGCTGACACGAGTAACGTAACAAGTTTTTCATTGTTTTTGTCTATAGCCTTATCTAACGCATTACTCTTTAATTGTTGACACAACTTGTACAGCTTGCTTTTAGGTATTAGCTTTGATTGTTCTGCGTTAACATTTTGTAAGAATAGATCTAAAATTTCGGTATTACCAAAATGGACAGCATAATTTAATATAGATTGACCATTTATAGTTTTGGGAATATGGCATGTTTCTTCTTGTTGGGAAATGATACTAATAATTTTTAGCTCATTTTTAAAGAGAAATTTTATAAAATCTAGATTACTTTTTTCAATTGCAAGTGCTAATAGTAAATCTCCCAACACACAGCTATTATGAAATTTTTGCTTTAGATCAATTCTTGCATTTAGCTCTTTACTTAATTCTTCAAGACTTGCTTAAGGCTTCTGTTTTACAGTCTCATTTATATTTAGATACAACTCTCTAATATCATCATTACTATATATCATAACTAACCCTACTACTATATGTTAGTTTATTATAGCAACTTTCCCACAACCAGTCAAGGCATATTGCAGTTTCAAGCAGCATGATATATATTGAATATAGTTCTTAAAGCAAATGATGGAAGATTTAGCCTATAAATTAGTTAAAGTGACCGAAGCTGCGGCGCTTGCTGCATATAAACTAGCAGGCTTCGGCGATGAAAAAAAGGCTGATCAGGTTGCAGTTGATGCAATGCGTACAGTATTAAATTCAATGGAAATAAATGGTACTATCGTAATTGGTGAAGGTGAGAGAGATGAAGCGCCGATGCTATATATTGGCGAGCAGGTTGGCACTGGAAATGGTCCTGAAATCGACATCGCTGTTGACCCACTTGAGGGCACTACGATTTGTGCTCATTACAAATCAGGGGCAATGTCTGTTCTTGCTGCAACGAAAAAAGGTAATTTTTTACACGCACCTGATGTTTATATGGAAAAAATAGCAGTGGGAAAAAATCTTCCAGAGGGTGTAGTCTCACTAAAAAATAGCATTGAAAAGAATCTAGACAATTTAGCCAAGGCAAAAAAATGCAAAGTGAATGATCTCGTGGTAACTGTACTTAAACGTGAAAGGCATGGTGAATTAATAGAGAAAATCAGGAAATTAGGATCAAAAATTAAACTAATAGATGATGGTGATGTTGCGGCCATAGTTTCACTAGTAAATGGCAATCATGATATGTATATCGGTATAGGAGGAGCACCAGAGGGAGTGCTTGCGGCTGCAGCGCTAAGCTCTATCGACGGACAGATGGAGGGAAGATTAGTACTTGATACGGATCAGTTAAGAGAAAGAGCAAAAAATTTAAATATTGATGACCCAGAAAAAGTCTACGCCGTAAAAGATATGGCAAGAGGTGAATCAGTGTTCATTGCAACTGGAGTAACAAGCGGAGAACTTGTGGATGGAGTTAAATTGAATCATAATACCTATTCAACTAATTCTTTAATAATTCTGCCTAATAGGCTGATAAAGCTGCAAACAATGCAGAACTTATGTTAGCTTTTTTAGTTTCTAATTTTAGCTTTACAACATTTAGCATTAAGATATAATCAAGTTTACTTATAACAATAGAGGTGTGAAATGTTTTCTAGTATTATAAATCTATTTAATGGTTTGTACAAAAATTCGAGTACCAAGGAAAGTGAAGAAAAGTTGACTCTTCTATCTCCTCAAGCAAATCTTCAATTCGATGAGACTCAGGTACAAAGTGTGCTCTCAGATTTTGAGGAATTGGAGTTTAAGGATAATAAGTGTTTTGACAAAATAGCAGACGATTATGAAAAGAAGGGGGAGAGTGCCCTTTTTCACTATGTAATATTGAATAAGCGGAAAGAAATAATCGATATATTAGATAGGAATCTTCCTCTCCTCGAAGAACAGGAGGAGTTTAGAAAGAAATATGGTCAATATGTTCTTCAAATTGACAAAGGAATGAGTTATGGAAAAGAACTTCAAGATTGACTTCGGTCTTTTGAAGATAGGGCAGAAAAAGTATTATCAGATTTTGAAAGATTGAATTTTGATTTTAAGGATAATAAGTGTGAAGATTCTTCTGATTCCGTAAATTATAATAACGGTTGGCCGGCAGATCCATTTGACAAGATAGCAAATTATTATCGAGAGGATGATATTTTCCTTTTCAATTATGTGGTATTGAGTAAGCGAAAAGAAATAATGGGTATATTGGATAAGAAGCTTACTTCTAAAGATCAGGAGGAGTTAAAAGAAAATTTTAAAAAGAGGTTGGGTAGATATCTTATTCGAATTGGTGAAGGAATGAGCGATGGACAAGAATTTCTAAAAACTGGTAGTGCAATTGCTTTCTTTGATGGGTGTTATGTGCCATGTCCATATGCAAACCGTCTTCTTAATCATTATGACCATCTTAATATCAACATTACTAAACCTGAACAAAGTTTAGAAACCAGTCGTCTTTTCACTGAAAAAACTAAAAGAATGGAAGAAGAGAAAAGCGAGGTAAAAAGAGCAAAAATATACAGCAATGGTGAAAGAATAGTAACAATTGAGAAGAATGAGAAACAACAGAGGAACTACTCCTTTACAGAATTTGCAATATGTGACATCGAAATTAGTTGGGGTGCAAAAGATGAATCTGGAAAAGACCTTAACTGTACTGTTGTTCTAAATATAAATTTAGGTCAAGTTAGTATTAAAAAATCAACTATTGACGGTAAAGATGTTGAACCAAAGAAAATTTTAGAGTTAGCTAAGCAAAACGAGGCTGTGCTTATAAAAGGTAAAGCTTTACATGAAGTTTTAGCAGCACATTTCATTAAGCAAACACCATGTGAGGAAAAGAAGGATATGCAATCGCACGAGAATATCGTTGTACCTGGTTCCGGTGCACCTCGCTCTATTAATGAGGAAATAACTGTAGAGCATCCGTTTGGGAAAGCGGCAAATAAAGATAATCATAGAGAAATGTGAGTTTACAACAAATGGTGCCATGAAAGTAGCTGATACATAACTGTACGAACGTTTGTTTGCGAAGAAATGTTATAGCAGGTTTTGCCTCAAACACAAAGGTGTCATTCCAGTGCTTGACACTGGAATCCAGCCCTTTTACGCAGTCCCATTAAAAACGTTGTATTTTAACGTAGGATTAGCTACTTTTATACTCACCAATTTAATCTCTAATCAAAATTCCTGGATCCCAGTGTCTGGGCACTGGGATGACATCCTCCCTAGTGGATTCAAATCACAATATTCGTATAGTAAGCACTGACCACTTTTGCTTCAATATTTGCGATGCCCCTGAACAGATACAATTATTCTATTATCAGGAGGATGCCATTAATCGCTTTATATAATGCTACTTGTAACACTTATGCCCTGAACGGAGACAGTTTAGGCTGTTATGCCTGGCGGCTTTGTTGGAATAAGTTTTTCAACACTGCTAACAATAAAATTGATTGTATCGTCAGCTACCTTATCGAATTTATCATTTATCTCTTTTCCTATTTCTTGATTTTTAACATATTCGTGTAGAGCTAAAGCAGTTATAGCTGCACATGCTGCAATTAAGCCAGTTTGTGCTATAATGAATAGTGATAATCCTCCTACGAATATAGATGTTAATCCAATAGCCAGGTTTATAATTTTACTTTGTGTTGTTTGTTGCGTCGCTTGGCTTTGATCTGCCTGTTTATCCTCTAAAGCATTCGATATTGTTTTTAAGGCAACTTTTATCGCTATTGCTGCAACTGAAACCATAATTAGCCCTATAGCTATTTTTGCTAAAAGAAGAATCGACGGTAGCATCATTACAAATAATAGCGCGCCAATTCCTCCAGCTAACCACTTCTCATTTATTTTTTTTGATTGATTTGTACCAGTGTTCATTATTACCCTCCACTTTACTTATGATTTACCTATATCTAATACGAAATATGAAGGTAGTCAACTATATATTTTATATGAAAGATTGTATTAAAAGTTTTTCATGTTATTTTTTGCTGCTTCGTGGTTAAATTTGGAATTTTAGAAAGAGTTACGTATTATTTGAAATTCTTGTATACTGTTTTGAATCAGTTAAATAGATAATGAAGTGCAGGACGCAGTTTTAATTTTACAAGATGGCAAGTGCTTTTGGGGAAAATCAGTAGGTAAAAAAGGCAAATGCATAGGTGAGGTCTGTTTTACCACTGGTATGACCGGTTATCAGCATACTATAACTGATCCTTCTTTTGCCGATCAAATTATAACGTTCACTTTTCCTCATGTTGGTAACGTTGGAATAAACCATAAGGATAATGAAGGAAAGAAAATTTTTGCAAGTGGTGTGGTTATGCGTGAACTTTCTTTTATGTCCCACCCTTCTTCATATATCAGTTTAAATGATTGGTTAGAGAAAAATAACGTGATTGGGATATCAGGAGTTGATACTAGAGCTTTAACGAGACATTTGAGAGAACATGGATCTCAAAATGGAATGATATGCTCATCGAGTAAGGCGCATGCATTAGACAAATTGAAGGAATACAAACCTGTAAATGGGATAGAAATAACTAATAAGGTTAGTTTAAATAACAGTTTTGAAAATAATAGACTAGCGGAGCACTTTGTCATCCAAGTAGCTGACTACTCGGATCCAGCAAAAAATATATGGATTCCAGTGTCACGCACTGGAATAACATCAGATAGAGCTATTGACCTTAATGCAAAATATAGGATTGTAATCGTTGATTTTGGCGTAAAAATCAGTATAGTTTCACGCTTAATAGAACTTGGTTGTACAGTTGAATTAATCAGACCAAGCACAGGTTTTGCTCAAAAAGTGTTGAGTATGAATCCAGATGGTATAGTGCTTTCAAATGGTCCTGGTGATCCGCAAGAAATAGGAGAAAGTGTAGTTTCAGAAATAGACATTATTATAAAATCTAAAATACCAATTTTTGGCATATGCATGGGCCATCAATTACTTGCGATTACTTTGGGGGCAAAGACCATCAAGATGGATATAGGTCACCGAGGGAGTAACCATCCAGTTTATGATGTAATTAGTGGAAAAGTTGAGATCACTAGCCAAAATCATGGTTTTGTTGTTGATTCAGCTTCTCTTCCAAGTAATGTTGAAATTACTCACATTTCTCTATTTGATAATAGTGTAGAGGGAATAATGATGAAGGATTACCTAGTCTTTTCTGTGCAATATCATCCAGAAGAAGCGCCAGGTACGCATGATTCGCATTATTTGTTTAGGCGTTTTATTGGCAATATTGTGTTATATAAAATGAAATCTGCATGATTTTAATCAGGGTAGGTTTTATTGCTTGATTTTTTAATTTTAGGCGTTTAGTATTAAATACAATAAGAGCTTAAGTTAAGATGCTAAAATAGTATTCTCTTAACAAATTTTTGCGGAGGAGTGACCGAGTGGTTAAAGGTAACAGACTGTAAATCTGTCCGCGTGAGCGTACGTAGGTTCGAATCCTACCTCCTCCATTGTGCGGGTATAGCTCAATGGTAGAGCTCTAGCCTTCCAAGCTAGTGACGTGGGTTCGATTCCCACTATCCGCTCTTTTTTTTGTTGTATTTTTATAAAATCAACATATTATTTATTGATGTATTTGTATTTTAGGTAGAAAAGTTTAAATTATGACAGCAATAGTGGAAGCATTTGGAAAGCCGCATGTAAATGTGGGAACAATAGGACATGTGGATCATGGGAAGACGACGTTAACAGCGGCGATAACGAAGCATTATGGAAATTTTGTAGCGTACGATCAGATAGATAAAGCGCCAGAAGAAAGGAAGAGGGGGATAACGATAGCAACAGCGCATGTTGAGTATCAGACGGAAAAAAGGCATTATGCACACGTTGATTGTCCTGGACACGCTGACTATGTAAAGAACATGATAGTAGGTGCAGCACAGATGGATGCGGCGATATTGGTAGTGTCGGGGGTTGATGGGCCAATGCCACAAACGAGAGAGCATATATTGCTGGCGAAGCAGGTAGGTGTTGGATATATCGTGGTGTATATAAATAAAGCTGATGTTGCTGATGCTGATATGATAGATTTAGTAGAAATGGAAGTGAGGGAATTACTGAGTAAATACGGATTTCCAGGGGATGAAGTGCCTGTGGTGGTTGGTTCAGCGCTCAAGGCGCTGGAGGATGACAGCAGCGAATATGGAAAGAAATCAATAGATAAATTGATGGAAAAGTTAGATGAATATGTAGCGGTTCCACCAAGGCCTGTGGATTTACCATTTTTATTGCCAATCGAAGATGTATTTTCGATATCGGGGCGAGGAACAGTGGTAACAGGAAGAATAGAGAAGGGAGAGATAAAGACGGGAGAAGAGATAGAGATAATAGGTCTGAAAGCGACGCAAAAGACGATATGCACAGGTGTTGAGATGTTTAAGAAGTTGCTGGATAAGGGAAGTGCAGGACTCAATGTAGGAATATTGTTAAGAGGAACAAAAAGAGAAGAAGTGGAGAGAGGGCAAGTATTAGCGAAACCGGGGACGATAACACCGCATAGAAAGTTTAAGGCGGAGGTTTATATATTAAAGAAAGAGGAAGGAGGAAGGCATACACCATTTTTTGCGAATTACCAGCCACAGTTTTATTTAAGGACAACGGATGTAACTGGGAGCATAAAATTGCTAGATGGGAAGGAGATGGTAATGCCAGGAGATAATGTGAGTGTAGAAGTAGAATTGCAAGTACCGATAGCAATGGATAAGGGATTGCGTTTTGCGATAAGAGAAGGCGGTAGAACTGTTGGTTCTGGTGTTGTTTCTGAAATTTTGGAGTGAGTGTAGTAACTAAGATGAAGCAAGATATATATATTAACATTAAGGCTTTCGATTGTTCTTTATTGGAGGAGTGTGTTCGAAAATTTGTTGATGAATTAAAGCGGTCCAGTGCAAAATTATCTGGTCCGATTGCGTTGCCAAGGAAAGATTCTAAATTTATTGTTAATAGATCTCCTCACGTTGATAAAAAATCTCGTGAACAGTTTGAAATGAGAACTTCTAGGCGTTTGATTGTTTTACATGATCTTACTCCTACTATGATTCAGATGCTTACAGGTTTATCTTTTTCTGCTGGCGTAGAAGTGGATTTAAAAGTCAAGGAAGTTAAGGTTTAGGAGAAGGAAATGAAGAGAATAAATTCGCTGAGGAGAATTGGTTTACTAATGATGAATATTGGTCATACTGCTATGTATTCTGACAATAGTCGCATGGCTGTAACTTTATTGCATCTCAGCGAAACTTATATTATTGATATAAAAGGACAAGATAAATGTGGCTATAATTCAGTCATTTTAGGCACAGGAGATTTTAAAAATATAGCAAAACCTCAGTTGGAATATTTAAAGAAAAAGGGTATAAATAATAAATGTAAGTTATACGAAAGTAGATTAAATGACCTGTCGGGAATAGAATGTGGTAAAAAAGTGGGAATCAATCATTTTGTGGTTGGTCAATATCTTGATATTACGGGTTATTCTATAGGTAAAGGATTTGCTGGTGTGATGAAGCGGCATAATTTCAGTGGGCTTAGGGCATCTCATGGTGTTTCTATTGCTCACAGATCACAAGGTTCCACTGGCCAATGTCAGGATCCTGGTAGAGTATTCAAAGGAAAGAAAATGGCTGGTCATTTAGGTAACAGCAGGATAACTGCACAAAATATGAAGATATTATCCATTGATCATGAAAATAGTATAATTGCTGTGAAGGGTAATAATGTTCCTGGGTTTAAAAATTCCTATGTTTTTGTAAGAGATGCAGTTAAAAAATCTTTACATAAAGATGTTCCTTTTCCGGTAGGTTTACTGTTAGATGTAAATGATGATGCTAGTAATTTGGTAAGTTAGTTATGGAATGTAATTTAGTTAATCTATCTAATGATAATGTAGGTACTGCTCAGCTCAATCCTTTGATATTTTCTGCTAAGCAAAAATTGAGTATTTTGCATGATATAGTGAGATGGCAATTAGCGAAGAGAAGAGCTGGTACTCATAAAACAAAAGGTATTAGTGATGTCTCTGGTACAACAGCTAAACCTTATGGTCAAAAACGTACCGGTAGGGCAAGACAAGGGAGCTTGCGATCTCCTCAATTTAGAGGTGGTGGGATTATTTTCGGCCCTGTTGTGAGGAGTCATACTTATTCTCTTAATAAGAAGGTACGCAAATTTGGTTTAAAAATTGCTTTATCTCTAAAGTATTTAAATAATCAAGTAATTATTCTGGATAATTTAAATATTGATGTGAAGAAAACGTCTGAAATGTGTAAATGTATTAAAAATTTTAAATTTTCTTCCTTTTTGATAGTTGGTGATTATGGAGATGATTTGTTGCGTGCGGCTAAAAACTTGCACTATGTAGACTTAATCAAACCTATTGGGTTAAATGTTTTTGATATATTGAATCACGAATGCGTGATGTTGACAAAGGATACTTTAAAGCATCTTGAAGGTAGATTGTTATGATCAAATATAATAATATAATAAAATCTCCTATAATTACAGAAAAGGCCTCTTTTTTGAGGGAGAAGTTTAATAAATATTCTTTGTATGTTTTTGTAAATGTAAATAAGCGTCAAATAAAGTTGGCAATAGAGTCTCTATTTGATGTTAAAATTTCTTCTATAAATGTTGTTAGAATTAAGCCTAAATATAGGCGTTTTAGGGGTGTGGTTGGTTGTGAAAAACAGAAAAAGAAAGTTTATTTTTCTTTGATGGATGGTCAAAAATTAGATATAATGAGCGTTTAGTATGGGTATGAAATTTTTTAATCCCGTTACTCCGTCTTCTCGTGGGACTGTGTTAGTAAGTAAAGTTGGTTTATCAAAAGATGAGCCAGAAAAGTCTCTTACATCCGGTAAAAAGTCCAGTGGTGGAAGAAATAATCATGGTAGAATTACAACTCGTCATAGGGGTGGTGGTCACAAAAAGAAGTATAGAGTGATAGATTTTAAGCGTAATAGAAGTGGTCAAGGTATAGTTGAAAAAATAGAGTATGACCCAAATAGAAGTGGGTTTTTGGCGTTAATATCATATAAGGAAGATGATATTAAGTCTTATATATTAGCTCCTCAAGGTATGAAGCCAGGTGATGTTGTTACAGCTGGGAATGATGCTGATATTTTGCCAGGGAATTGTTTACTACTCAAGCATATACCTGTTGGTTCTTTCGTTCATAATGTTGAGCTGAAGCCAGGTAATGGTGCTGCGATTGCTAGAGCTGCTGGTTGTTATGCACAAATCGTTGGTCGTGATGGCCAATATGTTTTATTACGACTCAGGTCTGGTCAAATTAGGTTGATTTTATCTTCTTGCAAGGCTACTATTGGTGTAGTATCTAACCCTGACCATAAGAATAGAAAGTTGGGTAAAGCTGGGAGAAGTAGGTGGCTTGGGATTAGACCTACTGTACGTGGAGTTGCAATGAATCCGGTTGACCATCCTCATGGAGGCGGGGAAGGAAAAACCTCTGGTGGTCGTCATCCTGTTACTCCTTGGGGTGTTGCAACAAAAGGAAAGAAAACTCGAAGGAGAAATAAATCTAGTGATAAGTATATAAAACAATTGAAAGGTTAGTTTATGAGTAGATCTGCATGGAAGCCTCCTTTTTGTCATCCTTCTATATTAAAGTCGGTGAATAATGCTTTAAACAAGGGGTTTGTTAACATGGCTATAAAAGTTCATTCCAGGGCTTCTGTAATTCTTCCTAATTGTTTAGGTTTAAAGTTTGCTGTTTATAATGGTAAGGATTACATTCCTGTGAATGTTAATGATCAGAATATGATAGGTCATAAGTTTGGTGAGTTTTCACCCACTCGTAAATTTACTGGGCATAGTGGTGATAAAAAGGCGACAAGAAGGTAATTGATATGAAAAACAGAGATGTAATAGTTAAAGCTGGTTCTAGGGTTTTTAAATCAACTCCTCGTAAATTGAATTTGGTTGCTGGTTTAGTACGTAATAAAAAAGTTTCTTTTGCCACTGTGCAATTAAGATTTTGTGAAAAGAAAGCTGCAGGTCTTATAAGGAAGGTATTAAATTCTGCGATTGCTAATGCTCAAAATTATGGATTGGATATCGATAATTTATATATAAAAGAAATTTTAATAGGTAAGTCTCTTACTTTGCGTAGGGTATGTCCAAAAGCTATGGGTAGAGCTAATAGAGTTAGTAAACGTTATAGTAATATAACTGTAAAATTGGGGGAAATTATATGATTCATAAAAATAGAAAATTAATAAGGAAAGTGCAAAAATATGGGAAACGTTAATCCTAAAGGATTTAGGTTAAAAATAATTAATACTTGGTCATCTATTTGGTATGCTGAGAAGGGTTATAAACAAGGGTTGCATCAAGATTTATCTATTCGCAGTTATATAAATGAATCTTTTAAGCATGCTGGTGTTTCTAAAGTAATTATAGAGCGTACGATCGATTTGGTATCTGTAATAATACATTCTTCTAGACCTGGAGTGATAATAGGTAAGAAAGGCTCGGATATTGAGAAGATAAAGCAAAAGATAGCTGAAAAAGTAAAAAATAATGTGGAAGTGAATGTAGTAGGGGTTAAAAGGTCTGAAATAGATGCAGTTTTAATATCAAGCAGCATTGCACAGCAGTTAGAAAAAAGGGTTTCATTTAGAAGAGCGATGAAAAAAGCTATTCAAAGTTGTTTGAGGATGGGTGCTAGAGGTATTAAAGTAAGTTGTTCTGGGCGCCTTGGCGGAGCTGAGATAGCTCGTACTGAGTGGTATAAAGAAGGCCGTTTGCCTTTGCATACTTTACGTGCTAATATAGATTATGCTTTTGCTGAAGCAAAAACTATATATGGCATCATAGGAGTTAAGGTCTGGGTTTATATTGGTAACTAATTAGGTATATTGAAATGTTTATTCCTAAAAAAAGTAAATATAAAAAAGTATTTAAAGGACGAATTAAGGGTAACACGAAAGGTGGTAGCACATTATCTTTTGGAGATTATGGTCTAAAGGCTATGGAAGCAGGTAGGATTCAATCTAAGCATATTGAAACTGCAAGGCGTGTAATATCTAGAACATTAAAACGCTCTGGTAAAGTGTGGATAAGAATTTTTCCTGATACCCCTGTTAGTAAAAAGCCGGCGGATGTGCGTATGGGTAAAGGGAAAGGTAGTGTTGAGTTTTGGGTATTTAAAGCTAAGCCCGGTAGAATGTTGTTTGAAATTAGCAGTGATGTTCCCATGCATTTAGCAAGATTGGCGCTTGAAAAGGCAACTGCTAAGCTTCCTATGAAGTGTAAATTTGTATCTAATCATAATTAAATGGAGTTGCAATGGATATAGCTGACATTGAATCGAGGTCCTCGCAAGAATTGCATGAAATTCTTGTGAATTTGAGAAAAGAGTTTGTTAATTTGGTTTTTCAAAAGAAGCTGGGCCAGTGCAACAATATTTCGCGTTTTAGCTTAATAAGAAAGAGCATAGCTCGTATTTTAACTACATTAAATAAAAGAAGAAGAGAGGAAAAGAATGTCTAAAAAGGTTTTTTGTGGTACTGTAACTAAGGCTAAGTGTGATAAGACTGTAAAGGTTTCGGTATTACAAGTGTATAAGGATGAGCTGTATAAAAAGGTTATAAAAAAATACAAGAAGTATACAGCACATGATGAGAATAATAGTTGTAAAGAAGGGGACAAGGTTTTAATACAAGAACACAAGCCTATTTCTACTACTAAAAAATGGGTTATTGTTAATAGCTCACATTGAATAGGATATTTATATGATTCAAAAAAATACATTGTTGGAAGTAGCTGATAATTCTGGCGCGCGTGCAGTGCTTTGTATTGGTTTATTGGGTGGTAGAAAGTCTGCATCTATAGGTGACACAGTTATTGTATCTACTAAATCTATTACTCCAAGAGGGAAAGTTGAGAAGGGAAAAGTATATAGAGCAGTTGTGGTGAGGGTGAAAAGCCCTATTAGGAAATCTGATGGTTCTGTAATTCGTTTTTCTAGCAATGCTGTAGTTTTGATTAACGATCAAGGTGAACCACTTGGCACTCGGGTGTTTGGTCCGGTAAAAAAGTTATCATCTGGTTCTTTTATGAAGATAATGTCATTAGCTGTTGAGGTTTTATAATGAGTGCTAAAATAAAAAGTGGTGACGACGTTATAGTTTTAACTGGTAAAGATAAGGGAAAAATTGGTAAGGTAATCAAAGTTATAGCACGTGATGCTAAAAAGAAAGTAATTGTTTCTGGAGTGAATGTGCATAAGAGACATACTAAACCAAAAGCTGGTAGTAGTGGTGGTATATTAAATAAAGAGTTAGCTATTGATATATCCAACGTTGCAACATTGGACCCTAAATATAAAACTCCAACTAGAGTGGGGTTTAAGGTTATAGACGGTAGAAAAGTGCGTTTTGCAAAAGTTTCTGGAGAAGTGATAGATTAGGTTGATATGTTTAAAGAATTGTATAAAGATAGCATAGTAAAGTCCTTGAAGGATAAGTTTAATTACGGCAATATAATGCAAGTGCCTAAACTTGTCAAGGTGTGTATCAATATGGGCGTTGGAGATGCTGCTACAGATAGTAAAGCAATAAATGAACCACTTGATAGCCTATATTTGATTGCTGGGCAGAAGCCTTTATCAACTTTTGCAAAAAAATCTATTTCTGGCTTCAAGATCAGAAAAGGTGCTACAGTAGGTTGCAAAGTAACTTTGCGTAGAGATAAAATGTATGAGTTTTTAGAAAGATTGATATATATTGCTTTGCCAAGGGAAAAAGATTTTAGAGGATTTAGTGTGAAGCAATTTGACGGTAATGGTAATTTTTCCTTTGGTATAAAGGAACATATCTCGTTTTTAGAAATAGACTATGATAAAATAAGTAAAATTAGAGGTGTGGATATTAATATTATAACAAGTGCAGTTAGTGATAAGGAAGCAAAGGAATTATTACTGGCTCTTAAATTTCCTTTTTTTGATTAATTGAGAGGAGAAATATATGGCAAAAAAATCTATGATAGAAAGAAATCTTCGCAGAATAAAGTTGTGCGATCAATATAAAGAAAAAAGAGAAAAATTGAAATCTATAATAAATAATAAGAATTTGTCTATTGTAGAAAGGTTTACAGCTCAAAATAAATTAATTAAAAAATTGCCTAGAAATTCTTCTAAAACCAAAATTAGAAATAGGTGTGCTTTAACTGGGAGACCAAGAGGAGTATATAGAAAATTTGGTTTATGTAGAATTGTTTTGCGTGATTTATGTTCTTTTGGGCAAATTCCAGGAGTTACAAAGTCTAGTTGGTAAATATAATATAAGGAGTATATTGTGGCGTTATCTGATAGTATTGGTGATTTTTTAACAAGGATACGTAATGCTCAATTGGCAATGCATAGGGCAACAAGGGTACTATTTTCTAAGATGAATTCTTCTATATTGGAGATTTTAAAAGAGGAAGGGTATATCCTTGATTATGAAAAGCAAGTTGTAGATAATTTACCTTCTTTCATTGTAAAATTGAAGTATTATGAGAAGTCACCTGTAATTAGTGACATAGTTAGGGTGTCAAAGCCTGGTTGTCGTCGTTATTCTAAGTATAAGGACATTTCTAAAGCATATAATGGTCTTGGTATTTTTATTATATCGACACCCAAAGGAGTGATGACTGATTATAATGCACATAAATTAAAGGTTGGTGGAGAAGTTTTGTGTCGTGTGTTTTAAATAATAGGAGAAATTCATGTCTCGTATAGGTGCTGCTCCTATCAATATTCCTGCTGGTGTTTCAGTTGAATATAATAATGGTAGTATGTTAATAAAGAGTGCTAAGGCTGAAAAGGAAGTTAGCTTGATCAGGGATGTTGTGTGTCAGATTATTGATAATCAGCTATTGCTTTCTGTTGATCAAGATAAAGATAATTATGATAAAATAAAGCCTATGTGGGGCACTTATAGGAGTAATATTAATAATATCATTAACGGCATGGTTGATGGTTTTTCTGTTAATCTTGAGATTAACGGTGTGGGATATAAGGCAGAGTGTGATGGTAAGTATTTGACTTTATATCTTGGTTATAGCCATAATGTTAAATATAAAGTGCCTAAAGATGTTGAGATTAAGTGCATAAAGCCAACTCACTTAGTAGTTAGTGGTATGGATAAGCAGAAGGTCTATATGGTGGCGTCTGATATATGCAAAATTAGAAAATATGATCCTTATAAAGGTAAGGGTGTTGTAATAAAAGGCAAATTTATGCTGCGTAAGGTTGTAAGTAAAAAGAAGTAATAAAAATGAAAAGATCGTATAATTTTTTAAGTAATTCTGAAAAAAGGAAGTTACGTAATAGAGCGAAGCTTGACAAGAGCGCTGAACGTTTACGTATATCCATATTTAAATCTAATAGGCATTTTTATGTCCAGTTAATTAATGATGTAAAAGGAATAACTCTCACTTCAGCTTCTACTTTGGATGCTAAAATTAAGGATGTATGTAAAGGGAAAGTCAACGCTGAAACTATAAAACAGGTTTCTTCTTTAATGGTTGAGCGTCTGTCTGGCATGAAATTAGAGCAGCAGCTTACGTTTGATCGTGGAGCGTATAAATACACAGGATTAGTTTCTCAATTTGCTGAGGCTTTAAGAAGTTCTGGATTTGAATTTTAGAAGGTTTTGAATATGGCTATAAAGAATTTACAAAATAATAATGATTTATCAGAGCTTTTAGTTTCGGTACGAAGAGTGACAACGGTTACCAAAGGTGGTAGAAGATTTTCATTTTCAATTTTGGTTGTTGTTGGCGATGAGAAGGGTAGGGTAGGGTGTGGAATAGGTAAGCACGCAGAAGTTGCTGAAGCAAGAGTCAAAGCTGTAAATGCTGCAAAGAAATCAATGATTAGAGTGTACTTGCGTGAAGGTAGAACTTTGCATCATGATATTAAAGCTAAATTTTGTTCTGGTGAGATAGTTTTAAGAACCGCAAGAGCCGGAACAGGTATTATTGCTGGTGGAGCGATTAGATCAGTTTTTGAGGTGTTAGGTATAAAGGATGTGGTAGCTAAATCCACTAGATCAAATAATCCTCATAACGTTATATGTGCGGTGTTTAAGGCTTTTGATAGTATGTTATCTCCTCGTCAGGTAGCAAGCAAAAGAGGCAAAAAGATTAGCGAGATAGTTGGAAACAGGTAAAGTATGAATAATGCTGTAAAATTAAACTCTATATTTACTAAATTATCTAAGAAAAAGAAGCCTAAGTTGCTGGGTAGAGGTATCGGTTGTGGTAAAGGTAAAACATCCGGTAGAGGGCATAAAGGGCAGAAGGCTAGAAGTGGAGTTTCTATAAATGGTTTTGAGGGTGGACAACAGTCTATATATACTCGTTTGCCTAAAAGAGGTTTTAAGCCTATACGTAGGAGCATATACTCTATAATTAATGTTGGCGATATACAGCGCTTAATGGAAGCTAAAAAAATAGTGAAAGACTCTGTTATAGATAAGGAGAGGCTGTATAAATTAGGTTTTATAAAGTCTATTAAGGATAAAATTAAACTTCTTAATAAAGGTAAGTTGAGCGAAAAATTTGTGTTTCATGTTGATTTTGCGTCAGAAGCTGCAAAAAAATCTGTAGCTTCAGTTGGTGGTAGTGTGGAAATACTATCGTAAGTCATGGGCAATAAATCAGCATTTAATAGCTTGGATCCTACGTTGTTATATAAAGGCGATTTATTAAAGCGTATATTTTTTACGCTAATAGCTTTAATTTGCTATCGCTTGGGTACTTATGTGCCTATTCCTGGAATTAATCTTGATGTAATTAATGATATATTTCCCAAAGATGGCTCAGGCGTTTTTGGAGTATTTAATTTATTTTCTGGTGGTGCATTGGCTAGAATGACAATTCTAGCATTGAATGTTATGCCATATATAATGGCTTCTATCATTATTCAGTTACTTTCTTCTGCGATTAAAGGAATGAAGGAAGTTAAGAATGATGGAGAGTCAGGCCGTAGAAAGATGAATTCTTATATACGCTATCTGACCATAGTAATTTGTGTATTTCAATCAATTCCAATTTTGGTTGGATTGGAAGGGATGAATAGGGAAGGGGTATTGGTTGTAATCGAACCTGGTGTTATGTTTCGTACAATAGGTGTTTTCAGCCTTTTAGGTGGAACTATGCTTTTAATATGGCTTGGTGAACGAATCAGCGCTAGCGGTATAGGCAATGGTATCTCATTAATCATTTTCACGGGTATAATATCAGAGTTACACAGCGCTTTGTCATCTTTGTTAACGTTAAATAAAAACGGTAGCGTATCGTTATTTATTATCCTTTTTGTTTTGGTATTGTTTTTTTTGCTGCTACTCTTAGTCATTTTTGTAGAGTCTTCTTATAGAAAGGTTATTGTTCAACATCCTAAAAAGCAATTTAAAAGATTACATAATGACGATTTTACTTATATTCCATTGAAGATTAATTTATCTGGTGTAGTACCAACCATTTTTGCTAATGCAATTTTATTGACACCTATTTCAATTGCAAATTTCTATAAGGGGCACGCTTTTTCTGATTTTATTTTGAATTACTTTATGGCAAATAAAGTAGTATATATTGTAGCCTATTTGGTGCTGATAGTATTTTTTAATTTTTTCTATACCAATTTTATATTTAATCCAGAGGAAAACGCAGATTTTCTTAAAAAAAATGGTGGTTTTATACCTGGTAGAAGGCCTGGGAAACATACTTCTGATTACCTTCAAGATATAGTTTTTAAGTTGACATTCATTGGCTCTGCGTATTTGGTAGTCATATGTACTGTACCTGAAGTTATGAGATATTATTATGATATACCATTTATTTTTGGTGGGACGAGCTTACTGATTATAGTGAACGTTATTACTGATACTATTATGCAAATACAATCTTATATTTTTTCAAATAGGTACGACAACTGGATAAAGAAATATGAGTCTAAAACGAGGAAAGTAAGATGATCATTACGATTTTTGGTCCTCCAGGTTCTGGTAAAGGTACTCAGTCAAGCTTGTTAATAGCAAAATATAATTTAAAATTAATTTCAGTAGGGGATTTATTAAGGAATATTATATCTAGCAGTAGTGAGTTAGGTAAAAAAATAAAGGGTACCGTGGAATCTGGTAATTTAATTCAAGATGAAATTATATGTGGATTATTACGTGACCAGATTGCATTAGTGGATGATAATTGCTTATTAGATGGTTTTCCGAGAAATTTAAACCAGGCTCATTTTTTGACTCAAGTTTTGCAAGAAAAATATAATAGGGATGTTGACATTGTAGTTGAGCTGCAGCTTGACGATAATATTGCAATCGATAGGTTAAAAAATCGTCTCGCGTGTTTGGACTGTAAAAGCATATATAGTGTATCTTCTTTTAAGAGTACTACTTGTGCTAAATGTAAAAGTACGAGGTTAGAGAAAAGAATTGATGATGCTGATATGTCTGCAATTAATAAGAGAATAAGTGAATATCACCTTCAAATGAAAGGTTTACGCGAGTATTATAAAGGCAAATTATTAACAATTGACGCTAATTTGAGTGTTGATGAGGTAACGCAAGAGATTGAAAGTAAAATTTCTTGTAATTTGGTTTGACTCTGAGTTGTTTTATGGTATAAATTAAGAGTTGTTATTAATAAAGTATCGAGGTACCAGTGGCACGTATTGCAGGCATAAATATTCCAGTGAGGAAATGTGTTCCTTTTGCATTAACTTATATATATGGTATAGGTATTGCTACTGCGAATGTAATTTGTCACGCTTGCGAAGTTGATAAGCGCAAACGTGTTTCAGAATTACGAGATGAAGATATAGGAAAGATCAGCGGTTTCATTAGACAAAATTATGTTATAGAAGGTGAGCTCAGAAAAGAAGTGGCTATGAACATAAAATCTTTAGTGGAAATGGGATGCTATAGAGGGGTGAGACATAGAAAAGGTTTACCTGTGAGAGGGCAAAGGACTCATACTAATGCTAAGACTCGTAAAGGTAGATCTCGGTTGCCTATTGCTGGGAAAAAATAAAATTTATTA
This sequence comes from Wolbachia endosymbiont (group A) of Aleiodes leptofemur, assembly GCF_964028465.1. Taxonomy (NCBI): domain Bacteria; kingdom Pseudomonadati; phylum Pseudomonadota; class Alphaproteobacteria; order Rickettsiales; family Anaplasmataceae; genus Wolbachia; species Wolbachia endosymbiont (group A) of Aleiodes leptofemur. The sequence goes on from NZ_OZ034782.1 coordinate 434,038, forward strand.
TTATTGTGAGTTTTAATGAAAAAAGTCAAAACGGTTAGTAAGAGTAAGAAGGAGTTTATTACTGGTGTTGTCCATATTCGTGCAACTTTTAATAATACTTTTGTAAATGTAACTGATGTTCATGGTAATACGCTATGTCAAACTTCTGTGGGTGCATGTGGTTTTTCAGGTTCGAGAAAATCCACACCTTATGCTGCAGGTAAGGCTGCGGAGTCTGCTGCGAAGAACGCAATGGAGAGATTTGGTATGAAGGTTGTCTCTGTAATAATTCGCGGCCCTGGCTTTGGTACCGAAGCTGCGGTTAAAGCACTTCAGAGCTGTGGGTTGACTGTGACTTCAATTGCAGATAAAACCGCAATTCCTCATAATGGGTGCAGGTTAAGAAAAAAAAGAAGAGTATAGGATATTTGAAAAGGTTGTTTTATGTATTATAATAATGATGTTTCTCTCTGTAGCAATTTAGATAAATTGATTAAACCTAGTTCAGTTAAGGTAATATCAGATGATTCAAGTGAAAAAAGTGATATAGTGCTAGAACCGTTGGAAAGTGGTTTTGCTTTAACATTAGGCAATGCATTAAGACGTGTAATGTTATCTTCTCTTAAAGGTAGTGCTGTTTATGGAATAAAAATTGAAGGTGTAACTCATGAGTTCACTTCAATTCAAGGGGTGAGAGAAGACGTAACTGATATAGTATTAAATATGGGTATGTTGAGGTGTAAATTAAATGGTGCTTCTAATAAATGCTTAAATTTAAACGCTAAAGGGCCTTGCCAGTTATTGGCTGGGATGATAGAAACTGATGATCAATGTTCTATTGTTAATAAAGATTTGTTAATATGTACGCTGGGGCAAAATGTGGAGCTTAACATGACCATATATGTGGCTAGCGGAAAAGGTTATCTTCCTGTAACTAAATATAAAGAAAATGAACTTTTGAAGCTTATGAGTGAACAGGATTTAATTGGTTTTATTCCAGTTAATGCTTTGTATAGCCCTGTCAACAGGGTTTCGTACAGGGTAGAGAACAGTCGTGTTGGCCAAGTGACTGATAAGGATAAGCTGATATTGTCAATTGAAACTGATGGTACAATTTCTCCGAGTCAAGCTGTTGACTCTGCTGCAAGAATATTACAGGAGCAACTTCAGCCCTTTATTAGTTCTGATGTAAGTTATAAAAAATCGCAGGTTTCTTCGTCTAGTGGTGCTAAAGATTTGGGTTATGACCCTGTCTTATTGCGTAAGGTAGATGAAATGGAATTATCTGTCAGGTCTCATAACTGTCTGAAAAACGAAAACATCACTTATATAGGTGATCTTGTACAAAAGACAGAAGGTGAAATGTTAAGAACTGCTAATTTTGGCAGAAAGTCTTTGAATGAGATTAAGGCAGTTTTGACTAATTTTGGCTTGTCTTTGGGTATGAATGTGCTAAACTGGCCACCTAAGGATATAGATGAGTTGGCTAAACAACATACTGATGAAGATTAGGTGATATATGAAACATGGAATAAAAAAACGTAAACTATCTCGTTGTACTGAACATAGATTATCGACGTTAAAGAATCTATCTATCTCATTAATTAACCATGAGCAGATTGTAACTACTTTACCAAAAGCTAAGGAACTTCGTCCATATGTCGAAAAGTTTATTACAATTGCTAAGAATAAGAATACTTTACATGGTAGAAGACTTTTGCTTTCACGCCTTCATAATAGTAAGTTAGCAGTTGATAAGTTATTAAACGTCTTAGCCAGCCGTTATCAAGATCGTAAAGGTGGGTATTCTAGAATAATAAAATTTAGCACTCGAAAGGGTGATTGCGCTTCAATGGCAGTGATAGAACTGGTTGATAGGGATATTGCAGCAAGAGGTAAGGTTTATAGTAAAAATAAAGAAGGAGGCAAAGTAGTTACACAAAGTTAATTGTTATCATAATTGTTCTTCTTGTGGTAAGTAGGTTACGCTACTTTGTAGGTTACTTTGGCGAGTTATTAGTTTTAGTATATTTAAAACTGAAATGGTATAATGTTATAAAACGCCGTTACCGTTGTAAGTTCGGTGAAATTGACTTAATTGTATCTAAAAAAAAGGAGCTGATTTTTATAGAAGTTAAAACAAGTTTACTTGGAAAAGAAATACCGATATCTTATCTTCAATGTCAGTCTATTATAAATTCTTCTAAGTATTTCTTAAGTAAAAACCTTAGTTTTTTAGATTATTCAGTCAGATATGATTTATATTTTCTTTCCTTAAAGAGAAGACCTGTTTATATAAAAAATGCTTGGATTGAAGAATGAAAGATTTGTAGCTGAATTAATTTAGATTTACTGGATTTAATATGAAAAAGACCCAATACAATAATTTAGTTTCATCTTACGCTAGAGTGCTATTTCATGTCTCAGGAAGCAGGTTAGGTATTATAAGGAAAGAAGTAGAATTTTTGTTGGCTTTTTTTAAGGATCAACGTGATGTTTTTGTGTACCTATCTCATCCTATGATTTCTTTTGCACACAAAAAAGAAGTGATGCTTTCTATAAATGAGCACTTGAGTGAGAATTTAGTAAAATTTATTATGGTTATATTTGCAAATAAACGCTCTAGTTTATTGATCCTTATATTAGAAAAATTCTTAAGTCTTGCAAGAGAAAATGAAAATGAATTCGAAATTACTATAAAGTCAGCAGAAACTTTAAAGGAATCTGATATAAAAATAATTACTGAATCTTTGAGCTTTCTTGGTAAAATAATAAAAGTAAGCAATGTGGTTGACCCTTCTATACTAGGTGGCTTCGTAGTTAGGTATGGTTTTAATTTGATCGATGCTTCGCTAAAAAGTTACTTGGATAGGTTAGTTGACTTAAGTAAAATGGAAATATTAAAAGTAAGGAATTTTGTATGAAGAACAGTATGAATGTTTCTGAGATAGCAAGTATAATAAGAGAAAAGGTTGAGACGTTTGATAATCCTATAAAGCGGGAAAATATAGGTGAAGTAATTTCAGTAACAGATGGTATCGCATTGGTTTATGGGCTGGAAAAAGCAAAATTCGGTGAAAAGGTATTTTTTGCAAGTGGTGTAGAAGGAATAGTTCTCGATTTAGATCATAATACGGCTGGAATAGTTGTGCTTGGTAATGACCGTGATGTGAAAGAAGGGGACGTTGTAAAATGTAGTGGTGATGTTGTGCAGGTGCCTGTAGGGCATGAATTGTTAGGGAGAGTTGTAAATGCGTTGGGCCATCCTATGGACGACGGTGGGGAAATTAGAGCCAAAAACAGAATGGATATAGAATCTAAAGCGCCAGGCATTATTGATCGTAAGTCTGTGCATGAGCCACTGCAAACAGGAATTAAAATTATAGATTTGCTAATTCCAATAGGTAGAGGGCAGCGTGAATTAATTATTGGTGATAGACAAATTGGTAAAACTACTATTGCGCTTGATACTATTATCAATCAGAAGAAGATTAACGATGAGGTAAACGAAAATCAAAAAGTTTACTGTGTTTATGTTGCTATTGGGCAAAAAATTTCAACAGTAGCAAAAGTGGTAAATAAGCTGAAAGAAAGCGGAGCATTAGAGTATACAACTGTAGTTGTGGCTAGTGCATCTGACTGCGCGCCTATGCAATTTTTAGCACCTTATGCTGGTTGCACTATTGGGGAATTTTTCCGTGACAATGGAATGCATTGTTTGATTATATATGATGATTTATCTAAGCATGCTGTGGCATATAGGCAGATGTCTTTATTGCTCAGACGTCCTCCTGGTCGTGAAGCTTACCCTGGAGATATATTCTATGTACATTCTCGCTTGCTTGAAAGAGCTGCTAAAATGTCTGATAAAAAAGGGCAGGGTTCTTTAACTGCTTTGCCAATTGTCGAAACTCAAGCTGGTGATGTATCTGCATATGTGCCAACAAATGTTATTTCAATTACCGATGGGCAGATCTTTCTTGAGTCTGAATTATTTTATAAAGGATTTCGACCTGCAGTAAATATAGGTTTGTCAGTTTCACGGGTTGGTTCTGCTGCACAACTAAAGTCTGTGAAGAAAGTTGCTGGTTCTATAAAGCTAAGCTTAGCTCAGTATAGAGAATTAGAAGATTTTGCAAAATTTGGTTCTGATCTTGATGCTAGTGTTCAATTATCCTTGAATAAGGGTAAATATCTTGTCGAGTTATTAAAGCAAAAACAACATTTACCTATGTCAATAGAAGAGCAAGTAGTGCTGATGTATATTTTTTCTAACCTATATAATCAGTTAAGTAAAATACAAATAAGTTACATTAATAAATTTGAACATGATCTTATTAATTATTTTCATACTGTACACCCTGGGGTTTTAAAAAAGTTGTCAAATGACATGAGTGATGATATAAAAGGTGATATTTTTAACATTGTGAGTAATTTCGTTACTCAATTTAATTGCGTTTAGGTGGTGATTATGGCTTCATCCATTATTAATAAATTTCCTATGACGAGGGAAGGTTTTGAGAATATGCAAGCCGAACTTGAAAAATTAAAGGAAGAAAAACCTTCTGTGATACAGGCTATTTCTGATGCTCGTGATCAAGGTGATTTGTCTGAAAACGCAGAGTATCATGCAGCACGGGAAAGGTTAGGTTTTATTGAAGGCCGTATAATGGAGATAGAAAGTAAGCTCTCACATGCGGAAGTAATAGAAGTAAAAAATTTGTCTGGTGATTCAGTAATGTTTGGTGCAACTGTGACATTAAGCATGTTAAGTGATAATAACGGTGAAGTGGAATATGTTTATAAGGTTGTAGACGAATATGAAGCTGATGTTTCAAAGCAGTTAATATCTACTAGTTCACCACTTGGGAGTGCCTTAATCGGCAAAAAAGTCGGTGAATATGTGGAAGTGACAGTGCCAAATGGAGAGAAATTGTATAAAATAGTTAAGATTGAATTTAAGTAAATTATTATGGTACAGGCCACTTATGCTTCAATGAGTCTACCAGGTATTTCTTCTGTGGAAGATGTATTAGAGGATGCTCGTTCCGGTAAATTATTCATTTTAGTTGATGATGAAAATAGAGAAAATGAAGGCGATTTGATTGTCTTAGCTGAGAAAATAAAGCCGGAACATATGGCTTTTATGGTTAGGTACGGTACAGGGGTTGTTTGCTTAGCAATGACTAAATTTCACATGAAAAGGTTGGGCCTTAATTTCATGGAAAAGAAAAATATTGGTGAAAATCATACCGCATTTACTACATCAATTGATGCACGTTATGGCATTACAACCGGTGTTTCAGCAGAGGATAGAACGAAAACTATACATGCTGCTATCAACAAGGATGGTACTCAGGATGACATCATAACTCCAGGTCATGTTTTTCCTGTAATTGCACATAAAGGTGGGGTGGCACAACGTGCTGGTCATACTGAAGCGAGTGTTGAAATGGCGAAGTTAGTAGGGTTTGATCATTCAGCAGTTATTTGTGAATTAGTGAATGATGATGGCTCTATGATGCGCTTACCTCAGTTACTTAAATTTGCTGAACAACATAAAATTAAGTTAACTACCATCGACAAACTTATCAGTTACGTTAAAAATTTAAACTAGCGTTTATAAATTTGTATAATTTAAGTGTTAAAATATAGAATTTCTATAAATTATACAAGCACAGAATTTTCATGTTTAGAGTTGCTAAGTTTTTGACCTTATTGTTCTTTTTTGCATATTGTAATAATGCTTACTCTATTAACATTATTAGAGATAGTGAAGTGGAAGAAATAGTGAAAGAGCTAGCGCAACCTTTATTTTCTGCTGCGGATATTGATCATGAGCAAATAAAAGTTTTTATAATTAATGACAATTCGATTAATGCTTTTGTAATTAACAATAACAGTATTTTCATTCATTTAGGACTTTTACAATATTCGGCTAAACCTTATGTCCTGCTTGGTATATTAGCACATGAGATTGCTCACATATCTGCTGGTCATATATTGCAAATGAGTAGTGCTATGGGTTATTTTCAATCGATAGCAATGATTAGTTATATGGTAGGATTAGTTTCTAGTATTATCATTAACCCTCAGGTTGCTGGTGCAATTTTGCTTAGTGGTGTAGCGTTTAGTTCAAGGCTATTTTTTAACTATTCTCAAGAGCAAGAAAGTGTAGCAGATAGCTATGCTTTAAGGTATCTTGATGAATCTGGCTATGATAATTCAGGTATGAAAGAGATTTTTGATTATTTTAAAAGTATTGAGCATGAGAACACCGAGGAATATTTCCGCACTCACCCACTTAGTGAGAAACGTATATTTGCTGTACAAAATTATAAGGTTAAAAACAACGTAAAACCAATTTTTGCGGATAAGTTACTAAAGTTTGAGCGTGTGGTTGCCAAGCTAGACTCTTTCTTTGCTCCTATTCATGTGTTATCTAATAAATATGAAAATAATTCTGAGTATGTAAATGCTATAGTTTGCTATAGGCAAGGAAAGATAGAAGAGGCTATTGCTAAAGTTAATTCATTGATTCAAGAGTCACGCAATGACCCATACCTATATGAATTAAAAGCAGAAATGCTATACAAGGCCGGAAATTTAAGTGAAGCAATAAAAATGTATGAGGAATCGCTTAGGTATTTATCTGAGAAAAACAGTTATTTAGTGAAACTTGCATTATCTCATACTTTATTATTACACGGTGATGCAAAAAAGGCGATTTTTTACCTGGAGCAGATTTTGAATGTAGAACCAGATAACGCTTTTGTCTGGAAGTATTTAAGCATTGCATATAAATGTGAAGCTGATACGGCAATGCATTATTTTGCCTTGACAAAAAAGGCTTGTATTGAAGGTGATTTAAAGCAATTTACAAAATATGCTGAGCTAGCTGTTAAAACTTTACCAAAAGATAGCCCTTATTTGTTGCAAGTTGAAGATATGAAGCGGTTTAATGGATAACAAAAAAGCATTTCTGCACTTTTTGGATTATTTTTGTCCACACTTTTCCAACATAGTTTTTGCTTCATCGCTTACGTTGGGCATAATTTTCGTTATGATAGTTTTAGCGCCAAAAAATACACCACAGAACATGCCAAGAGCAAAGAGGGCTGGCCACGGCATCCTGCCAAATATTGCAAGCAAAGCTGCACCAATTATTACTACCGTCATAAGTGGACCGCCTATCCCCCAAACATAACCAATAATATTGCATATTACTTTAGTTGTGTCATCCATATCAGGGTCAGCTGCATAACCTGAGAAAGAGAAAAGCAATACTACGCAAAAAACACTAAAAAATTCCATTATAGAGCTCATTTTTTTGCCTCTAAGTAATAAATTAACCTAAACCTAAACCTACACATTTTTTATTTTAAAGTAAAAATTATAATTTGTCCATACATAAGTGTTGCTACATAAATAACCCACCATTAATATTGAGCACATGCCCTGTTATATATTTTGCTTCATCACTTGCTAAAAACAAGACCCCTGCTGCTATTTCTTCCCCTGTTCCCATTCTTTTCATTGGAATATTATCTAATATTTTTCCCTTTTGTCCTTCATTTAAAACTTCAGTCATTTTAGTATCTATAAACCCAGGAGCAATACAATTTACTGTTATATTACGACTTGCAACTTCTTTTGCTATGGATTTGCTCATAGCTATTATTCCAGCTTTAGACGCCGCATAATTTGCTTGCCCGGCGTTTCCTGTCAGCCCTATTATTGAGGAAATATTTATAATTCTTCCCCAATTATTCTTAATTAGTTTTCTGCATGCTTCTCTACTCAGCTTAAATGTAGAGCTCAAGTTAATATCAATTACTTTTTGCCATGCTTCATCTGTCATTCTCAATAATAAACTGTCTCGCGTAATACCCGCATTGCATACGAGCCCGTCAAAGCCTTCCATCAGCTCACTTGCTCTATTTATTAGTTGATTTACTTCCTCAGCATTTGATAAATCACAAGGGAGTACATGCATGTTTTTTTCATATTGTTTAGCAACTTCTTCGAGCACTTCTTTTTTTGTGCCAGAAATACATAAAGTTGCTCCGGCTTTGTGCATAATTTTTACAATTGCTTGCCCTATTCCGCCTGATGCGCCAGTAATCAGGAACTTTCTGCTTTCCAATTTAAGCATAATAACTTTATATTATCTTAATTCCTAACAGAATATTGACTAGTTGGCAATAGATTTCTTACATAATATAAGTATAGCCTTTCTTATAATAGTCCGAATGCGATAAGATATGTGTTTATGGCTATAGCAGGCCAGTAGCATATTACGGTCTGTTCGGATTATTGTAAAAAGAGCTATAACTCAGATATTCACAAAATAAAGAAAAAGTTATAATAAAGTTAAACGTCAAAAAATTTTAAAAACATAGTTGATGCAGGAATTGTTACTAAATAGTTTATTCTGGTGCTCTACAGTCTAAATGGAATGCTTAAATTATAGATTCTTTGTTTTTGTGTGTTATCTTGAGTTAACACAAATTCACAGTAGTATTATGATAAGTAAGTTAAAAAAGCTTAGCGCTGGATTTTCTTTGACAGGCTTGATTGGCCATGGTGATAATATAAATATGCAAGGAGCAAAAAATAAAAAGAAGAAGTACCCAAAATTTTTGGATAAGACGTTTGCATTGATTGATGCAGTGATAAATTTTATTTTAAAACGCGAAAGTAATAACGTAAATGAAGTCCTGAAAGTAACATGGGGACCACTATTTTTTGGTCTGGTAGTAATACTCATCTTTTTTGGGATAGGTGGTATTTGGTCGGCTATAGCTCCAATTGACGGTGCGGTGCATGCAAGTGGAGAAGTTATTGTATCTTCAAATAGAAAAATAGTTCAACACTTGGGCGGAGGAATAATAAGCAAAATTTTAGTAAAAGAGGGTCAAGCAGTTAAAAAAGATGAGCCTCTAGTTTTGTTGAGTGATGTTAACGAGAAGGCGAATTTAAGTATCATCAAAGAGAAGCTCTTATCATTTTTAGCAACAGAAGCAAGGCTTCTTGCAATCAGAGTAGATTTGGACACGCTCGAGTTTCCTGATGAGGTTAAAAAATTATCTCACGATGAACTTGTAAATAAAGCGATAAAGAATCAAGTAAAGTTGTTCAACTCTCAGAGAAAGAGCATATTGGGAAAAACAGACATACTGCAACAACGTATAAAGCAGTTAAATGATGAATTAGCGGGGCTAAACTTTCAACTAAATGCAGCTCATAAGCAATATGACTTGATAACTGAGGAGTTGGAAACAAAAAGACAATTACTTGATAGTGGCCATATAAGCAAACCACACATTTTAGCTTTAGAAAAGCAGTTTGCTGAAATTGAAGGCAGAGTTGGACATTACCGTTCTGCAATATCTCAAGTGCAGCAAAAAATTGGAGAGAACGAATTAGAAATTATAAACGTGAGAAATGATTCTCAAGAAAGAGCAAACGCTGAACTTAAGGAAGTTAGTACGTCTATTGCAGACTTGAAAGAGAGACTGATGGTTGCTGAAGATTCATTAGCACGTACAATAATTAAATCGCCTCAAGATGGGATAGTCACAGATATAAGATACCATACTGAAGGTGGTGTTATACAATCTGGAGTTCCGATCATGAGCGTAGTGCCATCGGATGATGACCTAATAATAGATGCTAAAATTCAGACCAGAAACATAGAAGAGATACTGTCAGCACAAAAGAAAGATAGCAACATAGTCTCTATTGATGGGCTAGAAGGGCTAAAGGTTAAAGTTCGTTTAAGTGCTTACAGTGCACGTCGTTTAAGTTTAATTAATGGTATAGTAAGCAATATTTCTCCCGATGCCCTTGATGATCCAAGGCTAGGGCGTTATTATTCAGTACGTGTAGTGATACCAAAACCAGAGCTTGCTCAGTTTAAAAACGTATACCTATACCCTGGTATGCCAGCAGAAGTGTACATAGTTACTCAATCTCGTACTCTTTTATCATTCTTGTTTACGCCTATAATTGCAACAGTCGATAGGTCTTTTATAGAAAGGTAGCTCACTCGTTAAAGTAGTAGTGAAAGTGCCGTAATAAAATTTAGGTACATAATTAGACAATAGGCTTCTTGACCTTACCCAGAAAAAGTGGAGAGAAAGAAAGGAGTTTTTTCGGGTAAAATAAAATTTTTGAGGATTCGAAATGGCAAGAGAATATACGGCAGAATTCAAATTGGAAGCTGTTAAGCTGGCAAATGAACAAAGAAAGGCAGGTCAAACAATTACAAAAATAGCAAAGGATTTAGGAATAAAGGGTGGTTTATTAGGAAAATGGATAAAGAAACACAACGAAAAAAAGTCGGCAGCAGATGCATTTCCAGGTAGAGGTAACATGGCTCCTTACGACAAAATGAGAAACAAACACGCAATAACATTAGAGCATTTACGAATGGGAGCGCTGAAGGGAATTATTCTTGATGCTGACGGGTCAGAATTACTAAATCTGTATAACGAATTTGAAATAACACCAAAAGTAGTAAATTTTGCCCTTGGAACAGCAACAACAGATGTAAAACGTAAGTGTCTGGAAGTACTCCGGCATATAGAAGATAATCTAAGTGGTGAATATATGACGGGAATTCATGCACTGGTAAGCCCTGAGTTTTTTGATGCATTAACTTCCCATAGTAAGGTGAAAGAGGCATATGAGAGATGGCAAGAAGGAGCAGCGCTAAGGAACGACATGAGATCAGGATTTACATTTTGCGGAATAACATTTGAGGAATATAGAGGGCAAGCAACTGATCCTGAGGGAAATGTAAGAAGGTTTATAGAAAGAGAAAGTGGAAACTGTTTTCCAGTAGGAACAGCGAGCACATTTACAACATATTTTGCACCAGCAGATTTTAATGAAACAGTGAATACTCTTGGACAGCCACTCTATGCAAAACAAGAGCCAAGAAGATTTGATAGAGGAACTGATTTACATACGCAGTCGAATCCATTGCCAATGTGCCATCGTCCGGGAGTTTTGGTAAAAATTAGTTCTAGTTGATGAATATAGGAAAATTATTGGAAGCCCAGAACAGATAAAATCTGTAAAACCAAAAAGAAACTCCCTCTTTACTTTATGTTCTTTGGGTATAGTGTTATGAAGAAGCGCTTCTGCAGCTATAACCGAAACAATCAATGGTGCTATAAATGCCCGTTTGAAAGCATGGTTTTGGGGGAAATGGTAAAACCATTGATGGAGTTCTTTTTGGGCTACCTCGTTTAGAAGATTGTATAACCTAACCGTCCCAAGCTGAAGTGCTTCTTATCATAATAATATAGGAGGGATTTTATATGGCAGAAGCAAAAAGTAAATTAAAAACAATAAACCTTGATGCAGCAGGGATTGATATTGGCTCGACTGTACATTATGTATGTGTACCTGAAGGAAGAGATGAACAACGTATCCAAAAATTTGGGTGCTTTACAGTAGATCTACACAACTTAGCAAAGTGGTTAAAAAAGTGTCAGGTTAGAACTGTAGCCATGGAGTCAACTGGAGTATATTGGATTCCCTTATTTCAAATATTAGAATCACATAAATTTGAAGTAAAATTAGTAAATGCGCGACATGTCAAAAATGTGCCTGGTAGAAAGTCTGATGTTCAAGATTGTCAATGGCTGCAACAATTGCACAGCTATGGACTGCTTCAAGGATCATTTAGACCGGATAATCAAATGTGTGTACTGCGTAGTTACGTTAGACAACGTGCTAATCTAATTGAAAATGCAGCTAAACATACTCAACGTATGCAAAAAGCGCTAATTCAAATGAATATTCAATTACACAAGGTTATTAGTCATATTACTGGGATAACTGGTATGAAAATCATTGAAGCTATAATTGAAGGCGAAAGAGATCCTGAGAAATTGGCTAAATTCAGGGATGCACGAATAAAAAATGATCAGTCTACTATAGCAAAAGCGTTAGCTGGTGATTATAGAGAGGAACACTTGTTTGTGCTAAAACAAGAATATGCAGCATATACTTTTTTTCAAGAGCAAATAACGGGATGTGATAAAAGTATAGAAAATTACTATAAAACATTTGAAACAAAGTCGAATGAGAACAGGGCATTGAATAAGACACGAAAGAGAAAACAGAAGAATAGTCCAGATTTTGCCGTAGATGAAGATTTATATCGAATAACGGGGATGGATTTTACTAGAGTTCCAGGACTTGATGTATTAAGTATACAGGCTGTCATTTCAGAAACAGGTATAAATCACAATAAGAGGTTGTCCGGAAACTAGTAAATTCAAGCATATTCCCTCTTTAACATAACCCTACTCATAGCTAGGTATATGAAATTCTCAGTGGATGTTGTGAGTAAATCATACTCCTTCGATAGCCTTCTATTCCTATTAACCCAAGCAAAAGTCCTTTCTACAACCCATCTTCTTGGCTGTACTTTAAACCCTTGTTCTCTTGTTGGTATAGCTCTTTCCACAGAAGTCCGGATATGATAAGATTAAGGATAGATGGCGATAAGGAGGTTGGATGCCGGCAGCATATAGTTATGATTTAAGAAAAAAAGCAATGGAAGCACTAGACGAAGGGGAAAGCAGAGAAGCAGTGGCAGCAAGATTTAAAATTGGACGAACTACTTTGTGGGAGTGGAAGCAAAGAAAAAAAGAAACAGGCGACTTTCAGTCAAAAAACTCGGTAATGGAGGTTACAATCAGAAAATTATCGACTGGAATAAGTTTATCGAATTTGCTAAAAAACACGGTAGAAAAACTCTGTCGGAAATGGCTAAACTTTGGGGCAACGTTAGTATCGAAACGATCCACCGAGCTCTCAGAAAAATTGGATTTACGCGCAAAAAAAGACATATGGATACAAGGAAAGGAACGAAGAAAAACGTGCTGAATTCTTAAAAATTATAGCAACAAAAGAACCAGAAAACTTAGTGTATATAGATGAGTCTGGGATTGATAACACGGAGGACTATCCATATGGGTATTGCCAGAAAGGACAGCGATTTTATGCCCTAAAATCTGGAAAAAAAACTCAACGAATCAGCATGGTTGCAGCCTTAAGTAGAAGAAAGATAGTTGCTCCATTAACATTTGAAGGCCACTGTAATATGGATATTTTTAATGGATGGTTTGAGCAATTTTTGGCACCGATCTTAGAACCTGGACAAACTGTCATTCTTGATAATGCTACTTTTCATAAGTCTGATAAGCTTATCAAGCTCGCTAAAGGAGTCGGTGCAGAAATTTTGTATCTGCCGCCTTATTCTCCAGATTTTAACAAAATTGAGCATCATTGGTTTGCTATAAAAAACAGAGCCAGGAAAAACATTCCTCTATTCGAATCCTTTCGTCGTGCTGTTGATTCTGCCTTCCTATGACCTATTCGGACTATTATGAGAAATGATATAAGAGGTTGTCCGGAAACTAGTAAATTCAAGCATATTCCCTCTTTAACATAACCCTACTCATAGCTAGGTATATGAAATTCTCAGTGGATGTTGTGAGTAAATCATACTCCTTCGATAGCCTTCTATTCCTATTAACCCAAGCAAAAGTCCTTTCTACAACCCATCTTCTTGGCTGTACTTTAAACCCTTGTTCTCTTGTTGGTAGTAGCTCAGGTGGCGTATCTTTGTGCACCCAAAATCTACATGGAGGCCTTTTAACAATTTCAATATCTATGTCATATTCTTCCTTTATGTGATTCTTTAAATTTCTTCCTTGGTATCCCATGTCAGCCCACATTTTTTTAACTTTAGTATATTTTGTTCTCATATTGTTTAATGCTATTTTAATACCATCTCTATCATTTTCGTTAGCAGCGCCTACGTAACAACCTAGTATAAAACCCTGAGTGTCTGTAATTATATGCCTTTTTCTACCCTTTACTTTTTTACTTCCATCATAGCCTTTGATCCCCCCTTTTCTGTAGTCTTTACAGATTGACTATCTACTATACAGGCACTCGGCTGCTCATTCATTCCTATTTTTCTTCTACTATATTTTGTAATTTCATAATTCATTTTCTCAAAAATTCCCTGCTTCTTCCATTGCCTGAACTGCTCATACACAGTCTTCCATAGCGGAAAATCATTTGGTAAATACCGCCATTGACACCCTGTACGCAATACATAGAAAATTGCTTCTAATATTTCTTTTTTGCTATACTTTGGCGGCCTTCCTCCTTTCTTGTATGATACTCTGAAGTGTTTTTCTATTCTTGCCCATTCCCTTTCGCTTAGATCTGTTGGATACTTTTTTCTCATCTTTACCCCGTACTAAAATTTCAGATATTATAGCCTTTTACTTGTTTCCGGACAACCTCTAAAATTAAAAAACAACAAACAGATAATAGAGCTGTAGCTCCCAATATACTAGATCAAAACTTTATTGTTGATCAACCAAATAAAGTATGGGATTACTTACATCAAAACCAAGGAGGGATGGCTATATTTGGCAGCAATAATTCTCACGTATGGTAGTTAATGAGTAGTGCAATAAATAAACAATTGGTTATGAACTCTTTATTAATGGCCATTAATAGGCGTAAACCTGTTAAAAATCTACTGCTGCACAGTGACCAAGGTTTACAATATACTGCGCAAGGGTATCAATATCTCTTAGCTGTAAAGAATATAGATGAGTAATAAAGGCTGTTGTTACGACAATTCTGTTGCAGAAAGCTTCTTTAGCTCATTGAAAAGAGAAATACTTATTGATACTTCACAACACTCTGCTCAACAAACTAGAACTGCAATATTTGAATACATAGAAATTTTTTATAACAAACAACGTCACTATTAACTATTGCATTCCAGAACAATTTGATGCATCATTCTTTTTGTAAAAAACATTCCACACTTTCTCTCCACTTTTTCTGGGTAAGGTCACTTTTCCACTGATCATATTTAATCGCCATAACTTTACTCCTACTTTAACAATATTTTAATTATCATATATTATGGCAAGAAAGTCAACCCTACCTAATTTTGCTTAGTGAGCACACTAACTATGAAACAATCTATATTACCATCAAAAACAGAATTTATATTGCCCACTTCATGTCCGGTTCTTAAATCCTTCACCATTTGATATGGATGCATAACGTACGATCTGATCTGATTGCCCCAGCCTATATCGCATTTTTTACCATATTCTTCAGCCATTTTCTGTTCTTTTTTTTCCAGTTCAATTTGGTATAAACGTCCTTTAAGTAATTTTAACGCCTCATCTTTATTTCTGTGTTGAGAACGACCATTTTGGCATTGAACTACAACACCAGTTGGAATATGCGTAATGCGTACCGCACTTTCAGTCTTGTTCACATGCTGACCGCCTGCTCCGGAAGCACGATAGGTGTCGATCTTTAGATCCTTTTCATCCACAGCAATATCAATTGAATCTTCTATCACTGGAGTTACTCCTACACTTGCAAAACTGGTATGACGTTTACCATTTGCATCAAATGGCGATATTCTAACCAGCCTGTGAATTCCACTTTCACTTTTTGCCCACCCATAAGCTTTTTCTCCAACGATTTTTATCATTGCAGACTTTATACCAACTGACTCTCCTTCTAATTTTTCTACAACTTCAACTTTAAAGTTGTGATAAATTTCTGCCCACCTTATATACATGCGCATCAGCATTTCAGCCCAATCATTGCTCTCGGTTCCGCCAGCTCCTGAGTGGATTTCTAAAAAGCAGTTATTATTATCTGCTTCACCAGTAAATAAGGACTCTGTTTCTTTATACTTGATTAATTTCTCTAGCTTAGCTAATTCATTTTCAACTTCAGAGAAAAATTCTTCATCATTTTCATCAATAGCAGACTTCATTAAGCTGATGGCATCGTTGTAATCGCTTTCCAGCTTTAAAAACGACTCTACGTCATTCTTAATTTTAGAACGTTCTTTTAAAACTTCTTGTGCTTTTTGGTTATCTTGCCATAGGTCATCATTCGACGCTTGGGAGTCAAGCTCTTCAAGACGCAACTTTAATTTTTCTATGTCAAAGACACCTCCTGATAAGAGAAATACTTTTATTTAAGCTTTGAAAGTGTTCAAGAATTTCTGGATAAGTTTTCATTATACTTTAGATTTTAATATATTTACTATCAATAACAATAACAGTAAACAAAATAGAAATTTAACCATATGATAGTTAATTTAAATAATTTCATTATACTTTAATGTTTAAGGAAATCAAGCGCGTATATTTATTAAAAAACAAGGTAAAGTAATGAATATTGAAATAAGTTCCCATTATGGTTTAGACAAAAAGGCTATTGATGACTTAATAGAGTCACTTGATAACGAGGAGCTAGAGAATGTTCGTAATATTGTAAAAACGATAGACAGTGTTCAGTTAGCTTATTTTTTATCTACTTCGATCAGTGATCACAGGGAGAAATTAGTTAATATCCTCGATCAACATTTGTTAAGTGATGCCCTAGTGCATGTAGTGCCAGATTTACAAATAGAGATCATAGAAACATTGGGAATAGAAAATACAGCAAAGTTACTAATGCTCCTTGATGTAGAAGATATAGTAACCATAGTGAAAGATTTAGATAGAAAGTCTGTAGAAAATATACTTTACTATTTGCCCAGCAAAACTCAGAAATCGGTAGAGGAGTTGCTATCATATCCAGAAGAAAGTGCAGGAAGGTTAATACATAAAGATATGGTTATAGCTCCATATTATTGGACAATAAATCAACTGACAGAATTTGTGTGCAACTATAAAAAAATACCAGAAAAATTTCACCAGATATTCATTATCAACTCAAAATTAGAGCCTATAGGCAGTGTTAATTTAAATAAGGTAATATCTCACTCAGGAGACACAATAATAAAAGAGATAATGGATCATGACATAAAAATCATTAAAACTGGAATAGACCAAGAGGAAGTAGCAAGAATATTTAAAGATTACTCTCTATTATCGGCTCCGGTAGTAAATAAGAATGGTAAAATTATTGGTGTGATCTTAATTGAAGATGTGATAAAAGTTGTTCAACAAGAAACAGAAGAGGATGTACTCAAAATAAGCGGTGTATCTTCTAAAGCCGATATAAATGCCCCTATACATAAAACTATAATTAAAAGGCTACCTTGGTTACTGTTTAACCTCTTAGCTGCAACAATGTGTTCCATAGTAGTTGGCTTTTTCGATGATGTAATAAAAAGTTTTATAGTGCTGCCAATAATCATGCCGATAATTGCATCAATGAGCGGAAATGCAGGATCCCAAACAGTAACGCTAACCATCCGGGCAATCGCAACAAAATATCTAACTGAGCAAAATGCAAAAAGAATACTGATGAAAGAATTTTTAATAGGTCTTATAAACGGGGTGATCTTATCTACTATTTCATTAGTAGTGTTAGCAATAAGGTTTCACAACTTCAAAGTGGAGATGATTTTTGTGGTCTCCATGATTATGATGTCAATTATTGCAACGTTCATCGGAACTTTCATTCCTATAATGCTTCATCGCTTAAAGTCTGACCCTGCCGTTTCTTCTTCAATCCTAACATCGGCAACAACTGATATTCTCTCAGCTTTTATATTTCTTGGTTTAGCTACGATCTTTTTATTAAATAGCTAATACTATCTATAGCTATACCGCCGCGAACCGTCATGCCGCGATTCATTCGCGGTATCTCTTAGCATAGATCCCGCTAACAAGTAGCGGGATGACGAGAAAGGGGCTACTTGGATGACATTCTTCCTGGTGTGCCCAAATCACAATGTTCGTACATCTGTGGATTTATTCGCGGTATAGATATCGCTAACGAGTAGCGGAATGACGGTTTTTCAAATTGTCGTAAGTCAGTTTAGCTATAATATCAAGTTTCACCAACTATTTCTCTCTATTAAATAAGAATAAATTACCTATACAAAAATAGATTGGCAATATTTCAAGTCTGCCAAGCAGCATTAAAAACGATAGAAATAATTTTACTTCATTACTGAAAGAAGAATAGTTACCTGAAGGACCTATTAAGTTGCTGAACCCTGGACCAGAGTTTGTAAGCGTTGCAGAGACTGAACTGACGCTAGTTATAAAGTCTGCATTGCTTAAGTAAGACATCACTATTGATGAAATGGTAAACGTTAACATGAAAATTGCAAAAAATATAAAGACAGAGTAAACTTCATCATTCTCCAGGGTTTTTCCATTGAATTTTACTCCATTGTCTGCATCAGGGTTTAATAAAAGGTAAAAGTAATTTCTTATAGACCTTAAAAGAACAATCAAGCGGAAGATTTTGACACCACCACTTGAAGAACCACTACATCCACCAACAAAGGTGAGAAAAAAAGCTAAGACTGAAATGAAACTCCAATCTATATGATTACAGATTGCATAACCAGTTGACGTAATCAAGGAAGTGATGGTAAATGTGCTGCATCTAAATGATAATGACACTCCTAAATCAACATTTTTATACAACCAAAAACAAGCAAATAAAGATGAAACAATAGCTATCTTAAAAAAGTAAGAGACCTGCTCATCATAGCAAATGTCTAACCGTCTTATGATTTTTAAATAGCTAAGAAAAGGCAGAGAACCCAAAATCATAAAAACGATCGTTATGGCTTCTAGTATGGGATTATTATAGTGCCCTATAGAATCATTATAGTTAGCAAATCCACCAGTTGATACAGCAGACATTCCGTGACATATTGCATCAAATAGTGGCATACCAGCTAGATAATAGGAAAATATACATAACAAAATTAAGCCATAATATATTGCCGTAACATGAATCACTACGCTTCGCGTATTCGGCAACTTCCTTTTGGTAGCATCTGAATACTCAGAATAAAGTAAATTATTTAGGCTGAGAACCTTAAACATAGGAAAAACTGCAATTCCTAAAGTGATTACACCAAAACCCCCCATGCCATGTAGCATTGCTCTCCATAGCAGTATTCCTGGAGATTGTTTTTCAATATCATTAAATATAGTTGCTCCTGTGGTTGTGATGCCAGATATCGTTTCAAACAATGCATCAACATAGCTCAGATTATCAAAATAGAAAGGAATAGCTGCAAACAGAGACAAGGCAATCCAGGTGCAACTAGTAATCGCAAAAATTGCTGGCATTCCATGCAATCTACTTAATTTACCGAGTAAAATAAAAATTGCGCCAGATGTGCAGGTAATTATGAATCCAGCGAGGAAATTTTTCCATTCGTAGCTGAGATACTTATTGGTAATAGCAGGAATAAGCATTGCTAAGCTAAACAGCAATAGGAATATTCCCACAATAAATACAATTGAACGCAAATTTTGTAAACGTTGATGATTTTTCATAGAATTACTTCCTCGCTATACAAAGCCATAAAAGCTACTCTAACGTCAAGCATTTTGTTGGCCTTTATTAACAGTTATTAACAGTATGCTTGATTTACTTGTAAATATGTGTGATAATTAAATTTTTATTAGAGGTAAGATATGGTTGAATTAACTAATGCACAAGAAGAAATTCTAGATTCATTAAGACAGGCAGTCTGGAATGGCAATTTTCAAGAAGTCCAGAACGTACTCGACAATAATAAACATGATGATATACAAGTAGTTTTGAGCCACGAGGGGACTTTGACTAGTGACAAAGGTACCATTTAAATGATGTTATTGGCTGTACTAAAACTAGCGTTAACACTAAAGTAGGGATCATTGAACTAATTTGGCAGAAAGCTGATAAAGAAACTCGTGATTTTTTGTGTGATTACAAGGTAGTAAATTCTTTTGAAGGTCAACCATATTTTGTAGATACAATAGATGGTCTTAAACCCTTTCAACAAAAAATTGACCCTAATAACACAGAATATTCTGCTCTTGCACAAGTTATTCAAGAAATAGAAGATCACAAGTGGGTAAAGGATCTTTATTCCAATGCTCCTATAGTAACTAACACTACTACACCAACTACTGGCAACAAAACCCCAGAAAAGAACGAAACAACCTTCTGGAGTGAACACAAAGGGAAAATTGCTCTGGGCGTTGTTGGACTGTGCGCAGTTGGTGCTGTTGCAGCCTATGTGCTGGCATATCCTGTAGTTGCATTAGTTTTAGAAGTTTCAGCAGTTTCAGCATTGGCTGTACTAGCTTATATTGGAGGAGTTTGTGAGAAATCAGAAAGTCCAAATACGAAAAGTTTGAACCCGGTTGTTTCTGGGTGTTGCAACAACGCAGAACTGCTTAATCAGTAATCCATTGTCATCCCAGCGCGCCGCGCTGGGTCTGACTACGCTAGAACAAAGAATATAAAAGAAACGTTGCCGTCACGTTATATCATAAACCTTTGCTGAAGCTTTCTTTATATCTTCACTTGAAAGTGGAATTAGACCAAGCCTAGATAGGTACCCATCTTCAATGCCGATCGAATCTATAATTTCTTTTATGAATTCTCTTAATCCATCAACAGTATCCAGGTGTTCTTTCTTTATATAAAGGTATAGAGGTCTTGCTAATATATATTTTCCCGATGATATATTTTCGTAAGTTGGCTCAATTCCTGCAATTGTGCTCCCTTGTATTTTATCTTGATTCCTCATTAAAAAGCTAAAACTAAATATCCCTAAAGCGTTCTTGTTACTTTTCAATTTTTGTATTATTATGTTTTCATTAATTCCAACTTCTATATACCTTCCGTCATCCCTTATATTACCACATGCTTTCTTTCTTTCTTCCTGATCTTTATAATTCTCTTTGAAAATTCTCGAGTTCATGCATGAATATTGATCAAGCATAATAGAATTAACCAAAGTTTCGTATGTGCCTGTATTTTGATGTGGACCATAAATTTCAATTTCTGTTTTTGGTAAGGCTTGATTTACATCAGACCAAAACTTCTTATTATTTTTTACTAATTTATCATTTTCTTGAGAATATGCAGATAAAGTTTCAAATAAGTCCTTCTTTGTGAAATCAAATCTATGGCTTTGATTTGAATTTGCAATGACAACTCCATCATAGCCAATGATGATTTCTATCACTTCATTAATTTTATTCCTTTTACATAGTTCTCTTTCTACTTCCTTCATAGGGCGAGATGAAGTGGTGATGTCTGGAGTGTCTTCCCCTATTCCTGAGCAAAACATTTTGAATCCTGATCCACTTCCTATCGATTCCACAACTGGAGTCTTAAAGGAGAATACACGGTTGAACTCTTCGGCTATAAACGAGATAAAAGGAAAAACAGTTGAAGATCCAACAATTCTGATGTATTTCCTGGCATCAGCATTTGATAGCGGCGTGAATAATACGAATACAAAAATCAGGAGAAAGTTTCTAAGCATTATTTTTAGTTAAGAACATAAATCTAATTATTATAACAAAAATCAAACTGAAAAGCTTTAATTGCATGACAAAAGCTACAGTTTACATTTAAATTTTATTTTATATTATTGTAAGTATTACACAACTTTAAGGGGCAATTATGGCAGTTATGCCAGATAAATGGATAAGAGAAAAAGCTGAAAATTTTGGAATGATAGAGCCTTTTGTGAATCACAAAAGCAGCAAAGGTGTTATATCTTTCGGACTATCATCTTATGGTTACGATGCAAGAGTGGATAATAAATTTAAAATTTTTACTAACGTTAATTCAGCTATCGTGGACCCTAAAAATTTTTCTGAGAATAGTTTTATAGATAAGGAAACAGATGTATGCATAATTCCACCAAATAGTTTCGTACTTGCAAGTACAGTGGAATATTTTCGTATACCAAGGAATGTACTGGTCATTTGTGTTGGTAAATCAACTTACGCAAGGTGTGGAATTATAGTAAACGTTACTCCCTTAGAACCTGGATGGGAAGGTCATGTCACACTCGAATTCTCAAACACCACTCCGCTTCCTGCGAAAATTTACGCTAATGAAGGCGCATGCCAATTCGTATTTTTAAGCGGCGAAAGTGAATGCGAGAAATCATATGATGATATGAAAGGAAAATATATGAATCAGCATGGTATCACTTTGCCGCTGGTGAAGTGATTGCCATGAGAGTGGTAATTTTTCACTTCCGTACTTTTTCATTGTTGCTTACAATAATTATAGCTACACCATGTGCTTTTCTTAATTAAAAACTTCAATTATTAATTGTAAGTTACTGAATTTCTTATCATAGTATCTGTCATCCCAGTACCACTTTCTTGTCATCCAAGTAGCGTGACACTTGGATCTTTTCTCAACAATTTCAAAAAAATCTATCAAAAGGAGGATTACCATGTCTACAATAATTTTATCATCAATTTTTGGTCAAGCAGGCAGCATTTTTGGGCCAATTGGCCGGATTATCGGTTCAGAGCTCGGTGCTCTTCTTGGTGCGCAGCTTGATGGTGCGATGTTTGGCCTTGATGCCGAGCAAAAAGTAACGCATGGTGCGAGGCTAAAAAATCTGCAAGTTCAAACCTCAACCTATGGCAGAACAATTCCAATTATCTATGGCACTGCTCGTGTTGCAGGGAACATTATTTGGGCGCAGCCAATAAAAGAAGAGGCGATAACCACCAAAAGTAAAATTGGAAGAGGTATGAACGTTACATATAATTATAGCTCTTTCCACAGAAGTCCGGATATGATAAGATTAAGGATAGATGGCGATAAGGAGGTTGGATGCCGGCAGCATATAGTTATGATTTAAGAAAAAAAGCAATGGAAGCACTAGACGAAGGGGAAAGCAGAGAAGCAGTGGCAGCAAGATTTAAAATTGGACGAACTACTTTGTGGGAGTGGAAGCAAAGAAAAAAAGAAACAGGCGACTTTCAGTCAAAAAACTCGGTAATGGAGGTTACAATCAGAAAATTATCGACTGGAATAAGTTTATCGAATTTGCTAAAAAACACGGTAGAAAAACTCTGTCGGAAATGGCTAAACTTTGGGGCAACGTTAGTATCGAAACGATCCACCGAGCTCTCAGAAAAATTGGATTTACGCGCAAAAAAAGACATATGGATACAAGGAAAGGAACGAAGAAAAACGTGCTGAATTCTTAAAAATTATAGCAACAAAAGAACCAGAAAACTTAGTGTATATAGATGAGTCTGGGATTGATAACACGGAGGACTATCCATATGGGTATTGCCAGAAAGGACAGCGATTTTATGCCCTAAAATCTGGAAAAAAAACTCAACGAATCAGCATGGTTGCAGCCTTAAGTAGAAGAAAGATAGTTGCTCCATTAACATTTGAAGGCCACTGTAATATGGATATTTTTAATGGATGGTTTGAGCAATTTTTGGCACCGATCTTAGAACCTGGACAAACTGTCATTCTTGATAATGCTACTTTTCATAAGTCTGATAAGCTTATCAAGCTCGCTAAAGGAGTCGGTGCAGAAATTTTGTATCTGCCGCCTTATTCTCCAGATTTTAACAAAATTGAGCATCATTGGTTTGCTATAAAAAACAGAGCCAGGAAAAACATTCCTCTATTCGAATCCTTTCGTCGTGCTGTTGATTCTGCCTTCCTATGACCTATTCGGACTATTATGAGAAATGCTATACCTGATGATTGGCAAGTAGGAAGTAGTACCAGAGATAATGCTCAGCTAATTTCAAAAGATGCGAGTGGAAACCCAAGATATGGTGGCACAGTTAGTGATGCAGCGCTAATAAGATATATAGAAGAGCTACACAGCAGAGGCTACAAGGTGATGCTCTATCCAATGCCCTTGCTTGACACAAAGAACAAAGAGTGGCGAGGAAAATTGAGCGGGACTCCTGGGGATATAAGTGATTTTTTTGAGAATCAATATAACAAATTTATAGAGCATTATGCAAGCATTGCCAAACAAACTAAAGTAGAAGGGTTTATCATCGGTTCTGAACTTGTGCGGCTTACCAAAATTAGAGATGAACAAGGTAATTACCCTGCCGTTATAGAGCTAGTTAAGCTTGCAAAGCGAATAAAACTTCAGCTTGGAAAAGAAGTAACGGTAACTTACGCTGCTGATTGGAGTGAATACCATTCATATGATGGTTGGTATAATATGGATGAACTGTGGTCTTCAGAGTACATCGACGTTGTTGGCATAGATGCTTATTTTCCACTGACTGATGGTCCAGAGCCTCCTTTTGGCTATTCTGCAGAAGATGTAATGGGTGGTTGGAGCAGTGGAGTGGGGTATGATTATTTCTACGATTACTCAAAGAGTGAACCTGAAAAAGTAAAGTATAACGACAGCAGGTATGCGTGGAAAAATATAGAGAAATGGTGGAGTGAAACTCACATAAATCCAGGTGGTAGTAAAACGAAATGGCAACCAAAAATGAAAAAAATATGGTTTACTGAGTATGGATTTCCCAGTATGAACGGCTGCACTAATGAGCCAAATGTGTTTGTTGATAAAGGCAGCATAGAGAGCAAATATCCACGATATTCAAACGGAGAGGTGAGCTTTCTTTCGCAAAAAATTGCAATTGAAGGAACGCTAAAGAAGTGGCAAAGCTCGGAAATGGTAGAAAAAATGTTTCTCTGGGCATGGGATGCAAGGCCATTTCCTTATTTCCCCAATTTGTGTGATATGTGGACTGACTGCCATAATTGGCAGACAGGACATTGGATTCAGGGAAAGCTTTCACAGCTTAATATTTCCGATGTTTTATCGGATCTATTACAAAAAGCAGGTTTAAAAAGCGATCAGTTCGATACGAGTGATGTTAAAGGATTATTGTCTGGATATGTAATAAATGACCAGCAATCGGTACGTTCAATTATTAAAATGCTGCAAAGTTGCTATTTTTTTGATGTGGTTGAACAGGACTCTAAACTGAAATTTGTCCAAAAGGGCAGGGGAGTTACAACTGTAATGCCAATTGGTGAAATGGTTTTCAATAACAGTTCAAAGTCGATGCAACTTGTTAATATTAGTCAACTGGATTTAAACAATAAAGTTAACATCGTTTACTTTAACCGCAATTTTGGCTATCCAATTGATGTTAAATATGCTGAGTTGCCAAAGCAAGGCACTGCTATAACAGTTGAAATACCACTCATTATGGAGGAGGGAGAGGCGCAAAATATCGCTGAGGTTTTACTTTATTCTTCGTGGCAAGAGAGAAATATATACAATTTCAAGCTACCGATAAAATATGCGTGGCTTGTGCCAAGTGATGTAATAACGATTTTAGACAGTGAGAAAAAACATACGGTGAGAATTATAAAAACGAAATTTGAAAGCATGTCCATTCAAGTAAGTGGTGTTGGTTATGACAGCTCCATATATAAGCTTTCTTTTCCTTCAACAAGGTCACTTATGCTGAAGGAATACCCTCCCTCTCACATTAGCAAAACCATCGTAGAAATGATAGATTTACCGGATATTAAAGGTAATAGTGCAAGCTTTACTTTAATTAGTGAGGAAAAGAATTGGAAGGGAGCAACACTCTTTATTTCGTACAACGATAAGGATTATAAGCCTATTGCAAGCACAAACAAGCAGTCTACTTACGGATATGTAATGGAATCTACCGACGAGGGGCTTATAGTAGTGCTACGTTTTGGTAAGCTGCTAGGAATTATCGATTCAAATTCAGCATTAATCGGAAAAGAGGTAATAAAATTCCAGAGTGCTGAACTTATAGATAAAAATAAATATAAGCTTAGCAACCTAATTAGAGGGCAAGAGGGCACCAAAGAGTATCAGCACACCGCAGGTGAAAAATTTACTCTGCTTGATGATTCAGTAATATCTTTCGAAGTGCAAAGGGGAAAAAAGTTTTACCTAAAAGCAGTGACTTACGGTGACTCGCTGGAAAATACGGAAGTGAAAGTGATAAATTCATTTAGTAATTGAAATTTAATAAAGTAAGTGCTAGAATTAATATACAGGTATTAATGGTAGAGATATAACATGTCAAAGGAAATGGTCAATGCGTTGAAAGCTGAAGTGAAGAAGCTCAAATATGCTGATTTCAAAGCTAACACTTGGGACGAAGTAATTTCTGGTGAGGGAACATATAAGGATCTTAATAGAACACACGGCCTTGCTATTAACGGACAAAAAATAACTAACGAATTTATTAACAATCTGTATTCAAAACATAAAAATCTAATTCTACGGGATGAAAACGGAAAAGGGAATTATCGTCCATTTCTCAGACAAATTTTTACAGAAATGTTTAAACACGTTGGTGCAACAATTCCCAATAACTCTATTATTGAGGAGTTAATAAATAACTATTATCAGGGCGGATATACTCATTTTCTTCCTAATGATATGAGTCAAGCTCTTGGATCTTTTCATTTGTCAACGCAAAGCAACTGTATGACAAGAGAGTATATTATGGATTGTCGTGAACCCAATTGTATAAAGCTTAGTTTTAGCATGAAATATACAAAAATGCTTAACTATGATGATTATACATATATCGAAACACCAGGTTTTTGCAGTTCAGCGGAGTTTAAGCTGAAATGTAAGGATGAAAATGTGACGTATGAAGACGGTAAGGTATTGCTTACCATTCCTAAAGAGTTAGAGGACTATAAAGCTGGTGATGACGGTTTGTTTGATAAGCTTACTTATATTATAAATAAGCTTATTGAGTATTTCAAAAAACTTTGTGAGAAATTGGGCTTTGAGTTTGATACAAGAATAGAGTACGATCCTGAGCGTAATATAAAAATAGAGCATAATCTTGGTGAACCACTAAAGGTAGTAAGTGAGGCAAATGCATCTTCTGTTGAAGACTTAAAGCTTAAAGTGAATAATCAAAGGTAAGATATTGAAATTCGTGCTTTTCATGATTTTAGCTTAAGATTTCAGTGTCCGCTACTCGAATGACATCGTTTACTATGTAACATTGTACTTATACTAATGAAAAAAATACATTATAATTAAGTATATTTAATCCAGTAAATCATTAAGTGAAAACAGCTCTTTCGCAAAATATCATCTCTCTTATTATGATATTGTCTGTAGCAATTGTCGATATGGCAACTGACCTATACTCAGTTGCACTACCAAGCATTGCCAATTATTTTAAAGTAGAAGGCAGTGTAGTGCAGCTTACAATTAGCTTGAATCTAGTTGGATTTGCGGTGTCTGGATTAATTTATGGTCCATTATCGGACCATTATGGTAGGCGTCCAATGATGCTGATTGGTATAACAATTTTTACTTTGGCAAGTGTCATGTGTTATATAGCCGACAGTATTGCGCTCTTGATACTAATTCGCTTCATACAAGGAACAGGGGCTGGTGTTGCAGGTGTTGTTGGGTATGCAGCAATAAGGGATATGTACTCGGGTAGTGAATACTCGAGAGTCATTTCAAAATTAAATATGGTTGTGGCACTCTCACCTGGAATAGCTCCAGTGGTGGGCAGTTATATAATTTCACATGGGTATAGTTGGAAATTTTTGTTTTTTATTATATCACTCGCGGCAATTGCTATACTTATTTTTATCTACTTTAAGTTACAAGAAACACTCACTGTAAATAAAAATGAAACCAGTATAACTAACATAACTACTAATATCTTCAAGCAATATATATCAATATTTAGAAATTATCGTTTCCTTGGGTTTTCAGCCATTCATGGATTAACTTTCATGTGGCTTTGGGCATACATTGCTAACTACCCGTTCATATTTGAATCGATGGGCATTGAAGTACAGTATTTTGGCTACCTCATATCGATCATAGTCATATTTTACATAATTGGAACTTTAATTAATAGAAGGTATGTACCAAAAGTAGGGGTTAGCAAAATGCTAATAATAGGTTTGGTGTTACCGATAATATCCGATAGTTTATTGGTATATTTTTATTTCGCGGACAAGTTGAATATATTCATTCTTCAAACTGCTTGGATTCCAGCCAATATCGGACTTGCATTAATAATAAGCAATAACGTAACTTCTGCCTTAGAAACGATCAAAGGTATAGGGCTTGGTAGTGCAGTCCTCTCATTCTGCAATATGATGTTTGGGGCTATTGGAATATATATAGTAGGAAAATTTTTTCGCTATGGTATTTTACCAAATTTACTATTAACAATAGCATGCTCTACAATTGCAATTCTTATGTACAGCCAGCTCAAATGTACTGAAAAACACAGGGAATAACCATTATTTGCGTGATCCAGAGCTCATGGGTTATTAATGACTTTATCATGATAATATAATTTTACAGGGGGTGAGAGCTCATAGATTACTAACGACTTTATCATAACAATATAGTTTTACAGGAGGTTTGGGATGAGCAATTCAAACAGAGATATAAGAGATATAAATGCTGATTTATTTCAGGCTGCTAAAAGTGGTGATTTTAATGTAGTAAACGATCTAATAAAGGAAGGAGCAGATGTTAATGCAGTAGATGTACATAACAACACTCTTTTACATTATGCTGCTGGAAATGGCTATGCAGAGATAGTAAAAGATCTATTGGATAATGGGGCAAATGTTAATGCAGTAGGATTTGCAAATATGACTCCTCTACATCGAGCTGCTGAAGAGGGCCGTAAAGAGGTAGTAGAAGTTTTACTAAATAATAGGGCAAATGTTAATGCAATAGATGAACATAACAGCACTCCTTTACATAGGGCTGCTGAAGAGGGCCATCAAGAAGTAGTAGAAGCCCTACTGAAAGTAAATGGGATCGATGTTAATGCACAAGATAAATATGAAGGTACTCCTTTACATTTTGCTGCTGCACATGGCCATAAAGAAGTAGCAGAAGCCCTACTGCAAGTAAAAGGGATCGATGTTGATGCACAAGATAAAGATGGAAAGACTCCTTTACACTTTGCTGCTGAAAGTGGTTATCAGCAGGTGGTGCAAGCTCTATTGGATAAAGGGGCAGATGTTAATGCAGTAGATGATGATGGAAAGACTCCTCTACATTGGGCTGCTGAAAATGGCCATGCAGAGATAGTAAAAGATCTATTGGACAAAGGGGCAAATGTTAATGCAGAGGATGATAATGGAAATACTCCTTTAGGTTTAGCCGCTGATGAAGAAATAAAAACTCTATTGCAATCCGCAGAAGAATCTGATGATGCTAGTCCAGTATTGCAAGATTATGAAGAAGAAAGCCAAGTTCCACAAAATGCTGCTTTATTTGAGGCTGTTGAAAGAGGTGATATTGATGGATTAAAGCGTCTAATAAGTGAAGGAGCAGATGTTAATGCTTTAGATGGAAACAGATTTACTCCTTTACGGCATGCTATTGCCAAAGGAAACAAAGATATGGTCTCGCTTTTAATTGATAGCAAAGCAGATGTTAATGCACAGTCTGAAACTGGACGCGCTCTTTTACATGTTGCTGTTGACGAAGCCAACAAAACGCAACCACTCGATACAAGCATAATAGAAGCTCTATTAAAAGTAGAAGGAATCAACGTTAATGCAGTAGATAAAGATGGAAAGACTCCTTTACATGAAGCTGCTAAAAGTTACAATCAGCAAATAGTAACAGTTCTATTAGAAGCAAAAGGAATTTATGTTACTCCACTAGATAATACTCGCAGCACTCCTTTAAATCTTGCCTCTCAACAAGGCAGGCAACATATAGTAAAAATTCTAGAAGAAACGCAAAAGGACATCGAAGCTTTGTATTCAGCCGTTAAAAGTGATAATTATGAGGAAGTTCAAAGTCTATTAAGTAAAAAAGTAAACGTTAATTCAATAGACAACGATGGAAAAACTCTTTTACATTTTGCTGCTATAAAGGGCAATGTAGAAATAGTAAGAGCTCTAATACAAACAGGGGCAGATGTTAATATAGCAGATAAAGATGGAAGGGTTCCTTTATTTGAAGCTGCTTTCTATGGTCATAAAGATGCAACTGAAGTTTTATTAAATAATGGAGCAAAGGTTGATACAGTAATGGAATCACTTCTTCAGAGTATGATGGAATATAATTACAATAGTAGCCATAAAGATATAGTTAAAGCTTTATTAAACAAGGGAGCAAATGCTGATGCAGTAGATTCATATGGACATACTCTTTTGCATTGGGCTGCTAGAGAAGGTTATACGGATATAGCAGAACTTTTATTAGAAAAAGGAGCGAATGTTAATATACAAGATAACGATCTATGGACTCCTTTACATTTTGCTACAAAAAATAAAGTGTTTATGGGTTATGCAGATCGTCCAGCAAACGCCTCTGCGGAAACAGTAAAATTCTTAATAAAAAAAGGAGCAGATGTTAATATAGAAAATGAAGATGGAAATACTCCTTTCAAATTAGCCACTGATGAAGGAATAAAAACTCTATTGCAACCAGCAGAAAAATCTGATGATAGTTCAGCGGGTGGATCATCGACAGATAGTGAAGGGGGTCAAGAGGAAGAAAAACGAGTAGGTGATGATACTGAACTATAGCTCTTTTTACAATAATCCGAACAGACCGTAATATGCTACTGGCCTGCTATAGCCATAAACACATATCTTATCGCATTCGGACTATTATAAGAAAGGCTATACAATCAGATAATAGCAAAGAAGGGGAAAAAACCAGCACCACCAGTGCAGAACAAGGAACTGATGTACAAGACAACGATGTAGGTCCTGTTGCTTCCACAGAACCTGCACAAACAGAAGAACAGCCGAGCTCTTTTTTTGGTAGTTTGTTTAGTATACTTATGAAGCCTTTTTCATTAATTGCATCATTTTTTGGTGGTTTTTTTTCATGGTTGTTTGGGTCTGACGAAGAAAAGTCTGACACACAACCTTATGATGATTCTTCTTCACCTGGGGTCGATCAATCAGTTGAACAAAATAATGGTGATCATAATGACCAGAGCAATGTGATTTGATAGTGATCTTCTACCGGAAAAGGTGTCATCCCAGTGCTTGACACTGGGATGGCTTTGTTGCATCGCTAGCTATGATGGATTAAAGATAAAAAAGATAGCGAATATCAGTAGCTTATTATTCTGGTATTTATAACAAGAACGGTCAATGAATACCTAAATTTGAGTAAAAGAAATTTCACTACCATTTACCAATCCGGCTAAAGTTCAAGAATTTCAATGCTTTAGCTATTTTCAATAGAATTAAATTTATTAATATAAATAACAAATTACTATTCTTAAATTTGATCAGATTGATTGCAAAAAAACAAGATTTTCAATAGGTTGCTTATAATCCTAACTATAGTTAGCCTTTCATAAGTAGCGATGCAACAAAGCCATTCCAGTGTCAAGTGCTGGAATGACATCCTCTCTAAGTAGCCTCCTTCTCCTGTTATCCCAGTGCGTGACACTGGGATCTCATTTTACTTTATGATGATGTCATGAAAGTAGCTGACATTGGGATCCAGAAGACTTAATTTCAACCAAATAATAAAGGCTAGATCCCAGTGTCACGCACTGGGATGACAAAAAAAGGAGCACTGGAATGACACCATCTTGGATGGAAATAACGTCACGCGCTGGAATGACAAAGAAGAGTGGGCTTTCATATGGTTATGCAAGAGGTTTACTGAATGCAACCTAACTTCTCACACACACATTTTACCACATGATCAGCGTTGATATTAAAATGCTCATAAAGTGTTTTATAAGGTGCTGATTCTCCGAAGCTTTTCATGCCAATAAATATACCGTTTGAACCTATGTATTTATGCCAACCCATTTCACTTCCGGCTTCAATTGCAACTTTAATGCTGTCATTATTTAATATTGCCGCTTTATATTCATCGCTTTGCTCGTCAAAAAGCCTCCAGCATGGCATAGAAACAATCCTTGTACCTATACCCTTTTCCTGCAATTTCTCCCTTGCTTCAACTGCAATTTCAACCTCGGACCCCGTAGCAAATATCGTCACTTTTAATTCTTTTGAACATTCACACAAAATATATGCACCAAACTTCGATAAATTAGCAGATTGATCGATATCAGAGTAGAACTTGCGCATGTAACTTACGTTTTGCCTTGAGAGCGCAAACAGTGCTGGAGATTCTTTCTTTTCGAGTGCAATGCTAACACACTCCAGAGTTTCAACTGCATCGGCTGGCCTAAAAACATATAGATTTGGTATAGCACGCAAAGAGGCTAAATGCTCTATTGGCTGATGAGTCGGGCCATCTTCTCCCACTCCAATTGAGTCGTGAGTCATGACATACATAACCTGCTGCTTCATCAGAGCTGAAAGACGTATAGCAGGACGACAATAGTCGGAAAATACCAAAAAAGTGCCGCCATAAGGAAGAATCGCGCCGTGAAGTGCCATACCATTCATACATGCTGCCATAGCGTGCTCTCTCACTCCATAGTGGACATAAGAGCCACTATAATTATTGCTATTTATTACCTGCATGTGCTCATATTTAGTGCAATTTGACCCGGTAAGATCAGCAGAACCGCCGATTAATTCCGGCATAGACTCAGTTAAAAGTTCCATTACTCTGCCGAAAGAAGATCGAGTAGCTTCGTTTGGCATTAGCTCACATATTTGTTTCTTCAGGTCAGCTAAAACACCAGCGATATTATCTGGTAGATGTTTATCTAACCGTCTTTGAAGTTCTGCATGATACCCTGTCATCCCAGCATTCTCTTCTGTCATCCCAGTACTCTCTCTTGTCATCCCAGTGCTTGACACTGGGATCCATTCTTTTTCTTCTTTCCTGGTCACGCGCTGGAATGACATCGTGTAGTTTTGTTTTGCTCTCTCAACAGTTTTCTTCCAGGCATTTTTCACATCTTCTGGTACATGGAATGGTTCATAATTCCAGTTTAATTTCTCTCTCATCTGTTTTATGTCTTCCTCCGAAAAAGCACCACTGTGAGCAGAGGATGTGCCAGCACGGCTTGAAAATTTTCCGATAATAGTTTTGCAGCAGACCATTGTAGGTTTATCAGACTTTTTTGCTTGCTCTATTGCAAGGGATATGGCATCAAAATCATGGCCATCAATTTTGTCAACATTCCATCCATACGCTAAGAAGCGTTTCTCTACATCGTCAGAACAGGAAAGGCAAGTAGCGCCATCTATAGAAATATCATTATCATCAAAAAGAGCTATAAGCTTATTCAATTTAAGATGCCCAGCAAGTGATGCTGCTTCATGGCTTATTCCTTCCATAAGACAGCCATCCCCTAGCATCACATAAGTGTAGTGATTGATTCTAAACTGCTTTTCAAGTATCGATTCAGCAAGTGCCATGCCAACAGCAGCGGCAAACCCCTGACCGAGCGGGCCTGTTGTTGCCTCTACCCCGGAAGTCAAGCCGAACTCTGGATGACCTGGGGTCTTGGATCCCATTTGTCTGAAGTTTTTTAGCTCATCTACGCTAATATAACCTGTCAAATATAATATTGAGTATAGTAACATTGACCCATGACCGTTTGATAAAACAAAGCGATCTCTATTGAACCATTTAGAATCATCAGGATTATGATTCAGATATTTAGCAAACAAAACAGTTGCAACATCTGCCATGCCAAGTGGCATACCTGGGTGTCCAGAGTTTGCTTTTTGTACTGCATCAATTGATAAAAAACGGATGGCGTTTGCCATAGATTTTAAATGTGAATGATTCATGTGTTAATAGAAAAACTTAAAAATGAAGTATAAAAGATTATATCAGCAAAAACAAGTTGACACTGAGTGCTAAAATCCTTAATAATCTAAAGTTAAATCGTGAGAGTTTTTATATGACAACTGTTATCACTAGAAAGTATAGGATTAGCCGTAGACTTGGTGTAAATTTATGGGGTAGAGCTAAAGACCCAGTAAACAAAAGGAAATACCCTCCAGGTCAACATGGTATTCTTGGATTCAAGAAGTTATCCGACTTTGGTAAGCAGTTTGCTGCGCATAAGAAATTTAAGTTTTACTATGCGATTTCAAGTAAGCAGCTCAGACGCACATTTTTAGATGCTTATAACAGAAAGGGTTATACGGCTGATAATTTTATCGGTATCTTAGAATCGAGATTAAGTTCTGTTTTATACCACTCTGGTCTTGTTCCAACAATTTACTCAGCAAAGCAGCTCATATCTCACAAGCACGTTACAGTTAATGATAAGGTGGTTAACATATCGAGTTATCGAGTGAAGCCAGGTGATATAATAAAAATAAGAGAAAGGGCAGCAAAAATCCCTGTAGTAGTAGAGGCTGAACAAAAACAAGAGCGCAAGGCTCCGGATTATTTAGAAGCAGATAGTAAAGAGCATTCAGTGAAGTATTTGAGGTCACCTCAATATTCTGAGGTTCCTTATTCAGCAGACATGGAAGTCAATTTAGTAGTAGAGTTTTACTCTAGATAGATAAAAAAAGCCCGTGTGGCGGAATCGGTAGACGCAGCGGACTTAAAATCCGTGGGTTTTGCGACCTTGGGAGTTCAAGTCTCCCCATGGGCACCAATTTAACTTAGCAGATAAATACAAAAAAGTATGAAATGGCTTGATATAGAAGATATTGTGGAAGCTCTGGAGGAAAAATTTCCAAATGAGAATATAATTAGTATCAGATTCACTGAGCTTAAAAAAAAGGTCTTGAGTTTAGAGGAATTTGATGATGATGAAAAACGCTGTAACGAAAAAATACTCGAAGCTATTCAAGCAGCTTGGATTGAGGAAAGATTAACCGCATAGCAATAAACCATACGCAAACGGTGTGCCGTAGAGACACAAAGAATGTTCAAGTAAGAGCAAACTAAGTGCGAAAGCTACGCAATAGATGAGGGTGGGCCCCTCGGAGCCGGTTTACAAGAACAGGCTTCAAACAACCATGAGCTGCTTTGGTAAAGAGCCAAGGTAGTGAGCGTTATGGAAAAGGCGCAATTATGCGTCATGTATGAAATAGAGAGATGAACGTAAGTGAACCACTGATGAAGTGTCGAAACCGGTTGTATGACGTCAAAACCAGGGGGTCGTTTGTAACCTGGGATAAGGCTATCGGGAGCTTGTTTACTGGATAGCTGGCGTCCGGCATAAAGGTGGCATGAATCTATTTTAGGCTATTGTGTGGAACTACGGGAACCTGTCGTTTCGATGATAAGGGAGAAATCCAAGGGGCTAAACTCCAAGGATGAGAGTACCGATGCGAAAAACAGGGACGGATCAGCTCGTAGTAGTGAAGAAGTTTCTGTAATGGAAATGGAGCGAAGGGGCTGAGTTATTTAGTTTTAATTGTTTATCAACCGAAAGGGAGGAGTTAATGAATAAAACAAAGTCTTTTGATATACCAAAGCAACTTATTTGGAGAGCTTATAAACAAGTATTGAAAAATAAAGGTGCTGCTGGTGTGGATGAGGTTTCGATAACAAAGTTTGAAGAGAATCTAAAAGATAATCTATACAAACTATGGAATAGGATGTCATCCGGAAGTTATTTTCCAGAGCCGGTAAAAGCTGTTGCGATACCAAAAGATACAGGAGGGCAAAGAATTTTATGTGTTCCTTCAGTATTCGACAGGATAGGGCAAACGGCTGCTGCTATGTATCTAGAGCCGCTGGTAGAACCAAAATTTCATGAGGATTCATATGGTTATAGACCAAATAAGTCTGCACTGGATGCGGTAGATACAGCTCGTAAAAGATGCTGGAGGTACGATTGGACGATAGATCTTGATATATCTGGATTTTTCGACAATTTGGACCACGGCTTGGCATTGCAAGCTATCAAAAAGCACACAGACTGCAAATGGGTCATACTGTATGTTGAAAGCCCAGAACAGATAAAATCTGTAAAACCAAAAAGAAACTCCCTCTTTACTTTATGTTCTTTGGGTATAGTGTTATGAAGAAGCGCTTCTGCAGCTATAACCGAAACAATCAATGGTGCTATAAATGCCCGTTTGAAAGCATGGTTTTGGGGGAAATGGTAAAACCATTGATGGAGTTCTTTTTGGGCTACCTCGTTTAGAAGATTGTATAACCTAACCGTCCCAAGCTGAAGTGCTTCTTATCATAATAATATAGGAGGGATTTTATATGGCAGAAGCAAAAAGTAAATTAAAAACAATAAACCTTGATGCAGCAGGGATTGATATTGGCTCGACTGTACATTATGTATGTGTACCTGAAGGAAGAGATGAACAACGTATCCAAAAATTTGGGTGCTTTACAGTAGATCTACACAACTTAGCAAAGTGGTTAAAAAAGTGTCAGGTTAGAACTGTAGCCATGGAGTCAACTGGAGTATATTGGATTCCCTTATTTCAAATATTAGAATCACATAAATTTGAAGTAAAATTAGTAAATGCGCGACATGTCAAAAATGTGCCTGGTAGAAAGTCTGATGTTCAAGATTGTCAATGGCTGCAACAATTGCACAGCTATGGACTGCTTCAAGGATCATTTAGACCGGATAATCAAATGTGTGTACTGCGTAGTTACGTTAGACAACGTGCTAATCTAATTGAAAATGCAGCTAAACATACTCAACGTATGCAAAAAGCGCTAATTCAAATGAATATTCAATTACACAAGGTTATTAGTCATATTACTGGGATAACTGGTATGAAAATCATTGAAGCTATAATTGAAGGCGAAAGAGATCCTGAGAAATTGGCTAAATTCAGGGATGCACGAATAAAAAATGATCAGTCTACTATAGCAAAAGCGTTAGCTGGTGATTATAGAGAGGAACACTTGTTTGTGCTAAAACAAGAATATGCAGCATATACTTTTTTTCAAGAGCAAATAACGGGATGTGATAAAAGTATAGAAAATTACTATAAAACATTTGAAACAAAGTCGAATGAGAACAGGGCATTGAATAAGACACGAAAGAGAAAACAGAAGAATAGTCCAGATTTTGCCGTAGATGAAGATTTATATCGAATAACGGGGATGGATTTTACTAGAGTTCCAGGACTTGATGTATTAAGTATACAGGCTGTCATTTCAGAAACAGGTATAAATCACAATAAGAGGTTGTCCGGAAACTAGTAAATTCAAGCATATTCCCTCTTTAACATAACCCTACTCATAGCTAGGTATATGAAATTCTCAGTGGATGTTGTGAGTAAATCATACTCCTTCGATAGCCTTCTATTCCTATTAACCCAAGCAAAAGTCCTTTCTACAACCCATCTTCTTGGCTGTACTTTAAACCCTTGTTCTCTTGTTGGTATAGCTCTTTCCACAGAAGTCCGGATATGATAAGATTAAGGATAGATGGCGATAAGGAGGTTGGATGCCGGCAGCATATAGTTATGATTTAAGAAAAAAAGCAATGGAAGCACTAGACGAAGGGGAAAGCAGAGAAGCAGTGGCAGCAAGATTTAAAATTGGACGAACTACTTTGTGGGAGTGGAAGCAAAGAAAAAAAGAAACAGGCGACTTTCAGTCAAAAAACTCGGTAATGGAGGTTACAATCAGAAAATTATCGACTGGAATAAGTTTATCGAATTTGCTAAAAAACACGGTAGAAAAACTCTGTCGGAAATGGCTAAACTTTGGGGCAACGTTAGTATCGAAACGATCCACCGAGCTCTCAGAAAAATTGGATTTACGCGCAAAAAAAGACATATGGATACAAGGAAAGGAACGAAGAAAAACGTGCTGAATTCTTAAAAATTATAGCAACAAAAGAACCAGAAAACTTAGTGTATATAGATGAGTCTGGGATTGATAACACGGAGGACTATCCATATGGGTATTGCCAGAAAGGACAGCGATTTTATGCCCTAAAATCTGGAAAAAAAACTCAACGAATCAGCATGGTTGCAGCCTTAAGTAGAAGAAAGATAGTTGCTCCATTAACATTTGAAGGCCACTGTAATATGGATATTTTTAATGGATGGTTTGAGCAATTTTTGGCACCGATCTTAGAACCTGGACAAACTGTCATTCTTGATAATGCTACTTTTCATAAGTCTGATAAGCTTATCAAGCTCGCTAAAGGAGTCGGTGCAGAAATTTTGTATCTGCCGCCTTATTCTCCAGATTTTAACAAAATTGAGCATCATTGGTTTGCTATAAAAAACAGAGCCAGGAAAAACATTCCTCTATTCGAATCCTTTCGTCGTGCTGTTGATTCTGCCTTCCTATGACCTATTCGGACTATTATGAGAAATGCTATAAGAGGTTGTCCGGAAACAAGTAAAAGGCTATAATATCTGAAATTTTAGTACGGGGTAAAGATGAGAAAAAAGTATCCAACAGATCTAAGCGAAAGGGAATGGGCAAGAATAGAAAAACACTTCAGAGTATCATACAAGAAAGGAGGAAGGCCGCCAAAGTATAGCAAAAAAGAAATATTAGAAGCAATTTTCTATGTATTGCGTACAGGGTGTCAATGGCGGTATTTACCAAATGATTTTCCGCTATGGAAGACTGTGTATGAGCAGTTCAGGCAATGGAAGAAGCAGGGAATTTTTGAGAAAATGAATTATGAAATTACAAAATATAGTAGAAGAAAAATAGGAATGAATGAGCAGCCGAGTGCCTGTATAGTAGATAGTCAATCTGTAAAGACTACAGAAAAGGGGGGATCAAAGGCTATGATGGAAGTAAAAAAGTAAAGGGTAGAAAAAGGCATATAATTACAGACACTCAGGGTTTTATACTAGGTTGTTACGTAGGCGCTGCTAACGAAAATGATAGAGATGGTATTAAAATAGCATTAAACAATATGAGAACAAAATATACTAAAGTTAAAAAAATGTGGGCTGAAATGGGATACCAAGGAAGAAATTTAAAGAATCACATAAAGGAAGAATATGACATAGATATTGAAATTGTTAAAAGGCCTCCATGTAGATTTTGGGTGCACAAAGATACTCCACCTGAGCTACTACCAACAAGAGAACAAGGGTTTAAAGTACAGCCAAGAAGATGGGTTGTAGAAAGGACTTTTGCTTGGGTTAATAGGAATAGAAGGCTATCGAAGGAGTATGATTTACTCACAACATCCACTGAGAATTTCATATACCTAGCTATGAGTAGGGTTATGTTAAAGAGGGAATATGCTTGAATTTACTAGTTTCCGGACAACCTCTAACTATTGCATTCCTGAGCATTTTGATTCATCATTCTCTTTGTGAAAAACATTCCAAACTTTCTCTCCACTTTTTCTGGGTAAGGTCAGTTTCCATTTGGTTCAAACTCGGATACAATTTCCCCAGAGCTAGGTAATCTCATACCAGAACCATCTGCTGCAATAAGTCTATAGCCTCTCCAACTCAGGTTCATCCTGATAGGCTGTTTGGATGCTTAAATTCTTGAAAGCCTGTATGGCAAATCTTATACCTTGCTTTAGAAAAAGCTTGCTTTGAGGGTACATGTCAATGGCTCCATAAGTTCACATTCTATTCCCAAACTTTTTTTAACTAACTTTATAGCCTTTCTTATAATAGTCCGAATGCGATAAGATATGTGTTTATGGCTATAGCAGGCCAGTAGCATATTACGGTCTGTTCGGATTATTGTAAAAAGAGCTATAATTTGTAAGATAAGATCTTTTCCTTTTTGCATGCCTCACCTAAAAAAGACACATTTTAAACTTTTTTGTTGCAATAAAATAGAAACAAAAGTGCTGTCCCTTGCACTCTTTGGATAATTTAATGATAAAAAATTTGGAGAGAAATTTTATACACTATCGCTGATATTTTTCCTTAAGTTGACGCCATTGCCTGAACGGATACATGACAAATCTATCGTTTATCAAATCGTCGGTAAGCCTAAAGCTATAGCCATTAAGCACGATAAAGAAAATCATTCATAATCGCTATAGCAACTAGTGTAGACACTTGACGTTCCTTGTGATTTGATAAATAGAGGTTTTTATCTGACTTCACAACAAGGGCTTCTGGATGACTTTGAAAGTGAACATTACCATGCTTATCTTCAATAGCCTCTATTACCCCCTCACTGGAAAATGCTGCAACTTTATATCCAAGTGACTCCAATTTTCTTCTATTTTCTGGTGTATTACTTACTGCTCCTGAATGAGCATCTGGAAAATATGTTGAAAACCAGCCATTTTCATTAGGTATTAGGAATTTGGCTACTACTTCTGCTAAACGACTATTTGGAACGATCTTTATCTGCTGGAGAGGTACATCCTCTTTCTGTGGATTAGGTGCTGATTTTAAATGAGATCTTTGCTTCTCTTCATCACTCACAACACTCACTACTTCAATTCCCTTTGCATTCATTATGCCTTCACATATGCCAAGTAAATGAATTGCAGGGTTATCATCCACTATTTTTACAATTGCTTCAGTAACAAGCTGGCGACAAGGAGTGGGTGCTGAGTGTAAATTATCCGGAATAAATATTCTATTTATTTTGTGCTCTTTAACAAACTTTGCAACTTCAACTTTTATTCGGTCTAATGTTAGCTTCTTTGCCAATGTTTCATCTTGTTTTGCAAAGATAAGCGACTTTTCTTGGATTTCTTTTAAGTTAATTATTTTATTGTAGTCAATGAGTACGGTTTTAACTCCAAAGTTATTAAACATCTCGTAGATATTTTGAGATAGCCCAAGCTCATGTGCTTCTTCCGTTTTCAACAAACCAACAACTATGTCATTATTTACTGTATTTTCTGCCGTCAAGACAGTTGACGCTGGTTCTTCTTTTCTGGTTACATGTTGAGATGCCGGTTTTTCACTAACGCCAGCATAAGTAATATTGCTTAATAATAGAACTATAATTAATAAGATATTAAATAGTTTATTATAATATTTATATACTATGACTTGCCTCCCTAATATTTATATTACGATATAGAGTATTTTATAACAAAAAGGCAAGTTTGCCAAGAAAGAGAAGGTGGCCTGAGCAGGAATCGAACCAGCGACACAAGGATTTTCAGTCCTTTGCTCTACCAACTGAGCTATCAGGCCAACTGTATACTTTTATTTTTAGATAAAAAATGTTATTATGTCTATCAAAAGTTTTTAAAGTAGTTTATAAAAATAAAGGATGAACATTAATGACAAAATAGGAATCTACCCTGGCACATTTGACCCTATAACTTTTGGGCATCTTGACATAATCAAAAGAGCGTGTAAACTAGTCGATAAATTAATAATAGGAGTTGCAGAAAACGTTAATAAGCATACTGCCTTTGACACAAAGCTACGCACAAGCATGGCTGAAAATGAAATCAAAGGGCTAGGAATTGATGCAGATGTTATATCTTTTAATGGGTTGCTAGTGAAGTTTGCCAAAGAGCAGAATGCTTCTGTTATTATTAGGGGATTAAGAGCAGTATCGGATTTTGATTACGAGTTTCAAATGAGCTGGGTAAATTATAAACTTCTTCCTGAAATCGAAACCATATTTCTTCCTGCTTCTGAAGATACTCAATTTATCTCATCAAGCTTTGTAAAGGAAATAGCAAGATTAGGAGAAGATGTTAGCAAATTTGTATCAAAAGGTGTTCAAAACGAATTGATTAACCTGAATAGGATAAAAAATGGAGAATAGTGCTTGTTGTTTTTTATTTCTGAATGGGTATATTCAATATATAAAATGTTATAAGCTAAAGGA
Organism: Wolbachia endosymbiont (group A) of Aleiodes leptofemur; assembly: GCF_964028465.1. Lineage (NCBI taxonomy): Bacteria > Pseudomonadati > Pseudomonadota > Alphaproteobacteria > Rickettsiales > Anaplasmataceae > Wolbachia > Wolbachia endosymbiont (group A) of Aleiodes leptofemur. The sequence continues at coordinate 475,460 of NZ_OZ034782.1, forward strand.
GCAGCATGTCAAAAGTGAGGGTTAATAATAGAAAAGTTTGTTGTCATGGTGATGAGAATGATGAGGGTTCCGGCCATCCATTAATATATTTAGATATGGGAGAAGAAGAGGAAATAGCCTGCCCTTATTGTGAAAAGACGTTTGTCCATGACTGCACTGTAGAAGCGGTTGGGGAGCTGACTAGGGATGAGCTCTAATGGCACTTCTGAAGACTTAGCTTATGTAAATAGCAATAAGAGGGGCAGTAAAAATGAAACTGTCCATACGGTCGAGCACTCCCCCATGGCCAGGTATCATATTTCCACTATCTTTAACACCGTAAGCTCTTTTAACAAGCGACTCAGTGAAATCGCCAAGTTGCGCTAGAATAGCAATTGCAAGGCCAATGATTGGAGAATAAAAAATTGAAAATAGACCAAAAAATATTGATCCAAAAATTGTGCACACTACTCCAGCTAAAATCGCACCAAGAAGTCCTGCCCAAGTTTTTCCAGGGCTAATAATTGGGCAAATTTTAGCTCCACCAAAATTCTTGCCAAACAGGTAGGCAGTAACGTCAATTCCCCAAATGGTTAAGACGAACCATACTAATGCGTATTTTCCCTGTGGTAGATTATATAAATATATTAATGAGGCGCTTGGTAGTGCAATCAATAATAATGCAAAAACGTATAAAATTTTGTTTCCCTGGGTTAGATTATACCATTCAAAAGAAGATAAAACTGCTATCGAAAAAATCAATAGGTAAAACGATAAATCACTGAAATATGTAGCAAAGGAAAATATGAATAATATTACTATTGAGGACAACATTCTAATTATAAAATTATTATCTACCATATTTTTTCTCTCTTTTTGTATAATCTTCTAATGCTTTACTCAAATCTTGACAAGAAAAATCAGGCCATAAAGTATCACAAAAATACAATTCAGCATAAGCTGCTTGCCATAATAAAAAGTTGCTTAACCTTTTTTCGCCGCCAGTGCGAATTAATAAATCCAATTTTGGCAAATCTTTAGTATACAGAAATTTTTCAAATTCCTCTTCTGATACATAAGCAATATTTTCTTTTATAATATTGCTTATAGCTTGTGTAATTTCTTGCTTTGCTCCGTAACTGACTGCCACAGTGAGTAATAAACCATCGTTCTTATGTGTCATTTCTTCTGCTTTTTTAATTTGATCCAATATTTTACTGGGTAACAGACTTAAATTGCCAATAAAATTCAACTTAATGTTACAATTGTAAATGAAATTGACTTTATCTTCATTAGTTAAAACGGAGTAAAATAAATCAAATAGACAGTCAGTTTCGTTTTTAGGTCTAAGCCAATTCTCCATAGAGAATGCATACAAAGTTAAGTAGGGTATAGTTAAGTCCGTACAATACTTGGCAATATCGTATGCAACTTCACTGCCCTTTTTATAACCATCAATTTTTACCCTTCCTTGATTGTTCGCCCATCTACCATTACCATCCATAATAATTGCTAAATGTTTCGGTAAAGATTCTTGATTCAACATTTAAATTTAACCTAATTTTGACTTGAGTGAAATTTTTTGGATTTCAATGGACACCTGGAAGGTGTCAGCTACTTGCATGACAGGAAGAGAGTTACTGTAGTGACACCAATAGTTGATACTTGAATGCAAAATTGGTGTCATCCCAGTGCTCCGACACTGGGATCCAGGAAATTTGATTTCAAACAAGTGCATCAGATAGTTGTATAGTAAAGACTGGATTCCAGTGTCAAACACTGGAATGACATCATTTGCTATGTAAGCTTTCTCCATATCATTTAGTGATTCAGTATATCCTTTTCTTTGATGGACAATTCACCATCAATCTTTTTTATATTATCATCAGTAATATTTTGTATTTCCTTCTTAGCACCATGAAAATCATCTTCTGAGATTTCTTTATTTTCCTTCATTTTTTCTGTTTCTTCCATAATATCTCTACGTATATTTCTAATGGCAATCCGTGCATTTTCAGCAAACTGATGCAATAATTTCACTAATTTTTCACGGGTTTCTTGTGTCAAGTCCGGAAGAGCTATACGTATGGTGCTACCCTCGACAACAGGATTTAAATTCAGGTTAGCATTTAATATAGCGTTTTTCACTTCACCTACAACACTAATGTCCCAAACTTTAATTGATAGGGTTTTGTTATCTATAACCGAAACGCCTGCAACTTGATTTAACTTTTGATGCCCACCATAGATGTTTACAACTATACCATCAAGCAAAGATGCACTAGCTCTACCAGTGCGTACGCCTTTAATATCATCATGAAAGGACTGAATAGTTTTTAGCATTCTTTCTTTTGTTTTAGCTTTTATTTCATTTAACATAAATTACCTACTGTTTACAATCTGAAACTATAGTATAAGTACCTTGACCCTTAATAATATTGACTATTTTTTCTCCCTTCAAAGAAAAAACTATAATTGGAATAGAATTCTCACGAGCAAGTGAAATTGCTGATGCATCCATAACTTTTAAATCACGAGTCAATAAATCCGTGTAAGAAAGCCTATCATACATTACAGCATCCTCATTTTTTTTCGGATCAGCGGAGTATACACCATTTACTTGCGTACCCTTTAGAATAACATCACAATTCATTTCAACAGCACGTAAGGCTGCAGCTGTATCTGTAGTAAAAAATGGGTTGCCTGTGCCTGCTGCAAAAATTACCACTCTACCTTTTTCTAAATGACGAATAGCTTTCCTTCTGATGTAAGGTTCGCATACAGTGGCCATGGGTATTGCAGATAATACCCTAGAAGCTACTAAATTTTTTTCTAAAAAGTTTTGTAAAATTAAAGCATTGACTATAGTTGCAAGCATTCCAATATAATCACTGCTTGCTCTTTCACAACCACTTAAAGACGCAGATGTGCCACGAAAGATATTACCACCACCAACAACAATACATACCTGAACTCCAAGATTACAAACTTCAACTATGCCTTTAGATAACTCACCTATAGTCTCCATATCGTGACCAAATTGCTTTGATCCCATCAAAGCCTCACCAGAGATTTTAAATAACACCCTGGAATATTTTATTTCGCTTTTTTCATTTGTTGAAATAAACATTTTTTGCTATTTAATCTGCATCACCCAAAACAAGTAACTTGTAATTAGAGAGTTTAACAGCACTCAACTCGCTTGATTTTATAAAATCAGAAATCTTCATCTTATCATCCTTTATAAATTTTTGCTCCAGTAAAACAACTTCTTCATAGTACTTAGCCATTCGTCCATCTACTATTTTTTTTGCTACTTCTTCAGGTTTATTTAAGCTCCTCACTTGCTCTTCAATTATAGAACGTTCGTTGTTCAACTTCATTTGATCTAAATCATCTATAGACAAAGCTTCAGGCTTCATAGCAACTACATGCATAGCTATTTGTTTCCCAATCTCTTGTAGCTTCGCCTTATCACCAGATGATTGCAATGCAATTAAAGCACCAATCTTACCTAAGCCACACACATCACCATGTACGTAGCCAGCAATAACTCCATCCTTAGCTTCTAAGTAACAAAGCTTGCTTAACTCTAGCTTCTCACCAAGAACTGACGTACCATTCATAATAGCTTCCTGCACTGTGCCAATGCTTTCATACTTGGCATTTTTTAACTCATCAACGCTAGTACAGCGTTCTTGATGAGCAATTGATGCTAAATTTAAAACTAACTCTATAAATTTCTCATTCCTTGCGACAAAATCGGTTTCGCAATTGAGTTCAATCAATACACCACAATTTTCAGTCAAACACATAGCAACGAGCCCATCTGAAGCTACTCTATCAGATTTTTTGTCAGCTTTAGCAAGACCTATTGTACGTAACTTATCAACGGCTTTCTTAATGTCACCATCACATTCTTCTAATGCTTTTTTACAGTCACTTAAGCCAAGCCCTGTTCTATCACGTAATTCTCTTATATCATCTGGATTCATCTTCATTTGTTACTACCTCCCTTTCTTCTTCTTTGTAAACTTTACTACGTCTCCTTTTAGTTTGCACAATACCATCTTCTTTTTCTTGAATAAACTCATCACCCCTTATATCATCAATCTTAACTCCAGATTTTGCTAGACTAGACTCTATTCCAGCTAATATAGAGTCGGTAGCTAATTTACAATAGAGCTCTATTGATTTTCTTGAGTCATCATTTCCAGGTATTAGATAAGTAATACCATCTGGATCAGAATTAGTATCAAGTATTGCAACTATTGGAATTCCTAACTTCTTAGCCTCCTTAACCGCTATATGCTCTTTATTAGTATCAATGATGAATAAGATATCAGGAATTGCTCCCATTTCTCTAATACCGCCAAGCGCCTTATCAAGCTTTTGCTTTTTCTTTTCAATGTTTCCCAATTCTTTCTTTGTTAAAATGCTATCCTCGTCATTTAATATTTTCTCATATTGCATCAAGGTTTTTATCGAAGAAGAAACAGTGCCCCAATTAGTAAGCATACCACCAAGCCAACGATGATTCACATAATATTGACCACAACGAATCGCTTCACTTGCAATAATATCAAAAGCTTGAAACTTTGTACCAACAAATAGAATGCGACCACCTTGAAATGCAACGTCATATAAAGCCTTCATGGCCACCTGTAGCAATGGTAGTGTTTTTCGCAAATCAATTATATGTATACGATTTTCTTGATGCACTCCATATATGTATGGAGCCATTTTTGCGTTCCAGCGACTAATTTTGTGACCAAAATGTACACCAGATTCAGCTAAATCACGCACAGTGACTTTAGGCAAATTTGTCATATATCATTCCTCCAAATAGTTTATCTTCCATGGCATAACCCTAATGGGACTACTTGTACAAGCCATGTGTGAAATTAAATTATTTACATAGTAATAGAAAAGACAGCAAAGCGCAAACAAAAAATATTGACAAAGGGCAACATGTTTATTAGCTTTAAAGTTGAAGCCCGAAAATGCTAAAAAGAAATTAGGGGGGTGTAGCTCAGTTGGTTAGAGCGCATGCCTGTCACGCATGAGGTCGTGAGTTCAAGTCTCATCACTCCCGCCATATTAGTTTTAGCATAACTTAGAATTCGCAGTATTATTGCCGGTATTGAGAAACGCCTTCACCAAACTTGACATGGCATGGTATTGTAATTAATACTTAAATAGGTTTGTTTTTATCATTAACAATTAGGATTAAATATGCTCATTTCTGAAGTTTTTGCAGCAGATGCAACTAGCAATACATCAAGTATCGGCGCATCTTTTGCTAGTTTTATTCCACTGATTTTAATATTTGTGGTATTTTATTTTCTCATTATTCGCCCGCAACAAAAAAAACTAAAAGAACATAGAAAGATGATAGATCAAATAAAACGTGGTGATACAGTCATTACTTCTGGTGGAATAATAGGTGAAGTTAATAAAGTTGATGAGGCAAATGCACAATTTATAATAGAAATAGCACCAAAAGTTGAGATAAAAGTTCTAAAGTCCGCTATATCTGAGGTTTTAAGCAAAGAAACTCAAAAAGTAGCAGCTAAACCAATTAAAAAGGTAAAATCGAAAGAATGATAAAAAGAATATAAATCAACCAGTAATAAAGGCAAAAATGCTTAACATGTTTAGAAAAAAGTTTGTTTGGTGATCCATTTGTGTGCGGAATATTTGGTGTAGTAAGTAGCGGTGATTCAGTAATACCAACCTTACTAACTGGGTTACAAAAATTGGAATATAGGGGATATGATTCCTCAGGTATAGCAATCATAAATAACGAAGGTAAGATAGAAGTCAAAAAATCAGAAGGTAAAGTCGAAAGGTTATGTGAAGTTGTTGATGACAGCAAGATGTCTCACAGTACAGTTGGTATAGCACATACTCGCTGGGCTACACATGGAGTCCCAGGCCTTAAAAATGCTCACCCCATTCGTACAAATAATGTTGTTGTTGCTCATAACGGCATAATTGAGAATTACAATCTGCTAAAAAAGGGTCTAGAAGAAAGGGGCATGTCATTCCATACTGACACTGACACAGAGATCATACCAAACATGCTAACCTTATATCTTGATGAAGGATTGTCGCCAATTGATTCTCTATTTAAGTGTTTAAACAACTTACATGGCTCATTTGCCTTGGTCTTATTATTTGCAGAATATCCAGACGCCTTATTTGTTGCGAAGAGAAATTTGCCTTTAGCAATAGGCTATAACTGTAACACAGTGTTTGCTGCATCTGACTCTAATGCTTTAAGTGCATTTGTGGAAAGAATATCGCATTTGGAAGATGATGACATTGCAGTGATAAAATCTAGTGGAGTTAGTATATACAACAATGGTACACAAGTTAAACGCAGTATAGAAAATAGTAGTCCAAGTGATTTTCTAATTAGCAAAAATGGTTACCCTAGCTTCATGTTAAAAGAGATTTTTGAGCAACCGCGTGCATTAAACAAAACAATAAATCAATTTTACAAGCAATATAAAGAGGTAATATTTGCTAACAAAAAATTGTTTTCTGAGCTGAGTTACATTACTATAGTTGGATGCGGGTCATCTTATTTTGCTGGGATAATAGCAAAGTATTGGCTGGAAAATGTCGCTCAAGTTCGAGTATATCTAGAAATCTCATCAGAATTTAGGTATAGCAACGTCAAGCTGGAAGAAGGCAGCATTGGGTTATTTATCTCTCAATCTGGTGAAACTGCAGATACCATAGAAGCGCTGCGTTATGCAAAATCACAGAAGCAAACAATCATTAGTATAACTAATACATTTAGCAGCAGCATTGAAAAGATCTCAGATATTGTGTTACATACTCTTGCTGGGCCAGAAATTGGTGTTGCTTCAACAAAAACCTTTTCTGCGCAACTTGCAACTTTAGCATGCTTTGCCGTGGAGCTTGGAAAAATAAAAGGTGTACTGGGTGGAGAGAGAATAAAACAGCTAAGCAACGCTATTAACTCTATTCCCGAGTATGTTGAGCACGTTTTGAATGTGATGAAAATACAACATATATCGGGCAGTATATTAGAACACAATAACGTTATTTTAATCGGCAGAGGAAGTTCATACGGAGTTGCAATGGAAGGCGCATTGAAAATAAAAGAGCTTTCATATATCAATACAACTGGTATTGCAGCGGGAGAAATGAAGCATGGTTCTATTGCTTTAATAGACTCTACTGTGCTTGTTATAGCAATTATCCCTTATGATGATTTATTCTTTAAAACGCTATCTAATATACAAGAGATTATTGCAAGAAAAGGCAAAGTAATTGCCTTCAGTGATAAACAAGGAGCGCCATTCCTAAGGGGAGTTTGCGCAGATGTGGTGCAACTTCCAGACACTGATAATTTTATCTCTCCAATCATCTACAGTGTTGCTATGCAATTCCTTGCTTACTTTACTGCAGCAAAAAAAGGGTTAGATGCAGATTGTCCAAGAAATTTAGCTAAGTCTGTCACGGTTGAGTAGTCCATTTAAAGTTAAAGCTAAACTTCTAATTAAGGTAACCAGACTGCATTCTGTGATTTTTAGCAAAACACGATACACAATCGTCATTCCGCTACTTGTTAGCGGAATCTATGCCGAGATACCGCGAATGAATCGCGGTATGAAGGTTCGCGGTGGTATGACGGTTAAGTAATTCGTCATCCCGCTGCTTGTTAACGGGATCTAGAGATACCGCGGCGGTATGACGGTTCGCGGCGGCATAGCTATCTTCAAAAATATGGTTGAATAATTGTTAATAATAGTGTATAATTATTAATATTTTTAAGCACTTTGGCTATGGCTTTATCTAAGTTTCTCGAGCCTAAGCTGGATTTAACCTTTAAAAGAATCTTTGGCACTGAAAAAAATAAGAATATTCTCATACATTTTTTGAATGATATTTTAGGGTTTACCGAGATAAATACTATACAAGAAGTGGAATTCCTCAGTACTATAATGGATCCTGAAATTGCCTCTGATAAGCAAAGTATAGTTGATGTTCTTTGCAGGGACTCTAGTGGGGCTAGGTATGTGATTGAAATGGTGCGACCTGAAAGTCTTCGGTCATATTGTTTAAAAGGAGAGGAATTCATTCAGAAAGAAACTGAAAGGATTCTAAAACTTATTAAACCAGATGTTTTGCCGTCTGAGTCTACGCATCAGTGCGAATCGGGCAACCGGTTGGTGCCAAGCGATGCGGACAATGAACCTCCTCTTGAAAAAGAAGATGCTCAATCGTGAGAGGGGCATAAACTGCAAGCATCATGTGGTTGGAGGGCTAGGCTAGTGGTATGGTGAACGTAAGTGAAGCTTTATAAGTACCGATACGATGAAAGAGCTAAAGATGCTGATAAGCTCTGACCAAAAGGTAATGTGGATAAGTTACATTTTTCATTTCTAGATGTACGCAAATAATAACTCCACCGGTATAGAGAAGCCACCTAACCCACTATTGTATGAATGGAGAAACAGGGTAAGCCTGTATTTTCGCCTACATGGCAAGCAAACCGCAAGGAATGCTGATGGAAGTGCAGGTAAAGGAGAATGGAGAAAGCGAATGCCATTTTGTAACGAAATGGATAGAATTTGTAACATTAATTCGCGTGAAAACGAGCAGACTTCCGTTTGGTCCCTCGTGACAAGAAACTTTGTTAACCACTTAAGGTAGGAAAGCAGATGATTACAAGTAAACCTGTAAGTGCATCTACCAAAAGCTTTGAAGCATGGAAGCAGTTGCCATGGAAGAAATGCCAGAAAGTTATTGTGAGGCTACAAAGATGTATTGTTAAGGCTGTCCAAGAAGGAAGATGGGGTAAGGTAAAAACTTTACAACATCTTCTCACACGCTCTTTTAGCGGAAAAGCTTTGGCTGTTAAGAGAGTAACTGAAAACCAAGGAAAAAACACAGCGGGTGTAGATCGTCAACTATGGTCAACTTGCAATGCTAAATTTCAAGGAATAAAGCAGTTAAAGCAAAGAGGATATAAACCTTCTCCGCTAAAACGGATTTATATCAGTAAATCTAATGGCAAAAGAAGACCTCTTGGAATACCCACGATAAAAGATAGAGCCATGCAAGCATTATATCTGTTTGCTCTGGAACCGATAGCTGAAACGATCAGTGATCGTCACTCCTATGGCTTTAGACCTAAAAGATCCTGTGCAGATGCTACAGTAGCTTGTCATTTGTTACCGGCAAGTCGTAATCAACTACAATGGATACTTGAAGGTGATATCAAAGGATGCTTTGACAACATTAATCATGAATGGCTTATGAAGCATATTCCTATGGAGAAAAAAATTCTGCATAGTTGGTTAAAAGCTGGCTTCCTAGAATCAAAAACTCTGTATCCCACAACTGCAGGTACCCCGCAAGGTGGTATAATTTCTCCAATACTAGACAATTTAGCCTTAAACGGACTTGAAAAGTTATTGGAAAGTCGATTTGGTAAACTCGGCAGTAGAAAAAGAAACAAAATCAGAAGTGGAGTGAATGTAATCAGATACGCAGACGACTTTATTATTTCAGGTTTCACACATGAAGTACTGGAAAAGGAAGTTAAGCCTTTAGTATCATCTTTTCTTCATGAGCGAGGTTTAATTCTGTCAGAAGAGAAGACAAAGATTACATCTATCACAACAGGGTTTGACTTTCTTGGTTGTAATGTACGTAGATATAATAAGAAGTTAATTATTAAACCTTCGAAAGAAAGTATTAAAAGACTTCTTAATAAAGCACGTACATTGATAAAAGCAAATATAGCGAACACTCAGGCTATAGTAATTAAGTCACTCAACTCTCTACTGAGAGGATGGGGAAGTTACTATCACCATGTGTGTGCTAAAAAAGCGTTTAGAAAGATCGACAATGAAATTTGGCATAGTTTATGGAAATGGGCAAAGAAAGGACATCCTCGTAAAGGATTACGTTGGATAAAGAATCGTTACTTCAAAGTAATGGGTCAACGCCAATGGGTTTTTGCTGCACCCCTATGCAAGAACAAACCAAAAGAGATACGGTATTTAAGACTGCTTAAGCTGATTGATATACCTATCAGACGACATGTTAAAATCAGAGCGGATGCAAATCCCCTTGACTTAAAATGGAAAAAGTATTTTGATGAGAGAGTGAAACGAACAAGAATGTTAGCAAGCTCTTTCTCAAGAGAAGGTTCTCTACTGTTGGTGTCACCATTAAGAATGATGTTTCCTGAGGAATCATGAAGGACAAGCCGGTTCTAGAAAAGAAGAACTTAGATAAGGGGCTCAAGCGTAGTGTTGGGAAACCTGCATGCTGCGTTTCTAAGGGAGGGGGTAGTAGTAATACTGCTTCCTTACCTGACCAACTCGCTCGTGATAAAGGCTTCGAAAAACGAGCTCAACTATATGCTGCTAAGGCTTACTCAAGGCAAGCTGATAAAGGTGACCAGTATCATAACCTTAAGGAAATTATCTTCATTGCTATAGCAGATTGTGTACTGTTTCCTAATAAATCTGAGTACAAATCAAAGCATACTATTCGAGATGAAGACACTAATGAGCATGATCTAAAAGATTTCTATTTTATATTTATTGAGCTGCCAAAATTTCCAAAGAATAAGGAAGATCAGTTGGAAAATATAGTTGAAAAATGGGTTTATTTTTTTCGATATGCAGATGAGACTAGTGAAGAAGAGCTGGAAAAAATAATAGGTAGTGATGTAATAATTAAAAAGGCCTATGAAGAGCTAAATAGATTCAACTGGTCAGAAAAAGAATTTATTGCCTATGAACAGGAAATAAAACGTATTCTTGATGAACAGGCTGTCCTCGCTCAAAAACTTGATGATGCTACTGAAAAAGGTAGAGAAGAAGGTAAAGAAGAAGGCATCCAAATCGGACATGAAAAAGGCAGAAAAGCAGAGAAAATCGAAGTGGCAAAGAACTCACTTAAGGTCGGTGTCTCTATTGATGTTATCGCTCAAATTACCGGCCTTTCGATAGATGAAATTCAAAAATCAAGGAATTAATACTTTACCTTGACCTCTAGCTTGAGTTAAATGACATTGAACAGAAGTATTATTTAGATAACTTTTAGGCTTCAAGCTTATTTGTTGTTCTTTTACGTCACTCACTTCTAATCTGCTTAACATTTGTTGCATTAATTGATTTATTACTGGGTCTATTCTTCTATTAAATTCAGCCATAAACTTATCAAACTTTTTCGGACTTAATCTACCGGGATCTCCGGGTTCTCTACCAGGCAATTCTTCCTCTGCGTATGATTTTAAAATCCCTGAAATTTCATTAAATTCACCACTCCTAATTTTTTCATTAATCTTCTCAAATAATTTCTCAAAATTAATATCTAAGCGGTGCATTTTTATACCACCTTTCGATTCAGCTTGCTTCTCTAATATAGCTCTTTTTACAATAATCCGAACAGACCGTAATATGCTACTGGCCTGCTATAGCCATAAACACATATCTTATCGCATTCGGACTATTATAGCTCTTTTTACAATAATCCGAACAGACCGTAATATGCTACTGGCCTGCTATAGCCATAAACACATATCTTATCGCATTCGGACTATTATAAGAAAGGCTATAATTAGAAACGGCATTGAATTTAACCGATTGGGGCAAAGAGAGGCGTATTACCTATTTAGAGAACATCCAGGTGAAGGCTCGTTTGGCGAATCAGTGAGAGTACCAGCAAATGATGTTTTACATATCTACAGACCACTAAGACCTGGGCAGATTCGAGGAGTACCATGGTTGTCCAGTGTACTGTTAAAGCTCTATGAACTTGATCAATATGACGATGCAGAATTAGTACGAAAAAAGACTGCTGCAATGTTTGCTGGGTTTATTACGAGACTCGATCCAGAAGCAAATATTTTAGGAGAAGGTGAAGTATAGCTCTTTTTACAATAATCCGAACAGACCGTAATATGCTACTGGCCTGCTATAGCCATAAACACATATCTTATCGCATTCGGACTATTATAAGAAAGGCTATAAATGAGCATGGAGTAGCATTATCGGGTTTAGAACCTGGGACTATGCAACTTTTAGATCCAGGGGAAGATATCAAGTTCTCGGAGCCATCAGACGTTGGGGGAAGTTATGAAGCATTCATGAAACAGCAGCTTAGGGCAATAGCAGTAGGCACAGGGATAACTTACGAGCAGCTAACAGGAGATCTAAGTGGTGTCAATTATTCATCAATAAGAGCTGGGTTAATAGAGTTTCGTAGGAAGTGCGCGATGTTACAGCATAACGTGGTAGTATTTCAGCTTTGCCGGCCAGTATGGAATAGGTGGCTAGAATTAGCACTACTCTCTGGAGAACTGGACATAGGTGAAAAAAAAGGGGGAAAAGAAGAGGTAAAATGGATACCGCAAGGGTGTGCTTACGTAGATCCACTCAAAGACCAGCAAGCACAGCAAATGGCAGTAAGAAATGGATTTAAGAGTCGATCGGAAGTGGTTTCAGAACTAGGTTATGATGTAGAAGAAATAGACCAAGAAATTGCTGAGGATCAAAGACGTGCGAGTGAATTGGGCTTAAGTTTTGATTCTGATGTACAAAGTAGTTTTGCGGAAATGACATGAAACAACAAGCAATGTGGCTGAATAGACCGGTAATGATGGAGCAAAGAAGTTTTGATCTATTGTCATTATATGCAAAAAAGCAGCCGATCTTCAAAAACATAAAACACGCAATAAGAAATAATAGAAAGGGAATAGCAGTCATACCGATACATGGAATCTTGACGAAGAATTCAGAAGCTTTTGATGATATTTTAGGGATGACATCATACGAGAAGATACGTGAAGAGATAGAAGAAGCTTTAATAGATGAAGAAGTAGAAACAATAATTTTGGACATAGACAGCCCCGGAGGAGAAGTAAACGGTTTATTCGACCTTGCTGACTTTATTTACGGAGCAAGGACAAAAAAGAGGATTGTGGCGATAGCAAATGATGATGCTTACTCTGCTGCGTACGCTATAGCTTCTAGCGCTGAAAAGGTGTATGTAAGCAGAACATCGGGAGTTGGAAGCATAGGAGTAATAGCAAGTCACATTGATCAAAGTGGATTTGATGAAAAGCAAGGGATAAAATATACAACTGTTTTTGCTGGAAGTCGAAAGAACGATTTAAATCCGCATGAGCCGATAACATCTGAGAGTTTGGAAAGCTTACAAGAGGAAGTAGATCGCCTATATGAGATGTTTGTCCAGCTCATAGCACAAAACAGAAATTTGTCCACGGAAACAATCAAATCAACGGAAGCAGGGCTATATTTTGGGGAAAAAGCAATAGAGATTGGACTTGCTGATGGAATTACGACATTTTCAGAATTTTTTGACAATTATAGGAGTAATATGACTAAAACTGAGATAAAAGAACAAGCAATAGATATTGATGAGCAAGGAAGATGTTTAGGGTACGAGAGCTGCCGTAAAGAAGTATTAGAGGTGATAAGATTATGTAATTTATCAAAGATGCCAGAGAAAATAGGAGAATTTATCGAACAGGATGTCAATGCAAAACAAGCGCAAGAGATATTAATGTCGATACTAGCAGAGAGAACGAAGAAGACAGAGATTTTGAGTACAATACCACAAAGTACACCGGAAGACTTGATGATGCAGGTAGCGAAAAGTCGAGCAAAATCGGGCATTTGATGGTAGCCTACTCTTAACCGCGGTATATAATGCTAACATACGCCGCGGTAAAATAAAGTTGATCATCTTATAACCGCGGTATATAATGCTAACATACGCCGCGGTAAATTGTATGAGTGAACCAATAATTGGTAGAGAAAAAGAAACAGCGATTCTAGAAAATAAGCTTCTTTCCCAATCAGCCGAGTTTATCGCAGTGTATGGTCGACGTCGTGTAGGAAAAACATACTTAATAAAACAATTTTTTAGCAAGCGAGATGTAGTGCTATTTGAGCAGACAGGCCTTAACAAAGGTAAATTAAAGGCGCAGCTTGAGATCTTCGTAGAATCATTGTCTAGAGCTTTTTACAATGGCATAAGAATGGCTGTACCTAAAAACTGGATGGATGCGTTACATCAATTAACTCTTTCGATTGATATATACAGAGATAAACAAGTTGTGATATTTTTTGATGAGTTGCCATGGCTTGCTGCAAGAAAATCTGGATTCTTAGTAGCACTAGAACACTTTTGGAATGTATATTGGACATACCGGAAAAAACTTATATTGGTTGTTTGTGGTTCAGCAGCTTCTTGGATGTTAGAAAATTTAATATATAATAAAGGAGGATTACATAATCGTATTACTGCAAGAATAGGATTACAGCCTTTTAACTTACGTGAAACTAAAAAGTATTTAAGATATTTAGGAGTCAATCTTAACCATCAGCAGATATTACAGATCTATATGGCAATGGGAGGAATACCACATTACCTAAAAGAAATAAGTAAAGGATTATCAGCGACACAAAATATTAATGAGATCTGCTTTCAGAAGGAAGGTTTGTTATTTGATGAATTTGATATGCTATTCCACTCTTTGTATGAAGAACCAGAGACATATATAAATATTATTCGCACGATTGCAAAAAAGCCAAAAGGAATCAGCAGAAAAGAACTGATAAAAGCAACAAAAATCACTGAAGGAGGGTACTTAACCACAAAACTAAGGAGTTTAGAAGAAGCTGGATTTATAGGAGATTTTTTACCACTGAATAAAGCAACAAGAGGAGCATATTACAGGGTAATGGACGAATATGTGTTATTTTATCTAACGTGGATTGAACCATTCAGGGAAGTAATGAAAAAGGCAATAACAAGTGATGTTCATTATTGGGAGTTAGCAATAAAAAAACCAGCTTGGCTAACATGGACAGGACAAGCATTTGAAGCAGTGTGTTTTAAACATGCCAATACGATTAGAAGAAAATTAAATATAGAGCATATGGGGTTTATATGTGGAGATTGGCAATATCACTCAGGGAAAAACAGTAAAGAAAGTGGTGCTCAGATAGACTTGGTATTTGATCGAGAGGATGGATGTACGACACTTTGTGAAATAAAATACAGTGATAAGCCTTATACGATAACAAAAGAATATATAGAACAATTAAGAAAAAAAGAGGCAATTTATAAAGAAAAAACTAGGTCAAAGAAACAAATATTTTGGGTACTTATTGCTGCAAACGGAGCAACTGAAAATCAGTACTTGAAAGATATAATCAATAATGTGATCACGTTAGAAGACTTATTTTAATTTAATATCGAAATTTCAGAAAAACTTACACAGCTTTTTTTGAGTAACAAATATAGGAGGGAAAAAATGACAAGTATAACAGAAGGAAATAATTTAGGCGATCTTCTGAAATATGAAGTGTCTAATCTATATTCAAGAGACCAAATAACAGTAGCAAAGGGGCAAAACCTAAAGCTAGGTACGGTTGTTGGTTATGATACTAAAGACGGTCTAATTAAGTCCTTAAATCCAACAGCTACAGACGGCACGCAAACAGCAATAGGTGTAATAACAAGTGATGTAAATGCAACGGAAACCACCAAAGCAGTAATCATTACTCGTATAGCAATACTAGCTGATCATGCAGTGGTGTGGCCAGGAAATATCACTGAGGAGCAAAAAGCTGCAGCAATAAAGCAACTTGAAGCACGGGGTATCATCATCCGCAAAGGTGTCTAAACTTCAACTCAACTTAAATTAATAGGGAAAACAAGGGGAAAAACATGCAAAATCCATTTACAAATCCGGCATTTAGTATGACAGCATTAACAAATGCAATGAACATATTGCCGATAAATTATGGTCGAACAGAGAATTTAAATTTATTTCCAAGTAGGTCAGTAAGATTTCGTCATATTACGATAGAAGAACACCAAGGAGTTTTAACTTTATTACCAACGCAAGTTCCAGGAGCACCAGCAACAGTAGGAAAACGAGGAAAAAGGAAAATAAGAACTTTTACCATTCCGCATATTCCCCATGATGATGTAGTGTTGCCTGAGGAAGTGCAAGGAATAAGGGCATTTGGGTCAGAGAATGAACTTAAGGCGCTGGCAGATGTAATAACGGATCATTTGCAGATGATGAGAAACAAACACGCGATAACGTTAGAGCATTTGCGGATGGGAGAATTGAAAGGGATTATTCTGGACGCAGATGGCAGTGAATTATTAAATCTGTACAACGAATTTGAAATAACACCAAAAGTAGTAAATTTTGCGCTAGGAACAGCAACAACAGATGTAAAACGAAAATGTCTGGAAGTATTGCGCCATGTTGAAGATAACTTAAGTGGTGAATATATGACCGGGATTCATGCGCTGGTAAGTCCAGAGTTTTTTGATGCACTAACTTCTCATGCCAAAGTAAAAGAAGCATATGAAAGATTGTAAGTTAAAAATGTGATATAAAAGAGATAAGAGGGAAAGATAACCCTACTCACTATAGGAATAGGGCTATCACGGGCGTGTGCGACCGAATGAAAGTTGGTATTACAACCGTAGCCATCAAGGTAAACTAGCCCCATCTCTCGATACGTTTGAATAGTTGCATGGGACATATGTATGCACCCGTTTACAATCTTAAATTAATTAAACTATCGAGGTTATTTATTATGATTACATCTTATCAAAATTTCATTGGCATTGATATCGGAAAATTTAAAAATGTTGCTGCAGCTTATAACCAAAGGAGCGCTATCAAGTTTGACAATGATGCTACTGGTTGGCAACAGTTGTTTCAAAAATTTTCAGATATCCTACCTAATTCTCTAGTAACTTTAGAAAACACTGGAAAATATGAGCTTGGCTTAGCACATTTTCTTGTTGATAAGAATGTTGCTGTACATCGAGCTAATACTCGTAAAGTAAAAAGTTTTATCATATCACATGGAACTTTAGCAAAGACAGATCAATCAGATGCAAGAGCCCTTGCTCAATATGGTTTTGAACGCTATAGTGCTCTATCTCTATTTGTGCCTATGTCAAAAGAACAAACCGCCTTAGTTGCACTCTGTCAACGTCGTGATGACATTACGCAAATGAGAACTCAAGAGAAATGTAGGCTTGCAGCACCTGAAAACGACTATATAAAGGAAAGTTGCCAAAAAACAATAGACTTTTTTACCAGTCAGATAAATGAGTTCAACGATGCCATACAAAGAATTATTGATAAAAATCCAGAGTTACAAAAGCGTCAAAAAATCTTGAGAACAGTGCCAGGAATAGGTCTCAAGTTATCACAAGTTTTTGTGTGTCTAATGCCAGAACTTGGCCACCTAAACAAAAAAGAAGTTGCAAGTCTTGCTGGAGTTGCTCCACATCCAAAAGAAAGCGGTAAAACTATTGGTTACCGAAGGATAACAGGTGGTAGAAGCAATGTTCGTGCAAAGCTTTTCACAGCTGCTATGGCTGCTGCAAGATCTAAATCTGCACTTGGTGCTTTTTATTCTGATCTTATTGGTAGAGGTAAAAAGAAGATGGTAGCTATAACAGCTCTAATGCGAAAAATCATAGTATAGCTCTTTTTACAATAATCCGAACAGACCGTAATATGCTACTGGCCTGCTATAGCCATAAACACATATCTTATCGCATTCGGACTATTATAAGAAAGGCTATAATTGCCAATGCAAGACTTAAAGAAGCAATTAATATGAAATAAAAAAAAATCTGCATAGAAAATAGGTTAACGGATATGTGCGTCTACACACATTTAAAGCACATATTCGTTAACCATAAAATCTAAGCAGTGGTTGCTGTTTGATATAAATTTCTTTCTGTATAAACTAGGATCTTTGTTACCAAAATACATTTTTCAATTGAATAAAAATACAAAATTATCAACAAATGAGACTAAATTCAAAAAATTTTAAAAAACATAGTTGATGGTTACAACGTTTTCGATGAGATTGCAGAAAGGCTAGATTCCAGAGTGGAATGACATCGTTCACTATGTACCATATTGCAATAGTTGTGGTCAAGGCACTGGGATCTGAAATTGCAGTGTTCGTACAGCTATAGAATATAGATCAGAAGTGACAGAGCTTAAAAAAAGGCCTAACATTCTTAATAAACGTAAAAAGCTTTATGAAAATCAGAGTTGGAGTAATAGGCTGCTTAGGCAGAATGGGCAAAAAAATACTCAATGAATTAATTACAAATACCAAAGTGGAAATAGCAGGTGCTGTTGCCCGTTCAGGTAGTAAGTACATAGATTCAGATATTGGACCAATTATAGCCAATCTAGGAATTAAAGTTACAAGTTCTATTAGTGGCATATTTGAGTCATCTGACGTTGTAATAGATTTTACAACTAAAGAATGTATGTTAGACTGCCTTAAAGCAGCTGTAAAATTTAAAACACCGCTGGTTAGTGGCACAACTGGAATAGAAGGTGTCGATTTGAAAGAATATGCTGCTGAAGTTCCAATATTATGGTCAGCAAATATGAGTGTTGGGGTTAATGTGTTGCTGAAATTGGTAAAAAAAGCTGCTGAGCTTTTAGGTAATGAATATGACGTTGAGATTTGGGAAATGCATCATAACTTAAAAAAGGATTCACCATCTGGAACAGCTATAGAACTTGGCAAAACAATTGCTAACGCTTCAAAAGTGGATTTTCAGTCCAATCAATATTTACATAGTGGTTCAAACATAAGGAAAAAGGGGGGAATAGGTTTTGCAGTATCTCGTGGAGGTGGAGTAATAGGAGATCACAGCGTGATGTTTGTTAATTCTGATGAACGGATAGAACTAAACCACAAAGCAATTGATCGCACAACATTTGCTAGAGGAGCTGTTCAAGCAGCAGTATGGCTATACGAAAATAAAAGAGAAATTCCGGGGCTCTATTCAATGCAGGATGTGATATGAGCAATACACGTGCCTCTGTTAAAGATTTAAATCTCTGGTACGGCTCTAAGCAAGTTTTATTCGATATAAATTTGAATATTTATAAAAGAAAAGTTACTACTTTTATCGGACCATCCGGGTGCGGTAAATCAACATTTTTGCGTTGTTTTAATCGTATGAATGACTATGTACCAGGTTGCAAAACTGTTGGTGAATTAGATATCGATGGGCTGGGTGATATATATTCACGCGATATGGATGTTGTACTACTTAGAGCAAAAGTTGGTATGGTATTTCAAAAGCCAAATCCTTTTCCAAAATCAATATATGATAATGTTGCTTGTGGGCCAAAATTGCATGGTATGGCGAAGGATAAGCAAAAATTGAATGAGATGGTGGAAAATAGTTTAACCAAGGTTGGTTTATGGGAAGAATTGAAGGACAGATTGCAAGATAGCGCACTCAATTTATCCGGTGGCCAACAACAGAGGCTATGCATCGCTCGCGCAATTGCAGTGAAGCCAACTATTTTATTAATGGATGAACCGTGCTCTGCTCTTGATCCAATGGCAACCAATGCAATCGAAAATCTTATACAAGAGCTGAAATTAAGATTTACTATAATTATGGTGACTCATTCAATGAAGCAAGCTAAAAAGTTATCTGATAGTGTAATTTTCTTTCATAATGGCAGAATTGTTGAGTCTGGAAGCACTCAAGAAATATTCGAAAATGCTCAATCTCCCTTAACAAAGGAGTATATCCTGGATCATTAAATTTCTGACCTTACCCAGAAAAAGTGGAGAGAAAGAAAAGAGTTTTTTCGGGTAAAATAAAATTTTGGAGGATTAGAAATGGTAAGAGAATATACGGCAGAATTCAAATTGGAAGCTGTTAAGCTGGCAAATGAACAAAGAAAGGCAGGTCAAACAATTACAAAAATAGCAAAGGATTTAGGAATAAAGGGTGGTTTATTAGGAAAATGGATAAAGAAACACAACGAAAAAAAGTCAGCGGCAAATGCATTTCCAGGTAGAGGTAACATGGCTCCTTACGACAAAGAGAGGTTTGATTTACAAAGCAAGAGTAACAAGGGAAAGAGACATTTAAAAAAAAGCCCTGGCCAGTCAAAAAGAGTAAAATATTTTTTCATAAAAGAGCATAGTAAACACTATAAAGTGCAGGAATTATGTAGGGTTTTCTGCTAGTGGCTACTATAAGTGGACCACAAGAAAAATAAGCAGTAGAGAATCAGCAAATATAGCATTTCTCATAATAGTCCGAATAGGTCATAGGAAGGCAGAATCAACAGCACGACGAAAGGATTCGAATAGAGGAATGTTTTTCCTGGCTCTGTTTTTTATAGCAAACCAATGATGCTCAATTTTGTTAAAATCTGGAGAATAAGGCGGCAGATACAAAATTTCTGCACCGACTCCTTTAGCGAGCTTGATAAGCTTATCAGACTTATGAAAAGTAGCATTATCAAGAATGACAGTTTGTCCAGGTTCTAAGATCGGTGCCAAAAATTGCTCAAACCATCCATTAAAAATATCCATATTACAGTGGCCTTCAAATGTTAATGGAGCAACTATCTTTCTTCTACTTAAGGCTGCAACCATGCTGATTCGTTGAGTTTTTTTTCCAGATTTTAGGGCATAAAATCGCTGTCCTTTCTGGCAATACCCATATGGATAGTCCTCCGTGTTATCAATCCCAGACTCATCTATATACACTAAGTTTTCTGGTTCTTTTGTTGCTATAATTTTTAAGAATTCAGCACGTTTTTCTTCGTTCCTTTCCTTGTATCCATATGTCTTTTTTTGCGCGTAAATCCAATTTTTCTGAGAGCTCGGTGGATCGTTTCGATACTAACGTTGCCCCAAAGTTTAGCCATTTCCGACAGAGTTTTTCTACCGTGTTTTTTAGCAAATTCGATAAACTTATTCCAGTCGATAATTTTCTGATTGTAACCTCCATTACCGAGTTTTTTGACTGAAAGTCGCCTGTTTCTTTTTTTCTTTGCTTCCACTCCCACAAAGTAGTTCGTCCAATTTTAAATCTTGCTGCCACTGCTTCTCTGCTTTCCCCTTCGTCTAGTGCTTCCATTGCTTTTTTTCTTAAATCATAACTATATGCTGCCGGCATCCAACCTCCTTATCGCCATCTATCCTTAATCTTATCATATCCGGACTTCTGTGGAAAGAGCTATACTATGCTCTTTTATAAAAAAATATTTTACTCTTTTTGACTGGCCAGGGCTTTTTTTTAAATGTCTCTTTCCCTTGTTACTCTTGCTTTGTAAATCAAACCTCTCTTTGTCGTAAGGAGCCATGTTACCTCTACCTGGAAATGCATTTGCCGCTGACTTTTTTTCGTTATATTTCTTCATCCATTTTCCTAATACACTATCCCTTATTCCTAGATCTCTTGCTACTTTTGCAACTGGTTGACCTACCTTTCTTTGTTCATTTGCCAGCTTAACAGCTTCCAATTTGAATTCTGCCGTATATTCTCTTACCATTTCTAATCCTCCAAAATTTTATTTTACCCGAAAAAACTCCTTTCTTTCTCTCCACTTTTTCTGGGTAAGGTCAATATACCAGTGCCGAAAATAGTTGACAAAGATTGTGTATACTTATTACAATTGTTTGGGTACCAGAAGTTTTTACGGCAACAAAGTATGCACTAACTATAAGTAAGGAAGACTTTAAGCAGGCAATAAAAAAAATGAAGTAACGTTTAAAAGAGATTGAAGGAGAGAAGAAAAAGGTAAAAGGGAATACGGCAGAAAATGAATCTTATTACAAATAGCATAAAGGGCTTTTATTCTAGTGTTAAATCGGACCTAGATTGGCAAGCCAAACGTAGTCTTATTAGAACATTAGTAAAAGAAGTCAACATTGATCTTGATAAAGTAGATGTAGTATTTAAGATCAAAGAACTTGAAAACCCCGCCCAGAATGGACAAAATCAAAAGATGGTACATTGTCTAAGGGGTCTGGGCACTGGGATGACATCTTTTTTCTTGGTACAAATTACTCTTATGTCTCAATATTTGTACAGTTGTGTTATCGGCTGTTTGATGTTTACAACGCAGAAAGTTCATACGGTTGTAAGTCAAGCAGTAGGATGACAAGATTTTGCAAGGGTATTTTTTTTATAGGAGATTAATATGGAAATTTTTCTTGATAGCGTTGATTTAAATGAAATTAAAGGACTAAAGGAGTTCATTGACGGCATAACAACTAATCCTTCTTTAATAGCAAAGTCCGGGCGTAAAGATAAATACGAGGATTTAGTGCGTGAAATATGCTCTATTATAAAAGGGCCTGTTAGTGTTGAAGTTGTTGCAGATAGCCATGAAGAGATGATCACAGAAGGTCTGAATTTAGCAAAAATTGCTGATAATGTTGTGATCAAATTACCTCTTACACATGAAGGATTAATTTCTTGTAAAAAGTTATGGACAGAGCATAAAATACCTGTTAACATCACATTATGTTTTTCTCCTGGACAAGCACTGCTTGCCGCTAAGGTCGGTGCTTGTTTTATTTCCCCCTTTGTTGGTCGCCTTGATGATATAAGCTATGATGGCTTATCGCTAATAGAAGATATATGTACTATATATTCTAATTACGGTTTTGATACTAAAGTTCTTGTTGCATCAGTGAGAAGCCCAGCGCATGTAATAGAAGCTGCAAGGCTTGGTGCTGATTCAATTACTGTGCCAGCAAAAGTACTTAGACAATTAATTAATCACCCACTTACTGACCAAGGGCTAGCAATATTTGAAAAAGACTGGGGTGTAAAATAATAGACGGTTACAAATGAACATAAAAATTGGCGTATCCGTTCAGGCAATGGCGTCAACTTAAGAGCCTTCATTAGCAAACTCTCCTAAAGACATGATGGCGTTTGCTACCTTATTGCGGCTGCCCTGGTCGAATTTTAACTTTATAGCTAACCCAAGAAAGGTTTCCCTACATCATACCGCCGCGGCGCTAACGAGTAGCGGAATGACGAATTTGTTGTTTTTCAAATTGTAGGTAAACCTAAAGCTATAGAAAAAAAGAAGAACCAGTTTCTTAGTTCTTCATTGACATAATCCACTCCATATGCCATAATAAAATTTTATATCTTGGAGAAGGAAATGACATTAAGGTTAATACCACAAGAAGTCAACAGTAGTCCAGACCTGAGTGCAGAAAATGTAGTTGAGAAAATCAAAGATGAACTACAGCAGAAGCTTCCAGATATCTACAGTGAGTGGGAAAGTAACCAGTTTGATATAAATCACACATTTGAAGTACTTAATTGTGGTTTATTACTTATAGCAGCTAAAAATGGTTGTGGAAAAGTAGTAAAACACCTAATAAAAAGCGGGGCTAATGTTAATGTACAAGATGTATGGAAAAAAACCTCTTTACATTATTCTGCTCAGTATGGGTATACGCAAGTAGTAGAAGTTTTGCTAGAAGAGGGAGCAGACGTTAATGCACAAGATGAAGATAAAGAGATTCCTTTACATGTAGCTGCTGGCAAAAGAGATATAGAAATAGTGCAAATGTTATTGGAGAAAGTGGCAAATGTTAATCTACAGGATAAATCTGGAGGAACTGCTTTGCACTATGCTACATGTAATGCTAACATATGTACTCCTATGAAGGATGATAGTGCAGCAAAGATAGCGGGACTTTTATTACAAAGAGGAGCAGATGTTAATATAAAAGACGAGGATGGAAAAACTCCTTTGCATTATGCTATTGGTTATGAACTTATACAAACAATAGAAATGCTATTAAAAAAAGGTGCAGATGCTAATATAAAAGACAAGGATGGAAGGGCACCTTTATACTATGCTACTCTTAATTATAGTTACCGTAATATAAGGTTAGGAGGAAAACTGCTACTAGATTGTGACACAACTTTACTAGGTAATTTTTATGAACCTTACAAACCTAGTCCAAGGATGGCAAAACTCCTGCTAAATTATGGTGCAAATCCATCATGCATCCATAGACCTAAAGCTATAACAGCAGGAATTACTGTGGGTGTTATATCTGCTGTTGTAGTTCCACTAGTACTTGCCTATGCCACTGCATTACCTGCACTAGCAATAATTGGAATTACTGTAGCATCTGTACTGATAGTTGGTGGTATTACCTATGGAGTTGCATATAAGTCATCAGAGCATTCATTAAACAGTAAGCTAAGTGAGGTTAGCTGCAGTAATGTTGATGGAAATAAACAAACTGTATAACCATAATTATTAGTTCACCACAGTAACCGCACCATGGCAGTGTTTGTATTTCTTTCCGGAGTTGCAAGGACATTTGTCATTTCTTGAGACTTTGGGAAGTCTGCTATTTCTAGCAGAATGTAACCTATTGCCTATCTCTTGGTTGTCTGCCAACTTAAAGTGTGCTAAGCGGTGAATGGTGAGTTCCTTCCATTTTTCAAGCATTGACTCAAACATCAAGAAAGCTTCGCGTTTAAATTCATTCAGTGGATCTTTCTGCCCCATAGCACGTAAGCTTATGCTTTGTCTTAGGCTCTCTAGAACTGAAAGGTGTTCCCTCCATAAATGATCAAGTGTCATTATCATCATTTGCTTCACGATCGTATTCCACAAATCTGTAGTGTGCTGACTGTTGAAATATTTTTCTTTCTCAGTAAAAAATTCTTGTATCTTATCATTTATATAATTCAAAGCTTCTTGTTTATTCAAAAACTTTGCCAAGTCTTCTTTATCAAGCGTTATTCCATACCTTGTATGGAATTCTTTGGCTATATCTTCAACATAATCTTCGTAATAGCCACTTTGGATTATACCTTCTACTACGCTCTCATTTACTTCGCTATACACTTCAAATATATCATTAATTTCGTTGCCTAAGATATTGTTTCTCTGCTTAAAAATAACTTTACGTTGGTTATTGATTACGTCATCAAACTTAAGTAGAGATTTCCGCACGTCATAGTTTCTAGCTTCAACTTTCTTTTGCGCTTTCTCGAGTGCCTTATTGATCCATGGATGATGAATAGCTTCGTTATTCTTTAACCCTACTTTTTGTAAAAAGCTTCTCATTCTATCAGAGCCAAATATTCTCATTAGGTCATCTTCGAGCGATAAAAAGAACTTAGAAAGTCCAGGATCCCCCTGACGACCAGAACGGCCGCGTAATTGATCATCTATTCTCCTGCTTTCATGTCTTTCGGTTCCAACCACACATAAACCACCAGCTTTTATAGCAATTTCCTTATCTTTTTTTACTCTTTCAACTATTTCTTGGTATTTTTTTTCTCTTTCATCAGCATTTTTTATCTTCTTTAGCTCCACCTTTGCAATCATTTCAGCATTTCCACCAAGCTGAATATCAGTTCCACGTCCTGCCATGTTAGTTGCTATAGTGATACTACCTGGCACTCCAGCTTGCGCTATTATGTACGCCTCTTGTTCATGATAACGAGCATTTAATACTGAATGCTTAAGAGAATGGCTTTGCAAAAGCGCAGAAAGCTTCTCAGAGTTTTCGATGCTCACCGTGCCAACAAGGACCGGTTGAAGGCGTTTGTAGCATTCTTCTATAAACTTCAACACAGCATTAAATTTTTCCTTTTCTGTACCGTAAATTTCATCATCAATATCAACTCTTTTTACAGGTACATTGGTTGGAATTTTTACTACATTTAATCTGTATATATCACGAAACTCTTCTGCCTCTGTTGCTGCTGTTCCCGTCATTCCGGAAAGTTTATTGTACATACGAAAGTAATTCTGAAATGTGACCGATGCTAAAGTTTGGTTTTCATGCTGAATTTCAAGATTCTCCTTCGCTTCAAGTGCCTGATGAAGACCATCGGAATATCTTCTGCCCTCCATCATACGCCCAGTAAATTCATCAATAATCACTACCTTGCCATCCTTTACTATATAATCTTTATCAGCAGTAAACAGCTTATATGCACGTAATGCTTGGTCTATATAATGAGTCATTATCATGCTGTCAGTATCATAGAGCGAGGAATTTTCAGGAATGAGATTGTATGACCTTAGTAGTTCCTCCACTCGTGAAATACCATCTTCAGTCAAGAATACCGTTCTACCTTTTTCATCTACTTCATAATCGGAGTCAACTAATTTGGTTACTATTTTATTGATATGCTTATATATCTGATTGTTTTCCTCAACCGGGCCAGAAATAATAAGCGGAGTGCGAGCTTCATCAATGAGTATTGAGTCCACTTCATCAACTATTCCGTAGTGAAAGCCTCTCTGAACCATGTCTTCTTGAGAAAATTTCATATTGTCTCGCAGGTAATCAAAGGCAAGCTCGTTATTTGTGGAATACACGATATCTGCACTGTAAGCCTCTTTCCTCTCTTCGTCTGTCAAGTTATTCGTAATAAACGCAACAGAAACCCCAAGAGAATTATATAATTTGCTCATCCACTCTGTGTCTCGTTTTGCAAGATAGTCGTTAACAGTTACGACATGTACGCCTTTCCCTTCTAAGGAATTTAGATATGCTGCTAAAGTTGCAACGAGTGTCTTTCCCTCTCCTGTTTTCATTTCTGATATCATGCCATTGTGGAGCACCATTCCACCAATCAGTTGAACATCAAAGTGCCTCATGTTAAGAAATCTTCGAGAGGCTTCACGCACAACTGCAAATGCAGGTACGAGAAGATCATTTAACGTTTTCCCATTTTTCAATTCTCGATTGAATTCTTCAGTTTTACCAGCAAGCTCCTCATCAGATAAGCTCTGCATTTCTGTTTCTAATGCATTTATTTGCTGAACAATTTTCCTAAAGGATTTTATTATCTTCTTGTTTGTTGATCCAAATATCTTTCTTATAAAAAAGAATGACAACGTAAAAATGAAAAATATAAGAATGGCTGTCAAAATTAGCGGAGAATCTAGCATAAACTTAAGTAAAGTCTTATTTAATATGAGATTATATTACTAAATGCAGCCTACAGCAATTACATATTAGATTTGGGGAGTCTTTGGAAAGTCTTTTTTAAATCAAGAATTAAGAGTTTGCCAGGCAATTCCTACCCTCGAAGGCCTTTCTATCAACACATAAAGACTCTATTGCATTATTTTAGGTGTTTGGTAATCTTTAATTCTAGATCAAACAAATTTATAGCAGCCTGTATGAGGTAACTAGTTATGCACGGTAATATCTACCAGCTAAAGGTATTGATGCTATTTTTGCATCGAGGAGTGCTCTATCAGCACTCTTTTCGCTTAGGTACAGAAATAGAAGAGGCCAGAAAATTCGATGATTTAGTATTTGAATGTACCCAAGGTAGTAAGAAAGTATACCGTTTTTTGCAGGCTAAACACACACAAGATGAAGATAACAAGAAAATTGGAGTAGGGAACTTACTTACAAAAGATAAAAGTGGTGAGTTTGGATTAGCAAAGTATTTTGTTTCTTACCTAAAGATCAAAAATAATCAAGATTTTGCAGATGGTAACCTGAAAGATTTTATTATCTGTACTAATATCGATTTTGATCTGGATCAAAGCACAGCACGAAACACAGTGAAGAAGTTGAGGGTAAAAACTTTAGGACCAAACGAGGAAATAGAAATTTTAGTTGAAGTAATCGACACTAGTGATGTCTTTTTTAAAGATGGTGGCACTAGATATAAGTTCTCTTATATTCACAATAACATGATTTCAGTAGTGCAACCAGCATTTGAAAGTGCTGTAGAAGAAGCGATGGAAGAATTAGAAGAGGAGATAAAAAAACTCCAAAACAAGCCAGATCAGAACTCAAAAAGGAAATTGGAAAGAAATCAGACGTGGCAACGTGAATTTGGACGAATGATGAATGAAGGTAGGTTGGAAGACAATATAAAAGAATTTTTTGATAAGTTAGTATTTGCAGTAAATCAGCCCAATGAAATAAAACTAGCGGATATTATCAAAAGTGAGCTAGGCGAGCAATTTAATGATATTGATAGACAGAATGTTTACGCTCGCTTCCAAGAAAAAATGCTAGATTGGTTGAAAGAAAAAGGGAGACGTTTTCTTACACATGAAGACGGAAGAGAATTCTTTCGCAAGATGAAAGAAGAAATCTTAGGAGGCTTTCGATTTGAGGTGAGAAATCCAGTAGGATCGTTCACTGGAAGGACAGAAGAATTACGAGAACTACACAAATTAATACAAAAAAGTCAAGGTGTAGCCACAGTAATATCGCAACTGGTTTCTATTAGTGGGTTGGGAGGAATAGGTAAGACTGAGCTGGCCAAAAAATATATTGAAGAACACAGTAAAGATTATGACAACAATATTATATGGATAAAAGCTGAAACCCATGAAACCATGGTGCAGTCTTTTCTCAGGTTAGCTAGAGATCCTTTAGGCATTCCTACAGAAGATAGGGATATTGAATCTATTGTAAGAGACATATACGCTTTTTTCGCCAAGAGAAAAAGTCTCTTTGTTTTCGATAATGCAGAAGAATATAGAAGTGAAGGTCAAGATGCTGGTATTAGTCAATTCTTACCGTCCCACTTTTTATCATCTGATGATAATAAACCTAGTGTTTTGATTACCTCTCGTAATCAGAAATGGGGAGATATAAAATCATTAACATTGGGTGCATTTACTGAACCAGAATCAATAGACTTTATTAGAAAAGCATTAGGTATAAAAGATGGGTCACAAGAAAATGAAATAAAGAATTTGGCAGAAACATTACAGCATTTTCCTTTAGCTTTGCAGCAGGCAGTTGCATACATAAAAGAAAGGGATATAGCATTAAAGAATGTAGGCTTGAAGTTTGAAATTAGTGATTATTTAAAGAGATACAAAGAGGAAGCAGAAAAATTACTTGATTTTAAGTTTCCTAAAGACAGCGACAATAGCTACACCAAGACAACTTTTATAACCTGGAGAATTACTATTGATAAAATCAAAGATAACCCAGAGTATGGTCAGCAAGCCAAAGAAATCTTGGATATCATTGCCTATATTGCTCCTGACAACATTCCTGCAAAAATGTTTTTAGGGGTAGAACGCAATGAAGAAAAGTTAGGTGATGCTATCCAACTACTTAAGCAATATTCAATGATCAACTCAGGAGAAGAGCAAAATTTAGTCAATATTCACAGGTTAGTACAGCAAGTAATAAGGATAGAGTTAGAAAAACAAGGCAAAAACAAAGTTGTGAAAAAGACTTTTGAATTACTAAAAGAAAGCTTCCCTGACGACAGTGATAAATTAGAAGATTATGCTAAGAAGCGACAATTATTGCCGCACTTAGAAGCGTTTTTATCACATATAGATAATTGGCTAGCAAAAAATCCTTCAGAAAAACAAACAATAGAAAAGGATTATCTTGTGTATTTGTTAATATGGATGAACGATGGATACCATGACTTGGGTAATCCCAGAAGACAAAAGGAGCTGCTTGAGCAGGCTTTATCTATCTTTAAGAAATATTATGGGCCTTATAATTTTCAAGTTGCTATAGCGCTGGCAAATCTAGGTATCGCTTATGGGGATCTGGGTAATCATAGGAGACAAAAGGAGTTACTTAAACAGGCTTTACCTATTCTTGAGAAACATTATGGCTCTGACCATTTCCAGGTTGCTATTATACTGACAAACCTAAGCAACGCTTATGGGGGTCTGGGTAACCATCAGAAAGCAAAAGAGTTACTTGAACGGGCTCTAGCAATTCAAGAGGAACATTATGGGCCTGATCATTCCCAAGTTGCTGTTATATTGACAAACCTCGGTATCATTTATGGGAATTTAGGTAACTATGAAGAAAAAAAGGAGTTGCTTGAACGGGCTTTAGCAATTCAAGAGAAACATTATGAGCCTGATCATTCCCAAGTTGCTAGCACATTAGTAGGTCTAGGTACCTCTTATAGAGCTTTAGGTGATTCTCAGAAAGCAAAAGAGTTACTTGGACGGGCTTTAGCAATTCAAGAAAAACATTATGGCTCTGATCATTTTCAAATTGCCATTGCATTGATAAACCTCGGTATTGTTTACGGTACCTCAGGTGATCCTCAGAAACAAAGGGAGTTGCTTGAACAGGCTTTACCTATTCTTGAGAAACACTATGGCTCTGATCATTTTCAAGTTGCCATTGCACTGACAAATCTAGGTAATGCTTATGGGGATTCAGGTAATCCTAGTAGGCAAAAGGAGTTGCTTGAACAGGCTTTACCTATTCTTGAAGAATACTATGGTTCTGATCATTTTCAGGTTGCCATTGCATTGGCCAATCTAGGTGATGCCTATGGGAATTTAGGTAATTCTCGGAAAGCAAAAGAGTTGCTTGAACGGGCTTTAGCAATTCAAGAAAAACATTATGGACCTGATCATTTCGAAGTTGCTAGAACATTAGTGAGCTTCGGTACCACTTATAGGACTTTAGGTGATCCTCAGAAAGCAAAAGAGTTGTTCGAACGGGCTTTACCTATTTTTGAGAAACATTACGGCCCTGATCACCCTGAAGTTGCCAAACTACTGGCAGACTTATGTGACGTTTATGGTGCTCTAGGTGACCACAAGAAACAAAAGGAATTGTTTGAACGGGCTTCATCCATCTTTAAGAAACATTATGGCCCTGATCATCCGGAAGTTGTGAAACTATTGGCAGAACTAGATGATATTTAGGTTTTTAGCAATACTAGACTAACAACAACTCATTTGAGCTACACTTCCAAAACTAACCTGTTTGGATCTTCTATATAATTTTTTATTTTAATGAGGAAAGTTACTGCTCCTTTGCCATCAACTATTCTGTGGTCGTAAGAGAGGGCAATGTACATCATAGGTCTAATCTCAATTGAGTTGCCCATGGCAACTGGCCTGTTTTGTATTGAATGCATTCCAAGTATTCCAGATTGCGGAGGGTTTATTATCGGAGTGGAAAGAAGTGAACCGTATACTCCACCGTTTGAGATGGTAAATGTTGCACCTTCCATTTCTGATACTTGTAATTTACCCTCACGAGCTTTTTTGCCAAGAGCAACTAAAGTCAACTCAATTTCTGCAAATGACATCTGATCGGCACCCCGAATAACTGGTACAACAAGACCTTTATCGTTGCCAACAGCAACACCTACGTCATAGTAATGTTTATATATGATTTCATCGCCTGAGATTTCAGCGTTAATTTCAGCAATTTCTTTCAATGCTTGCACCGCTGCCTTTATAAAAAACGACATAAAACCAAGTTTTATTCCATATTTTTTTTCAAAGGCGTCCTTATATTTTGCTCTTAGATCCATGACATTCTTCATGTCAATTTCATTGAACGTGGTCAGTATTGCAGCAGTATTTTGCGACGCCTTCAAACGAGCGGCAATTACTTGCCTTATTTTGCTCATTTTTACTCGTTCCTCTCTTTGCTCTCCATTTACTACACTTTTTGGCAATTCATATTGTTTTATTGCAGGCTGTTCAGCTTTGTTCATGTGGCCTATCACATCTGCTTTTGTTATTCTATCTCCCATGCCAGTTCCTTTGACGCTTTCTGCACTGATTGCATTTTCTTCCATAATTTTACGAGCTGATGGAGCATCTTTTTTAGCAGAACTTTCGCTTTTATCTTCTTTTTTTGCTTCCTCTTTTACTTCTCCCATGGAAAGCTTCGCTAACAATTGATCAGGGCTTATTACATCATCTTCCTTTACAAGAAATTCAGTTATTTGCCCTGAAGCTTCTGCAGTTAATTCGAGTGCTGTTTTGTCAGTTTCAATTTCAAAGATCAAGTCATCTACTTTTA
Organism: Wolbachia endosymbiont (group A) of Aleiodes leptofemur; assembly: GCF_964028465.1. Lineage (NCBI taxonomy): Bacteria > Pseudomonadati > Pseudomonadota > Alphaproteobacteria > Rickettsiales > Anaplasmataceae > Wolbachia > Wolbachia endosymbiont (group A) of Aleiodes leptofemur. The sequence continues at coordinate 507,106 of NZ_OZ034782.1, forward strand.
CTGCTTCTCCAATACCCTTCTTTATTTTTACTATACCTTCTGTAACTGATTCACCACCAAGAGTTTTTGGTGCTCTGATTTCTATAATTTTGCTCATAAAACAACTTCCGTATAAAACTTTCTATAGATTTATACATGAAAAGAGACATGTAATAAACTAATAAATTCATTGAGGCTCTTATCATTTAGAAGTGACAAACGGATAACATATTCCCAAATGTCATTCCAGCACGTGACGCTAGGCCATAAAAATTCCTTGACAAGCTTTGCCATCCCCCCTATCATGAAACTGAAGCTATTTATTTATCTTCGCAATCTGTGCAGGTTAATGACAAAAAACTTAGGGTATTTGGCGTCTCATGTTTAATTTTTCGCACTACGTGCATCGCATGTGTTTAAAAATTTTTAGGTTTTTACCTATATAAGCCGAAACGCGCTTACAAAGCGTTTAAGACAGCAAAAAACGTCAAATTGACAAGGGAGAATTTGAATGCTAGCTACTACGGGGTTTCTTTGCCTTTTTTCCTGCTTAGTAAATTTCTTAAACACTTGCGGTGTAGGTTAGTTGCAAGTTAAAAGCAGCTAAATCGCTCTTAATCAAGCGTTTTAGAATAAAAAAAACGCCGATATTTTAGTACATAGTAAATAGCCAACCACCACGGGGCTTCTTTTGCCTTTTTTTTCGCTTGGTAAATTTTTTAATATTTATAGCTAAACGACAACCGTCATCCCGCTGCTTGTTAGCGGGATCTAGAGATACCGCGAATGAATCGCGGTATGACGGTTAAATAATTCGTCATCCCGCTACGTGTTAGCGGGATCTAGAGATACCGTGACGGTATGACGGTTCGCGGTGGTATGACGATAAGGTTTATACCTTGTCATGCAAGTACTAGAATCCAGTAAGCTTATTTATGCATATAAAAGGTTATTATTTTGTAAAGTCAAAGTTGCTTTTGGTTTTAAGTTAAAGTACAATAAATGCAAAGGTTTATATAATGAATTAAACTGGATCCAAGTAGTCAGCTACTTGAATGACATCAGACAAACAATCGTACACATGCTAGTCAAAATAGGTACCAGAGGAAGCAAGCTTGCAGTTGCCCAGGCTTTGGAAGCAAAACAAAAGTTGCTGGATTCTTTTCCTAACTTATCTATTGAAATTGTTAAAATAAAAACTTCTGGAGATAAGTATGCAAACGCAAATCTTGCTGAAATAGGAGGCAAAGGATTATTCATTAAAGGAATTGAGACTGAATTGCTCGAAAATAATATAGACATGGCAGTTCATTCGCTAAAAGATATGCCTGCGTTTTTCTCAGGGGGTTTAACAATTCCTTGTGTTTTAGAAAGGCTAAGTTCATGCGATGCGTTTATTTCTCATAAACACAATAGCCTTGAGTCTTTGCCACAGCAGGCTACTATTGCCACTTCTTCAATAAGAAGAAAAGTTCAGTTGTTAAATGTTAGACCAGATTTAAATATAGTACCGCTACGTGGAAATGTAACAACCAGATTGCAAAATCAAAGTTTTGATGGAATAATTCTAGCTGAAGCAGGACTCATAAGATTAGAAAAACATCACTTGATTACAGAGGTATTGCCACCAAAAGTTATATTAAGTGCAGTGGGGCAGGGGGCGGTTTGTATTCAATGTAGAAGGAATGATGTAAAAATTATCGATCTTTTAGAGAAAATTAATAATAATATGTCTTTTATAGGAGTGAAATCAGAGCGCAGTTTTATGAAGACAGTGAATGGTTCATGTTTTACACCACTTGCAGCTTTGGCTGAATATGTGAGCGAAAATATGCTACACCTTCGTTGTATGTTAGCAAGTGGAAAAAATATATACTTCACTGAGCGCACTTCATTTATAGAAGATGCGGAGAAAATGGGTATGGATGCAGGATTAGAGTTGAAATCAAAATGCTTATAAGCTTACCTAAAGTACGTGGAATCTATCGTTATGATGTCTTAATGTCTAAAGCGACGTGGTTAAATGTTGGTGGACGAGCTGATGTATTATTTAAACCATGTGATATTGAAGATTTAACATACTTGATTAAAAATACTGAACTGCCAGTTAGCGTTATTGGTGCAACATCCAACATAATAGTGCGAGATAGTGGCATTCGAGGAATAACAGTAAAATTAGGTAAGGAGTTTGCATATATTAAAAGTAAGGGTAACAACTCTATTGTAGCTGGGGGAGCTGTGCTGCTCAGCAACCTTGCTCACTTTGCGGGAAATCAGCAGATTAGTGGGTTGGAGTTTCTAGTTGGAATTCCAGGAACAGTTGGTGGCGGAATAGAAATGAATGCAGGTGCATATGGTAGTGATATCGCAAGTGTTGTACAATCCATAAAAGCAGTGAATCTAGAGGATGGAAACCTATATGAGTTCTCCAGCGAAGAAATGGGGTATTTTTACCGTGGACATAGCCTAAAAGGAAATTGGATTTTTGTTGAAGCTGAGTTTAAAGGGGTAAACTCAGAGTATGAGCTTATACTGCAAAGGTTAAAGGAAGTTATTGAGAGGAAAAATAAAAGCCAGCCAATAAGAGGAAAAACTGCTGGGTGCATATTCAAAAATCCAAAAAACTACCGAGCATGGGAGTTAATTGATAAATCTGGCTGCCTAGGGTTAAATATTGGTGGAGCTAGAATCTCTAAGAAACATTGTAACTTCTTGCTCAATTACGATAATGCAACTGCATCTGACTTGGAAAACCTTGGCAACAAAGTAAAAGATGCAGTAAAGGATAAATTTAATGTTGAACTTGAGTGGGAAATAAGGGTTTTGGGTAGCTATTAGATAGTTTTTATAGCTTATGTATATTCGTTCAGGAGAACGGCAAATAAGGTAAACAAGTAATCTAAAAAAATAATCATAGAGAAACCGTGAGGTAATGTGGTTAATCTTGTAGAACTTTGCAAGAATCTAGAGAGAAAAATAGCAAAGTTATACCAATTCTCATTATTAGTGAATCAAATAAGCGATATTGTAGAGTTATTTAATTGTGGAGTGAGAAAGAAAGGCAATAGTATGGCTTTTTTTCCATTGTTATCTATCCGTTTATTGTGCAGTGGGAATTGGTATTAGCTGAACGGACACTATTGTTATACTATATCTTATATAAAATTGTGCAATATGGACAATGGCAACAAATTTACTAGCGAAATTCAGTGATTTATGATTGATAATTAAAGTTCTTAATTAGTAACCGTTCACACTTAATTCTTCAATCTCACTAATAGAAAGGCCAGTAAATTTGACAATAGTGTTGACATCAACATTGTTAGCCAGCATTGCTTTTGCGACTTCGATTTTTCCTTCGATTTTTCCTTCCTCTTTACCGATTTTGATGCCTCTTTCTTCGCCAATTTGGATGCCTTTTTCAGTAGCAAGGTCAAGTCTGTATTCAAGAATGGCTTCTTCTTTCCGTAGATCCATTATTCTTTCTTCATAAGCTACTAAATCTTTTTCATTCCAGCTAAACCTGTCTAATTCATCGTAGGCTAACTTTATTATTGGTGCTTTTTCTGCTATTTTCCTTAAGTCTTCTTCCGTAGTTTCATCTGCATATTTGAAGAAAAATAACCAACGATCCACTATGCTTTCTAGCTGTTCTTCCTTATTCTTAGGAAATTTAGGTAGTTCAATAAATACAAATTGAAAATCTTTTAAGTCATGCTCATTGGTTTTCTCATCTCTTATAGTGTGGCTGGATATATAATCAAGCTTATCAGGAAATAAATTACAATTAGAGATAGCAATAAAGAAAACCTTCTTTAAATCAATGTACTTACCAGATTTATCAGCTTGCCTTGAGTAAGCCTTAGCAGCATATAGTTGAGCTCGTTTTTCGAAGCCTTTATCACGAGCGAGTTGGTCAGGTAAGGAAGCAGTATTACTACTACCCCCTCCCTTAGAAACGCAGCATGCAGGTTTCCCAACACTACGCTTGAGCCCCTTATCTAAGTTCTTCTTTTCTAGAACCGGCTTGTCCTTCATGATTCCTCAGGAAACATCATTCTTAATGGTGACACCAACAGTAGAGAACCTTCTCTTGAGAAAGAGCTTGCTAACATTCTTGTTCGTTTCACTCTCTCATCAAAATACTTTTTCCATTTTAAGTCAAGGGGATTTGCATCCGCTCTGATTTTAACATGTCGTCTGATAGGTATATCAATCAGCTTAAGCAGTCTTAAATACCGTATCTCTTTTGGTTTGTTCTTGCATAGGGGTGCAGCAAAAACCCATTGGCGTTGACCCATTACTTTGAAGTAACGATTCTTTATCCAACGTAATCCTTTACGAGGATGTCCTTTCTTTGCCCATTTCCATAAACTATGCCAAATTTCATTGTCGATCTTTCTAAACGCTTTTTTAGCACACACATGGTGATAGTAACTTCCCCATCCTCTCAGTAGAGAGTTGAGTGACTTAATTACTATAGCCTGAGTGTTCGCTATATTTGCTTTTATCAATGTACGTGCTTTATTAAGAAGTCTTTTAATACTTTCTTTCGAAGGTTTAATAATTAACTTCTTATTATATCTACGTACATTACAACCAAGAAAGTCAAACCCTGTTGTGATAGATGTAATCTTTGTCTTCTCTTCTGACAGAATTAAACCTCGCTCATGAAGAAAAGATGATACTAAAGGCTTAACTTCCTTTTCCAGTACTTCATGTGTGAAACCTGAAATAATAAAGTCGTCTGCGTATCTGATTACATTCACTCCACTTCTGATTTTGTTTCTTTTTCTACTGCCGAGTTTACCAAATCGACTTTCCAATAACTTTTCAAGTCCGTTTAAGGCTAAATTGTCTAGTATTGGAGAAATTATACCACCTTGCGGGGTACCTGCAGTTGTGGGATACAGAGTTTTTGATTCTAGGAAGCCAGCTTTTAACCAACTATGCAGAATTTTTTTCTCCATAGGAATATGCTTCATAAGCCATTCATGATTAATGTTGTCAAAGCATCCTTTGATATCACCTTCAAGTATCCATTGTAGTTGATTACGACTTGCCGGTAACAAATGACAAGCTACTGTAGCATCTGCACAGGATCTTTTAGGTCTAAAGCCATAGGAGTGACGATCACTGATCGTTTCAGCTATCGGTTCCAGAGCAAACAGATATAATGCTTGCATGGCTCTATCTTTTATCGTGGGTATTCCAAGAGGTCTTCTTTTGCCATTAGATTTACTGATATAAATCCGTTTTAGCGGAGAAGGTTTATATCCTCTTTGCTTTAACTGCTTTATTCCTTGAAATTTAGCATTGCAAGTTGACCATAGTTGACGATCTACACCCGCTGTGTTTTTTCCTTGGTTTTCAGTTACTCTCTTAACAGCCAAAGCTTTTCCGCTAAAAGAGCGTGTGAGAAGATGTTGTAAAGTTTTTACCTTACCCCATCTTCCTTCTTGGACAGCCTTAACAATACATCTTTGTAGCCTCACAATAACTTTCTGGCATTTCTTCCATGGCAACTGCTTCCATGCTTCAAAGCTTTTGGTAGATGCACTTACAGGTTTACTTGTAATCATCTGCTTTCCTACCTTAAGTGGTTAACAAAGTTTCTTGTCACGAGGGACCAAACGGAAGTCTGCTCGTTTTCACGCGAATTAATGTTACAAATTCTATCCATTTCGTTACAAAATGGCATTCGCTTTCTCCATTCTCCTTTACCTGCACTTCCATCAGCATTCCTTGCGGTTTGCTTGCCATGTAGGCGAAAATACAGGCTTACCCTGTTTCTCCATTCATACAATAGTGGGTTAGGTGGCTTCTCTATACCGGTGGAGTTATTATTTGCGTACATCTAGAAATGAAAAATGTAACTTATCCACATTACCTTTTGGTCAGAGCTTATCAGCATCTTTAGCTCTTTCATCGTATCGGTACTTATAAAGCTTCACTTACGTTCACCATACCACTAGCCTAGCCCTCCAACCACATGATGCTTGCAGTTTATGCCCCTCTCACGATTGAGCATCTTCTTTTTCAAGAGGAGGTTCATTGTCCGCATCGCTTGGCACCAACCGGTTGCCCGATTCGCACTGATGCGTAGACTCAGACGGCAAAACATCTGGTTTAATAAGTTTTAGAATCCTTTCAGTTTCTTTCTGAATGAATTCCTCTCCTTTTAAACAATATGACCGAAGACTTTCAGGTCGCACCATTTCTAAAATATATTAAATCTTGTTAAGGGGTTAAGTATGGATTACGAAAATGTACAAAAGATATTACTTACTTCTATTAAAAAAGATGATCCTCATAAAGGAATAAAAGAGTTAGAGATTAAGAGATATTGCATTGCATATCAGACATTGTTCCGTGAGTGGGACAGAACGATAATACCGCCTTTTCTTAAGGAGATTTTAGAGGATAAAACTTGTTGGCAAATACCAATAGGAGATACTTCAGAGCAGGTGAAGCTCAACAGGTATACTGTGGGGAGAAAATTGTTAACTGTGAAGTTTAAGGGTAGGCAAAAAAAACTCCTTGATAGTTTTGACCGCTATAGGATTGCCTGCTGGTGTTGTTTTGAAGACGAGATAAGAGCTATTTTTGAGGAATTTAAATCAACATTAGGTAGTAAACCAGTAGAGAGTTTAGTTAAGGGATGTGATAAAGGGGCTTTAATGATTTACTGGTCACATGCTATGAATAACCAAGAACATCAGTTAGAATTAAATAATGAGCATCGATACGTTTACGCTTTTAAATGTGCGATGCTAGAAAAGCATGTAGAAGCCTTGGAGTTCTTCTGGGATAAGTTACAGTCAATTGATTCTGTATCCCCAAAAAGAAAAGAAGATTTATTAATGGAAGTAGCATATAATAAAGGACGTTTTTCTACTGATGATGTTGGGATGGTTGATTTTTGCCTACGTTATCTCGATTTTAACAGATATCATGAATTATTAAAAAGAGATTTTAAACAAAATAAGTATCATTATACGTTAAGTAAGCTCACGGGAAGTTACTTTTTTGAAAGTGCCAAAAGGCTATTTGAACATTTAAAGTTAGAAGATTTATCTCCTGAAGGTTATAGTACATCAATGTTTGGAGCATTAGATTCAATTCTTTCTGTACCAGATGATAATTTTGTTAAATCTGGCAGTGATATGCTTGCCTCTATGTGGAATCATCCTAGCTTTGAAGCACATAGACAACACTTTTTAGATAAGTTAAGTATAGGATACTCATCTAAAAATAGAATTGTTTGTCTGATAAAAAAGAATATGGATATCAAGATATTGCCGGAAATTATTAAATCTCTTAGTCAAGAGCAAATGCAGTCTATTATGGAAGAAGATAAGTCAGAATATGAGGTATTTATGAGAGTGAGAAACAAGCAATTGGATCGTGGAGCAGGTGATAGTCAGTCACCAAGGTCATTGTTGAATATAGAATCTGTAAAACAGGAAGTTACTGATATTAGAAGCAAAGTATAGTGTTTCTGTTTTAGGAAATTCAGTTACTTACACTTAAACGAAAGTATACAAGGAATTTTAGTGAGAGTAAAAGTTGTAAAAGGTTAAAATTAGGAGGAGGCTATGGTTGATAACAATCAACAACAAGCAAAACCACAAGATTTTGAATTAATAGAGTTACTTTTTGGGAAAGTAGATTCTTCAACTTCTAATGCAGTAGATCAGTTAGATCTATCTTTTGAAGCAAGATATCAGTCATTGGTTGATCAAATACAATCTTATTTACATTCTAGTGAAAAGCCTGGCTTTTTTCCTCATAGATTTTTAGGTTCTTTTTCCAGTGTGTTAGATACTAAGCTTAACGATAAGCTAGGAATAAAGAAGTTACATTTTCGTTTTGAAGGGGCAAGAACTTTAAAGGTTGTAGCAGAAACAGAATCCAAAATACATGTTTTTATTTTTACTGAAGATATAGAAGCTCAACACTCTAAGCCTTCAGATGCACATACTAGGAGCTTTGAATTCACCAAGGGCGAGTTCAAGAGTGTAATGGGTAGAGATTATACTGAATTGGATGCTCGTAAGCTTCAAATTGATGTGATAAAAATTCTTAAAGATAAATATGAGTTAGTAAAAAGCAAACCAAATTCAGACAAAGATATAAAGTCAAAGAAGTTATATTTATATCTGAAGAACAACGTATTGGAGTGTAAAGCTAATAATGTATATGGAAATGTTCAAACAGTGCAAATTAATTGTGATGAGTTAAAAGGTCGTTATCTACCTCAAGATGAATTTTTAAAAAAAGCTAAGCAATTTCTAAATAGCTCAGATAAAAACCTTGATGATTTTAGTAAGGAAATATCAAGAATTTTATCAGCAAAAGGATATACTTTAAAGAGTGGTGGAGAAGATGAAAAAATAAACATTAAGCTAGAAACTAACAAGAAAATCAAAGATTTACCTTTTTCTCCTCCAACAGAGTTTCCATTTAAAGAAGTGAAAAAAAAGTTAGGTAAATCTGTCTATCTAGAAAGTTATATTGAAAATCTTGTCAGTTCAGATACACGTCAAGTCAGGGAAAATCTCGAAGAAATTCTAAATTATATTAAAAAGTTCATACCAATTTAGACTTACAAGCTAATGTTTATGGCACTAAAGCTCGTGAAGCTGATCAACATGGTTTTGTAGCAGGAATCTTTGATAATTTTCGGTATCGTGATAATACCAAACTCTATCTGGAACAATTTGCTGGCGGAGGTTATGCTGATATTGTTTTGCTTGTTCGTGGGCCTAATCGTGCTGTTGATTCAGTACCAATTCTTATTGAACTTAAGGCCGGAACTACAGGAAAAGTTAATCCAAATGATGCGCTAGAGCAAGCTAAAGGTTACATTGAAGGTTTTAGACCAAATAAGATGAGGATTTTAACTAATGCAGATAATGCTATTGCTGTTGGGTTAAATTTAGATAATGCGGAACCGTTTAAAACTGAAGTAAAACCTATTAAACGACCACCAGCTCCTTTGATGGAGGATTTTGTAAAATTAGTTCACAGATGGAATAATCAACAAATTTCTGAAGAAAATTTTAAGCAAGAAATAGCAGGTTTATTATCAAGTGAATACCATACTTTTCCGGCAAATAAAGAGACAAAAGATCATTATTATTTCAGTCGAGACATATTAGGTCAATCAATCTTAGTTAACAAAATTGGTCAAGGTCAAAGTAACATAAAAAAGTATATATATTCATATGATGAGTATCCGCTAAATTGGTCTCAGGGAGAGGAGTACACTTTGTCCAGAAGCCCGGTTATGACATTAATATTTGTTCAAGGTGATGAAGGGCAAGAAAAAACAGCATTCATTTTTCATATACGAGAATCCAATACAAAACAATTCTATGCTAATAAAAGAATCCCAGTGCTGAACATACCTAAAATCGGAAAGGTAGGAAATGTCATGGAAATTAAAACGAGTCTAAAAAAGTATGAAACAGGGTTATCCTTTGAAGACCTTTTAAAAATAGAACAGGTAAGTAAATATAAACCAAGTGGTACCGACCAGCAAATTACAGGTAATTTTCTTAAGATACCTAATTCTGAGGAATTAAAGGTAAAACTTGATCAAGCAATCACTTCTCAACATATTTCTAACAGTAAGGTTTCATTGCAAGCCTATAAAATGTTGCTTAGTGAAGTGGCAGATGCGGTTTACCCTATTAAAGATTTGATTACTAATGAAGCAAGATTGCAAGCTGTTCTTAATGGTTTATTTAGTAGTTACAGTGATTTAAAGCTACAGGAGACTTCTGCGAAGACTGTAATTATACCTGAATTTCAAGTAGGAGCAGGTGGTCGTGTTGATATGGTAATTCAAGGTATTGGTCCTTCATCTCAGGGTACTAAAGAATACACTCCTATAGCGCTGGAATTTAAGCTTATAGATAAAAACTTAGATAAAGAAGGAATGAAAAAAGAGGTTGATAAATTAACAAAAGAGCAAAATGTTAGATATGCTAAGGGGGCGGCACTGAAAGCAATTACAGATAATGATAGAATGCTTTTCATGGGTGTAGTCGTTAATGTGGGAGCTAAAGATAAAAATTCTTTCATATTAATGAGTGATGAGTTTATTTCTGCTCAAGTGAGCCATAGTTCTATTGACATAGATATGGAAAAACATTCAGAAAAGCGAAAGGAAATAGCACAAAAGCTCAAGAATATGGCTATACAAGAAGAATTGCCTACCTTAGAATTTGCAACAGCGGAAGGTGATTATCATTACTTGCTTCAACAACACGATATAGCTGATATTGCAAGGGTACAATATGGTTATGGAACTGATACGTTGTTTGAGGTTGTGGGATCACCAGAACATATAGCTGGTCAATTGCAGAAGTTTCAGAATAGCATAACAACAAGGGGTGAAAAACGGCCATTAACTTTAATCGTTAATTTAAATAATAATCATTGGGTTACGTTAGTTATCGCCTATCAAAATGGGGAGTATAATGGGTACTATGTGGACTCGTTGGGTAATAATGTTCCAGGTAATATTCGTCAAGTTTTACAGCAAGCTCAAATTAATGTTAATGATGTTTCTGTTACTCAACAAAAAGATGATTATAATTGCGGCTTATGGGCATTGGAAAATGCTAAAGATATTCATGCTGTGTTGCAAGGAAGTAGAAATAATATTCTTAATGAAGTACGTAGACATTTGCAAGTCCAAGGAAGAGATGAAGGTCATTTTGTGCGTACAAGAGAATATATTTCAAATATATTAAGTATGAATCTGCAACGTATATCTAACCTAGATGTAGTACTTGCTGAAACACAGCAACCTAGAAAGAAGCTTAATCCAAATAGTTGTGTAGGTCTAGCCCATAGAGAACAAGGGTGGTTTTTGTGAGTAAGTTTATATGGAACTTCTATATTCTGGTCTGTGATGCTGACTAAAGGATTTGGCACTTTTAATGCTATTGAAAAAACATTACTCAGTAATTGAGCAGTTTCTAATGGCATTTTTACTATATGCTTATCACATAACATTTGTGCCGCAATTGCTGGGTTTTCATCTAGTACAAAGATGTTCATCTAGGTGTCAAAAGATAAAATCAGATTAAGTCTTTGACTTCGTTAACTGTAAGACCAGTAGTTTGAGCTATGATATCAATAGAAACCCCTGCTTTAAGTAGATTCTTTGCAACTGTCATCTTAGCTTGTTTTTCACCCTTCTCCACGCCAATTTGAATACCTTCCTCCTTGCCTTCAGCTCTGCCTTTTTTATGTCCGATTTGGATGCCTTTTGCAGTAGCATCATCAAGTTTTTGAGCGAGGATGCCTTCTTCTTTCCGCAGATCCATTATCCTTTCTTCGTACGCTATCAGATCTTTCTCATTCCAGCGAAACTTGTCTAACTCATCGTAGGCTAACTTTATTATTGGTGCTTTTTCTGCTATTCTCCTTAAATCTTCATCTGTCGTTTCTTCAGCATATTTAAAGAAAAATAGCCAACGATCTACTATACTTTCTAGCTGCTCTACTCTGCTTTTTGTAAATTTAGGTAACTCAATAAAGACAAATTGAAAATCTTTTAAGTAATGTCCATTGGTTTTTACATCACGTATATTATGAGTAGAAAGATAATCAACTTCGTTAGGAAGTAAGTTACAATTGGAAATAGCAATAAAGAAAACTTTCTGTAGATCAATGTAATTGCCAGATTTATCTAATTGCCTTGAGTAAGCTTTAGCGGCATATAATTGGGCGCGTTTTTCAAAGCCTTTATCACGAGCGAGCTGCATTTCGATGACAAATCTATGACCAATAGAGTCTTTGCAAAGAACATCAACAATACTTTGTTTATCAGAGGCAATTTCAGGATCCATGATAGTACTGAGAAATTCTATTTCTTTTATTTCATTACCACCAGAAAAGCCTAAGATATCGTTTAAAAAGTGTATAAGAATATTTTTGTTCTTCTCAGAGCCAAAGATTTTTTTAAAACTTAAGTCGTTTTTTGGATCTAGAAACTTAGAAAAAGTCATAAGAAATCAACCTAAAAAGCATTAATAATTATACACAATTCTGAAGAAATATTCAACTCTTTTATGCTGAGGTCTATTAAAGTGGTAAATTTAGCTGAATTTCAAGAGTTGGCAAAAAACTACCTTCATAGATGGCCCTAGAATGCTACTATGCACCTTAGACGTCCCTTTATACATCTTTTAATCAACCCTTCTGTAAAGCGCCTTAAAAGACCGGCAAATGGATGCTATGAGTTTGGAGCTGTAGGAGACATCAAAGATACGCTTTTTGGTGTGGGAGCCTAATAAAAATACGAGCGTAAAAACTCAATTACGATTATCGTGAGATTAACCTCTCACACCTTCATAATAAAAAATCAGAAACTTAATATCAACATATTTCAGTAGAAAATTTATGTTAAATCCGTATCCTGTGAGTATGGGCGAAAAAAAGAAGGTTACAATATATACAGATGGAGCTTGTTCTGGAAACCCTGGTCCAGGAGGCTGGGCTGCTGTAGTTATGTATGAAAATAAAAGTGTCTTTATCAAGAAACGTATCTCTGGAGGTGAGGAAAACACAACAAACAACAAAAAGGCTGTAATTAACGGGCTAAAGATGTTAAAAATTTCTTGTGAGGTTATTTTACACACAGATAGTCTCTATGTTAAACAGGGTATAACAGAATGGATCAGCAAGTGGAAGGCAAATGGTTGGAAAACAGCAACTAAAAAACCAGATGGAATTATGGAAAGAGCTAGATGAAGTTGCCTTACAGCATGACGTTAATTGGAAGTGGGTTAGAGCTCACAATGGTAAACGAGGAGGCGGATAGACTGGCTAGAAAAGAAACTAAAAAGCTGAAATACAGAAGTTATGAGATTGAGAAACCATCAAGAAGAAACTCTAAATCTGCTGCAGCAAGTAGGATGAAGCCATCGTCCAAAGCAAATGAAAATTAAGGTCTTTATTCAGAGTGTTTATGATTAGGTATATATGTTTGTTTATGTGAAAAAGAGTGACCGCTAGTAACATTAATAGTAGCCGTATAAAGCATACTAACGCTACAAGATACAAAATAGCGCAAAAAATAAGAAGCTGGAGGTTAAAACGAAAATATACCCTAAAAGATCTAGCAGATAAAACAGGCATAAAATATTACACGCTGCGAAGATATGAACAAGGGATATGTGGCATTCCAGATGAAGAATTACAAGTTATAGCAGATGCATTATCAGTTAGTTTGAGTGATCTACTTCCTAGACAAAAAGTACTCAAAGAAAACAGTTGTTTTGATAAAAGTAAGATCCAATGGATGTACGATTTCATAGGAAAATACACAAAAACAAGGGGGCGAGAATCACGTAAAGCGATTTATGCATTAACCAAATCTATTCGAGCTGAAGAGGAAAATGATGTAAGAGGTTGTCCGGAAACAAGTAAAAGGCTATAATATCTGAAATTTTAGTACGGGGTAAAGATGAGAAAAAAGTATCCAACAGATCTAAGCGAAAGGGAATGGGCAAGAATAGAAAAACACTTCAGAGTATCATACAAGAAAGGAGGAAGGCCGCCAAAGTATAGCAAAAAAGAAATATTAGAAGCAATTTTCTATGTATTGCGTACAGGGTGTCAATGGCGGTATTTACCAAATGATTTTCCGCTATGGAAGACTGTGTATGAGCAGTTCAGGCAATGGAAGAAGCAGGGAATTTTTGAGAAAATGAATTATGAAATTACAAAATATAGTAGAAGAAAAATAGGAATGAATGAGCAGCCGAGTGCCTGTATAGTAGATAGTCAATCTGTAAAGACTACAGAAAAGGGGGGATCAAAGGCTATGATGGAAGTAAAAAAGTAAAGGGTAGAAAAAGGCATATAATTACAGACACTCAGGGTTTTATACTAGGTTGTTACGTAGGCGCTGCTAACGAAAATGATAGAGATGGTATTAAAATAGCATTAAACAATATGAGAACAAAATATACTAAAGTTAAAAAAATGTGGGCTGAAATGGGATACCAAGGAAGAAATTTAAAGAATCACATAAAGGAAGAATATGACATAGATATTGAAATTGTTAAAAGGCCTCCATGTAGATTTTGGGTGCACAAAGATACTCCACCTGAGCTACTACCAACAAGAGAACAAGGGTTTAAAGTACAGCCAAGAAGATGGGTTGTAGAAAGGACTTTTGCTTGGGTTAATAGGAATAGAAGGCTATCGAAGGAGTATGATTTACTCACAACATCCACTGAGAATTTCATATACCTAGCTATGAGTAGGGTTATGTTAAAGAGGGAATATGCTTGAATTTACTAGTTTCCGGACAACCTCTAAAAGCAGCGAGAATAAGAATGGCAAAGAATATGCTAAAGGCAGGATTTGCTACTGATATAATCTACCGAGCAACAGGTTTATCAGCTGATGAATATGATAATAAAGAGGAAAAGGGTTCTAAGCGTCCAAACAAAAGGCAAGAGATGAAAAAGTGGAGGATAATACAGGGATATACGCAAGAGGAATTAGCAAAAGAGCTTGGTGTAGGAGGTCCACAGGTACATTACTATGAACAAGGGAGCACCATGTTCGGTGAAAGGTTATGGGAAATAGCGAGAAAATTGTCAGTGGATGCTAAGGATCTGGTGCTTAAATCAACGGAAGAAGACTGCTGTGAAGACGAAGATGGTGAAGGAGAAAAAGAACTATTAAGTTGGGTGAGAGAGTCTAAAAAAATTAGCAATCAAGAATCACGAGATGAACTGGATACATGGGTAGAATTTTTATCCCAAAGAAGGCAAATTTACAAAGAAAAGATTGATAAAGTAGAGTCAATCAAGGTTGCGAATAATCTACTTATACTAGGTGTTTCTATTGATGATATTTCTCAAATAACTAGCTTGACTGCAGAGGAACTTGAAACCCCAAATAGGCATCTATAGCAGAAACTTCATATAGACTTTTGGAGAAAGGTTACAAATTCCTCCTCGGTTAAAATTTTAATACCCAGCTTTTTAGCCTTTTCGAGCTTTGACCCAGGTTTTTCGCCGACAACCAAGAAGTCCGTTTTATTTGATACACTTGAACTCAGAATTCCGCCTAAAGATTCTGCCTCTGCTTGCATCTCCTTTCTCTCTCTTGACAGCTTGCCAGTAAAAACCACTATTTTTCCGCTAAGAGGGGAATTACTAACATTAGCACTTAAAGGCTCAATCTTTAGTTGAGAAGCGAGATTCTTTACCATTTCAACATTATCCTTTTCAGAGAAGAAAGATATTAATGAATCTATAATCTTTTCTCCTACGCCTATTATGCTCATTAATTCTTCTTCATCAGCAGAATACCAATTTTCATATGAGCCATAATGTTTTGCTAGTAATTTTGCTACGTGTGGTCCGACGTATCGAATCCCTAGAGAACATATAAATTTATCCAAACTCACAACTCTTCTGCTGTTAATGGATTTGAGTAAATTAGATATTGATTTTTCATCCCATCCCTTCAGCTTACTTAAGTTGAAATTTTTGAGTTTTTCTTCGAGAGCAAAAATGTCAGATATAGCTCTTTCCACAGAAGTCCGGATATGATAAGATTAAGGATAGATGGCGATAAGGAGGTTGGATGCCGGCAGCATATAGTTATGATTTAAGAAAAAAAGCAATGGAAGCACTAGACGAAGGGGAAAGCAGAGAAGCAGTGGCAGCAAGATTTAAAATTGGACGAACTACTTTGTGGGAGTGGAAGCAAAGAAAAAAAGAAACAGGCGACTTTCAGTCAAAAAACTCGGTAATGGAGGTTACAATCAGAAAATTATCGACTGGAATAAGTTTATCGAATTTGCTAAAAAACACGGTAGAAAAACTCTGTCGGAAATGGCTAAACTTTGGGGCAACGTTAGTATCGAAACGATCCACCGAGCTCTCAGAAAAATTGGATTTACGCGCAAAAAAAGACATATGGATACAAGGAAAGGAACGAAGAAAAACGTGCTGAATTCTTAAAAATTATAGCAACAAAAGAACCAGAAAACTTAGTGTATATAGATGAGTCTGGGATTGATAACACGGAGGACTATCCATATGGGTATTGCCAGAAAGGACAGCGATTTTATGCCCTAAAATCTGGAAAAAAAACTCAACGAATCAGCATGGTTGCAGCCTTAAGTAGAAGAAAGATAGTTGCTCCATTAACATTTGAAGGCCACTGTAATATGGATATTTTTAATGGATGGTTTGAGCAATTTTTGGCACCGATCTTAGAACCTGGACAAACTGTCATTCTTGATAATGCTACTTTTCATAAGTCTGATAAGCTTATCAAGCTCGCTAAAGGAGTCGGTGCAGAAATTTTGTATCTGCCGCCTTATTCTCCAGATTTTAACAAAATTGAGCATCATTGGTTTGCTATAAAAAACAGAGCCAGGAAAAACATTCCTCTATTCGAATCCTTTCGTCGTGCTGTTGATTCTGCCTTCCTATGACCTATTCGGACTATTATGAGAAATGCTATATTTTCCTTATCAAACCAAGGTCATAAAAGAACTCTATTTGCTTATCACCAAAGCCGGTAATGTCAAAAGCTTCTTTCGAAACAAAATGTTTTAGTTTTTCTATTATTTGGGCTTTACAGGTAAATTCATTAGAACACCTTATGGCTGCTCCTTCAATCTGTACTTCACTTTCACATTCTGGACAGGTATTCGGAAATATAAACTTTGGTGCATTCGGAGAACGAGCATTTTTGTCCACTTCTACAATCTTTGGAATGACGTCGCCTGCTCGCTGCACTACCACGACATCTCCTTCTCTTACGTCCTTGCGCTCTATTTCATCTTGATTATACAGGTTTGCTCTAGTAACGACCACCCCACCTATGTTTATTGGCACTAATTG
This sequence comes from Wolbachia endosymbiont (group A) of Aleiodes leptofemur, assembly GCF_964028465.1. NCBI lineage: Bacteria > Pseudomonadati > Pseudomonadota > Alphaproteobacteria > Rickettsiales > Anaplasmataceae > Wolbachia > Wolbachia endosymbiont (group A) of Aleiodes leptofemur. The sequence goes on from NZ_OZ034782.1 coordinate 523,986, forward strand.
AGCAATTGGAGTCAATTGGCCTGTTCTGCCGACTTGTACTAATATCTTTTCTATTTTAGTTTTTCCATAAGCTGCAGGAAATTTGTGTGCTATAGCTCCTCTTGGTGCTTTATTGGTACTACCTAGACGATCTTGCAACTCTAAGTTGTTGATTTTATAGACTACCCCATCAATATCATAACCTAATTCATGACGATTATCATAAATCCTGTTATAAAACTTCAGCATCTCGTCCACATTGTTTGCCAAGCATTGATGTTCATTTACACAGAATCCAAGTTTCTTCAACTTGTTTAATACTTCAAATTGAGTTTTTTCTGCTCCACCAATTAAAGAATAGGCAAAGTACCTGAGCGGTCTACTGGCGGTAACTTCTGGGTCCAATTGTCTTAGTGAACCGGATGCCGTATTGCGCGGATTTGAAAATTGGTTATCCTTATTTAATTTTAAAAAATCGTCATTTCTTATGTATATTTCCCCTCTTACCTCCAATCTACCCTTTATACCAGGTAAAGCTTGAGGAAAACCCTTTATGGTTTTTGTGTTATCAGTGACATCTTCGCCTAAATTACCATCACCGCGCGTTGCAGCTTTAACGAGTAAGCCATCAACTATGTTTTTTAAAATTTTTTGAATTTAGTCTCATTTGTTGATAATTTTGTATTTTTATTCAATTGAAAAATGTATTTTGGTAACAAAGATCCTAGTTTATACAGAAAGAAATTTATATCAAACAGCAACCACTGCTTAGATTTTATGGTTAACGAATATGTGCTTTAAATGTGTGTAGACGCACATATCCGTTAACCTATTTTCTATGCAGATTTTTTTTTATTTCATATTAATTGCTTCTTTAAGTCTTGCATTGGCAATTACTATGATTTTTCGCATTAGAGCTGTTATAGCTACCATCTTCTTTTTACCTCTACCAATAAGATCAGAATAAAAAGCACCAAGTGCAGATTTAGATCTTGCAGCAGCCATAGCAGCTGTGAAAAGCTTTGCACGAACATTGCTTCTACCACCTGTTATCCTTCGGTAACCAATAGTTTTACCGCTTTCTTTTGGATGTGGAGCAACTCCAGCAAGACTTGCAACTTCTTTTTTGTTTAGGTGGCCAAGTTCTGGCATTAGACACACAAAAACTTGTGATAACTTGAGACCTATTCCTGGCACTGTTCTCAAGATTTTTTGACGCTTTTGTAACTCTGGATTTTTATCAATAATTCTTTGTATGGCATCGTTGAACTCATTTATCTGACTGGTAAAAAAGTCTATTGTTTTTTGGCAACTTTCCTTTATATAGTCGTTTTCAGGTGCTGCAAGCCTACATTTCTCTTGAGTTCTCATTTGCGTAATGTCATCACGACGTTGACAGAGTGCAACTAAGGCGGTTTGTTCTTTTGACATAGGCACAAATAGAGATAGAGCACTATAGCGTTCAAAACCATATTGAGCAAGGGCTCTTGCATCTGATTGATCTGTCTTTGCTAAAGTTCCATGTGATATGATAAAACTTTTTACTTTACGAGTATTAGCTCGATGTACAGCAACATTCTTATCAACAAGAAAATGTGCTAAGCCAAGCTCATATTTTCCAGTGTTTTCTAAAGTTACTAGAGAATTAGGTAGGATATCTGAAAATTTTTGAAACAACTGTTGCCAACCAGTAGCATCATTGTCAAACTTGATAGCGCTCCTTTGGTTATAAGCTGCAGCAACATTTTTAAATTTTCCGATATCAATGCCAATGAAATTTTGATAAGATGTAATCATAATAAATAACCTCGATAGTTTAATTAATTTAAGATTGTAAACGGGTGCATACATATGTCCCATGCAACTATTCAAACGTATCGAGAGATGGGGCTAGTTTACCTTGATGGCTACGGTTGTAATACCAACTTTCATTCGGTCGCACACGCCCGTGATAGCCCTATTCCTATAGTGAGTAGGGTTATCTTTCCCTCTTATCTCTTTTATATCACATTTTTAACTTACAACTTTCTATGCTAGTTTGCTTGCTTACAAGCAAACTTTTCTGGATCCCAGTGTCTGGGCACTGGGATGACAGGAGAAGGTACTGGGATGACACCCTGACAACCGTCATCCCGCTACTTGTTAGCGGGATCTATGCTAAGAGATACCGCGAATGAATCGCGGTATGACGTAGGACTACTGTCATTCCAGTGCTCCTTTTTTTGTCATCCCAGTGCGTGACACTGGGATCTAGCCTTTATTATTTGGTTGAAATTAAGTTTTCTGGATCCCAGTGTCAGCTACTTTCATGACATCATTATAAAGTAAAATGAGATCCCAGTATCTGGGCACTGGGATGACAAGAATAGGGCACTGGGATCTAGTGGGCTCAAACTACAATGTTTGTACAGCTGTGATCTATATTCTATAGCTGAATAATTTAACAATTCAAAATGAATACATATCCTATTGAGCTCTATATTACATACCAGGTTGCTTTGCCTTTTCCATGCTGAGTGATGTGATTACTCTTTACGAGATTAGATACGTGCTTCTTTAAGGTATTGCAGTTTGCTTTAGTAATATTTTCCAAATCCTTAATTGTAAGACGTCCATGTTTGCTGAGTAGTGCTAATACTTTAGCAGAAAGTGGTGGTAAATAGAGATTTAACACTTTTTCATGTGACACCTTTTGTTCAAGATGAAATTTTTGCTTTTGTAGTGACCTTAAAAAGAATATAAGCCATGGATTAAAATCATAGCTGCTCGTCTTCAAGGATTGTTGAGTACGACGCAAAGCTAAGTAGTAACTCTCCTTATTACTTTCAAGGGAACTGTAAGGTACATAGATATACCCTAACTTTAGTAACAAGAAAGTTGTGAGAATGCGTGATAATCTGCCATTTCCATCCTGGAAGGGATGAATAGCTAAAAAAGTAACTATAAAAATGCCAATAATTAATAGAGGGTGTAACGATTTCACCTCTAATTGCTGGCTAGTCCAATAAATAAGTTCTTGCATTTGTGTTGCTGTCTCAAATGGAGAGGCTGTTTCAAAAACTATGCCCAAGCTTTTTCCAGATTCATCAAACGCTTCAACATGATTGGGGAATTTTTTATATTCTCCCATGTGCCTTTGATCTTTATATGAAAATTGTAAAAGCCAGATGTGAAACTGTTTTATAGTGTTTTCTGTAAATGGCATCTTGTTAAAGTTTTGAAATACTTCTTCACACACATACGCATATCCGGCTATTTCTCGTTCATCTAGAGAACGAAATGAGCGTGTATCAAGTTTGGATAGTAGATGTATGGTCCCAGAGAGTGATGGTATACTATCATCATCATTTAAGGAGTCATTATGGGACAGATATTACATGGGTGCGCCAAAACAACACAGACGATTCGTAGAGCAATACAAAATAGAAAAGAGAGCATAGCAAAACTCTCCAAGCATTATAACCTTAATCCAAAAACTATTATTAAGTGGAGAAAACGTTCATTTACGAAAGATGCTGATATGGGTCGAAAGCATCCAAGATCAACTGTTTTAACGCTAGAAGAGGAAGCTATAATAGTTACATTTCGCAAGTATACACTACTGCCACTAGATGATTGCCTTTACGCTCTGCAGTCTACAATTCCGCATTTGACTCGCTCTAGCTTGCATCGTTGTTTACAAAGACACAACATTAGCAGATTACCAACTGTTGATGGAGAAGTTAAGTCAAAAAAGAAATTCAAACAATATCCTATCGGTTACTTTCATATTGATATTGCTGAAGTTAGAACTGAGGAGGGCAAATTACATTTGTTTGTTGCTATTGATAGGACATCCAAATTTACCTATGTTGAGTTGTGTAACAGTGCTACAAAACCCATAGCTGCTGAGTTCTTACGTAATTTGATTAGAATTTTACCGTATAAAATCCATACTATTTTGACAGATAACGGTATACAATTTACAAACCAGAAGCGTCATAAGTATGCTTTCCAACATATATTTGATAGAGTTTGCGAAGAGAATGTTATTGAACATCGTTTGACAAAAGTTAGCCATCCTTGGACGAATGGGCAAGTCGAGCGTATGAATAAAACTTTAAAGGATGCTACAGTTAAGAAGTATTACTATCAATCGCACCAGCAACTTAAAGAACACCTTTATAACTTTGTTATGGCTTATAATTATGCAAAGAGACTCAAAACTCTTAAGGGTCTTACTCCTTATGAATTTATATGTTATCAGTGGACACAGTCTCCAGAATTATTTATACTAAATCCACACCATCACACTCTGGGACCATACATTTCAATATCTATGTCATATTCTTCCTTTATGTGATTCTTTAAATTTCTTCCTTGGTATCCCATGTCAGCCCACATTTTTTTAACTTTAGTATATTTTGTTCTCATATTGTTTAATGCTATTTTAATACCATCTCTATCATTTTCGTTAGCAGCGCCTACGTAACAACCTAGTATAAAACCCTGAGTGTCTGTAATTATATGCCTTTTTCTACCCTTTACTTTTTTACTTCCATCATAGCCTTTGATCCCCCCTTTTCTGTAGTCTTTACAGATTGACTATCTACTATACAGGCACTCGGCTGCTCATTCATTCCTATTTTTCTTCTACTATATTTTGTAATTTCATAATTCATTTTCTCAAAAATTCCCTGCTTCTTCCATTGCCTGAACTGCTCATACACAGTCTTCCATAGCGGAAAATCATTTGGTAAATACCGCCATTGACACCCTGTACGCAATACATAGAAAATTGCTTCTAATATTTCTTTTTTGCTATACTTTGGCGGCCTTCCTCCTTTCTTGTATGATACTCTGAAGTGTTTTTCTATTCTTGCCCATTCCCTTTCGCTTAGATCTGTTGGATACTTTTTTCTCATCTTTACCCCGTACTAAAATTTCAGATATTATAGCCTTTTACTTGTTTCCGGACAACCTCCTATAGTATTTTCTAAAACGAATGATAAACGTCTAAAATGGTATTACCAACTAAAAGGTGTAAGTTTGTACATTGATGCATTAGAGGTCTGAGGCGACTTTTGATGGTGTGCCAACAATGCTCTATCGGATTTAGATCTTACTATTACCCACAAATATAAATGTTTGTTGCATAGCTCTTAATGGCATAACTTTTGCTTGAAATAACTGTTTATATGGTGCAATTTACAGCTTTTAGTTGCTAAAATTATAACTCTTAGTTTAATAATTTTAATCTAATAAGCTTTCAGGTTAATAAAATTAAATTATTTGAGTAAATACAATACTATGTTTTTATTTGTGGGTAATAGTAAGGCTTAAAGCAAAATGTAGTACGAACGGTAGGTGGATCTAAAAGATCGAATTACAATCCTGTATACAGCATTTTGCATTATTGTTTGATTATATTTATAGGTACAAAAATGGCTAGAATAATTTTCATGGGAGTAGATGTTTCCAAGGAAGCATTGGACATCTCAATTAATGGCAAGCATAAGCGCATAGCAAACGTGAGTGATGCTATATCTAAGTTTATAGAAACAAATATAGTCGATTTACCCATCAAGTTATGTGTAAGCTGGTGGCTATGAAAAGCTCATTATAAAATTGTTGCAAGATAACTGTCCATAAAGCTCACCCGAATCGGGTATATGAATTTGCCAAAGCTTGCAATCATTTTGCAAAAACTGACAAGTTAGATGCTAAATTACTGGAAAAATACGCTGAATTTGTCAGTAAAGACGGTGAAGTAAAAGGATGTATAATTTCACAAAAGCAAGAGGAATTAAAGGAGCTGGGGGCAGTTGAGCGTAATTTAAATGATGCAATTCATGCAAACAAGTGTCGCCTGCAAAGTGCGACGGGAAAAGCTAGAGAATACATAGAAAGACAGATAGGGTTTGCTGAAAAACAATTGAAAGAAATTAGGCAAGACATAGAAGACGCAATAGCTGAATTGAAAGGAAAAAATGAGCTTTTAATCAGCTATAAAGGTATTGGATCAAAGACGGCGAGCGTTCTACTGACAGAGGTGCCTGAGCTTGGTAGATTAGAGAATAGAGAAATTGCATGCTTAGTTGGAGTTGCACCTAAAACTAGTGAAAGTGGAAGAAAAGTTGGCAAAGCTCAAATCAAAGGAGGCAGGTTTTATGCAAGGAAAGCACTATACATGTCAGCTCTTGTTGCTATGCGCCACAACAGAAAAATGAAAGCGTTTTATCAGCGTTTGGTTGATTCTGGCAAAGCTGCTAAGGTTGCATTAGTTGCTGTCATGAGAAAAATTATCGTTTGTTTAAATGCCATGATAAAAAATAACAACTTTTATCTTGACTCTTAAGACGGTAGATGACAGACCATTGATTGTATGGGTTCCATCTGTTATATATAATCTTTTTGAATACGAAGAAAACTGATGAATGAGTATGATATTACGGTTATAGGTAGCGGTCCTGGTGGTTATATAGCGGCAATTAGGGCGGCACAGCTTGGGTTTAAAACTGCAATTGTGGAAAAAGAAAAAAATTTAGGCGGTATATGCTTAAATTGGGGATGTATACCAACAAAATCACTGCTTAGAGCATCTGAGGTTTATAGGCTAATAAAAAGATCAAAAGAGTTTGGTATAGAAGTAAAGGGAGCGAATTTTGATATACAATCAATAGTGAAATACTCAAGAAACGTTGTTGATAAATTGTCAAGCGGTGTTGCATATTTGATGAAAAAAAATAATATCAAAGTTCATCAAGGTTTTGGTAAACTTGCAGGCAATGGTACTATAAAAGTCGTTAGCGATAAGGAAGAACAAGAAATTGTTTCCAAGCATATCATTTTAGCAACAGGCGTGAGGGCACGGAATCTGCCTGGAATAGAGGCAGATGGAGATTTAATATGGAATGCGCAGCACGCTATGACTCCAGAGAGATTACCAAAATCGCTACTAATTATAGGGTCTGGTGCAATTGGAATAGAATTTGCAAGTTTTTATAGTACTTTGGGTGTTGATGTAACAATCATAGAGATAAAGAGCACTATTTTGCCGCTGGAGGATAAGGACATTTCAGATTTAGCACAAGAAATATTCACAAAACAGGGGATAGAAATATATACAAGCAGTAGCGTAAAAGCTCTTACTAAAAGTAAAGACTCTGCTCAAGTGCTACTAAGTAGTGGTGAGAGCAAAGAATTTGAGAGGGTGATTGTTGCGGTTGGAATTCAAGCAAATATTGAAAATATAGGTTTAGAAAATACAAAAATTAAATTAAGCCCTTCTGGCTTTATTGAAACGAATGAATGGTATGAAACTAGTGAATCAAATGTGTATGCAATAGGTGATGTAGCTGGCCCACCATGTTTAGCACATAAAGCGAGCCATGAAGCCGTGATCTGCATTGAAAAGATTGCTGGTAAAAATGCTCATGCGTTAAAAAAAGAATGCATACCAAATTGCACTTATTCTCATCCACAAATAGCGAGCATCGGCCTTACTGAGGAACAGGCAATAAAAGGTGGGTATGATATAAAAATAGGAAAATTTCACTCTAACTTTAATGGTAAATCTGTTGCACTCAGTGAAACTGAAGGGTTAGTGAAAACGATTATAGATAAAAAAACCGGAGAAATTCTGGGTAGCCACATGATAGGTGCAGAAGTAACGGAGTTAATTAGCAATTTTGCTCTTGCAAAGCAACTAGAAGGAACAGACTTCGACATAAAATCTACGATTTTTCCTCATCCAACCATTTCAGAGATGATACATGAATCAGTGCTTGCTGCAGATGTTAAATAGTTGAACTAACGTTCCATCGTTTTAGAGTTGTCAATGTCTTGAGTAGTAGTTTGATTAGGCACTTTAGTTTCAATAGATTGATTACCACCAGCATCAGAATTCTGTAACTCTTCTTTCAATCCCTTAGCTGCTTCTTTAACTTCAAGCTTTGCCTTTGGATGAAGATCTTCTGGGCCTTTTCCTTTAGTATCCAAACCTTGTTGTAGATTAGTGCTTTTCATTTTATTATGCTGCTCGTGCTCAGGTAGGTCAACGACCGAATTGAAAAGAATTTTTATTATATTTTTTAGCAGTTCTAAAAAACCTCCGCTTCTGCCTTCTCTTTGTTCTTGAGGTTTATTTTTCTCATTAGGTTCTTTTTTACTATTACTTTTAGGCATTTTTAACTCAACTATCATAACGCTTAATAAAATTCTACGTGCAAATTGTTAAATAACAGTTAACAATCTAGGATTTATTATTTACAGATGGATATTATTTTAGCAACAGGTGGCACAGGTGGGCATATCTTTCCGGCCATAGCTTTAGCAAAAGCACTAAAGACACAAGGATACAATTGCATATTATTCACTGATAAAAAAACAAATAAAAATACCGACATAGAAAGCTACACCTTACCATTACGTAGACCAAGCAGCAACAAATTTAAGTTTTTCCTTTTCTTGATATACAGCTCTATGTTAGCACTGTATCAAGTAAGAAAATTAAAACCAAAATCGGTCATTGGTTTTGGTAGCTATGCTTCTTTTCCAACTCTTCTTGCAGCAAGAGTTCTTTCTATACCTATAATTTTACATGAACAAAACACAGTTTTAGGGAGAGTAAATAGATTCTTTTTCAAGAGTGCAAAATTAATTGCAACCAGCTTTCCGGAGACTAAATATGCAGAGGGCAATAAATGTATTTTTACAGGAAATTTTGTTGATATAAAAGCACAGAGCCATTCTAGCACTGAGAAAATCCTAAATATATTGGTCATAGCAGGCAGCCAAGGTGCAAATTTTTTTGATGATGTAGTAAGCAGCGTAATTTGTGATTTACCTATGAAAATGAAAAAGAAAATTAGAGTGACGCAGCAATGTACGAAGAAAAATGTAAACAAGGTCAAAAGTCTATACAAAAGTGAAAAGATCGATTGTGAATTGAGTGAATTTTTTGATGATATGGAGAATAGACTGGCCAATGCTCACTTGGTAATTAGCAGAGCAGGAGCAACTTCAATAGCAGAGATCACTCTTGCTAGGCGTTCTGCTATATATATTCCTTACCCTTACTCAAAAGATAATCACCAATTTTATAACGCAAAATATATTGAAGACTCGAGAGCAGCTATAATAGTTAAGCAGAATAGTGAAGCAAAAAAAAATCTAACAGAGGTACTATTTGATCTATTAAATAATTCTCAAAAATTGCGTGATATGACCAATAGTACAGAAAAAACAGGGATAAAGAATGGGACTACTGAGTTTGTTAAGGTGATTGTTCACAGGTTTAGTTGATGGCTGCTTGCTTTTTCTTCAAACACGTCCCAAAGATCCTTTTCTAGCGATATATTATACAATTTATTGATATAAACTACTCCCGTGGGTGAAGTTGTGTTAATTTCGAGCAGGAAGTCATCTATAATATCAATACCAACAAATATTAGCCCTCTTTTCTTTAATTCAGGACCAATTTTGTTACATATTTCATTGTTTCTATCGTTCATTTGAGCGGGCTCAAAACTTGCTCCAAGTCGCATGTTTGTTCTGATCTCTCCACTGATTTTTGGAATTCGTTTCATTACACCAATTGGTTGGCCATAAAGTAGCAATATTCTTTTATCTTTATCTATGTTTTTACAAAATGATTGTGCAATCACAGGGCATTCGTATTTTGCTATCATGAGATCCACTACTACTTGAATACTATTCTCATCTTGTATTCTTATCACATCGTTTCCTCCATAACTATACAATGGCTTCAGAATAATATCTTGATAGTTGTAGTAGAAATCTCTAATCATTGATATATTTTCAGTAATCAAAGTTGGCGGAATTAGCTCTGGAAATAATGAAGTTATCAATTTTTCAGGACAATTTCTTATTTCTGTTGGATTGTTAATTACCAATGCGCTGGTTTTTTCTAAGATATATGTTGTTGTAATATAACGCATATCAAAGGGTGGATCCTGTCTGATAAATATGATGTCCATTTCATTCAAGTTGATTGCTACATCCTCTTTAGAGATAAAACTAAAATCATCAACGCTGACTTTCTGAGCCAGAGCAATTGGATGGTTTAGCTTTAGTGCTAAATTGTTAGGAGCATAGACAAAAACTTCGTGCTTCCTCCTTTGTGCTTCCTTTATTAGCACGAATGTAGTGTCAGTTTCAAAATTTATATTTTCATCCATCTGAAAGGCAACTTTCATTTATGTTCTCTACCTATTGTCACAATTGTACAAATGTTATAATTTGAAAGCGATTTTTGCCTAATGGCGTAACTTACTGTACCTATATCGTACATAACTTACAACTTGTTTTACTCCCTTTACTTTTCTTGCAATTGCTATTACAGCTTTTAATTCCGCTTTATTTTGGGCTATACCCATCAAATAAACAACTCTATCAACCGTATTAACGCTATAATTAATTGACTTAATATTTCTTTTTCCCAGGAGTCTTGTTCTTATTTCCGCTGTTATCATGCCATCTACAGTGGTGTCTAGCATGGAAGCCATTTGAATTGGTATTACTCTTATTTCATTTATCACTTCTTTAATTTCTTTTTGCTGCCAAGCTATTTTTTCTGCTGTAAGTTGTTTTTCAGGAGTGTCAACACTTCCAATGAGCAATACTCTTCCTTCACTTACTTTAACCTTTATGGATGAAAATAGCCCATGTTTTAAGAGCCCCTTATTAATTCTGATGACCATAGTCGTATCATCAATGATATTTCCCAAGGATTTGTCCTGCATTGTTATTGCTGTTGCTGTCGCTGTAGCCACCACACCACCTATTATAAGGGTTGTGCAACCACTTTGTGTAATCAAAAAAATTGCGAGTAAGAAGCTTGTTATTAATCTCATTATTGATTTTCAGGGTTTAGAGCTTTCATTAAGAAATGTTAATAAGCTTTTTTGATTGTGTAAATACCATAAATTAAGTAAGACTTTAAACCTTGAATATTTTTAATGGAATACCTATAATAGGGTACTAAAAATTTCTTGCGGATATGGCGGAATTGGTAGACGTGCCAGGTTTAGGTCCTGGTGAGCTTGCTCGTGGGGGTTCAAGTCCCTCTATCCGCACTTTAAAGTCATGTAACTTAGGTTTTAAGGGAAAATTTATAATCACTAAATACACTTTTGTTTGTGTAAAAACCTGTTCTTAAGGATTGTGTTTAACTTAAATTCTGGTAAAATGACTCTATTAAGATATGAATTAAAATGTTAATAAATGAATTATGATGTCTAATAATATACCTCAAAATACAGTCGAAGTAAGTAGCGTATATACCTACAAAGAGCTTAGTATAGATAAACTAAAGTATGAGTATGAAATCACAGTTGGTAGTGATTATATAAAACAAAAGGTAAATTCCAGGTTGCAAGAGATAGCAGAAAATGCAAAATCACCTGGATTTAGGGCTGGAAAGATGCCCTATGACCTTGTTGTTGCAAATTATAAAAACGAGGCTTTGGAATATGTGATAAATAATACAATTGATTATTGCTCAAGTGATTTGATGAAAAAAATTGAAGTCAAGTCTCACATTTATCCTAAGGTTGATGTTATATCATTACCAGATCTGGGCAAAGAAAATGAGGAGGGCAATTTTGTATACAAGCTATCTTTTGAGTCGATGCCTGAAGTACCGATGATAGATCTTGACAAAATAAACTTAAAGAAAATTGAAGCAAAGATTGAAGAGGAAGATATAAAAGAATTTATTGATTCTATCAAAACAAAGTTCCCCAATTTTGCCTCTGTTGATGATGCTTCTTATCAAGCGAAAGATGGGGATAAATTGATAATTGATTTTGAAGGGCGGATTAGGAATAAGCTCTTTCAGGGTGGAAGTAGCAAAAATTTTGCCGTTAATTTAGGGTCTGGCACATTTATTAATGGTTTTGAAGATCAATTAACTGGTATGAAAAAGGGAGAAACAAAGAACTTTAAGTTGAAATTTCCTGAAAATTACCAAGCCATTTCCCTTGCAGGACAGGAAGCTGATTTTTCTGTGCGAATTAATGAGATTCAGGTTGCCAAAGATTTTGAAAATGATAATGAAATAGCTAAGAGTATTGGTTTTAAAGATTATTCTTTGCTAATAAGTCATGCAAAACAAATGATTGGTGATCAGTGCACTGAAATGATAAATTTCTTAATTAAAAAGGAGCTATTTGATTATTTGGATGCTAATTATAGTTTTGATTTACCCACAGACATAGTAAAACAGGAGCAACAAAGAATGGAAGGAGAACTGGGCACTCAAAATGATTCTCGTAAAGAAGCTGAAAAACGTGTAAAGCTTGCTATGTTATTTATGAAATTTAGTGCAGAACATAAAATATCATTAACTCAAAATGATGTTTTGAGTGTTATTGTAAATCAATATGTCAGTAAAGATGTGCAATTTGACAGAGTACTTAAGCATTTTGAATCAAATAAACAATTTCAAGAATTAGTTAGAGGGCAAGCGCTTGAGTATAAAGTGACAGATTATATAATAGAAAAAGTTAGTAAAGAAGAGCAGATTGTTTCTGTGAAAGAATTAAAGGAATTATTTGATAATATTTAATAGGAAAAGGTATGACTCTTATACCAATTGTAGTTGAACAAACTAGTCGCGGTGAGCGCGCTTATGACATATATTCAAGACTAGTGAAAGAAAGAATAATTTTCGTAACAGGTCCTATTGAGGACAACATGGCTAGCGTAATAGTAGCACAGCTTTTATTTTTAGAATCGGAAAATCCCGATAAAGACATTTGTATGTATATTAACTCACCAGGTGGTGTTGTAACTGCTGGTTTGTCGATCTACGATACAATGCAGTATATAAACCCAGACGTTTCAACTTTATGTATAGGTCAAGCTGCGTCTATGGGTTCTTTATTGCTTGCAGCTGGTACAAAAGGTAAGCGCTACTCTCTACCTCATTCAAGAATTATGATACATCAGCCATCTGGTGGTTATCATGGTCAAGCAACTGATATAGAAATACATGCTAATGAAATTTTGCGAGTTAAGAAAAAACTAAATCAAATTTATGAAAAACATACTGGAAATTCACTGAAGAAAATTGAAGGAATGATGGAAAGAGATAAATTCATGGATCCTGAAGAAGCAAGGAAAATTGGCTTAATTGACAGGGTGATAGCTGAGCGTACAGATATTGAAATTGAAAATACTAAAGTTAAACAAAAGGTGGGTTAATGGATAACAATAATGATTTACACTACTGTTCTTTTTGCAACAAGGCGCAAGATGAAGTAGATAAATTGATTACTAACTCTTCGGATGGTTTAAAGGTGTTTATTTGTAATGAGTGCATAGAATTATCCCATAAAGCAATAAGTCAAAAGAAAGATAGATCTTTTAATTCAGATCGTATATCTGATATGAAGCTATTACTAAAGAAACCTGAGGATATAAAAAATTTTCTTAGCAAGCATGTTGTAGGTCAAGAACATGCGCAACATGTTTTATCTGTAGCTATGTATAACCATTGTCAATCCATGGTACAATTTCATGCTATAAGTGATATTGAAATCGAGAAGTCAAATATAATGCTTATTGGTCCCACTGGTTCTGGTAAGACTTTGCTGGCCAAAACACTTGCTAAAGTTTCAGATGTGCCATTTGCTATGGCTGATGCGACAACTTTAACTGAGGCAGGTTATGTGGGTGATGATGTAGAAAGCGTGTTGTCGCGTTTATTACAAGCTGCAAATTATGACGTTGCAAAAGCACAGCGTGGTATAGTGTTTATAGATGAAATAGACAAGATCACAAGAAAATCTGAAAGCACTTCAATAACCCGTGACGTTTCAGGTGAAGGGGTCCAGCAAGCTCTGCTTAAGATTATGGAGGGTACAGTTGCTTATGTTCCGCCACAAGGAGGGCGAAAACATCCACAACAAGAGTTTATACAAGTGGATACTAGTAACATACTGTTTATTTGTGGAGGAGCTTTTGAAGGCCTCGATAAAATTATTGAAGCGAGAAAAAAGGGAACATCAGTTGGCTTTGGAGCAGATATAAGTCAGTCTAAAGAGCAAAAGAAAAAAAATGCTTTACATGATGTTCAACCTGAAGATTTAATCAAATTCGGTTTAATACCCGAATTTGTAGGGCGGGTTCCAATAACTGCTGTTTTAGATGAGCTGGATCATGAAGATTTAATACATGTTTTGACAGAACCAAGAAATGCGCTAATAAAACAATACAAAGCATTGCTTGCGTTTAGCAAAGTAAACCTTGAGTTTTCAGATGAAGCAATATCAGCTATTGCTAAAAAGGCTATAAGCTATAAAACAGGCGCAAGAATGTTACGTGCTATCTTGGAGTCACTTTTGCTTGACATTATGTATACATCTGGAAACGGAGGCTTTGAAGGTAGCACTATAGTAATCACTAAGAAAATGGTAGAGTTAGGAAAAGCAACGGTTAATCATAATAATAATGGCAATGTTATAACGGTTAATGATTAATTTGAGGCATATATTATGAACATTGAACGTACTGTGAGCTCTGGTTTTGCTGCATTGTCAGTATTACCTTTAAGAGATGTAGTAATTTTTCCAAATATAATGGTGCCTTTATTCATAGGCAGAGAAAAATCTGTTAATGCACTAGAGTATGCAATAAGTAGTAGTAATCACCAAAATGAGATTTTTCTTGTAGCACAGAAAGATGGCTCTGTTGATAATCCAGAGCCTGAAGATCTTTATGAAGTAGGTGTGTTAGCAAGCATTGTACAACCGTTAATAAAATTACCTGACAATGCAGTAAAAGTTATAATCCGGGGGATAAGAAGGGGAAGAGTTGTAGAATATATTAGCTCTCATACTTTATTACAAGCCAGGGTAGAGTTAGACAATCATTATAAAGAAGATGAAGACAATATTGATTTAGAAGCTTTAAGGCGGTCTGTTGTAGACGCGTTCGATAGCTGGTGTAAGCTAAACAAGAAAAATCAACCCGAGGTTGCCATTAACTCCATTGATCAAATCAAAGAAGTTGATCAACTTGTAGACACGGTAGCTTCAAATTTAAATATAAAAGTATCAGATAAACAAAGTATACTTGAGGCTTATGACCCAGAAGAGCGTTTAAAAAAAGCTTTTGCTTTTATTGAGAGAGAAATGAGTATTTTGAACGCACAAAACCGTTTATATAAGACAATTAAATCGCAAGTTGAAAGCACTCAGAAAGTTTACTACCTTAACGAGCAATTGAAAGCTATACAGAAAGAATTAGGCGAATTTGAGAATGGTGATGAAGGGAATATACTCAATGAATTTGAAAAAAAGATAAATGAAACAAAGCTTTCTCAGGAAGCAAGAGAGAAAGCTATAACTGATTTGAAGAGATACAAGAAAATGAATCCCATTTCTCCTGAAGCTACAGTTATATCTAGTTACTTGCATTGGTTGCTTGAGTTGCCATGGGGAAAGTACAAAGATGCAAAAATTAACTTAAATACAGCTAAGAAAATCTTAGATGAAAATCATTATGGCATAGAGAAAGTAAAAGATAGAATAATAGAATTTTTAGCGGTATTAAAAAGAGTAAAAGAGATAAAAGGTCCTATACTTTGCTTAGTTGGACCACCAGGTGTTGGTAAAACTTCTTTAGCTAAGTCTATGGCAAGAGCAGTAGGAAGAGATTTTGTTCGTATAGCTCTTGGTGGTGTGCGTGATGAGTCCGAGATACGAGGGCATAGGAAAACTTATATTGGCTCAATGCCTGGTAAAATCATTCAACACATGAAAAAAGCTAAGTCATGCAACCCGCTTTTTCTGCTTGATGAAATAGATAAGATGGGTTCTGATTCGCGTGGCGATCCTGCATCTGCATTACTTGAGGTTTTAGATACTGAGCACAATAAACACTTTACGGATCATTACTTGGAAATTGAGTTTGATCTTTCAAGTGTAATGTTTGTAGCTACGGCAAACAGCTTAAATTTACCACATCCTTTGCGTGATAGAATGGAAATTATACAATTGTCCGGGTATACTGAAGATGAAAAAATCAGTATTGCTACACACCACCTTATTCCGAAGTTAAAGAAGGAGCATGGTTTGCATCAGAAGGAGTGGAGCATAACTAATGAGGCGTTATATGAATTGATACGTTTATATACACGTGAGAGTGGTGTGCGGAGTATGGAGAGGGAGCTTGCAAAGCTCATGAGAAAGGCAGTTAAAGAAATATTGACTGATAAAAATAAGAAAATATCCGTAGGGGTTGACAATTTACAAGATTATTTAGGGGTACGTAAATATACCTTTGGCATTGCGGAAAATGAGAGTTTAGTAGGAATAGTAACTGGGCTCGCCTATACTGAAACAGGTGGTGATATTTTGATGATAGAATCAGTCCTAATTCCGGGCAAGGGAGAAATAAAATACACAGGAAAGCTTGGAGAGGTTATGCAAGAATCTATAAAAGCTGCGTATAGTTATATTCGATCAAATTGTTTATTTTTTGGTATAAAGCCCGAAAAATTCCAAAATAATGATATACATTTGCATGTACCTGAGGGTGCTGTACCAAAAGATGGCCCTTCTGCTGGCGGCGCGGTATGTACGTCTATTGTTTCTCTTATGACAAATATACCAGTTAACAAAAATGTTGCTATGACAGGCGAAGTGACATTGCGTGGTAGAGTTTTAGCTATCGGGGGCTTGAGAGAAAAATTGCTTGCAGCGCTCAGAGGATCAATCAAAACTGTGATTATACCAAGTGAAAATGAGAAAGATATGCAAGAAATTCCGGCAAGCATCAAAGAGGGGATCAACGTAGTTTTTGCTAAGAATATTGATGAAGTTATGAAAGTTGCTTTAATGCACCCTACTACTCCAATTAATGGTGATGATAATCAAAATAGTGTGCCTTCCTCTATAGAAAGTAAAGATGATACTTTTCCTATGTCGGAAACATTGAAGCATTAGATTAAAAAAATATTATCAATCTCCATTTCTCTTTTATCCGGCAAAAATCCACCAACTTGTGCATCCCATAAGGATATGACTTGCTTTGTTGTTATGTCATTCATATTTTTTACTTATTCTATCTCCCAGTTTATAGCTCTTTTTACAATAATCCGAACAGACCGTAATATGCTACTGGCCTGCTATAGCCATAAACACATATCTTATCGCATTCGGACTATTATAAGAAAGGCTATAATTCAAGTAGATGATATATTATAATAGTCCTTTTCATGGAAACCTTTTCTGGTAGATTGCTTTCTAGAAAAACCTTGGTCAAGGTGCTAACTGTGGTTTATAATAATATAAATCATATCATAGTTGATTTGCGTTTATCAGAGCTGGAGTAGAGGTATGTTTTATCTTACAAATTTTTTGCCTATTTTACTGTTCCTATTTCTTTTTGTAGGAAGTGGTATATATTTTACTATTCTTGGCGTGTCAAATGCTTTTTATCAGTTATCTCCACTGGTAGCCATTGTTCCTGCCATAGCTCTGGGTTGGGTTTTATACAAGGGCAATACTGAAGAAAAAATGTATGCCTTTCTAGATGGGGTAAGAGATCGTAATATTATCACTATGTGTATCATTTTCTTACTTGCAGGTGCATTCAGTGAAGTAACTAAAGCAATCGGTAGTGCTGATGCCACAGTTAATTTGGCTCTTTCATTTATACCAACACAATTTTTACTCATAGGATTATTTTTTGTAGCAGCTTTCATCTCCACTGCTATTGGTACATCAATGGGCACCATTGCAACAATTGCTCCTATTGCAGTTGAACTGACACAAGCTGGGATTTCTCCTTCCTTAGGAGTTGCAACCGTTGTAGGAGGAGCAATGTTTGGCGACAATTTATCTATTATCTCTGATACTACAATTGCATCTGTGATGTCTCAAAAGGCTGATATAAAGAAAAAATTAAAACTGAATGCAAAAGTGGCACTAATTGCTTCTATATTCACAATAATTATATTATTTTATAGCTCAAGCAATAGTGCTGCTATTTCAGTTAAGGAGTATTCTTTATTGCTTGTGACTCCTTACATAATACTTATATTGCTTGCAAACTTTGGAATAAATGTATTTACGGCATTGGTTTTAAGCATAACTTTTGCTGGAATCATTGGATTTATAAATAACAACAATTATGGTTTATTATTTTTAAGCCAAAACATCACTAAGGGGTTTATGAGTATGCATGAAATTATGCTACTGTCATTGATGGTTGGCGGGCTTTCAGGACTGGTAGGTAAAAATTCTAAGGAGTTTGCAGATAAACTTTCATCTTGGGTTATGATACAACGTGGTGGACAAAAAACTGCGCAATTATTTATTGCAAAAATAGTCAGCATATTTGATATTTTACTTGCAAATAACACCATCGCTATAATTTTTAGTGGTGAAATTGCTAGAGATATTGCTAAGAAATATGAAATACCGCCTCACTATAGTACAGCATGGCTAGGCATATTTTCTTGTGTATTTCAAGGATTAATACCGTATGGCGCTCAATTGCTTTTGGCTAGCACTATTGCTGGAGTTTCACCTTTGGCAGTCATGCCACACGTATACTATTGCTATGTTTTAGGTATTATTGCAGTGTTATATATTGTATTGAACAAAATTGAGAAAAAAGATTGTGCTTAACATACAAGACAATGCTTCACTTTGTAAAAGATGGATATTCCTAGCAGTATGTGCCCTTGCTTGCTCTGGGTTACTGTCAATAATTGTTATTTTTCTACGATTGCCTTTTATCTCCTCTCTTGTTCCTTCTGCACAATATATTTTTGATAATGCGCTGGTAATACACGTGAACTTGTCAATTTTGGTGTGGATGTGCTCTATAATATCTCTGCTCTTTATCATAAACCTACAAAATACCAATAGTTGGTTTAACTTTTCATGGGTTCTATCAACCCTTTCGATGCTGCTCATGTTTATATCCGCATTCGTTCCAAACACTGAAGTTATCAAAAGTAACTATATTCCCGTATTACAAAACAAATTATTTTTACTTGGACTCAGTTTATTTATTGCCAGTATATTAGTAAATACAATGCTAGCATACACATCAAAAAAAGAGGTTTCATTTCTCTCTGTTGGGCAAATTGGGCTAGTTATTATACTTGTATCGTCATTTCTTTGCTTTGTTTTAGCATATAATAATATGCCTCCAGGTCTATATCACTCAGATAATAATTTATTTTACGAATATCTCTTTTGGGGAGGCGGACATTTATTGCAGTTTGCTTTTACTCAAGGAATGTTTTTAGTCTATTTAATAATGCTAAGTTCCAATGATATTAGTTTAGCTTCAAACAATAAAATTACTATTTTACCACTATTTATAAACACGATTTTAGCTGTAGGCGCACCGTTTGTATATTTTGTTTATCCAGTTGATAGTGCCAAGTTAATACAGTTTTTTACTTGGCATATGAGGATTGCTGGAGCAGTTTTGCCGTGCTTTTTGATAATATTAGTGTGCTACAACATCAGAACTTTTATTAATGATAAAAGCAACTATTTATTACATTCATTTTTGTTGTTCACTTATGGAGATGTGCTCGGAGTGTTGACTATTGAAGGTAATGTCACGATTCCCGCTCATTACCATGGTTCTGTAGTTGGTATCACTATAGCTTTTATGAATTTTGTCTACTGGATGTTACCTAAATTAAACTTTAAAGAGATAAAAAGTTCCATGGTAAGATTACAGATTTATGCCTACAGTATAGGGCATTTTCTCCATATCACTGGTCTTGTGTGGCTTGGTGGATATGGTGCTTTAAGGAAGGTTGCAGATCTGCCAAGTATTTCGTCAATGTTAGCACGCACGTGCTTCATTATAGGTGGCGCTATATCAGTTGTTGGTGGAATGTTGTTCGTAATAATTGTGCTTTTACATCTGTTAAAAGGCAAAGCGCGTACCAACTGACCCATAGAAACAAAAAAAACTTCCTTGACAAACTCCGCCAGCCCCCTTATCATGAAACTGAAGCTATTTATTTATCTTCTCTGTACAGATTAAATGACAAAAAACTCACGTATCTGGCGTCCCATGTTTAATTTTTTGCACTATGTGCACCTTATGTCTTTATAAAATTTCTAGGTTTTTACCTAATATAAGCAGAAATGCGCTTATAAAGCATTTAAAACATCAAAAAACGCCGATTTAAAAAATGGATAGTGAATAACTAGCTACCCTAGGGTTTCTTTTGCCTTTTTTTCTGTTTAGTAAATTTCTTAATGTTTATAATTTAGATTAGTTGCGGCTTAAAAGCAACTAAATCGCGGTTATTAAGCGTTTAGAATAAAAAAACGCCATACTTGAAAGTATAGCTCTTTCCACAGAAGTCCGGATATGATAAGATTAAGGATAGATGGCGATAAGGAGGTTGGATGCCGGCAGCATATAGTTATGATTTAAGAAAAAAAGCAATGGAAGCACTAGACGAAGGGGAAAGCAGAGAAGCAGTGGCAGCAAGATTTAAAATTGGACGAACTACTTTGTGGGAGTGGAAGCAAAGAAAAAAAGAAACAGGCGACTTTCAGTCAAAAAACTCGGTAATGGAGGTTACAATCAGAAAATTATCGACTGGAATAAGTTTATCGAATTTGCTAAAAAACACGGTAGAAAAACTCTGTCGGAAATGGCTAAACTTTGGGGCAACGTTAGTATCGAAACGATCCACCGAGCTCTCAGAAAAATTGGATTTACGCGCAAAAAAAGACATATGGATACAAGGAAAGGAACGAAGAAAAACGTGCTGAATTCTTAAAAATTATAGCAACAAAAGAACCAGAAAACTTAGTGTATATAGATGAGTCTGGGATTGATAACACGGAGGACTATCCATATGGGTATTGCCAGAAAGGACAGCGATTTTATGCCCTAAAATCTGGAAAAAAAACTCAACGAATCAGCATGGTTGCAGCCTTAAGTAGAAGAAAGATAGTTGCTCCATTAACATTTGAAGGCCACTGTAATATGGATATTTTTAATGGATGGTTTGAGCAATTTTTGGCACCGATCTTAGAACCTGGACAAACTGTCATTCTTGATAATGCTACTTTTCATAAGTCTGATAAGCTTATCAAGCTCGCTAAAGGAGTCGGTGCAGAAATTTTGTATCTGCCGCCTTATTCTCCAGATTTTAACAAAATTGAGCATCATTGGTTTGCTATAAAAAACAGAGCCAGGAAAAACATTCCTCTATTCGAATCCTTTCGTCGTGCTGTTGATTCTGCCTTCCTATGACCTATTCGGACTATTATGAGAAATGCTATATATCGAATAACGGGGATGGATTTTACTAGAGTTCCAGGACTTGATGTATTAAGTATACAGGCTGTCATTTCAGAAACAGGTATAAATCACAATAAATGGAGGACAGAAAAGCATTTTTCTTCCTGGCTCGGATTAAGTCCTGCTAATAAAATTACAGGAGGGAAAATTATTGGAACAAGAACTCGTAAAGTTGTTAATCGTGCTGCAACTGCCTTGCGACTTGCTGCTCATTGTGTATCAAGAAGCAACACTGCACTTGGTGCATACTGCAGGAGGTTAAAGAAGCGACTAGGGATACCAAAAGCGATCACTGCTACAGCAAGGAAATTAGCATGTATTTTTTATAATATGCTAAAATATGGACAAGAATATGTAGAAAAAGGAATGAACTATTATGAAACACTCTACAAAGAGAGAGTAGTCAAAAATTTGACTAAAAAAGCAAAGGAATTTGGTTATATACTAATGAAAGAGGAGCCGATAGATGAAGAAGGTTCTTAGGAGTTTCTTAGAAGAACAATGGGAAATTTTCTTGTAATTCTATTTATAGTTTTCTATGCATTTGATGCACACGCTGATGGAGCAACAGATGTAATGTGTAATGTAATAGGTTACGTTCATGGAATAGGTGGACCAATGATTACAGTGGTAATAATTGGTTCAAGCTTACTTGCAATATTTGGCAGAATGCCTTGGCCTGCACTTTTCGCACTGGGTATGTTTGTTGCTGTGTTTTTTGGTGCTCCTCAAATTGTAACAAAGGTAACAGAAAAAGAAGTTTGTTGTCTTTTTAAAGGTCAAACCTTGGAGAATGGAAAGTGTGTTGCTGCTCCTGGATATGAACGTGTAGGTACAGGTTATGCTTGTCGTTCCGGTTGGGCGCTAACTAATAAAGGCTACTGTATAAAAGCTGGCCAAGATCCTTCAAAGTATTGGAAGTGAAAATGGTGCTTTTATAGAGTTAAATCTAACAAACCGCAGAGTATATAATTAACATCCACGCCTTTAGTTAGATTCCACTCACGCTTTATTACGTTGTACTCCATGCCAGCCATGTTTTGCAGCGTTACATTATTTTCTCTTAAGTGATTTGCAATTTCTGACGGCTTGAGAAATTTATTCCAGTTATGTGTACCTTTTGGCAGCCAATTTAATATGTACTCTGCACCAATTATTGCAAGACAAAAGGATTTAATAGTTCTATTTATTGTGGATATAAAGATTAACCCCTCCGGTTTTAGCAGTTCTATCGCTTTTTTCATGAAAAGCTCTAAATTATCCACATGTTCAACTACTTCCATCAACAGAACCACGTCGTACTTCTTGTCATTGCTTAGCTCTTCAATGCTGGTGTGTATATATTCTATATTTAACCCTACTTTTTTCGCATGTGAATGCGCTACTTTTATGTTTTCTTCACATACATCTATTCCCACAACGTTAATGCCAACGCGTGCCATTGACTCTGACAAAATGCCACCACCACACCCGACATCAAGCAATGATAATTCTTTTAAATTGCATTTTTTTAACTCTTTTATTTTCTCAATAATGTAAGATACTCTAACAGGATTCATCATGTGCAATGGTTTGAATTTGCCGTTCTCATCCCACCACTGGCCTGCCATTTTAGCGAATTTTGATATTTCATCTTCGTTATAAGTTTTTGTTTTTTTTTTCTTAGAGGTTATATTGCTGAGTTTATCAAGGCGTTTTTTATGTCTGCTTTCTTTTGAAAATTCTGTTTCGAGGAATTGTTTGACTATGTCTTTTGCTAATCCACTCGCAGTAAATCCTGCACCAAGACACAGTACATTTGCGTTGCCATGCTCGCGAGCTAATTTTGCGATCTCAACACTGTTA
Source organism: Wolbachia endosymbiont (group A) of Aleiodes leptofemur (assembly GCF_964028465.1). Lineage (NCBI taxonomy): Bacteria > Pseudomonadati > Pseudomonadota > Alphaproteobacteria > Rickettsiales > Anaplasmataceae > Wolbachia > Wolbachia endosymbiont (group A) of Aleiodes leptofemur. Next base: position 547,119 of record NZ_OZ034782.1, read on the forward strand.
CATAAAGCAGCGTAGATTCCTTCAAAACGATTTGCCACAGTACTCATGCCCAAACCTGTACCACAAATTAATATCCCATAATTTGCTTTTTTGCTTGTTATATCTTCTACAACTTTAACAGCATAGTTTGGGTAATCTACACACTTTTGCTTAGCAGTGCAGCCTTGATCTACTACTCTGTAACCTAGGGCTTCCAGGTAAGGTTTTATTTCTGATTTTAATTCATAACCAGCATGATCTGAGGCAATTGATACTATACCTAACATATAAGAAATAAGGACATTTTATATGGGTTTGAACTTTCTGTCAAGTCATTCAATGCTTCTGACCTTTTGGGAGTTCTAAAGCTATAGCTAAGGTTTTCCTACGTCATACCGCAATTCATTCCACAACTGTACGAACATTGTGATTTGAGAATAATCTCCGCCAGGAAGGGTGTCATCCCAGTGCTTTGGCACTGAGATCCAGAAAACTTAATTTTAAATAAGTACACCAGATAGCTGTATAATAAGAACTGGATTCCAGTGTCAAGCACTGGAATGACACCTTCTGTATAAATATTAAGAAATTTACCAAACGAAAAAAAAGGCAAAAGAAGCCCCGTGGTTGGCTAATTACTTACATTATACTTTCAAGTATGGCGTTTTTTTATTCTAAACACTTAATAACCGCGATTTAGCTGCTTTTAAGCCGCAACTAATCTAAATTATAAACGTTAAGAAATTTACTAAACAGAAAAAAAGGCAAAAGAAACCCTAGGGTAGCTAGTTATTCACTATCCATTTTTAAAGTTGGCGTTTTTTAATGTTTTAAATGCTTTATAAGCGTATTTCAGCTTGTGTAGGTCAAAACCCGGAAATTTGATAAAGACATAAGGTGCACATAGTGCAAAAAATTAAACATGAGACGCCAGATACGTTGAGTTTTTTTGTCATTTAATCTGTACAGAGAAGATAAATAAATAGCTTCAGTTTCATGATAAGGGCGCTGGCGAGGTTTGTCAAGGAAGTTTTTTGTTTCTGTGGGCTACCTGGATGACAGGATTGCTCTTGAATTTGTATAGCTACATTGTCGGTAAATCTAAATTGCTTTAGTTATAGAAATAAATTTCGAGTCAGATGTGTATAAATTCTATATAATTTTTATCCTACTACTAATTTAACAAGATGGATCATATAGATATTATAAAATCAAAATTATTATTATCCGACCTAGTAGGTAAAAAAGTCAGATTAATAAAAAGAGGAGATAGTTTTGTTGGGCTCTGTCCATTTCATAACGAAAAAACCCCATCTTTTTCGGTGAGCAATACTAAGGGGTTATATTACTGTTTTGGTTGCTTGGCTAGTGGTGATGCATTTGAATTTATTTCACAAACTGAAGGATTAAGCTTTAAAGAAGCATTGGAAAAATTAGCATCGGTTACAGGTGTTGAACTGCCCAAAAATCTTAGTATTACAAAAGAGGACAATAAACTATTTTTAGCGCTTGATTTAGCTGCAAATTGGTTTGCACAAAAAAATCAAGGTGTTGTAGATTATTTAAAGCAGCGTAAGATTTTACCTAAAATCATAGATAAATTTAAGATAGGTTATGCACCAAGCTCTGGTTTGAAAGAGTATTTAAACTCTTCAGGTATTGAAGACAAAATTTTAATTGATATTGGATTAGTAAACAAAAATTTTCATGATTATTTTTATGACCGGCTGATATTTCCTATACAGAGCATTGCAGGGAGAGTTATTGGTTTTGGCGGACGTGCGCTAAGTTCTGAGCAACAGCCGAAATATTTAAACAGTCCAGAGAGTCAGCTCTTCAAGAAGAGGGAGAATTTATACGGATTAAACTTTGCTTTAAGCGAAATACGTAAAAAACAGCACATACTCGTTGTTGAAGGATATATGGACGCTATAGCGCTACATCAAGCAGGAATTAGTAATGCAGTTGCTCCGCTTGGTACCGCAATTTCTGCAGAACAGATAAAAAATCTATGGAGATTTGCTAAAGAAATCTCCATCTGTATGGATGGCGATAGTGCTGGACGTCATGCTGCTACTCGAGTTGCAGAACTTGCTCTGCCAATATTAGAGCCTGGATACACGTTAAAGTTTGTGACTTTGCCAAGTAATAAAGATCCATACGATATATGTAACGAACTGGCATACAAGAAAGAAGACGTGTTGACTGCTCTTGACCATTCAACAAAACTGCATTCTGAATATTTATGGCATCACATAATCGATAGCAATTTGCAAAATTATGAAAAACTTGCTCCGGAAAAATATTCAATTCTTGAGCACAAGTTCATGGAATATGTAAATACTATTAGCAACAGCAGTATTAGAAGGTATTACAGAGATTATTTTTACAATAAGGCTAGTGAACTAAGAAGTAGCTTCAAAAAACAGATTTTTAATAGTAAAACTAGAGCAACAAAAGGTGAGTATCTTCATAACAAGTCTCCAGAGCTAATTGAAGCAGAGCAAAATCAGGCCGTAATTTTGCGTATAGCCGTAGAATTTCCTGAAATCTTGAACCGTCCTATATTTTTTGAGCAATTTTCTCATTTTGAATTTACTAATGAGATGAAAAGATTACAACAGCGTATAATTGATGTAATAAGTAACAAAAGCAAACTCGATAAAGAGGCTTTGTTACAAGAATTGAAACAGTTTAACGTTATAAAGTATGTATTTGAAAAAACTAGTGTACTAAATAGCCAACTGAACGAGAGAAAATCTGCAGAAATTGTGTGGAATAATATAGTGTTACTAAAAGAGTTAAATGCATTACGAAAAGAAAGAACCGAAGCGAGGCTGAGCGGTAATCTTGACTTAGAGGAAAGGTTGATAGAACAAATAAAGCAAATAGAAAGCAGTATACAAGAAATGCAAATGGAGTTTATTGAAAAGTAGATATCGTCTCGTTAGTCAACAAGAAAATTACAAAATAAGACAATATTTTACATAAGATTGAAATTTTTAACTAATTAAGCCTTCCTCTAACAGCTTTGCCCTGTAGTTTTTGATATGGTTAGGATCACTTGAAAATGTATAATTTTTGTAGTTAGCTCTGCTGTGCATATAAAGTTTACTATTGACTTTTATCACATTATCTCACATTATCTCACATAATATGCATGTGAGAAGAATATGAACTGGAAGAATTTTCGTCTTAGTACGCGTCTCAACCTAGAAGGGCCTGTAATTGAGCAAGTGTACGAGTTAATTACTGCAGTTGATAGTGTTAAAAATAGCTGGCAGATAACGAAAAAACTACTACCACAAACAATTGAAAGATTAACTCATTCAGTTATTGTTACATCTTCTGGCGCTTCTAACCGTATTGAAGGAAATCGTCTAACCGATAAAGAAGTTGAGGATCTATATAAAAACCTACGTGTCAAAAAATTTAAAAATAGAGATGAGCAAGAAATTGCTGGCTACTTAGAAATGCTTAAACTAATATTTCATGATTATACGGATATTCCAATTAGTGAGTCATCAATATTGCACATTAACAACCAGATGCTACTTTATAGTGAAAAAGATTTGTATCATAGAGGAAAATACAAAGCAAGTTCTAATAGAGTTGAGGCAAAAGATCAGAATGGAAAAGTTGTTGGTATAATTTTTGATCCCACACCACCTTACCTTGTTAGAAAGGAAGTACAAGAGCTTATTGATTGGTATCACTGGTCCTTAAATAATAAATTTAAGCATCCTCTTATTATTATTGCTAACTTTGTTTTTGAGTATCTGGCAATACACCCTTTTCAAGATGGGAATGGCAGAACTAGTAGATTGATGACTAATTTAATGCTGTTGCAGCAGGGTTATGATTTTGTATCTATTGTATCACATGAAAAGATAATTGAAACTAACAAACTTGATTACTATTTAGCGCTTAATAAAACACAAAGTAGCTGGAAAAGTAGCAAAGAAGATATTTCCCCATGGTTAATATTTTTTCTTAATGTGCTCAAAACGCAAGCAAATGAGGCGCATTATATTCTTGAGAGGGAGAATACTGAATATTTATTATCAAGAAAACAATTATTCTTCTGGGAATGGGCACTTAGCCTTGCAGATAAAGAATTTAGTAGAAAAGATGCTATAGAAGCTCTAGGATTTCCTCCAAGAACAGTAGAGGCAATTACAAAGAAACTGCTAGGGATGAAATACTTACAGCGTCTTGGAGAAGGCAAAGCCACTAGATATAAAGTTATTATTTAAAAGTTTTAGTATGTTTTTCGAGATTTTTTTAAATCCAGTCTTATGCACAACTTTGTTTGCAATTTTATTCGATTAAAAATTGCATTTTAGCAATAAAAAACTTACTTATTATAGGAAAATCTTGTGTTTGTTCTCATATAAAACTATTTATGGAGTGACAATGGTACATGTATTATACTTACATTTCTGATTCGAAAATTTATGCAGTTGTTTCTAACAAGATTGGTCAACAAATTCTATTGTTTAAAGATGAGAAATAAAGTAATCATCATTTCCAGTATTGCTTTTATTCTACTGTTTTTTATCAGTAGTGCATTTTTAAAAAAAGATCAGGCGGTTCATAGCGATAATGCAACTAGTAGCTTTTCAGTAAAAACTCAAGAATGTGCGCCGCAAAACCGCACTATATATTTAAATTTTTCTGGTACAGTAAATCCCTTACATAGAGCTAGCCTTGTCTCAAAAATAAGTGGTAAGATTATTGCTATTTATTTACCTGATGGTGAAAAGGTAAAAAGAGATGATGTAGTGTTAAAGATAGAAGATTATGACAGGATTGAGCAAGCTCAGAAAGCCAAAGCTTTATTAAAGCAGCGTGAAATTGAGTATGATTCCTCTCACAAACTGAATAAAAAAGGCTATGGGGCACAAATACAAGTAGAAGCAGCTTTTACTGCGTTACAAAGTGCAAAAGCTGACCTAAAAAGGCTAGAATTGGATTTAGAAAATACTGCAGTCACATCTCCTATAGATGGTTATATTGATAAAATCAATGCAAACGAAGAGGATTTTGTTAATGCTGGGCAAAAAATAGCTGACGTGGTTAATTTCGATCAAATTCTTGTAGTGTTATACGTTTCGGAAAATGAAGTAAATAAAATAGAGCTAGGCAGCACAGCTCAAATTAATTTGCTGGACGGAAAAGAATTGGCAGGTGAAGTAAGTTTTATTAGTAAAATTGCTGAGCCTAAAACTGGGTCTTATAGGGTAGAAGTAAAGGTAACTAATAATAAAATGATATCCTTGCAGGGACTAACTGCCAACGTAAGGCTACCTTCAGGCGAAAGATTTGCATATAAAGTTCCTTCTTCAGCCCTGAGCTTAAGTGACGAGGGTGCTCTTGGAATAAAGATTGTTGATGACAATAATTATGTAGTATTTGCACCAATAGAAATTGTTGATCATGAGAGCGATGGGGTTTGGATAGTAGCAAATAACGAAGATAAACCCATAAAGTTAATAGTATTGGGCCACCTATTTGTTAAGCCTGGTGATAAGGTTTAAGACATAAGATCCTTTGACCTTACCCAGAAAAAGTGGAGAGAAAGTGTGGAATGTTTTTTACAAAAAGAATGATGCATCAAATTGTTCTGGAATGCAATAGTTATAGCCTTTCTTATAATAGTCCGAATGCGATAAGATATGTGTTTATGGCTATAGCAGGCCAGTAGCATATTACGGTCTGTTCGGATTATTGTAAAAAGAGCTATAATAGTCCGAATGCGATAAGATATGTGTTTATGGCTATAGCAGGCCAGTAGCATATTACGGTCTGTTCGGATTATTGTAAAAAGAGCTATAATAGTGACGTTGTTTGTTATAAAAAATTTCTATGTATTCAAATATTGCAGTTCTAGTTTGTTGAGCAGAGTGTTGTGAAGTATCAATAAGTATTTCTCTTTTCAATGAGCTAAAGAAGCTTTCTGCAACAGAATTGTCGTAACAACAGCCTTTATTACTCATCTATATTCTTTACAGCTAAGAGATATTGATACCCTTGCGCAGTATATTGTAAACCTTGGTCACTGTGCAGCAGTAGATTTTTAACAGGTTTACGCCTATTAATGGCCATTAATAAAGAGTTCATAACCAATTGTTTATTTATTGCACTACTCATTAACTACCATACGTGAGAATTATTGCTGCCAAATATAGCCATCCCTCCTTGGTTTTGATGTAAGTAATCCCATACTTTATAGCTCTTTTTACAATAATCCGAACAGACCGTAATATGCTACTGGCCTGCTATAGCCATAAACACATATCTTATCGCATTCGGACTATTATAAGAAAGGCTATATTTGGTTGATCAACAATAAAGTTTTGATCTAGTATATTGGGAGCTACAGCTCTATTATCTGTTTGTTGTTTTTTAATTTTAAACTTTCTTCTCAGTATAGCCCTGATGTCATTTTTCTGCATAATACTTTGCACCGTTTTCAAATTGCAACTTTTACCCAAAGCCTTCAATTCAGCATGAATTTTAGGAGCTCCATATCTACATTTAGAAACTTGATATATTTTTTGAATAGCTTCGAGTAGCTCTTTAGAGGTTGTCCGGAAACTAGTAAATTCAAGCATATTCCCTCTTTAACATAACCCTACTCATAGCTAGGTATATGAAATTCTCAGTGGATGTTGTGAGTAAATCATACTCCTTCGATAGCCTTCTATTCCTATTAACCCAAGCAAAAGTCCTTTCTACAACCCATCTTCTTGGCTGTACTTTAAACCCTTGTTCTCTTGTTGGTAGTAGCTCAGGTGGCGTATCTTTGTGCACCCAAAATCTACATGGAGGCCTTTTAACAATTTCAATATCTATGTCATATTCTTCCTTTATGTGATTCTTTAAATTTCTTCCTTGGTATCCCATGTCAGCCCACATTTTTTTAACTTTAGTATATTTTGTTCTCATATTGTTTAATGCTATTTTAATACCATCTCTATCATTTTCGTTAGCAGCGCCTACGTAACAACCTAGTATAAAACCCTGAGTGTCTGTAATTATATGCCTTTTTCTACCCTTTACTTTTTTACTTCCATCATAGCCTTTGATCCCCCCTTTTCTGTAGTCTTTACAGATTGACTATCTACTATACAGGCACTCGGCTGCTCATTCATTCCTATTTTTCTTCTACTATATTTTGTAATTTCATAATTCATTTTCTCAAAAATTCCCTGCTTCTTCCATTGCCTGAACTGCTCATACACAGTCTTCCATAGCGGAAAATCATTTGGTAAATACCGCCATTGACACCCTGTACGCAATACATAGAAAATTGCTTCTAATATTTCTTTTTTGCTATACTTTGGCGGCCTTCCTCCTTTCTTGTATGATACTCTGAAGTGTTTTTCTATTCTTGCCCATTCCCTTTCGCTTAGATCTGTTGGATACTTTTTTCTCATCTTTACCCCGTACTAAAATTTCAGATATTATAGCCTTTTACTTGTTTCCGGACAACCTCTATAAGTGGACCACAAGAAAAATAAGCAGTAGAGAATCAGCAAATAAAGAGCTACTCGAAGCTATTCAAAAAATATATCAAGTTTCTAAATGTAGATATGGAGCTCCTAAAATTCATGCTGAATTGAAGGCTTTGGGTAAAAGTTGCAATTTGAAAACGGTGCAAAGTATTATGCAGAAAAATGACATCAGGGCTATACTGAAAAGAAAGTTTAGATGTATGGTCCCAGAGAGTGATGGTATACTATCATCATCATTTAAGGAGTCATTATGGGACAGATATTACATGGGTGCGCCAAAACAACACAGACGATTCGTAGAGCAATACAAAATAGAAAAGAGAGCATAGCAAAACTCTCCAAGCATTATAACCTTAATCCAAAAACTATTATTAAGTGGAGAAAACGTTCATTTACGAAAGATGCTGATATGGGTCGAAAGCATCCAAGATCAACTGTTTTAACGCTAGAAGAGGAAGCTATAATAGTTACATTTCGCAAGTATACACTACTGCCACTAGATGATTGCCTTTACGCTCTGCAGTCTACAATTCCGCATTTGACTCGCTCTAGCTTGCATCGTTGTTTACAAAGACACAACATTAGCAGATTACCAACTGTTGATGGAGAAGTTAAGTCAAAAAAGAAATTCAAACAATATCCTATCGGTTACTTTCATATTGATATTGCTGAAGTTAGAACTGAGGAGGGCAAATTACATTTGTTTGTTGCTATTGATAGGACATCCAAATTTACCTATGTTGAGTTGTGTAACAGTGCTACAAAACCCATAGCTGCTGAGTTCTTACGTAATTTGATTAGAATTTTACCGTATAAAATCCATACTATTTTGACAGATAACGGTATACAATTTACAAACCAGAAGCGTCATAAGTATGCTTTCCAACATATATTTGATAGAGTTTGCGAAGAGAATGTTATTGAACATCGTTTGACAAAAGTTAGCCATCCTTGGACGAATGGGCAAGTCGAGCGTATGAATAAAACTTTAAAGGATGCTACAGTTAAGAAGTATTACTATCAATCGCACCAGCAACTTAAAGAACACCTTTATAACTTTGTTATGGCTTATAATTATGCAAAGAGACTCAAAACTCTTAAGGGTCTTACTCCTTATGAATTTATATGTTATCAGTGGACACAGTCTCCAGAATTATTTATACTAAATCCACACCATCACACTCTGGGACCATACATCTTATAGCTCTTTCCACAGAAGTCCGGATATGATAAGATTAAGGATAGATGGCGATAAGGAGGTTGGATGCCGGCAGCATATAGTTATGATTTAAGAAAAAAAGCAATGGAAGCACTAGACGAAGGGGAAAGCAGAGAAGCAGTGGCAGCAAGATTTAAAATTGGACGAACTACTTTGTGGGAGTGGAAGCAAAGAAAAAAAGAAACAGGCGACTTTCAGTCAAAAAACTCGGTAATGGAGGTTACAATCAGAAAATTATCGACTGGAATAAGTTTATCGAATTTGCTAAAAAACACGGTAGAAAAACTCTGTCGGAAATGGCTAAACTTTGGGGCAACGTTAGTATCGAAACGATCCACCGAGCTCTCAGAAAAATTGGATTTACGCGCAAAAAAAGACATATGGATACAAGGAAAGGAACGAAGAAAAACGTGCTGAATTCTTAAAAATTATAGCAACAAAAGAACCAGAAAACTTAGTGTATATAGATGAGTCTGGGATTGATAACACGGAGGACTATCCATATGGGTATTGCCAGAAAGGACAGCGATTTTATGCCCTAAAATCTGGAAAAAAAACTCAACGAATCAGCATGGTTGCAGCCTTAAGTAGAAGAAAGATAGTTGCTCCATTAACATTTGAAGGCCACTGTAATATGGATATTTTTAATGGATGGTTTGAGCAATTTTTGGCACCGATCTTAGAACCTGGACAAACTGTCATTCTTGATAATGCTACTTTTCATAAGTCTGATAAGCTTATCAAGCTCGCTAAAGGAGTCGGTGCAGAAATTTTGTATCTGCCGCCTTATTCTCCAGATTTTAACAAAATTGAGCATCATTGGTTTGCTATAAAAAACAGAGCCAGGAAAAACATTCCTCTATTCGAATCCTTTCGTCGTGCTGTTGATTCTGCCTTCCTATGACCTATTCGGACTATTATGAGAAATGCTATATTTGCTGATTCTCTACTGCTTATTTTTCTTGTGGTCCACTTATAGTAGCCACTAGCAGAAAACCCTACATAATTCCTGTACTTTATAGCAGTTACTATATAAAAAAATATTTTACTCTTTTTGACTGGCCAGGGCTTTTTTTTAAATGTCTCTTTCCCTTGTTACTCTTGCTTTGTAAATCAAACCTCTCTTTGTCGTAAGGAGCCATGTTACCTCTACCTGGAAATGCATTTGCCGCTGACTTTTTTTCGTTGTGTTTCTTTATCCATTTTCCTAATAAACCACCCTTTATTCCTAAATCTCTTGCTATTTTTGTAATTGTTTGACCTGCCTTTCTTTGTTCATTTGCCAGTTTAACAGCTTCCAATTTGAATTCTGCCGTATATTCTCTTACCATTTCTAATCCTCCAAAATTTTATTTTACCCAAAAAAACTCTTTTCTTTCTCTCCACTTTTTCTGGGTAAGGTCACTACTGCTATTCCACGTCAAGAACAACCATAAGTTCATTAGGGTTCACATAACCTAAAGCATTTTTTGCTTGCTCATCAAGCAGATCTAAATCTAAGCTTTTTTCATATAAGCCAAATACTTTGTTGTCCAACTTTTCCTTTTCAGAAGAGACATCCTTTAGCAAAAGTTTATTGTACTCGATTTCTTTTTTTAAATCGATTAACGTCAATAAGCCACGTTTACCTGTAATTGTGCTAATGCTGAAATATAATGTAAGGGAAGAAATGAGTAAGGCTGCGCTTAAACACAGTAACTTTTGCTTCTTTTTAGATATAAGCACCGTACTTTCACATATAAAAAATATATAACATGAAAAGGTGAACAAAAAGCTAAGAACCTTGACGCGCTTTACACCTTGGCTTTACCTTATTTATAATGTAAATCTTACCACCCCTTTTCACAACTTTACAATTTTTATCTCTGTTACGATGAGATTTTAGCGACCCTTTGACTTTCATATCTATAGTAAGAATTAAATTACTTTACATTATAATCACTTATCAAGAGTTAGTCAATTGATAACATTTTATTAAAATATTGTATAATTGTTGCTGATACTTCTTCGATCGACTTTTGCGTGACATCGATAATTGGCCAGTTATTCTGTTTAAAGAGCTCCTCTGCTTCTTTAATTTCCTTTTCTACTTTCTCAGGGTTAGCATATATATTATTATCTTCGTTGTTAATTGAAGTAAGTCTATTTTTGCGTATTTCTATTAGCCTACTTACGTCTATTGTTACCCCTATTGTCAGTTTATTTTTTAATTTTGCCAAGTCGACATAAAAGGGTACCCCACTAACAAAAGGAATATTTGCAACCTTATAGCCTCGGTAAGCTAAATACGTACTGGTGGGAGATTTTGATGTACGTGAAACTCCAACCAAAATTATATCTGCTTTATCAATATCTTGAATATTTTGTCCATCATCATGATTAATAGTGTAGTTTATTGCCTCAATGCGCTGAAAATATTCGTTATTTATCTCAGTATGCAAGTCAAGCTTTTCGTCTTTTTCAATTTCAAGATAAGACGAAATTTCTCTAATAATATGTGATAATATTGCTCTATAGGGAATTTTCAACTTTATACAGTTATCTTTTAGATATTTTCTTAGCTCATCATCAGTAATAGTGCATATAACAAAATTATGCTCATCACTTTTCCTATTAATTTCCTCCAGAATTTTGTCAATCTGCTCTTCTCCTTTTACAAAAGACCAAACATATTCGATCGTTTCTACAGAACGAAAGTGTTTCAGAGCTGATTTTGCAACTGATATAACAGTTTCACCACTTGAATCTGATACTAAGTGTAGATTAAGCTTTTTAAGGGTCATATACTAAAAATAATAGCTAGCAATCTGCTACTGAAATTATGCTAATTTGTTGACCTACGTAAATATAGAAAAACTATCCTGTTGATAAAACTCAAACTAATTGGTAAATTCTTAACACAATTATTCTCAAAATGAATGTTTTTATTAAAGCCTACAAATTTCTCTTATTTTTCTAAGAAAGCTCTACCTTGGCTTGGGGTGATTTGTTTCGCATGTTTTTTAATTGGAATGTCTTTGGCGTTATTCTTCTCCCCAGAAGATTATAAACAAGGAGAAATTGTACGAATTATGTATCTTCATGTGCCTTCTGCATGGCTTGCTCTTGGAATATATGGATTAATTGCATCACTCAGTTTCATTTCATTGGTGTGGAACAATAGCATTGCTAGTGTCTTGGCACATGCTGCTGCTCCTGCAGGGACAGTCTTTTCTGCAATATGCTTAATCACAGGCAGCATCTGGGGAAAAGGAACCTGGGGCACTTGGTGGGTATGGGATGCAAGGCTTACTTCAATGCTGATTTTATTTTTCCTATATGTTGGCTACCTTTCATTGTGGAGCGCTTTTGATAATGAAGCGAGGGCAGAAAAATCAGCAGCAGTATTTGCCATCTTTAGTGCTATAAATATTCCTATAGTAAAATTTTCCGTGAATTTATGGTCCACTCTCCATCAGCCAGCAAGCATTTTGAGAAAAGGTGGAATAGCAATAGAAAGTTCCCTGCTGTTGCCACTGGTTGCAATGTTTATGTTTTGTGCCACATTTTTTTTAGTAGTGTGGATACTGTATTCACTTTACTTAATTAATTTATATAAGATAAAGAGAGAAATCAGTATGCGGTATTAGGCCGAGAGATGAAAATAGAACACACCACATCACCAAGTAGCAAAGACATTGAATTCCTACTCAAAAAGATTAATGAAGAAACCGTTGATAAAGGTACGTGTAACCCATTTGCTTTTTTTATTCGCGATGATACTGAACAAATTATTGCAGGTTGTAGCGGTTTTGTTATCTATGGTTCAATTTACACTGACTTGCTTTGGGTGCACTCTGATTATAGAAGAAAAGGTATGGGAAAGCAGCTAATGGAAGAAGTTCATGATTATGGTCGTGAGATGCACTGTAAAATAGCAACCGTTGCAACCACGAATTTTCAAAAAGCGAAAGTATTTTATGAAAAGCTTGGGTATAAGTGTGATCTTGTACGTCCAGGGTATGTTAACATGTATATTTTTGAAGAAAGTGTTGTGAGATGCACTGTAAAATAGCAACCGTTGCAACCATGAACTCTAAAATATTTAAGGAGCCTACCAGTATCTTTAAGGTAAATGTTCATGTGATTCCGCAGAATAATTCTGTTTTTTGATTCTATCTGTCCATTTATCATTTTCTATATCTTGTTTGTTGGTTGCTTTTTTTTCTTGCTCAACAATTGCCTTATCTATCTCCTTATGAATTGCATCAATTGCATTAATCGCACCTCCTTTTTTGTATACTTCGCTTTTCCCTTCAATAATTAACTTAATAAAAGTATTTACAACAGACTGCACTTGATTATGATTAACCTGACCTTTTGTCAAAGAAGGTAAAGAGCCTAATTCCATCAATACTTCTGGTGCTGTTTTATCTTGAGTGGAAAGTCCTAAATTATCTGCTACTTTACTTATTAATAACTCTCTGTGTTCTTTATTATCTTCCAATTTAGCATAATCACTCAATAGATCTATAACGGTAGATACTCTGACTTCAACAATATCATCAACATCTTCATCTTCTAGAGCAACTCCTGACCCCAATAACCTCTCTCTGAGATTTTCGCTTAAAAGATTGATAAATTCTTCATTTGCATCTGATCCTGTGGTTGATATTGTACCATCTAAATAGTTACTTTGAGCACCGAAGCCATGCTCTATTTGTATTTTTGTCTCAGGTTTAAATCCTAATTTTGCACAGAATTTCTGAAAATATTCTTTAATAATGTCAAACAAGCTCTTGCCATTATCTTTATAATTTTTTAACTCTTTAGGAATAGTAAGTGACAATTTACCATCTCTGTATGTTACAAAGCCTTCACCATTGTGAGATTCAATTGTAAATTCCAATGAACTAGACAGATTACATATCTTATCGCCATGCATAACTTGATTTTTAACAGAGAGTATTGGTAGCCTCATATCAGATCTAATTCTCACATTATTTTGGTTAGCACAATCAATGTTTATTACTTTTTTAGGATTTTCTACTATGAACGACTGTCCAAGTGCAAGTTGAGTTTGTATAAATGGAGCAGCCTTATACCCTGCTTGATTACAATTGGTGACTAGCTCTTCTAAAATAGCATTACTTGGAACTTCTGCCCCAGCGTATCTGAACATTTTTTTGAAAACTTCTTTTGCAAAGGAACGGTAATCCTTGTTTTCATCTTTCTCTGTTGGTAATAGATGGATATACCTTTGGCCAGCATTGTAAAATTCTTCAAATTCTTTCTTATATGAATCGGTTTTTTGATGATTGGCAGTTTTGGAATTTTCACAGTGATTTTTCCATAGCTCACCCAATGCATTACTTACAAGCTCTTTCTCAATATCTTCGAGTACTGAAGCAACAAAAGCTTTGCCATGATCCGTATCTATTTCTCTTGTTCCTTTTTTGTTAAATATTTCGTCATTATATATATCATCACTATTAAAAAGTTCGCTTTTGCGGTGCTTAGCTCCTTCCTTAAATGCAATAATAAGATTTTTATCTATTTCTTTTCCGTTAATAATAAAATTCATCCTTTGAAAATCTAAGAACATTGTTTCACCGGAATTCGCTAATTTATTATCTTGATCTGCTCTTAATTTACTAAAATTGAACTCTTTAGCTGTGGCCTTTAATCTAACTACTGGACTCTTATTATTTTTTCCTTTTGTCTCTTTCATAAATAACACCTTACTGTAAATATGCTGTAAGTTATATCATATAATGATGAATAATTTGGTAATATATTAAGAAAATCGACAGTATATTTCTTTATTTAAGGGGTGTAGGAAAGGCGTAGATTTCTCTTTCCATTTGTAGCGTACTGCATTAATATTTATGTATTAATCTAGAAAATAATGATGAATAATATTGTAATTGTTGGTCTGCAATGGGGTGACGAAGGCAAGGGTAAAATAGTAGATTATCTTTCTGAGAATGCAGATGTAGTTGTGAGATTTCAGGGAGGAAATAATGCAGGGCACACTATAGTAGTAGATGATGAGGTTTATAAATTAAATTTACTGCCCTCTGCTGTTTTGAGGCCAGGCAAAATATCTATCATAGGAAATGGCGTTGCTCTTGATTCACACGCTCTAATCTCAGAAATAGAGTCATTGAAAGTTAAAGGAGTAGACGTAAACTATAACAACTTGATGGTATCTGAGAGCTGTCCATTAATACTTAGCGTACATAAGGACAAGGAAAAGCTATTTGAAGATTTAAATGGAAATCACAAAATTGGTACAACAAATAAAGGGATAGGACCATGTTATGAAGATAAAGTTGGGAGGAGAGCTATACGCCTTTGTGACTTAGAAAACGCAGATGAGTTCAATAAAAGATTGGATACTCTTTTGAATTACCACAATGCTATCAGGAAAGGCCTTAACTACCAGGTAGTTAAAAAAGAAGAAATATTAAAGGAAATTCAAGAGATTTCAGAAAAAATTCTTTCATATAAAAAACCTGTGTGGAAGATATTAAATGACTTGATGAAAGAAGGTAAGAAAATAATATTTGAAGGTGCCCAAGGCGCATTTTTAGATATCGACCACGGAACTTACCCTTTTGTTACTTCAAGTAATACTGTAGCATCGCAAGCAATAACAGGCTCAGGGTTATCCTCCAATGCTTACATTATTGGTGTGGTAAAAGCTTATACAACAAGAGTGGGCAATGGCCCATTTCCTACTGAGCAGAAAAATGAAGTAGGAGATAGCTTGTTTACTATAGGTAAGGAACTTGGAACAGTGAGCAATAGAAGAAGGCGTTGCGGATGGTTCGATGCAGTTTTAGTGCGCCAGGCCGTACAACTCTCTGGAGTTTCAAGCATTGTATTAACCAAATTAGATGTGCTTGATTCTTTTGATACAATTAAAATATGCACTGATTACAAATATAGCGGAAAAATGTATGATTATTTACCCGCATCACATTCAATACAAGAGGAATTAGAGCCAATATATGAAGAGTTTCCTGGCTGGAAAGAAAACACTCAAGGTAAAAGGTCGATTAAAGCATTGCCTATCAATTTAATAAAATATATAGACAGGTTAGAAAAATTAATAGGTGTACCAATTCATCTAATCTCAACTAGTCCAAAGAGAGAGGATGTTATTAAGCTTAAAGATTTCTGAAAACGTCTTTGTATCTTAGAGCCTGTACGTAATCTCAAAAAAGAGATAAAGTGAGAGGATAAAGTATATAAAGTAGGATATGCGAAGTTTATAACCAAGTGACATAAGTCGAGAAAAGTTTGAGATTATTGTAGCAGATCTGGAATCTTGCAGAAAGAAGACAAAACCAAGAACACTTGATTTACATGATGTATTTTGTGGAGTGTTATACGTGTTAAAAAGTGGTTGCCAGTGGAGAATGGTATCAAAAGAGTTCCCAAAATGGCGCAATTGTTACGACTATTTTAAGAAGTGGAGTGAAAAACCAGACGCAAATAAAGAAAGTGTTCTGGAGCTGGTATTAAAAAAAAATAATTGCGACAAAACAATGGTCGGAAAAGCTTCTGCATAATTGATGCACAGAGTATAAAAAATGCAGATACTGCTGAAGCTATGATGCAGGCAAGAAGATTTCAGGGCCGTATTGCAGTAGATACGCAAGCATGCAATTTATACAACAACAGCAGAGATAACTGACCGTAGCAGTGCTGTGAGAATGGTCGAAAATGCAAAAGAAAACCTCTCGGGAGTTAAAAATGTACTGGTTGATGCAGGCTATACTGGAGAGAATTTTGTAACTCAAATAAAAACGATTATTGGTGCAACCGTTGAAGTGATCAAAAGAAATGAATTACGTTCCTTTGTTGTATTGCCCAAAAGATGGGTTGTGGAGCGATCTTTTGCTTAGTTAGAAAAATGTAGAAGATTGTGGAAAAATTGTGAGCGAAAACTCAATACTAGCCTACAAATGGTCGTTCTGGCTTTCACTGCCTTACTTCTGAAAAAATTATGAACAGGCTCTTACTAACTCTTATCTAATAAAAAAAATACTTGTGTAACTTCGAATAGTCTATTATGCAAGACAGCAGTATAAACATGTAGTAAGAAATGTATAATGAAAAATAAAAGCTCAAGTTTAACACTTGCAGTTATTTTTACACAATTAAGTAATCATAAAAGTTAGTGTAGGGCGAGGTTATACAGTTTGATTTCTTTTAATATATGTTAATTGGTATAATATAAATATAGTTAAGGAGGTGTATTATGATTGGAAGTTTGGCTAAAGAAGAAAAAACAGCAGAGGCAGGAAAAACAGGTGATCAACTTGAAAAGTGTATTGGACCAACTTCACTGAATAGGGAGGTTTATTACTCTACGCTTATCTACTATACATTAAAAGAGTTATATTCACAATTAGGTGATATCTCTTATGCTAATAAAACAAGATCAGAAAAAGAAATAATCAATTTTTATGTTCTACCTCAATTTGCACGTTTTAAAGAAATTATTGATGAAGATATAAAAAAAGATCCTTCGTTTGCAAATTCTGCTATTGTAAAGTTTTGCTCCTCAATTATAAAAAATAACAAATTACTTAAAGAATTAGAAGAAGTTAGTATTCCTGCCAAAAACTCTAGTGTAAAGGCAAGGGTAAGCTTTCAACTGAAAAATCTGAAAGAAAGGTGTGGTTCTTAGGAAAACTAAAGGAAAAAAAGAATTTCACTTACGTGCAGAGGGCTTTTGGGGATAAGTGGAGTTTTTATGACCTAATAAATGATGGAGATTTTAAAAAAACGTACATAGATAAAGCAGTAACAGAGTCTGCTAATAAGAGCTTTAAGGAAGATATAGATAAATGCATAAAGTTGGCAGAGCAGGGAAAAGAAGCTGCAAGTAAATATCTTGGAGAGAAAGGCGTAGAGCTTCAAGCTTATTACACAGAAACTGATAACGCTTATAGAGTTTTGAATATCAACTCTATTAATTACAATAGAAGTGAGCCAACCAGGATTAGTGACATTTTACAGCAAGAGAAAGATATTAAAGAGCTGAATATCTATTGCAATAAAAAACATGAAATACACGCTCATCGGAAAGGTAAGGAAAGATATTATGAATTTAAAGAGGGCGCATATTATGAAATGAAAAGCACTTGGCCTGTAAAGGATGGATCCGAAATGTGTACCATGATTATGAATGTGAGTAGCGATGGCATAACTGAAGTACTAAAATTTAATGATGAAGATTTTGTGCTATCGGATGAGATCTTAGAATTAATAAAGCAAAACGATGAATTATATATTCAAGGTCTCTCCTTATATGATGCTGTACTAGAAAAAGGTAAGGCTGCTGATGTTGTACCTACTGCTAATAATAATTTTCAAAATGAGTCTATAGCGGCCTATCGCGAGGAACCAGAGGGGGAATTAGACCCTAAAGTTGATGCTGACAATAGCCTTCCTCCTTCTATTAATAGCAATGCATCAACTCAAACGGAAGTCAATTTACAACACACTGAAACTCAAAC
Organism: Wolbachia endosymbiont (group A) of Aleiodes leptofemur; assembly: GCF_964028465.1. Taxonomy (NCBI): domain Bacteria; kingdom Pseudomonadati; phylum Pseudomonadota; class Alphaproteobacteria; order Rickettsiales; family Anaplasmataceae; genus Wolbachia; species Wolbachia endosymbiont (group A) of Aleiodes leptofemur. The sequence continues at coordinate 565,352 of NZ_OZ034782.1, forward strand.
AGAAGTTGCTTCACAACAAATTGAAACTAAAACGGAAGTCAATTTACAGCACACTGGAACTCAGACAGAATTTGCTTCACAACAAATGGATGAATTGATTTTAAATAATCAGATGCTGTCCGAAAAAAACGTTGAATTGAAGCAAGAAATGTCAAATTTGAAAAAAGAAGCTGTTGAATTGAAGCAAGAAATAGAAGCAGGGTTGCAAGTGATAAATAAAAAGCACCATGAATTAATACAAGAAAATCAGCGACTACAGGAGAAACTAGAAACAACCCAAGCAGAAGCTAATCAAACAATTGTAAAGTTAGAGAAGCAGAATAGCAATTTACAAGACAGGTTTGAAAAAGAGGAGCAAAAAAACACGGAATTGCAAACTGAACTGGCACAAAAAAATGAAGAATTAGCAGGTGTGTTAAAAGAGCTACAAGGGAAAGCACAAGAACTTAAAGGTGTATATGAAGAAAAAAGAAAGCTAAAGGAAGAGCTGAAAATTGTTAATGCAGGAAAGAAGAATTTGGAAAAAGAGCTAAATCAAGCACGAGAAGATGCGGAACAGATAATGGTTGAACGACGCCAGCAGAAAGAGCGCTTGAAAGATCAGCTAAGAGAATTAGATCAGGAATATAAGGTACAAGTAGAAATTGAGCAAAAGATTAAAGAATCAGATAGGCAGGATAGCGATTTACAAGATACACTTGGAGAAGAGAGACTAAAACTCAACATTGAAGAACTAGAAAACGAGTACGAGGAATTTCCAGGAGATAAGGTGCTTACACTTGAACTCACTAAAGATGAAGATAAAGTCGAAGAGTTAAGAAACGAGCTAGAGCGTGAGAAAGAAAAGTGTAAACAATTATTAGAAGAAGAAAATGAATGGGGTGATGAATTGGTAGGAATGCTTGATGGACTGGAAGAAAAAATTCGTGCTGATGAACAAAGGAGCTTCAACAATCAATTAACGGGAGAAATTTCTAATGAGTCTGGTAATGCTCTACGACAGAAGAAAAGGTTATCCAAATCTTCAAGCGTTGATAATGAGTCTTATGTTCCACTGAGAGAGAAGACAACATTACTCAGATCTTTAAGCGTTGATAGTGGACTTGATAGCGATGAAGAAAATTGTGATAATGATTTATCTTTCAACATAAGTCCTATAAGTTCTATTGAGAAGGTGGCAGAGAGTAGAAACGTAGGTAGGGTATCATTGTGAAGATGGTTGGGGTTAAGTTGCAACTTAAGTGGGGCGCAAAAGGTCTTTTGTGTTGATAATAATTTAAAATCTATAGTAGACTAAAAAAGATTATTAAATTATAATATAACATATGATAAAAGACGAGAAATCGAAAACAATTTTTGAAGTGGAAGGGGCAGTAACTGCTTTACTACCTGCAGCAGAATTTAGAGTGAAACTGGACAATGAACATGAGATTATCTGTCATGTATCAGGGAAAGTGAGAAGAAGTAAAATACGCATCATTATAGGGGATAGGGTGTTAGTTGAGATGAGCATTTACGATAGGAATGCGAGAAAGGGTAGGATCATTAGAAGGCTTAAAGGTACAAGTGACAGAACGATCTCTAAATAATCTTATTCTTGCTTCATCATCGAAAAGGCGTATAGCTTTACTAAAACAAATAAACATTGAGCCAGGTTTAATTTTGCCAGCAGATATAGATGAAGCCCCTTTAAAAAAGGAACTTCCGAAGGATTACTCAATCCGTATGGCAAAAAGTAAAGCTGAGAAAATACAAAGTTTAAATCCAAATTATTTTGTGCTTGGTGTTGATACAGTTGTTGCTTGTGGTAGAAGGATATTGCTCAAAGCTGAAAACGTTGAGCAAGCAGAAAAATGTATCCGCTTGTTATCAGGAAGAAGGCATAGAGTATACACCAGTGTATGTCTATTAACTCCCGATCAATCTAAACAACATATCAGGACTGTGGTTACAATAGTGAAATTTAAACGTCTCAGTGAACAAGAAATTAAGTATTATTTAGCATCAGAAGAGTGGAAAAATAGGGCGGGGGGATGCAATATACAAGGCCTAGCTGGAGTGTTCGTATTGTTCTTACGCGGCTCCTACTCTTCCGTTATAGGGTTACCATTACATGAAACCTATTGTTTGCTAAGCAATTATTTTAACTTCAATTTATATTGAAATACCTTTATTAGTATCTTTTTTTTGTTGTGACTCAGCAACCTGTTTAGCCCAATCTAGTGGTCTTTTATTTCTGTTAGCTAATGCAATTCTATTGCGATCATAACCATCAGTGTGTTCTGTTAAAGTATCTCCTCTTTCTTCTTCTATTACTCCAGCTTTCAGTTGTGCTTCATCTTTCTCTAGTAATTTATATAGTTCGCTATTTTTATCTACAGTTGGATTAGTGTCATTATTTTCTCGTTCTGCCACTGTTTTTTCTAACCACTTACGTATAGGGTCATATTGTTTACCTTCTCCTATCTTTTCTAAAATGTTTTCTGAGAATGAATCTTTAGGAATATTTTCTTTAGTAGCCTGTTGTGCCGGTTCTCTTAACCCTTTATCCGGGTTTCCCAATGCTCCTTTTAACTCACTCGTATCTCCGATTTCTTTTGGTTCAATGTTTTCTAAGCTCTTCTTTAACTGTTCAGGATTTACTTGAGATTGTTCATTATTGTCATGAGTTGGAGATGAATAGCCCGAATCGTTTGCTTTTATGTCTGTTGAGCTGTCTTTTAGCAACCCAACTTCTCTCAAGCGTTTTTTAGTTTCTTCGCTAATCTGACTCTGATCAGCTGGTTTTAACCCGAGATTTTCTTGACCTAATGTATTTTTAAGTTCTTCAAATAGAGTTAGATTACTTTGTCTAATATGTTCTTCTAATTTCCTTCCTACCTGTTTTAAATCTGTTTGAGATTTACTATCACTATTAGTTGGAGATATATAGCCTGAATCACTTATACTATTTGGTGTTGAAGCAGAGACACTAATAGTTGGACCTTCCACTATTTTTACATCTGCTAAATCGTCTTTTTGCAATCCATCTTCTTTATCTTGTGACAGTTTATCAGTAGGATCAACTTGCCTTAATCCTCTATTATCCTGCTGTGATCTATCTCTGATTTCTTTAAGAAGATTTTCAGGTGGAGTTTGATCACTTTGTTCAATGTTCTCTAAGCTCTTCTTTAACTGTTCAGGATTTACTTGAGATTGTTCATTATTGTCATGAGTTGGAGATGAATAGCCCGAGTCACTTTTATTATTGAGTGCTGTAGCAGAGAGCGGCTGTTCACTTTCTTTCCACTTAGCATCACTAGCATCTTGGTTATCACTGTTATCTGGAGAAGATGAATAAGGAATTATGTCCTTTAATGTCTCTAACGGTGATGGGTTATTTTTTCTACTTCCTGCAATTGATGCTTTTCTATCATCAACATCAATGTGCCGTAAGTTGTTTTTCTTGAAATTTCTGATGTCTTGTAACAGATCGCCTTTGCTATTTCCTTCTTGTTGCTGGGTTTTAGGTTGTTGCTGATCATTAGGTGTTTGCTCACTTCTATCTGGTTTTTGGCTTCCAGGTACAGCATGTCCAAATGTAGGATTGTCATACCGTTCATCTTCTTGCCTATTATCTTGATTGTGGCTTACAGACTTGGTGAAAGTAGAACTATCTGAAGAATCAGAAGTTGCACCTTTTTGCTGATTATTAGGTGTTTGCTCATTTTCGCGCAAGTCATCTGGTTTTTGGCTTCCAGATTTGGCTCCCCCTTGCTCATCGAAAACACCTTTTTTAGGTGGTAGTGAACTAGTTCTAGGTGGAAGTGGCGGAGGAGTTTTTTTGTTCTGAGGATTCTCCTCAAAAAGCGATTGTAGGTTATAAACTTGACCTCCCGAATTTGCTTCTCGTGCTGCTTGTCTAAGCTCACGCTTTTCTTTAGCCTCCTGAGAATTAATTTTATCGTCAAAATCTTTTCCAATTCCGCTATCGTAAGACTGCCTTCTGCTGTTAGATTGTAGTCCAAAATGTGAATGGTGGTCTTCTTTTTTTTGAGTTATATCAGTAGCTTGAACGCTAACACCTCTATTAACATCAATTCTTGTTGTAGTTTCAGATGATAGCTCGTTACTGTCTTTATTATGTTGCATCTCATTCGCTTTTCCTTGTCCTTTCTCCCTGAATTGTATTTCATGCAAGAATAAACCACCTATTTTTACATCTCTGTTTACTTCTAACCGTTCTAGAGAAAAATCATCACCTTTAACAAGGTCTACACCGTTAGCATCAATCTTAATTTTGATCTTACATTCCTTCCCCTCCGCATACCACTTTAAAGTCATTTCATATGAACCATCAGTTACGACATAATGTCTTATTTTTTTCCCTTCTTCCTCGGCAACAAAACCATGCATTCCGCTCTTTCCATCACTATGCAATGTTGAAAATCCCGAGATTTCATTCTTCTCACAAAAATCACTGTTTAAAAATTCGCTGATTTTAAACTCTTTTTTGTTATTTACCAGCGTAATACTTGCGTGATTACCGTATATTGAAACTCCTGCAACATCATCAACATACTCTTTCAACCTTTCTTTAACTTCACTTTCAAGGTCTTGTCCAGCTTTCTTTGTCTTGTCGCATTTCTGAAGAATAACTCCATATGCTTTATCTTTGTTTTCTTCTTCGTCCCAATTCCAGTTGGCGTGTTTTGTTAAAAACTTTACTGTGTTAAAATCAACTCTAGCATTATAAATTGGGTCGTCTTCCTTTTTTATTTTATCAAATAAAGGAAAAATTTCTTGAATGCGCTCATTATAAATGTGTTCTTGTTGTGTATCGTTAGTGCCCATATATCCCTCACTAATAACCCTCTGCCTTTAGTTCTAGCTAATACTAGCTAATATAATTATCACAAGCATTGGTTGAATTTTTATTAAGGAAGGTTGTGTTACTAATGTGATGACACAAGCTATTTTATGGTAACATCAAACGATTTAAGTTGTCATTCCAGTCTGGAATCCAGCCTTTCACGAACCCCATCAAAAATGTTGTGTTTTAACATAAGATTAGCTACTTTTATGCTCACTAACTTAGTGCCAATCAAGATTCCTGGATCCCAGTGTCTGGGCACTGGGATGACACCCTTCTTGGCGGAAATCACTTTTATATCACAACAGCTGCATAGCCTAAATTGCTTTAGCTATAGCTCTGTTTTTGCAACTTCAAATATCTGCTACTCATAGTAAACACTTCTGGATCTTGAGAGGTTAGCTTGAGTATAGCGAGTATGTTGATAAACAACAAAGCAGCAATCGAGATATCAGCAACATCCCATAGCAACCGGACTTTACCTATCGCACCAAGCGGAATGATCATGGTAAAAATTACAATCCAGATTTTAGTGTATTTATTATCCATAGACACATAGCGTATTGTCTGTTTTGAGCAAAAAAACCAAGTAAAAATAGTAGTAAAAGCAAAACAAAACATTATGGCCATAATTAAATAGTCAATATAAGGCCAATTCATTGCCTTTCTAAAAGCAAATATGCACATGTTAGTGCTCTCTAAATCAGTGACCCAAGAATCTGTGACAAGCAGTACCATTGTTGTAATAAACACTATAAACGCAACTATAAAAGGCGATATTATCGTAATTAGACTCTGCTCAATAATAAATTTATTATTATTTTTCTTAGGAACAATTGAAGAATGTACGATTCCTTCAAGGCCAAGCCCTACATCTGTTGCAAAAATACCTCGCAAAGTTCCAACTTGAATAATAGTCAACATTTCTAAAATCAAACCTAGAGATAAACCAGAGTTAAAGCTACTAGTTGTAAAAAAACTGCTTGTTATTAGTTTTAGAGAAGGAAGAATATTTTCACTAAATTTAAATAATATGATACCGCAAAGTGTGAGGTAACTTACCGTCATTATCGGTATCATAGCCGATATAAAAATTTTAATTTTTTTTAAGCTGAGAGCTGCAACAACAAAAAATATTATGGCCATTACAATGCCACCAATGACTACAGGCACATCTATCATGTTAAGTGGTATTGATAGAGAATTTACCTGAACAAGGTTACCAACTGTTATTGAAACCATTATCATAACAACTAGAAACACAATTGTAGCTTTTCTAGAGTTAAATGCATCAGCCATGTAGGCTACAGGGCCACCTATAAACCGTCCGTTCTTTTCCTTTCTGGTTTTTATACTTAGATAACAAGTGACATATTTTATCACAGAAGTGATAACAATAATTATCGCCATCCACAAAATAGAGCCCGGTCCTCCGGTTTTTAGAGCAACAGCAGTTCCTGAAATATTTCCTACTCCTAAATTTCCCCCTAAAATTGTAAACAGAGCGGCTATAGAAGAAAATTTATTTTCTCCTTTTTTAGCTCCAAGGAGTGAAAGGGCGTATGGTAATCTAAATACCTGTAGCCATTTTAGTTTAATCGATAGGTAAACACCAGCAACTAGCATGAGTAATATTGTTGGCAGTAATAAAACAAACTTTACTGTATCCATCTGTAAAAGTGAGATTTTTATTTGAGTATACAACAAAAATTGAAAATACCTAACCTATTTTCTATGTATGACTTCGTTTCCGTCATTCTAGAAACCTTTTCTTGTCATCCAAGTAGCGTGACACATAACTGTACGAACATTGTAATATGGTACAATGTTAAGACGATGTCATTCCAGTGCTTGACACTGGAATCCAGCTTTTAATGCAACCCCTCACCAAAAATATTGTGTTTTAACATAAGGTTAGCTACTTTTATACTCACCAACTTAGTGTCCAATCTGGATCTCAGTGAGCTTTGTTGCATAGCAGCAGAAAAATTAGTGATTACTGACAAAATTCATTATAAATAGCGATTTAACTGTTGAAGAAAAAATATGCCACAAAAAATGAGGGTCAGTAACCATAGCGAATATAACAAATTTCTAGAAAAAAGAGGAAATATTTTTCATTATATCAACGAAGCCATAGAAAAGTGGTACGAGAATGGTCCAAAAATACCAGGTGGCAATAATATTTATAGCGATAAAGTTGTAATTTTGGTGCACATAATAACTTGTTTATTTAGAATAGGCCTGAGGCAAACAGTTGGGTTTATAGCAGGATACCTTGAGCAAATTGGGAAAAATTTGCAAGTTATCAGCTATTCACAATCATCAAGAAGGTTTAAGAAACTCAATATTAAGATCAATGATTGCAGAAAATAATATGGAAGATATCGAAATTGCTATAGACAGTACAGGAATTAGTATATACAACAACACTCCTGGTCATAGCAAAGAAAATAGCGAAGATAGAAAGTATCGCAGCTATGAACAGACAAGAAAATTGCATGTAATGTTGAATACAAACAGCAAAAAAGCCATAGCTGTAAAATACAGTAACGGCTGATCACTATGGAGCTTGTGATTTGCTAAAAGAAGTCGATTTTCAGTATGTCATAAAAGTACTATATGCAGATAGGGCATATGACAGAGAAAAGCTCTATAAGCTGTGTAATCAATATGGTATAAAAACGAAAATTCCTCCGAAAAACAACGCAACAGAGCATCCAAAGTTAGACTATATGGCTGAGAGAAATTCTGCAGTCAAGCTCATAAAGTCATATGATGAAGATGGTATAAAGAAGTGGAAAAAAGAGATGAGTTATGGAAAAAGATCTTATATAGAAGGTTTTTTCTCGCGATTAAAAAAGACATTTGGATTTAGTTTTAGGAACAAATCTGAAATGAATCGTGAGAGGGAACTGCTACTCAAATGTTATTTGCTTAACAAATTTACTGAAATAGGCATGGCTAAATTTGAGATAGCTTCATAAATTTATTGTGCGTTACCTACTATCCGAAGAGCGATGCAACAAAGCCATCCCAGTGTCTGGGCACTGGGATGACATCTTTTTTCTTGGTACAAATTACTCTTATATCTCAATGTTCGTACAGTTAGTGCGTGACACTTGTATCTTTATGATGTGAGGCATTAGAGCTAAAATACCTCACAGGGAGGGTGAAGCTGATGCGACACTAATGCCATTAAGCCAGATTTTGCTTCCCTCCCATAGAGTTAAAGACTGAACAGTATCTTTTGGAACTATATCCCGTATTACAAGGTTAGTCTAAACTCTCAGTTTATTTATAGTCTTGGAGGCAATTTTATGCAAGTAAATGCTATTTTGGGTGTGGATATTTCAAAAAAGAAATTTGATGTTTGTTTGTTAGTGGACAGTAAAAAACGACACAAAGTCTTTCAAAATAATCAAGATGGTTTTGCAAAACTTGTAGTTTGGTGCAATGGCCATGGAGCAAATCTTACTCATTTATGTCTTGAAGCAACTAGTTGGTATGGAGAAGATTTGGCTACTTTTATGCACGATTTAGGACATAATGTCAGTATAGTAAACCCAGAAAGCTTTTGGCAAAAGTGAGCTGCTCAGAAATAAGACAGATAAATCAGATGCAGCTATGATAGCTAGATTTTGTATCGCCAACAAACCTGCTCTTTGGAAGCCCATTGCACCTGAAATGAGGCATTTGAGGGAGCTTTACCGTTGCATGCAATCGCTAAAAGATGATAAGGTGCAACAGACAAATCGCTTGGAAAACAAAAATATGCATTCCAGTTGCAAAGAAGCTATATCTAAAGTAATTTTGGCAATAGAGGAGCAAATTATTGTTCTCAAAAAAGAAATTAATGAGCATATAAATAACTATCCACATCTAAAAAATATGGTGGAAAACCTTAAGACTATAAAAGGTATAGGATATCTTACTGCTGTTGCTGTTGTCGCAGAAATGCCATCAGTTGATAACTTTGACAATGCTAAACAATTTACAGCTTTTGCTGGTCTAAATCCAGGACATTATCAATCGGGATCGTCAGTAAGTAAGAGAAGTTGCATATGCAAAATAGGATCTGAGCGTATTCGAAAAGCTCTTTATATGCCAGCTATAGTAGTCAAAAACCATAATAATCATTTTCAAAAGTTTTGTCAGCGTCTAGCAAGTAAAGGCAAATGTCCAAAAGTCATAGTTCTTGCGTTAATGCGAAAATTAATGCATGTCTTTTTTGGTATTCTTAAAAATAATCAACCATTTAATTGTAATTTTGTTGGATAATTTGTTTGACAGCAGAGACAGTATCTGGGATCTAAATTTTTTATGCGAAACCATTATGTTTATATACTTGTAGGCCCAAGTTCCTCACATAGTGAACAAAAAAGTAAATGAGATTCCAGTGTCACGCGCTGGAATGACACCTACCCCATGAGAACTCTATTTTTCATACCACTCATTTATAAGTTTATTGATATCAGAATCTATAAAATCCTTTAATGGTTGCCTGATTTTTATCTCAACATTTTTAGGGATGCACCTATCTTTACATATCGCATAATTTATATGGAAGTTAAGGTCAATATACCCTTGATTTAAAAATATATTCATCTTAAAGGGAAATAATACCATATCCTCATATACGTTACTTACAAACGTCTCTCTCCCTACTTTATCTTTATGTTCCTTTGGAATAGGCCAGTGAATATTTATATCTGATGCATTACCTTTGTAACTAATAGACGTGGGAAGGCCAAAATCTCCAGGATCTTTATAATATATGTGCCAGCCTGGTTCTACTGTAACCTTTATTGCACCTTTAAGAGTGAAGCTTGCTTCATTTATCTCGCCAATAAGTAAATCAAATTTTGCAATTTCCTCGTCAGCATATAGTTGAGCGCAAGAAAAAAATAAAAATAATATTAAATATATATATATTTTCATTAAGGTAAATTTCTCCTTTTATAGAGAAAGTAATTTAGATTTTAATTATTATATTTAATAGTATTATATAGATTATTTATTAATATAGCATTATGCTATAGCTAAACTGACTTACGACAATCTGAAAAACGACAAATTCGTCATTCCGCTACTTGTTAGCGGAATCTATGCCGAGATACCGCGAATGAATCCACAACTGTACGAACATTGTGATTTTGGCCCATAAGGAGGGTGTCATCCCAGTGCTTGACACTGGGATGGCTTTGTTGCATCACACTTTATGAGATGGTGATTTATGGTAAATTCATGTAACTATCTCAAATTTAGCCATACCAATATCAGTGAATTTATTAAGCAAATAGCATTTAGTTCTTTTTCTCGATTTATCTCAGATTTATTCCTAAAACTAAATCCGAATATTTGCTTTAATCTTGAGAAAAACCCTTCAATATAAGATCTTTTCCCATAATTTACTTCTTTTTTCCATTCTTTCATGCCATCAACTATGTTTTTTAAAATTTTTTGAATTTAGTCTCATTTGTTGATAATTTTGTATTTTTATTCAATTGAAAAATGTATTTTGGTAACAAAGATCCTAGTTTATACAGAAAGAAATTTATATCAAACAGCAACCACTGCTTAGATTTTATGGTTAACGAATATGTGCTTTAAATGTGTGTAGACGCACATATCCGTTAACCTATTTTCTATGCAGATTTTTTTTTATTTCATATTAATTGCTTCTTTAAGTCTTGCATTGGCAATTACTATGATTTTTCGCATTAGAGCTGTTATAGCTACCATCTTCTTTTTACCTCTACCAATAAGATCAGAATAAAAAGCACCAAGTGCAGATTTAGATCTTGCAGCAGCCATAGCAGCTGTGAAAAGCTTTGCACGAACATTGCTTCTACCACCTGTTATCCTTCGGTAACCAATAGTTTTACCGCTTTCTTTTGGATGTGGAGCAACTCCAGCAAGACTTGCAACTTCTTTTTTGTTTAGGTGGCCAAGTTCTGGCATTAGACACACAAAAACTTGTGATAACTTGAGACCTATTCCTGGCACTGTTCTCAAGATTTTTTGACGCTTTTGTAACTCTGGATTTTTATCAATAATTCTTTGTATGGCATCGTTGAACTCATTTATCTGACTGGTAAAAAAGTCTATTGTTTTTTGGCAACTTTCCTTTATATAGTCGTTTTCAGGTGCTGCAAGCCTACATTTCTCTTGAGTTCTCATTTGCGTAATGTCATCACGACGTTGACAGAGTGCAACTAAGGCGGTTTGTTCTTTTGACATAGGCACAAATAGAGATAGAGCACTATAGCGTTCAAAACCATATTGAGCAAGGGCTCTTGCATCTGATTGATCTGTCTTTGCTAAAGTTCCATGTGATATGATAAAACTTTTTACTTTACGAGTATTAGCTCGATGTACAGCAACATTCTTATCAACAAGAAAATGTGCTAAGCCAAGCTCATATTTTCCAGTGTTTTCTAAAGTTACTAGAGAATTAGGTAGGATATCTGAAAATTTTTGAAACAACTGTTGCCAACCAGTAGCATCATTGTCAAACTTGATAGCGCTCCTTTGGTTATAAGCTGCAGCAACATTTTTAAATTTTCCGATATCAATGCCAATGAAATTTTGATAAGATGTAATCATAATAAATAACCTCGATAGTTTAATTAATTTAAGATTGTAAACGGGTGCATACATATGTCCCATGCAACTATTCAAACGTATCGAGAGATGGGGCTAGTTTACCTTGATGGCTACGGTTGTAATACCAACTTTCATTCGGTCGCACACGCCCGTGATAGCCCTATTCCTATAGTGAGTAGGGTTATCTTTCCCTCTTATCTCTTTTATATCACATTTTTAACTTACAATCTTTCATATGCTTCTTTTACTTTAGCATGAGAAGTTAATGCATCAAAAAACTCAGGGCTTACCAAGGCATGAATTCCAGTCATATATTCACCACTTAGATTATCTTCTATGTGCCGGAGTACTTCCAGACACTTACGTTTTACGTCAGTTGTTGCTGTTCCAAGGGCAAAATTTACTACTTTTGGTGTTATTTCAAATTCGTTGTACAGATTTAATAATTCTGACCCATCAGCATCTAAAATTATTCCTTTGAGCGCTCCCATTCGCAAATGCTCTAATGTTATTGCGTGTTTGTTTCTCATTAGCTGCAAATGATCAGTTATTACATCTGCCAGCGCTTTCAGTTCACTTTCTGATCCAAATGCTCTTATTCCTTGTACTTCTTCTGGTAACACTACATCATCGTGAGGAATATGTGGAATCGTAAATGTTCTTACTTTTCTTTTACCACGTTTTCCTACTGTTGCTGGTACTCCTGGAACTTGCGTTGGTAGTAAACTTAATACTCCGTTGTGTTCTTCTATGGTAATATGTCTAAATCTTACTGACCTACTTGGAAACAAATTTAAATTTTCAACACGTCCATAATTTATCGGCAATATATTCATCGCATTTGTTAGTGCCGTCATGCTAAATGCTGTATTTGTAAATGGATTTTGCATTTTTTCCCCTTTATGTTTTTTATTATTTACTAGACCCCTTTGCGGATGATGATCCCTCGTCCTTCAAGTTGCTTTATTGCTGCATTTTTCTGCTCTTCAGTGATATTTGCTGGCCATACAACTGCATAATCAGCTAGCATTGCACTACGAGTAATAATTACTGCTTTGGCATTTTCTGTCGCATTTACATCACTTATAGCTCTTTTTACAATAATCCGAACAGACCGTAATATGCTACTGGCCTGCTATAGCCATAAACACATATCTTATCGCATTCGGACTATTATAAGAAAGGCTATACTATTGCACCTATTGCTGTTTGTGTGCCATCTGTGGCAGTTGGATTTATTATCCTAATCATGTTGTCTTTATCACGACCAACAACTGTCCCTAGCTTCAGATTTTGACCCTTTGCTACCGTTATTTGGTCTCTTGAATATAGACTTGATGCCTCATACTTTAATAAGTCACCTAGATTATTTTGTTCTGTTATACTACTCATTTTGCTTTTCTCCTTTTGTTATATATTTTAAATGCCTACGACTTTTCGCTACCTGCATCATCAACTCTTCTCCTGAATTCTGTGGTATTGTACTTATTATCTCTGTCTTCTTTGTTCTTTCTGCAAGTAATTCCATTAAAACCTCCCTTGCTTGCTCAACACTTACACCCTGCTCAATAAATTCTCCTATTTTCTCTGGCATTCGTGATAAGTTACACAAACGTATTATAGCTCTTTCCACAGAAGTCCGGATATGATAAGATTAAGGATAGATGGCGATAAGGAGGTTGGATGCCGGCAGCATATAGTTATGATTTAAGAAAAAAAGCAATGGAAGCACTAGACGAAGGGGAAAGCAGAGAAGCAGTGGCAGCAAGATTTAAAATTGGACGAACTACTTTGTGGGAGTGGAAGCAAAGAAAAAAAGAAACAGGCGACTTTCAGTCAAAAAACTCGGTAATGGAGGTTACAATCAGAAAATTATCGACTGGAATAAGTTTATCGAATTTGCTAAAAAACACGGTAGAAAAACTCTGTCGGAAATGGCTAAACTTTGGGGCAACGTTAGTATCGAAACGATCCACCGAGCTCTCAGAAAAATTGGATTTACGCGCAAAAAAAGACATATGGATACAAGGAAAGGAACGAAGAAAAACGTGCTGAATTCTTAAAAATTATAGCAACAAAAGAACCAGAAAACTTAGTGTATATAGATGAGTCTGGGATTGATAACACGGAGGACTATCCATATGGGTATTGCCAGAAAGGACAGCGATTTTATGCCCTAAAATCTGGAAAAAAAACTCAACGAATCAGCATGGTTGCAGCCTTAAGTAGAAGAAAGATAGTTGCTCCATTAACATTTGAAGGCCACTGTAATATGGATATTTTTAATGGATGGTTTGAGCAATTTTTGGCACCGATCTTAGAACCTGGACAAACTGTCATTCTTGATAATGCTACTTTTCATAAGTCTGATAAGCTTATCAAGCTCGCTAAAGGAGTCGGTGCAGAAATTTTGTATCTGCCGCCTTATTCTCCAGATTTTAACAAAATTGAGCATCATTGGTTTGCTATAAAAAACAGAGCCAGGAAAAACATTCCTCTATTCGAATCCTTTCGTCGTGCTGTTGATTCTGCCTTCCTATGACCTATTCGGACTATTATGAGAAATGCTATAATTCAACAACTTCAGTACGATACTTAGTTAAATTATTAGTTTTTAGGTCATTTGTAGTTTGTTCATTCATAATAATACTCCTGTTTTGATTAATAGATGAAAGAATTGTAATTCCATCTGCAAGACCTATTTCTACTGCTTTCTCGCCAAAATATAGCCCTGCTTCTGTTGATTTGATTGCTTCTACAGAAAGGTTTCTATTGCGTGCTATTAGCTCAACCAGCATTCCATATAAACGATTCACTTCGCTTTTTAGGTTTTCTAAACTCTCAGAAGTTATTGGCTCATGTGGATTTAAATCATTTTTTCTACTTCCTGCAAATACTGTCGTATATTTTATTCCCTGTTTTTCATCAAACCCACTTTGATCTATATGACTTGCTATTACTCCTATGCTTCCTACTCCTGAAGTTCTACTCACAAATACCTTTTCAGCGCTAGAGGCTATAGCGTACGCAGCAGAATATGCATCATCATTTGCTATTGCAATAATTCTCTTTTTTGTTCTTGATTCATAAATAAAATCAGCTAGGTCAAAGACACCGTTTACTTCCCCTCCTGGACTGTCTATGTCAAGTAGAATCGTCTCTATGCTTTTATCTTCTAAAGCGCTCTCTATCTCTTCATGAATATTTTCATACGAAGTCATATCTAAAATATGATCAAAAGCTTCTGTTTTTTTTGTCAAAACTCCATAAATACGTATTATTGCTATTCCTTTTGGGTTTATATGAAAATGCTTTAAGTTCTTAAAGATAGGTTGTTTGCTGTTATATAATGATAGTAGTTCAAAGCTTCTTCTCTCTACCATTACTGGTTTATTTATCCACACCACTTCCTCCCCTTTTATGATTAACATCAGAATCGAAACAAAGTCCAAAAGAATTAGCTCGCTTTTGATCTTCTACTATTTCTTGATCAATTTCTTCTACATCGTAACCCATTTCTGATACTACTTCCGATCGACTCTTAAATCCATTCCTTACTGCCATTTGCTGTGCTTGCTGGTCTTTCAGTGGATCCACCCAATCAAATCCCTGTGGTATCCATTTTACTTCTTTAAATACTTGATTATCTGTTGTAGAAAGCTCTCCAGATAAAGTGGCAAGTTCTAGCCATCTACTCCATACTGGTCTGCAAAATTGGAATACCATAATGTTATGTTGCAGCATAGCGCATCTACGACGAAACTCTATTAATCCTGCTCTGATTGATGAATAATTAACACCGGTTAAATCTCCTGTTAGCTGCTCATATGTTATCCCTGTACCTATTGCTATTGCCCTCAGTTGCTGTCTCATGAATGCTTCATAACTTCCTCCAACATCTGATGGCTCTGAAAATTTTATGTCCTCTCCTGGGTCTAAAAGCTGCATTGTTCCAGGTTCCAGGCCAGATAGTGCTACTCCTTGCTCATTTGCTTGCGCCTCACCTAAAATATTTGCTTCAGGATCAAGTCTTGTAATAAACCCTGCAAACATTGCTGCTGTCTTTTTTCTCACCAGCTCTGCATCATCGTATTGATCAAGCTCATAAAGCTTTAGCAGTATATTAGAAAGCCATGGCTCCCCTCTAATTTGCCCAGGTCTTAATGGTCTATAAATATGTAAAACATCATTTGCTGGCACTCTCACTGATTCTCCAAATGAGCCTTCTCCTGGATGTTCTCGAAAAAGGAAAAAAGCTTCTCTTTGCCCAAGCCTGTTAAACTCAATCCCGTTTCTTATTACATTACCATTTCCTAAAGTTTGATTTGTTTTATTATCTAAATGTTCAGACTCAAGTACTTGCAGTTGTAATGGCACAGAAAATCTATCTTCCAGCTTTCTCGTTCTTAAACGTACAAAACATTCTCCTCCCTCTATCATACTTCTGCATACTAGAGCTTGTAATCCATAAAAATCACTTACTCCATTACTGTCCGCTTCATCTGTCCATTTTAGCCATAATTCTTGTATTTTCTTTCGAAATTCTCCATCTCTTGCTTTTGATTGTGGTTTTATTCCTGTTCCAATAGAGTTACTTACTATTGTATCAATGATATTTGCTGCATATGGATTTTTTCTCACCATATCACGTGATCTACTACGTAAAGTTTCAAGGCTTTGAGAGAGTAAGCTATTTATATTACTTTTCTCCGGTTGCCAATACACTACTCTTCTTCCTGATCCTGCAGCATCCCATGCAGAGCTTTTTATCTTTGGTTTGTTAAATAATTGCTTGAATGATTTTAATAACATTTTGCCTCTTTAATTATGCAGCAAGTTGTTGCACAATTTGACATTGAAAAATTATAGCAAGTTGCTAGAGAATTTGTTTAACAGATTGTATGTAGAGAGTCATTACTCTGGACTACGTTTATAAATTTCTTTTCGATGTCCTATTGCTGCAATCTTGACCATGTGCTCTGAGTTATCTATTAAGTATATGACTCGATAATCGCCAACACGCAACCTAAAGTAGCCTACCCATTTATGCGATAAAGCCTCACCTACTTTATCAGGAATAATTGTGAGACGTTTTTCTATAGCTTTTTGCACCCTTAACCGTATTGTTTTCGGAAGAGAAGGAAGATCTTCGGTATCTACACCTTCTAAATAACCAATTTGGTAAATTATTCCCACTTGATATCTTCATGCCTAATTATTTTTGCTCCAGGAACATTACGTTTAGCAGCAAGTTCAAGTAGAGCTATTTCTCCTTCATCCATTTCGTCACCTTCAGATAGTTTACTTACTTCAAGTTCTTCTTCTACTAGATCTTTTACAATCTCTTCTATAGGTCTATTTTGAACTTTCGCCATTTCTATAAGGTAATGAGCAAACTCCCCCTCAAAATTTACATTAACATTAATCCTTCCTTGATTTTGATCCATATTATTCACTGCAAGATATCAACTTCGAATTGTAACACTTTTATATAATTTTGTCAATCCCTTTACTCGTTGAAAACACTATCTTTCTCTTTGGCTTCACACCTGCAACTTTCAGTTCAGCTTTAATACGTTGCCTGAGCTCCAATAAATCCTTTATTTGAACTTCCCCGTACCGCACAACATGGTCACCATAAGCAATTGATACTACTCGCTCTCCATTTTGCAGTTTTTTTATCGCTTCTTCGACTTGAATTAAATATTCTTCGTTATACATTTACTACTTGCTGATCCACTTGCTTTTGACTATTTTCTTTGATTTTTTACTTTCTGGTTTTTCACTCAAACTATTCCATTTACTCTCTGGCCAACGATCAATTCCAAGCGCAATAGATGCTGCTCTTGCGTAAATTCGGCAATCTAGTACTTCATTTCTTTCTCTTACCTTTTGCCACTCTTGTTTGGTATATCCTTTCACTACTTTACTGACTAATTGCTCTGCCGTTAGCTGCTTAAAATATTCAGGTGCATACTCAGGAAAATGACAATATCCTGCTGGCACTTTCTCTTTTTCCCCGCTTTTTAAAATATTAAGTAGCTGAAAAAGCTCTGACTTTAATATCGATACCCCTACTGGCCACAGCTTTATTCCTCTTTTCAGCTTTTGACCACCAACTGTTATATCTACTCTACTTGGGCTGCTAAGTGGTACTAGCGCTTTATTTACACCTTTCACTGCCATTACTCTTCCCGATCCTTGATGACTTCTCACCCAGTTGTAAACTTCCTGCGTTGCATACCCTGCATCAACCGCCATCATGCTTATCATATATTCAAGCCCATTTTCACCGATAAAATGATGATTTAAGAGCTCAGAGAGTTTTCCCCATACTTCTCCACCTCCTGTATCTCCTTCAAATACTCGATAGTCTATTGACCAACTTTCACGGCTTTTTCCCCAGGCTACAACTTCTACTTCTAACCGATCTTTTTGGACATCTACTCCTGCTGTGAGAACTACTTCGCCTTTTGGTACTGTGCCTATGGGGAAAAATTCTCTTCTGTTAAATAGTTGCTTCCAGTCTGGTACTTCTCCTTTGTCTACCCAGGTTTCTCCAAGCGTAGTATTTATCCCAACCTTCAGTAATTGTTCACTTTCCTTTGCATGCAGAAAATCCTCTACTGCTTGTTGCCAACTATACCAGCCAACTGGACTATAAAGACTTGAAAGATGAAATCCTTTTTTCTCACCTTTTACTCTACTAGTAGGCCTCCATTCTCCACGCTCAAGCATCTCTGTCTTTTGATGATTTTCTATCTTTTCACCACATTCTACACATATATAGTGTGCTGTATTTGGATTTTTATCTTCCCATTTTATTTGTGACCACTTTAGAACTTGATAGTAATTACAATGCGGGCATGGTACAAAAAAGTATCTCTTATCTGTTGCTTCAAATTCCTTCTCAATTCTGCTTATTCCATGAATCGTTGGTGTTGATACTAAAAAAATCTTTCTACGTGCAAAAGTGTTAGTTCGAGCAATACTGAGCAGTACTGGATCTCCTTCTCCTCCTGAATCTCCTGGATACGCATCTATTTCATCAAGAAAGAGGTATTTTACTGGCATAGATCGGAGGCCTACACTGCTATTTGCTCCAGTTATTACTACTATTCCACCTGGAAATTCCTTGCTTTGTACAGTATTGCCCGAATCTCTTGACCTTGGGTCTTTTACTTTACTTTTTAAACATGGTGTACTTTCAATCAGTGGCGCAAATCTTCCTTTTGACCAACGTTTTCCCATTTCAACTGTTGGCTGCACAACTAACATTGGACCTGGTGTCTGATCAATGATGTAGCCTATCCAATTGTTACCAGCTTCTGTTCCTCCAATCTGCGCTCCTTTCATGAATACTACTTTTTCTGCAGGTGAAGATGGAGAAAGTGAATCCATGATCTCTTTTAAATAAGGAGTTCTTTCCGTTCTCCATTTTCCTGGCTCTGATGCTGCAGTTGGTGCTAAAACTCGATACTCATTCGCCCACTCTGATACTTTAAGTAGTGGATCTGGTCTTAAACCTTCAGAAAAAGATGTAGCATAGATCATACCTTAACCCTACTTATTGCTGGTTCTATCTCAACATCATTAACAGTAGAACTACATTCCTCCAATTCCATAAACATCTTTTTCTGAAATTCGTTTTCTATATATCTTTTGCTCATCTGACTTATGATTATTGCTATAACAAGCACAAATACCCCTGTTATTGTTGCAAAAATGATTGCACCGCTTATTGTTGTTGCTGTTAACCCTATACATACCGCTATTGCTACTGCACTTACTGAGGTAGAAACACAGATTACATTATTGTATTTTCTTACTTTTGCATCTCTATGCTCCATACACCTATAATAAATTGGTACAGATCTGCCTATCTCATCTGGTAATTTGATACTCTTTTCTTTAAATAAAGTTTTTAGCAATTCTAAATTATTTGACTTGATTGCTAAGTGCAGAACAGGTGTATAGTTTGCTCCTTTTTTCAGCAATAACTTTACTACATGTAAATGCCCTTTTTCTGCAGCAAGATAAATCGGTGATAGACCTTTATTATTTACAATATCAATATTGATTTCTTCTTTTAAAATTGCATCTACAATCTCAATTTCTCCTCTTTGTGCAGCTAAATGGAGTAGACTATTCTTTTCAGAACCGTATTTATTACTCACCAAAGCCTTCTTTATCTCAGATTTAGCGTAATCAAATGGTGTCTTGCCGCTATCGTCTTTTACCAGAGGGTCTATATCTTCTCGCGTTAGTAAAACTTCTATTGTTTTAAGTCTTTCAGCGTAATGTAGTGGTGTTTTATTTTCGTAGTCTTGCAAATTGACTTGAGCATTAGGCTCCTTTATTAAGCATTTGAGAATATCAAGACATAAGTCTCTTTCATCGTAATTAGTATTACTTACAGCTATATGAACAGGTGACAATTTCATTGAGTTTTGTCCTATGCGCGCGCTATTTACATCTGCTCCAAGCTTCAGCAGTAACTTTACTATCTCCAACTTTTTATTATTAACTGCATAGTGCATTGGTGTCTGATTTCGTGCATCAAAGACATCTATTTCAGCTTTTCCTTCTTCTACTAAAATTTTGACAACATTTCCATGTCCTATGCCTGCTGCTAGATGTAATGGAGTATGATGCAGAGCATTTCGTGCATTAACGTCAATACCTTTTCTGATCAAATATCTCACTGCATTAACTTCACCTATCATTGCGGCCAAATGAAGTAAGCTATCTTGCTCTGATCCGTATTTATTGTTGATTAGCGCTTTCAATATTTCTGCTTTTTTCCCTTCTTTGGCATAATCTAAGGAGGTTTTGCCTTCATTGTCCTCAACAAAAGGATTAATATTCTTCTTCGTGAGTAACAAATCTACCATGCTTAATTCATCAAATTCTATAGCACAATGTAGTGGTGTCTTTCCATTTAATCCTCTGACATTAACATCTAATCCAGGTTGATTAATGAGACACTTTATTAACTCCAAACTTAAGTTATCAGCCATTTTATATTCAAAATCTTTTTTATATTTGAAATTTAGTATTAGATAACTCTTGTAATGAGTTTGTAATCTCTTCAGTTAGCGCCATATGAATCTTTTCAGTGTCACTCAGTGATGCAAGCAATGCTGAAACTCTATTTGGAATATTAAGTAAATTATTACGGACAACTCTTGCTACATTAAATGCATCGCGCTTTACTTCTTCTACTGCTACAAGTTCTCCTATCTCAGCCCTAGCTTTTGCCTCAAGAAGTTTACCTCGTTCCATTTCATTTTTTATTCTGGTTTTTAGCAACATCGTGGAAAGGTTACTTGTATTTTCTGGATTTTTCCTCCTCAGTGGCTGACTTGGATCTCTTATTGCCGCTACTGCTTCATTTGCTTGTTCTCTATTGATCAAACCATCCTCCAACTCAACTATTCCTTTTTTTACTAAATAACAGACATATTGCTTTGATACTCCTATCTCTCTTGCCCATTCTGTTTGTGTGATTTTCACTTTTTTTTCTCCTCTCTCTTGTTTCTACGAATTTTCTTCTTGAATCTCTGAAAAGGTTTTGCCAGTATCAGCAATTCCCTACCTGTTTATACTTGCCGGCGTCTTAGAGATATTTTACTAATATAGAGCGAAGTACTCCGGTTTATAGCTGCTTTCTTTTTACATAGTGAAATTTGGCTATTTTCAACTAATACTATAAATTGCATCTTTGTAGTTATGAGATTCAACCACTACTTGCTCTAGCGTTAAACTGCTGCATTTGGCATCTTTACTATGGTTTTCTTCAAGCACTTTTGTCCTTGCTTCCTTTATTTCCTCAATGAACTTTCCATTAACTTTTTCTGGTTCAATTCTTTCCTCACAATATACAAGATTTGTGCAATTTGTTTTTCTGTAGTAATGTACTCCAAGGAATATCACTGATAGTGCAAGTATACTCGAGCCTATAAGTAGTGATAACCCTACGTTATTAATCAAAGCGTTCTGGTAAAACTTCTGTACACTATTAATACCACCTTCTACATACAGTAATAAAGGCAATACTATATTTACAGCAACCAAACTGCTTAATAATGCTGTAAATAATGGCCTATCTTTGATTACTGATTCTACTTTATTTCTTCTACTAATGACTTTGTCGTCAATATTAATGAAGTTGTTCTTACCCTCCCAAGCGTTAAGTGTAAAATGCGAATGAGTACCATTGCCGTATTCCAGTTTGACTGATTTTATTACTTTATCTTTTGGTTGATACTTTAGCACCTGATTCAAAGTTTCATTCGCATTCTTTCCCCCTATTTGACACTCTTCAGTATCTCTAAATTGCTTTATTCCACAAAATATCGGACTAATTGCAACCAATAATGCAACAGCTAGAATTGGTATAGTTACATAGATGACACTGTTTGCAAAAAATGCAATAAATTGTGCTTTATCCTGTAAATATACCAAAGCTGCAGAAACGCTAAGTGCAACAGCAGCTATACCGAAAATTATAAATTCCTTCTGCTGCACTGCATATTTTACTCTTGGCAAAATTCTATTTGTTTTCTTTTCTTTTTTAATTAACGGGGTTTCTTCATTATCACTTTTTTCTGATGAGCTAGTTGAAAGTGTAACTGGACTATCATGATTTAATGACATATTCTCCCATCCTTGATTGCCACAAGACTCACTCATCTCTGCACTTCTATTGTCTATTCCACTATCACTTCCTTCCAAACTCTTTTTTAAAAATTTTGTATTCAGATCTACAGGTTCATCAATTGATCCTTTCTTAATTGATGTTTCTTCAGAATTTGAATTTTCTATCTCTGGACTTTGATCATTTATTTTACCATCTAAACCTCTTTTCGAGAATCTTTTACTTTGGTCTATAGTTGCATACATAGGTTCTCCTATAGCTTCTTGCTCATCACATTTTTCTCCATTTAATTGGAAAGAAGAATGTGGTAGCTTTGGTGGTGCAATATCCTGAATAATACTCAACCGATGATTTTCTGCTGTTCTAGGTGAAGGTGGAGCTACATTTCTAATATTGTCCTTCTCCAACATTCCATTCCTAGGTAACGGCTTTGGTTTATCTCCTAATTCTATATCCTCTTCCTCTTTTTGCATTTCTTTTGTGTTGTCTATTTGGGAGTTGGAAGATGTGTTTGATGCTGCCTCAAACTGATCAAGAGAATACGGACGGTTATATTCTATTCCTTTTTCCTCACAAACTGTATTAAATTCATCCTCTGTATCTTCACCCTTATCCAACACTGAAAGTGCATCAAATTGATCAGCACCTGCCTCATCCATTCCTAGTGTAATACTGCCATCACTACCATTACTAATCACATTTGAAAAAGCTGCTTTGTATTCAGTGTTGCACTGCTTCAGGTCGTGACTACCACAAGTTTGCTTCATATGTTTCTCCTTAATAATAGGTGTTTGCTTCGTACCTTTTTCAAACAATTCAATTCTCTCCTTAACAGATAGTGTAGAATTGGAATACGAAAGCCAAATTCCCGAATAGAAGCACACATTCTGTTGACCACATCGTCATTTTTACGTGGGTTACGCTCATATTCAACTAGGTTTCGAGTAGGATAGTAGTGGATTGCTAAATTCATATAATTTAAATTCTTAATAATTAAAAAGTTAATATTTAAAATATCTCTGACGCTAAAGAAGGCCTGGAGTCAGCACCACCAAACCCGCCAGTATGGCCGAAAGGACCCACTTTTACGGTATTTTTTATGTGTTAAAATCTTTACCAAGATTCATAGCGTAAAACATTAATGCCAAAGCATCCGCCTCATTATCATCTCTAGGTGAAAAACTTTTTTCACGTATCGCTTCAATAACTTCACTCTTACTTGCATTGCCTTTGCCTGCTATAAAGCGTTTTATAGTCTTTACAGGAACACCTTTGTATGGCACATGATGCTCTTCACACCAAGCAGAGAGAACAGCCAGAAAACCACCGTAGCAATGCGCTGCATCTGTTCCTAAATGTCTTCTTACTTCCTCAAAATACACTGCAGTGAACTTATGTTCTAAAGAGTTAAGCCAATTACGGAAACTCAAAAAGCACATGCCACCTCCACTGAAACGACTACCATGAAAGCTTTTGCTCCCACTTTGAATTGCTCCATCTGTCAGAATTGCCCAGCCCGTTTGTTTGCCGAGGTCCAGTGTTAGGATTGACATTTGCTATTATTAAAATTACAAGTAGCACTTACTCCAAAATATCGTCTGGTTTCTGCAAAATACACTAGCAATTCATAGGTTTTTGTAGACCAACAACGGAAATTCGAGAATTATGTGCTACTGCAGAAAGTTGTTTTCTTATTATATATATTCACCAAAATTACAAAAACTGTTCAATTTTTTTTGCAAAGGATAAAAACCGTTGCTTGCAAGTTTGTTTTGTAACAGTAAGATTACTAAAAATACCATTTAATTAAGTTTTAAAGGGTACTAAGTGCATTCTTTGATGAGGTGCTGAGATTGATCTATAAAGTTACACCTAGCTTTAAAATGAAGTTTTTACCTCATCTAAAAAAATACAAGTATATTCAATGTTTGTTTGCCGAGTTTTGAATTGACACTTAAAGCTTTTGTATTTGAAGCACATCCACAAACTACATCAATGCCCTTCTATTATATATATACCGGATTTCTCACCACTTTTTCCGGGATTTTCTAAAAAAAAGTTAAAATAATTTTAAAACTGCTTATCAGCTAAAGAATAAAGCAGATAGTTCTCTATTTTTAGAGTTTTACAGTTGCTTGTCTTTTTTACAAATAACCCATATGCTACTTGAAGTAAGGTAGAGTAGATATGATAATAAATGGGAACGAAATTTTATTATATACAACTCCAGATGGAGACGTGAGAATTGATGTTTTGTATCGAGATGAAAACATTTGGCTTACACAAAAAAGAATGGCAGAGTTGTTTGATGTTAATATTAGAACAATTAGTGAGCATTTACAGAACATATTTGCTAGTCAAGAGTTAGATAAAGATTCAGTTATCCGGATTTTCCGGAATACTGCTGAAGATGGTAAACAGTATCCTACACAATTTTATAATTTGGATGCAATTATAGCTATTGGTTATCGAGTTAATTCTAAAAAAGCAACATTGTTCAGAGTATGGGCTACGAAAATTTTAAAGGATTTTATTATCAAAGGATTTGCATTAGGTAGCGAACGACTAAAAAACGGAAGGAAGTTCGGTAAAGACTACTTCAATGAGTTACTTGAAAAAATCAGGGAAATACGAGCATCCGAACGTAGGTTTTACCAGAAGATTACTGACATTTATGCTGAATGCTCTGCAGACTATGATCCAAATTCAGAAATAACAAAACAATTTTATGCAAAAGTACAGAATAAATTATATTGGGCGATTTACGGCTTGACTGCAGCAGAGCTAATATATTCTCGAGTTGATCATAAAAAACCACATATGGGACTAACTACTTGGAAAGATGGTCTAGGTAATAAAATTCATAAGAGTGATGTAAGTGTTGCAAAAAACTACTTGACTTTCCATAAGATGGTACAAGCCTCCACCTTCTAGGTGGAGAAACTTTAGTTTGTCAATGTCATAACTGTACTTTATAAAGTATAGTTATGACGGAATATGACAAAGGAAAACACACTGTATTTTATCATAGGTACCATATAGTCTGGATTACAAAATATCGGTACAGAGTATTAACTAAGGCTATGAAGGAGAGAATACGAACAATCATAGCAGAAGTATCTGAAGAAATGGGGATTAAGATAGAAAACGGAGTAATATCATCAGATCATTTACATTTATTCGTAGTAATACCTCCTCATATAGCTGTGAGTGATTTTGTTCAAAGAGCCAAAGGCAGGTCTTCACGCAAAGTTCAACAAGAATTTCCAGAGCTAAATAAAATGTACTGGGGAAAGCGTTTTTGGGGAAGAGGATACTTTAGTGCTACCAGCAGACATATCACAGATGAAGTCATTAATGAGTACATCAATAAACATACAGATGCACATCAGCCTCATTCTATATCTAGTATAAGATTGGAGTAGCTTTAGCTTCTCATCGCGCTTCCAGCGCTATATCCAACCTTTCGGCTCTCAGCCGATAGTGGTTGAGTGAAAAAGAATTAAGTGAACTAAATCACATTGTTTCAATGTATCTAGATTATGCAGAACTTCAAGCAAGAAAGCATCGGCTAATGAAAATGCAGAATTGGGTTGAAAAGTTGGATGCATTTCTATTGTTCAATGATTATGAAGTACTTAAAGATGCTGGTAAAGTTAGTGCTGAAGTTGCAAAAGCTCTAGCTGAAGGAGAATACGAAAAGTACAGAGTTATACAAGATAAATTACATGAATCTGACTTTGATGAATTAATTAAAGCAAGTAAAGAAAGTGAGAAAATAACTACAACAAAAACCAGCTTGTAGTTGAGCTATCTGTGTTTGACATCTTGCTTTTGTTTTAATTTCAAGGGGTGAACCACCCTAGTGAAAACATAAATCTTTGTCTCCATTGTACGCGATAAAATTGGAGACGTAAATAAATAAATTTGTCTCCATCTTGAACTATTGAGAGAGTTTTGTAGCTTATGTTTATGGCAAAACTTTTTTCTTTATCTTCACCTACAATTTGTTTATAGAGATTATTTAAAATATTTCCTTAAGAGTTTTAAATAAAAGTCGTTATATTTCAATAAGACCTCCAAAATAACCAGCTCTTGTTATATATATTTACCTAAATTACAAAAGCTGTTCACTTTTTTGAAAAAATATTTTACAACAAATAAAAAACATGATAAAATGAAACAAGGTTTTTTGTAGTAAGTAAAAGTTTAAGGTAAAAGATAATTTAGAAGTGCCTCATAATCGGGTTTTAAGCTACCTTACATAAGTAACTTAGGTCTTATTAGTATAATTGTACCCTGGAGTCGTAGAATCTTTTTAAAACGATATTATTAGCCATCTTGTTTTTTGTAAGCATTTGTCTTTCATCTTTTTTTAGGTTATCCAAAATGCAATAGCAGGTTTTTCATATTTTTGTCTCTGTGTTGTATTTTTATTTAGGGCGATCTGATTCATTAAGTCTTTTGAAAATGGAAAAGTAATATTTTCACACACTAAGTGGCTAAAAGCATAGAAATTCAGTGAGTTAAGTATAGTATGTTTTTGTTCCTAATTTTTCAATTTTACTGGAAATCACAAAACTCAGAACAGCTTCTTATTCCTTAAAACCTTACTTTGAAGAATAGGCCACACATTTATCTTCCTTTGAGTGATGCCTTTAATTATCTTACAATAACTAGGTTTATGTCTACTAATATCATGAAATGCAGCTGGTCCACCTGTATGCGTAAGTAGTTAGAGTAGGTTATAGGCGACTTTAAAAAACCGGTTAATTGCCACTTGAGTTTATTTTTTAAATGACTTTTATATTTCGGTTAAAAATTAAAATGGACGGTATATTAGCCTTTTTGAAAACCATTTCAGTTGAGCACCAGGTTAAAACTTATTACAGTTCATGTCTTTTTGCTTAACTTGTTATTTAAAAATTAAATATTTAAGCACGTTAATAATATTTAGGTAGGTATTATGAAAGGTATAGCTCTTTCCACAGAAGTCCGGATATGATAAGATTAAGGATAGATGGCGATAAGGAGGTTGGATGCCGGCAGCATATAGTTATGATTTAAGAAAAAAAGCAATGGAAGCACTAGACGAAGGGGAAAGCAGAGAAGCAGTGGCAGCAAGATTTAAAATTGGACGAACTACTTTGTGGGAGTGGAAGCAAAGAAAAAAAGAAACAGGCGACTTTCAGTCAAAAAACTCGGTAATGGAGGTTACAATCAGAAAATTATCGACTGGAATAAGTTTATCGAATTTGCTAAAAAACACGGTAGAAAAACTCTGTCGGAAATGGCTAAACTTTGGGGCAACGTTAGTATCGAAACGATCCACCGAGCTCTCAGAAAAATTGGATTTACGCGCAAAAAAAGACATATGGATACAAGGAAAGGAACGAAGAAAAACGTGCTGAATTCTTAAAAATTATAGCAACAAAAGAACCAGAAAACTTAGTGTATATAGATGAGTCTGGGATTGATAACACGGAGGACTATCCATATGGGTATTGCCAGAAAGGACAGCGATTTTATGCCCTAAAATCTGGAAAAAAAACTCAACGAATCAGCATGGTTGCAGCCTTAAGTAGAAGAAAGATAGTTGCTCCATTAACATTTGAAGGCCACTGTAATATGGATATTTTTAATGGATGGTTTGAGCAATTTTTGGCACCGATCTTAGAACCTGGACAAACTGTCATTCTTGATAATGCTACTTTTCATAAGTCTGATAAGCTTATCAAGCTCGCTAAAGGAGTCGGTGCAGAAATTTTGTATCTGCCGCCTTATTCTCCAGATTTTAACAAAATTGAGCATCATTGGTTTGCTATAAAAAACAGAGCCAGGAAAAACATTCCTCTATTCGAATCCTTTCGTCGTGCTGTTGATTCTGCCTTCCTATGACCTATTCGGACTATTATGAGAAATGCTATATTTAACAAAATTATGGACAAAAATGCAAGAATTTCAGAATGATCTACCTGGTTTTTTATTTAGTTGTTTAAGTAATACCACTCCCTTTAACCTCTCTATATTTGCTGAACAACTAAAAAGGGTAGGGGGGTGGTTGTAAATTGTATCTGTTCAGCAGAGTGGCAAAATAAGGTAGACGAGAAAAGACAACTATAGGAACAAATGGGTGTCATGCCAGTGCGTGAAACTGGTTTCCATCCAAAAGGGTGTCATTCCAGTGTCAGCTACTTTCATGACATCGTTTACTATGTGCCATATTGTAATGTTCGTACAGTTGTGGAATGAATCGCGGTATGACGTGTTGCTTGGGTCAGCTATAGTATAAATATACTAGGGGTTATAGTTTTCTTATGCTGCCTTTTGTTATTAGACAACCATAATATAAAGGAGTGAAACGGATGCAAACAGTAGTGCATTTCTGCACCAAACGTATTACCTTTAACGAATAGTAAAATGTGAGATTTTTTGGAACTACCGTGGAGCAATTGCTCCACGGTTTCATTCTACTTAGAATCCACCCATGCCACTCATTTCTCCTGCACCCATAGGAGATGAAGCATTTTCTTTGCTTGGTACATCAACTATCATAGATTCAGTAGTTATCAGCACACTCGCAACAGATACCGCTGTTTCAAAAGCAATACGCACCACTTTTGCTGGATCAATCACACCAGCTGTAAACGCATTAGCATAATTCATAGCCTCAACGTTGTATATAAGCTCTTTATCATTCTGCTTAATCAAATAGTCAATTATAACAGCAGATTCAAGACCAGCATTTTTGACTAACCTTCTAATTGGAGCACTGAGAACTTTCTTGATAATGTTTATGCCTATTTGTTCCTCGTCACTTGCACCTTTTAATTTGTCGAGAACAGATGAAGCATAAAGAAGCGCAACCCCACCACCTGGAACTATACCTTCTTCAATTGCAGCTCTTGTTGCATGCAGCGCATCTTCGACTCTATCTCTACGTTCTTTAACTTCCACTTCAGTTGCTCCACCAACTTTGAGCACAGCAACGCCACCTGATAATTTCGCTAAACGTTCTCTTAGCTTTTCTTTATCATAATCAGAAGTTGAAGTTTCAATTTGAGATTTAATCTGCTCGATTCTAGCTTTCACACTGTCAGAATCGCTATTTTCGCTGACAACTGTGGTATTATCTTTAGTAATTTTAACATTTTTAGCCGTACCAAGATCATCAAGCGTGAGATCTTCCATCTTGATTCCAAGTTCATCTTTTATGACGTACTTAGCACCAGTTAAAGTTGCTATGTCTTCGAGCATCTCCTTTCTTCTGTCACCAAAACCTGGAGCTTTTACTGCAGCAACTTTTAAACCACCACGCAATTTATTGATAACTAAAGTGCTTAATGCTTCACCTTCGATATCCTCTGCAATAATAACCAAAGGTTTACCAGATTTAACAATAGCTTCAAGAATAGGAAGTAAAGGTTGAATAATATTTAATTTTTTCTCTGTAATTAATAGATAAGGATTATCAAGCTCCACGATCATTTTTTCATTATTTGTAATAAAATACGGAGAGAGATAACCGCGATCAAATTGCATGCCAGTAGTCAGCTCAACTTCTAACTCTTTTGAACCTTTACTCTCTTCAACAGTTATTACACCCTCTTTTCCAACTTTTTTCACGGAATCAGCGATACTGTTACCTATATCCTTATCACCATTTGCAGAGATTATTGCAACTTGTGCCACTTCGTCTATTTTCTCTAGAGAAATTGTACGAGACATTGACGCAATTTCCTTTAATATTACATCTTTTGCCTTCTGTATTCCGTTTTTAATACCAACACGATCGTTTCCAGCAGCAATTGATTTTGAAGCTTCCATTATCATGTTGCTAGTTAGTATTGAGCACGTTGTTGTACCATCACCAACTTTATCGTTACATTGAGAACAACTTTGTGCAAAGATGCTTGCTATCGCAGCGTTTAATGGTTTTTCAGGCTTGATACCCTTCATCACCTTATAACCATCTTTTGTAATTTCTGGTGCTCCATAGGGCTTGTTAATCCCTACTGTTTTTCCTCTAGGTCCTGCAGTTATTGCTACCGTTGAATCCACTATTGCTGCAACTTCACGAAAGGCTTCTTGCAACTGCTCACCTGATACTACTACATTAGTCATTTTTATCACCTCTTGTTAATAAAAAATTTAGAAAACTATAATAAAATCATTTACAATGCGCTATGTTCCGCTTTGTTTCAGTTTAGTAAAATAAAGACTGCTACTTAATGACAGCAAGTATATCGGACTCTTTCATCACGATAAGCTTCTCATTATTATGTTCTATTTCTGTACCAGCCCATTGGCGATAGAACACTTTATCACCAGCTTTCACAGTTAAAGTTACGCGTTCGCCACTTGAATTGCGTGAACCTTCACCAATTGCTATAACTTCACCTTTAGTAGGTTTCTTTTCAGCACTTGATGGAAGCACAATTCCACCTTGCTTTTCTTCGCTAATAGGCTTGATCAGCACGCTATCATCTAATACATTTAAACTTATACTTGACATTTGTTTTTCCTCATCAACAAATTAACTTATAAGTTTATATATATATACTCGTAAGTTAGATTTCAAGGGCTGGAGCTTGTAAAATATGCACGCCATTATAAAATATGCACGCCAAAAGCAGTTTCTAAAAGAGCCTAATGTTATATAATAAAATTTAGATTTATTTATAGAGATTTCATGAGTTATATACCATTTTTAAGTCGTGGTGTGATAGTGCTATATGGGCCTGACACTAGAGATTTTCTGCAGGGTATTATAACCAATGATATTAATAAGTTGGATAGCCAAAAAGCCATTTACTCTTTATTGCTTAGCCCTCAGGG
The DNA here is from genome assembly GCF_964028465.1 of Wolbachia endosymbiont (group A) of Aleiodes leptofemur. NCBI lineage: Bacteria > Pseudomonadati > Pseudomonadota > Alphaproteobacteria > Rickettsiales > Anaplasmataceae > Wolbachia > Wolbachia endosymbiont (group A) of Aleiodes leptofemur. The sequence continues at coordinate 596,311 of NZ_OZ034782.1, forward strand.
AAAATATCTATATGATTTTTTTCTTATTGAATATGGTAAATACACCCTCTTGGAGTGCGAAAACATGCACTTGCAGCAAATAATCGAGAAACTAGATTTACTTAAAACTTATTTGAGGGTAAAGATTAAAGACGTTAGTGCACTATATAAGGTTGGGGTTTTGTTTAACACTAAGTTGGCGGAGTGTAGTAGTAAGTCACAAGTTATTTTTCAAGATCCAAGGCACAAGCTGCTAGGAATGAGGATCATACATAAAGATGAAATGAAAGAGCCGGTTGGGGATTTTACTCAGTATGAAAAAGTCAGAATTCAAAATCTCGTTCCAGATGGAGCGAAAGATATGGTGCAGAATTCATCGTTTCCGCTGCAATTTTTAATCGATAAAGTAAACGGTATAAGCTTTAATAAGGGGTGTTATATAGGTCAGGAAGTTGTAAATCGAATGAGCAGACAAGAAATATTCAGAAGAAAACTTTACCTTGTTGAGGGGGATAACGCACTTCCAGATATTGGCACTAAAGTGACAAATGAAAACAATGAGGAAATAGGGGAACTGCGCTCTAGTGTAGACAACATTGGATTTGCATTGCTTAATACTGGAAAGAGCCATGCAAATTTATATGCTGGTGGGGTCAAGTGCGTTAAGACGTTGAAGTCTTAAGGTAGCCCATATAGAAACGAAAAACTTGCTTGACAAACTCCGCCAGCCCCCTTATCATGGTATTGAAGGTATTCAGTTATCTTCATCTGTGCAGATTAAACAGCAAGAAAACAACGTAGTTGGCGTCTTATTTTTAATTTTTTGCACTATGTGCACCTTATGTCTTCACAACATTTCTGGGTTTTTACCTATATAAGCTGAAACGCGCTTATAAGTCGTTTAAGACAGTATAGTACGCCAATTTGCAGGATTAGAGAGTGACAACTAGCTAACACGGGGTTTCTTTTGCCTTTTTTTCTGCTTAGTAAATTTCTTAAACATTTGCAGCGTAGGTTAGTTGCATTCAAAAGCAGCTAAATTGCAGTGTTTAAGACTTAAAAACGCCAATACTGAAAATAGACAATGACTAGGGTTTCTTTTGCCTTTTTTTTCATTTGGTAAATTTTTTAATGTTTATGGCTAAACGACAACCGTCATCCCGCTGCTTGTTAGCGGGATCTCTTGTTAGCGCCGCGGCGGTATGACGGTTCGTGGCGGCGTGACGATATAGCCTTTCTTATAATAGTCCGAATGCGATAAGATATGTGTTTATGGCTATAGCAGGCCAGTAGCATATTACGGTCTGTTCGGATTATTGTAAAAAGAGCTATAAGCTCGTCATCCCGCTACTTGTTAGCGGCTAAGAGATACCGCGAATGAATCGCGGTATGACGGTTAAGTAGGGTGTCATCCCAGTGTCACGCACTGGGATGACATTATAGGAGCACTGGGATGACACCCTCTTGGATGGAAATCAGTGTCAGATAATTTCATGACACCAGTTGTTGTAAACTCACTTTTTCTCGATTTTTTGGTTTATCTTGTCTACCTATTTTGCCACTCTGCTGAACAGATACACTCAACTTATGGTCAATACATCTTCTATTAAAAATTGTACAAATTCATTGCCATTCCAGTAATTCATAGAGATTTTACCCAAAATAGCTTTAACATTACCCTGCATGATAGCAGAGCCAAGATGAGTATTTGCAGAACGAAATGCAATAGCTCTTACCATAACATTATCATCAGCAATAAAACATTTTATATGGTCAACTCCTATAACTTCAGGCTTTCTTATCTTTGCTCCTTGGATAATAAACCTTGGTTCAGGATTTCCAACTCCAAATGGTCCCAAGCGTTGCAGTTGGTTCCACAGAGATAAGTTTATTGCTTTAGCAGTTACTATACTATCAGCTTTTAAAGTTTTCTCATTTATAGAGTTTGAAAATCTTTCAGTAAAAAAATCATGCAAATCATTTATTTTGTCTTCTTTAATTGAAAATCCTGCCGCCATACTATGGCCACCACCTTCAATAATCAAATTTATAAACTTTGCGGAAAGGACTGCAGCACCGATATCAACTCCCAAAATTGATCTACAGCTTGCTTTTCCTATTCCATTATTTAAAGATATCACTACTGTTGGCAAGTGAAACTGCTCCTTTAGCCTTGATGCAATTATACCAATTATTCCCTGGTGCCAATTGCCACTTATCATTATAAAATTCGCACCTGATTGGGCAGACTTTTCCGCTTGTGCTGTAGCTTCCAAGAGAGCCTCATTTTCTAACACTTTTCTTGCATTATTCAAATCTATTAATTTTAGCGCGATTGAATGTGCTTCTTCATCATCATCGGTGGAAAGCAACCTTGCACCAAGCGATGCTTCTCCAATTCTTCCTCCAGCATTTATGCATGGCCCAATACTAAACCCTAATCGAGAAACACTTGGTTTTTCAAGGATTCCCAAAGCATCAAATAAAACACGCAAGCCAACGTTTTTTCTTGTTGACATAACTTTTAATCCTTGTGAGACAAGTGCTCTATTGAGGCCTGTGATCTGCATAACATCACAGACAGTTCCCAGGGCAACCAAATCCAACAGATCAAATAAATCTGGTTCTTTTTTGTTGGTAAAAAATCCTTGCTCACGTAGGCTTTTATTAAGAGCAACAATTAGCAGAAATGACACTCCAACTGCTGCTAGGTTATTATAAGGAGAGCTCTCATCAAGGCGGTTTGGATTCACAACTGCTACGGCGCTTGGTAATTTTTCCGTACCAAGGTGATGGTCAACAACTATAATATCAAGACCAAAAGCCTTTGCATCTTCTATTGGTTGATATGCAAGCGTACCACAATCAACGGAAATACATAAATCAATTCCATTCTTTTTAAGTTGTAATAAAGCATCTGTGTTTAATCCATAACCCTCATCAACACGATCTGGAATGTAGATTATAGAGTGTATATCGATTGCTCTCAGGTACCTGTTAATCAATGCTGACGACGTTGCACCATCAACATCATAGTCACCAAATATTGCAAGGTTTTCATCATTTTTTATTGCCCGTATTATACGAGAAACAGCTTTATCCATATCAAGAAGGTGAAAGGGATCTGGTAATAGCGATCTGATTAGTGGATATAAGAAGTCGCTTGCATTTTCTATGTTAACACCACGAGTAACCAATATTCTTGCTAATATTTCTGGTAACTCAAATCTCTGTGTAAGAGTTAAGATTTGCCTTTGATCTGCTTCTTGCAACTTCCACAATGCATTTGTTATGCTGCGCTTTTCAATTTCAAGTAGCATATTCTTTCTTTGTAAATAAAACTACCTTACCAGAATTTTTAAGCTTGTTCTATAATTGTATTAGACTTCTGCATAACCTAAACTAAGTAGAAAAAAGGTATCATCTAAGTAGCTGACACTGGTCTCCATCCAAGAGGGCAGTAGCCCCTTCGGTGTCATTCCAGCGCGTGACCAGGTCTTTTTAGCTATCATAGGATGACAGAAGCAGACACTCCACTTTGTCGTTCCAGTGCCTCCTTTTTTTGTCATTCCAGTGCCTTGACTATTTGGATCCAGGAAAAAGAATGGTGTCATCCCAGTGCCCCTATGATGTCATCCAAGTATCCTCCCTCTCCTGTCATCCCAGTGCTCCTTTTTTTGTCATCCGAGTAGCTGACACTGGGATGGCTTTGTTGCATCGCTACTTATGAAAGGCTAACTATAATTAGGATTATAAGCAACTTATTGAAAATCTTGTTTTTTTGCAATCAATCTGATCAAATTTAAGAATAGTAATTTGTTATTTATATTAATAAATTTAATTCTATTGAAAATAGCTAAAGCATTGAAATTCTTGAATTTTAGCCAGATTAGTGAGTGGTAGTGAAATTTCTTTTACTCAAATTTAGGTATTCACTGACCGTTCTTGTTATAAATACCAGAATAATAAGCTACTGATATTCTCCACCTTTTTTATCTTTAATCCATCATAGCTAGCGATGCAACAAAGCCCACTGGGATCCAGGAATTTTATTAAGTTGGTAAGCATAAAAGTGTTATGTAAAATACAACGTTCTTGATGGGATTGCGTGAAATGCTGGATCCCAGTGTCTGGGCACTGGGATGACAAAGGAGGACAGTGTCAGCTACTCGGATGACAAAAAAAGGAGCACTGGGATGACATCATCCTTTTTTTGGGGTTCCAGCTTCACGCGCTACCTTCCGTATAAATATTAAAAAATTTACCAAATGAAAAAAAAGGCAAAAGAAGCCCCGTGGTTGGCTAATTACTTACATTATATAGCATTTCTCATAATAGTCCGAATAGGTCATAGGAAGGCAGAATCAACAGCACGACGAAAGGATTCGAATAGAGGAATGTTTTTCCTGGCTCTGTTTTTTATAGCAAACCAATGATGCTCAATTTTGTTAAAATCTGGAGAATAAGGCGGCAGATACAAAATTTCTGCACCGACTCCTTTAGCGAGCTTGATAAGCTTATCAGACTTATGAAAAGTAGCATTATCAAGAATGACAGTTTGTCCAGGTTCTAAGATCGGTGCCAAAAATTGCTCAAACCATCCATTAAAAATATCCATATTACAGTGGCCTTCAAATGTTAATGGAGCAACTATCTTTCTTCTACTTAAGGCTGCAACCATGCTGATTCGTTGAGTTTTTTTTCCAGATTTTAGGGCATAAAATCGCTGTCCTTTCTGGCAATACCCATATGGATAGTCCTCCGTGTTATCAATCCCAGACTCATCTATATACACTAAGTTTTCTGGTTCTTTTGTTGCTATAATTTTTAAGAATTCAGCACGTTTTTCTTCGTTCCTTTCCTTGTATCCATATGTCTTTTTTTGCGCGTAAATCCAATTTTTCTGAGAGCTCGGTGGATCGTTTCGATACTAACGTTGCCCCAAAGTTTAGCCATTTCCGACAGAGTTTTTCTACCGTGTTTTTTAGCAAATTCGATAAACTTATTCCAGTCGATAATTTTCTGATTGTAACCTCCATTACCGAGTTTTTTGACTGAAAGTCGCCTGTTTCTTTTTTTCTTTGCTGCCACTCCCACAAAGTAGTTCGTCCAATTTTAAATCTTGCTGCCACTGCTTCTCTGCTTTCCCCTTCGTCTAGTGCTTCCATTGCTTTTTTTCTTAAATCATAACTATATGCTGCCGGCATCCAACCTCCTTATCGCCATCTATCCTTAATCTTATCATATCCGGACTTCTGTGGAAAGAGCTATACTTGCTCAACTTCACGGTCTGATAATCTTGCCCCTTCAATACGAGTAGAAGAACCAATACTTTCAATTGTTGCAATTTTCTTGAGCATTTGTAAACGTTCTGGAGCTAAATTACCAAACAATTGCCATGCTCCTTTAAATTCATCAATTTCAGCAACTAATTTTAACATTTCAGGTGTTATTACAATTTTTGAAATGTCAAACATATCTGTATTTTTATCTAGTTATATTCAATTATAGCCTTTCTTATAATAGTCCGAATGCGATAAGATATGTGTTTATGGCTATAGCAGGCCAGTAGCATATTACGGTCTGTTCGGATTATTGTAAAAAGAGCTATATATTCGAAAATATCCTATTAGCAAAGAATACTTGTGAGACACACACTAAAGAATGAATTTTGGTAGGCATAAAAGCAGCTATTTTATGTTAAAATACAACATTTTGATGAAATTATAAGAAAGGCTGGATCCGAGTAGTCAGCTACCCGTCAGTGCATGTTGAAAAATCATTTTATGATCTAAATCAGTTTTTTTACAGGTAACTTCTAAGCTTATCAATTTTTCCAAGATCTTCTTAAGTTCTGAAAGTTGCAAACTTTTCAAATGAGATTTAAAACTCTGCAATTGTTTAAAAAACAATGGAGGGCTTAGCTGATCAATCGCAGCCTGCTCACTCATTCCACCTTGCACTGACAGCAAAACGTTTTCAAGGCGTAGGAAATAATTTGATATAATGCGAATTAGTGCTATCGGTGAAAAATTTTCTTGCGATATCAATGCATCAGAAATTCTAATGAAACGCGACATATCTTTACTTGCTATGGCAGAGCATAGATCATCAAGTGTAGCATAGTCGTTGCCGGAAGTTGAAAAGCATAATTCTATATCAGTAAGTTTTAGGTCTTTTCTCTCCCCTAAGTATAAAACTAACTTCTCAAGTTCTGAACATATAGGCAGCTTGCTATGATTAAAGTAAGATTGCAAATGGTAGATTATCTCATTTGTGCATTTTATATCATTTTGTTTTAAGTAACTTGATATAATGTCATAAAGATTGCTGTTGCTGTCCTTATAGCAAGCAATCACACCAAAAATTTTTGAACTCTCCATATAACTTTTAGTCGCAGAATTATATGGAAGATCATTTGCTACCATCATTACATAATGACCACTTGCGTTATAATCCAATACATTTTTTAACTCCTTGGATATACCTCCACTCACATTTATCAGCTTAATTAATTTTTTGCTGGTAAACATCGAAACGTTTGCCAATTCAGAAAACAGTAAACTGGGTGACTTATGCACTATTGCAAAATCCATCACCTGAACTGAATACTCACCCAAATTAGCAATTATTTCTTGTACATAAAAATCAACCCTACTGTTATCACTTCCATGAATTAACACACCACGTAAAGCATCAGGTTTCTCTAGGAATTTTTTAACTTTGGATGGTGTGACCCTCATGCTATCTATATGATATCATTCTCATTTGACTGTACATGAGTATCCAAAGACTCTGAGTCTCCTTGTGCAATATTATGCACATCACCTGCTACATCATCTGACTCTTCTGTTTTTCCTGTAATATAATTATAAAATTTTTTCACAGGTTGAGATATATATTTGGAAAAAAATCCTTCTTCGCTCATATTGCTTACTCCATAAAATTAACAACTTATCATTAGCATATAAATAATAGTATAGCAAAAACTATTTTGTGCTAAGATAGTGATGTTTTATAATGAGTATATTACAAAATTATTAACATTCGAGATCAAAATTAAGCCAACCTGCTTAATACTAGCCTTATAAAATAAGCGATAATTAAATATACCGCTGCAACAAGTATAATTGCAGGTCCAGTTAACAAATCAAAACTTGCAGATAACATGAGACCTGATATCCCAGAGATCACAGAAAAAACTGTTGCAACAATAATCATCTGCATTGGAGTTTTCGAAATGAGCCTTGCAGATGCTGCTGGTATTAGCAAAAATGCAGCAATGAGTAATATTCCTATTAGTTGGGCAGCAATTGCTATAAATATAGCAAGAGTGATTAAAAATTCTAGTCTAACAAAGGTAACATTAATTTTTTCAACTACTGCTAAATCTTGATTAATTGAAATCATTAACCAATAACGCCATCTAAATATTAATATCAAAGTAACTACTGCAGAGGTTAAAAAAATCAATACTATATCACTTTGATCGAGCGTTAATATATCACCAAACAGTGAGCTAATAATACTATTATTGCCAGATGGAAGAAAAGACATAAGTATTAAACTCGATGATAAAACTACATTGGTAACAATGTTCAATATCGTATCAGCAGAATATAATCTGTTAAAATTAAGAGAAAGTAGTATAGCAAATGTAATTGCAATGAGCATTATGCTAAGCGATGGGCTAATCTTAAAGATTAAAGCAAGTGCAACACCAAGCAACGAAGAATGGGACAAACTATCACCAAGATAAGATAACCTTTGCCATATCATAAACGATCCTAAAGCGCCTGTTACTAGGCTAATTACAACTACTGCAATTAGACTATTGATGAAAAAGTCCTGGGTAAGCATGCTATATGGCTATTAGATAACTGACAACAAATCTATCTTCGGATATTAAAACGTTATGGGTTCTGCATGCAGAACCTGTTGTCATAAATTCAAAATTTAAACCTTTTTGTTCCATAAGATAGGACTTCACTGAAGAACTTAGTATATTGCGTGTTTTACCAGTACCTATTAACAAAATTTCTATTTCCTCTGTTAAAAAAGATTCAAAATACTCCTTGCTGTTTATATCACTTTCTTTCAATTTTATCACCTTTTCAGGAAAAATTATAATTGAGCCATAATATTCTTGATTGTTTACCAAAAATTTTCCTTCCCTGTAACCATTTATAAGATTTTTATTCTCGGAAATTAAGGGAGTTACATCCATAAGTCAAACTATTAATTGAGTGTCACATACCCACCATTCTGGTTGCTTTTTTCCGATATTAACTGCAGCAGCTTTTGCATTTTCCTCACTATCGAATATTCCAAAACATGATACACCACTGCCTGACATGCGAGAAAGTATAGAGCCTTCTTGTGACTCAAGTGTTGATATCACATCCTTAATTTCAGGTACAAAGCTTATTGCTATTTCTTGAAGATCGTTTCTCGTCTCTTTAAGAAACTTCAACAAATCCTTTTCAGCGTCATCGCTCCATTTAATTGGCTCAGAAAATTTTCCTTCATGTTTGGAAAATACCTCTGGTGTACTCAAAAACCTTTTTTTCGGTTTCACAAGCACCACATTTGTAGGTAAAGAGAATTTTTTAATGTGGCATAATTCTTCGCCAATACCTCTAACAAAAACTGGCTTGCTATCTACGCTTGCGGGAACATCAGCACCAACGTTTAAGGCTATTTCATTTAAAATCGTCCTATCAATCTCCCACAGCTTCCCTAGCGTACGTACCACAGCTCCAGCATCTGAGGATCCGCTACCAAGTCCTGCAGCAATTGGTATGTTTTTTACAACCTTTACAGTGACTTTAGTGCGTACAGGAGCATGCCTAAGCAGCAGATTAACCGCTTTCATTACAGTGTTATATTGGTTATTTATTTTAGACTCGGAGTTTATAAATTCAACTGTAGAGTTATCGTATCTAGAATCCTTCTCACCTACTTTTATTTCCAAAAAATTAGAGAGATTAGCAAAGACAAATAAACCTTCAATCAAGTGATACCCTGTTTCTTTTTTGTCTACAACATGCAAAAAAAGATTGATTTTTGCAGGCGCCTTTACACAAAAACTTTTCATTATATATCTTCACTAACACTATTTTTACATTATATGTATAATGCTATTCTAGTCAACTTTTATAAGGTTCTCGCACTTCTGATGAGATCAAATGCCATAAATCCTAATTTCTCTGTGTGGGTAAATGCGTCCGCTGGTACAGGCAAAACAAAAATCTTAATAGACAGAGTATTGAGACTTTTATTAGAAAACAAAAGAAATATTCTTTGCTTAACATTCACCAATGCTGCAGCAAACGAAATGGAGAATCGCATTCACAGCATACTCAGTAAGTGGGCAATATGTTCAGATAGTGTGTTGGCAGCAGATCTAGAACAACTAGATTTCTTTCCAATGTCATCCCAGTGCGTGACACTGGGATCCAGAAAAAATAAAGATTATTTAACAAGAGCAAGAAGGCTTTTCTCTGAACTGGAAAATCTTGGTCTAACTATACAAACCATACACGCTTTCTGTTACAAATTAATCTCCAGCTTTCCTATAGAATCTGGCATTGCTCCAAATTGCACGCTGAGTGAATGTAAAGAATTACATTCCATCATATTCAATAAAGTGCTTCATAACGAAACTGTGCAGGATGATATCAACCTTATTGCAACTGAAATTGATGAAAATAAACTACGCGATTTGCTTTATACTTTATGTGTAAAAAGATCAGCGTCAGCAAATGATTCGAAATATATCAAAGATAAATTGAGCGCCCCAGATGAAATTCATGACTTACAGAGTGAAACAATTGAGCACGTGGAAAGACTAGCCGAGATATTAAGTGAAGGCAGTAAAAGAGATCAGAGTTATAGTGAAATACTTTATTCTACTGTCATCCCAGCTGGGATCCAGAAGAAAAGAACCAGCGTCACGCGCTGGAATGACACTAAAGTAGAAAACCTAGCCAAGGTATTTCTAAAATCAGAATCGCACGAAAAAAAGAGCATATCATCCATTGCAACAAAAAGTATTTTGGAGAAATTCAAAGATGCAGAGCAAATAATAGAGAGCGTTCAGAATGTAGTATTTACCCATATAAGAGACATGAACTCTTATCAAATATTCAAGAGAACCAGTAGCTTACTTGGTGTATTTAAAGTATATGTTGATTTGTATAATAGTGAAAAATCAAAAAATGCACTGCTTGACTACAATGATATAATCAACTTAGCAACAAATCTTCTTAGCAATCCAAACTATAAAGATTGGATATTGTTTAACTTGGATCAAAAAATAGATCACATCCTTGTTGACGAGGCACAAGACAATAGCATCAGCCAGTGGAAAATTATAACAAATCTCTGCGATGAATTTTTTGCCGGTAATGATGAAAAGCGAACCTTATTTGTTGTTGGTGACGTAAAACAATCCATATACAGATTTCAAGGAGCAAATCCCCATCTATTCAACTATATGCAACAATACTTTCATACGAAAACTGGTGGTAGAGATTGGATATCATGCCAACTTGAAAAGTCATTTCGTTCAACTCCAGAAGTTTTGATGCTTGTAGATAGAATATTTAATAACTTCCGCGCAGAAATATCTTTTAATGATAATGAAATAAAACATGTTCCACATAGAGAAAATGACCAAGGATATATTGAAATTTGGCCAGCGTTACCAAGGCGCAAAGAGAAAGAACAGCGAGCTTTACAAATTCCTCTGACATGCAAGGAAGGTTATACAATAGCAGATCGATTACTTGCTCAAACAATAGCTAACAGAATTCACAATTGGTTAAATGAAGGGCGAATTTTAGTCGCTAAAGATCGCCATATAGAGCCAAGAGACATTATGATTTTGGTGCGACAACGAAACGTGTTAGTTGATTACATAATAAGCGAACTTAAAAAAGCAAATGTGCCAGTTGTAGGCCGGGATTATTTTAGAATTATGGACTATATAGCCGTGCAGGACTTAATAGCTTTGGCCGAATTTTTACTCCTCCAGGCAAATGATTTAGCTCTTGCAAATGCTTTAAAATCACCGTTATTCAATTTTACCGAGGATGATTTATTTAACATTGCATATGATCGTAAAGAGCATTCACTATGGGAAAGAATTCATGATTATTCTGTGGTTATCTATAGTGAATTAAACTATCTCATTAACTTATCTCGCATAGAGTCTCCTCTTACACTATTTACGCATATATTACGTACAGGTAAGAAGAAATTTGCTGCAAGGCTAGGTCTTGAGTGCTTTGAGGTCCTAGACGAATTTATGAACCTCGTGTTGCAATTTGAAAACCCATCTCTTCAAGCGTTTGTTCAATGGATCAAGGAGAATAATCCGGAGATTAAGAATGATATGCAATCAGAACGCAATGCTGTGCGAATAATGACAATTCACAAATCAAAAGGTCTGCAAGCTCCCATAGTATTTTTGGTTGATACAAACACAGTGCCAAGAAACAGTGAAAGCATTATCTTTGATGGAACGGAAGCACCATTTTGGTGTGGAAAAAACAACAACGCTTATTGCGATCAAGTAAAAAGAGAGAAAAAACTAGAGGATTATAATGAATATTTGCGTTTATTATACGTAGCACTCACGCGTGCTGAAGATGAGTTATACATCTTAAGTAAAGAGCCAGTGCAAAAGGGCTCTTGGTATGATCTAATCACTAAGTATGGAGAACCATATGAAAAGAAACAAAGGGGTTTACGGCCAATATTTAAAGAAAAAGTTGAAGTATTATCCGTGAATGCAAACTACCCTTACATTTATAAAAAACGTGATTACTTTGACGTTCCGGTCATTTCCCTTCCGCCAAACCTATCAATGTCATTCCAGCGCGTGACGCTGGAATCCAGTGAAAAAGAAGGAGCAGAATGGATCCCAGTGTCAGCTACTTGGATGACAGATGGTTATGCAAGAGGCCTGATTATTCACAGCATATTGCAGTATATGCCCAAGATAGAAAAAGAAAGGAGAAAAAATTGGGTCAGAAAATACCTTGATAACATCAGCGAAGATAAGGATGAAATTTACAGTAAAATATTAGCCTTTAATGAAAAATATGGCTATTTGTTTGACTTGGAAGGCAAATCAGAGATTACACTGAGTGGAACAATTGATGGCAAGTCAGTATTAGTACGACTAGATAGGCTATGCATAACGCAAGATAAAGCAATCATAATTGACTACAAATCACACCGTAACGTTTCTGTTTCCTTATTAAATGAAATAAAAAAACAGATGTTAATCTATAAAACCTTAGTACAAGAAATATATCCAAACAAGCAAGTAGAGTGCGTGGTTATTTGGGTGGAAGATTTAACCATTCAATCTGACTTTTAACGAAACTTGATTGCAAGAAATAGCTACTACGTCATACCACCGCGAACCGTCATCCCGCCGCAGACCGTCATACCGCGATTCATTCGCGGTATCTCAGCCGCTAACACGTAGCGGAATGACAGCAGTCCTACGTCATACCGCTGCGGATAGATCCCGCTAACAAGTAGCGGGATGACGAATTATAGCTCTTTTTACAATAATCCGAACAGACCGTAATATGCTACTGGCCTGCTATAGCCATAAACACATATCTTATCGCATTCGGACTATTATAAGAAAGGCTATACTTAACTGTCATACCACCGCAAACCGTCATACCGCCACGGTATCTCAGCCACTAACAAGTAGCGGGATCTCAGCATAGCTATCTTAAAGCTAAGTAATATAAGTCAATCCAGCTAGGATTCTTTTGATTGATCAAATTAATTTTCCACTGCCTTAGCCATTCTTTCAGGCGCCTTTCTCTTGCAATAGCTAAACTTATATCTTCAAACTCTTCAAAACATACAAGTTTATTTACATTATATCTTGATGTAAAACCTGAAACAATTTTGTTTTTGTGTTCCCAAATCCTCTTGATCAAATTTGCAGTTACACCAATATATAATGTGCTATTAGCTTTATTTGTAAGTATATAGATATATGATAACTTCATCTTAATCGTTTATAGCTAAAGTAACTGAGGTTTACCAACATTATACTACACCATCATACCACAATAAATCTTACCGTCATGCCGCCGCAGATAGATCCCGCTAACACGTAGCGGGATGACGAGTTACTATACCGCGGCGGTATCTCAGCCGCTAACAAGCAGCGGGATGACAGCAATCTACGTCATACCGCGATTCATTCGCGGTATCTCTTAGCCGCTAACACGTAGCGGAATGACGATTGTCGGTAAATCTAAGTTACTGTAGCTATAAAGGCTTTCACAACAACCTATTTTCCTTGAAACTAAAATAGCTACTGAATGTAATAATAATGTGATCTATTAATTCTATTCCTATACTTTGGCAAGCTTCTGCTAGTTGTCTAGTGAGAGATATATCGCTATTTGAAGGTTGTGTATCTCTGCTTGGATGATTGTGAGATATTACAATGGATGTTGAACCAATCAAAAGTGCGCGCTTGATGATCTCTCTGACATAAAGAGGAGTTTGATCTACTGTACCAATATTTTGCAGGTCTTCCGCTATTAGACGATACTTTTTATTCATATAGATGACGCGAAAATTTTCCTTATTGAGGCTTCCTATACTTATTCTTAAATAATCAAGCAATTTTTCCCAGTTATCGATTATAGGCAGGTCTTTTATTTCTTCTCTTGCAGAACGAACAAAGGCTTGTTTTACACAAAAGATGGCAGATATCGCTGCATTGCTGACACCATCAACGTTTTGCAGCGCTTCCAGGTCAGCATTAAAAACTTTATTCAAACTGCCAAAATTTTCTATCAAACTCTTTGCTATCGGCTTTACATCAATTCTACTATATGCTGAATATAAAATGTGCTCTAAAACCTCATAATCAAGTAATGATTGTCCATTATCTAAAATAATTTTCTCCCTTAGGCGCTTTCTATGCCCCTTTTTGTAATTTTTCATCATCAATGAATTGCTTATCTCTTGTATAATAAGAAATTAGATTTTTAAGTAAAATATTTAATAAAGCGCATGACGCACAATTGTAAAAACATTCATTTTTGAAGACAGCAAATGGTGTCATGAAAGTAGCTGACGCGAGCTCTACGTCATACCGCCGCAGACCGTCATACCGCGATTCATTCGCGGTATCTCATCCGCTAACAAGAGATCCCGCTAACAAGTAGCGGGATGACGAATTACTTAACCGTCGTGCCACCGTGAACCGTCATACCGCGATTCATTCGCGGTATCTCTAGGTCCCGCTAACAAGTAGCGGGATACTTGATCTTTACAGGGATGACGGTTGTCGTTTAGCTACAAACATTAAGAAATTTACCAAATGAAAAAAAAGGCAAAAGAAGCCCTAGTCATTGTCTATTTTCAGTATTTGGCGTTTTTTAAATCTTAAACACTGCAATTTAGCTGCTTTTAAACGCAACTCACCTTAGTTTAAATGTTTAAGAAATTTACTAAGCAGAAAAAAAGGCAAAAGAAACCCCGCGTTAGCTAGTTGTCACTCTCTAATCCTGCAAATTGGCGTACTATACTGTCTTAAACGACTTATAAGCGCGTTTCAGCTTATATAGGTAAAAACCCAGAAATGTTGTGAAGACATAAGGTGCACATAGTGCAAAAAATTAAAAATAAGACGCCAACTACGTTGTTTTCTTGCTGTTTAATCTGCACAGATGAAGATAACTGAATACCTTCACTATCATGATAAAGGGGCTGGCGAAGGGTGTCAAGTAGTTTTTAGCTCTGCCTTCTAAGGCTTTTACTCGTGACAACCACTGTGCCTGCGATCTTATCGTGCCAAGTTTGACAGCGTTTGTTGAAATTTGACCATAAAAAGCCCAAGAACAATGGTGCAACTGACAATATAAAGGAAAAAAATCTCTTTGTTGCTTGTTTTAGGGTCATCTTTTCGAAAGTTTGTGCATCTACAACTCTAAGCCCAAATAATAGTTTTCCAGGTGTAGTAGCAAACTTTACCCACATATATATTACATAGCAAAAGAGCATAATAAACTGGACTATTTGATTTAGGATTAGTAATTTTATAAGTCTACTCTGCGTTGTCTTTTCTTCCGCAGACAGTGGTGCTTGCATTGGGGATTTTGCAGCAATTTGACTTAATATTTTGCTATCCTCTGAGTTCATAAAGAGCTGATTTAAGGCTTGGCTGCAAAACTGCAAGAACAAAACGATAATAATTAAATCAAGCAATACTGATATATAGCGCCTGAGGCCCGTTACATAACATATCCCATCTTCATCTTTCTTTACCTTTTGAATAACATTTATAGAAGAAAAAATAGAAAATAAACGATCAAAAAATTTATGTAACATATATACACTTTCCAATATTTAACGTGCCCCTGGCCGGACTTGAACCAGCATGCTTTTGCAAGCAACAGATTTTGAGTCTGCCGTGTCTACCATTCCACCACAGGGGCATTAAGTTTTAATGCTATAGGCAACACGGAATTAGTCAAATTTTTTTGCCTTTACATCTTTCAAATGAGGACTAAATATTCTACAATAATCAACAGTTACTCTCAAAACTTAAAATGAATGAATTAGCTAGTCTCTTGGGTTCAAGAAGTGTAGACAAGGAAATATGTAAATTACCGCATAATCTAGAAGCTGAACAGATGCTTATTGGTGCAATGATTCGTGATAATAGAATCTGTGATGCAGTTGAAGACACAATTACAGCAGAAAATTTCTATGATCCACTGCATCAAAGTATTTTTACGCAAATATCTAAAACCAGGAAACATGGCATAATTGCCAATGAACTGAGCCTCAAAATGTTTTTTGAGAACGACCAAGCGTTTACCGAGTGTGGCGGGGTAGAGTACTTAGCAAAGCTTGCAGCGAAGGCAAGTATTGCACTTGATATTTATAGTTTGACTAGAATAATCCGTGATACTTACTTAAGGAGATGTTTAATCAAGCTCGGGCAAGAAATAGTTGGTGATAGCTACAACTACGATATTGAAAATCCTGCACAGGCGCAAATTGAACAAGCAATGACAAAATTGTTCAATTTGGCAGTAAAAAAACAAGGTGAGAAAACATATATAAAACTTGCAAGTTCAATTAAAGATGTAGTTGAGAAGATCAGCACACTGAAAAATAATCCAGAAGCGCTAGGCGTTACAACCGGACTTCAAGATCTAAATCAGCTTCTTGGTGGTCTACAAAAATCTGATTTATTAATTTTAGCTGCAAGGCCTTCTATGGGTAAAACAGCATTGGCGCTAAACATCGCACTTAATGCTTGTAAGATGTTGCAAAAAAGAGCAGATAAACAACACCATGTAGCGTTTTTCTCACTTGAAATGTCAGCAGAACAATTAACGGCAAGATTGATTACTATAGATTCAGGAATTAGTTATTATAAGGCATTAACCGGGAGAATTAGTGATTTTGAATTGCATGAGTTTATCAATACTAGTACAGAATTATCTGAACTGCCTTTCCTCATAGATGACACCCCTGCACTATCAATTAGTGCCCTTCGCACCAGAATACGCTTGCTGTATCAATTATATAATGTAGAAGTGGTATTCATTGATTATTTGCAGCTAATCAGAGGAACAACAAAAAGGAGTAATGAAAATAGAGTGCAAGAAATCTCGGAAGTGACGCAGGGTTTGAAAGCAATTGCAAAGGAGCTAAATATTCCCATTGTTGCACTATCTCAGCTCTCTCGTTCTGTTGAGCAGAGGGATGATAAAAAACCACAACTTTCTGATTTACGTGATTCAGGGAGCATAGAGCAAGACGCAGATATAGTAATGTTTCTCTATAGAGAAGAGTATTATGAACTAAGAAAACAGCCAAATGAAGGAAACAATAAACATCGGGAATGGCAAGAGAAAATGGAAAAAATTAGAAACATTGCAGAGCTCATTATTGCAAAGCAGAGAAATGGACCAATTGGCAGTGTGAAGCTATATTTTGACTCTAACAGAGGTGCATTTAAAGATTACACGGAAAGGCATAGTTCATAGCTTGGCAGCAATCTTCTTGTTCCCAAGTTTATCAATTATTTTTTTTTATGTAAAGATAGCTTGGTAACTTCTTAAAAATCCTTTTATAATGGTATTATATTTTATAATACGTGAGATGATGAATAAAAACAATGTACCCTATCTTATAGCTGGTGCTCTGGCTACTGCAACTTTGTTAGCATCGGGAGTGTTTGCTGCAGCTCCTTATATTGGTTTCTTAGCTCCAGTTGCAGCATTAAGTGTTGGCTTGCCATTTATTATTGGTTATGCTGTGTTTTCTGTTGTAACTATTGCACTTTCGTATAAAGCAATTAGTGAGAACAAAACAAATTCTGAGTTAAAAAATAAAATGAAAGCTCAAGAGCAAACAATTTCTGGGCAAAAAACTCAACTAGCTAAAAAAGAAGCGGAAGTAAAAGCTAAAGAGGAAGAAAATTCTAAGTTAAAAGATCAAGTACGCACTCAAAAGCAGAAAAGTTCTGAGCAAAAAACTCAACTAGCTGAAAAAAATAAAAAGATAGAAGAAGACAAATTAAAAGTGGCAATTGCTGATGGCACTGTTCAGCTTGCAAAAGGAACAGTTAATAGCGCTGTTTGGTTTGAAAAAGAAGCAGTTAATGGTGTCTTGTATTCTGGCAAATATGCTTACGATAATTATGTGCCATCAACTGAGTCTACAAAAGGAACACTTAGTGGTATTGGAGGTGGCTTGAAAAATACTTATGATGCGTCAATTGCATCTGTAAGAGGAGCACTTAACAGCGTTGGAAGCAGCTTGTACAGTAGGATTTATGGTACTAAGGTTTCTAGTCCGGAAGAGCAGTTTAAGCGTGAAGATGGATCTAAACCTAGCATGCAAGAACTAACTCGTTTGGATTATTTAAATCTTGAGGTTCTTTCCAGTGAGCAAAAGCAACGAGCTAATAGTTTGGATTATTTAAATATTGATAACGTTCCTAAGCAACCTGATCATTTAAATGTTGATGCTGCTAAAAGTTATTTAATGAGTCTTTCTGAGGATCAGGATGTATTTTATGATGCAGAATCTGGTGATGAAAAAGGTACTGAGATTTCTAGCCCAGAAAGTCAGCCAACTAAAGAAGAAAATGGTCAAGGCTGGTTTGCATGGAGCCTAGGAAAGGTTAAGTCGGCAATGACGGAAGTAGTAGTGATAGATGCTGATGTTACTAAACCATATTTTGCTAAAGTAACTAAGGCACTTGCCACCTAACTTGAATATGTAGACAGCGGTGTGCACCGTTGTTAACTAAAGATAATCCCATCCAGGAGAAATAGTTTTTACACTATTTCTCCTCTTTAGCATCAACCCTCAAAAAAACCGGCGTAGGTTTAGGCAGCGTAATGCCTAAGCTTACGCATGCGTTGCACAGAGATTTTAAATCTTGTTGCTCTTTCGGGATTTGCAGTTGATCAAGTATCATTTCCGCTGACCTCGGGACAATTGGCTGCAATAAAATGCCTATTATCCTGATATATTCCAGTAACTTGTAAATTACTAAATTCATGCGCTCTCTGTCAGTTTTGCTTAGTGTCCAGGGTGCACTTTTGTCTATGTAGGCATTTGCTTCAGAAGAGATGTTGATGATTAGAAGTATGATATGGTTAAATTCATACTTTGATAAATGGTCTATCACTTGACCTAGTATAGCTTTGCAATTTGGCAAACTTTCTTCACCTTTAAGTAGGCTTTGATCGATTGTTGGTACAATTCCAGAACATTGCTTGTGTAAAAATGAAATTGTTCTTTGTACTAAATTGCCTATGTTGTTTGCCAGTTCTGAATTTATCCGGCTGATCATATTTTTCTTACTAAAGTTACCATCCTGGCCGAAGCTTGCTTCCCTGAGGAGAAAATAGCGTAGCTGATCAACACCAAACTCTTGAGCGAGGCCAATTGGATCTATGACATTACCAAGGGACTTGGATATTTTCTCTCCCTCGTTCAACCACCAACCATGAACTGCAATTTGTTTTGGCAGTGGCAGGTCTGCTGCAAGGAGAATCGCTGGCCAATATACAGCATGAAAGCGCAATATGTCTTTACCGATTACATGAACGTTGAAAGAGTTGTCAGCTAGGTTTGCAGCGCTTGACACTGGAATCTGCGTTTTCCCTTGGTTTGGTGTCATTCCAGTGCTTGACACTGGAATCTGTGTTTCTGGTTCTGCCCAAAACCTCTTATATTCCTCACCTTCAGTACTAGGGAAACCTATTGATGTAAGATAATTGGTTAATGCATCTATCCAGACATAGATTACGTGTTTGTCATTACCTGGTACTTTTATTCCCCAGTTAAAACTAGTGCGAGAGATTGAGAGGTCAATGAGCCCTGATCTTACAAACGATATCACTTCATTTCTTCTGCTCTCAGGAAAGATAAAACTTGGCTGATTTTTATAGAGTTCCAGTAATTTTTCTTGCCAGTTTGATAAGCGAAAAAAGTAACTCTCTTCTTTTATCCACTGGACCTCAGCACCTGTTGGTGCTTTGCCATCTATCAGCTCTGACTCCTGATAAAATGCTTCATCACGAACTGAATACCAACCCGAATAGGAATCCAAATATATTTGCCCTCTCTCTTCAAGTCTATTCCATAAAGCTATAACTGCTTTTTTGTGACGTTCCTCCGTAGTGCGAATAAAATCGTCATACTCAAAATTCATGAACTTAGCCAATTCTTTAAATGAAACGCTCACTTCATCTGTAAATTCTTTTGGCTGCATTTCCTTTGCTTTAGCTGCTTTTTCTATTTTTTGTCCATGTTCATCTGTACCGGTGGTAAATTTGACATTTTTCCCAGCTAGTTTCATGAACCTTGCCACCACGTCACACAAGAGAGAAGTGTATGCATGACCAATATGCGGCTTATCGTTTACGTAATATACTGGCGTGGTGATGTAAAAGTTCTCGAATTGTTCCATGGTTTAGCATTTTGATAAAAATCAACTGAGTTAATTATAGTATTAAAAAGGCAGTAATAAATAAATATTGATTGGGTTAAGCATAATTTTTGAAAAAAGCTATTTACTGAAATTTTATTAAAATAAGAAACAATCAGGCATGATTATTGGAAGCCCAGAACAGATAAAATCTGTAAAACCAAAAAGAAACTCCCTCTTTACTTTATGTTCTTTGGGTATAGTGTTATGAAGAAGCGCTTCTGCAGCTATAACCGAAACAATCAATGGTGCTATAAATGCCCGTTTGAAAGCATGGTTTTGGGGGAAATGGTAAAACCATTGATGGAGTTCTTTTTGGGCTACCTCGTTTAGAAGATTGTATAACCTAACCGTCCCAAGCTGAAGTGCTTCTTATCATAATAATATAGGAGGGATTTTATATGGCAGAAGCAAAAAGTAAATTAAAAACAATAAACCTTGATGCAGCAGGGATTGATATTGGCTCGACTGTACATTATGTATGTGTACCTGAAGGAAGAGATGAACAACGTATCCAAAAATTTGGGTGCTTTACAGTAGATCTACACAACTTAGCAAAGTGGTTAAAAAAGTGTCAGGTTAGAACTGTAGCCATGGAGTCAACTGGAGTATATTGGATTCCCTTATTTCAAATATTAGAATCACATAAATTTGAAGTAAAATTAGTAAATGCGCGACATGTCAAAAATGTGCCTGGTAGAAAGTCTGATGTTCAAGATTGTCAATGGCTGCAACAATTGCACAGCTATGGACTGCTTCAAGGATCATTTAGACCGGATAATCAAATGTGTGTACTGCGTAGTTACGTTAGACAACGTGCTAATCTAATTGAAAATGCAGCTAAACATACTCAACGTATGCAAAAAGCGCTAATTCAAATGAATATTCAATTACACAAGGTTATTAGTCATATTACTGGGATAACTGGTATGAAAATCATTGAAGCTATAATTGAAGGCGAAAGAGATCCTGAGAAATTGGCTAAATTCAGGGATGCACGAATAAAAAATGATCAGTCTACTATAGCAAAAGCGTTAGCTGGTGATTATAGAGAGGAACACTTGTTTGTGCTAAAACAAGAATATGCAGCATATACTTTTTTTCAAGAGCAAATAACGGGATGTGATAAAAGTATAGAAAATTACTATAAAACATTTGAAACAAAGTCGAATGAGAACAGGGCATTGAATAAGACACGAAAGAGAAAACAGAAGAATAGTCCAGATTTTGCCGTAGATGAAGATTTATATCGAATAACGGGGATGGATTTTACTAGAGTTCCAGGACTTGATGTATTAAGTATACAGGCTGTCATTTCAGAAACAGGTATAAATCACAATAAATGGAGGACAGAAAAGCATTTTTCTTCCTGGCTCGGATTAAGTCCTGCTAATAAAATTACAGGAGGGAAAATTATTGGAACAAGAACTCGTAAAGTTGTTAATCGTGCTGCAACTGCCTTGCGACTTGCTGCTCATTGTGTATCAAGAAGCAACACTGCACTTGGTGCATACTGCAGGAGGTTAAAGAAGCGACTAGGGATACCAAAAGCGATCACTGCTACAGCAAGGAAATTAGCATGTATTTTTTATAATATGCTAAAATATGGACAAGAATATGTAGAAAAAGGAATGAACTATTATGAAACACTCTACAAAGAGAGAGTAGTCAAAAATTTGACTAAAAAAGCAAAGGAATTTGGTTATATACTAATGAAAGAGGAGCCGATAGATGAAGAAGGTTCTTAGGAGTTTCTTAGAAGATGGATGAAAGCTCCAATTCAGCAAGCAGATGGCAACAAGGTAGTAAGGGATAAGGGAGTTCCGCAAGGGGGTTCAGTTAGCCAGATCATTTCAAATATATTTATGCATCATGCATTTGATATGTGGATGAAACGAAACTACCCAACAGTACCATTTGAAAGATATGTGGACGATGTGATAGTGCACTGCAAAACTAAGGAACAGGCGGACTTTATGCGAGCAGCAATCGAAGAAAGATTGGCACAATGTAAGCTAAAATTACATCCTGAGAAGACGCAAATAGTGTATTGTAAGGATGATAACAGGAGAGGTGGGTTTCCAATACAAAGTTTTGACTTCCTAGGCTATACGTTTAGACCTAGGTTAGCAAAGAACAACAAAGTAGGAACCTATTTTGTCTCGTTTCTACCTGCGATTAGTCACAAGGCCAAGAAAAAGATCTGTCAAGTCATAAGGTCATGGAAAATACGCAGACAAACATCAACAACTTTAGAGGATATATCGAAGAAAGTAAATCCAATAGTCAGAGGCTGGTATCAGTACTATGGCAGGTTTTACAGGCAAGAAATATACAAACCTCTGAAGAACATAGAGCGGCAACTGGAAAAGTGGGTCAAAAGAAAGTACAGGAAGCTTCGAACTCGTGGAAAACTAGCAAGGCAACTTCTAGGAAGAGTAAGAAAGGAAAATCCAGATACTTTCTACCACTGGACGTTAGGGTTAGGTCAGAAGACTGAATAATGGAAGCTGTATAAATCGAGAGGGTGCGCCGTGGTACGCATTAAGAAATACTTAGCGGAGCTAAGCGGGGTTCAGAATAAATGGCCTCGAGGTGAACAACTAACTTTAACCCGAAAGGGAAGGAGGACAAGAGCATGTATGTAAAGCGAGAGTTATCTGAAGATGTGTAAGGTAACGGCTTGCAACACCTGATCAATATGGTTAAAGCTAAACTGCTTGAATTCTAATCTTCAGGGGTGGGATTTCACATCCATGGGTATCACATTTAAAACCCCATGTCTACAGTAAGCACAAATTAAACTTTCGTTTGTGTGACATTCTGGCTGTAGAACGATAAGTAGTGAACTTATTTAAGAGGATGAATAGAAAACCTAAGTTGATCTAGAACAGTTCTTAGTGACGGAACATGGGATGACCTAAGGAACGCGAGTTCTATGGTTACGGAGTCATCGTAGTAGTCGTGAAAGTAACGAATCACCGGGGAGTGTGGGAAAGCCACATACAGGGCAAAGGGTGACAGATAATTGAATGTTGAAATTGGGAGGTACGCAAGATGCGGAAAGCTGAAACAATACTTAACATTATACGTGAACGTGGAAAAAGAAATTTGCCGGTTAAAAACGTATATCGCCTACTCTATCAGCGTGATCTTTACCTTCGGGCGTATGGCAAACTTTGTCGTAATAAAGGTGCTATGACAGAAGGTGTGACAGTTGAAACAGTTGATGGTATGTCTTTGGAAAAGATCGATAAAATCATAGAGGGTTTACGCTATGAGCGATATCGGTGGACACCAGTAAAACGTATCTATGTTTTAAAGAAGAGTGGTAAACGCAGGCCGTTAGGGTTGCCAACATGGTCAAATAAGTTACTTCAAGAAGTAATTCGATTAATATTGGAAGCCTACTATGAGCCTAAATTTAGTGAATGTTCACATGGATTTCGACCAAAGCGTGGATGCCACACTGCATTAAGAGCAGTAATGCAAAAAGGCAGAGGTACAAAATGGTTTATAGAGGGAGATCTCAGTGTATGTTATGACTCAATTGATCATACTATGTTGTTGAAAATACTGAGTGAAAGCTTCCAAGATAACCGTTTTATTCAGCTAATCAATCGACTGCTAAAAGCAGGATATATGGAAAATTGGAAGTACAATAAGAGTCATAGTGGGGTACCACAAGGTTCTATTATTGGTCCAATTCTGAGTAACATATTACTCGATCGGTTAGATAAACATGTGGAGCATATACTAATACCAGCAAATAACCGAGGTAAGCGAAGAAGGACAAATCCAAAATATTTAAGGTTAACCATGCAAGTATCGATCATGAGAAAACAAGGGAACTGGGATCAAGCAAAACAACTGCGTCAATTAGTGCAGGGTATGCCATCTAAGGATTCTTGCGATCTAAATTATCGACGTCTTTGGTATGTTAGGTATGCTGATGATTTTCTGGTAGGGTTTGCAGGACCAAAGAATGAAGCTGAACAAATTAAGAATGAGATTGCTGGGTTTCTCAATGAGGAGCTCAAACTTATGCTTAATGAAGATAAAACGTTTATTACACATGCGTGTGATAGCAAAGCCAATTTTTTGGGTTATGAAATACATGTTTTGCATGCAGATGATAAACATGATCATCGGACACAACGATGTATTAACGGTAGTATTGGGTTACGTGTACCACATCATATAAAGCAGAAAAAGTGTTCTGAATATATGCGTTGTGGTAAACCGATACATTTACCTCAACGTACAATTGATACAGCTTACAGTATTGTTGCTCAGTATCAAACTGAATATCGAGGAATTGTACAATACTACAAAATGGCCTACAACCTTCACACACTAAGCTATCTGAAATATGTGATGGAAGTATCATTAGTAAAGACTTTAGCATCTAAATACAAAACAACTTGCAGGAAAATTTATAGAAAATTTGGTGCGACGATCGAAAATGATGAAGGTGAAAAACGAAAAGTCATCCAAATCAGAGTAGATCGTTTACCATCAAAGATACCATTAATTACACACTTTGGTGCTGTGTTGCTAAAATGGAATAAATGGGTAAGCATAAGTGATAACCTTATACCAATATGGAATAAGCGTAGTGAAATAGAGCAAAGACTATTGGCACAAACTTGTGAATTATGTAAATCACAAGAGCAGATTGAAGTACATCACGTACGTAAACTTGCTGATTTGCTAGGTAAACGTAATACTGAACTACCGGAATGGAAAAAGAGAATGATTGAACGACAGAGGAAAACTCTTGTTGTTTGTCATGAATGCCATAAGAAAATCCAATATGGAAAATATGATGGTGACTCCTTAAAACGTTAGATTATTGGAGAGCCACGTGATACGGAAACGATCATGCGTGGTTCGGAGAGGGGTTGTTGGAAAAGTACTTAACAAGTAACTCGCTGGCTGCCCACTCTACTTTATAGCTCTTTTTACAATAATCCGAACAGACCGTAATATGCTACTGGCCTGCTATAGCCATAAACACATATCTTATCGCATTCGGACTATTATAAGAAAGGCTATACGTACAGTTTTGTGAGGGACTGGTGGGGAAGTTCCGCCGGTCTACTCTCCTGATTTCTATTACAATTTGCATATTGATTATGCTATTTTTTGGATCTAGCCTGGCAAGTTAATAATAATTTAACCAATTGCAATTAAAACAGCTATAAGGTTAATTATGAGGCAAAACAAAAATTTTTGAATGGAACGATCTTGACAAGTGCTACGTTGAGATAAGTTTTGCATAAAAATACTGCTTTTACGGTGTGAGGCTAGAGGTTTGTAAAGCAGTTAGCAGGTTGTCATCTAAGTAGCGTGACCAGAGCTAGATTCCGCGAACACGCCGCGGAATGACGACTATGCAATATGCGTTGCGGAGTGACGATTATGGTCATACCGTCACGGTATCTCACAAACATGTAGCAGTAATGACAAAATCTCAAGTTATATGTATACTTTTATATTATCTACCTACTAAAAAAACAGAAAAATGCTCAAACGTAGCGGTCCAAAAAAATTAAAGTCTATAATAGAAAACTATGCATTAAAATGCATGAAAAATAAAATTAGCAAAAATGAAATACGTCTTATTTTAAACTGGCGAAATATAGTAGGGAAAGAAATAGCAGAGTGTACAAAACCGAAAAAGATCTCATATGCACAGAATATAAATTCGGGTGTGTTGCATCTGGTAGTAACAAATGGCAGCAAAGCATTGGAAATTCAGCATATGATTTCTCTTATAATAGAAAAAATTACGATATTTTTTGGTTATAAAGCAGTATATGGTATAAAAATTAAGCAAGAGAGTATTGACTATTTGACTATATAAGGTAATCTAAGTACATAGAATAATTTGGTATATTGAAGTGAGTAGAGTTTGTGAATTAACAAATAGAAAAAAATCTTTTGGTAATAAGGTATCACATTCGAATCGTAAAACAAAGCGTACCTTTCTTTTAA
Organism: Wolbachia endosymbiont (group A) of Aleiodes leptofemur; assembly: GCF_964028465.1. Taxonomy (NCBI): domain Bacteria; kingdom Pseudomonadati; phylum Pseudomonadota; class Alphaproteobacteria; order Rickettsiales; family Anaplasmataceae; genus Wolbachia; species Wolbachia endosymbiont (group A) of Aleiodes leptofemur. The sequence goes on from NZ_OZ034782.1 coordinate 622,310, forward strand.
ATTTACATAAGGTTACGTTGACAAGTGATATATTGAATAAAAAGTTTAGATTTCGTGTGGCAACAAGAACTTTGAGAACTATAGATTACAAAGGTGATTTAGATGCTTTTTTGCTCAACACAAGAACGATTAAACTAAGTGAGAAAGCGCAGAAGATAAAAAGAAGGTTGAAAAAAGTTTTAGTAAAGCAAGAGGTAGAGTTAGCCGTTTCAGATGCATAACAAACCTCAATGGCTCAGAGCAAAAGCTCCGACCGGTGAAGTATTCAATGAAACCTTAAACATCGTTAAACTGCATAACTTACATACGGTATGTGAAGAAGCTGCATGTCCAAATATTGGTGAATGTTGGAATAAACGTCACGCTACTGTGATGATTCTCGGTTCTGTTTGCACTCGTGCTTGTGCATTTTGCAACGTTGCAACTGGCATTCCTGATAAGTTAGACCCTCATGAACCAGAAAATTTAGCAAAAGCAATAAAAAAGTTAAACTTAAAACATGTTGTCATTACTTCTGTTGATCGTGATGATTTACCAGATGGTGGCGCAAATCAGTTTATACAGTGCATAGAAGAAATTAGAAAGATAACTTCAGAAACAACAATAGAGATTTTAACTCCTGATTTTTTAAATAAGAAAGGAGCATTTGAAGCAATTGCTGTTGCATCACCTGATGTCTATAACCACAATATTGAAACAGTGCCGAGATTGTATGCAAAAATAAGACCACGAGCTCGCTATTTTCATTCACTATATTTGCTGAAGATGGTAAAGCAGATTAATCCTAAAGTTTTCACAAAGTCAGGGCTTATGGTTGGTCTTGGAGAAACAAAAGAGGAAATACTTCAGGTTATGGACGATTTGCGCAGTGCTGAGGTTGATTTTATTACAATTGGTCAATATCTACAACCAACTCCAAAACATGCAAAACTTGATAGGTATGTTACCCCAGAAGAGTTTGAGCATTATAAATATATTGCTTACTCCAAAGGTTTCTTAGTGGTTGCATCAAGCCCACTGACTAGGTCATCATACCACGCTGAAGAAGATTTTAACAGGCTCAAGGCCTGTCGTTGACATTTGTGTTAATTCAAATTAATTTTTACTAATTATAAAGGAGTTGAGCGACTTTACGTAATGTCTACTATAAAAATCAAGAAGAAATCACAATTAGTTAAAGAGGTATTCGATTCCGTGGCAAGTCGCTACGACACCATGAATGATATAATGAGCCTCGGAATGCACAGATTATGGAAAGATAAGATGGTAAATAGTGTGCATTTTACAAAAAACTCTAAGGTTTTAGATGTTGCTGGAGGAACTGGAGATATAGCAATAAGAATAGTAAGAAAAGAGCCAAGTGCTAAGGTTACAGTATGCGATATAAATCAAAACATGCTAAACAGAGGACGTGATAAAGCTATAAATTCAAACCAAATTAATTTTGATTGGGTATGTGCAAGTGCAGAAAGTTTACCATTTGAAGACTCCGAATTTGATTATTGCACAATAGCTTTCGGCATTCGAAATGTTTCTGACCGCAAGAAGGCTTTAAATGAGGCGCACAGGGTATTAAAACCACATGGGAAATTTATCTGCTTAGAATTTGCCCCTATGCACTATCAAAATGAGATATTTACCAAACTTTATGACTTATATTCATTTAAAGTAATTCCTAAAATTGGCAGCATAGTTGCTAAAGACAAGAGTTCTTATGAATATTTAGTGAAGAGCATCAGAGAATTTCCAACTCAGGCTGATTTTAAAATGGAAATTGAAGAGGTAGGCTTTAAGAATGTTGAGTTTCATAATATGAGCTATGGAATAGTGGCATTACACATTGGAACAAAATGAATATTAAACTCTGGTATAGAACGCTGGATTATTATCTCATCCTTCCAGTGTTTTTTTTGCTCACTATAAGCTTCATTCTTGTTTATTCAGCAAGCCCTGTAATTGCGCAGCGTCTTTCTTTACCACAAGATTATTTTATACGGCGTCACACAATTTATATAGTCCTGTCACTAATTACCTTGGTGACATTTTCTTTTCTCAACACAAGAACTATACTTAACCTCTCATTCGCAGGTTTCGCTTTATTTACTATTCTAGTAGCAACTGCGATAATACTTGGTATAGAGGTAAAAGGTGCGAAACGATGGTTACATATTGTCAAAATTTCAGTTCAACCATCTGAGTTCGTAAGGCCATTTTTTTCTGTTGTTATAGCTAGTATCTTGGCCAGCGAAATGAAGTTTAAAATACACATATCAATCATAATATTTCTGTTAGTTTTTGTGTTGTTACTTTTGCAACCTGATTTCAGTATGTCTATGCTTTTAACATATTCTTTTATTGGTCAAATGTTTATTGCATGTATACCACTTTTATACTTTCTATGCATAATAGGAATGGCCACAACTGGAACTACAATAGCTTACTTATGCCTCCCACATATAAAGCAAAGGATTTACAATTTTGTCTTTTTTACGCAACGCGATAACTTTCAAGTCACAAAATCATTAGAAGCATTCAAAAGAGGTCAATTAACTGGAGTTGGACCTGGTGAAGGTAGCGTAAAAGCCTCTCTTCCTGATTGTCATACAGATTTTGTGTTTTCTGTTTTAGCAGAAGAATTTGGTTTGATTACGTGCTTAGCCACATTGATGTTATTTGGTATCATTTCCGCCCGCTTGCTTTACGTTGCATATAGGGAAAATGAATTATTTAATCTGTTAGTGATTCTCGGTATCTCAATGCAATTCATCACACAATTCATAATAAACATAGGGGTAACATTGAGTGTTTTTCCTACCACCGGCATAACCCTGCCGTTACTTAGCTATGGTGGTTCTTCTCTTTTATCTTCGAGCATCGCACTTGGCATAATGCTGTCTTTCAGTAGAAACCAAGCTATCGCATTAAAGTTTCGTGAGCGTGTTATGCTTGGAAGGTATATGGACTAAACTTGTACCGCTCACAACTATTATTGGTATCCCTCCAAAATGGGTATCTGTTCAGATGAGTGGCAAAATAAGGTAGACGAGAAAAGCAACTATAGGAACAAATGGGTGTCATGCAAGTAGCTGACACTGGTATCCAGTCCTTTTGCACAGTTCCATCAAAAACGTTGTAAAGCGCTTTCGTGTTTACCAACTTAGTGCCCAATCTGGATCCCAGACTGGGATGACAAAAAAAGGAGCACTGGAATTTTTGTTTCAGCATTAGCCATGCATCTGAACAGATATAGCCTTTCTTATAATAGTCCGAATGCGATAAGATATGTGTTTATGGCTATAGCAGGCCAGTAGCATATTACGGTCTGTTCGGATTATTGTAAAAAGAGCTATACCAGAAAATATTCCACTGACATGCTGAACAACAAATACATCACTATGTCGTTTATCGCAAAAACTTATATTTTTCGTAACCATTCACACTTAGAGGTTGTCCGGAAACAAGTAAAAGGCTATAATATCTGAAATTTTAGTACGGGGTAAAGATGAGAAAAAAGTATCCAACAGATCTAAGCGAAAGGGAATGGGCAAGAATAGAAAAACACTTCAGAGTATCATACAAGAAAGGAGGAAGGCCGCCAAAGTATAGCAAAAAAGAAATATTAGAAGCAATTTTCTATGTATTGCGTACAGGGTGTCAATGGCGGTATTTACCAAATGATTTTCCGCTATGGAAGACTGTGTATGAGCAGTTCAGGCAATGGAAGAAGCAGGGAATTTTTGAGAAAATGAATTATGAAATTACAAAATATAGTAGAAGAAAAATAGGAATGAATGAGCAGCCGAGTGCCTGTATAGTAGATAGTCAATCTGTAAAGACTACAGAAAAGGGGGGATCAAAGGCTATGATGGAAGTAAAAAAGTAAAGGGTAGAAAAAGGCATATAATTACAGACACTCAGGGTTTTATACTAGGTTGTTACGTAGGCGCTGCTAACGAAAATGATAGAGATGGTATTAAAATAGCATTAAACAATATGAGAACAAAATATACTAAAGTTAAAAAAATGTGGGCTGACATGGGATACCAAGGAAGAAATTTAAAGAATCACATAAAGGAAGAATATGACATAGATATTGAAATTGTTAAAAGGCCTCCATGTAGATTTTGGGTGCACAAAGATACGCCACCTGAGCTACTACCAACAAGAGAACAAGGGTTTAAAGTACAGCCAAGAAGATGGGTTGTAGAAAGGACTTTTGCTTGGGTTAATAGGAATAGAAGGCTATCGAAGGAGTATGATTTACTCACAACATCCACTGAGAATTTCATATACCTAGCTATGAGTAGGGTTATGTTAAAGAGGGAATATGCTTGAATTTACTAGTTTCCGGACAACCTCTTATATCATTTCTCATAATAGTCCGAATAGGTCATAGGAAGGCAGAATCAACAGCACGACGAAAGGATTCGAATAGAGGAATGTTTTTCCTGGCTCTGTTTTTTATAGCAAACCAATGATGCTCAATTTTGTTAAAATCTGGAGAATAAGGCGGCAGATACAAAATTTCTGCACCGACTCCTTTAGCGAGCTTGATAAGCTTATCAGACTTATGAAAAGTAGCATTATCAAGAATGACAGTTTGTCCAGGTTCTAAGATCGGTGCCAAAAATTGCTCAAACCATCCATTAAAAATATCCATATTACAGTGGCCTTCAAATGTTAATGGAGCAACTATCTTTCTTCTACTTAAGGCTGCAACCATGCTGATTCGTTGAGTTTTTTTTCCAGATTTTAGGGCATAAAATCGCTGTCCTTTCTGGCAATACCCATATGGATAGTCCTCCGTGTTATCAATCCCAGACTCATCTATATACACTAAGTTTTCTGGTTCTTTTGTTGCTATAATTTTTAAGAATTCAGCACGTTTTTCTTCGTTCCTTTCCTTGTATCCATATGTCTTTTTTTGCGCGTAAATCCAATTTTTCTGAGAGCTCGGTGGATCGTTTCGATACTAACGTTGCCCCAAAGTTTAGCCATTTCCGACAGAGTTTTTCTACCGTGTTTTTTAGCAAATTCGATAAACTTATTCCAGTCGATAATTTTCTGATTGTAACCTCCATTACCGAGTTTTTTGACTGAAAGTCGCCTGTTTCTTTTTTTCTTTGCTGCCACTCCCACAAAGTAGTTCGTCCAATTTTAAATCTTGCTGCCACTGCTTCTCTGCTTTCCCCTTCGTCTAGTGCTTCCATTGCTTTTTTTCTTAAATCATAACTATATGCTGCCGGCATCCAACCTCCTTATCGCCATCTATCCTTAATCTTATCATATCCGGACTTCTGTGGAAAGAGCTATAAGTAGCTCTTCTAACACTATGCCAGTTATGGATAATTCTGTTGATAAGATTGAAATTTGTACTTTCCCTGGTATAGGTGATTCTACTAGTGCATCTTTTACTCTACTATCTGCTGACAGTGCATGATATTTATAATATTCCTTACTTCCTCCTGTTGACCAACCTGCTATCTTTGCTTTAATTCTTTTTCTAAATCGTTCATCATCTTCTTCTTTTTGCCTCTCCACTCCATAAAACTCAGCTAAATTATCAAGATCTTCTCCTGTCGCAAATTTTAGTAAATTGCTCTTTACTGATTCATTTATTCTTTGTCTTAGTAACAATTCCCTCAATGCTGCTACTTCTAATACCTTTATCGCTGGGTCACTTTCTACTAACGCTGAAAAGGTTTCATCTCTACACACTAACTCCTCCTTCATTCTGGAAAAGATTTCCTCATAGCTTAGTTTTTCAATAATATTAGATGTCTGCATTTCTAAACAACTACTCCACTAATACCTATGAATTTGCCTTCTGAAAGATACATACCTTCAAGTACAAGAGTCATTTTTCCTTCTTTAGCTTCAGCAATCTTTACTTTTTCTAACTTAAATCTCTTCTCAAATTTCCCCAGTGCTTCTGCTGTTGCTGCATAGATTTCCAAAGTTAAATCTCTATTTATTGGCTTATCCACCAATTCAAATAATCTTGAGCCATAATCTCTCCTCATTATTCTACTGTTTACTGGAGTGGTCAGTATATCAATTATCGATTGCTTTAAGTGCTCTATTCCTTCTAACGCTTTTCCTGTTTTAGCATCCATTCCTCTCATATATTTTTCATGGCTCTGACTTAATACTTGCATGTTTTTCACGTGCTATAGAAATAGCCTTTCTCAACTTCTTTTCAAGAATTTCTTTAGAAGGAAGCTGTGTTAAATACTGTGCAACATGAATATTAGAGCCTTCGAGTTCAAGATATTCTATATCCTCTTGATCCTTATCAGCACATAAAATAATCCCTAACGGTTTTTCTTCACCTGCTTTTCGTTCATTTTTATCTAACCAATTTAAATACCATTCCATCTGTCCTTTATAAGCTGGTTCAAAGCGACCTATTTTTAGTTCTATTGCTATAAGACGTTTTAATCCTCTGTGAAAAAATAGCAGGTCCAAATACCTGTCAGTTGTTTTAGTACTCATCCTTTTTTGACGTGTTACAAAACAAAAATCACTCCCAAACTCTTGTAAAAATTTTGTCAATTCATCCAAGATTGTATTTTCTAGATCAGTCTCACTATAACTTGATGGCAATTCCATGAAGCTAAGGAAGTATGGGTCATAAAAAATGAATTCTGTTGCTAACATATTTTCTTCACGTAAATTTTTTATACTCCTTCTTATAAACTCTTCAGGTTTTTTTGCTAGCGCTGTACGTTCATACAACATAGTATCGATTTTACTACGTAGTGCTCTAACACTCCACCTTTCAATACGACACATTTCTATATAATAATTACGCTTCAGCTAATCAGAAATTGCAATAATTTCTACAAAATGTGACCAACTCAATTGTTGTGACAGTGTCGCGACAATTTCTTGATCAGAAAAGAATTTAGAAAATTGCACCATACGAAATAATGACGCTCTATCAAAACCACGTCCATATTTAATCTGAAGTTCTTTTGCAAGTTGGGAGATGATTTGCTTCCCATAATCTGCACGTTTGTGCTTTAGAATATCTTGATCAATTCTGGAGCCAATTTCCCAGTTTAACAATACTAGAGTAGAATTGAATTGAACAGAAAGATGATTCTTTGCTCTATCTATTAAATTACTAATGTCTCCTAATAGGCTAGTAGTTATATCCATATTCATAACTTTACTTTTGGTAAGTATAGCAGATGGTTTATTTTTATCCTGAAAAAACATTACTACTACCACTTATTACTTTAGAACCACAAGATATTGAATCTCCAACTCTTCCTATACTATAGCCATTTGCAAACACTTTTTTTGATCCTTCAATTAATACTCTACCTTCTGTAAAATTATCTCCTTTTCGGCAAACTGGCTTACCATTTACAAAAACATTGTTACTGCCGCTAATGCAGAAATGTGGTATAGCTTCTCCACAGCAGTCTCCTAACCTCACTATTCCTTTGTTCAATTTAAGTCGATCCTTTCTGCTTTCAGTTTGATTCCACTTTTTGTCATTTCTATCTCTGATTTTCCTACTTTGAAATTTAATTTATCCACTACAGAAATTTCAAGATTCTTGCTCTCCTTGTCATACAATAACTTTGTTCCATCTTGAAATACTAAACTGTTAATCATTTCACTATTCTCTGGAGCAGAATAATTTTGCTGATATATTCCAGCTAGTACTACTCCTAATGATAACTCTCCCAATGGTGACAATATTACTACCTGTTCATTTATGCTTGGTGGTAGCCAGCTTCTTTCCTCTCCTGCTCTAGAAGTTATCCATGGAAGAAAATCTGTTAAAAGTTCTCCTATCTTCACTCTTACTTTTGCTTTCTCATAATCTACTTCTTTTACAACTCCTATTCGTACAATGTTTGCTAACTTTCTTTGCAGCTCTGAAATAGCAAAATTACTCTCTAACATTTTCTTCTATTATAATCGTATGTGGCTTAATCTTATTTTCTGTCCATATCGATTTACCTAAATGAAGCTGATGACTCCAATCAACCATCCACACCAAATATGCATCTAATTCGGGTCTAAATCCGTCAATTGCTGCAGAGATAAATTCTCCTGGTGAAACATTTTTTATATTCCATGTATTTTTGTTTACAACTTTTGCCACCTCGGCAGCTAATGTTCTGACAATAAGAGGAGCATTTTCGATTGTGCTATCAACTACTATTCTAGCTTCAAATCTTGCTTTCAGAGCTAATTCTTCTGTTCCTGGATCTTTTCCTTGCTCTAGACTTGATAATTCTATAAATACTGCCGGTGCTACTAATTCTTTCCTTATTGCTGGATATACTTCGCATGTTTGTATCGCAGAAATTTCTTTCTTCAGCGTGGTACAAATTTTATCATGTAAATCTTTCAAATTCATCCTTTATAGCTCAATTCACGTTCAAAAAATTTTGTAAACACTTTCTCAACCTCATAATTAACAAGATCTCTCATTACTTTTGATGCTTCTGGTTCCAATGGCAATTTAACTTCCTTTATTGGCAATGCTGCTCTTCCTTCACGTTTAAACATACCGCTATTTCCTTTTGGCATAACTGCTGCAAATCCTCCTATAAACTCATGCTTTCCTACTTTCGATCCTCTTCTTGTTTTTTGTATTTTGCCAATTGTCGATGCTCTAATGTCATAGAGATTTGCTCTAATTAACACTTCTAATCTGCTAGTTTTCGCCTTAAAAATTCTTAATCTCTTTCTTATCAAACTTAATTTTATCTTCTTTTCCTCACTGATTTCCTTAGCTGCTTGCGCTTTTAACCATAGTGCTGTTCTATTTAGTGCTTTTATAGCTGCCAGTTTTACTTTCTGCTCTTTTTCGTCAATATTGTAGACTATTTCATTAATATTATTACTAATTTTAATATCAAACACTTTCTATTGCCTCAATTTTCCATATTTCACTCGAAGAATCTTTTAACGGTGGTTCAAAAATCTTGTAGAACCTTTTTTCAATCTTGATATAATCACCTATGCTAAAGGAAGTAACGTCCTGATCACGTATTTCTATAGAAGCAATTTGCTGAGTTAATGCTCCATCTGCACCTAGAGAGTACGTAGTCTCAGGACGTTTTATTAGCACTTTTATTCTACGAATACCCTCCTTATTTCGATTACAATATATGGCTTCCACTCCTAGATGCTTAAAACAATCCTCCAATAATCGCTTAATATTCTCTTGCATATTTCTTTTTGATATACTAACCTTTACATGCTAAGAAAGCGCATACCGGTAGAGTCGTTCTGTGCCTCACCAACTTGTAATTACTCTACCAGTATGTTATGCTATAGCGACTTTTACTAATACGCCAGGTCTATGGCACATTGGCAGAGGATTTGACTGCGTATGTAAATCAGTTCCTCTATCAAACCTCCTTGGTTCTTGTTTTGCATAGAGTGGCTGTCCAAGAGTATTTACTGTCTCATTAAAGTCTGCTGGTGCAAAATATGTTGTAAATGTGCTCGCTGTTCCTAGTGGAAAACAGTGCCCTGTATCTTTGTCAATAAATCTTCTAACCGTTCCTTCAGGGTCAGTTGCTTGCCCTCTATATTCCTCAAACGTTATGCCACAAAATGTAAACCCTGACCTCATATCATTTCGAAGTGCTGCTCCTTCTTGCCATCAACTATGTTTTTTAAAATTTTTTGAATTTAGTCTCATTTGTTGATAATTTTGTATTTTTATTCAATTGAAAAATGTATTTTGGTAACAAAGATCCTAGTTTATACAGAAAGAAATTTATATCAAACAGCAACCACTGCTTAGATTTTATGGTTAACGAATATGTGCTTTAAATGTGTGTAGACGCACATATCCGTTAACCTATTTTCTATGCAGATTTTTTTTTATTTCATATTAATTGCTTCTTTAAGTCTTGCATTGGCAATTACTATGATTTTTCGCATTAGAGCTGTTATAGCTACCATCTTCTTTTTACCTCTACCAATAAGATCAGAATAAAAAGCACCAAGTGCAGATTTAGATCTTGCAGCAGCCATAGCAGCTGTGAAAAGCTTTGCACGAACATTGCTTCTACCACCTGTTATCCTTCGGTAACCAATAGTTTTACCGCTTTCTTTTGGATGTGGAGCAACTCCAGCAAGACTTGCAACTTCTTTTTTGTTTAGGTGGCCAAGTTCTGGCATTAGACACACAAAAACTTGTGATAACTTGAGACCTATTCCTGGCACTGTTCTCAAGATTTTTTGACGCTTTTGTAACTCTGGATTTTTATCAATAATTCTTTGTATGGCATCGTTGAACTCATTTATCTGACTGGTAAAAAAGTCTATTGTTTTTTGGCAACTTTCCTTTATATAGTCGTTTTCAGGTGCTGCAAGCCTACATTTCTCTTGAGTTCTCATTTGCGTAATGTCATCACGACGTTGACAGAGTGCAACTAAGGCGGTTTGTTCTTTTGACATAGGCACAAATAGAGATAGAGCACTATAGCGTTCAAAACCATATTGAGCAAGGGCTCTTGCATCTGATTGATCTGTCTTTGCTAAAGTTCCATGTGATATGATAAAACTTTTTACTTTACGAGTATTAGCTCGATGTACAGCAACATTCTTATCAACAAGAAAATGTGCTAAGCCAAGCTCATATTTTCCAGTGTTTTCTAAAGTTACTAGAGAATTAGGTAGGATATCTGAAAATTTTTGAAACAACTGTTGCCAACCAGTAGCATCATTGTCAAACTTGATAGCGCTCCTTTGGTTATAAGCTGCAGCAACATTTTTAAATTTTCCGATATCAATGCCAATGAAATTTTGATAAGATGTAATCATAATAAATAACCTCGATAGTTTAATTAATTTAAGATTGTAAACGGGTGCATACATATGTCCCATGCAACTATTCAAACGTATCGAGAGATGGGGCTAGTTTACCTTGATGGCTACGGTTGTAATACCAACTTTCATTCGGTCGCACACGCCCGTGATAGCCCTATTCCTATAGTGAGTAGGGTTATCTTTCCCTCTTATCTCTTTTATATCACATTTTTAACTTACAATCCTTCTTTGGTTTTTATATAAGTAATCCCATACTTTATTTGGTTGATCGACAATAAAGTTTTGGTCTAATATATTGGGAGCTACTGTCCGTTTGTTGTTTCTTAATTTTAAATTTTCTTCTCAATATAGCCTGAATACCATTTTTCTGCATAATACTTTGCACTGTTTTTAAGTTGCAACTTTTACCCAAAGCCTTTAATTCAGCATGAATTTTAGGAGCTCCATATCTACATTTAGAAGCTTGATATATTTTTTGAATATCTGCTAATAACTCTTTATTTGCTGATTCTCTACTGCTTATTTTCCTTGTAGTCCACTTATAGTAGCCACTAGCAGAAAACCCTACATAATTCCTGCACTTTATAGTGTTTACTATGCTCTTTTATGAAAAAATATTTTACTCTTTTTGACTGGCCAGGGCTTTTTTTAAAATGTCTCTTTCTCTTGTTACTTTTGCTAACTCTTTCTGTAAATCAAATCTCTCTTTGTCATAAGGTGCTACATCTGGAAATGCATTTGCCGCTGACTTTTTTTCGTTATATTTCTTCATCCATTTTCCTAATACACTATCCCTTATTCCTAGATCTCTTGCTACTTTTGCAACTGGTTGACCTACCTTTCTTTGTTCATTTGCCAGCTTAACAGCTTCCAATTTGAATTCTGCCGTATATTCTCTTGCCATTTCTAATCCTCCAAAATTTTATTTTACCCGAAAAAACTCCTTTCTTTCTCTCCACTTTTTCTGGGTAAGGTCAGTATGGGAAAAGGTGAAAGATGTACTAAAAAACCCAGAGATGATAAAAAAGGAATACCAACGTAGAGTATTAGAAAATAAAAATGATGAATCATCAGAGAAAAAGTTTGCAAGAAGAGAAAATCAAATAAAAGAAGGTATCGAAAAATTAATGGAAGATTATTATAGTCAAGAAAATGCAGGAGAGAAAGGATATATAAGCGAGGAAGAATTTAAACAGACAATGAGAAAAATGAAAGAACGCTTACAAGGGATAGAAGAAGAGAAAAAAAAGGTAGTTGATCAGAAGGCAGTAGAAAAAGGAATAAGTCTTATTATAAATAGCATAAAGAATTTTTATTCTAGTGTAAAATCGAACCTGGAACAGCTAGATTGGCAAACTAAGCGCGGCATTATTAAAGCATTAATAGGACAAATTAACATTGGTTGTGATCAGGTAGAAGTAGGATTTCAGATCGAAGAACCAGCACAGGATGGGGGAATTCTTAATTTGTATCATTGTACTACACATCATAATAAGGGGGTTGGCAAAATGTGTCAAGCAAGTTTTTTCGTTTCTATAAATCTGGATTTCAGCGTTATGCGCTGGAATGACAACGTGAGGTAAATTTTTCAACATCCCAAAATTACAGAATTCAGTCTGTTTAATTAAGTGTGAACTGTTACACGAAAATTTTGTAAACAGATTAATATACCCTGTTTTTGCTATTCATCTAAAAATGGAACCATAGAGTACGTTGAGGAGCGTAAGCAAATTTTAATGCAAAAATTACTATCAAAAAATAGATTATGCAAGAGGTCTAATTATTCTGCCGCAATTTTGCTCTATCACACTTGCCACATTTAATATTCCAGCTTCATCATAATAATTTCCAATCACTTGCAAGGCAAGTGGTAAACCCTCATTGGAGAGCCCAACAGGAACAGAAATAGCAGGCAATCCTGCCAGACTTGCCGGCACAGTAAACACATCATTGATGCACATAATTAGCGGATCTGGCTTTTCATTTAAGCCAAAAGCTTCTGTTGGAGCAGATGGCACAAGTATGTAATCTATTTTTTCAAACGCTTTTATAAAATCATTTCTGATTAATGCCCTGATACACTGTGCTTTTTCGTAATATTCATTGTAATGACCTGAGGAAAGCGCATAAGCGCCAATTAAAATTCTTCTTTTCACCTCTTTACCGAAACCTTCTGCTCTTGTTAGTGAATACATTTCTTCAAGGGTATCAGCATCAACCCTGAACCCATAACGCACACCGTCATAACGAGCAAGATTGGATGAAGTTTCAGCAGAACAAATTAAATAATAGACTGGTATTGCATATTTAGTATGTGGCAGAGTAACGTCAACAACTTCAGCGCCATTTTCTTTTAAATAGGAAGCAACTTTCTCCCAATTATGGACTATTTCCTCTGAAATTCCATCCATCCTATATTCTTTTGGTATACCAATACGCTTACCCTTGACATCACCATTTATAAAGCTAGAAAATTTAGGCACTGGCTTTTCGCTTGATATTGAATCTTTTGTATCATAGCCACAGATTGCTTCCAGCATTAATGCTGAATCAGAGACAGAACGAGTAATGACTCCTGCTTGATCTAGAGAACTCGCAAATGCAATCATACCAAAACGCGAGCATCTTCCATAAGTTGGCTTTATTCCAACCACTCCACAATAAGCTGCTGGTTGGCGCACAGATCCACCGGTGTCACTCCCTAGTGCTCCAGCGCATAAAAATCCAGCCACCGATGCTGCAGATCCACCAGATGATCCACCAGGAACAACTTTTTCCCCATCGCTTTTTCTAATCCACACATTTTCAACAGGGCCAAAATAGCTATTTGTGTTCGCAGAACCCATAGCAAATTCATCCATATTAAGCTTACCGAGCATGGCTGCTCCACTTTTTAAAAGCAAGTCAGACACCGTAGATTCGTAAGTCGGAACGAAATTTTCCAGCATTTTTGAGCATGCTGTTGTTTTTATTCCTTTTGTACAGAATAGATCTTTGATGCCAACTGGTACACCCATGAGCGGCGAGATTAAATCATCCTTTTGCCTAGAGAAATGTTCATCTGCAGCTTTAGCAGCTTTCATTGCTATCTCTGGGGTTTTTGTTATAAATGCATTTAATTTCTCATTTTCAACCGCACTGATGTGCGCCTCTACGAGTTCAACGGCAGAAAAACTCTTTTTTTTGAGCCCGTCATGCATTTGTGTAATACTTAACTTTCTTAGTTCATTCATCAATATTTAATTTTTAGCAAGACGTTAATTATAACATGGCACGATAAAAAATCCATACATTTATAGTTACAGCTAGAAATGTAGCTAAGGTAACTTAGATTCACCGACAATCGTCATCCCGCTACTTGTTAGCGGCTAAGAGATACCACAGCGGTATGACGTAGAAGCTATACTTTTATACTCACCAACTCAGTATCCAATCCGGATTGTATCTTAAAAAGGTCAAAAGACTATAATAAGCAAAGGAGTGATACTGTGTCTGAGTGAAAATCGTTGAGATCCCAGTGTCTGCTGCTTGCATAGCATTTATTTACAAAAAAATAGTCATGCAAGAGACTTTGCTTGGATATTTGATATAATTTAGGTCTATTAAAGCAAAAAATACTAACATGAATGAAGTGATAACATTTGGTTGTCGTCTAAATTTTTACGAGAGCGAGTTAATCAAAGAAGCATTAAAAAAAGCAAAGAGAGAAAATGTTGTTGTGGTGCATAGCTGTGCAGTGACAAACGAAGCAGAACGTCAGGTAAAGCAAAAGATACGTAAGATTTACAAAAATGATCCAAATAAAGAAATTATCGTAGTTGGTTGTGCTGTTCAGTTGGATCCAGAAGTTTACAGTAGCATTCCTGGTGTAAGTAAAGTGCTCGGTAATCAAGATAAGCTAAAAGCTGAAAATTACTTACTAAATGACGATAAAATCTTGGTCAGTGATAACCAAGTAGAACCTGTTCTAATTAATGGATTTGAAGATAAGTCAAGGGCATTTATTGAAATTCAAAATGGTTGTAATCATAGCTGCACATTTTGTTCAATTACTGAGGCAAGAGGGAATAATCGATCTGTGCCAATAAACAGTATTATAGAGCAAATCAGGATCTTTGTAGAAAATGGATATCAAGAAGTAGTGTTTACAGGGGTTGATATTACTGACTTTGGTACAGATTTGTTGGGTAAGCCATCACTTGGTTCAATGATTAGGAGAGTTTTAAAGGATATACCAGAGTTGAAGAGGCTAAGACTTTCCTCTATCGATGTTGCTGAAGTTGACGACGAATTAATGGATTTAATAGCTAATGAGTCAAGACTTATGCCTCATTTACATTTGAGTCTACAATCTGGTAATAATTTAATACTAAAGAGAATGAAGCGTCGTCACAACAGAGAACAAGTGATAGAATTTTGTCATAAAATGAAGAGCTTGAGGCCTAATATAGCATTTGGCGCTGATATTATTGCTGGATTTCCAACAGAAACTGATGAAATGTTTCAGGATACAGTTGATTTACTGAAAAAAACAAATATAGTTTACCTACATGCTTTTCCATATTCAGAGCGGAAGAATACACCTGCTGCACGAATGCCACAAGTACCAGAGAATGTGCGTAAAGAACGAGTAAAAAATTTAAGAGAAATGAATAGAGAAATGATGAGTAGCTTTTATCAATCTTTGATAGGCACTGAACAAAGTGTTCTGGTTGAGCAAAATCATATCGGTAGAGCAGAAAATTTTGCATTAATAAAGCTTGAATCAAGAGCGCAAGCTAAAAGTATTGTGAAAGTTAATGTTACAGGCGTAGAGAATAATTATTTAATTGGAAATACTCTTTCTTAATTTTTGTACATTAAAGAAATATATGATATGATGGTTATACTATAAATGATAATTATGGGTTCATTTGTGATAACTAAAAGATCTATTACTTTATTTTTGATTTTAATTTCATGTGTCTATTTTTTTATTACTTATATCGGTAATTATGTACACGTTGAACAAGTTATTGGAACACAACTCTTAAAACTAGAAACGGACAATAATGAAGATGTAATGCATTCTAAAGAGGTTAATGAAAAAGAAGTACTAACAGAGGATTTAAAATATCAAGAACCTGAAAATAGTCCTATTGAACAACCTTCTATTCTCCAAGTAGCTGATCAGAAAAATATGTGGTCACGTATTGCAGATCAAGCTGAGCCTACAAAAGAAAAATCAAAAAAACTTGATTTTTATGTTAGCGCTAACGGTGGTAAGGTATACCATGATAATTCAGAAACATTTGTAAAGGGTATACAAGAAATAGGAAAAAGAGTCCTAACTTTAGTTGAAAGTCATTATGGTTTTATAATAAAAAATATAGTGGCAGATGAAATTAAAAGTATACAGCAATTTGATGGTAAAATTGATTTCCAGTGGTTTAGCAGCATGTCTTTAGGTTACTATGCTGGAGAAAATGGTAAAATTGATTTTGAAGCCGCGTATTCTATAGCCAATATTGAAGATAGTAATTCTCCTCCGGTATTTGATAAATCAGCAAGTATATTTGCGTTTTTGTTAAACTTCTATTATAATCCCAGCGTTCAGGATACACAATTTGCTCCGTACATCGGTCTTGGTATAGGACCAACAGTTTTTAGATTAAAAAGGATTAATGGGTCACCCCAAAATTCAATGCCACTGAATGTTCCTTGGTTTGCTTATCAAATAAAACTTGGTGTTGATTATTCAATAATCCCAGAAATCAAAACCTTTCTCGGCTATCGTTACTTTAGCATTCCGATACCTGTTGCAGATGACATATCTACTCACAATATTGAAGTTGGTTTGATATTTAATTTTTAGTGATAATTTAATATATATATAAATTCTTATCTTTTCTATCTAACAAACCAAATGTTGGTACGATTGTTGCTTTTAAAAAAATGACAGTTTCTACTGTTCTAATATTATTCGCTAGCCTTTTTGATTTCTGATGCAATAAGCTTTGCTTATCTTCTCTATGTTCTATAAGCCCGCCGATTACCATAATTTCACCGCTCTTAATTTTTAACATAGAGTTCATTTCTCTGATTTCAACAATTGGAATGTCGCTATTTAATTTCATTTTACTCTGCTGTGCGACGTACTCTATATCTGGATCTTTAGTGTAGCCGTTAATTCTTGATAAAGTTGGATGTATATCCATGAATATTTCACTAGTATCAATGTTAATGCTTGGGTGGATTATTAGCACAACACCTATTGGGACGCTATTCATCTTGGTAATTAAGGTCTGATTAGAGTTTCTAGTATCTTTTTGTATATCGGAAGTAAAATAAATATGGTTTTTAGTAAATGAAATCATCGCTTGCTGATTATTTATAGCATGTACTCTGGGGCTTGAAATTACAGTTGAAGTGCCAAATTTGTCTAAATTTTTTACTAAATCTCCTAGATCATTCGCACCAAAGTTCATTGCTAGGTTAATAATGGAGTTATCTTGATTTATTATAGACTTAGTTCCATCGTGTAAGTCATTTAAGTTCATACCAGAAAGGTATTTGTCATCTAGCACAACTTCAACTATTTTTGCCTCTATCATTACTTGAGAAGACACTAACTTCTTAACCTTATTAATATATTCTTCAACAGCTTTGTGGATATCTTTTCTAGCATTCAAAATAATAACACCAGCTTCTCTGTTGGATGAGAGGAATTCGCCATCATCCACCCCGTTAACATCCATTATTGCATTCAAGCCTTTTTCTAATGAATTCCATAAGTCACTACTGTATTGAGACTTCATAACATTGTTATAGTCCCTATCAACGTTACTTCCATCACTGTTAGTAATATTGTTACTAATGACGAAACTGCTTTGAGCAGAATGTTGAATATTGATGAAGTCTACGTAATAATTTTGCGCGTATGGCAAGTCCTGCTCAATTCTAATTACACCATTACTTGTTGAATAGCGCAGTTTGGCGCTATTTGCTATACTCTGAATTACTTCATTTATATCCTTATCTTTTAGCTTTAAAATAATATTACCTGATATTTTTGGGTCCATATCCAAGTTAACGTCAGAAAGTTTTCCTATCTCAATCAGCAAATCTTTTACTGATACTTCTTCACTAACATTAATAGAAATAAGCTGATTACTGATTGTGAGATCGGGAAACTCTATTGGTAAAGGCATAATTTCTGGTATTGCCGATTCATTACTCTCCAAAGAGGTGTTATATTGTTGCAACGAATAATCGTGCTCACCTATATCATGATGATCTTCGTTGCCTATATTAGTAAGATGTTGCTTAGTAGGCAGGTGTGTGCAAGAAATAATGAAGAGGAGTATTAAGCATTTAAAAATAGCCATTAGAACAGCATATAGATCTATACTAATAGATTTCTATAAAAATATTAAAAATGTATTTAATCTCATTTTCATCGAGCAGATAATTGTCATATATTAGCTTTGGCTATGTATTTTTTGTATACTCTTCTTGTACTTAAATGTAGACCAGCATAGCCTTAGTTTTTTTATATATTTTACTTCTTTCTCTATATTTAATAATAGGCTTGAAAATAAATGGTAAGCCTATAATTGTTAGGCTTAGAGCTAGGGTTGAAAGTATACAACAGGCTTTGTGTTTACTATGTAGCTCTTTCAGGTAAAGCATCAAAAATCTACAAAATTTTTTGTAATTTTCTTCGATGTTTTTTTTGCTATGAGCCTTGCTAATGAACATATCTATTGCGGTAT
Source organism: Wolbachia endosymbiont (group A) of Aleiodes leptofemur (assembly GCF_964028465.1). Lineage (NCBI taxonomy): Bacteria > Pseudomonadati > Pseudomonadota > Alphaproteobacteria > Rickettsiales > Anaplasmataceae > Wolbachia > Wolbachia endosymbiont (group A) of Aleiodes leptofemur. The sequence goes on from NZ_OZ034782.1 coordinate 640,879, forward strand.
GACCGTTATTACACTTAATATTAAGGTCTGCACCTTTTTCTATTAACATCTGAGCTATATCAAAATAATCCTTTTGAACAGCAAGATGTAGAGGTGCAAAACCTTGTTGCTCACAAATGTTCATATTGGCTCTAACTTCCAATAACATTTTCACAATTTTTGTATGGCCTTTTTTAACTGCCAGTAGCAAGGGAGTTCTGTTACATTTAGTAACAGCATTAATGTTTACCTTAAGCTTCAATAAGAGCTTAACTGTTTTAGTGTTACCATTATGGCTAGCTTTATGCAGCCTAGCGTTACCATTAAAATCTTGATCGTTTGCTTCTATTCCCTTTAAAACAAGAAATGTTACCATTTTTCTATTATTATGCTCAATAGCGCAATCTAACGCATCAAAACCATGGTTGTTTTTTGTGCAAAAAAACTCTTTAAGTTTAATTTTATCGTTACTTGCTTGCTGTTTTTTTGCAATAAGTTTTACTATTTGCATTTTGTTGTTATACGCTGCTAGGAAAAGCGTAGTGTTATTTTCTGCATCTTTGGCTTCTATATTTGCACCTTTCTTTATCAGATATTCTATAATTTCTGCTCTGCTGTCATAATGTGCGGTGCATTGATAAATGGTTAAAAACAAAGGAGTACGAAAATTGTTATCTTCACATTCGAGATTTGCTCCGCTATCAATTAAAATTTGGACGCTTTTTTTAGAACCGTATAGTGAAGCTATATGAAGAGGAGTATAGCCCTCTTTGGCATCTTTTTCATTAATTTTTGCGCCTTTTGTTATCAAAAAATCTATTAATTCCGTGTCATCTTGTAGTGCAGCAAGGTGCAGTGGAGTGAATCCATTTTTATCCTTGGAATTAATTGTCAGTTGGTTAACAAAAAGTTTAGCAACTTTCTTGTGTCCATGCATAATGGCGTAATGCAGAGGGTTTCTATTTTCGTTGTCTACGACATTGAAATCAGCTTCGTGCTCTAGTAATGACTTTACTCCAACTAAATCGCCTTCTTTTGTGAACTTATGCAAGAGAGTGATTCCACTTGCATCTTTTGAGTTAATATCAAATCCATTTTCTACTAATTGGTTTATATCTTCCTCACGCGCCATATCACTTAAATCTCTAATTAAACTCTTTTCGCGTTAATAATACTCCTACTTGATTAAGTTTAAATGAATCTGTGAGAAATGGCTAGTGCATTCTTGCATAACAAACTTTTGGCAGCACATTGGATGAAACGAAAAACTTACTTGACAAACTCCGCCAGCCCTCCTATCATGAAACTGAAGCTATTTATTTATCTTCGCAATCTCTGCGGTGGATTAATGACAAAAAACTTAATGTATTTGGCGTAAATCATGCTTAATTTTTTGCACTATGTGCACCTCATGTCTTTATAAAACTTTTAGGTTTCTACCTATACAAGCCGAAACGCGCTTATAAAGTGTTTAAGACAGTAAAAGACGTCAAATAGACAAGGGAGAATTTGAATACTAGCTACCCTAGGGTTTCTTTGCCTTTTTTTTTATTTGGTAAATTTCTTAACATTTATAGCTAAACGACAACTGTCATTCCTGTAAAGGTCAAGTATCCCGCTACTTGTTAGCGGGATCTAGAGATACCGTGACGGTATGACGTAGGATTGCTGTCATTCTGCTACTTGTTAGCGGCTGAGATACCGCGAATGAATCGCGGTATGACGGTTAGCGGTGGCGTGACGATAAGCTCGTCATTCCGCTACTTGTTAGCGGCTAAGAGATATCGCGGTGGTATAGCTATAAATTGTTGATATCTTTTTTATATCACATTTTTAACTTACAATAGTTAGCCAGCGTTCCTTACATTAACCAAATCTTTCAAATTCTGCACTCACCACTACCTATAACTCACTTTCACGCAATATTGATCGTTCTTAAAAAGCAATCTAACATTTTTTATTCCTTGATTGCGAAGCTTTGATGCAGCTGATTTAGCAGCCTGAGCACTTTTAAAAAATGCAACATATCCCTTACTTTCTGCACTGTCTTGTTTCGGGTGACGTTTCTGCATTTCTTTTTCATATTGCTTTCTGTAATGAGGAGTATTTTGTATCAATTGTTCTGACATCTTTCTTAGGTATTGAACTTTTACTTTTGCAAGCCCAGATTTATGAAATCCTAAGACTTGAGCTGCTTTTTCTGATAAGTCTATTATTCTGCCTTCAATAAAAGGCCCTCTATCGTTAACCCTTGTAACAAGCTTTCTTCCATTTTCTAAATTAGTGACAAGAACAAAGCAGGGTAAGGGCAAAGTCTTATGCGCTGCAGAGATCAAGTGACGGTTAAACGCTTCACCATTTGCTGTAAGTGTGCCATGATCTTCTATTCCATACCACGATGCTATCCCTATCTCTTCATAGTGTTTACAGTTTTTTGGGTGATAAGTTATACCATTTATTGTGTAGCTGCTGCCAATTTTATAATGACCTGCAGTGCAGTTAAACCTGTTGCTAAAACTGCAGCTACTTATCAAAACAAATATTAGACATAGAAAGGTTAGGTTTTTTATCATTGTATTCGGTAAGAGGGTTCGATACTATGAGGATTTTAAATTATACTATAATAAATTTAGTAATGAGTAAACATCTACTGCTAAATATTAACAAAACTCAAAAAGGAATAATACATATTATTGGTATAGGTGGAATCGGAATGAGTGCCATTGCTGAAATTCTTCACAATTCCAATTGCAAAGTTCAAGGCAGTGATGCACAATCAAACGACAATATAAATAAGTTACAAAAGCTAGGTATAGAGGTTTTTATTGGTCACAATGCTAATAATATAAGCCAAGCTCAAATAGTTGTACATTCTTCTGCAATAGAATCTGATAATGTGGAGTTAATTGCGGCAAAAAATAACAATAAAACCGTTTTGCATAGATCAGACATACTTGCTGAAATTATGAAAGGTAAATATGTGATAGCGGTTTCAGGTTCAAGCGGAAAGACAACAACAACCGCTATGATTGCTTCCATTTTTGATCATTCTGGCATTGATGCGACTGTAACTGTAGGAGGGATATTAAATTCCTATAAGAGCAACTTCAAACTTGGAGGGAGTGACACTTTTCTGATCGAGGCTGATGAGTCTGATGGAACTATGCTAAAAATCCCTGCAAAGATTGCTGTCATAACAAGTATCAACAATGACCACATAGATTATTACGGCACATTTGATAATATCAAAAATGCATTTTCCCAATTCGTGAATAATGCAGGTTCTGCAGTTTTACCTGATTCTGTAGACATCGATTATGATGCGGGTAATTCTATAACGTTTGGGTTTGAGAATGGTAGCATAAGAGCCAGCAACATTAAACAGCATGCTAACAGCATAGAATTTGATGTGTTGAACAACTGGATTCCAGCATTACGTGCTGGAATGACAAAAGGAAAGTGTACAGAGATGTCATCCCAGTGCGTGACACTGGGATCCAGCCCTTTAAAAAACATAGTACTATCAAATGCAATTGGAATTCACAAAGTAAGCAACGCCCTAGCTGCAATATCAGTTGCGATAAAGCTCGGAATTAGCGATGCAGATATTAAAAAAGGCCTTTTGGAATTTCAAGGAGTAGCAAGAAGATTCTCTTTGATTGCCGATATTAAAGGTGTTAAGTTAATTGAGGATTATGCCCATCATCCAAATGAAATATATGCAACTTTAACGGCTGCACGTTCGATTACTAAAGGAAAAGTAATAGGAATTATCGAACCACTTCGTTTTGCCCGCATTCGTAATTTTTTTGATGAATTCATACGAATTTTCATGATGTTTGATTATGTCATCCTCACTCCTGTTCATCCCCCAGAAGACAAGCCTATTCCTGGTTGTGGGATTGATGATATACAAAAAGCTTTAATCAGTAATGGATTTAATAACACAAAAATTATGAATGATGCTTTGCTCATTTCACATTTTATTAGTGATTCGACAAGTCCAAGTGATATAGTATTATTTATTGGTGCTGGTAGTAATATAGCTAAATTGGCAAAGGAAACTGCAGCACTTATTGCGGAAGTTAAGGTTTAATGTAATGAATAAGATAATCAATAACGTATTTGCAAGAGAAATTTTAGATAGCAGGGGTTACCCCACTATTGAGGTAGAAATTGAGCTCTGTGATGGTCCAATAGGCAGGGCATCTGTACCTTCTGGAGCTTCAACCGGTAAATTAGAAGCCTTGGAACTCAGGGACCAAGATGAGAAAAGGTATTGTGGTAAGGGAGTGCTGAAAGCTGTTCAAGCTGTAAATGGGATAATAGCAGATGAAATCATTGGAATGAATGCAGCGGACCAAAATGCAATTGATAAAGCATTAATTGAACTGGATGGAACAAAAAACAAATCAAAACTTGGAGCAAATGCAACTTTGGGTGTGTCTCTTGCAGTTGCAAAAGCAGCAGCAAACAGTTTCAAAATGCCGCTATATAGATATTTGGGAGGAAAGCAGACGAGTGTTATGCCGGTTCCACTCATTAACATAATTAATGGTGGAGTACATGCAGACAATAAGCTCGATTTCCAAGAATTCATGATTCTTCCGGTCGGTGCTGAGACTTTCAGCGAAGCGATTAGAATATCTGCGGAGGTATTCCACAACTTACGTAGCATTCTTAAGAAAAAAGGTTATAGCACAAATGTAGGGGATGAAGGTGGTTTTGCACCAAATATTGAAAGTACTGAAGAAGCACTTGATTTGATCATATACGCTATAGAATCAGCAGGTTATTCAGCGCAAAGTGATTTTGCACTAGGCCTTGATGTTGCTTCATCTACTTTTTATGAAGATGGAATTTACAAATTTGAACACAGAGATCTTACTTCAGAAGAGTTGACTGAATATTATTGTAATCTTGTGGAAAGATATCCAATAATTTCTATAGAAGATGCAATGAGTGAAGACGACTATGAAGGTTGGAAATTACTTACTGCAAAATTGGGGAGTAAAATTCAATTGGTTGGGGATGATTTGTTTGTTACAAATTGTGAACTGATATGCAAAGGAATAGAGGAAAAAATGGCAAATGCTGTACTGATCAAGCCAAATCAAATAGGGACGTTAACAGAAACTTTTGCTGCTATTGAAATGGCAAAATCAAATGGCTATAAAGCTGTTGTTTCTCATCGCTCAGGTGAAACAGAAGACACAACAATATCTCATATAGCAGTTGCGTCAAATTGCGGGCAAATAAAAACCGGGTCGCTATCGCGTTCTGATAGACTCGCGAAGTATAACGAGCTAATCAGAATAGAAAGCGCATTAGGAAAGGATGCTAAATATTATCGTGGGTTAGCATGGGTTTTATAGACGAAGTAAAATTGTGTTTAAAAGCTGGTGACGGTGGTGATGGCTGTGCAAGTTTTCGTCGAGAAAAGTTCGTTGAATTTGGTGGTCCAAATGGTGGTAATGGAGGAAAGGGTGGAAACATAGTTTTCATCAGCGACGCTAATCTCAACACTTTGCTTCATTTTCGTTATAGAAGACACATTAAAGCAGATAGTGGAAAAAATGGTGCAGGCAGGGATAGATCTGGCACAGCAGGGAAAGACGTTATACTTAAAGTTCCAGTCGGTGCACAAATAATTGATGAAGAAAGTGAAGAGATAATAGTAGACCTTGACAAGCCTGGTATGGAATTTCAAGTAGCACAGGGTGGAAAAGGTGGACTTGGAAATACTAATTTTAAATCTTCTACTAATAAGGCACCAAGACATTTTACTTACGGTCAGCCTGGCGAAGAAAAACATGTATTATTAAAACTAAAAGTTTTATCAGATGTTGGAATTATTGGCATGCCAAACGCAGGTAAATCAAAATTTTTGACTCGCTGCTCAAATTCCGATACAAAAGTAGGCGATTATCCATTTACCACCGTAAGACCTCATTTAGGCATGGTAAAAGTGGATGATAGCGAAGTTGTAATAGCAGATATTCCTGGAATAATTACTGATGCTCACCTTGGAGTTGGGCTCGGGCATAAATTTTTAAAGCACATAGAAAGGTGTCAAATTTTACTTCATTTAATCGATGTAACTCACGATGACGTTGTTTCGGCTTATAGTTGTATCCATAATGAATTGGAACTTTACAATAGTGATCTTGTTGAAAAAGAAGAGATTGTAGTATTAAACAAATGCGACTTATTGAGGGAAGCAGAAATTCTGGAAAAGAAGAATCACCTAGCTAATTATCTCAATAAAGAAGTGCTGTGCTTATCAATTAATGGTGATTTACAGCCTATTTTAAGATTATTAAGTGAAAAATTGAAAAAGAGTAATTCTAAGGAAATCGATGTATATGATCCTTTTAAAGCGTAAATTTTCTATTTATGGATGTACAAGAATGGTAGCGTGCAACCAGAACTAAGCGTACAGCTGTGCAAACATCGTGATTTGAGTCCACCAGAAGGGTGTCATCCCAGTGCCCAGACACTGGGATCCAGGAATTTTATTAAGTTGGTAAGCATAAAAGTAGCCGTTTTATGTTAAAATACAACGTTTTGATGATTATGAAAAGGCTGGATTCCAGACTGGAATGACACCATCATAAAGTGAATCAGTGTCAGCTACTTGCATCTACCATGCAAGTTATAGCTCTTTTTACAATAATCCGAACAGACCGTAATATGCTACTGGCCTGCTATAGCCATAAACACATATCTTATCGCATTCGGACTATTATAAGAAAGGCTATAGATGTATGGTCCCAGAGAGTGATGGTATACTATCATCATCATTTAAGGAGTCATTATGGGACAGATATTACATGGGTGCGCCAAAACAACACAGACGATTCGTAGAGCAATACAAAATAGAAAAGAGAGCATAGCAAAACTCTCCAAGCATTATAACCTTAATCCAAAAACTATTATTAAGAGGTTGTCCGGAAACTAGTAAATTCAAGCATATTCCCTCTTTAACATAACCCTACTCATAGCTAGGTATATGAAATTCTCAGTGGATGTTGTGAGTAAATCATACTCCTTCGATAGCCTTCTATTCCTATTAACCCAAGCAAAAGTCCTTTCTACAACCCATCTTCTTGGCTGTACTTTAAACCCTTGTTCTCTTGTTGGTAGTAGCTCAGGTGGCGTATCTTTGTGCACCCAAAATCTACATGGAGGCCTTTTAACAATTTCAATATCTATGTCATATTCTTCCTTTATGTGATTCTTTAAATTTCTTCCTTGGTATCCCATGTCAGCCCACATTTTTTTAACTTTAGTATATTTTGTTCTCATATTGTTTAATGCTATTTTAATACCATCTCTATCATTTTCGTTAGCAGCGCCTACGTAACAACCTAGTATAAAACCCTGAGTGTCTGTAATTATATGCCTTTTTCTACCCTTTACTTTTTTACTTCCATCATAGCCTTTGATCCCCCCTTTTCTGTAGTCTTTACAGATTGACTATCTACTATACAGGCACTCGGCTGCTCATTCATTCCTATTTTTCTTCTACTATATTTTGTAATTTCATAATTCATTTTCTCAAAAATTCCCTGCTTCTTCCATTGCCTGAACTGCTCATACACAGTCTTCCATAGCGGAAAATCATTTGGTAAATACCGCCATTGACACCCTGTACGCAATACATAGAAAATTGCTTCTAATATTTCTTTTTTGCTATACTTTGGCGGCCTTCCTCCTTTCTTGTATGATACTCTGAAGTGTTTTTCTATTCTTGCCCATTCCCTTTCGCTTAGATCTGTTGGATACTTTTTTCTCATCTTTACCCCGTACTAAAATTTCAGATATTATAGCCTTTTACTTGTTTCCGGACAACCTCTAACTGAAAATTGCAATGTTCGTACACTTGACTACTTGGATCTAGTATGATTTAATTAACCAAGAAGTAGGCATGAAAAAATTATGTAGTGAACCAGTTTGCATAACACCAGGAGGAAAATATGGATAGAAAGACGAGAATAGAATCAGACAGCTTAGGGGAAGTAAAAGTACCAAGTGAACATTACTGGGGAGCACAGACTCAGCGTTCTTTAGAAAATTTTAAGATTGGCACAGAAAAAATGCCAGAGCCTCTGATTAAAGCATTAGCAATAGTAAAACTTGCAGCAGCGCGTGTTAATATGAAACATGGTGTTATAGATGATAGGGTAGGGGACGCAATTTGCACAGCCGCGAGGGAAGTAATAGATGGCAAATTTAATAATGAATTTCCGCTTGTTGTTTGGCAAACCGGATCCGGAACGCAGACTAATATGAATATGAATGAAGTGATCAGCAATCGTGCAATAGAGATTTTAGGTGGTAATTTGGGTAGTAAATCTCCAATACATCCAAATGATCATGTGAATTATGGTCAGTCGTCAAATGACACCTTTCCAACAGCAATGCATATAGCAGCAGCAGAGCAAATAAACTGCTTGCTTATTCCAAATCTTGAAAAATTGCATAAGGTGCTGGATAATAAGGTTCAGGAATTTAAAGATATAATAAAAGTAGGACGTACTCATCTGCAAGATGCAACGCCCCTAACACTAGGACAGGAGTTCTCTGGCTATGCAGTCCAGATTAAAAAGGGGATAGAGAGAGTAAAATCAACTTTAAGTGGTATATACGAGCTTGCACAAGGTGGCACTGCGGTTGGCACGGGACTCAATACTAAAAAGGGTTTTGCTGAAGATTTTGCAAAGCAAGTTGCAGGAATTACTAACCTTCCATTTACTTCAGCAGGCAATAAATTTGAAGCGCTAGCAGCAAATGATGCTTTAGTTGAGCTCAGTGGAACACTCAATACAGTAGCAGTCAGTTTAATGAAAATTGCAAATGATATAAGGTTGCTTGGTTCTGGTCCAAGATGCGGAATTGGGGAAATAATGTTACCGGAAAATGAGCCTGGTTCTTCAATTATGCCAGGTAAAGTGAATCCAACTCAGTGTGAAGCGGTGACTATGGTATGCACTCAAGTTATGGGAAATCATGTTGCTGTAACCATTAGTGGTTCAAACGGTCATTTTGAATTGAATGTGTTTAAGCCAGTGATAATTTACAATGTTTTGCAGTCTATAAGACTTTTAGCTGACGCAAGTTTAAATTTTACAGAAAAATGTGTAGTTGGTATTAAAGCAAATGAAGAGAGGATAAAAGATTTACTGAATCAGTCGTTGATGTTGGTCACTATATTAAATACGCATATAGGGTACGACAATGCAGCAAAAATAGCGAAGCTTGCTTATAAAGAAAATATCACTCTAAAAGAAGCAGCAGCAAAACTTCAACTGCTCACTGAGGAAGAGTTTGAAAGGATAGTGAAACCAGAAGAAATGGTAAATTATTTGTAACCGCTCACACTTAATTCTTCAATCTCACTAATAGAAAGGCCAGTAAACTTGACAATAGTGTTAACATCAACATTATTATCTTGCTTTGTCTACCTTATTTTGCCGCTCCCCTGAACGGATACGGTTTAAGACATAAGATCCTTTTTCATAGCTATACTACGTTATCCAGCGTCTGGGCACTGGTTTCTTGGTACTTATTCCGCAATAATTTTTTTTTCCCTCAATAAACTTTGCAGTTCGCCTTTTTCGTACATCTCGCGAGTGATGTCGCAACCACCAATAAACTCTTCCTTTATATATAATTGTGGAATTGTTGGCCAATCAGAAAACTTTTTTATAGATTCACGTATTTCATCATTCTCCAACACGTTAATATACTTAAACTTCACGTTCAATTTTTTTAGGATTGACACGACGAGTCCAGAGAATCCGCATTGAGGAAAATCAGAAGTGCCTTTCATATACAATACCACATCATTTTCTGTTATATCTTTTTTTATTTGTTCAAAATTGCTCATAAATTCACCTTATTTTTAAGTATTAGTTTCCAGTTGCAAGGCGTGTATAGACTGACCTTCCAGAGCTTTATATACCATTTTATGCTGTTCTATTTTTGTCTTTCCAAGAAAACACTTGGAGTTTATTTTTAAATGATAATGGTCATCATCTCCAGCAAGATCATGAATCTTTATATCAGCGTCGGGGAACGATTGTTTGATGATCCTCTCTAATTCGTGAATTGCAATAGTCATTGATTTGCTTTAAATTACAATACTTTCATTATAAATCTAAAACGATTGAGCGCAATAAAAAGTTGCTATCATAAAAAATAGAAGCATACTATAATAATGGAATGACAAATTATGCAGGGAGGCTTTTTGGTGGGCGAAAGATTTAAATTCACATATCTATTGGTTTTTCTAACTTTTTCATTTAGGTGCTTATCTTACGATGATAAAATAAATAACTTAGAGAATGTTTACATCAAAGCTAACTATTTTGGAGCATTCTTCAATGCAATAGGTTCTCTAGAAGGAAAAGAAGATGCAGGTGACAATATAACAGAGGGGGTTTTTAGTTTTAATAAGAAGGAGCGAATTGAAGCTGGATACAGTCCTAAATATGTTCCAGGGTTTGCCGGTAGTGCTGCAATAGGGTATTTATTCAAAAATATGAGAGTTGAGTTTGAAGGCTTATATTCTCAGACTAACTTATATGATGAAGATTATTCAGATAAGAAAAAAGCAAGATATATTGAACTTCGTCGTCACAATGATGCGTCTACTGGAGCGGAATGCAATTCACCTTGGAGAAGTGGAAAGGTTGATATTCACATTCAAGAAAATTGTAGTGTTGAAGCAGAGTTCAGAGCTGCATTTAAGATGAAAAATGAAGGTTTTAATAACTTAGCTGGAATGGTCAATGTATATCGTGATTTTAATATAGCAAAAATGCCATTCACCCCATATGTTGGTATTGGTGCAGGTGTAACTAGGGTTAAATTTCTAGGAAAAACCAGATATGCCTTGGCTTACCAAGCAAAACTTGGTATCAATCACCAACTTACAGCACAAACTCAAGCATTTGCTGGTTTACGCTATTTTGGTATCCTTGATAACCAATTTAAAGATATTGTACCAGGAATAAAGATACTAGCTGGTGAAGGATATATTCCTGCCGGTGGAGGAAGTAAAGTTGATGGAACTGCACGTGTTGAATCAACAACTGCAACCATTACCAATAGGTTTGGCATATATGGCTTAGAGTTTGGGTTGGTTTATCACTTTTAACTTTATCCAATAAATTACATATGTGAAGATAGTAAATTCAGCGTGCTGAGAACATTAGAAAGACGAGATTTTAATTGATTTTCATATTTACTCCAATCTTGTATTGCCTTTCTTGCAACACCTGAATCAACTGCGGCTTTTGCAACAGCAGAAGCTACTATAGAAATTAATCTTGGGTCAAATGGAGTAGGTATTATATATTCACGTCCATAGCCCATTTTACGACCGCCATAGACTGCAGATATCTCACCTGGTACTGGCTCACGGGCAAGCTTTGCTATTGCATCTGCAGCTGCAATTTTCATTTCATCATTTATTGTTGTTGCATGTACATCAAGTGCCCCTCTAAATATATAAGGAAAACCCATTACGTTGTTGACTTGGTTGTTGTAATCTGACCTACCAGTTGCAATTATTGCATCTGGCCTCACAGATTTTGCAAACTCAGGCCTTACTTCTGGATCGGGATTGGCAAGAGCAAAAATAATCGGGTCTTTGCCCATACTCTTTAACATCTCTTCATTTAACACATCTTTTGCAGATAGTCCGATGAATACATCAGCGCCTTTTATTGTATCAAGTAGAGAACGTTCGGAAGTATCAATTGCATACTTTTCCTTCCACTCATTCATATCCTCGTTTCTACCTTTGTATATTACTCCTTGCTTATCACACAGCACTATATTTTTAGCGCCCATGGACTTTAGTATTTCTAAACATGCAATACCGGCTGCTCCAGCACCATTCATAATGATCTTAACGTCCTCTAATTTCTTTTCAACAATATCAAGAGCATTTTCTATGCCAGCTGCAACAACCACCGCAGTTCCATGCTGGTCATCATGGAACACTGGAATATCCATCAGTTCATTCAGGCGTTTCTCTATTATAAAACAATCGGGAGATCTTATATCTTCTAAATTTATCCCCCCCCAACTTGGCCCAAGATACCTTACTGCATTGATGAAATCTTCTATATTTTCTGTACCAACTTCTATATCAACTGCATCAATATCAGCAAAACGCTTAAATAAAACAGCTTTGCCTTCCATGACAGGTTTTGCAGCAAGAGGACCGATATTACCAAGTCCAAGCACTGCAGTGCCATTTGAAATGACAGCAACACAGTTGCTTTTTGCTGTATAATCATAAACAACCTCAGGATTTTTAGCTATTTCAAGGCACGGAGCTGCAACACCAGGGGAATAAGCAAGTGACAAATCATACTGGGTAGATAAAGGTTTTGTTGGCATGATTGAAATTTTACCAGGGTTACCACCTCTGCTGTGATACTTAAGCGCTTCTTGTTTTGTGGTACTATCTAAATCATCGTTCATCATTACATCCTTATATTTTAAGCTTGTATTTTTTAAGTATATGGAGTTTTTATAAATGTTCAATTGTAAACTATTAACTTGTGAACTCTGTTGTACTTCTGTATAAGTTTACCTATTACGTAAGATGATATTACATGCTTAAAAAAAACGTGCCTAATTTGCTTACAATTTCTCGTGCACTTGCAATACCAGCAATAATATTAAGTTTTTATATAGAAAATAAATATGCAGGCCTGATAACAATATCAATCTTTGTGTTTGCGTGCATTACGGATTTTTTTGATGGTTACTTGGCGCGTGCGTGGAAAGTCCAATCAAAATTTGGCAAGCTATTTGATCCAATTGCTGATAAATTAATAGTGGTTTCAACGATAATTATGCTAGTTTATAAGCAGAAGATAAATGATTTTACAATAGTACCATCGATTATCATCATCTGTAGGGAGATATTAGTCTCGGGTTTGCGGGAGTTTTTGATAGCTACAAATGTTAGTCTACCTGTAAGCAAAGCTGGAAAAATTAAAACATTTTTGCAGATGGTTGCTGTAGTAGCGCTAATAATGAACGATTATTATATGATTCAATATACAGGTGCGATTTGTTTATGGGTTGCAGCTATTATAACTATGTGGTCAGGCTATAATTATATCCTAGCCTGCATCAAATAGATTGATTAAATCTCCTAGGAAATAGTTAATAGACAAGAGTAGTTAATATCTTAGTGATATTGACTCAGAAAGCAAAAAGGTGTATAATTGTATTAACTTACTACTAATTAGGTTAATATTATGAAAATACCTAGTGGCAAATTTTCTTCTACTAAAAAGGTTCCAGGAAAGAATAAGAAAAAAAGAGATTTTGAACCATTAGAAGAGTTTTTTTTGGATTTTTGGCCAACAGTTGATAAAGAAGTCAAAAGAGAAAGGCTAGAACAAGAACTATTAGCACTAAAAAAAAGAGAGCTATATAGAAAATGTGCATCATTGGCAACAATGGTCCCATTTACATTGCTGATGGCGATTGAACTGGAAAAAACATATAGCGATCAGGTATTACTTGGCGTGATAAGTGGCGCGCTAAGCCACACTATATTACCTTTTACAGTCTTATCTCTTATTTGTACGCTATATTTAATTTATAATAATAGGAAGATAGCACAAAAAGAACGAGAGTTGGAGATTATTGAAAATGGAAAGGAAGTAAAGGAAAAAGAGCACAATATTTCTGATATAGGTCAGTGTTTGATCTATATTGAGGCTATAACAACTGCACTGGTTATTGTAGGTATGATAATGGGTGAAACATCTTCACTTGAAGCAGCAGAGGATGCAATTTTATTTCTTGCCAATGCAATTGCTTTTCTTGCAACTCTTGTTTCTTATATTGATAAGCATGAAAAAAATAAGAAAAAGGAAACAGAAAAGTCTGATCTTGATGAGAAATCTAGCAAGAAAACTAGCAATATATCTGTAGCCGGATTGGCGCTTGCTGGTTCTTCTGTGTTTTTAATAAGAAGGATAATGTTAATAGCATTAGCATCGTCCTTAAATCCTGCTGTTGGACCTACTTTAGGCTTGATAGGTATTGCAATTTTTATGGCTGTACAGGTCTTAACTATACATTCCTACAGTAAGACGCTGAAAGATCCAAAAGTGGAAGGACGAGGTGAATCAAGAAATGCAGGTAGTTCTGACCGTAGTTATAAAGAAGAAGGACCGGCTATTGCCTAAGAAATTTATTTATTTAAGTAATATTTAGGTCTATACTTTATTTTGATCGAAAAAAATCTTATGTATAAGACTTTAATCACGTGCTTTATTTTCCTAATTTGCTCCTTTACACAATCGTATGCGGATGATCTTGAAAAAACTGAAACTGAACTATATGAAGAAGCAGTTGAACTTTTTGACCAGAAAAAATATAAACAAGCTATTAGGGCATTTCATAAGATAGAGGATTTGTATCCTTTTTCTTATTGGGCAATGAAAGCAAAATTATTATCTGTGGTCTCTCACTATAATATGGGTAACTATAGCAGTGCTGCAAGTGATATGGCTGATTATATATATGTTTATTCAAATGGTGAAGATTTACCATATGTATACTACTTAAGAGTATTATCTTATTACATGCAAATTAATAAAGTGCAACTTGGACAGCAAACTGCATATAAAACTTTAGAGCTAGCCACTGAGTACATTAATCTCTTTCCAGGCAGCGAATATGTAGACGAGATAAAGGAAAGAGCAAAATTAATCACAGAACATATATCAACAAAAGAGTATTCTATCGGTAAATTTTACCTGAGGCGTGGTGAATATTTAGCAGCAATTAAGCGTTTCCAGAATATGGCAAGCTATAAGGATTCTAAATATTTTTCTAAGTCTATTAACCATTTAATAGCAGCCCATTCAGCTCTTGGCCTTGACTTAGAAGCTGAGCAGTATGAAAGTATGTTATTAGCAGAAAACCTGCAAGATGCCAAGCCAGAGGCTTGAAAATTTGCTTTAGCTTTTTCTATGCTTTGATATATAATTAGGTTTTTAACTATTTGAATATGGCTGGTCATTCACAATTTTCAAATATAAAACATCGGAAAGGCGCTCAGGATGCAAAGCGCTCTCAAAAATTTACGAAGATGATTAGAGAAATAGCAGTTGCTGCAAAGCAAGGGCTACCCGAACTCAACCCGCGCCTTCGCTCTGCTATATTTGCTGCACGCAAGGAAAATCTACCAAAAGATAAAATAGAAACAGCAATAAAAAATGCAACTGGTAACGTTGCTGGAGAAAATTACGAGGAAATACAATATGAAGGTCATGGGCCTTCTGGCACTGCACTCATTGTCCATGCCTTGACTAATAACCGCAACCGTACTGCTTCTGAGGTACGTTATATCTTTTCTCGTAAAGGTGGAAATTTAGGAGAAACAGGAAGTGTTAGTTACCTTTTCGATCATGTAGGCTTAATCGTCTATAAAGCAGAGGGTGTGAATTTTGATGATTTATTCAGTCATGGAATCGAATTAGAAGTATTGAATGTTGAGGAAAATGACAAAGAAGGATTACACGTTATAACTTGTGAAATAAAAGATTTTGGTAAAGTACGCGATGCCTTTTATGCAAAATTCGGAGAACCAGAACTTGCTCGTCTTTCATGGCAGCCAAAAGATCTGATTGAAATTAGCGATAAAGAGTTGATTGATAAATTATCTGCATTGGTTGAAGAATTAGAAGATAATGATGATGTACAGTATGTGGAAGGTAATTTTACTTTTGTTGATGCTGTTTAAATGATGAAGCTGATTGTATTTATGCTGCTCTTTATCTTACCGTTATATACCGCTGAAACATCAACAGATCTTGCACAGCCATTCCAGCATGGAATCAGAAAAAAAAAAGCTACTTTGACGACAGAAAGTGATAGAAAGTTGTTATTCATATCCAGTACCATAAAATCTTCCTTTTTTGCCACGGAAGGGTTGGCGCCAAATACAGTGGTGAAATTGATCAACATATATAAAGATTTCGGTGTTGATTTTAAAAAAGACATTGTGCCGAAGAGTAAATTGGAGGTTCTTTTTGAGAGATTGCCTAATAATCAGAAGACTGAAGAAAAAATTTTATATGCTTCACTGACAATAAACAAGAAAGCTATTAGTTTATATCATTATAAATCGCAAGACGGCAAAGAAAGATATTTTAATAAAGAAGGAATAAGCTTAAAAAATGGCGAAATTTTTGCAAATCCTTTAAATGGAGATTATCGCGTATCCTCGAAATTTGGTAATAGAAAGCACCCTATTCGCGGTAAAATTGTTTTTCACAAAGGAGTGGATTATGCAGCTAAACTTGGCACTCCCATATACGCTGCTGCAGAGGGTGTGATAGAATATATAGGAAAGAATGGTGGCTATGGAAATTACATCAAAATAAAACACAAAAATGAATATTCAACCTGTTACGCGCATGTAAGTAGATTTAGTGGCGATATAAAGTTAGGCTCTAAAGTAAAGCAGGGGCAGATCATCGCTTATGTTGGTAGCACTGGTGTTGCAACAGGACCCCATTTACATTACGAAGTTATATATAATGGCAAACACATTGATCCGCTTACGATAGCACATAAAACTGAAGTAAAATTGCCTGATCATGAATTAAGAGAGTTTAAACTATTTGTAAATAAGATAAATAAAACGATCAACAGAGAGGGTTCAAGTGAAAAAGAAGTTTAAAGACAATATGGATAAGAATACGATAAACGATAGAAATTTAAGTCAACTCCGGTTTTTTCCTGTACTAATAGCGCTAGGATTAATTTTATCGCTGCTTTTTTTGGCATATGACAGCACAATTGCACTTGGAGTTGCTGCCGTTTCAATTTTGACTTTTCTTCAAGGATTTTTTATTAATGACCCTAATGAAGCAAGAGTGATAGAATTTTTTGGTCATTATATTGGAACTTATTTTAAGTCTGGAATATGTGTAACGCTTCCCTTTTCAAGCAAATATATAGTTTCCCTAAAATTTCAAAATATCAACACAGAAAAAATAAAAGTGAATGATGCCAATGGAAGTCCAATAGAGATTTCAGCAGTGATTGTTTGGAGAGTAAATAGCCCTGCAAAGGCGTATTATAATGTTAACAACTATCACGAATTTGTTTTTGTACAAAGTGACTCAGTAATAAGAGAATTAGCTAGTAACTATCCGTATGACAGCGAGAGCAATGAGGAATCTTTACGTAAAAATTCTGATAAAATTTCAGATGAATTGCGGTCAATGTTACAACAAAGATTAGATATTGCAGGAATTGAGATTACAGAAGCAAGAATATCGCATTTGGCGTATTCGTCCGAGATTGCACAAGCAATGTTAAGGCGTCAACAAGCACATGCTATCACTTCGGCAAGAAGGCATATAGTGCAAAATGCAATAGGAATTGTCGAGGAAGTAATAGCTCATTTTGAAAAAAACAAAAGCTTACAATTAGATGGCAAGCAAAAGGTTCAATTGATAAATAATTTGTTGGTTACCCTGATCTCTGAGCAAGATGCACAACCGACGATTAGTTTAGATAATAATTAGCATAGAAGCCGATTGGGTTTCATAAATGCAAGTCACTATTAATTTCTTGATTAATAGACTAAATGATGTTATAAATTACACGCATTAGGGGTGCTCTAGAAAAGCTGAGAGTACATAAAGTACAACCCTTTGAACCTGATATGTTAAAGCAAGCGTAGGAAAATGTATGTATATAAATATTGAAGAATGCTTCGGCTTCATTGCGTTAATTGCATCTCTAATTGGATTATCACCTCAAGTATATAAAGCATATATCACTAAAGTTACTCGTGATGTATCGATGTTAATGTTAGTAAACTATCTTATTTGTTCATTGTCTTGGATTGGCTATGGTCTTTACCAGAGCTCAATTTTTGTGGTGCTTAGCAATATTGCTGGATTAGTGATTAGCATAATATCAATTATTCAAAAATGTTACTACGATGCAAAACCTGCACCATGATCATGTGCTGCACTGCAGTACACAACAACAATATCGTTCTATTGTAGTGCTAAATGGAAAAATACCGAGCTCATCGTTTTTTAAACGAGATATACCTATTATTGCTGTAGATGGAGGAGCAAACAAGCTTCTATCAATTGGCGTAAAACCTGATCTTGTAGTAGGAGATTTGGATAGCGTAAATCTGGATTTACGTGCTAATTTGAATACGATATATCTACCTGATCAAGATTATTGCGACTTTTCTAAAGCAATGGCTCACTTAAAAACAGTAAAGTTATTGCCATCAATAGTAACGGGTATTACTGGAGGAGCAATTGATCACATACTACAGAATATTAACATTTTTCTAAGTACGGGCAGTATCTTTTACACACCTTCACCTCCCATGGTAGGTTACACTTTACAAAAAGGTATTACCCATTTTTTTTCTTTGCCAAAAAATACTAAAATATCTTTACTTGGTATACCGAGAGCTCAAATATCAACTAAAGGATTAAAATGGGAACTGCACCTTAGTAATCTTGCTTTTCCGGGAAAAAATTCTTGCTTTAATCGAAGTTTAGGCAATAAGGTATCCGTAGAAGTACACAGTGGTATATGTCTAGCAATGATTTATTTAGAGACAGTAGATGATGCTGCAAGACATCATGTGCGTCAAGTTAAGAAGTAAATAGACTTCTTGCATAACCCAAACTAAGTAGAAAAAAGGTATCATCCAAGTAGCTGACACTGGTTCCTTTATGACGTGTCATTCCAGTTTCAGCTACTTGAATGACAGCAGTCCTACGTCATACCGCCGCGGTATCTCTTAGCCGCTAACAAGCAGCAGGATGACGAATTGCTTAACCGTCATTACACCGTCATACCGCGATTCATTCGCGGTATCTCTTAACATAGATCCCTTACTTAACCGTCATACCTTAACATAGATCCCGCTAACAAGCAGCGGGATGACGAATTACTTAACCATCATTACACCGTCATACCGCGATTCATTCGCGGTATCTCTTAACATAGATCCCCTACTATACCTTAACATAGATCCCGCTAACAAGCAGCGGGATGACGAGCTTATCGTCACGCCGCCGCGAACCGTCATACCGCGATTCATTCGCGGTATCTCTAGATCCCGCTAACAAGCAGCGGGATGACGAATTACTTAACCATCATCTACACCGTCATACCGCGATTCATTCGCGGTATCTCAAAGCATAGATCCCGCTAACACGTAGCGGGATGACGATTGTCGTTTAGCTATAAACATTAAGAAATTTACCAAACGAAAAAAAAGGCAAAAGAAGCCCCGTGGTTATTATCCGCTTTAAAATATTGGCGTTTTTTATGTTTTAAACGCTTGACAAGCGAAATTCAGCTGCTTTTAATTGCAACTAACTTACGCTGCAAATGTTTAAGAAATTTACTAAGCAGAAAAAAAGACAAAGAATCCCCGAGTTAGCTAGTCTTTTACTATCTCTGTCGAGTATTGGCATTTTTTGATGTCTTGTAACGCTTTATAAGCGCGTTCAGCTTATTTAGATAAAAATCTAGATGTAGATGAAGTTTTGTAAAGACATACAGTATCTATACACTGCAAAAAATTGAACATAAGACGCCGATACATTAAGTAATCCTTACCTTTTAATCTGCAGATTGGCGAAAGCAAATACAATAGCTTCAGTTTCATGATAAGTGGGCTGGCGGAGTTTGTCAAGCAAGTTTTTTCGTTTCTACTGAATGACAGTTGTGGCTTGGGAGGTAGTGCAAGAAGTCTATTGTATTACTGAATTATTAATAATTCAGTAATAGTGCCTGCTATGTAGCTAAAATTTTCCTTTAACTTAAGCTATATGTAGCTAAAATAACTTGGGTTTACCGACAACCGTCATCCCGCTGCTTGTTAGCGGGATAACGCGGCGGTATGACCCTGACTTGCATTAGCTATGTATAATAAAGGGAATCTATGACAAAAGAATCATTGGTAAAAACTGATATAGTGAAAGTTGAAGACAAAAAGGCGGTAAGAAGCTTTTTTAAAATACTAGGTGGAGTGGCAGATGCTGTAAGATCGTGGATTGGTAACATCAGTCCTGATTTAAGCAACAGTCGCGATATCGATAATTTAGTCTTGAAGATGAACGAGTGCTTAAATCCAAAGGGAGGGGAGGTTTCAGCACGTAAAAACGCTGTATCTCTTGGTAACTTGTACTTAAGCTTATCAGAGAAAGGTAAAATAAAATTTCTACAAACCCTGGCAGAAAAATTTAATCCGAATAAAGCGGAAATAGATGAGAAAATTAGAGAGTATAAGAAAAACCAAGATCCCGAGTTAAACTATAAATTTGAACAGGATTTAATAAAAATTCTTGAATCACCGCGTTCTAAAATATTGAAGCAATTTATTTCTTTACCAGAAGGCCTTAAGTTTATTGTTGATATGCGTTCTGACGTGCTTAAGCTAAAGAACCAATATAGAAGCTTGAATCCACTAGAAAGCGAATTAAAAAATATACTCTATACTTGGGTTGATGTTGATCTACTTGATCTTCGTCAAATCACCTGGGATTCACCTGCATCATTGCTAGAAAAACTTATAAAATATGAAGCTGTGCATAAAATTTCCTCTTGGGATGACTTAAAAAACAGGCTGGGTCTCTGTTTTGCTTTTTTTCATTACAAGATACCAAACGAACCTCTAATTTTTGTAGAGGTTGCATTGGTGGATAAGATTGCAGATAGTATTCAACACCTTTTAGATGAGTCAGTACCTTCAAATGATCCGAGTAATGCAAGCACTGCTATATTCTATTCAATATCAAACACTCAAGCAGGGTTATCTGGAATCAGCCTTGGTAATTTTTTGATCAAAAGGGTTGTAGAAAAGCTATCACAGGAGTTTAAAAGTATAAAAACATATGCAACTCTTTCTCCAATACCTGGCTTTACGAAATGGCTAAAAAACAATCTAAACCAAGATGTCACTTTATTGGGCAAACTAAATATAAAACAATCTAGTGCAGAAATTTTAGAAAGTGCAGAGCAATTAAAAATTAACGTTGAATGTATAAATGAAACTAAACAATGCATGCTTAAACTATGTGCATATTATTTACTAAAAGTGAATAATAGTAATGGGAATGCTTATGATCCGGTGGCGCATTTTCATTTAAGCAATGGTGCATCGATAAAACAATTAAACTGGATGGCGGATACTTCTGAAAAAGGTATTAGTCAGTCGGCTGGAATGATGGTAAATTATCTGTATGAGTTGCCTAAAATAGATAATAATCATGAAAACTATATGGTTAATAAAGTGATTTCCTGCTCGAAAAAAGTGTCGTCTATGTTGAAGGAGTAAATAGTCTCTTAATAAAGGATTGCCCTCACAACACTTAAAATGTAAAATGGTTCTACTTAAGTAAAATAGCCATAAATGAACAACATAAGAAATTTTGCAATAATAGCGCATATAGACCACGGTAAGTCAACGCTTGCTGACCGTTTAATAGAGGAATGTAACGGCCTTGAAGCAAGAGAAATGATCAATCAAATACTCGATTCAATGGATATAGAACGCGAACGTGGGATTACAATTAAGGCACAGACGGTAAAACTCAATTATACGGCAAACGACGGTAATCAATATTGCCTAAATCTCATGGACACCCCAGGTCACGTTGACTTTTCTTACGAGGTAAGCCGAAGCTTAGCCGCATGTGAAGGTTCACTTTTAGTGGTAGATAGTAGCCAGGGCGTTGAAGCACAAACCCTTGCAAATGTATATAAAGCTATTGACAACAACCATGAAATAATAGTTGTGCTCAATAAAGTTGATCTTCCTGCTGCAGATCCAGAAAAGGTAAAACTCCAGGTTGAGGAAGTAATTGGCATTGACGCAAGTGAGTCAGTTTTAATATCAGCAAAAACTGGACTTGGAATAAAAGATGTACTGGAAGCAATAGTAGCAAAACTTCCAGCTCCTCAAGGTGATGTAAATGCTCCATTGCAAGCAATTTTGGTTGATAGTTGGTATGACACTTACTTAGGAGTAGTAATTTTAGTGCGAGTTAAAAATGGAGTGCTAAAAAAAGGCATGAGAATTGTTATGATGTCTAATAATGCTACATATCAGATAGATAATATCGGTATTTTCACCCCTAAAAAAGTGATGACGGGTGAACTTTCAGCGGGTGAAGTTGGTTTTATAACTGCTTCAATGAAGGAAGTAGCAGACTGCAAGGTAGGAGACACTATCACTGAGGAAAAGAGACCTTGTAGTGAAGCACTTCCTGGATTTAAAGAAGTGCATCCTGTGGTATTTTGTAGCATTTTCCCTCACAAAACGGATGATTTTAAATATCTAAGGGAAGCTCTAGAGAAGTTACATTTAAATGATGCAAGTTTTACCTTCGAAGCTGAAACTTCAAATGCACTAGGCTATGGATTTCGTTGTGGTTTTTTGGGAATGTTGCATCTTGAAGTTATTCAAGAAAGACTCGAGAGAGAGTTTGATTTAGATCTAACAGCAACTGCACCGAGTGTTATATATAGGGTTACAACACGAAGTGGTGAAGTTTTGAATATTCATAACCCAAGTGATATGCCAGATCCAACGAAAATTGAAATTGTGGAAGAACCGTGGATTACCGCAACCATAATGGTCCCTGACCAATACTTGGGAGAGATTCTATCTCTATGTGAAGAAAGGAGGGGAGAACAGGAGGATTTATCTTACATTGGTAACACAACAACAGCATTGTTAAGATATAAATTACCACTGTCTGAAGTTGTTTTTGACTTTTATGATCGATTAAAATCAATTTCCAAAGGATATGCAAGTTTGGATTGGGAAATTTCCAGCTATCTGGTAAGCCAAATAGATAAATTAAGCTTTTTAATTAATGGAGAGCCCGTAGATGCATTAGCCTGTATTGTTCACAAAAGTAGGGCAGAAAAAAGGGGGCGTGAAATATGTGCACGCTTGAAGGATCTAATACCACGTCAGCAATACAAAATCGCGATTCAAGCGGCAGTGGGCGGAAAAATCATTGCCAGAGAAACGATTAACCCATACAGAAAAGATGTAACAGCTAAACTCTATGGTGGGGATGTAACGCGAAGAATGAAACTACTTGAAAAGCAAAAGAAGGGTAAAAAAAGGTTACATTCTATAGGGAACGTAAATATTCCACAGAATGCTTTTATTCAAGCCTTGAAGATAAGTGATTGATCTTAAAAGACTTCTTGTATAGTTTTTGGCAACAACCGTTAGAAACGAAAAAACTTACTTGACAAACTCTGCCAGCCCCCTTATCATGAAAGTGAAGCTATTTATTTATCTTCTCTGTACAGATTAAATGACAAAAAAACTCACGTATCTGGCGTCTCATGTTTAATTTTTTGCACTATGTGCACCTTATGTCTTTATAAAACTTCTACCTACATAAGCTGAAACGCGCTTATAAAGCGTTTAAAACATAAAAAAACGCCAACTTAAAAAATGGATAGTGAATAACTAGCTACCCTAGGGTTTCTTTTGCCTTTTTTTCTGTTTAGTAAATTTCTTAATGTTTCTAATTTAGATTAGTTGCGGTTTAAAAGCAACTGAATCGCGGTTATTAAGCATTTATAGCTCTTTCCACAGAAGTCCGGATATGATAAGATTAAGGGTAGATGGCGATAAGGAGGTTGGATGCCGGCAGCATATAGTTATGATTTAAGAAAAAAAGCAATGGAAGCACTAGACGAAGGGGAAAGCAGAGAAGCAGTGGCAGCAAGATTTAAAATTGGACGAACTACTTTGTGGGAGTGGCAGCAAAGAAAAAAAGAAACAGGCGACTTTCAGTCAAAAAACTCGGTAATGGAGGTTACAATCAGAAAATTATCGACTGGAATAAGTTTATCGAATTTGCTAAAAAACACGGTAGAAAAACTCTGTCGGAAATGGCTAAACTTTGGGGCAACGTTAGTATCGAAACGATCCACCGAGCTCTCAGAAAAATTGGATTTACGCGCAAAAAAAGACATATGGATACAAGGAAAGGAACGAAGAAAAACGTGCTGAATTCTTAAAAATTATAGCAACAAAAGAACCAGAAAACTTAGTGTATATAGATGAGTCTGGGATTGATAACACGGAGGACTATCCATATGGGTATTGCCAGAAAGGACAGCGATTTTATGCCCTAAAATCTGGAAAAAAAACTCAACGAATCAGCATGGTTGCAGCCTTAAGTAGAAGAAAGATAGTTGCTCCATTAACATTTGAAGGCCACTGTAATATGGATATTTTTAATGGATGGTTTGAGCAATTTTTGGCACCGATCTTAGAACCTGGACAAACTGTCATTCTTGATAATGCTACTTTTCATAAGTCTGATAAGCTTATCAAGCTCGCTAAAGGAGTCGGTGCAGAAATTTTGTATCTGCCGCCTTATTCTCCAGATTTTAACAAAATTGAGCATCATTGGTTTGCTATAAAAAACAGAGCCAGGAAAAACATTCCTCTATTCGAATCCTTTCGTCGTGCTGTTGATTCTGCCTTCCTATGACCTATTCGGACTATTATGAGAAATGCTATAAGAGGTTGTCCGGAAACAAGTAAAAGGCTATAATATCTGAAATTTTAGTACGGGGTAAAGATGAGAAAAAAGTATCCAACAGATCTAAGCGAAAGGGAATGGGCAAGAATAGAAAAACACTTCAGAGTATCATACAAGAAAGGAGGAAGGCCGCCAAAGTATAGCAAAAAAGAAATATTAGAAGCAATTTTCTATGTATTGCGTACAGGGTGTCAATGGCGGTATTTACCAAATGATTTTCCGCTATGGAAGACTGTGTATGAGCAGTTCAGGCAATGGAAGAAGCAGGGAATTTTTGAGAAAATGAATTATGAAATTACAAAATATAGTAGAAGAAAAATAGGAATGAATGAGCAGCCGAGTGCCTGTATAGTAGATAGTCAATCTGTAAAGACTACAGAAAAGGGGGGATCAAAGGCTATGATGGAAGTAAAAAAGTAAAGGGTAGAAAAAGGCATATAATTACAGACACTCAGGGTTTTATACTAGGTTGTTACGTAGGCGCTGCTAACGAAAATGATAGAGATGGTATTAAAATAGCATTAAACAATATGAGAACAAAATATACTAAAGTTAAAAAAATGTGGGCTGACATGGGATACCAAGGAAGAAATTTAAAGAATCACATAAAGGAAGAATATGACATAGATATTGAAATTGTTAAAAGGCCTCCATGTAGATTTTGGGTGCACAAAGATACGCCACCTGAGCTACTACCAACAAGAGAACAAGGGTTTAAAGTACAGCCAAGAAGATGGGTTGTAGAAAGGACTTTTGCTTGGGTTAATAGGAATAGAAGGCTATCGAAGGAGTATGATTTACTCACAACATCCACTGAGAATTTCATATACCTAGCTATGAGTAGGGTTATGTTAAAGAGGGAATATGCTTGAATTTACTAGTTTCCGGACAACCTCTAAACAGTTATTTCAAGCAAAAGTTATACTGACCTTAGCCAGAAAAAGTGGTGGAAAAGTTAGGAATGTTTTTTACAAAAAAAGACAGTATCAATAAAAAGGATTTTATTCTATTTGAAATATAAAATTATCATGTATTTTTCTGTTATTCCCAAGTGAATTATTATTAACTTAGCAGTATATATTATTAAAAACACAAGCAATACAATCATTATGTTTGTAAAACTTAATTTGTACACTTTACTTATCCCCAGTAATTCTGATATAGTTACTTTAGTTAAAGTCTATAAAAGTTTATAAATGGCAACCTTAAGTGTAAGAGAAGCTTTATGCACAGCAATTAGAGAAGAAATGCAAAACGACTCTGATGTGCTTATCATGGGTGAAGAAGTTGCAGAGTATGATGGTGCTTATAAAGTAACGAAAGGATTACTGAAAGAGTTTGGAGAAAACAGAGTAGTTGATACGCCTATTACCGAACATGGATTTGCTGGCCTTGCTGTTGGAGCGGCATTTGCTGGATTAAAGCCAATAGTCGAGTTTATGACTTTTAATTTTTCTATGCAAGCTATTGACCAAATTGTGAATTCCGCAGCAAAAACAAATTATATGTCAGGCGGACAACTTGGATGCCCTATAGTATTTCGTGGACCAAATGGCGCTGCAGCAAGAGTTGCTGCACAACATTCTCAATGCTTTGCAGCTTGGTATTCGCATATACCGGGGTTAAAAGTAATAGCACCCTATTTTGCCTCCGATTGCAGAGGTCTGCTTAAAGCTGCAATTCGTGACCCTAATCCGGTAATATTTCTAGAAAACGAAATAGCTTATGGACATGAGCATGAAGTTTCTGACTCTGAGCTATCAAACAAAGATTATCTACTTGAGATAGGCAAAGCTGCTGTTATACGGGAAGGAAAGGATGTAACTATCACTGCTTTTTCATTAAAATTAATGGATGCCTTAAATGCAGCAGATTTACTTTCGAGTGAAGGTATAGAAGCTGAAGTTATTGACCTCAGAACCTTAAGACCACTTGACACTCAAACTGTTATTAACTCTATTCAGAAGACTAATAGGTTAGTTAGTGTAGAAGAAGGATGGCCATTTGCAGGAATAGGAGCAGAGCTGTCAGCCGTTGTTATGGAACAAGGATTTGACTACCTTGATGCTCCAGTTGTACGCGTAACTGGCAAGGACATCCCCTTACCTTACGCTGCAAATCTAGAAAAAAAAGCATTACCACAAGTGGAAGATATAGTTAAAGCCGTACATCAGGTCTGTTTTAGAAAAAAATAGTTCTTTTTTGTGTCTCCTGTTCCACATTGGTCCATCAAAGAAGTATTTCCAGTGCCGCCTATACCACCCATTACTTTTATGACGATAGTTTTAGCACCGAAAAATACAGCACAAAATATACCGAGTGCAAAAAGAGCTGGCCATGGCATTCTACCAAATATCGCAAGCAAAGCTGCACCTATTATCACTACGGTCATAAGCGGTCCGCCTATTCCCCAAACGTAGCCAATAATGTTACATATTAGAGGTTGTCCGGAAACAAGTAAAAGGCTATAATATCTGAAATTTTAGTACGGGGTAAAGATGAGAAAAAAGTATCCAACAGATCTAAGCGAAAGGGAATGGGCAAGAATAGAAAAACACTTCAGAGTATCATACAAGAAAGGAGGAAGGCCGCCAAAGTATAGCAAAAAAGAAATATTAGAAGCAATTTTCTATGTATTGCGTACAGGGTGTCAATGGCGGTATTTACCAAATGATTTTCCGCTATGGAAGACTGTGTATGAGCAGTTCAGGCAATGGAAGAAGCAGGGAATTTTTGAGAAAATGAATTATGAAATTACAAAATATAGTAGAAGAAAAATAGGAATGAATGAGCAGCCGAGTGCCTGTATAGTAGATAGTCAATCTGTAAAGACTACAGAAAAGGGGGGATCAAAGGCTATGATGGAAGTAAAAAAGTAAAGGGTAGAAAAAGGCATATAATTACAGACACTCAGGGTTTTATACTAGGTTGTTACGTAGGCGCTGCTAACGAAAATGATAGAGATGGTATTAAAATAGCATTAAACAATATGAGAACAAAATATACTAAAGTTAAAAAAATGTGGGCTGAAATGGGATACCAAGGAAGAAATTTAAAGAATCACATAAAGGAAGAATATGACATAGATATTGAAATTGTTAAAAGGCCTCCATGTAGATTTTGGGTGCACAAAGATACTCCACCTGAGCTACTACCAACAAGAGAACAAGGGTTTAAAGTACAGCCAAGAAGATGGGTTGTAGAAAGGACTTTTGCTTGGGTTAATAGGAATAGAAGGCTATCGAAGGAGTATGATTTACTCACAACATCCACTGAGAATTTCATATACCTAGCTATGAGTAGGGTTATGTTAAAGAGGGAATATGCTTGAATTTACTAGTTTCCGGACAACCTCTTATATCATTTCTCATAATAGTCCGAATAGGTCATAGGAAGGCAGAATCAACAGCACGACGAAAGGATTCGAATAGAGGAATGTTTTTCCTGGCTCTGTTTTTTATAGCAAACCAATGATGCTCAATTTTGTTAAAATCTGGAGAATAAGGCGGCAGATACAAAATTTCTGCACCGACTCCTTTAGCGAGCTTGATAAGCTTATCAGACTTATGAAAAGTAGCATTATCAAGAATGACAGTTTGTCCAGGTTCTAAGATCGGTGCCAAAAATTGCTCAAACCATCCATTAAAAATATCCATATTACAGTGGACTTCAAATGTTAATGGAGCAACTATCTTTCTTCTACTTAAGGCTGCAACCATGCTGATTCGTTGAGTTTTTTTTCCAGATTTTAGGGCATAAAATCGCTGTCCTTTCTGGCAATACCCATATGGATAGTCCTCCGTGTTATCAATCCCAGACTCATCTATATACACTAAGTTTTCTGGTTCTTTTGTTGCTATAATTTTTAAGAATTCAGCACGTTTTTCTTCGTTCCTTTCCTTGTATCCATATGTCTTTTTTTGCGCGTAAATCCAATTTTTCTGAGAGCTCGGTGGATCGTTTGGATACTAACGTTGCCCCAAAGTTTAGCCATTTCCGACAGAGTTTTTCTACCGTGTTTTTTAGCAAATTCGATAAACTTATTCCAGTCGATAATTTTCTGATTGTAACCTCCATTACCGAGTTTTTTTGACTGAAAGTCGCCTGTTTCTTTTTTTCTTTGCTGCCACTCCCACAAAGTAGTTCGTCCAATTTTAAATCTTGCTGCCACTGCTTCTCTGCTTTCCCCTTCGTCTAGTGCTTCCATTGCTTTTTTTCTTAAATCATAACTATATGCTGCCGGCATCCAACCTCCTTATCGCCATCTATCCTTAATCTTATCATATCCGGACTTCTGTGGAAAGAGCTATATATGGTGCAATTTACAGCTTTTAGTTGCTAAAATTATAACTCTTAATTTAATAATTTTAATCCAATAAGCTTTCAGGTTAATAAAATTAAATTATTTGAGTAAATGCAATACCATGTCTTTATTTGTGGGTAATAATAAGAATAACGAAGGTTGGCTCAGCTACACTTCTATAATTTCAATTTTTATGTTTACCGTATAAAAGAAGTTTCTTCTGTCTGTGTCTCCCTGTTTGAAACCAACCTTATTCTCTCTCTTTCTTGTTCTGAACTTAACCCGCGAAGCGCGTGATCGAAATCTTTCTCACTAATCTTAGACCGTCTTTCCTCAACAGCACACATTTTTGCCTCATTTACTAATTGCTCTAACTCAGCCCCAGAATAGCCTTTAGTCCTTTCCGCAATGTTTTTAAGGTTTAACTCATTATCGGCTTCTGTACCTCGCATATAAAGTTCTAATATTTTTTGTCTCGCTTCTACGCTTGGATTAGGGATATAAACCCTCTGACCTAAACGTCCAGGTCTAATAAGTGCTGGATCTATACCACCGATAAGGTTAGTTGCACCAATTACTATTATATCTTTTCTGCTCTTAAATCCATCTATTTCAGTTAACAACTGTGTTAAACTCTCTCGACAATGGTAAGCTGAGTTATTAGCGGTACTTCTTTTTTGTGCAACTGCATCTATTTCATCTATAAAGACTATACAAGGAGAATATTTTTTTGCTATTTTAAAAAGCTCGCGTACAGCATGTGCACCATGACCAATATATACTCCAATAAGTTCAGGACCTGAGATGCTTATGAAATTCATATTTGATTCACCTGCAATTGCACGAGCGATAAGTGTTTTACCATTTCCAGGAGGGCCATATAATATGTAACCTCTTAGTGAATTAATACTTTTATTTCCAAACAGCTTGCGCATTTCTTCTGTCATTTGGTCACAGCAAATCATCTGCAACCGTTGTTTTAAGGAGTCATCAATTCCAGAATTCGGGTTAAAAACGCTAACTTGTATCTTCAAGAAGTAAGACATAATAGCTCTAAAATGTCTTGCAAGGAAAGGTAAAGCTGAACGCTAACTTATGCCAGAAAAATACCGTCTTGTTTGCCTTTTTGAGTAGTATCATCTTATTTTTCCTGTAAATTTTGTTTATAACGCCTAAGATTTACGATATTTTAATCCCGGTAGAATATCTTATAAAATCAGATTATATGTTATACCTATGGAAATAGATAACTTTCAGCAATATTACAACCAAGAAGAAATGAAGACAGTAACATTAGCTCAAATTTATAAAGACTTGGTAATAAAGATATTCGATATAGCCACAAGCAAAATGTAAGCTACTATTAATGGTATTATGGAAATAGCACCAACGATACCACCTACTATACCTACTACCAGAGGTGACGGAGTAGTAAGGCTTAATATAATAAGTGGGAGAGATATAATTGATAGTATTATAGAAATTACACCTACTGTTTTCAGAAGAGATAGAAATCCTTTTGAATCTAAGTGTTCTTTTTCCCTTAAATAATATAAAGAAAATGCTTATACACATTATAGCACAAAGTATTACTGCTGCTATTTTTATTATAGCTGCTGCTATAAGTGCTGCTAAATAAGCTATATTCATTGCAATTATCACACACCATAATAAAAAAGTCAACTCCATATGTTTAGGTTGTAAAATCCCAAAAAGCAGCCAGAATAGAATAAGCAAACATTTACGAATTGAATTTAGTGCAAACAAGGGTGTTGATATCAACCATACTCTGCAGAATCGCAATATGGTATGACTACATGCTTTTTATTGATTTGATTAACATAATCAGCAGAGAGTTTTGTTTTGCAAAAGATGTCTACAGTAACATACTGCAATTATTTGGAATTGTAGGGCTAGGTGCAATTGTAAGGCCACTTGGTGCATTCATATTTGGTCACGTTGGTGACAGGTATGGAAGGAGGATAGCATTAATAATTACTATCTTGCTAATATCGATACCATCAAGTCTCATTGCATTTATTCCAAGTCACAATCAAGTAGGTATAATTTCTACTATATTGCTTCTTGCAATCCATATAACACAAGGAATTGCACTTGGTGGTGAACAAGGAAGTTCTGTTTATCTTATAGAGCATTTATCCAGTAGGAAAGAGAACTTAGGGATGTATTTTGGAATGATGGGTTTTGGTCGCTCCATTGGCGTCTTGCTTTCTGCGGTGATAGTGATTATCTGCAAAAAAACTACTGATTTTTGTACCTGGGGTTGGAGATTGCCATTTATTTTCTCAGCTATTTTAGGATTAATTAGCGCGTATAGCATATACACATTGGGAGAAACTCCAGCATATGAAAAAAATCGAAAACAAAGAAATTTACCTGATTTGCCAATAATAGAGCTTATAAAACGCCACAAGAGAGCTCTTATACTTGCTATTTTAATATCTGTACCTGTTAATGTTGCTGTTGGATTTACCATATTTCTTCGAACTCTCGCAAAGGAAATAGCATCAGTGGATGTTTATGTAACAACATATATCAACGAAATTGTATTGATTATAACCAGTGTATTAATGCCGATATCTTCAATAGCGTTTGGAATGTTGGCTGATAAAGTTGGAAAAGAGCGCACTGCAATCTTATTTATAGCAATTACAATGGCACTGTGTTGTCCTGCGTTATCTATTGCATATTACTATAAAAATTATCTTGTGATTGCGTTGAGCGTAATGGTTCTCTCTATAATAGAAAGGGGTATAGTTCCCATAGGAATAGTTGCATCTGAACTCTTTCCTACCAATGTTAGATTTAGTGGTGTGAGCTTATCACGCAATATCTCTTATGCGTTACATGGAGGATTTACTCCTATGGTTTGTATTTGGTTGACTGTAACATTTCCTCAAACAAACCTTGCTGCTGGGCTTTATATAGTCTTCTGCTTGTTGATCAGTGTGGTAGCAATATTGCAAATAAAACCGCAAGATAAGAAATTTGATTGGTCTTAGTTTTCTCCTATGTGATTTGATAGACCGGGAAAGGGTTTCATCTAAGTAGCTGACACCCTGACAACCGTCATCCTGCTGCTTGTTAGCGGGATCTAGAGATACCGTGACGGTATGACGTAGGACTGCTGTCATTCCAGTCTGGAATCCAGAGAAAAGGATGATGTCATCCCAGTGTCCCTGTAATGTCATTCCAGTGCTTGACACTGGAATGGCTTTGTTGCATCGCTACTTATGAAAGGCTAACTATAGTTAGAATTATAAGCAACCTATTGAAAATCTTGTTTTTTTGCAATCAATCTGATCAAATTTAAGAATAGTAATTTATTATTTATATTAATAAATTTAATTCTATTGAAAATAGCTAAAGCATTGAAATTCTTGAATTTTAGCCAGATTAGTGAGTGGTAGTGAAATTTCTTTTACTCAAATTTAGGTATTCACTGACCGTTCTTATTATAAATACCAGAATAATAAGCTACTGATATTCTCCATCTTTTTTATCTTTAATCCATCATAGCTAGCGATGCAACAAAGCCCACTGGAATCCAGCCTTTATTATGCAGCCACTTGGTTAAAATTAAGTCTTCTGGATCCCAGTGTCTGGGCACTGGGATGACAAAGGAGGGCAGTGTCAGCTACTCGGATGACACCCTGCTGGTGGACAATGTTTGTATAGTTGTGCGTCACGCGCTGGAATGACGAATTACTTAACCGCCATACCGTCACGGTATCTCCTAGCATAGATCCCGCTAACACGTAGCGGGATGACGATTTTGTATCGGAAAACAAGTAGCATGACGATTTATCAAATGTTCCTTAGTTTCTCAAAAAAATCCTTTAACAAAAAAGAGCATTCTGTTTCTAATATCCCACCATAAACTTCAGGTATATGGCTGCAAAATTGAAATATCTTAGCACCATTTTCAATTCCTCCACCTTTTGGATTATAAGCTCCAAAGTACAATCGTTTAATTCTGGCAAAGGAAATGGCTTGAGCACACATCGGACATGGTTCTAATGTTACGTACATATCAGCATCACAAAGCGTGGGAGTTGAAAATGCTTGTCTGATCGCTAACATCTCTGCATGTGCAGTTGGATCGCTGGATATATTGTGTGCAGAAGAAATGATATTGTCTCCACTCACTATTACAGCACCTATGGGCACCTCATCATTTTTTTGAGCGAGTTTGGCTTGCTCTATGGCAAGCTCCATATATTGATACTTAAACACTAGGCACTTATTTCTTATCAATTGTTGCTTTAACGAACGACACGAAAAGAGGATGAGGAGAAAACGGCTTTGATTGAAATTCTGGATGAAACTGCACACCAATAAACCACGGATGACTCTCTAACTCCACTGCCTCTATGCACGTTCCATCTTCTGATATGCCACTGCATAGCAGCCCATTTTTTTCCAAATCATCTTTATAATCTGAATTGATTATGTATCTATGCCTGTGTCTTTCTGAAATAGTAGTGTTACTATATGCATCCATCATTTTAGAGTTTGCATTTATATTACATTTGTATGCCCCAAGTCTCATGGTTCCACCAAGATCGTCATCTTGATCGCCAGCTAACTTAACGATTGGATGTTTACAGTTACGAAATTCTTCAGAGTGTACATCTTCAAGCTTAACAACATTACGAGCAAATTCAATAATTGCAAGCTGCATACCAAGGCAAATTCCGAAAAATGGGATATTATTTGTACGGGCATAATTTATTGCTAATATTTTACCCTCTACTCCGTCATCACCAAACCCCCCTGGAACAAGGATTGCATGAGAATTCTGTAATTTCTCTCCTATAAGTTTTTCATTTATAGGTTTTTCTTCCTTCTCTCTTGAGTTAACCCAATTTATCCTTACTTTGACTTTATTACTAATCGCACCATGATTTAATGCTTCAACTAGTGATTTATACGCATCAGGGAATTCGGTGTATTTTCCCACTATAGATACAGTAACTTCCTGTGTTGGGTGCCTTATGGAATGCACTATTTGATCCCATTCAGTCAAGCTTGGTTTTGGCTTACTTAAATGAAAGTGCTCCAAAATTTGCGTATCAAGCCCACATTGGCTATACAACACCGGTAACTCATATATATGACTCACATCAGGGGCAGGTATCACATTGAATAAAGAAACATTGCAAAGCTTAGCTATTTTCTCTCTTTGATTATCGAAAATTTCTTTCTCACTGCGGCATAATATAATATCTGGCTGTAACCCCGCGGAATTTAACTCTCGAACTGAATGCTGCGTTGGTTTTGTCTTTAATTCTTGCGCTGCGGTAAGATATGGTATTAAAGTTAAGTGAATAAGGATAACTCTTTGTTTTCCTAATGTGTAGTTAACTTGGCGTATAGCCTCCAAAAATGGTTGGCTTTCAATGTCACCTACAGTTCCGCCTATTTCACATATTACAAAATCTAAACCTTCCGTACCATTAAAAATGAACGATTTGATCAAATCTGTCACATGAGGAATGACTTGCACAGTTTTGCCCAGATAATCACCACGCCTCTCTTTCTTCAATAACTCATGATATATCTTACCAGTTGTTATATTGTCATCTTTTGTTGCTTTAATTCCAGTAAAACGCTCATAATGCCCAAGATCCAAATCAGTTTCAGCACCATCTTCGGTAACAAATACCTCTCCGTGCTGAGTTGGGTTCATTGTCCCAGGATCAATGTTGAGATACGGGTCAAGTTTTCTGATACGGATCTTAAAACCGTGAGCTTGAAGAAGCGCACCAACGCTTGAAGCAACTAAGCCTTTACCAAGCGATGACACAACTCCACCTGTGACAAAGATAAATTTAGCTTCCTTCATTAATTTTCAAATGGAACAGAAGTAGATTCACTTTCTTGCTTTTTTTCTAATATAATTTTTTCTGCGATCGATTTTTTATGTACGTCTTTTGAACATAATCCTGACAATAGCAATGTATTTATAATAAACAATCCAGCAACAATAGCCGTTACTCTGCTGAGCGGGTTTTCAGAAGATTTCACTGGAATCATCGAGTTGACCCCCTGTTGTGTATTACTAAAACCACTTAACGAACTACTCCCAGGTGGCTGCAAGAGCACTAAAATTACTAACACAACAACCAATATTATTTGAAATATACTTAATACCGCTACTGACATTATAGATAGGGCTGAAAATAAAAATCTTAGCAGTACAAAGCACGTAAGTCAAGAACATCTGTCACCCAAGTAGTTTGAAATCTAAGTATGTATTTACTGCTTACCTTATTTTGATTAACATATGCATAAGACTTTGGGCTTAATATGTATCACATTTTAAAATACAAAGATTATGAACCAAAAATAGACGGAAGTGCTTTCATCGCAGGTGGTTCGCATATCATAGGCAAGGTTGAAATAGGAAGAGATGCAAGCATCTGGTTTAATTGTGTAATCAGAGGGGACGTTGGATCAATAAAAATAGGTAATGGAACAAATATTCAAGATGGAACGGTAATTCATGTGGATAGAAACCCAGGTGGTGACACAATTATTGGCAGCATGGTAACAGTGGGACATTTTTGTATGTTGCACGCATGCACGGTGCATGATAAAGCGTTTATTGGTATGGGCTCTACCGTGATGGACCATGCAGTTGTGGAGCCTGAAGCTATGGTAGCTGCTGGCTCACTGGTAACACACGGAAAAGTGATAAAAAGTGGGGAAATATGGGCTGGCAGGCCAGCAAAGTTCTTCAAAAAGATGTCGAACGAAGAAATTAAACATATTACACAATCAGCACAAAATTATATTATGCTAATGAAGGAATATAAAAACTGAAGTTCGCGTCAAGTGTTTTACTTGACACGTACATTTCGGCTTAACCCTTGTTACTTCTTTTTCCCATCTCATTTACTTCTTGTGCTTTTGCCCCATCTACTTGAGTACTAGGTAATACTGCATATGTAATACCACCGGCTACAAGTGAAGATGCTACTGCTATACCAACCATTACCCAAATATCTAATCTCACTGTACGTTCAAGTGCAGTAAATGCTATCAGTCCAGCAGCAAGACCCATACCAACAGTAGCAGTGTACCGTGCTCCATTGCCTTGTTTTGGTTGCTCAGTTGTTTTGTTTTTAGCTTCTAGTTCTTTATTTTCCTTCTCTAACTGATGAACTCGAGCATTTCGAGCTTGTAAGTCTTTCTTTAGGCTTTCAACTTCAGCATTTGGTTGGTTTATTTTAGCTTCTAAATCTTTTATTTTCTCGTCTTTATTTTTTAACTGAGCAGCATTTGGTTGGTTGTTTAACTGTGCTTCTAAATCTTTTATTTTATTTGTTAGTGTTGTTTTTTCACCCTCTAACTTCGTAACAGCAGCATCTGATTGAGCTTTTAATGCTGTTATTTCATTCTCTTTCTCTGTTAACTTTTGCTGTAACGCCACAGCATCTAATGCTTCCAATTCTGTTATTTTAGCATTTTTCTCTTCTAACTGCTGCTGCAACGCTGTAGAATCTATTGCCTTTAGTTTTTCCACTTCAGCTTCTAAGTCTTGTTTTTCCTGCTGAGCTGTGTCCAATTGATCTTGTAATTCTTGTGTTTTAATTCTCAATTCCTCCTCAGCTTTCTTCTTTGCAGCTTCTAATTCTTCATTTTTCCCCTTTAACTGCTCTTCTGCAGCTTCCAATTCTGTTGTTTTAACATTTTTCTCTCCTAACAATTGTACTGTGTGATAGCAAGATAGGGCTTTTACCATAATCTCCTCTTTCCCATCGTTAAAGCCTAACAGATTTTTCATTTCTTCTAGGCAACTAAAATATTTGCCACCCTTTTTCCCAACGGATTTTACATTCACGATTGTATTATCTCCTAGTTCTTCTTGAGGATAAGAACCAGTAATATATAGTTGTTGATCATTTAGCGCACAGTCCACATAAAACTTGTCATCAATTATAGCACCACTCTTATCTACGTTTTTATACTTTTTAAATTCTTCATAATCACCTTTTTTTATAACAAGCACTATTTTATCATCGGCAACCTTTATTGTACCATTCTTTAAGCTTAGCATAACGAACCTCAATTATAACTTAACATTACATAATACCCTTAGAACCTAAGGTCAAGTAGTATTTTTATCATAGCATAGAAAATTTATGTTCGTAAACAAAAAATTTTGGCGTAAAATTGCCGTAATTGTGCTATAGCTAAAGTAATTTAGGTTTACCAACCATCGTCATTCCGCTGCTTGTTAGCGGGATCTAGAGATACCGCGGCGGTATAACGTTGCTAGCTTAAGGTGTAAAATTGAGAAATATTTATGTTAAAAGAAAAATACGGCTTTAAAGAAGTTGAAGACAAATGCAACATATTATGGGAAGGTAGTAAAGTTTACAGGTGGAATGGTGAAAAGGATAACACTTTCACTATAGACACACCTCCACCGACAATATCGGGTAAATTGCATATTGGCCATATATTTAGCTATTGCCACACGGACTTTATTGCAAGGTTTCAGCGCATGCTGGGAAAAGATGTGTTTTACCCAATTGGGTTTGATGATAATGGGCTTCCCACTGAAAGATTGGTTGAGCAAACCTATAAAACCCGCGCAAAAGAAGTTGGCAGAGAAAAATTTATAGAGATGTGCCATGAGGTTATTGAAAAATCAAAGCAAGAATTCAAGGAACTATTTAAATCGGTCGGCATTAGTTATGACTGGGATTTGGAATATCACACGATCAGCAAGGAAACTGTGACGCTTTCACAGATGTCGTTTATTGATCTATATAATAAAGGGTATGCATATAGAAAAATGCAGCCCATCCTTTGGGACCCGGTTGATAAAACAGCAATTGCGCAAGCAGAAATAGAAGATAAAGTTTTTGAGTCATCCTTAAACACGATAGTTTTCTCTACTCAAGAAAATGAGCAGATCAACATTGCAACTACGCGGCCTGAGTTACTTCCCGCATGTGTTGCAGTTTTTTGTCATCCAGAGGATGCGCGCTACACTCATCTAATCGGAAAAACAGCCATAGTGCCAATAACAAAGGAAAAAATTCCAATCATAGCTGATGATAAGGTTAAAATAGATAAAGGCACTGGGCTTGTTATGTGCTGTACGTTTGGTGATGAACTCGACATATATTGGCAGCAAAAGCATAATCTACCGATGAAAATTATCATCGATCAGGATGGGAGGATGAACCTTCATTCAGTACATGGTCAGAAGGAAGAAACATGGATTCCAGTGTCAGCTACTCGGATGACAGACGATATACTAAATGAAATAAATGGATTGAAAGTTACAGCAGCAAGAAAGAGGATGATTGAAATCTTGAGTGGAAAAGGACTTTTGATAGAAAGCACTAACATTTCTCATTCTGTTAAGTGTGCAGAAAGATCTGGTGCACCACTTGAGATATTGCCTACTTATCAATGGTTTATCAAGACCTTAGAGCAAAAAGCTCAAGTATTAGATAAAGTAAAAGAATGCAATTGGCACCCAAGCAATATGCGTAAACGCATGGAAGTGTGGATAGAAGGGCTAAATTGGGACTGGTGCATCTCAAGGCAGCGCTATTTTGGTGTGCCATTTCCAGCGTGGTATTCCAAGCGTAAAGGAGAAGAGGGCAAAATCATCCTAGCTGAAATAAAGGCCCTACCTATAGATCCATCGAAAGATTTACCAAAAGGGTATAGCAAAGAAGAGATTATCCCAGATCAAGATGTAATGGATACTTGGGCCACAAGTTCAATTACTCCTCAACTAAGTGCACTGGCAGTAAACAGTGAGTTTAGCTTACCAAATCATCGCTATGATACGATATTTCCTGCAGATCTGCGCAGCCAGAGCCATGAGATAATAAGAACTTGGGCTTTTTATACTATTTTAAAGGCACATTATCATGCAAATTCTTTACCTTGGAAAAACATTATGATCAGCGGTTGGTGTTTAGCAGATGATAAGAAAAAGATGAGTAAATCAAAGGGTAACATCATCACTCCTCATGTAATACTTGAAACTTATGGAGCTGATGTAGTGCGCTATTGGGCAGCGAACTCAAGGCTTGGAGTTGATACAGTCTACTCTGAAAATATATTCAAAATTGGCAAGCGCCTAGTTACAAAACTTTGGAACGCTAGCAAGTTCGTTTCCATGTTCATGGAAAAGCATCAAACAGTAAGCATAAATTCCATCAGTGAGACGATGGATAAATGGATACTGTCTAAGCTGTACAAAGTAATAGGTAGAGCAACGAATAACCTATTACAATTTGAATACTGCGAAGCTTTGGGCGTAATAGAGGAATTTTTTTGGAAGGATTTTTGTGATAGTTACTTGGAGTTAGTAAAAAAACGTGCGTACGGAAGCAGTTTAAGTGCAAAACAAAGCTTGGCATATGTACTGAATATTACTTTGCGGTTATTTGCACCTTTTCTGCCATATATTACAGAAGAGATATATCACCAGTTGTATAGTTATAATTCTGTACACAATCAAAGTAATTGGCCGAGCAAAGAAGAACTTATCTACGATAAATATTCAGAGGAAATGGGAGATAATGTTATTCAGATATTAAACATTATCAGAAAGATAAAGGCAGATAATAATGTATCAGTTAAGCATCTGATAAAAAAGTTGATGATAAAAGCAGATCTACGAGAGGATAAATTGAATCAATCTGCACAGGATGATTTGCAGGCAGTTTGCAATGCGGAAACGATAGAGTGGATGCAGTCTGAGCTTGAAACTGAAGACGGAAAATACATAGTGAATATAGATTTACATTGATTTTTGTGTGAAATTAGTTTGACTTCCTTTAACGTGAGTGTTACGATAACAACCGTTTTACGTGTCAGGGATAATGATAGGAAATCTATATAATAAAAATAATGCACCATATTTTATAGCTGGTGCTCTTGCTACTTTGGTATTGCTTGCGTCTAGGACACTTGCTGTTGCCCCTTATGTTAAGTTCTTGTCTTCAGTTCCAGCCTTTAATGTAGCTCTTCCTGTTGCTTTGAGTTTGTCTATACTTTCTATTTTGGTGCTTGCACTTTCATGTAAAATAATTAGTAATAATGTAGAATTGGAAGCAAAAGTAAAAGGTCAGTTAGAACATAAGGAGGAGATGCTTTCTCTTGAACACCAAGAGCTACGTGATGAAAATACAAGATTGAATGAAAGAGTAGATTCTTTAATGGAGGAATTGTGTCAATGCAAATTAGAAAGTGAAAAGAATAAGTTATGTTTAAAGTCAGAATATGAAGATGAGTTACGCTTAAGATTGGAATGTGAAGATGAATTAAACTTGGAATTAGAACATAAAAGTAGGGAAGCTTCTTCTCTGCGTACTCAATTAACTATGTTAAGAAAAAAAGTAGAAGTAGAAGAAGTAAAACAATTAAAAACTTTAGAATCGGAAGAACAACATGAGAGCTCAGAAAGCGACATAGAAGAATTAGAGAAGAAGTTATGCCAGTCGGAAAAGGAAAAGAAAGAATTAGAAGGTAAAGTTAGTGATGAACGTCAAAAGCGCACTGATCTTGAAAGTAAAGTTGATAAATTGTGTACAAAGGAGAAAGAGTACTTATCTAAAATTAAGGAGCTGGAAAAGGAATTATCATCTTTAAAAGAAGACGAGGAAGAACTTGTTGATGAATCAATGAGAGCTAACGATGATCTCAAGAGAACTGGAAATAAATTTAAAGAAAAAGAGAGAGAATATGTAACGAAAGCAGTATTTACTGTACTCGATTTAGTGGAAAAAAGAGTAGAGCAAGAACTTTCTGATTTGGAAGAACAACAATACATACAAGATACAGGCCATATACAAAAAGGAGTTGATGTATTTATGCAACCTATATATAGAAAGTTAAATATAGATAATCAACAAAAACTCAACGATTGTACTACAACGTTGAAACAGTTACAGGATCTTCTAGCTCCTTGCGATTCTGGATATGCTAGTAGACGTTCTACCCCGATCAATAGCCACTAGACATTTTGAGTACAGTTGTACACTGGATACATAAAACCTTAGCCATTTTTAGCTAGTAGACTGAAGATGGGAAGTTTGTTGTAGGTGCAGGATAAAAATAAATACTCCCCTCCACAGATAAGAGAATTTTAATAAATATATACAAGACTGCTGAACGTGGGGGGGAGGGGAGTAATGAGCAATTTGCTTAGTGAGGCTAATGCATTTTATTTTGTAGCTAGTTCCTTAGCTACTCTTACGTTACTTACATCTTTAGCGCTTATTGTAACTTCTAATGTGCCTCTTCCTCTAATTCTTGCTTTAGCTACATTATCTGTTTTGGTGCTTGCACTTTTATATAAAATAATTCGTAATAATAAGAAAATAGAGATTGAGAGAAACAAATTCGCTCAAAAAGAGCAAGAGTTGGAAAATAAAATAACTCTAGGAAAGGAAGCTGAAGAAGCTGCAAACAAAGAAGTGAAGAATCAATTACATGAATTAACTAGAGAGAAGCAAAATTTAGACAAGAGAGCAAAAAAATTGAATCAGAAAGTAAATGAGTCAGAAGCTGAGAGAAAATCTTTTCTTAAAGAAAAAGAATCTTTAGAGAAAAAATTAGAAACAGCAAAGAATCGTACGTTTGAAATAGACAATGAATTGGACAAAACAAAAGAGGAAATAGATAAGCTTGTTGCACGAGAAGAAGAATTAGATGTATGGTCCCAGAGTGTGATGGTGTGGATTTAGTATAAATAATTCTGGAGACTGTGTCCACTGATAACATATAAATTCATAAGGAGTAAGACCCTTAAGAGTTTTGAGTCTCTTTGCATAATTATAGCTCTTTTTACAATAATCCGAACAGACCGTAATATGCTACTGGCCTGCTATAGCCATAAACACATATCTTATCGCATTCGGACTATTATAAGAAAGGCTATATAAGCCATAACAAAGTTATAAAGGTGTTCTTTAAGTTGCTGGTGCGATTGATAGTAATACTTCTTAACTGTAGCATCCTTTAAAGTTTTATTCATACGCTCGACTTGCCCATTCGTCCAAGGATGGCTAACTTTTGTCAAACGATGTTCAATAACATTCTCTTCGCAAACTCTATCAAATATATGTTGGAAAGCATACTTATGACGCTTCTGGTTTGTAAATTGTATACCG
The DNA here is from genome assembly GCF_964028465.1 of Wolbachia endosymbiont (group A) of Aleiodes leptofemur. Taxonomy (NCBI): domain Bacteria; kingdom Pseudomonadati; phylum Pseudomonadota; class Alphaproteobacteria; order Rickettsiales; family Anaplasmataceae; genus Wolbachia; species Wolbachia endosymbiont (group A) of Aleiodes leptofemur. Next base: position 682,971 of record NZ_OZ034782.1, read on the forward strand.
TTATCTGTCAAAATAGTATGGATTTTATACGGTAAAATTCTAATCAAATTACGTAAGAACTCAGCAGCTATGGGTTTTGTAGCACTGTTACACAACTCAACATAGGTAAATTTGGATGTCCTATCAATAGCAACAAACAAATGTAATTTGCCCTCCTCAGTTCTAACTTCAGCAATATCAATATGAAAGTAACCGATAGGATATTGTTTGAATTTCTTTTTTGACTTAACTTCTCCATCAACAGTTGGTAATCTGCTAATGTTGTGTCTTTGTAAACAACGATGCAAGCTAGAGCGAGTCAAATGCGGAATTGTAGACTGCAGAGCGTAAAGGCAATCATCTAGTGGCAGTAGTGTATACTTGCGAAATGTAACTATTATAGCTTCCTCTTCTAGCGTTAAAACAGTTGATCTTGGATGCTTTCGACCCATATCAGCATCTTTCGTAAATGAACGTTTTCTCCACTTAATAATAGTTTTTGGATTAAGGTTATAATGCTTGGAGAGTTTTGCTATGCTCTCTTTTCTATTTTGTATTGCTCTACGAATCGTCTGTGTTGTTTTGGCGCACCCATGTAATATCTGTCCCATAATGACTCCTTAAATGATGATGATAGTATACCATCACTCTCTGGGACCATACATATCTTTGTGCACCCAAAATCTACATGGAGGCCTTTTAACAATTTCAATATCTATGTCATATTCTTCCTTTATGTGATTCTTTAAATTTCTTCCTTGGTATCCCATTTCAGCCCACATTTTTTTAACTTTAGTATATTTTGTTCTCATATTGTTTAATGCTATTTTAATACCATCTCTATCATTTTCGTTAGCAGCGCCTACGTAACAACCTAGTATAAAACCCTGAGTGTCTGTAATTATATGCCTTTTTCTACCCTTTACTTTTTTACTTCCATCATAGCCTTTGATCCCCCCTTTTCTGTAGTCTTTACAGATTGACTATCTACTATACAGGCACTCGGCTGCTCATTCATTCCTATTTTTCTTCTACTATATTTTGTAATTTCATAATTCATTTTCTCAAAAATTCCCTGCTTCTTCCATTGCCTGAACTGCTCATACACAGTCTTCCATAGCGGAAAATCATTTGGTAAATACCGCCATTGACACCCTGTACGCAATACATAGAAAATTGCTTCTAATATTTCTTTTTTGCTATACTTTGGCGGCCTTCCTCCTTTCTTGTATGATACTCTGAAGTGTTTTTCTATTCTTGCCCATTCCCTTTCGCTTAGATCTGTTGGATACTTTTTTCTCATCTTTACCCCGTACTAAAATTTCAGATATTATAGCCTTTTACTTGTTTCCGGACAACCTCTTATAGCATTTCTCATAATAGTCCGAATAGGTCATAGGAAGGCAGAATCAACAGCACGACGAAAGGATTCGAATAGAGGAATGTTTTTCCTGGCTCTGTTTTTTATAGCAAACCAATGATGCTCAATTTTGTTAAAATCTGGAGAATAAGGCGGCAGATACAAAATTTCTGCACCGACTCCTTTAGCGAGCTTGATAAGCTTATCAGACTTATGAAAAGTAGCATTATCAAGAATGACAGTTTGTCCAGGTTCTAAGATCGGTGCCAAAAATTGCTCAAACCATCCATTAAAAATATCCATATTACAGTGGCCTTCAAATGTTAATGGAGCAACTATCTTTCTTCTACTTAAGGCTGCAACCATGCTGATTCGTTGAGTTTTTTTTCCAGATTTTAGGGCATAAAATCGCTGTCCTTTCTGGCAATACCCATATGGATAGTCCTCCGTGTTATCAATCCCAGACTCATCTATATACACTAAGTTTTCTGGTTCTTTTGTTGCTATAATTTTTAAGAATTCAGCACGTTTTTCTTCGTTCCTTTCCTTGTATCCATATGTCTTTTTTTGCGCGTAAATCCAATTTTTCTGAGAGCTCGGTGGATCGTTTCGATACTAACGTTGCCCCAAAGTTTAGCCATTTCCGACAGAGTTTTTCTACCGTGTTTTTTAGCAAATTCGATAAACTTATTCCAGTCGATAATTTTCTGATTGTAACCTCCATTACCGAGTTTTTTTGACTGAAAGTCGCCTGTTTCTTTTTTTCTTTGCTGCCACTCCCACAAAGTAGTTCGTCCAATTTTAAATCTTGCTGCCACTGCTTCTCTGCTTTCCCCTTCGTCTAGTGCTTCCATTGCTTTTTTTCTTAAATCATAACTATATGCTGCCGGCATCCAACCTCCTTATCGCCATCTATCCTTAATCTTATCATATCCGGACTTCTGTGGAAAGAGCTATAAGTTCTATGTTGGTAATATTAGAGGAGATAAAGGGAAAAGTTTAGTAGTAGAAACAAGAGGAGAAAGAGCCGGATTATGGCACGATTTTGCTACTGGTGAAGGCGGAGATATACTTAATCTCTGGTGGGATGTTACTAGTCAGACTAAGTTTCTTGATACCATAGAAGATATAGAAAAATGGCTTGGTCACTCAACAAACCATAAAGAAGAATTTTCAGAACGTTTAATAGCATGTTGGGACTATCATGATGAAAATAATCAAGTAATAGCTAAAATTTACCGTTATGATAGCACTTCAGGGAAAAAACGATATAGCTGTTTTGATGTAAAAAACTCAAGTAGTACTGCTCCAGATCCAAGGCCTTTGTACAATGTTCCAGGTATAATTAAATCCGATAAAATTGTTTTCGTTGAAGGTGAAAAATGTGCTGAAAGTTTAATCAGTAAGGTCATAACAGCCACAACAATGATGTTTGGGGCAAATTCACCTGTAAATAAAACAGATTGGGCTCCGCTAAAAGGTAAACACATAACCATATGGCCAGACAACGATAATTCAGGTCAGAAATATGCTGAAAATGTTGCAAAGAAGCTTTTAAATATAGGCGTTGCATCGCTTTCTATTCTTAAAATTCCACAAGATAAACCAAAAGCTTGGGATGCTGCTGATTGTATTAAAGAAGGAGTAGACGTCAAAAGATTTTTAACCTCAACTGTTTCTCTCCCATATACAAAAAACGTTACTTCATTTCCTGTATTGCAGTACCTAAATGACAAATCACCAATGCCAGAAGACATAATTGCTCCTAGAGTTTTAACTCCTAGTGGTCTTTTAGTTTTTGCTGGCGCGCCTAAAGTGGGAAAAAGTGACTTTCTTATTTCTTGGCTTTTTCATATGGCATCTGGAACTCCATTTTTTGATATGGTGCCAAAAAGGCCCTTAAGAATCTTCTACCTTCAGACTGAAATCGGTTACCACTATATGCGTGAACGGTTGCAACAGATGAAACTTAGTGAAGAACTTATTAAACTTGCTGCAAACAATTTAGTTATTACACCACAGACTAAGCTGCTTTTAAATGAAAATGGCATTAAAGATATCGTAACTGAAGCAGAAAGAAACTTTGACCTAAACACCATTGATATCATAGCGGTAGATCCATTGCGTAACGTTTTTGATGCTGATGAATACGGTAACGAAAATGATAATAATGCCATGATTTTCTTTCTCCAGGAGAGAGTTGAAAAACTGCGTTCTCTAATCAATCCAGATGCTGGAGTTATTCTTGTGCACCATACAAAGAAAATGCAAAAGAAACTATTAGAAGAAGATCCATTTCAAAGTTTTAGTGGCGCTAGCAGCTTACGAGGATTCTATACCACTGGAATGATCATGTTTAGGCCTGATGAGAAGAACAGCTATCGTCAACTGATGTTTGAGTTACGTAATGGAAATTCTGTTATGCCAAAATTTGTTGATAAAATTAATGGTCATTGGTACGAAGTTGACGCTGAGTCACAAAGGTTAATAAATAAAGACTATGGTGAAAAACTAGATGCCGAACGTTCTCGTAGATATGACATCATCTTGGACTTAATATGTGCAGAAGGACGTAAGGGTCATGCTTATACAATTAATCAGTTTTGTCAGGCATTTGAAAATAAAGAAGGTCTTGGCAGTACACATTCTATACGTGATCGTCTCGATGTCCTTGCTACCAAAGGCTACGTTAAATTCAACAAAGAAGGCAAAAACGCTGCAAGAAACAAATACGGAGTACTTTGCGTTGAAGGTATGGAATTTGGGGAAAAAATATTTGATCCAGAGAAGAATAAAAAGGTTACAGTCTATCACAGATTACTACCCACACACTACAAGTCACCACACTATGGCAGCGTAATTCCTGTAGAAAATCCAAATACTTGGGTTTATCACAATTAACACTTTAATCATTTCTTAATTAGAGGGGCAAAATATGCATTCTAAAAATTCCTATATTGGTATTAACCCAAAAGTTGTTAAACACATACGACACTATGCTAAGCTTCTGAAGAGAGGAAAAGCTTTTGCTTATAAAGACATTGAAGATGTTGAGCAAGATCTTTTACTTGACTGTTTGCCTGGCCTTAATGAACTTGAAGGACATTTTATAAAACAGTACGTTAAATGCCGTGCTCTTAATTTAAAAGAGAAAGAACTATGTAAAAAACGTACCATTAATTTTATTGATGAAGCTTTATACGAAGAGAGCGATGAAAGTCTTGAATATAGCTCCGCAGTACGCATTGACGTAAATGAAGCAATTGCAAAGTTACCTAGAGAGTTAAGAAAAATATGTAAACTATTGGCAGAAGATCACAGCATTTGTGAAATTTCCAGAAGGACTAGTATACCAAAATCAACTCTCTACGACACAATCAACAAACTACGCAAAGAGTTTTCCCACCTAAAAACATACCTAAAACGAGATTTCTAACTATAAGGGGGAAAAACATGAAAATAATAAACAACAAAGAAAGAGCAAAAATAGTAACAGGTGTGAAAATGGTAATCTTCGGACCTTACGGAATTGGCAAGACTAGCTTACTCAAAACTCTCGATGAATCAACAACACTTTGTCTTGATTTTGAAGCAGGACTTCTAGCTGTTCAGGATTGGAAAGGAGATTCAACTGAGATTCGCACTTGGAATGAAGCCAGAGACATTGCTTGTCTTATTGGTGGTCCAAACCCTGCATTAAGGTCTGATCAGGCATATAGTCAAAAACACTACGAGCATGTATCTAGTAAATATAAGGAGTTTTCCTCTGAGTTTTCTAAATACCGATGCATCTTTGTAGATAGTATAACCGTTGCCTCACGTTTATGTCTATTATGGGCAAAAATGCAACCTGAAGCTTTTCTGAAAGAAGTGGAAAGCAAGACATGAGAGCTGCTTACGGAATGCTTGCTCAAGAAATTGTAAGTTAAAAATGTGATATAAAAGAGATAAGAGGGAAAGATAACCCTACTCACTATAGGAATAGGGCTATCACGGGCGTGTGCGACCGAATGAAAGTTGGTATTACAACCGTAGCCATCAAGGTAAACTAGCCCCATCTCTCGATACGTTTGAATAGTTGCATGGGACATATGTATGCACCCGTTTACAATCTTAAATTAATTAAACTATCGAGGTTATTTATTATGATTACATCTTATCAAAATTTCATTGGCATTGATATCGGAAAATTTAAAAATGTTGCTGCAGCTTATAACCAAAGGAGCGCTATCAAGTTTGACAATGATGCTACTGGTTGGCAACAGTTGTTTCAAAAATTTTCAGATATCCTACCTAATTCTCTAGTAACTTTAGAAAACACTGGAAAATATGAGCTTGGCTTAGCACATTTTCTTGTTGATAAGAATGTTGCTGTACATCGAGCTAATACTCGTAAAGTAAAAAGTTTTATCATATCACATGGAACTTTAGCAAAGACAGATCAATCAGATGCAAGAGCCCTTGCTCAATATGGTTTTGAACGCTATAGTGCTCTATCTCTATTTGTGCCTATGTCAAAAGAACAAACCGCCTTAGTTGCACTCTGTCAACGTCGTGATGACATTACGCAAATGAGAACTCAAGAGAAATGTAGGCTTGCAGCACCTGAAAACGACTATATAAAGGAAAGTTGCCAAAAAACAATAGACTTTTTTACCAGTCAGATAAATGAGTTCAACGATGCCATACAAAGAATTATTGATAAAAATCCAGAGTTACAAAAGCGTCAAAAAATCTTGAGAACAGTGCCAGGAATAGGTCTCAAGTTATCACAAGTTTTTGTGTGTCTAATGCCAGAACTTGGCCACCTAAACAAAAAAGAAGTTGCAAGTCTTGCTGGAGTTGCTCCACATCCAAAAGAAAGCGGTAAAACTATTGGTTACCGAAGGATAACAGGTGGTAGAAGCAATGTTCGTGCAAAGCTTTTCACAGCTGCTATGGCTGCTGCAAGATCTAAATCTGCACTTGGTGCTTTTTATTCTGATCTTATTGGTAGAGGTAAAAAGAAGATGGTAGCTATAACAGCTCTAATGCGAAAAATCATAGTATAGCTCTTTTTACAATAATCCGAACAGACCGTAATATGCTACTGGCCTGCTATAGCCATAAACACATATCTTATCGCATTCGGACTATTATAAGAAAGGCTATAATTGCCAATGCAAGACTTAAAGAAGCAATTAATATGAAATAAAAAAAAATCTGCATAGAAAATAGGTTAACGGATATGTGCGTCTACACACATTTAAAGCACATATTCGTTAACCATAAAATCTAAGCAGTGGTTGCTGTTTGATATAAATTTCTTTCTGTATAAACTAGGATCTTTGTTACCAAAATACATTTTTCAATTGAATAAAAATACAAAATTATCAACAAATGAGACTAAATTCAAAAAATTTTAAAAAACATAGTTGATGGCTATATTTGGCAACAATAATCGATCTATATTCACGCATGGTAGTTGGCTGGTCAATGAGCAGTTCAATAAATAAACAATTGGTTATGGACTCTTTATTAATGGCCGTTAACAAGCGTAAACCTGCCAAAAATCTACTATTACATAGTGATCAAGGTTCACAATATACTTTGCAAGGTTATCAATATCTCTTATCCATAAAAAACATAGATGAGTCATAAAGGTTGTTGTTACGACAATTCTGTTGTGGAAAGCTTCTTTAGCTCATTGAAAAGAGAAATACTTATTGATACTTCACAACACTCTGCTCAACAAACTAGAACTGCAATATTTGAATACATAGAAATTTTTTATAACAAACAACGTCACTATTATAGCTCTTTTTACAATAATCCGAACAGACCGTAATATGCTACTGGCCTGCTATAGCCATAAACACATATCTTATCGCATTCGGACTATTATAAGAAAGGCTATAACTATTGCATTCCTGAGCATTTTGATTCATCATTCTCTTTGTGAAAAACATTCCAAACTTTCTCTCCACTTTTTCTGGGTAAGGTCAAAAAAAACGCCGATATTTTAGTACATAGTAAATAGCCAACCACCACGGGGCTTCTTTTGCCTTTTTTTTATTTGGTAAATTTCTTAATGTTTATGGCTAAACGACAATCGTCATCCCGCTACGTGTTAGCGGGATCTATGCTTTGAGATACTGCGAATGAATCGCGGTATGATGGTTAAGTAAGGGATCTATGCTAAGAGATGCCAAAGACCTTCATGAAACTTTGCCCATTTGGCTTCTCTAAAGATTTCGTTTACAGAATCTAGTATAGCCTTTCTTATAATAGTCCGAATGCGATAAGATATGTGTTTATGGCTATAGCAGGCCAGTAGCATATTACGGTCTGTTCGGATTATTGTAAAAAGAGCTATAACTCAGCTATGCAGAATAAAAAAAGTTTGTATGGTATACAAATAGTGTGTTTTTTTTATAATTATTTTCTATAATACATAAACCTTTGGTCCAAGCTGTAAATGCCACCATAGGCATTAAAAGTTAATTAACAAACTGCAATGTATAATGAAATAAAGAAACTTGTAAGACTTTGATCTTACAGATTATAAACTTGTCATAAAGTTTAATAGTGTCTGTTACTGCTTTTAGGTGTGAGGCTAGAGGGTTATCAGCAGTAACAGACACTATTAAACTTATTATAGAATTTACTTAAAGTAAATACTTAATTTAAAATATTATAATATTTTTACTTACAATAGATTTATGTAAATGCTTTTTTCCTCAATTAGTATTGTACTATTATACTTGTTGAATGCTAAAAAATTATTAACCATCACTAATCTCTATTTGCATAGTAAGTTTATATATACTATTATACAGTATATCACTTAGTTTTATAGCAAACAAACAAAAGATATGGTGAAGTTATTTGCACTATTGATAATATTTTACTCAAATATATCTGTTGCCTCTGCTCCTACTTCCTGGCAATTTGGATTTCCTGCTCCTGCAACTGAAGTAATGGAGGCTGTAGTTAGGTCACATTCGTTTGTGATGCTTGTGATGGTTACAATAATGCTTTTTGTGTGGGCGCTGCTTGCTTATATAGCGTTTCGCTTTCGTAAAAGCAAAGTAACAAACATAAGTAAAACTACCCATAGTGTTCCTTTAGAAATTATTTGGTTTGTTATACCAACTATCATTGTTGGAATATTAGCCTTTGAAAACGCTAAATTACTGAAGCTACAGGAAGAAATACCGAAAGCTGATATAACACTGAAAGTTATTGGCCATCAATGGTATTGGAGTTACCAATATCCAGAATATCAAGGTGTGTCATTTGATAGTTATATTAAGGGAAAAGAAGACTTTATCGAAGGAGATTTAAAGCTATTCTCTGTTGATAACAACATCATTTTACCCGTTAATACTAACGTTCGTTTACAAGTTACAGCAGGAGATGTGATACACAGTTGGGGAGTACCGGCTTTCGGTGTAAAAATTGATGCGATACCAGGTAGGCTGAATGAGGCGTGGTTTAATATCAAAAAGCCTGGTGTTTATTACGGGCAGTGCTACGAATTGTGTGGTCAAGGCCATGGATTTATGCCAATTGTTGTTGAAGCAGTAAGCAAAGAAGATTTTAATAAGTGGATTGAAAATAGAAAATTAGTGAGTTAAATTTGGAGTATAGATATGAGTGACGCACCAAAGGGCATAAAGCGTTGGTTGTTTTCCACCAACCATAAAGACATAGGGACACTGTACATTATTTTTTCCATATTAGCTGGAATTATTGGTGGATTATTATCGGTGATTATTCGCACTCAGCTAATGCACATTAATATACTTAACAATAACTATCAATTATATAACGTAATGGTTACAGGGCATGCGTTGATAATGGTGTTTTTTATGATAATGCCAGCCCTCATGGGAGGGTTTGGTAACTGGTTTGTACCTCTCATGATTGGCGCACCAGATATGGCATTTCCTCGTATGAATAATTTAAGTTTTTGGTTATTAGTGTCATCTTTTATTTTGCTCATTCTCTCAGTGTTTATTGGTGAAGGTCCAGGTACAGGTTGGACTTTATATCCACCTTTATCACAGGTAATGTCCCATCCAAGTGCAGGAGTTGACATTGCTATACTTGCACTTCATGTTGCTGGTATGTCGTCAATTGTTGGGGCGATCAACTTTATAGTTACTATATTTAACATGCGCACAAAAGGAATGTCATTAACTAAGATGCCACTGTTTGTTTGGTCTGTCTTGCTAACAGCATTTATGTTGATTGTTGCCTTACCAGTGCTTGCCGGTGCTATAACTATGCTTCTTACTGATCGCAATGTTGGTACTTCCTTTTTTGATCCTGCAGGTGGTGGTGACCCTGTGTTATTTCAACATTTATTTTGGTTTTTTGGTCATCCAGAAGTTTACGTAATTATTTTTCCTGCATTTGGCATCATAAGTCAGGTTGTATCAACTTTTTCTCACAGACCTGTATTTGGTTACATAGGGATGGTTTATGCAATGATAGGTATAGCAGTATTTGGCTTTATGGTTTGGGCTCATCATATGTTCACTGTTGGGCTTAGTGCTGACGCTGCTGCATTTTTTAGCACTACCACAATTTTTATCGGTGTTATAACTGGTGTAAAAGTCTTTAGCTGGATTGCAACTATGTGGGGTGGAGCAATTGAGTTTAAGACCCCTATGCTATTTGCACTAGGTTTTATTTTTATGTTTGTTGGCGGTGGCATAACGGGAATAATTCTTTCTCATGGTGGAATAGATAAGCTCCTGCACGACACCTATTATGTTGTTGCTCACTTCCATTATGTCATGTCACTTGCTGCATTATTTGGAGCTTTTGCTGGCTTTTATTATTGGATTGGTAAAATGTCGGGTAAACAATATAATGAGCGCTTAGGTCAAATCCACTTTTGGCTTACTTTTATTAGCACCAATATCACTTTTTTACCTCAACATTTCTTAGGATTAGCTGGTATGCCAAGGCGTATACCTGATTATCCTGATGCGTTTATCCCTTGGAATTATATATCCTCAATTGGTTCGTATATGTCCTTTGTTTCAGTTATGTTTTTTGTGTTTATAGTTATACATCTCTTTAAATGGGGCAAGAAAGCTGGAGATAATCCTTGGGAAGGTGACACCTTGGAATGGACGGTATCTTCACCACCGCCTTTTCATACTTTCGAAAAGCCACCAGTGGTAAAATAGAATGTACACAAGTGTTTTGCTAAATGTTGAATCAACAATACTGGATTTTTGGCGTTTGCTGAAGCCAAGGATAATGTATCTTGTGGTATTTACTGCAGTTGCTGGTATGGTTACTGCACCAGGTAGTATGCACCCTTTTCTAGCACTAATATCTCTTATATGTGTTGCTCTTGGCTCAGGATCTGCAGGTGCTATAAATATGTGGTATGACAAAGACATAGATCTGCTCATGGAAAGGACAAAAAACCGCCCTATACCTTCAGGTAGAGTTTCTGCAGAAAGCGCGCTTGAATTTGGTATAACTCTTGGAATATTGTCAGTATTTATCATGGCAATAGCAGTAAACTATATTTCTGCTGCTTTACTTGCAATCAGCATATTGTTTTACGTTTTTGTATATACGATCTGGCTCAAAAGACGCACTCCGCAGAATATCGTTATCGGTGGTGCAGCAGGTGCTTTCCCTCCAATGATTGGCTGGGCAGCTGTGACTAATTCTGTCAGTTGGGAAAGTTTCATTTTATTTTTAGTAATTTTTATGTGGACTCCACCACACTTTTGGGCCCTATCTTTAAATAAGTCTGAAGACTATGCAAAGGCATCGATTCCAATGTTCAATATTGTTTATGGTCCGGAAAAAACAAGAAAATATATATTAATTTATAGTGTTTTGCTGGTGCTAACTAGCTTGCTTCCGGCTCTATTTTTGAAAAAGGCTTTACTTTATCTAAGCATGGCAACCTTTGAAGGTTGCGTTTTTATTTGGTACGCTGTATCTGTTGTGAAGTTCAAGAATCACAGCTCACAGAAAAAAATGTTTTCTTATTCAATTTCTTATCTATTTTCCCTATTCGCCAGTATTATTTTTTGTTCTATTGATTTATTTTAGTTATGAAAGAACGGCAGAAGCATAAAAACTATTTTTTACTTTTCCTTTTGGTAATGCTCGTTGTCACACTTTTTTTTGTTTCTATAATAAAATTTAAAGGTGCAGCTTAAACTACCTTTAGAAATTGTGCTTTCATAAAAGCAACTATATACTTTGTTAACCGATATAAACAAAGATGAGTAAAAAAGAAGTGACAATATATACGGATGGGGCGTGTTCTGGTAATCCTGGAGCGGGAGGATGGGCAGCTATCATATTATTTCAAGATTACAGAAAAGACATTTATGGTAGAGAAGAAAATACCACAAACAATAAAATGGAGTTAACAGCGGTGATCAATGGGCTGAAAGTATTGAAATTTTCTTGTAATATTAATTTATATACGGATAGTCTTTATGTTAAGCATGGAATAACAGAATGGATAAATAAGTGGAAAATGAATGGCTGGAAAACAAGTAATAAAAAATCAGTAAAAAATATGGAATTGTGGAAAGAGCTAGACAACGTTGCTTCACAACACGAAATTGATTGGAAGTGGGTTAAAGCACACAGTGGCGATAAGTATAATGAGGAGGCTGATAGTTTAGCAAGAAAAGCAATAATCGATGCTTAAAAAAATTACTATATTATTTTCCGTAGCTTTATTATTCATATTGTGCTTCTTTATTTTTTTTAAGCCTTTAGAAATCAATATTAATTATATTGATTTTTATGTTAAACATAAAATATCAAAAATATTTGTTGGCTCAAGCGTTAATATGGAGAATACCTCAGTTGTTTGGCAGAAAGATGGCAAAGATCCGTATTTAGTCATTACGGATTTGGCAATAGCAAACCCTAATTTTACTATAAAAGTTCCTGAGCTTTTTGTACATTTTAAGTTAAGTTCCTTATTTAAAGCTAGCACAAATCTCTCTCAGGTTTCAGCTGATAATGTGCATGTATGTATCAAGAGAGAAGAAACTAATGTTAATCCGCAAAACTCATTAGACCTTTTGGATAATCATTATTTAAGTAGTAACCGCCTTCCTTCGGTGTCATTCCAGCGCGTGACGCTGGAATCTAGAAAAAAAGAAACAAGTAGTCAAGCTACTTGGATGACAAGGACGAGTGCTGGGATGACAGGAAAAAAAGATACTGGGATGACAGGGAAGAATTTCAAGATGACAGAAAGTAGTGCAAAAAATCTATTAAAAACAATAAGGGAATTTTTTTTTGACTTAAATGCGGATTCAAAAATTGAATTTACTAACATCGCTATTGATAAAAGCACAGAAGATGAATTTTTTATTGATAAATTATATATAGGGAAGGGGGAAGATTTTAATGTTTTAGATATTCATGTGAATACAAAAGATGGAAAGGGATTTTTGGATGATTTATCAATTACGATAAAAAATCGCAACAATTTGCTAAATGTGTACGGGACATTTTATGATCTAAAATTGGGACTATTGAGCAAGTTTTCTACATTAGTTAAAAGCTACAATTTGGACAAAAATATAGGATTCAAAGGAAGCTTCTCAGTGAAAATTAATAAAAAGGATGAAATTGTAGATGGAAATATATACGTATTGAATACAGAAAATTATTTGAACAAAAATTTGGCCTTAACTAATGTAAATATAAATTTAACATATAGTGATGGAATTATTAGTGTAAAAAACTTCCATTTTAAGTTAAATGACACGTATCTCTCTTTGATAGGCAAAATGAACTTTAGTACAAGTCATGCTTTGCTTAGAATTAATATTAGTAAGTTTGCTGCAAAGGATTTATGTACTTATATACCAGATAGTGTAGTAAATAGTAAATTTAAAAGCTGGTATTGTGATAATATTGATGGGGATGTTTTAAATACCATTGTAAGTTTCAATGGCAAAATTAACAATTTGGTTGATGACGATCTGTCAGACATTGTAATTGTTGCTGATATAGAAAACGGTAGCGTAAAATTTGATGAAGATTTTGAGCAAGTAAAGGAATTAAAGGGTGATTTGATCATCAAGAATAACGATCTTGAAATTACTGTAAATAGCGCTAAGTTTCAGAATTTCACTGTTAATGGTGGTGATATTGAAATGAAATCTCTAAATAAGGAAGATTCAGTTCTAACCATTAATGGCAAAGCTGTAAGTGATGTGTATGGTTTATATGAGCCTATAAGATTTAAGCTGGATGATGTGGTGAAGGTTGAAAGGGATAAAGTAAGTGGAATGGCAAAATCCGTATTTAATTTTCGCATTTTTAATCTAAATGCTGATGACAAAAAAGTAGACTTCTCAGCAAATTTTCATTCTGAAATTGACAATTTGGCCGTCTATAATGCAAGTCTTGGTAAATATGATATTAAGCTTAGTTTTGGCAGTGACTTTATAGATTTAAATGGTAGTGGTATGGTGAATAACACACAGCTATTATTTGACCTGAAAAGTAGCAATAGGAATGAAAGTTTCGCCTGGAATTTGACCGGAGATTTACCCGCTCAAATATTTAATTTTGATAGTGGCTATGTCAGTGCAAATTTAGAGTCAGTGATAAATCAAGATAAGACGGGGTATGTTAATGGTGATATAGATTTATCAGAATTTGAATCACATTCAAGCTACTTAGGGTGGAAAAATCGCTTTGAAGATCACAATAAAATTTTGTTTTCTACAAGGTTAAAAGGAGCAGGTGAATTGTTAGTAGATAAATTAGACATTGTAGGAAATGACCTAGATATAAAATTCAGCGGAAGAGTAGAAAATGGAAATTTATATTTAAATTCTAGTAGCTTTAAATTGCCTGATAATGATTTTAGTATAGAAATTGAATCAGGTAAGGAGAAAAATGCCATAACTATTTATGGTGAGGAAATTAACTTAAGTGATATTTTAGGCTTGCTTGGCAAAAACAGTAATGGATTAAATAAAGATATAGAGATTAGTATGAATGTTGACAATGTAATTATGAAAGAAGGCATCGTTATCAAAAATGCTAAGCTGAATGTAACCTGTACTAAAGGTAATTGCAATGGAAGTCAATTTACAGGGCAGTTTCTGGAAGATAGCAGCAACATACTAGCAGAATACAGTGGAATAGGGCTCGAAATATATGCGGATAATTCAGGTATGCTTTTGCGTTCCTTAGGCATTAGTAAATCAATTAAAAACGGCAAATTGTCTTTTTATCTCTCTCCTCAGAGAGAAAGTGGAGAACATTATGGTACGTTATCCATTAGCAATTTCTACATCAAAGATGCTCCACTACTTACTACTTTATTGTCGATGTCTTCATTGCCTGGCATTGTAAATGCCATAAAAAATGAAGGTGTATACTTTTACAAATGTAATGCACCTTTTTCATACAAAGATGGCACTATTGAAATTGAAGAATCTTGGCTTGAAGGGGCGGAGTTAGGTATTAGCACTGGTGGTAAGCTCGATATTAGAAATTATAAATTCCAGGTTGCAGGACAAGTAATACCAGCATATTCAATTAATAAATCTTTGTTAAAAATTCCTATAATTGGAAAACTTCTTACTGGTGGGAAAAGTAGGGGAATCGTTTCAATAGACTATAAAGCAAGTGGTGATGACAAAAACAATAACGTATCTGTTGATCTTATCTCTTCGCTAACTCCAAACCTATTAAAGAGGTTATTGGGAGTGTTTGATCGCATTATGACAAAAACTAACGAAAGTGGCTTAAAAGGTGGTGTGAAAAAGAAATTTGGTTCGATATGACCAAAAGGGAAGTTGATGTATGGTCCCAGAGAGTGATGGTATACTATCATCATCATTTAAGGAGTCATTATGGGACAGATATTACATGGGTGCGCCAAAACAACACAGACGATTCGTAGAGCAATACAAAATAGAAAAGAGAGCATAGCAAAACTCTCCAAGCATTATAACCTTAATCCAAAAACTATTATTAAGTGGAGAAAACGTTCATTTACGAAAGATGCTGATATGGGTCGAAAGCATCCAAGATCAACTGTTTTAACGCTAGAAGAGGAAGCTATAATAGTTACATTTCGCAAGTATACACTACTGCCACTAGATGATTGCCTTTACGCTCTGCAGTCTACAATTCCGCATTTGACTCGCTCTAGCTTGCATCGTTGTTTACAAAGACACAACATTAGCAGATTACCAACTGTTGATGGAGAAGTTAAGTCAAAAAAGAAATTCAAACAATATCCTATCGGTTACTTTCATATTGATATTGCTGAAGTTAGAACTGAGGAGGGCAAATTACATTTGTTTGTTGCTATTGATAGGACATCCAAATTTACCTATGTTGAGTTGTGTAACAGTGCTACAAAACCCATAGCTGCTGAGTTCTTACGTAATTTGATTAGAATTTTACCGTATAAAATCCATACTATTTTGACAGATAACGGTATACAATTTACAAACCAGAAGCGTCATAAGTATGCTTTCCAACATATATTTGATAGAGTTTGCGAAGAGAATGTTATTGAACATCGTTTGACAAAAGTTAGCCATCCTTGGACGAATGGGCAAGTCGAGCGTATGAATAAAACTTTAAAGGATGCTACAGTTAAGAAGTATTACTATCAATCGCACCAGCAACTTAAAGAACACCTTTATAACTTTGTTATGGCTTATAATTATGCAAAGAGACTCAAAACTCTTAAGGGTCTTACTCCTTATGAATTTATATGTTATCAGTGGACACAGTCTCCAGAATTATTTATACTAAATCCACACCATCACACTCTGGGACCATACAGAAATAGTCATTAGAGAGGTAGAAGAACCAATAGGCATGAGTATGTCTTGATGCTGCATTTGCTTAATTATTGTGAGTAAAGCATTAGGATCCCCATGAGCATTTTTAACTGTAATTTTAACACTCTGGTCTTGCAACGATTCTTTAATTCCATTAACAATCTGAGTCATTGCTTCATGTTCAAGAGGTACAATAATACCAATATTTTTATGATTAGCATAAACTGCAACAGTAAAAAACAGGACAGATAGAAACGCTAAAAGATACTTCTTATAATAGAAAGCTTTAAAAATGACGGAAAACAACATCGTGATACCCTATAAAAACTACAATTCAAACAAAGCCTAAAATTGATGTAAAATTATTTACGCCAACGCCATCCTTGATTTAAATTATTAATTTCTACAGATATCATATATATAAATTCTATTATTATATAACTAAGTCTAATATGTTTTAAATATAATGTCAATTATATTTGAAGCAGTGAAAATAGCATTAGAAACATACTGCGAATTAGCGTCGTAAAGGATTTAATTATTTACTTTCCCCAAAAACACAAAAATAGTACGTATATTTACGAGAACGCGTTGCGTAAAAATAGGGTTGTAAAAATAAAAGCTTGAAATTGTTACAACAAAATTAGGCAAACCAGTTCGTACGTAGATTTAGCGAAAGTGATCCAATATAGCTGGTTTTAGCTTACAGTGAAATTACCATATAAAAAAGTTCGTATGGTACACATGGTAGTCCAACACAGTCCAAAACAAACTCTTCTCATAAAAGCTAACATTTGTTGCTCGGCATAGTTAGGATATTTGTTCTTTTAACATTTTAGTATAAGCTTACTTAAGGATGTAGGAAAAAGTCAAGGCCGTTTACAATTAAATAGCAAGTTTACTGTCCCAAATGTGGGAGGAAAACCCTGGAGTTGAAGTCCATCCTTTCAAGAATATAATTTTAAGATGAAAAATTTGCAAGAATGTGGAATATTATAGAAAAAGCAGTCACTCTGCATATGAATGTACATATCACATAGTGTGGATAACAAAATATTGATATCCAGTATTGGTTGTAGATATAGGGCAGAAAACTAAAGAAGTTGCGGAAGAGTTAAGTATTAGCAAGTTAGTGCAGTTAATAAGAGAAAAAAGTTCCAGAAAAATCCACCAAAGCTTTCCAGAGTTAAGAAAAAGATACTGGATTATTGGCAGCAGGCTACTTTGTCAGGACTAGTGGAAATGCAACAGACAAAATGATAAAAAGTTATATTGAGAATCACCCTAATAAAATGGGTAAATTGTTTGACTCTCTAAATTTTTCTGCTATCATTAGAGCTTAATGTAGTTGGGTTGATGAGTGTTAGAAAGAAAAAGATATTTGTTTGTTGCAGGTTTCTTCCGAGAGTTTTTTTCTTCGATAGAAGGTTCTCGAACGTCCATAAGAGCTGAATCTAAAGATTCCAAAGCCTTAGTGAGTGAAGTATTGTCGTTCATATCCGGAGCTGGTGTAGGTGTAGGGGTTGCCTCTTGTGCTTTTGGTCTTGGGGCTTCTGCTTCTGTTATGGGTGCTGTACCTTCATCAGCGTCTATTGCTAGGTACATTTCTTCTCTAGTTGCAAGTTTCATTTGTGATGACAAGCTTAAAAATATTAAATTTGTTAACTTAGTTGATAAGGTTAATAATGATGTATTAGAGGATCTTGTAATTCGGTGTGGAATCGAGCTTTTCCAAGCTTTTCAATTTCAAATTCTTCAATTCACTGGTAATGAGATAAATGAGTCAGTTCTGGGAAAATTATCGTGTGCTGGAGCTTGGAGGGCAAAGGAATACCTTATTAGGACTGGCCCGTCAGAGCTTTCATGTGATGAAATGATAAAAGCTGTTCTTTTAGGTAAACTTAATGATATGCGCTATTCTCATTCGTTAGCTTTTACACACAGTTCACAAACCATATGTGCTAATCAAGTTTACGAAAAAACAGCCGTCTTAGTTTCTTCTTCGTTAGTGTTCTCATATTCTCAATCTTGTATTCCTGAATACGGCTTAAGAAGCCCCTTAGTCTTTGAAAAAGATGCTTTTGAAGGATTTCCTCAAGGTGTAAGCTATTATGTTAAAAAGATAGATATCTTTCCATCACAAAGTCTACATCCCTGTGCTTCGCAGCAGATCGATTTTGAACGTGAAGTTGAATTAATAAAGGAAAGCATCTCGGGGATGAAATTAGCAACAAAGTATGATACTAATGAGATTAAAGTCTTATTCACAGAATTACTAGCTGAGTTCAAGCAAAGGAGAGGGATTGGCCAATCGCAAGGTCCTGATGATGGTAGAGGAGGATCTGGAGGTCACGGTGGTGGATCTGGAGGTTACGGTGGTGGATCTGGAGGTTACGGTGGTGGATCTGGAGGTTACGGTGGTGGATCTGGAGGTTACGGTGGTGGATCTGGAGGTTACGGTGGTGGATCTGGAGGTTACGGTGGTGGATCTGGAGGTTACGGTGGTGGATCTGGAGGTTACGGTGGTGGATCTGGAGGTTACGGTGATGTTGTTGTTGATATATCAGAAGATATGGACATCTCCTTGAGTTCATCTGATAATAAAGTGTCTAGACATTCCTTAAGTAGAAAGCGAAGAAGTGATTTGCCTACAGAGGCTAATAAAAAGAAAAGATGTATTGAAGGAGAGGAAAAAAAATCTCAGCATTTTGTCGATGATGGCAAGCTAGATAAAGTAAAGTCTTCAGTCAAAGTCGTGCATAGATTGAGTAGTACTAATACACAACGTGTATACGGTAAAAATCTTGATTTGATTTACGTAAACAGTTATTTGGGCCAGACTTTTGTTCATGAAGCTGTCTGCAATTTTAGTTATTTGAAGGTATCATCACTGCATATACGGGATAATACTATGATAAATTTAGCCGATCGTGATGGTACAACCCCTTTTCATTATGCCTGTACAGTAGGCAATTTACAAATGGTAGAGCTTCTGCACAAATGTCAAGCTAATCCAAATTTGACTGATAATTTGGGTAATGATGCCCTCTGCTATTCTGCCTTCAATGGTCGGCTCGAAATAGTGAAGTTTCTATTCGCACAAGGTTATGGTTTTAATTTGGGATATAAAGTTCCTCCTCTTCATCTTGCTGCCCTCGGTGGTCAAGTAAAAACTCTGGAATTCCTCTTTGAAAAATTTAGTCGTTGTATGAAGGAAACTTCTCATGATAATAATCTGATTCATTTTGCCATTGCAAGTGGTAAAAGGGAAGTAGTAGATTTCCTGATCAAAAAAGATCGTAGTTTGTTGGATAAAAAAGACGATACTTGTGTAAGTCCCACTATTTTTGCTGTTCTACATGGTCAATTGGAGGTATTAAAATTTCTGATCAAGGAGGGAGCTGATATAAGTGCAAATGATTCTGGTGGAGCGAATGTTCTTCATCATGCCGTTTTAAGTGGTAAATCAGATATAGTAAGTTTTTTAGCAGAAAACTATCCTGAGTTGATTGATGTAACTGACAGGTACGGTATTAGTCCCTTTGGCTATAGTATGTTAATGGATATGCAATCTATAGGAGAATTTCTTTTTAAGCAGCTAGTTCACTCTAGTAGAGATGGTCTATTAAGTATAAATACCTTGGGTGTTATTGTTCAGCATGGTCATTTTGCGCTAGCAGAAATTCTCTTGAAAAGCTCTCTTCAGCACATGAAGAGGGTTAATAAAGATGGCGTGACTTTTCTTATTATGGCTATCCTTTCATCTGGTGAATTAAAATTAATAGAATTTCTGGTTAAGCAAGATACTAATCTAATTAGTATGCCTGGTAGTGAAGGGGTCACACCTATCTACTATGCTATCTTGCTTGGCAGATTAGAGTTAGTAAAATTTCTAGCCAGACAGGATCCGCATTTAGCTACATCACCCGATAGAGATGGCATTTTCCCTATTGATTTTGCTGCTTTTCTTAATAAGACGAGGATTGTAGCGTTTCTAAGTACCCTACATTCTGGGTATGAATGTCTTGAGTTTCTAGCGCAGCATTACCCTCACTTGCCAACTTTGTGTTGTGAACAAGGTAGAACTTTTTTGGATCTAGTTGGTGTTTGTAGTGAGCTTAATCTTATAAAACTTTTGCTTAAAAAGCGCCCTGATTTATTAAGGGCACATGATATGTATGGAATGGCTCTAATTCATTATTCTATTTCATTTTCCAGGCTAGAAGTAGTAGAATTTCTATTAAACATTCAACCTGGTTTGATCAGATTCCCTAATAAACTTGGTCTTATTCCTATCAAATTCGCTATCTTCAATAACGATCTAAAAATGGTAAGCTTTCTTAGCAGAAAGGACCCCACGCTTATTATTGACAGTCATCAGAATAGGGATTTGTTTTCTTGGGCTATCATGTTGTGTCGATTGGAATCATTAGAATCTATATTTAGAATACACCATAATGTAGATAAAGAGCTTTTAGCATTTCTATTAAGCTTTGCCTATGAAAATAATAGATTTGAAATAGCAAAATTTCTAACTACATCGTTCCCTTTTTTAGAAAGTAGATATTTTGTAAGCTCTATTGAAATTCAAGATAAGGCATTGCAGCGCATATTACAGAACATAAACAATATTCTTGGATATGGCAACCAAATACGAGATGTGGATGATCTCCTTACACTAGAATTTGCAACATTAAATGAGTGTTATGATTACTGCCTTCAATATCGGGACATACTCCTCGCTGCAAAGCAATATGGTCTTCATAATTGTAGCAATCAAAGTTTTGCAGTAACCTCCATGGAGGTAATCCATGAAGGAGATAGAACAGGTTACAAGTGTGTGAACAATGTGTTAACTGAATTTAAGCAAAATGTAACATCAGATACAAGTCGTCAGGTAACTTTAATTGTTAATCTAGGTAATAATCATTGGGTTACATTAGTGATTATTTACCGAAGTGAGAATTACTTTGCGTACTATGCTGACTGCTATAACATGGGCGTTGAAGCCGGTGTAAGTCGTTCAGTTGAGGATGTCTTAGGAGAAAATGTTAGAATCGAAGATGTTTCCACTGTGCAGGAAGGAGACTATTATGATAGTGCCATCTGGGCATTAGAAAATGCTCAAGCTATTAATACAGCTTTGCTAGAAAATAGAAATGTAAATGGTTGTTTAAGGTCTCATATGGATAAGAAAATTAAGAGGGAAAGTATCTCGCTGGAATTAGAGAGAGAAAATAATTCAGTATATCTACCTATTCAAATCGAGATACCTGATCAAAGTCGAGAACAGATTTATAACTTACTCATCAAATCTTTAAAACACAAGAGTGCGAGAAGGGCAGAATTGTCTACATGTATGGTAGAATGCTTTAGGGTGTGCGATCCTGAACTTTTTGGAGAAGAAGGAGAAGAAGTTACTATATCTCGTGTAGAGCGTATTCCTGCTTCAGGACAAGAAGCACCTATTTTGCTTAATGTTAGTGGTTCTAGTAATTTTGGTAACCCGCGTTCTGCCTTGGAAGTTCCTGAAGCTAGTAGTGTTTTTAACCATAACCGTTCAGGCGCCACCAACTCTAGAAGATGAGTTATTTCACGTAATTTTGTACTATCACGCTTGCATAACACCATAGGTTTTGGCTGCCTGTTTAATGTGCACAACGCAAATCTATGTAGGTTAGTGAAGAAAATAGAGCCATTAGATGTATGGTCCCAGAGTGTGATGGTGTGGATTTAGTATAAATAATTCTGGAGACTGTGTCCACTGATAACATATAAATTCATAAGGAGTAAGACCCTTAAGAGTTTTGAGTCTCTTTGCATAATTATAAGCCATAACAAAGTTATAAAGGTGTTCTTTAAGTTGCTGGTGCGATTGATAGTAATACTTCTTAACTGTAGCATCCTTTAAAGTTTTATTCATACGCTCGACTTGCCCATTCGTCCAAGGATGGCTAACTTTTGTCAAACGATGTTCAATAACATTCTCTTCGCAAACTCTATCAAATATATGTTGGAAAGCATACTTATGACGCTTCTGGTTTGTAAATTGTATACCGTTATCTGTCAAAATAGTATGGATTTTATACGGTAAAATTCTAATCAAATTACGTAAGAACTCAGCAGCTATGGGTTTTGTAGCACTGTTACACAACTCAACATAGGTAAATTTGGATGTCCTATCAATAGCAACAAACAAATGTAATTTGCCCTCCTCAGTTCTAACTTCAGCAATATCAATATGAAAGTAACCGATAGGATATTGTTTGAATTTCTTTTTTGACTTAACTTCTCCATCAACAGTTGGTAATCTGCTAATGTTGTGTCTTTGTAAACAACGATGCAAGCTAGAGCGAGTCAAATGCGGAATTGTAGACTGCAGAGCGTAAAGGCAATCATCTAGTGGCAGTAGTGTATACTTGCGAAATGTAACTATTATAGCTTCCTCTTCTAGCGTTAAAACAGTTGATCTTGGATGCTTTCGACCCATATCAGCATCTTTCGTAAATGAACGTTTTCTCCACTTAATAATAGTTTTTGGATTAAGGTTATAATGCTTGGAGAGTTTTGCTATGCTCTCTTTTCTATTTTGTATTGCTCTACGAATCGTCTGTGTTGTTTTGGCGCACCCATGTAATATCTGTCCCATAATGACTCCTTAAATGATGATGATAGTATACCATCACTCTCTGGGACCATACATCTTATAGCTCTTTTCACAATAGTCCAAAATCCTATAGAAAAGCAGAATCAACAGCATGACGAAAAGATGTAAATAGAGGAATGTTTTTCCTAGCTCTGTTTTTTATAGCAAACCAGTGATGCTCAATTTTGTTAAAGTCGGGAGAATAAGGCGGTAGATATAAAATTTCTGCACCAACTCCTTTAGCAAGTTCAGTAATCTTATTAGACTTATGAAAAGTAGCATTATCAAGAATAACAGTTTGTCCAGGTTCCAAAATCGGTGTGGCTTTGTTGCATAGCTAGTGTTGGTTGAGGTTATTGTAAGAAGAAAAGCTTTTTAATATATGGCTACTAACGCATTTTGTTGTAAAATAGGCATTTTTCAAACAAGTACAACTTATGCCACAAAAAATGAGAGTAAGTAACCGAAGAGAATATAACGAGTTTCTCAAAAAAAGAGGAAATGTTTTCATTTTGTTAATCAAGCCATAGAAAATTGGTATGAAAATAGTCCAAAAGTTGCAGGTGGCAATAACACTTATAGTGATAAAGTTGTAATTTTAATACACATAATAGTTCATCTTTTTAGAATTGGCTTGAGACAAGCTGTAGGTTTTGTAAAAGGTTATATGGTACAAATAGGCAAAAAACTTAAGATTATCAGCTATACACAAGCTTCCAGAAGATTTAAAAAGCTTAATTTGAAGATTGATGACCATAGAAGCAATAAAGATGATCTGGAAAATGTTGAAATTGCCGTAGATAGCACTAGAGTTAGTATCTACAATAATAACGGTGGGCATAGTAAGCTTAATATTCGAAAAAGAAAATACAGTGGTTATGGTCAAGTAAGAAAATTACATGTTGTTTTAAACATAAATGATAAGAAAGCAATAAGCATGAACTACACTAGTGGTGTTGCTGTAGACTATTTGCCGGTCTGCGATATGTTAGAAGAAGTCAGTGATAAATATAACATTTGTTCTATTCGAGCAGATGCGGCTTATGATATAAAAAGTGTGTATAAAGAATGCAGAAAATACAATATTGTGCCTATTATTTGCCCTAGGAAGGATACTAAAATTTGTTTAGCTGACTACTTATCAGAAAGAAATAAGTATATTAGTAGAATTAGGTCATATGAGAATTATGAAGATGGTATTAATGAATGGAAGAAAAAAGTTAAGTATGGAGCACGGTCTTATATTGAAGTCTTTTTCTATAGGTTGAAGCAAATATTTGGGTTTGGCTTGAAAAATAAATCAGAGGTAAATCGTGAAAAAGAGCTGTTAATTAAGTGCTACTTATTGAACAAATTTACTGATATAGGTATGGCTAAATTTAAATTAGCGGGAACGTTCAAAGAAGTATGTCAAAGCGAATTTCTAGTTCAACTCAATTTTCAATCTATCTGGAAAGAAAATATCAAGTTGAGACATAGTTAAAGCCCGATTAGGCAGAGCCATAGTTCATTTTTGCTCTACCTTCTTTATAGCACAATATACCTGTTTATACAAGGCATTTGTGCTAGTAAATGAGCCCTTGGTTTTAGTGAATTTTCTGATCTGTCTGTGCAGCCCCTCAATTGGATTTGTAGTGTAAATTAGCCCCCTAACTGGGCTAGAATACTTAAAATAACCAGATAAATTTTCCCAATTGTTCTGCCACGATTTTATAACTAAAGGATATTTCTCACCCCATTTTTCTCCCAGCTCAAGCAAATAATTCTCAGCGATTTCTTTACTTGAAGCACGATATATTTTCTTCAAATCATTCATGAAAACTTTCACATCTTTACTGGATACATATTTCAGAGAATTTCTTATTTGGTGTACTATACATAGCTGCACTTCTGCACTGGGAAATACACTGTTGATGGCTGCAGGAAAGCTTTTTAGCCCATCTACACATGCAATCAGAATATCTTCTACTCCTCTTTCTTTGAGGTTATTTAGCACTCCCAACCAAAAGTTAGCTCCTTCACTTTCAGCCAAATAAAAGCCCAGGACTTCTTTTCTGCCATTTTGGTCAATGCCTAATATATTGTACATACATTTACTTACGCAATGTCCATCCTCTTTGACCTTAAAGAACATCCCATCCATAAATACTATCGGGTATACTGATTGCAGTGGACGACTACGCCATTCATTGATTATAGGCAGTAATTTGTCGGTAATACTTGATATCTCTGCTGCCGATATTTTGTGATCATAAATTTCCTCAACGTGTGACGCTATATCTCTATAGCTCATACCACTGGCAAATGTGCTCAAAATCTTCGTTTCAAGCTCTGGATGTAAGCTTGTTTGCCTTTTTTTTGACTATTTGCGGCTCAAAACTTCCTTCTCTATCTCTTGGCGTTAACAGCTCAAATGAACCTGCACTTGTACGTAAAGTCTTTCCATTCCTCCCATTTCTTCGGTTATTTTCTTCACTTTTAGCTGACATGTGGCTTTCTATTCCACCTTCCAGACTTGCCTCTAGCAGCCTTTTTATAAACGGTGTTAATGCTCCATCTCTTCCTGTCAATGGTCTACCTTCTCGTATAGACGATAGAATATTTTTTTCTAATTCTTTATAATCTACCAAACTTGTAGCACTATTTGCTTGACTCATATCAAACCTCCATTTTTTATATCAATTTATTACTTTTTTTCGGTTTGACACACTTCTTTGAACGTTCCCACAAATTTACTGATATAGGTATGGCTAAATTTAAATTAGCTGCGTAAATTCACTGTGATTTACATGCCTATCAGTGCTATGCAACAAAGCCATACCGCATCCAACACCTACCGCTAATGCAGCTATACCGCCAAAATACTACCAAAGTTGGGTCTATTGGAGTTTCACCGTATCTATTTTTTTACTAAGGGATTAGCTCCTTTGTCTAATAGAACTGTTACTACCTCTGTATGGCTGTTTCTAGCAGCTATATGTAGAGGAGTCCATTCATAATTGTTTTTCTCATTAACATTAGCTCCTCTGTCTAATAGAGCTATTACTACCTCTGTATGACCAAATTCAGCAGCTATATGTAGAGGAGTACATCCATCATTGTTTTTCTCATCAACATTAGCTCCTCTGTCTAATAGAGTTGTTACTATATCTTTATAGCCATGCAAAGCGGACAGATGCAACAATGCAAATTTGATATTAACTTCTTTATTGTTTGATGATACATCAAACAGGTGTTCTAAATCAAAGGATTTTTGTTCCCACTTTTTGTATGTCTCTCGAAATTTTTCTTTTAAAATTCCTTTTATTTGTTTAAACACATCACCCTTGGTTAGGTTTACTGCTGCTAGCACCTCTCCCCATTGTTTATGTTCTGAAATTACCAAGTATCCTCCATCTTCACTTAGTGCAGTTGTTCAACTGGACTGTTACATCCTTTAATAGGGAAGTCAAGTAGCTTCAGAGACATACTAACTAAAAATTAGTGTTATAAAAATCTTGAATGTTTACTTTTTTAAAAAACACGAAGATAGTACGTATGTTTGTGAGAACGCGCCTTGTAAAATAAGGTTGTGAAAACAAAGGTGTGAAATTTTTGCAACAAGGTTAGGAAAATTAGTTCATATGTAAATGTGACAAAAGTAGTCTAATATAGATGATTTTATGGTATAGTAAAATTACTATAAATAAGAGTTCGAACGTATCACATGGAAGACCAACGCATCCCAAGAAAAACAGTTCTCACGTTTCTTGGTTTTGCTTGCTGGAAATGGTTATTTTGCTTGAGATTTTAATAATATATAATGCTAAATTAACAATAATTTATCTAGAGATAACAGAGAAATTTATGATAATTGTGTATTTTTAATAAAAAAAATTTTTCTATTAGTATAGTTCTTTTTGTAAAAAATGTTTTTAGCTTTTTCATCACTTTATTGCTCAAATAAACTAAAGTATTGATAAAATGACAAAATATATATATTATCGAATAGTAAGAATCATCAGATGAAATCTAATTGGTTGTTTATGGTATCTATTGGGTTGGGTTATTTTAGGTAGTAAGTTATGTATTCTATATTTTATTGTAAGGGGTTTAATGACCATGATTTAGGTGATGGCGAAAGTCCTTTAAGAAAAAAGTTCAATGCAATAATTGAAGATTTAGAAGAAAATAAAAGTACAAATCAGGGAGATATAAAGCTAATACGTGGCAAGGGAGGTGTTAAGTATTTTCGGGCTAAATTAAGTGATAGGGACAGATTATTATTTAAGGCTATGAAGCATGGTGACAAAGATATTTTTGTTATTTTAGAAGTGATTCTGAATCATGATTACAGAAGGTCAAAATTCTTAACAGATGAAAAAAAAATTGAAAACATAAAAATAATAGATCAAAACAGTAAAGAAGTTTCTGATAGTACGGGTGAAGTGAAGATTAGAGATGCTCCACAAGTCTGTTGGTTAGGTAATTTTATCACTCTTAGTGCAAAGCAAGAAGATATAGTTGAAAATGCTAAAGATTTACCTTTAGTTGTTAGTGGATCTGCTGGTAGTGGAAAGACATCTGTAGCTTTGGAAAAACTAAGGAAAATAGAAGAGGAATTTAAGAAAGGAAGAATTTTATATATTACCAAGTCTGAAAATCTTATAAAACGATCAAAAGAATTGTATGAATATGTATACTGGGATGAAACTGCTAATGACTTCAAGATTGGCATTCCAGATAGAATTGAGTTCTTGTCTCTTCATGAGTTTCTTGAAAAGCAAGCAGAAGGTATAAAAGGAAAGAAGCCGGTTGATAGAAATAAGTTTTTTTCATGGTTCAATGAAATATGTAAGAAAGATAGATTTAAAGAATATAAAAAAGATGGGGATAAAATATTCGAAGAATTTACAGCTGTAATAGCTGGAGGAGACTTAAAAAAAGAGGAATATAAAGAGTTAGGAAAGAGACAAGCTATATTTTCTGAGGAGAAAAGGGATCATGTCTATGGTCTTTTTGGAGAGTATAAGGAATTTATAGAAAAAGATTCAGAGTATTATGATCCTAATCTTATCGCTCATAAGTGTACTGAAGAAAAAGTTTATGATGTAGTTGTTATAGATGAAGTCCAAGATTTAACTGAAAGCACATTGAGTTCAATATTGAAGAGTTTAAAAGATGGAAGTAAGGATAATTTTTTATTATGTGGCGATGTTAATCAAGTGATACATCCTAGTTTTTTTTCTCTATCTAAGTTGAAGTCTTTTCTCCATAAAAATGCTGCTGACAAAGAACCATCAGTTTGTTTTCTTGAAAAGAACTATCGTAATAGCCAGCAAGTTATTGAATTATCCAATCGTATATTACACTTTAAGAATTATTGTTTTGCTTCAGAAGATAAGATAACAGAAGAGGAAAAAAAGCTTTTTTTCATGAAAAGTGATACTGAGAACGAGGGTAATGTCGACTTTACCGCTGAGGATAAAGAGCAAGAGATGGCAAGAAAAGTACCTGAGTCGATAAATTGGGCTGTTTTAGTTCTGAATGATGAGAGTAAAGAAGATGCTAGTAGATTGTTTAACACTCCACTTGTGTTTAATATACATGAAGCCAAAGGCTTGGAGTTTAAGAATGTGATTCTTTACAAGTTTATGTCCCATGAAGCTTACAATGAAGTATGGAATATAGCAAAAAAAAAGACAGATGAAGCGAAGATTGAAAATGCTATTAAGAAAATCCGTGATTCGTATCACGCAAAGAATGTGAAAACTTCAAGAAATAAGGATAAGGGAGATAAATCTTCTGAGGAATATAAATTCTATATGAATGCCCTGTATGTTGGAGTTACTCGAGCTATTAATAGTGTCTATGTTATAGGTAATGAAGGAAAGTGTAATTTATTGCGGATAATAAAATCGGAGAGAGTTAGTAATACAGATATTAAGAAAGAAGAATCTACTCCTGAAGAATGGAGAAATATGGTGCTAGAGTTAATAGATAAAGGAAACATAGAGCAAGCTAAAAGTATAGAAGAAAAATTGCGACAAAAAAAAGAAGAAAAATATGCTAAAGAGATTATGAATGCATTGAAAGCTAAGGAGTATCATGAAGAACTTCATAACTCAGATAAGAACAAGCATACAAGTTCAGTGTTAGAGAGTGATATAAGTTCTAGGTCTTCACAAAGCTCAGAACATGAAGGAAAAGAAGATGATATTAGCAAACCTCAAAATAAAAAGGGTAAACATAATAAAAACAAAAAGAAAAAAGCTAAAAAATGTCATCAAGTTCAAGAGGTAAAACCACAGCTTTCTTTAGAAGATAGTACTAATAGAAAACACAATAGCAAAAAGCCTCAGAATGAAAAGTATAAACAGGATTTAAATGACGAAAAGGAATCAAAAAGATTAGAGAAAAATACAAAGGAGTTATTTTCAGCTTTAGAAAATGGTGATTTGCAAAAGGCTAAGAAGTTAATTAAGAAAGGAGTTAATATTAATGCTGAGGATAGCAACGGTTATACTTCTTTACATATAGCAGTGGTAAGACGTGACATGAATGTGATTAAATTTCTTCTGAAGCATAAAGCTGATATCAATGCTAAAGCTGAGGGAGGTTATACTCCTTTACATCTTCCAGCAGAAGTAGGTCATAAAGATGTAGTTGAGCTTCTTCTGCAGCATAAAGCTGATGTTAATGCTAAGATTAAGGAAGGTTTCACTCCTTTAAGTATAGCAACGCAAAACGTCCACAATGATATAGTTAAACTTCTTCACAAATATACTAAAGAAAACTCTCAGCCTAATAGTAATCTTAATGGCGCTTTTGTTTCTAATCATTCTTCTCAAGCTCAAGGCTTTAATGGATAAAATTTAAATCCTTAACCTTTTGATTTCATCTATTGAAAGGCCTGTGATTTCAGCGATAACATCTATAGAGACACCGGCCTTGAGTGAGTTTTTTGCAACTTCGATTTTTTCTTCTTGTCTACCTTCTTGTCTACCTTTTTCATGACCAACTTTAAGACCCTCATCAAATTTTTCAGCAAAAGCAGCAATCTCATCCATTATGCGTTTTTTCATTTGCTCATATGCTAGTAACTCTTCTTCTGACCAATTAAACTTATTCATTTCTTCATAAGCTCGTTTTATTATTACGTCACTACCAACTATTTTATCTAGGTCCTCTTCGCTTGTTTCTGCTGCATATCGGAAAAAATAACACCATTTTTCTACTATATTTTCTAGTTGGTCTTCTTTTGTCTTTGTAAATTTAGGTAGTTCTATGAATACGAAGTAAAAATCCTTTAAGTCATGTTCAAAGCTATTTTGATCTAAAATGACATGATTAGATTTGTACTCAGCCTTATCTGGAAAAATAATACAATCAGCAACAGCAATAAAGATAATTTCTTTGAGGTTATGATAATCATCACCTTGATCAGCTTGACTTGAGTAGGCTTTGGCAGCATAGTATTGAGCACGCTTTTCGAAGCCTTTGGTCTTAGTAAACTGGTCAGGTAAGGAAGCAGTATTACTACTACCCCCTCCCTTAGAAACGCAGCATGCAGGTTTCCCAACACTACGCTTGAGCCCCTTATCTAAGTTCTTCTTTTCTAGAACCGGCTTGTCCTTCATGATTCCTCAGGAAACATCATTCTTAATGGTGACACCAACAGTAGAGAACCTTCTCTTGAGAAAGAGCTTGCTAACATTCTTGTTCGTTTCACTCTCTCATCAAAATACTTTTTCCATTTTAAGTCAAGGGGATTTGCATCCGCTCTGATTTTAACATGTCGTCTGATAGGTATATCAATCAGCTTAAGCAGTCTTAAATACCGTATCTCTTTTGGTTTGTTCTTGCATAGGGGTGCAGCAAAAACCCATTGGCGTTGACCCATTACTTTGAAGTAACGATTCTTTATCCAACGTAATCCTTTACGAGGATGTCCTTTCTTTGCCCATTTCCATAAACTATGCCAAATTTCATTGTCGATCTTTCTAAACGCTTTTTTAGCACACACATGGTGATAGTAACTTCCCCATCCTCTCAGTAGAGAGTTGAGTGACTTAATTACTATAGCCTGAGTGTTCGCTATATTTGCTTTTATCAATGTACGTGCTTTATTAAGAAGTCTTTTAATACTTTCTTTCGAAGGTTTAATAATTAACTTCTTATTATATCTACGTACATTACAACCAAGAAAGTCAAACCCTGTTGTGATAGATGTAATCTTTGTCTTCTCTTCTGACAGAATTAAACCTCGCTCATGAAGAAAAGATGATACTAAAGGCTTAACTTCCTTTTCCAGTACTTCATGTGTGAAACCTGAAATAATAAAGTCGTCTGCGTATCTGATTACATTCACTCCACTTCTGATTTTGTTTCTTTTTCTACTGCCGAGTTTACCAAATCGACTTTCCAATAACTTTTCAAGTCCGTTTAAGGCTAAATTGTCTAGTATTGGAGAAATTATACCACCTTGCGGGGTACCTGCAGTTGTGGGATACAGAGTTTTTGATTCTAGGAAGCCAGCTTTTAACCAACTATGCAGAATTTTTTTCTCCATAGGAATATGCTTCATAAGCCATTCATGATTAATGTTGTCAAAGCATCCTTTGATATCACCTTCAAGTATCCATTGTAGTTGATTACGACTTGCCGGTAACAAATGACAAGCTACTGTAGCATCTGCACAGGATCTTTTAGGTCTAAAGCCATAGGAGTGACGATCACTGATCGTTTCAGCTATCGGTTCCAGAGCAAACAGATATAATGCTTGCATGGCTCTATCTTTTATCGTGGGTATTCCAAGAGGTCTTCTTTTGCCATTAGATTTACTGATATAAATCCGTTTTAGCGGAGAAGGTTTATATCCTCTTTGCTTTAACTGCTTTATTCCTTGAAATTTAGCATTGCAAGTTGACCATAGTTGACGATCTACACCCGCTGTGTTTTTTCCTTGGTTTTCAGTTACTCTCTTAACAGCCAAAGCTTTT
The DNA here is from genome assembly GCF_964028465.1 of Wolbachia endosymbiont (group A) of Aleiodes leptofemur. NCBI lineage: Bacteria > Pseudomonadati > Pseudomonadota > Alphaproteobacteria > Rickettsiales > Anaplasmataceae > Wolbachia > Wolbachia endosymbiont (group A) of Aleiodes leptofemur. Next base: position 714,753 of record NZ_OZ034782.1, read on the forward strand.
CCGCTAAAAGAGCGTGTGAGAAGATGTTGTAAAGTTTTTACCTTACCCCATCTTCCTTCTTGGACAGCCTTAACAATACATCTTTGTAGCCTCACAATAACTTTCTGGCATTTCTTCCATGGCAACTGCTTCCATGCTTCAAAGCTTTTGGTAGATGCACTTACAGGTTTACTTGTAATCATCTGCTTTCCTACCTTAAGTGGTTAACAAAGTTTCTTGTCACGAGGGACCAAACGGAAGTCTGCTCGTTTTCACGCGAATTAATGTTACAAATTCTATCCATTTCGTTACAAAATGGCATTCGCTTTCTCCATTCTCCTTTACCTGCACTTCCATCAGCATTCCTTGCGGTTTGCTTGCCATGTAGGCGAAAATACAGGCTTACCCTGTTTCTCCATTCATACAATAGTGGGTTAGGTGGCTTCTCTATACCGGTGGAGTTATTATTTGCGTACATCTAGAAATGAAAAATGTAACTTATCCACATTACCTTTTGGTCAGAGCTTATCAGCATCTTTAGCTCTTTCATCGTATCGGTACTTATAAAGCTTCACTTACGTTCACCATACCACTAGCCTAGCCCTCCAACCACATGATGCTTGCAGTTTATGCCCCTCTCACGATTGAGCATCTTCTTTTTCAAGAGGAGGTTCATTGTCCGCATCGCTTGGCACCAACCGGTTGCCCGATTCGCACTGATGCGTAGACTCAGACGGCAAAACATCTGGTTTAATAAGTTTTAGAATCCTTTCAGTTTCTTTCTGAATGAATTCCTCTCCTTTTAAACAATATGACCGAAGACTTTCAGGTCGCACCATTTCAATCACATACCTAGCCCCACTAGAGTCCCTGCAAAGAACATCAACTATACTTTGCTTATCAGAGGCAATTTCAGGATCCATTATAGTACTGAGGAATTCCACTTCTTGTATAGTATTTATCTCGGTAAACCCTAAAATATCATTCAAAAAATGTATGAGAATATTCTTATTTTTTTCAGTGCCAAAGATTCTTTTAAAGGTTAAATCCAGCTTAGGCTCGAGAAACTTAGATAAAGCCATAGCCAAAGTGCTTAAAAATATTAATAATTATACACTATTATTAACAATTATTCAACCATATTTTTGAAGATAGCTATGCCGCCGCGAACCGTCATACCGCCGCGGTATCTCTTAACATAGATCCCTTACTTAACCGTCATACCTTAACATAGATCCCGCTAACACGTAGCGGGATGACGATTGTCGTTTAGCCATAAATACTTAAGAAATTTACCAAACGAAAAAAAAGGCAAAAGAAGCCCTAGTCATTGTCTATTTTCAGTATTGGCGTTTTTTAAGTCTTAAACACTTCAATTTAGCTGCTTTTAAATGCAACTCACCTTAGTTTAAATGTTTAAGAAATTTACTAAGCAGAAAAAAAGGCAAAAGAAACCCCGTGTTAGCTAGTTGTCACTCTCTAATCCTGTAAATTGGCGTACTATACTGTCTTAAACGACTTATAAGCGCGTTTCAGCTTATATAGGTAAAAACCTAGAAATGTTGTGAAGACATAAGGTGCACATAGTGCAAAAAATTAAAAATAAGACGCCAACTACGTTGTTTTCTTGCTGTTTAATCTGCACAGATGAAGATAACTGAATACCTTCAATACCATGATAAGAGGACTGGCGGAGTTTGTCAAGCAAGTTTTTCGTTTCTGCGGGCTACTACCCTTTCTTGGTGGACTAAAATCACAACAGCTGCAGAACCTAAATTGCTTCATACTACACCTTTCCCCTTTCCCCTGAAACTAAAATCTATATACTTAACTTTAGAAACTTCAAAATACGATGCGATCTAATATTAGGCAGTTATTTTACTATATAAAGCCTAATCTATCCTATTTTGTCATAGCTTTTATTGCAGTTTTATTTTCAGCCTTAACGATCCTCCTCTTTGGCAGAGGCTTAAGCAATATAATTGATTCTGGCACAGAGCACGATTTTACTACCAAACTATTAGTTGCAATACTTATAGTTTTAGCCATTTCTCTCACTGCATTTACTCGGTTATATTTCATTGGCATTGGCAGCGAGAAAGTTATCGCAAGAATCAGATATGACTTATATAGCAGTATCACTAACTTGCAACCAAGTTTCTTTGAGAACACAGGCGTACAAGATGTTATCTCAGCGTTAATTACTGATACCTCTGTGCTGCAATCAATAATAAACAGCAGCTTACTAACCATATTACGAAATTTTGTGATTCTGATTGGCAGTGTTGCTATGTTATTATATACAAATATACAACTAACTGCGTATGCAGCCGCAATAATACCTATACTACTCATTATCATGACCTCACTTGGAAAAAAAGTGCGTAGCTATGCACGCTTTGCCCAGGATAAATTAAGTGAGCTTGCGTCATTTAGTGAGGAAAATTTTAGATCTATAGTGACTATCAAATCGTTTGTACTCGAAGAAAATGAAAAAACCCGTTTTAAGGAGTATTTAAACTCAGTATCAAAATCATACGTAAAATTAGTACTCTTGCGTGCTATTCTAGTAACTCTAGTTATCACGTGTGTGATAGGTTCACTAGTTGTTTTGCTCTTTTTTGGTATTAAAGAAGTCTTAAGCAATAATATAACTATTGGAAAACTCTCCTCATTTGTGTTTTATTCAGCGCTCGCAGCAGGAGCTATAAATAATTTGAGCGATAATATCAGTGATTTACAACGAGGTCTTGGAATAGTAGAGCGTTTATTTGAATTTAAAAATATGAAAAGCTCTATAGCAGATCCCGATGATCCTATAAAAATTTGTAGTGTTCAAAAGGGAATTTCGTTTAATGGTGTAACATTTTTTTATGCTGATAAGCCAGCATTAGATAACGTATCATTTTCTATAGAGGCAGGTCAAGCAGTATCAATTGTTGGACCATCTGGCAGTGGTAAAAGCACCATTTTAAAGCTTCTGCTCCGTTTTCATGATCCAAACAAAGGTAGCATTACTATCGATGGGCACAATATTAAGTCAATTGCGCTAAATGACCTCAGATCGTTGTTTGGCTTAGTGCCACAAGATCACATGATATTTTCTTGCTCAATAATGGAAAATATACTATATGGCAAACCAGGTGCCGAATATGAGGAAGTGAAGCAAGCAGCCATCAGCGCTTATGCGATGGAATTTATTGATAAGCTGCCTGATAATTTTGATACATTTGTAGGAAAAAGAGGATTAAAACTTTCTGAAGGACAAAAACAACGTATTGTAATAGCAAGGGCCATACTCAACAATCCTCAGGTTTTAATACTGGATGAAGCAACCTCTGCCCTTGATTACAAAAGTGAGAACCTCGTGCAAAAAGCATTGAGCAAGTTAATGCAAAACAGAACAACAATCGTAATTACACACAGGCTATCAACCGCACTCAAGACTGACAAGATTATAGTAATTAATCATGGAAAAGTAGAAGAAGTAGGAACTCATGACTTTCTAATGAGTAAAGACGGGCTGTATGCAAAACTGGCGAAGATACAGTGGAATTGAAAGAAAATTTAAATCATACCGCTAGTTGATATGCTAGATTTATAATTAAAATTATTAAATTTTTAATTTTATTATTTTATAATGGTTCCATAGTTATCCGGAAATTTCGTGATCTGTAGTTTCTTTCATTCACGTTATATTCATAGCTTGTTCTATCTTAATGTAATTCCAATTTTGACTGTATAGGAGGTCTCTATGTTAAAACATAACTATAGTGATAAAATCAATAATCGCTATTCATATACTAACAAATTTTCTTATAGTGATGAGGGTGTAGACGAGACGATCAAGGATAAAATCACAACTGAAGATCAGGTAGTAACTGATGATGTTGAAGAGCCTGATGCTGGTAATGATGGTTACAGCGAAGGTATGGCTTTCTCTTACCATGGTTACGGCAACGACTTAATATAAACTCTGATCCAGGAAGATAAAATAGTTAAGATAAACCTTCAACTAGTCCCACTTATTCACTATACTGCTATAGATTTTATAGCAATATAGTGAATGAACATTTTTAAGCAGATTTCTTCTCTAATCTTTAGTAAATTGAATGAGTTGAAACAAAGGGGTGTTATAAGCACAAGTGCAGCAAACTTTATCATAGAGCCTCCAAGCAATAGAGTCCATGGAGACATTTACACAAATGTTGCTATGGTGCTTGCAAAGCATGAAAAGAAGAATCCCATTGAAATTGCAGAGGTTTTAGCCAAAGAATTTGAACTTTTTGATGAAGTTGCAAAAGTGGAAATAGCAGGCTCTGGTTTCATCAACATGCACTTAAAAATAGAAGTGTGGCATGGAATTTTAAAACAAATAAATGAGCTAAAAACAGAGTTTGGCACCCTAGATATAGGGAACAATCAGGCCATTAATGTTGAATTTGTATCTGCAAATCCAACTGGTCCACTGCATATTGGTCATGCAAGAGGGGCAGTATTTGGTGACGTTCTGGCAAATTTATTGAAAAAAGTTGGTTATAAAGTTACTAAGGAATACTATATTAATGATGCTGGAGCGCAGATAGATACGCTAATTCGGTCAGTATATTTGCGGTATAAGGAAGCTCTGGGAGAAAAAATCAGCATCGAAAAAGGTTTATACCCAGGTGAATATTTAAAACCAATAGGGACTGGGCTGGCCAAAAAATATGGCGCAGAGCTTCTAGAAAAGCAAGATAATCAAGTGATTAGAGACTATACTTTAAGTTCTATCTTAGAAATCATAAAGGAAGACATGAACTTACTTGGAGTAAATCATGATGTTTTTACTTCAGAGTATGAGCTACAAAAAAGTGGCAAAATTGAAGAGAGTATAAAGATATTGTCTGACAAGGGTCTAGTGTATGAAGGGTACCTGGAGAAACCAAAAGGCAAAGAAAGCGAAAATTGGACTTCCAGAAAAGAGATGCTATTTCGCTCTACAAAATTTGGTGATGACGTTGACCGTGCATTGAAGAAAGAGGACGGCAGTTGGACTTATTTTGCCTCGGATATCGCTTACCATTTTGATAAGATATCGCGTGGTTTTAACAATATGATCGTAGAGCTTGGTAGTGACCACGGCGGTTATGTCAAAAGACTCAAAGCAGTCGTCTCTGCGCTCAGTGATGATCAAGCAAAAATAGAGGTAAAACTGCATAATATTGTGAATTTTTTCGAGAACGGCAAACCTGTTAAGATGTCCAAAAGATCAGGAAACTTCCTAACAGCAAGAGATGTAGTGGAAGAAGTTGGCAGGGACATAACTCGTTTTATAATGCTAACACGCAAGAATGATATGGTCTTGGACTTTGATTTTGCTAAAGTTAAAGAACAGTCAAAAGACAACCCTATTTTTTACGTGCAATATGCGCATGCTCGTGCTCATTCGTTAATGCGTAATGCTCCAAAAGAGCTCCCAACAGCAGATCCTTCACTTTTAAGGACAGGTGGAGAGCTCTTCCTCATAAAAACCTTAGCAAAGTGGCCAGATGTGGTAGAAATTGCAGCAAGGCTTTGTGAGCCACACAGAATTACTTTCTACTTACTTGAAGTTGCAGAAGCGTTTCACGTTTTATGGGGGTATGGCAAGAGTGATTTAAACATGCGTTTCATACTGGAAGACAACTTAAACCTCACCGCTGCAAGAATGTTTCTCGTGCAGGCCTTAGCACACGTCATCGCTTCTGGACTTTCTATCTTCAATATAGAGCCTTTGGAAGAGATGAGTTGATTTTTTTATGCAAGATTGTTTTTTCAACGAATAGAGAAGTTGACAAAATTAAGTAAAAATGTTATAGCTTATAGTAGTATTTTCTGGTTAATATATGGCTCACAGTCAAAAAAAGCTCAATGTTAATGTAAGTTTTGACAGTAAATTGGCTCAGTATCTTACAGAAATGGCAGAGACTCAAAATAAAACTATTCCTGAAGTTTTAGTAGATTTAGTGGAAGAAGAGTTCGAAGAAGATGTAGAGCTATCCAAAATAGCTGACGATCGCCTCTCTGAAGGTGAAGAAGAAGTAGAGGATGATGAAAACATCTGGAAATAAAACTTACACTATAAAATTCTTAAAAAATGTTATTGAAAAAGAAATTCCAGCTCTTCCGGCAAAGATTAAATTAATGGTTCAGGAGGCCATAAAGAAACGCCTTACAGTTGATCCTTTTAATCTAGGAAAGCCTTTATGTCATAGCTTTAGAGGGCAATATAGGATAAGGGTTAGCAACTACCGTATAATTTACATCATAAATCATTCAGAACGTAAAGTACTTATTACTGCAGTGGGGTATAGAAAAAACATTTACAAACACAGAAGATTACACAATTAAAAATATAAGAAAGATCTCACCGCTGCAACTTGTCCAAGCCTTAGCACACGTCATTGCTTCTGGACTTTCTATCTTTAATATAGAGCCGTTAGAAGAAATGAGTTGATTTTTTTTGTTACAATATGTAATGATCAAAATATTATTCAAAGTAGGGTAAAGTTATGACGATCAGTTTTAGGGAGTATTCAACTGTATTCACTGAAGTTGCGGAACAGACAGATTTAAATGGAAATAACATAATTGAAAGAATAAAAGGGCATTAGCATAGATCCCGCTAACAAGCAGCGGGATGACGGTTGTCAGGGTGTCAGGCTAGTACCTTCTCTTGTCATCCCAGTGCCCAGACACTGGGATCGAGAAAAGTTTGCTTGTGAACAAGCAAACTAGCATGGAAAGTGGTTACAACATTTTCGATGAGATTATATGGAAAACTGTATTCCAGTGTCAAGCACTGGAATACATCACAGGGGCACTGGAATGACACCCTTTACGGGCTCTTAAATTGCAACTATAAATGTTTAAGAAATTTACCAAATAAAAAAAAAGGCAAAAGAAGCCCAATGGTGGTTGGCTATTTACTATGTACTAAAATATCGGCGTTTTTTTTATTCTAAAACGCTTGATTAAGAGCGATTTAGCTGCTTTTAACTTGCAACTAACCTACACCGCAAGTGTTTAAGAAATTTACTAAGCAGGAAAAAAGGCAAAGAAACCCCGTAGTAGCTAGCATTCAAATTCTCCCTTGTCAATTTGACGTTTTTTGCTGTCTTAAACGCTTTGTAAGCGCGTTTCGGCTTATATAGGTAAAAACCCAGAAATTTTTAAAGACATGCGATGCACGTAGTGCGAAAAATTAAACATGAGACGCCAAATACCCTAAGTTTTTTGTCATTAACCTGCACAGATTGCGAAGATAAATAAATAGCTTCAGTTTCATGATAAGGGGGTTGGCGAAGGGTGTCAAGTAATTCCGTTCCTTATGGGTAAAAAAAGAGAAACTCTAAGTTGCAGCCGCACAATGTTTCTCTTTTCTGCTGTTGATGATTATTTCGCCTATTGTAACTGCCGCTAGAATAAAGCAATAATATACCTGTGTTAATAAAGAAATAGGTGATACAGAGGCGATGCTACCTGCTAGCAATAGTTGGGAACCATAAGGTAAGATACCTTTTGTAGCACAAGCAAAAACATCTAATAAGTATGCGCTGCGATGTGGCGCAATACTGTGTTTTTGTGCAAGCCTTTTTGCAATGCCACCACTTAGTAAAATAGCAATGGTATTATTGGCAACTAAGGTAGTAAACATAGACGCAATTCCTGCTATCACAAATTCAGCTTTAGTTTTTGTGATATTGCTTTCATCGATGAGTTTATGCAACGCTTTTTGACCTTGCTTGTACATTATATGGCTCAATCCACCGATAAATAGAGCAAATATCACTATTTCGTTTACTTTTTTGAAACCGTCATACACGTCATGAGGAAATTGAATGATAGCATAGTCAAAAAAAGTTATTCCTAGCACACCAGCAATAATTATGTTTATAGTTATTGTTACTAAAGTGGCGACTTCAAGCAGCCCCATGATTATTAAAGAAATGTAAGGAATAATTTTTATTATAGAATAATAATCTAAATTTGATATAGAAATAATTTTTGTACTATTTGAGGCAACTGCTAGGTAGATGAGTGTTATAATGCTGGCAATAAGTGCAACTTTAGAGTTCATTTTAAGTTTATCTTTTGCTGAAGCTTCCTGTGAAGAAACAGATGCAATGGTGGTATCAGATATCATCGAAAGGTTATCGCCAAGCACGGCACCACCTACTACAGTTGCAGTTCCTATTTCGAGACCGAAAGCTCCACTTTTTGCCAGATTAACAGCTATAGGTACCATCAGCGCAACAACTCCCATAGATGTGCCAATTGCAGTTGAAATAAAAGCAGAAGCCAAAAATACTCCAGGCAGCAGTAATCTTGCTGGAAGGAAATTAAGAATTAAATTAGCAACAGTGTCTGCGCTACCGATTGATTGAGTCACCGCAGAAAATGCTCCAGAAAATAAAAAAATTAAACACATAGTAAGGGTGTTTTTGTCACCCATGCCCTTGATAACAGTATCGATGTTATGCTGAATTTTATTTGTACCACGTGAGACAGCAAAAAATAGTGCTGGTAATAAGCAGATTACTGGTGAAACCTGATGAAGTGGATTATCAGTTCCGATAAAAGAAAAATAAGCACCACTTCCAAGATACAAGATTAAAAAAATAATCAAGGGGACAAAAGCTGTCATTTTACTGTACCTAAACTTATAACTATAACTAATTAAGTGGTTTTAAGCAAGTTTGGTTTTCACTAGTTCTACAGGAAGTCAATAGCAGAGTTTTAAACTTCATATTTAATCTACTAAATAAATAGCACATGTAGCTTATTGCTTGACAATAGGATCTAATTGTTGTCTAGATTCCAGCATCACGCGCACAACTGTACGAACATTTGTTTGCGAAGAAATGTTATAGCTGGTTTTGCCTCAAACACAAAGATGTCATCCGAGTAGCTGACTACTTGGATCCAGAAAATTTTGCTGCGAGTAAGCAAATTTGTTTGGTGAGCATAGAAAGTGGAATGTGTAAGCGCAGCCTCAACAGGTTGTCATCCAAGTAGCTGACTACTTGGATCCAGATTGGATACTGAGTTGGTGAGTATAAAAGTATAGCTAACGCGAGCTCTACGTCATACCGCCGCAGAATAATTAACCGTCATACCGCGATTCATTCGCAGTATCCCTTCGCGGTATCCCTTAGCCGCTAACAAGCAGCGGGATGACGAGCTTATCGTCATGCCACCGCGAACCGTCATACCGCGATTCATTCGCGGTATCTCTAGATCCCGCTAACAAGCAGCGGGATGACGGTTGTCGTTTAGCCATAAACATTAAGGAATTTACCAAATGAAAAAAAAGGCAAAGAAAACCCGTGCTAGTTATTCACTCTCTATTTTAAAATTTGACGTCGGGTGATGTCTTGAACAGCGCGTTTCAGCTTGTATAGCTAGAAGTTTTATAAAGACATAAGGTGCACATAGTGCAAAAAATTAAACATGACACACCAGATATACTAAGTTTTTTTGTCGTTTTATCTGCACAGACTGAAGATAAATAAATAGCTTCAGTTTCATGATAAGGGGACTGGCGAAGGGTGTCAAGGAAGTCTTTTCGTTTCTAATGGTTGTTAACGTGCTGCCAAAAACTATGCAAGAAGTCTATTGAAATCGCGTATATCAATCGTTGTAAAATCACACAATTGCTCTGTAGAGCTATGCCCTGTAATAATTACTATACCATTTTGCTCAGAGCGTATTGAGATTAAGTTCAGCACTAATTCACACGTTGCACTATCAAGATTACAAAATGGTTCATCTATCAGCCAAACGTTTGCATTAGAAATCAAGAGGCGAGCAAGCGCAACTCTCCTTTTCCAGCCTGCAGAAAGTTCGCCATATCTAATATTAAGTACAGGTTGCAACTGCAAGCAACAAATAGCTGCCACAATCAATTCTCTAGTATTTCGTATTCCTGCCCAGAATTCTACGTTTTGAGCAACAGTTAAGCTATCTTTACAGGCATTCTTATGGCCTATATAGACCATAGAAGATATATAGGATTTTGGATCATCATATATATCTTTTCCGCAGTGCCTTATATTGCCTGATACCGGCGGTAAAAGTCCAGATAAACTTCTAATTAAGCTGGTTTTACCACTACCATTTGGACCAGTGATTAGAATCTTTGATTTTAGCTCAGCTTTAAAACTGAGATTCTTAAATAGTACCTTATTATTACGAGTGCAGGATAAATTTTCACATTCAAGCATGGATTATCTGCCCTTTCCCTTATGTTTACCTTGAGTTGAAGCCTGAGCTTTTACAAACAGCTCCCAAAATCCTTTCTGTCCGCCTTCTCTATGTATCAATTGTGCAAAACGCTGCATTAAACCATTACCCATCATAACCATCTTTGTCCATTTACCTACCGGTTTTGCTATGTCAACTATTTCTGGATCTTCTTTATAAACTTGCACATCTTTTTGTTTCTCGCGTAGCGTTTCTTGTTGTTTCATCAACTCTTTTTGCTTATTTTTTTGATATAATTCATTGAATTTTCTGTCTTCTTCCCACTCTTCTTTAAAAACTTTTCTAGGAAATATGATTTTTCTAATGCGATTTTTGTATATTTTTCTCAAAAAGAGAAATACTGCAGCTACAGCAAGTAATGTTACGCTATATAATATGATCTGTGTAAGTGGCATTTCCTGTATCTAATTCATTAAAAATACCCTTACTATTATACCATAATTATAGAAATTGTGCAATTTTTTTGCGGGTAAAGACAATATAAAAGCAGTACTGCTCTATTTCGAAAATTGCGCAAATATCTGACGAACGGGCTTGTATGTAATAAGGTTTATTTCTATACTTCTTAAAGAATTTAGAAGTAAAACAAATATGAACTGCTATAAAACTCATACGTGCAATGAACTGAGGAAGAACGACGTAGAAAAGGAAGTTACCCTTTCTGGATGGTTATATCGTAAGCGCGACCATGGTAACCTAATTTTTGTTGATTTAAGAGACTTCTACGGAATCACTCAGCTAGTATTTAATAATGACAAAGACTTTTTTGATGAGATATCAAATTTAAAATTAGAGAGTGTAATTACTGTTACAGGAATAGTTGAAGCTAGAACTGAAGATACGGTAAACAGCTCTATTTCTACCGGAGAAATCGAGGTGATGGTCAACAATTTGCGCGTTGAGTCGGAAGTTGAGTTCCACCGTGATGAAGAAATAGCGAAAGAAGAAAGAAGTATATTAGCGAGCATTGCTGGCGAACAAGAATATCCGGAAAATATGAGATTTAAATATCGTTTTCTTGATTTAAGGCGTGAAAAAGCCCGCAACAATATTATTCTGCGCTCACAAATTATTGCAGAACTCCGCAAGCTCATGATAGAGCGAGGATTTTTAGAGATTCAAACTCCAATACTCACTGCTTCCTCTCCTGAAGGAGCACGCGACTACCTAGTGCCAAGCAGGCTAAATCCTGGCAAGTTCTATGCATTGCCACAAGCTCCGCAGATTTTCAAACAGTTGCTCATGGTCTCAGGGTTTGATAAATATTTCCAAATCGCACCGTGTTTTCGTGATGAAGACGCAAGGGCTGACCGTTCTCCGGGAGAGTTTTATCAGCTAGATCTTGAAATGTCTTTTGTAACTCAAGAAGACATCTTTCAGATTATTGAGTCTACCTTATATAGAGTGTTTGCTAAATTTTCTCGCAAGTCTGTCGATAAAGATTTTCCACGCATTACATACAAAGAGGCAATGCTTAAGTATGGTTCTGACAAGCCAGATTTGCGTAATCCACTATTAATCAGCGATGTTACAGAAATTTTTCGTGATTCAGGGTTCAATATTTTCAAAAGCAATATTGAGCGTGGTATGGTAGTGAGAGCCATCCCTGCACCTAAAACAGCAGAGGAACCACGCAGCTTCTTTGATAAAAAGATAGAACATGCGCAAAAAGAATTCGGTGCTAAGGGTCTCGGATATATAACGTTTGATAAAGATGGAACTGCGAAAGGCCCAATTGCTAAATTTCTTGATGAAAATAGGCTAAACCACATAAGAGAAGCAACAAACATAGAGCCAGGAGATAGTGTATTTTTTGCTTCTGACAAAGAGAATGAGGCGGCAAACATTGCAGGAAAAGTACGCACTCTTTTAGGGTCGGAACTCAGTCTTATAGATGATAATATCTTCAAGTTTTGTTGGATCATTGATTTTCCATATTTTGTATATGACGATAAAAGTAAAAAAATCGATTTCTTTCATAACCCATTCTCCATGCCACACGGTGGTCTGAAAGATTTAGAGGACAAAAATCCACTGGATATCCTTGCTTACCAATATGATCTTGTTTGCAATGGAATAGAACTATCAAGTGGGGCGATTCGTAATAACAAACTGGATATCATGTATAAAGCTTTTGCCATTGCAGGTTATAGCCGGGGAGAAGTTGATACAAGATTCGGTGCACTTGTACGTGCATTCAGATTTGGTGTTCCTCCTCATGGTGGAATAGCACCAGGAGTTGATAGAATAGTTATGCTGCTTGCTGATGAGCCAAATATTCGTGAAGTAATCTGTTTTCCTATGAACCAGCAAGGTGAAGATGTTCTAATGGGTGCTCCTTCCAAGGTGGAGGATAAGCATTTACGTGAATTATCCTTGAAGGTTATTGAATGAAAAATTTTATAGCAAGGAGCACCGGTTTAGGTTATGTTAAATTGAAAGACCATGAATAATATCCAAAAAGCAATACTATCGGGCATGATCTGTAACATGATTGTGTGGTATGAACTCACTCTTTTTGGAGTATTAACAGATACAATCATCAACGTTTTTTTCCCATCAGAAGATCATTATTTGAGTACACTCAAATTCCTTGGTGTTTTTGCAATTGGTTTTGCGTTTAGACCAATTGGTGCAGTAATTTTGGGTTATATGGGAGATAAGTATGGCAGAAGAAAGACTTTACTTACTTCAGTAATATTAATTTCAATATCATCCACAATTATGGGAATTATACCTGGGTATAAAGAAATAGGGTTGCTTTCACCTGTATTGCTTGTGTTTTGTAGAATAGTGCAAGGAATAACTGCAGGAGGTGAAACAAGCATTAATACAGCATTTACGATAGAGCATTCAAAAGATAAAAAAAATCTAGGTTTCTTAGGAAGTATGAAGCCCTTTAGCGGAGCCCTTGGAACGCTCTTATGCATAACAATGATATTTATCTGCAAAAGAGTTACAGGTGAGAACTATGAAATATGGGGATGGAAGTTGCTTTTTTATTTTTGCTTTTTTTTGGGGACAATAGGTTTTTTAACTAGGTACATATTAAAAGAAAGCTTAGCATATAAAACTAATAAGTACGCTAATAATTTAGCACATTCACCATTGTTAGAACTAGTAAGAAACTATAAAAGACCGCTTATTATTTCAATCAATCTGGGAATTGCTCAGAATGCAATTGTCTACGCAGCAATAATGTTTTATAATATATCAATAAAAGAGCTAGTTATTTTATCTATTAGTGTTAAAGATTTAATGAGGATAGTAATACAGGTTGTATTTGCAGCATCTGCGGTACTTTTTGCAATTTTATCTGATAAAGTTGGAAGAAAACGCGTAATGATTCCTGTACTGATTATGCTATCTCTGATTGGTACATGTGTATTACTATTATTATCTTCCGTTAACCACTATGTCGTAATAATAACTTACTTATTGATTACTATACCAGTAGGTGCATCTTTTGGAATATATGGTTCTGTTATTTGTGAACTGTTTCCAACAAAAGTAAGATGCACTGGCGTAAGCTTAGCAAATAATATATCTGCAGGAATTTTTGGTGGCCTTTCTCCATACATATGCATGTGGCTTATAGAAAAAACCGAAACAAAACTTGCAGCAGGCATTTATCTTACTGCCTGCGCATTAATTAGCCTAATATCTGTGCTTCAAATTAAAGCCAAAGACAGAAAAGTTGATTGGTGAAATCGTTTCAGTCGAAAAATAGCGCTTCAATGGATTTTTCGATGTGTTTAGTGATAGGAGCGGTGATAGTGATTTCTTTATTGTTTGGCAGTTTTAAAGATAAAGAATGCGAATGAAGGTGAATTTTATTTGCTATCCCATCAATAAAAGCTTTTTTACCACCATATTTACCGTCACCAAGAATAGGGCAATTTATATGAGCTAAATGTGCACGTAACTGATGGGTTCTGCCGGTAATTGGTTGTAATTTTAAATAAGCAACATTGTGTTTGGATTTTGCTATAATTGAAAAATGCGTAGTGGCATTCTGAGGTGAATTTTCATCAACGACCACTTTTTCTTGACCTGAAACATATTTTTTCACCAATGGATAGTCTATTGTTCCACTATCCTTGCTCGGTATGCCAGAAGTTAATGCTAAATAAGTTTTTTTTACTCTTCGTCCTTTAAATTCTTCCATAAGGTATCTGGCAACATTAGCGTTGCGTGCGAATATTATCACTCCACTCGTATCTCTATCTAGCCTATGGACAATTTTAAATGTTTCTCCCTCTCTTATTTGGTCAAGCAAATCACTCATGCTAATCTTTACTTTTACGCCACCTTGAACGATGACCCCTGCGGGTTTGTTTATAGCTAGTATATATTCGTCTTCATATAATATGTTCTCTCTTAGTAGATTCACTAACTTTTCATTATATTTGCGATCAGAATTAGCGTTTTCAATATAATTCAAGTGCTTCAGCGTTATAGTTTGCCCAGAATTTACTCTATCACTGGACTTTGCTTTGCAATCATCAACTTTGATTAATCCTTTCCTTAAAGATTTTTCAATTACAGATTGCTTTAGATCAGGAAAGATTCTTCTGATGTACCTATCCAGCCTAACGTTATCGTCTTCTATTAATATGGTTTTTATACTTTGTAGCATCCCATTATTTATAATGAATATCTAGTGAAATGTCAATTATTGGTGTCATTCCAGTGTCAAGCACTGGAATGACACCGAAGGGGCTACTGCCGTCATAAAGGAACCAGTGTCAGCTACTCGGATGACAGGAGAAGGAGACTACTGAGATGACAGCTAGCCTGACAACCGTCATCCCGCTGCTTGTTAGCGGGATCTAGAGATACCGCGAATGAATCGCGGTATGACGGTTCGCGGCGGCATGACGTAGAGCTTGCGTTAGCTATACTTTTATACTCACCAACTCAGCTGGATCCAAGTAGTCAGAGCACTGGGATGACAAAAAAAGGAGGGCACTTGGATGACGGGAGAAGGAGCTATTTGGATGACATCGTTTACTATACAATGTTTGTACAGTTCTGGATAAAAAAATTAGCTAACAAATTTATAAACATCAGTATACAGCTCATCAACGCTTGGTTCTTTACTATTTTTGGCAAAATCTTCCGACTTTTTTACTAAATCACGTATTTCCTTATCAATTACTTTGCACTCTTCTTCTGAAGCCATTTTATTATCTGTCATGTATTTCTTTAAAGTGCTTATAGGGTCATGATTTTGCTTCATATCTTCAACTTCTTCTTTTAAGCGATAAGTAGCAGGATCTGACATTGAGTGACCGCGATATCGATATGTCTTCATTTCAAGCAGGATAGGCCCTTTTCCGCTGCGTGTGTGTTCCGCTGCTTCGCTTGTAGCCTCATAAACAGAGAAAAAATCCATTCCATCAACTTGTTTTCCAGGAATACCAAAACTTTCTCCTCTTTTATATAACTCTGTTACTAAAGTTGACCTTTGCACGGAGGTTCCCATTGCGTATTCATTATTTTCTATGATGTAAACCACAGGCAACTCCCACAAAGATGCCATATTAAACGATTCATATACTTGTCCTTGATTTGCAGCACCGTCGCCAAAATATGTAAATACCACATTATCTTTTTTCTTATATTTATTAGCAAATGCTATTCCTGTGCCAATTGGAACTTGTGCTCCCACTATTCCATGCCCGCCGAAGAATTTTTTTTCAACGTCAAATACGTGCATCGAACCACCTTTACCTTTCGAGCATCCTGTTTCTTTGCCGGTAAGCTCTGCCATTACAACATTTGGATCAGAATCACATGCGAGCATTAAGCCATGGTCTCTATAACTTGTGATAAAAGCGTCACCTAATTTTGATGCAGCTTGAGTTCCAATTGCAACTGCTTCTTGTCCTATTGATAGGTGACAGAACCCGCCTATTAATCCCATCCCATATAATTGTCCTGCTTTTTCCTCAAATCTGCGTATGAGTAGCATTTTCCTGTAGAATCCAATTATCTGTTCTTTAGTGAAATTTTCTGCTTTCATATCGATTTCTTTTTCATTAAACTAACACAATACCAGGAATTTTAAATTTTTGCTAATGAACTATTACCACTGGCTTGAGGCTTTTCACGTTATCTCTGTTATCATGTGGATGGCAGGTATGCTTTATTTACCCAGGCTTTATGTCTACCATGCAACTGTAAAACCGGGATCGGAAAATGATAGCTTGCTTCAAACAATGGAAAAGAGGCTACTTAGATATATCATAAACCCTGCAATGCTTTTCTCACTTGGTCTTGGAATTACACTAATGGTTATTAGGGAAGCATATCGTGAAGGATGGTTTCATGTAAAAGCATTTGCAATACTTTTGATGTTAATTATTCATATGCTACTTGCAAAATATAGGAAAAATTTTGCAATGGGTTCGAATAAGAAGTCACATATTTATTTTCGCGTTTTAAATGAAGCAGTTACAGTATTGATAATAGTTATAGTTATTATGGTTGTTGTAAAACCTTTTTGACTGACCTTACCCAAAAAAAGCAGAAAGCTCGTATCTGTTCAGATGCATGGCTAATGTACAATACTGAAATAAAAATTCCAGTGCTCCCTTTCTTGTCATCCCAGTGCTTGACACTGGGATCCAGCTTTCTTTACAAATTCACCAAAAGTGCTTCATTCTATAACGCAAAACCCATACTCACCAAACTCAATGCATTACTTGCAATTAAGTTTCCTGGATGCCAGTGTCAAGCTACTCGGATGACACCATTCTTTTTCCTGGATCCCAGTGTTAGCTACTTGCATGACACCATTCTTTTTCCTGGATCCCAGTGGGCTTTGTTGCATCGCTAGCTATGATGGATAAAGATAAAAAAGGTAGAGAATATCAGTAGCTTATTATTCTGGTATTTATAACAAGAACGGTCAGTGAATACCTAAATTTGAGTAAAAGAAATTTCACTACCACTCACTAATCCGGCTAAAATTCAAGAATTTCAATGCTTTAGCTATTTTCAATAGAATTAAATTTATTAATATAAATAATAAATTACTATTCTTAAATTTGATCAGATTGATTGGAAAAAAACAAGATTTTCAATAGGTTGCTTATAATCCTAACTATAGTTAGCCTTTCATAAGTAGCGATGCAACAAAGCCATCCCAGTGTCAAGCACTGGGATGACAAGAAGAGGGCACTGCCCTCTTGGATGGAAGCCAGTGTTAGCTACTTTCATGACACCCTGACAACCGTCATCCCGCTACTTGTTAGCGGGATCTAGAGATACCGTGATGGTATGACGTAGGGGTTGCCGAGAACTTGTCATCCCAGTGCTTGACACTGGGATCCAGTTTTTCGTATAATGTTGTCAAAATCTATTGTGCTAGCAAGTTCACTAGCGTCACGCGCTGGTCTGTTAGACATTTACGTGTAGGGTGAAGAAATTTTGAAAAAGACATACCAAATATGAAAGGCCTATATATTAAAACTTACGGCTGTCAGATGAACGTTTATGACTCCGTTTTAATGGAAAATGTAATTAAACCTTTGGGGTTCAACGTTGTTAGTGATGCAGGGAAAGCCGATTTAGTGATACTGAATACTTGTCACATTAGAGAGAAGGCAGCAGAAAAACTTTACTCAGAGCTTGGGAAGATTCATTCGTTACGAAAAGAAATGACTATAGTGGTGGCTGGGTGTGTAGCGCAAGCAGAGGGAGAAGAAGTGTTCAGAAGGGCTCCTTTTGTTGATATTGTTGTTGGTCCGCAGAGTATCGCTACCTTACCGGAGCTGATAGTCAAAGCAAGCAGAAGTAAAGGTCATGTAATAAACACTGATTTTCCTGAAGTTGCAAAGTTTGATAAATTGCCAGATGAATGCTATGGCAATAGCCAGGGGTCTTCTGCGTTTCTTGCCATACAAGAGGGTTGTGATAAATTTTGTACGTTTTGTGTAGTGCCCTATACTCGTGGAGCTGAGTATTCACGGCCAGTGAATGAAATATTTCGTGAAGCATTGAAATTAGTTGCAAATGGGGCAAATGAGATCAATTTGCTTGGTCAGAACGTCAATGCTTACCATGGGGAGTGCGAAGGGGAAGTGTGGGATTTAGGAAAATTAATTAGTCATATTGCTAAAATTGAAAAGCTAGAGAGGATTCGTTATACAACTTCTCATCCAAGAGATATGCATGAATCTCTCTACTTGGCACATGCGGAAGAGCCAAAGCTCATGCCGTTTGTTCACCTGCCTGTGCAGTCTGGTTCGAATAAAATATTGCACGCGATGAACAGGAAACACACTGCAGAGGAGTATTTGGAAATAATAGACAGATTTCGCAAATTGAAACCTGAAATCGAATTTTCTTCTGATTTTATTGTTGGTTTTCCTGGAGAAACCGAAAAAGATTTTGAAGAAACTATGAAATTAGTAGAAAAAGTTAGATATGCTCAGGCTTATAGTTTTAAATACAGCCCAAGACCAGGCACACCGGGAGCGGAAAGAAAAGATCAAGTACCAGAAGAGGTTAAAACAGAGCGCCTTCTTCGTTTACAGAAATTAATTAGTAAGCAACAACTTGAGTTTAACCAGAGTATGGTAGGTAAAACTATACCTGTTCTATTTAGCGATAAAAAAGGTAAACACCAAAACCAAATTATTGGTAAAAGCCCATATATGCAATCAGTGTGCATTGATGATTCTGAAGATAAATACAGGGACAAAATAGTAAATGTGAAAGTGTTGGAAGCTCGGCAGAGTAGTTTGCTGGGGTGTGCATTTCACTGATTTTAAGCAGCGTTAAATATAAATCTTAAGCAAAGAGTATTGAAAAAATGCAATCATAATCTTTTTCAAAAGTTACAAAGTTTAATTGCTACCTCTGCTGAACGGGTACCTTAAACCTACAAATTTGAGCTTACCTATATCAATTTTTTGTACAAGATGAGTTAGTAACAACTTTATGTATAAAATTGAAGAAGAATAAAAATACAATAACGAGCATTAAATTAAATATTCCCACCTTTAAAAAACCCTCTTTATATATTTCTAAAGATTCTAAATAATTTATTTTACCATTTACTGAAGGAACTGACATAAATTTTGATATTGCAACTCCGGCTAGGTTAGAAAACGCTAATGACAGCATTACTATACCCATCACTACTCCTCTAAGGTTTTTGGGGGCTAGTGTAGTTGCTTGTTCTTGGACTAATGGAGCAATACATAATTCTCCCAGTCCCATAAAGGAGATAGCAATTATTAAATATAAGTATTCTACTTTACCTTCAATGTTAGAGTTTAAACATCCTATGTACAGTGTGAAAAAACACATAGCCATTGTCAGAAGGCCAAGGGTAAACATGGAAGTTGCATATTTTTGCTTAAACTTCATGTATGTTCCAAAAAGAAAGCCAAATATTATAATTGACAAAGGATTTATGGCTTGAGAAACTGAAGCTGGGATTGTTATACCTAATACATTGTTAATAACGTTTCTTTCGGTGAATAAGTTAACCAAAGAGCCAAGCTGCATTTCTAAAGCAAAAAAACACAAGAAAAATACCACAAGAATAGATAATGCCACTAATTTTCGTCTTTGTTCTGCTGATAATTTAGATATTATATAAATAAATATGCCCAGAGCTGTTATTCCAATAAATATGAGCATATTAGTAAAAAATTCACTATGTATAAGCATTTTAGCAATTATTGATGATGACAGAAAGCTTCCTATCAATACTATACCAAAAATTTTAATCCCTAATATGCGCTTATTCATAAGCTCTGGATAAGGAGAAAGGCCGCTATCTCCTAAAAGATTCTGAAATTTGAGAAAAAAGATTAGCCCTATAGACATCCCAATACCAGCTAAACCAAAGCCGTAGTGCCAGCCAAACAAGTGGGCTACATAACCACATGAAATAGAAGCCAATATTGCTCCAATATTCACACCTACGTAAAATAAAGTAAAGCCTCTGCTACGTTCAGGATCGTCTTTGCCATAGCATGAACTAAGTAAGTTAGTTACGTTCCCTTTAAACATACCAGTACCTATGGCTATTAGAGATAAACCTAAATATAATAAACCTGGTTCAAACTTAACCAATGACATGCAAGCATGACCTGCTATCAT
Organism: Wolbachia endosymbiont (group A) of Aleiodes leptofemur; assembly: GCF_964028465.1. Lineage (NCBI taxonomy): Bacteria > Pseudomonadati > Pseudomonadota > Alphaproteobacteria > Rickettsiales > Anaplasmataceae > Wolbachia > Wolbachia endosymbiont (group A) of Aleiodes leptofemur. The sequence goes on from NZ_OZ034782.1 coordinate 735,144, forward strand.
CACTATCCCTCCAAGCAACACCATGTTGCGGAATCCCATCAACTTATCAGCTAAAAAACCTCCAAGTATTGGTATAGCATAACCTGTTGCAGCAAATAATGAGTAAATAGTAAAGGCCCTCTCATCAGTGAAACCTAAGTGAGAAGTCAAAAATAGGACCAAAAGTGCCCTCATTCCATAGTAAGAGAAACGTTCCCACATTTCAACAAAGCACAACATTTTTAAAAATTGTGGAAACTTATCTGTCTTCTGATCCATAAAATACCCCTAAAGCTTGGGTTAATGTTAAGTAAAACAATAAAAACTGCAAGTAAAACTTAAAAAAAGGTATTGGAAGCTCGGCAGAATAGTTTGTTGGGGTGTGAGCTACGGAAATATTTTTGAATTTGTAATTTTTCAGAAAGCCCTATATTCTTTAGTTTTACATAGCGAACATGAAGTCAAAGCATTATCCTGATACAGTAAGTAGTCCTGATTTTTTATCGTTAGAAAAGGAAATCATAAAATTTTGGCAGGAAAACAAAGTTTTTGAGCGGTCAGTTGAAGAACGTTCCAAGGATAATTGTTTTGTCTTTTACGATGGGCCTCCGTTTGCAAATGGACTTCCGCATTATGGACATTTACTCACTGGTTTCATCAAAGACGCATTTGCAAGATATCAAACTATGCTTCAAAAAAGGGTTGAACGTAGATTTGGCTGGGATTGCCATGGATTGCCGGCTGAGATGGGTGCAGAAAAAGAACTTGGAATATCTGGTAGAACTGAGATAGAGAAGTTTGGTATAGATAAATTTAACGATCATTGCCGTACTTCTGTGATGAAATTTTCATCAGAGTGGGAGAAGTATGTAAATAGGCAAGCAAGGTGGGTAGACTTTCACAATGACTATAAGACTATGGATAAATCATTCATGGAGTCGGTCATGTGGGCATTCAAGCAGCTTTATGATAAGGGTCTGGTGTATGAATCAGTGCGCGTTGTACCATATAGCTGGGCATGCGAAACTCCATTATCTAATTTCGAAACAAGGCTTGATAACGCGTATAGAGAAAAAGTTAGCAAAGCTGTAACTGTTGCATTTGAGCTTTTAGAAAACCCACAGCAATTTAAAAGTGTTAAACGAAAGTGTAAATTACTTGCTTGGACTACAACTCCTTGGACGTTGCCGAGCAACTTGGCTTTAGCAATAGGAAAAGATATTAAGTATTGTGCAGTGTCAGTCCACCCTTTGATGTCATTCCAGCGCGTGACGCTGGAATCTATTTCTGGATCCCAGTGTCTGGGCACTGGGATGACAGGGAGTAGTGAAGGAAGTTCAATGAATGGTGAAATATACATTTTTGCTGAAAGCTACTTAGAGAAATTTATCAGCCACTCTGAACAAAACAATATTCCATATGAAAACTGCAATATAAAACTTAAAGCGAATGATCTTGCAGGTCTTTCTTACAAACCACTGTTTGACTATTTTAAAGACACAAAAAATGCATTTCGCGTTTTTATTGCTGATTATGTGACGGAAGAAGACGGTACTGGCGTTGTGCATACTGCTCCTGGATTTGGTGAGGAAGATTTTTACCTTTGCCAAAGCCATGATATTCCAGTTATTTGTCCAATTGATAACAGTGGAAAATTTACTGCTGAAGTTTCAGATTTGGCAGGGGTTCATGTTTTTGATGCCAATGATACAGTAATAAAAAAATTGAAAGGGCAGGGAAGTTGGTTTAAGACTGAGCAATATATTCACAATTATCCACACTGCTGGAGAACTGACACTCCTTTGATCTATCGCACTATGCCTTCTTGGTATGTTGCCGTTACAAAATTCAAAAGCAGAATGGTAGAGCTAAATAAGAGAGTTAATTGGATACCAAACCACATTAGAGATGGTCAATTTGGAAAATGGCTTGAAGGGGCACACGATTGGTCAATTTCACGCAATCGATTTTGGGGTACTCCAATTCCCGTATGGAAATCAGATGATGCAAGATATCCAAGAGTAGATGTATACGGTTCAATAAAAGAACTAGAGCGAGATTTTAATGTTAAAATAGATGACTTGCACAGACCATTTATCGATACTTTAACAAGACCAAATCCTGATGATCCAACAGGAAAATCGATTATGCGTCGTGTGCCTGACGTATTTGACTGTTGGTTTGAATCTGGCTCGATGCCATTTGCGCAAGTCCACTATCCATTTGAAAATAAGGAACGGTTTGAGAATAACTTTCCTGCGGATTTTATTACCGAGTACATAGCACAAACCAGAGGTTGGTTCTATACACTTTTTGTATTGTCTACTGCTTTGTTTGACAGTGAACCATTTAAGAACTGCATATGCCACGGTGTTGTTTTGGATGTAAAAGGGCAAAAATTGTCCAAACGTTTGAATAACTATGCAGATCCAATGGAGGTTTTTGATAGATACGGTTCTGATGCACTGCGTTTTCTTATGCTTTCTGGATCTATTGTTTGTGGTGGTAATTTGCTACTCGATAAAGAAGGAAACTCAATACGAGATGTTTTGAAAAACGTAATAAAACCTATTTGGAACAGTTATCACTTTTTTACCATGTATGCAAATGCAGATGGAATTAAAGCTGAAGTTTGTAAGGATTATCAAAGTACTATTGATCGCTACATGATTTCCAAATGTTTTGAAGCTGTAGATGGCATACAAGCTTCTATGAACAACTATAATTCCCAAGAGGCTTGCAAAATTTTGATGAACTTTTTTGAAGTGCTAAATAATTGGTATATTCGTCGCAGTCGCGAGCGTTTTTGGAAAAGTGATTTGGATCAGGATAAAACTGATGCTTATAATGTTCTATATACGGTTTTTTATTACATACTAAGAGCTGCAGCCCCTTTGTTGCCACTTATAACAGAGAATATGTGGCAAGGGCTTAAGTATGAAGAAACATCTGTTCATTTGGCTGATTTCCCACAATTAGAGAAGTTTGATAGTCAGCTCATTGCCAAAATGGATCTAGTGAGAGAGATATGTAACTCTGCACTCTCTATTAGAAACACTTTTAATATACGCATCAGACAGCCACTTAGTAGTATGACGATTTATCATAAGTCTTCCTGCGGTTTTCTTGACGATACACAACCCTCTGTCATTCCAGAGCTCTCTCCCGTCATCCCAGAGCTCTCTCCCGTCATCCGAGTAGCTGACACTGGGATCCAGAAAGAAAAGAAATGGTCAAGTGCTGGAATGACACCAAGCATGAATGAATATCAAGAGATGATAAAAGATGAGGTGAATATAAAAAAACTAGAGTTGGTAAACAAACTTGAAGATATTGCGTCACTAGAATTAAAGCTAAACTTTCCTATGCTTGGGAAAAGAATTCCAGACAAAATTAAGAAACTAGTTCAATATGTCAAAGAGGGGAAATGGTGGCAAGTTAAAAAAACTCACTCCGACGTCATCCCAGTGCTTGACACTGGGATCCAGATGCAGATTCCAGCGTCACGCGCTGGAATGACAGAAGGTTCCGCAAAAGGTTCAATATTTTTAGGAGATGAAACAGAGAACTATGTTATAGAAAAAGGCGAATATGAACTATTATTAAAAGCAAACAGTGAATTTTCCTCCGTGTTTGATAACAACAAAGGGATTGTGATTCTGAACACCACTTTAAATGATGAATTGATTCTAGAAGGGCTTGCAAGAGATGTTGTGAGGCTCATTCAGGAAACCAGGAAACAAGCTGATTTTCATATGTCCGATAGAATCAGAGTAATAATCAAAACAGAAGATGAGAAAATTAAGGAAGCAATAAATACGTGGATTGAATATATAAAAGAGCAGACCCTTGCCTTATCTTTGGACATTAATACAGAAATTGGAACTAACTTTTATTCTAAGGAGTACCAAAATTTGATAGTTGGTATTAAGTTAGATTGTCAGTAGTTGAAAGTTGTCATTGTTTATGCTATACTTAGGTTACTTGAGGTAAGGTTATAATATGAATAAGGCTGTTGCAGATGATTATGAAAAAGTTGTTAACAATAGTGATGGTTTAGGTAAAGTAGAATCTATTTCCAATGTTGCTTTGGAAGAGGAAGAAGAGTTTTTTGATGCTATGGAAGCTGTTTCTAATGTAGAAGAAGGGAATAATTTAGGTCTTGCTACTTCAGAAGAGGAAGAAGAATTTTTTGATGCTGTGGAAGAACAAGAGCCGTTAGCTAATTTTAACGTTCCACTCAGTATATTTCATTATAAAGATTATAACTCTGATTTTTTTACTTCCTGGTATAATATATCAAGCGAAATATTTAAGGAAATAAATAGAACTTGCCCAGAAAAGAAAATATTAAATTTAGCTCTGTCAGTTTTAATGCTTCCTTATATTGCTTTTACTGCACTGGGATTAGTCGTATGCAGTAGATTTCAAGCAAACAGCAAGACACAAGACAGTGTAGGGGAAGATAAGACAAAAAAGAGTGAAACTGGCGTGCCAAAAAGATTGGCATATGGCGCTCTTGCTGCAATAGCAATCTTTGTTAATGTAACTGTGCTTGTAGCCTTAATTGTTCCTGCAACAGTTGTTTTGGCTACTTTCTATCTTTTAAATAGAGAGCTATCTCATTCTTTAGTTACTGTGCTTAAAATAAGTATGGGACTGTACTCTAATAAGCACCAAAATATCGAGGTATCTTTTCATGAAAAGGAAGTTTCTAGTACAAGCATTGCATGTGATATGGAAATAAAATTTCCACCACAATTTAAACAATTACTTAGAGATTTATGTGAAGATGAAAATAATAAGTGGTTTAGTGTGACACAGGATGCAGAGCGTAATATCGTACTGAAATTGTCAACTAGCATCGATTTAAAAAATGGTCTTAAGCCCTTACGTAATGAAATCAAGGATGTCCTTGCAACTTCTATTCAAGAATTTGCGAAGACTCTGGAAGAACTGATAAAGCTAGAAAAGAAAGAGATTACATATGATAAATTGAAGGAATTATTGAACGAATTCAAGTCGAAAGTGGTAGATAGTATAGGTCCTAATTTGACAAGTCACTTAATACAAAGTGCTTATCAAGTTGCCTTTATACAAGCAATTAAGTTTCAGCGAGATAGACGGGGAGAAGATTTTTCGCTGGAAGATGAGATAAGAAATACTTTGGTAAGACAAGAATTGGAGAATCAAGGTAAGGAATTGCCAAGTGAAAAAGAAATGATAATAAAAGATCTAAAAGAACTGCTATTAGGTGATGATATAATGGAGTTGCTTGATAACGCAGATGATATAAGTGATGATGTGCTTCTTGTGCTTAAAGCAAGGTGGAAACAGTTCATAGAAGAAGATGACATAGCTGAAAGGAAAGTAATTGATATATGTAAAGATATATATCCTAAAGAAACAGAAGAAGCTCTAAATAATGCTAAAGAAAGAATTAAAGATTTAAAAAAAGAAGGAGAAGAAAGATATGTTAGGATACATGGAGAATTGAAAAATATATATGATGAAGGAAAAAACAACTTAATAAACAATGATTTAAAGAGGAAATTAGAAGATCTTTTTAAGTTCGAGTATGATAATCAAGAGGTTGAGCAAAGGCTAGTAAAATCAGTGATAAAGAGAGCTGAAAGTAAGTTAAGTCAATCAGATATACCAGATAAGGAGAAGCAAAGCTTAGGGAAGCAGCTTAAAGATTTAGAAAAGGAAGCTTCAGCTAAAATAAATGACTTTGTAGAAAAGATGTATTTAGAAGTAACAAAGTGTAAAATGCTAAATTTATTTAGAGGTCAAGCAAAGTCTATGAAAGGTTTATGCGACCTATTAAAAGAAGATGCGCCAAGTCTAATAGAAAGGATTGGTGCGCATCGAGCAGAAATTGCAAAATGCTTGGAACAACCTACACTATTGAGAGAAATAATAGAAAGAAATGAGGATTTGAATAAGTACTTAGAAGATGAGCAAAATAGAAAAGGAGCAGATACAGAATTAATACAAAAGCACTTAAAAAATAACCAAGAAATTCTGAAAGCATTAAAACAGTTAGAATTAGAAGAAAAAGGATTGTTAATAAATGAAGAAACAACAAATGATTACAGAGAAGAACTAGAATCTCGCGAAAAAATAAAGTTTGCAATAATAGAGGATGATTTACTGAAGGAGTTCGAGCGTGAAACTTTTAACGAAGAAGCAGTTAAGAAGTTGTTAGAGGAAGCGGAACTGGAGTACTGTTTAGCAGAAAGATGCATCAAATATCCTGTAATTAAAACAAAAGATAATATCAAACATTTTAGTCAAAATTTATTGTCTCCTTTGATAGACAGACTGGTGAAAAATATAATAAATAATGTGCCAAAAAGCGATAAGAGTTCATGGTTGCAACCTATAAGAGCTATTCAGACAGGCTTGGGATATATTAAAACAGGTCTTGCCGTTGCAATATACGGGGATAGGAGCACAGAAGGAAAAGCATTGAGTGTGGCACATGATACTCATAAGGAAGTAGAGACATTTCTTCAATGTTTTCAGTCAAATTATGAAGGTGTTGGAGCCTTTTTAGGTAATTTATTTTCTGATGATGGAGAAACATTTAAAAATGATATATGGCCTAAAGTAGAAGAGCATTTGCGTGGAATGTGGGATAGATTTTTTAAGGATATTGAATTCAATATTGGAAATAGATTGGATGAAGTAAGAGTAACACAGCAACGGCAGGAAACTGTGATTACAGCTTAAGGATGAGCTCTCAAAGTTCCTTTTGTACTTTCACACACTAAGTTAACTATCATATTTGATTCCTTTTGGATTTCCTTTTCAGTTAAAGTGTGAGTTGGAGAGCAGAAAGTAACTGATAATGCTATAGACATCTTGTTCGGCTCTATGTTACTTCCATGGTATACATCGAATATCAAAACTTCTGTGATGAGCTCTGAGCTTTTTTTTACCACATTGATTATGTTACCTACTTTCACATCCTTATTTACAATAAATGCAAAATCACGTTTTACACTTTGGTATTTATAATCGATAAATTTCTTTCTACTTACAGGTAAATTTTCAATATTTTCTAATATCACCTCAAAACCTACAACTTTTTGCTTGATGTCAAAAAGATCTAATATATTAGGATGCAACTCTCCAAAATAACCTGCTACTTTATTCTTAAAAGAGAGAGTGCCTGACTTTCCTGGGTGGTAATGTTCTTTTTCTGCTCTCTCTATCGTTAAATTATCGCAATTGACGTTAAAACACTCCAAAGCTGCTATGCAATCAGCCTTTGCGTCAAAAACATCTACTTTCCTATCAGTATTATAATGGTTTCGCGGTAAATTATTCCCTGTTCTTATTCCACTTAAAACATGTTTAGACTGAGCTTCACCATCGTAAATCGGCCCAATTTCGAAGATTGCAAGATTAGGTACTCCATGGGCAATATTATCAGCAGTGACTTGCAATAAATTTGGCATAATACTTGGTCTCATCATATTAAAGTTATTGTTAAACGGATTATCGATGATAAATAACTTATTCGAGTAACCAAATTTTTCAGCTGTTGATTCACTCATAAACGACCAGGTTAGCACTTCATGAAACCCTCTATTTGTCATCAAAATGCGCAAATTGTCGTATGTACTATCTACTTCTTCAACATTATTTGGTAGTGGTTCTTCTTTTATTTTGTCATAGCCGTATATTCTTGTTACTTCTTCAATTAGGTCAACCGGTATTGTCACGTCCGGTCTCCAGCTTGGTACTTGTACATTCCAATTGCCTTCGGTTTTTTTATCAATACTAAACCCTAGTTTCGTTAAGATATCAAGCACCTCATCAGGCGATACAGACACACTTCCAAACTTGTTCACATCCTGATAATCAAAGCTCACCTTGGTGTCAGCACTATCTAAACTGCCAGCAGACACTACGCTTGAGGTTTCTCCACCACATAAGCCCAGAATCATTTTAGCTGCAAGGTTGAGTCCATCAAAAGTAAATCCAGGATCAACTGAACGTGCAAATCTGTAACTAGCGTCTGTGGAGATGCTCAGCTCCCTTGAGGATTTAGCAATAGAGATTGGATCGAACAAAGCTAATTCCAAAAAAATATTGGTAGTTTCAAGAGTACATTCACTGCACTTACCACCTATAATTCCAGCAACTCCATGAATATTTTTATCATCAGAAATAACGCTCATGTCTTTGTTTAATAAGTATTCTTTACCGTTTAAACCAGCAAATTTTTCTCCGTCGTTTGCTTTGCGTACTACAAGCTCTCCTTCTATTTTTTTTGCATCATACGCGTGCATTGGGCGGCTGAAAGATATCATAATATAGTTCGTGATATCAACTATTGCAGAAATGGAGCGCATTCCTATTGATTCCAGCCTATCTTTTAACCATTTTGGGCTTTCTTGATTTTTTACATTGGCGATGTATATTCCACTAATAAAACTTTCCCCGTCAGTAACTTCAACATCGATTGGTGAATTTATGGAGCTGGTAAGTTGTGGAATGCTTAAAGTCTTTAATGTTCCAATTCCAGTTGCAGCAAGGTCGCGAGCTATTCCATAAATGCCTAAGCAATCTCCACGGTTTGGAGTAACATTTATATCAATTACAGGGTCACAATTGAAAAATTTATCCCCTACTTTATAATCATCGGAAAGCTCGATTATTCCTTCACTTTCCTCTTGAACCAACGCAAGTTCAGAAGCAGAGCAGAGCATCCCTTCACTTAGCACTCCTCGTATTTTTGTAGGCTTGATTGTGAAATCACTTTCTGGCAATGTGCTACCAAGAGATGCAAGCACAGTTTTCATACCTTCTCTAACATTGTTTGCTCCGCAAACTATTTGTAGAATTTTACTTCCGTCATCTACTTTACATAATTTTAATTTATCAGCATTTGGATGCTGTATCACCTCTAATACTTCTGCAACAATAAAACCAGCTAATTTGGTATTGTCGATCACATCTTCTACTTCTAACCCTATGTGAGTTAATTTATCGGTAATTTCTTCTAAACTAGCATTGGTTTCTAAATACTCCAGTAACCAAGATAACGTGAATTTCATCGATCTAACAAGAAACAAAAAAGTTATTGTAATATAAAATGTAGTGCTTTTAAAGCTTGTTGTAGTGGAATACTTCTACATCATTGTTTATGATGTAGAAGCTTTTGTAACTTTATATCTTCTTGCGAAGAGAAAGAATTTTTTCTATATCACCTTTTAAATCTATCTCCAGAAAGAATTTAAGACTTTCATAATCCCAGGCATCCTCATCAATGTTACCATCAAAAAAGAAGTGTATTATTGCATTGTTGAGTCCTATGTAATAATCGCGAGTATCTTCGTCAAGGAAACAATCTACTGATTCGATGTATCCGTTACCAAATTCCTGCTCCAAATTTAAAGGATGATTAGTGTTAATAAAATCTATTTCGTTCATTATATACCTCACTAAAAATTAAATTATAATCAAAATAAGATATTAAGTCAAGATATTGAATAATTTAACAAGATTAGTAAATTTTAAAATACAGAGCTGACTGTAATTAACATTCTAATTACATATTTTGTTAATATGTTAATGTTATAATAATACAGAGCTTTATCTTAATTCTTGACTTTGTCCTATAAAATTCATACTTTATTTACTGTTTATAATTCAGATTAAAATGGCATTAAATCCGCTGGAACAGTTTAAAGTATATACGGTAATAGAGTTACCTAGGTTATTTGGGTATGACGTAAGCTTTACCAATTCATCTCTTTTCACGATGATTTCGGTGATATTGGTGATACTCTTTTTGCTTTTTGGAATAAAGAAGGGGGCAGTAATACCAGGATATTTGCAAGCTGCAGTTGAGTATGTATATGATTTTGTTATTTCAATAATAGAAAATAACACTGGAAGCAAAGGCTTGCAGCACATTCCATTGATATTTACAGTGTTTATTTTCATTTTATCGTGTAATTTAGTTGGTGTTCTTCCTTATAGTTTCACGGTCACAAGTCATGTGATAGTCACCTTCGCTTTATCGATGGTGGTTTTTATTTATATAACGATTGTTGGATTTAAAGAAAGGGGAGTAGAATTTTTACGCATATTGCTACCAAAAGGAACTCCTTCGTGGCTTGCACCTATAATAATTATTATTAAGTTGTTTGCTTATTTAGTAAGGCCGGTTAGCCTATCAATAAGGCTTGCAGCAAATATGATTGCTGGTCATACAATCATCAAAGTGATAGCAGGGTTTATTGTAAATATGAACATATTTTTCACTCCTGCGCCGTTTTTGTTCATAATTGCATTGATAGGATTTGAAGTATTTGTTGCAATTTTACAAGCTTATATATTTACTATATTAACATGTGTATATTTGTCAGATGCAGTAAAGTAATTGACTTCCTTGTAGAATATTTTACAATTATATTATAAAGAAATAATTAAAGGTAATATATGGATTTAGTAGCTTTAAAATTTATAGCAATTGGTTTAGCTGTGTTTGGAATGCTCGGCGCTGGTTTAGGTATAGCTAATATCTTCTCTGCTATGTTAAATGGGATTGCGAGAAACCCTGAATCAGAAGGTAAAATGAAAAGTTATGTTTATATTGGTGCTGCCATGGTTGAAATCATGGGATTGCTTGCGTTTGTACTTGCAATGTTATTAATATTTGCTGCTTAACAGATGCCACAGCTTGATGTTTCAACCTTCTTTTCTCAAGTTTTTTGGTTTTTAATTTTTTTCTCTTCACTTTTTTTCGTAGTAAGTTGTTTATTTTTGCCAAAGTTAGATGAAATAATAAGCACTAGAAGTAAAGAAGTATTGGGTTCTTTTAATAGTTCTGTTCATCTTTTAAGACTTACGGAAGATCAGATTACCAAGTATAACGCAGCTTTAACCCAAGCTAGAATACAGGCAAAAAAAATCATAGATGATGCACTTGCTCAGGTAGAAGAAATGAGAGCTAATGTTAAGAATATATTAGAAGAGGAAGATAAAAAAAAGAGCAAGCTTATTGAAAAAAAAGTGGCAGAATTTAAATCTGAATATACTGATCAGTTAAAACAAATGGCTACTAGTATTGCTTTAATTTATTATACTAAATTGACTAATTCTGAAATTGAAGAGGAATTTATTGCTGACTTGGTGTCCAAAGAATTTTAGGGGTTTTTATGTCTACATCACTGATTATCGGTCTTGCCTTCTTGGTAAGTTTTGTCCTTTCGTATAAATTGCTAAAGAAAGTGATAAAAAATGCGCTTAACAATAAGCGTAACAAAAGCAAATTTTCAAGTGAAGAAACTGAAAAATTCAGGAAAGATATGTTGGAGTATTACAAAAAATCTTCTAAAAAATACAAAGAATTAGATGCAGAAGTTAATAAAATGATGAATGAAGCACTTGATAAAGCTAATAGTATCATTAAGCACAATAGACAGCAGCTAGATCAGACATTAGATGACAATGCCCATTCTAACTTGAAGAAAGTCACTGACCAAGTTGAAAAAGCTCTTGGAGATTTACAGGCTAACACAGCGAATATAGCTGCTGATGCTGTAAAAAAAATAATGCATGAACGTAAAGATGATAAGCGTAGTAGCGAGGTCATATCTTCATTTTCACGTGACTTAAATAAAAAATTGCATTAGGTTCAATGCAACAATTGCCTATACTTCAAGCTGATAATGTAGAAAAAATTAAGTTTGATTCTAGTTTGTGCAAAGAGCCAGAGAAACTTTTTTACTATAAATTTAATATAATTCCTTGGCAAAAATTAAATAATACTACTTTTTTTATGGTTGAAGACACAAGCCGAGATATCAACCGTTGGGTCGAAGCTCATTACGGTATTGACTATGTATTAATAAAAGTGGATAGCGAACAGATTTTAAATCTTCTTAACTCGCACTTTGGTATTTCAGAATTTGCAAGCAACTACTTATATTACAAGAATCCTAATTTTTCAGCCAAAAGCATTAAACTAAGCTCAATATTTTTTGCTTCTTTCTTTATTGTAACTTCAATTTTAACACTAACAGAGAAATATACATATTTTGCTTTGATGTTGATATTTATAATCGGATGTTCTAGCTATTTATTCAAGTTTATAGCTACAATTTTTAACTTATGTAAAACCTCCAACCAAAAAGTGGATTATAGTAAGCTGAGTGAAGAAGATTTTCCTATATATACTATTTTATTGCCTGCTTTTAAAGAAAGTGCAGTGATAGAGCAATTGGTTGAAAGCATTGAAAGTTTGGATTATCCAAAATCAAAATTAGATGTGAAGCTTCAGGTAGAAAGTGATGACCAAGAAACGCTAGCAGCTATAGAAAAGTACACTTTACCGCAGTATTTTGAAGTAATAAAAGTGCCTCATTCTTTGCCTAGAACAAAAGCCAAGTCATGCAATTATGCTATGAGCTTTGCTAGAGGAAAGTATGCAGTAATATATGATGCGGACGATAAACCAGACCCATTGCAGTTAAAAAAAGCACTGATTGAATTTAATAAGGACGACGATAAGCTTGCCTGTGTACAGGCGAAATTAAATTACTACAATTGTGATTATAATTTTCTCACAAAATTCTTTTCTCTGGAGTATATGAACTGGTTTCAATACTTATTGCCTGGATTCCAAAAAATGAACATGCCGATGCCTTTGGGTGGTAGCAGTAATCATTTTTCAGTAAAAATTCTAAAAAAAGTGTTTTTCTGGGATGCTTATAGTGTTACCGAAGATGCTGACCTTGGTTTGAGACTTGCACAAATGGGATATAAAACCAGGATGATTGACTCAGAAACATTGGAAGAGTCACCAATTGCTGTATTTGCTTGGATTAAGCAAAGAGCGCGCTGGATCAAAGGCTATATGCAAACTTATATTGTTTATTTAAAAAATATAAAGTCACTTTATAAACACACTGGATTTAAGGGAATTTTGCTATTGAATCTTTTTGTTGGCTCTGCAGCTTTTATATTTTTTACTACTCCATTTTTACTGCTTTCATTGATATTAACTAAAGTTTTAAATGAATTATTTTTGTACTACTTTGTAGTGGTATACGTTACTAACCTGATTCTTTTGGTAATAGCTGTCAAACAGCAAAAGATGCCTTTTTATTTTTATATAGTATCGATATTTTTTCCGGTCTATAGTCTGCTACATAGTGTTGCAGCTTTTCTTGCCTTATGGGAATTTATTCTTTACCCTGAGCGATGGAACAAAACTCAGCATGGTTTATGGAAGCAAAACCTGTAGCTATTTGGCTTTTTCTCTGCTCGGTCATGGTAATTCTCATGGTAGGGATTGGTGGATTTACCAGACTTTCAAAAGCAGGATTGTCAATCACGGAGTGGAAACCAATTACTGGAACATTACCACCACTGAGTGAACAAGACTGGCTACAAGAAAAATTAAAATACGAAGCTACACCTGAATATAAAGCACTTAACTATGGTATTAGTATGGAGGAGTTTCGCGCTATATACTTAATAGAATATGTACACAGATTGGTTGCAAGACTAACAGGTTTAGTTTTTGTCCTGCCATTTATATATTTCATATTAAGAAGAAAAATATCTAAAAAGGTAGTAATAAAGCTATGTGTGGCATTATTATTTGGAGCTTTACAAGCTTTTGCTGGTTGGTATATGGTTAAAAGTGGTTTAGTAACTGAACCTCATGTTAGCCACTATAGGCTTGCACTTCACTTATTATTAGCATTAATTATCTTTGCATTATTGTCATATCAATTTTTTGATTACCAAATATGGATCCCAGTGTTACGTACACAACTATACGAACATTGCAGTATAAGAGTAATTTTCACCAAGAAAGATGTCATCCCAGTGCCCAGACACTGGGATCCAGAAAACTTAACTTTAAATAAGTGGCTGCATAGTAAAAGCTGGATTCCAGTGTCAGCTACTTTCATGACACCATTTGCTGTGCAATTTATTTTCAAAAGTAAGCGTTCGTACAGTTGTGTGTCAGCTACTCGGATGACAGGATTTCAATCTACTAACAGTAGTATATATTACACAATACTTATTCTGATTCTAATTGTAATACAAATAATTTTCGGCGCATTTGTTGCGGGATTAAATGCTGGTTTGATTTACAATACCTTTCCACTAATGGACGGACAAATCGTTCCAGAAGATTTATTTTTCTTACAGCCTATATGGCTGAATATCTTTGAGAACAGAGCGACAGTGCAATTTATACATCGAGCACTGGCATTGCTAATACTAACTTTGGTAGTAATACTCACAGTAAAAAATGCTAGCATAAAACCGGTATATATTATGCTGCTCTCCGTCGTCATTCAGATCATTTTAGGTGTAATTACTCTATTATTGCACATACCAATAGCCATTGCCATAGCTCATCAAGTGTTTTCATTTATCTTGTTTGGGTCAAGTTTGTACTTCTTATGTTATTTAAGAAAGCAGACTACATCACCAATCTGCACATTTTTTCCTTCTTGAACGGGAATATTTTTTATCACCATTGCTGCTTCAGCACATATGATATTTTCCATTTTCATTGCCTCCACCACAAATAAAGGTTGTCCTATTTCCACCTGATCTCCTACATTTACGTGCAATTTAACTAATAAACCAGATATTGGGGATTTTACAGCATCTGCTGAAATCCCTTCTGTTTCATTATTTAGCATTAACCTACTTAATTCAGCTACATGAGGCTTAAATATACAACACTCAGCTTTCATGCCTGCATGCCTTATGAAGTACTTGCTGCCTTGTCTTTCTATTTTAAGTGCTATATTGGTATCGTCATTAATTGTGATATATAGCAATCTATAACTTGATTTCCACTTGCCTATAACGGAGTATTTATTGTGATTATATACCGTTATTAATATATTATCTTGGTATTTTGCATTTACGGAGTACTCATTGTCATTTATATTCACTATGAATAAATCTCTTGCACGGTCACCTGCCATCCGAGTAGCTGATACTGGTGCCCCTTCTTTTTTACTAGATTCCAGTGTCACGCACTGGAATGACACCTGAGATGTTTCATTCACTGCTTTATGATGGTACCTTTCTTCATTTTCCAAATGAACATATAACGCAGTGAAAATAAATATTTTAATATACTCCTCTGTAACAAAATCGCCGTGAAACCCACTAGGGTAATGATCTGGAATGAATCTCGTATGGAGCTTTGCTGCGATAAAATTTGGGTGATGGAAGATGGATTCTAGAAATTCTATATTATTTGTTACTCCTTCTATATAGCATTCAGACAATGCTTTTTGCATTCTGCTGATCGCTTTTACTCTATCTTTTCCATATGTTATCACTTTGGCAATCATCGAATCATAGAACATGCTAATTTCTGAACCTGCAGCAACTCCATCATCTATTCTTACATAATCATTTTCACCCGGTTTATCGTAATATTTTATTCTTCCGCTGGAAGGGAAAAATTTCTTCGATGGGTCTTCAGCGCAAATTCTACTTTCTATTGCAGAACCAGTAAGTTTAATATCATCCTGATTGAATCTCAATTTCTCTCCACAGGAAGTTCTAATCATTTCTTCTACTATGTCTATTCCAGTTATAAATTCTGTTACTGGATGCTCAACTTGCAATCTCGTATTTACCTCAAGAAAATAGAAGTTTTGGTCTTTATCTACAACAAACTCAACAGTGCCTGCTGAAAAGTAACCAACCTGCTTTGCTAGAGAAACACATTGGACATACATTTTTTGTCTTACTTCTTCACTAATGAATGGACTTGGCGTTTCTTCTATTATTTTCTGGTTATTCCTTTGTATCGAGCATTCTCTTTCTCCAAGACACACTATATTGCCATATTTATCTGCTATGATTTGTATTTCAATATGTCTTGGTAGTTCTATATATTTCTCTATAAAGATACTGCCATCCTTAAAACTTTTCTCTGCTTCATTTGTTGCTGATGTGAACGCTAGTTCAATTTCTTTTTTGGAATTTACAATTCGCATTCCTTTGCCACCACCGCCTGATGCAGCTTTAAGCATAACCGGAAAGCCAATTTCTTCAGCAACTTGAGCTGCGTGGGCAGCGTCGCTAATCTTACCCATATATCCTGGCACTACATTCACTCCAGCTTTTTTTGCCGCTTCTTTTGCTGTTATTTTGTTGGCTGTAACTTCTATTGTTTCTGCACTGGGGCCGATGAAGTCTATATTATGTTTTTGAAGAGCACGTGGAAAATCTGGATTTTCTGCTAAAAAACCATAGCCAGGATGAACCGCCTCAGCACCTGTTTCAACTGCTACTTCACATATTTTTTCAATGTTTAAGTAACTGAGGCAAGATGGCGAAGGGCCGATATATCTTGACTCATCTGCTTGTCTTACATGCACAGAATTTACATCTGCATCCGAATATATGCATACACAAGATATACCCATCCTACGAGCAGTTCTGATAATCCTGCAGGCAATCTCTCCTCTGTTTGCTATTAAAATCTTACTGTACTTCTTTTCCGTCATCGTATGAGTATACTTTCTTAAGTTGAGAAAGTAAATTTCTATATCATTGCCTGCAACTTTTTGTTATATATCAGACAGCCACCCTTGCAAGATCTGTACTACTAAAAGTTTCCACTGGAGTGCTCATGTCATGCAAGTCATGTATCTCACTACACACTTTGCCTGACAGATACGCAGCCCCGCCAGAAATTATCCCAGCCATCGTAGTCAGTGCCATAGATTGAGAAACTAAAAATAAAAAGTATAAAGACAAACATAAAGCAGCAATACACGCTATAGCTCCTATTATGTATAAGCACAGGTGAAACTTCTGGTTACATATGAAGCTGTCTTTTATGCCTGCGATTTCTTTTATTTCTTTTTTGACTGTCTTACTAAACCAGTCAAGAGGAGTCTTTTTAGATTGATCTAGCGCACATCTATTGCACAATGCCTCTTTAACATAATTCTTGACATTTTCTAATTTTTTCGGATCACAATTTGGGTTAGTTTTTTCAGACTCCAAATGCTTGAATATTTCTTTTACTACACTTGGTAATATCCCCACTTCTGCTGCTATATGAAATGGATTTTCATGATCTTTATTGTACTCTAACAAATGAACATTACTTTCAACACTTTTCTTGAAAATAGATAAAAACTTATCAACCTTTCCTGTTTTTGCAGCTAAATGCAGGAGATTATCTCCCCTAATTCTTTGTTTTGTTTTATCAAAAGGGCCGGTGTAACGCCAATTGATATTAGCTTCATTATCTGAAAGCAATTTTGCTATATCTACAAGTCCATCCATAACTCACCTCGCTATATTCAACCAATACTAAATTATACAACACAATTTATGAAAAATAAATAAAATTTTATCTCTCAGAACAAATAAATTCTAAATTGTTACAAACATAAATTTTAGCTATCATCATTTACATTACTGTAACAGACAAATATGCCAGGTATAGTCACGAGATTTGCTCCATCACCAACAGGATTTTTGCACATTGGAGGAGCTCGTACTGCTTTATTCAATTGGCTCTATGCAAAGCATCATGGTGGCAGGTTTTTGCTAAGAATTGAGGACACCGACAGAAAACGTTCAACGAAAGAAGCAATTGATGCAATTATAGAAGGGCTAAGATGGCTCGGTATGAGCTATGATGGGGAAATAGTATATCAGTCAAAAAGAATAGAGCGGCATAAAGAAGTAGCAAACCTTTTAGTTGAGAAGGGTAGGGCGTATCACTGTTATTGCCCTGAGGATGAAGTTGCAGAAAAGAAAATAAAAGCAAGAGAAGAGGGCAAGATATACAAGCATAAATGTACTACAAAACCTCCTTCTTGTCATCCAAGTAGCCGACACTGGGATCCAGAAGAAAATATGTGGTCACGCGCTGGAATGACATCCGGTGTGAGGTCAGTTATCCGTTTCAAAGTGCCAGACTCACAAGAGATCGTCATTGATGATAAAATATACGGCCAAATCAAAGTAAATAGCAACCAGCTTGATGATATAGTGATCTTACGCTCTGACAACACTCCAACATATATTTTTGCTGTCGTAATTGACGATCATGATGCTGGAATAACTGATATAATACGCGGTTCTGACCATCTCACTAATACCTTTAAACATCTGCTAATATACCAGGCTCTTGATTTTGACATTCCACGCTTTGCACATGTGCCGCTTATCCATGGGGAAGATGGGAATAAGCTATCCAAAAGGCATGGTGCCACAAGCGTTTGCGATTATGAAAAGATGGGAATATTGCCAAAAGCGATGCGTAATTACTTGCTGAGACTTGGCTGGAGTCACGGCAACGATGAGATTATTAGCGATGAGCAAGCAATAGAGTGGTTTAATTTAGAAAGTATTGGTCGTTCACCTGCACGGCTCGATTTCAAAAAACTGGAGCATTTGAATAACCACTATATTAGTAATATGAGCAATGAAGATATTCTGACTCTAATGCTTAGAGAAAATACTCTAACTGACAAAAAAAAGGGCTATTTACTGCAGGGACTGACAGAGCTAAAAAAAAGAGCAAACTACCTGACCGAATTATTGGATTTAGCAAAATTTTATATTCAAGATCCGCCACTTGATTTAAGTGAAGAGGCTGAGCAAATTGTCAAATCTAACCTCGATATAATCAAGTTACTCGCGTCATTTCTGTCAAAGATCGGTGATGAAAATTGGAATAAGGGTTTTTTATCTTCTCAGATCAAGGAATGTGCAAAATTGCACGATATGAAAATAAGCGATGTATACCACTCATTACGCGCCCCTATAACTGGAGTAATGGATGCACCTGGAATCATTGATATCATGGTGATTCTTGGTAAAGATGAGTGTATAAGAAGGTTACAAGCAATTTAAATGAAATAAGAAAATTTCTTGACAAGCTTTGCCAGCCCCTTTATCATGACAGTGAAGCTATTGTATTTGCTTTCGCCAATCTGCAAATTAAAAGGTAAGGATTACTTAATGTATCGGCGTCTTATGTTTAATTTTTTGCAGTATATAGATACTGTATGTCTTTACAAAACTTCATCTACATCTAGATTTTTATCTAAATAAGCTGAACGCGCTTACAAAGCGTTACAAGACATCAAAAAATGCCAATACTCGACAAAGATAGTAAAAGACTAGCTAACTCGGGGATTCTTTGTCTTTTTTTCTGCTTGGTAAATTTCTTAAACATTTGCAGCGTAAGTTAGTTGCAATTAAAAGCAGCTGAATTTCGCTTGTCAAGCGTTTAAAACATAAAAAACGCCAATATTTTAAAGCGGATAATAACCACGGGGCTTCTTTTGCCTTTTTTTTCGTTTGGTAAATTTCTTAATGTTTATAGCTAAACGACAATCGTCATCCCGCTGCTTGTTAGCGGGATCTAGAGATACCGCGAATGAATCGCGGTATGACGGTTCGTGGCGGCATGACAATAAGCTCGTCATCCCGCTACGTGTTAGTGGCTGAGATACTGCGGCGGTATGACGTAGGATTGCTGTCATCCCGCTACTTGTTAGCGCCGCGGCGGCATGACGTCTTAACTATAGAAAACTTGTATAGATTTTTTCTACTTCTGTGATATCATAAGCCTGTAATGATAAAATAAGTAAATATGGATAAGTCAGCGTATGAGATCATAGAACATGAGTATGACGTGGTAGTAGTAGGTGCAGGTGGAGCAGGGCTCAGAGCAACGCTTGGGATGGCTGCAACTAATTTTTCAGTTGCCTGCATTTCTAAAATTTTCCCTACACGAAGTCATACAGTTGCAGCACAAGGCGGAATTAGTGCAGCTTTAGGTAATATCGGTGAAGACGATTGGCGCTGGCATGCATATGACACAATAAAAGGTTCAGACTGGCTTGGTGATCAAGATGCAATAGAATATATGTGTAAAAACGCTGCTAAAGCTGTTATTGAACTTGAAAATTTTGGCGTACCTTTTTCTCGTACAGAAGATGGCAAAATATACCAGCGTTCCTTTGGTGGAATGACAACTCACTTTGGTAAAGGAAAATCAGCGCAGCGCACTTGTGCGGCAGCAGATAAGACTGGGCACGCAATCCTTCACACTCTATATCAGCAGTGTCTTAAATTCAACGCTGAATTTTTTGTTGAATACTTTGTGATTGATTTAATTATGGATAGCGAAACCGGAGCATGCTGCGGAGTTCTTGCTTGGTCGCTATGCGACGGCACATTACATAGATTTCGTGCGCATAGAGTGGTGTTAGCAACAGGTGGATATGGACGTGTTTATTTCTCTGCAACAAGTGCGCATACCTGCACAGGTGATGGTAATGGCATGGTAGTAAGGGCTGGATTACCACTTGAAGATATGGAATTTGTACAATTTCATCCAACAGGAATATATGGCTCAGGGTGCCTGATGACAGAAGGATGCCGTGGTGAAGGGGGGTACCTCGTTAATTCTCAGGGCGAGAAGTTTATGGAACGTTACGCACCAAAAGCAAGAGATTTAGCTTCCCGTGATGTGGTAAGTCGCGCAATAACAATTGAAATTAGAGAGGGAAGGGGGGTTGGACCAACAAAAGATCATATGTATTTAACTATAGCGCATCTTGATCCGGAAGTAATAAAACTCAGATTGCCGGGCATCAGCGAAACCGCAAGAACTTTTGCTGGAGTTGATGTCACTAAAGATCCAATACCGGTCATTCCGACTGTTCACTATAACATGGGTGGCATTCCAACCAATTATTATGGAGAAGTGATCACGCTGAAGCAAGGTAAGGAAGAAGTGGTAGATGGACTATTTGCAATTGGAGAAGCTGCATGTGTTTCTGTGCACGGTGCAAATCGACTTGGTTCTAACTCGCTTCTTGATCTTGTGGTTTTTGGTAGAGCTGCAGCGCTCAGAGCAAGAGAGAAACTAAAATCCGGTACACCACATAAAAAATTGCATTCAGACTGCACAGACTGGATAGTAGATAGATTTAATAAAATGCGATTTGCCTCCGGTGGGCTAAAAGTAGCAAAAATACGCAGCGAAATGCAGAACACTATGCAAAAGTACGCATCAGTGTTCCGTGTTGCTGAAGTTTTAGAAGAAGGCAAAAAAGCTATAAAAAAGGTAGCAAAAATGATGCCTGATATTTCACTTGAGGATCGCAGTATGATGTGGAATAGTGATTTAGTTGAAGCACTGGAGCTTGCTAACATGATCCCACAAGCGGTTATTACCATGGAATGCGCAGCTAATCGCGAGGAAAGCAGAGGTGCCCATGCTCGTGAAGACTTTCCTGAACGTGATGACAAAAACTGGATGAAGCACACTATAGCGTGGCTTGAAGAAAAGAAAGGGCAAATTAACGTAAAAATTGATTATAAAAAAGTGGCTGAAAAAACTCTGAGCGGTGAGATTGATTTCATAGCGCCAGAGAAGAGGGTTTATTAGTCAGCCCATCTAAGCTTATTTATGAATTGACGTAGTATTGATATATCGCTCATTTTGGTAGCTGGATTTTCTGCACATTCTGATTGATTTGATGATTTTTGCACCTCTTGCTCTTCTAAATCGTTGGACTTATTTTCTATATCTTTAACAGAGTTATTGCATTGTGTATCATTTTTTGGTGCGTTATCTTGAAGTGTAAGTTGCTTTTCTTCAGTAAACTTTCCTTTAATTTTTCCAAATCCTTCATAAATATTTTCTAAATTCAAGTAAATAAGATAACAAACTCCAATAACTGCTATAATAGATGAGGCAGTTGCAATTGTAATAATTCCTTGAGAAGCACTGAATATTGCTGCACAGGCTAAAGCAGCAAATACAAGCGTTGTCACTGCTTTACAAGCAACATTATTGATGTACTTCACAATATCGCGTGCTTTTAACTTCCTGCCAAAGTTGCACTTCAGTTCAGTTCTCATATCATCTGGAATAAGCGCTCTACCCATTGATTTCTCTATTCCTTTTATAGTTTTATAATACTCTTTGCTCCATAATCTTTCGGGTAGTATTAACTGCTTTGGATCAACACCATTTTGCAATAATTTTACACAGAACTTGATCGTGTTATCACGGCTCTTAGGATTGACCAAATTATGTTTATCTTTTGTCGTCTTAGTAATTAGCGCTACTTGTAGTGGTGTGCGTTCTTTTTCGTTAGCGGCGTTTGCAGCTTTACTAAATTTCTCTTTTTCCACCGAATTTAAAATCAACTCTAAACATGTAACTTTTTGTTCTCCTTTGAATGAAGCAATATAGTGCAGAGCATTTTTTTCATCTTTATCTTGCACAGTAATATCTGCACCATTTTTTAGCAATAGTTCTAGGGTTTCATACCTTTTAGTTTTTTCAAAATTTTTACCTGTACATGATTGTTTCCCGCTCTTTTTTTCTATATACTGAAGTAATCGGTGAAGAGGTGTTTGCTGTTTGTTTCGAGTATTTACCAGTTCTTTGTTTTTTTCTAGTATAAGCTGAGTAAAGTTACACTTTGCTTCTTTCTTTAATGTCACAGCACAGTGTAAGACCGTATCACCATCTGCATTTTTAGTAGTAATATCATCACCTCTCTGTAGCAAATCATTAAATCTATCTATATTTTTATCTGAAACTGCTTTATGTAATGGGTAACCACCGTCGGTAATTTTCGCGATTTTAATTACTACCGAGTTTTCTGTCTTTTGGTCTAACTTAGACTTCTTTACTGACTCTGCTAATTTTTCTAAGAAATTACGATAGTATGTCTTTTGCTCTTCTTTTAAGTCTTGTAATTCTTCTTTAGACAACTGCAAATCATCAATATTTGCTCCTAATTTGAGCAATTGTATAGCAGATACTATTGTATTATCGTAGTGTGGTATAAGTTTTTTTAAAGGTGTTAAAATTTTTCTAGGTGTAGTCTCAAAACTATGTTTTTCTTTTGTTACTTTACTAAGTAACAATGCTTGCAGTGGTGTTTGACCGTTGCCATTTTTATCGTTTACAGCTTTTTCAAGTTGTGCTTTAAGTTCTTCCTTCTTACTCACATTTAGTACTGTATTTAAAAAATCAAACTTTTGTTTTTTCTCTAATTGTGTAACTATTAGGTGTAAAATATTATTTCCTTTCTCATCTTTTATGCTGCTAATATCCGTGCAATCTTTTAGATATTTTTCAAATTTCCTGTTATTTCCATTTTTGATCGCTTTTAGTAATAGAGCATTGCTATTTGTTATTTCGTTGCTTTTCTCTACTTCTTGATCTTCATTTGCTGTATTAGGGTTACTGATTGAATGTTTCTCATAATCATCACCAGCATCGCTACTGTAGTCACTTTCAATTCCACTGTCCCTACGATCATTTTGGTTACAATATTTGCTATTATAAGTAATTTCTGAAATTGCTTGCTTTACTCGCTCTTTTGTTTCATTTGATATTTTTTTCGATCGTTCTATTGCTTTATCTAGCACTGGAAGGAAGCATTGGACATAATACCTATAATATTTTTCTTGTTCTCTAAGTGATTCTTCTAATTTAGTTAATACTTCAGGACTAGCATCTTTTTCAAATAACCTTTTACACTTCTTGAGGGTTCCATCTTGACCTCTTGGTTTTTCACGCTTGTGTTCTTCTTTTTTTACCTTTCTCTCTATAATGCCATACAATTGCTCGTCTTTTCTATCCTGCTCTTGCTTTTTATTTTTATCTATGCATTCACCTAATTTATCTGCATTAGTAGTTAGTGCAGTTATATCTATACCCATACTAAAACCTCAATATTAAAAGCTATTTAAGTTGTCAGCACTAAACTAACAACCAAGAAGTTTGACTTTTAAATTGAGCTAAACGTTGTATATGTGATCAAAATATAGGTGAAAAGGCAGAAAATTAATTTCTGTGAGAAAATTTGCCGTCATAGTTAAACCTCACTTGAACAGTTGCTACTATTTTAACCATTTAATCTTAAAAAATAATAAATATAGCTAAACTGTGAAATGTGCTATTGGCTAAAATAGGATAAGAAACTATAGCTGCAAATATCCAAATTGATGTTTTTATCAGTCTTCCAGACTTGGTTTTTCTTTTAGTTTTTTAAGTCTTTCTTTATTTAGTATGGAGCTTATCTCTTCTACACTTTTATCAATATCATCATTGATTATTACATAATCATATTTATCACGTTTGCTTATCTCTTTTTGAGCTTCGGCTAATCTGCGCTCTATTTCGCTTGCATCATCACTATTACGCTTTTGCAAACGCAACCTAAGCTCTTCCATTGAAGGGGGAAGTATAAAAACACTCACAACTTTTTTTCTCATGAGCTTGAATAAGTGAAATGCTCCTTGCCAGTCTATGCTGAGTAAAACGCTTATTCCATTGCTTAAGTTTTGCTCTATAAAATTTCTTGGTATACCATAAAAATTCTCAAAAACTTTGGCGTATTCAAGCATTTGGCCAGCTTTGCATAACTCGTGAAATTTTTCTTCGGTAACGAAAAAATAGTCTTTTCCATTTATTTCGCCGGGGCGAGGCTTGCGTGTAGTCATAGAAACAGACCTAACTAAATTAGTTGATTGCTCAAGTAATTTTGCTGATATAGTAGTTTTTCCAGCTCCAGAAGGGGAGGATAGAACCAATAATACGCCCTCACTTTTTACGGTCATTTTTCTTTGCATTTTTTAACATGGTGCTTTTTGGATCAGAGTTTAAAAAGCTAGAACCTTCTAAATTAGAATTTGATAAGTTGGTGCCAATGAGAGAAGAGTTATCAAAGACAGTATAGCGCAAATCGGTCTTTTCAAAATTTGCCTTATTCAAATTAACGTTTACAAACTTTGCTCTACTCAATGTTGAATTAGAAAAATCGGCATTTTCTAAATTCATATTCTTAAATTCAAAGTAAGAATAATTTACATTAAATTTTTCACCCTGTGATATTTTCTCTTGCAAATCTCCAATTGAAGTTATAGCATTTTCTAACCCTGCAAGTTTTTTCTGTCCTTGATTGTCAATCAAAATTGAATTATCAAATTTGCAACCTGTTAAGTGAGCATCAACAACTGAACTTTTATATATGCTTGAAGAGTGAAAAGACATATCACTAATTGTTGAATTACTCAAATTGCTAAGAAAAAAACTAGTTTTCCTAAAGGCATTAGCGTGAAGCAAAGAAGATCTGAAATCGCTTTCAATAAAATTTGAATTAGTTACTTTTAAATTGGACCAACTCGAATTATCAGCTAATAAATTAAAGAATGTTGAATTTTCTATTTCACTGGAATCAATATTATGGCGAGAAAGTGTACTGTTATAAGCTTGAGAGTCTTGGATTTTTATCTTATACATTGAAGTTGTAGAAAGGTCTGAATCTTCTATCTTGACATAGGTGAATAGTGAATGGTCAAAAAATGAGCCATTCATGTTAGAATTTGCAACTTTAGTATTATGAAACTTTCCGTGACGAATGTCAGCATTAGAGACATTAACTTGATGCAGTTCACTAAAACTAAAATCAATATTGGATAAATCAGCATCATGAAGATTTGCTTCAGAAACATATGCATGTTTTATCTTGGAACCATTTAGTATAGATTGAACAAAACTTGAATTATCGTCATTCACATAGGAAATTTGTGTGTTGCTTAAATCAGTTTCGTCGAAGTTACTGTTAATTATGATAGAAGAATTAAGGCAGGCATCGGAAAGATTGCTACCTGTAAAGTCTGATTCTTTTAACTCTGCACCATATATGTTAGCATTTTTTAATGAAGAAAATTGTATCTTTAATTTATATGCATCCACTCCAAAGAAACTTGCATTATCAAGGTTGTTTTTCTGCATAACAGTATCGTTTATTTCACTATCACTAAAATTTACGTGGCTAACATTCGAGTTTGATAAGTTGGAGAAATTCATTTTCACATTCGAGAAATTAGTATGCAAACCAATTACGTTGTGCATACTTACTTTTTTGAGATCGGAACTGATAAAATCAGCATAACTAACATTAGACTGATCAAATACGATATCTGTTAAGTTTGCAGAAACAAATTTTGTAAAACTCAAATTTGTACCTTTTATTTTAATGCCATGTAAATTAGCATTGGAGAAATTAGCACCACGTAAATCAACATCAATGAAAGACACGTCGGATAAATCGGTGTTAGAAAAATCAGCACCAATCAGACTTACTCCATCAAAAACAGATTTACTTAGGTACAGTTGGTTAAAATTAGCTCCATTTAAGTTAGAACCAAAACCTTTCTTAAAATCTTCTGGCACGCCCTCTTTGTCGCACTGCACCAAAAATTCAGCAAAGTCTTTTTTACTGTAAGATACGTATTTTGCATCACGCAGAGCATTTAAAAAATCACTAATCTGATTTTTTTCATCATTTATTTCGTTTCCATAACATAAATGACCAACTAAAATTAATATCAAAAATCTAATCATCTTGCTTATCGCACTGTATTTCTTTCGTTTTCACAGCCCAATCGTACATTGCTGAGCTTTCTTTATTGTCTATTTTTCTATCCTCCAAAAGATGTGGCATCATTTCGGCAATCGCATTTATTATATTGATCTGCTTTTTTTCGATTGCTATATCAATTGGGGATTGAAAATTATTGTTAACTACTCTAAGATCAGCACCTTGTAATAAGAGAAAGCGCACTATGTCTACCTCACCTTGTTTAACTGAATAAATGAGAGGAGTATCACCCAATTTATTTCTAAACCTTAGTATCTCTTGAATTGTTAATCCAATTTTTTCTAGCTTACTTATTACTCCTCTTAAGCAAGTTAAGTTGTTCTTCTTAATGCAGTAAAAAAATTGCTTACTGTAATCATCAATAAACACAGTTGTAGGAAGATGCTCATTAAGGCTATCATATTGTCGTTTATATATTGACTTGCTTTGTATGTCTTTATGACCCCATTCTTTTATTGGTTCTCTGTTTAGCTTTGTCCATTTTTGTAAATTTTTCTTTTCACTTTCATCTTTTTTAGTTATAGGTTTTACTCTATTGCGGTCCTTGGAATTACTGTTTGTTTCTTTCACTTTTTTTTCTTCAAACTGACTCTCTACTTTTTCTTTTTTTCCCTCTAATAATTGACTCGCATCACTTTTTGAAAGTTCATTATCTTTTATATCAATCTTCTGATCAGCTTGTAGATTTTTTTGCGGGTTAGCTGTATTCTCATTTAAATCAGCACTTAAAGGCAAAGGCTCTGGTTTCAAATCTTTATTCACTTCTTTATTGGCCACATTTGGTAAATTTTGAGCAAATTTGTCTGTGCTTCCTTCTAGCTGGTCATTTGGCAAATCTTTATCAATCCTTTCACCTTCACTTATAGTTTTTTCAACCACGAAAGCTTTGTTCTCGTTGTGTTGCAGTTTCTCTTTATCGGTAGTGCCGTCTAATCTTTTGCTCTCAGCTTCTTGTGTTTGTTTAGCATCGACGTTGCTTTTCAACTCATCTTTTTGATTTGTGCTATCTTGCTTCCTTACACCTACATTTTCGTTTTTATGAACTGA
This sequence comes from Wolbachia endosymbiont (group A) of Aleiodes leptofemur, assembly GCF_964028465.1. Lineage (NCBI taxonomy): Bacteria > Pseudomonadati > Pseudomonadota > Alphaproteobacteria > Rickettsiales > Anaplasmataceae > Wolbachia > Wolbachia endosymbiont (group A) of Aleiodes leptofemur. Next base: position 762,644 of record NZ_OZ034782.1, read on the forward strand.
TTCAATTTTCTTTTCTTCAAGCTGCTCTACGGCAAACAGGATGGGTGATCCGAATACGACAGCTAATAATATAAAATATAAAATATTCTTCATAAATATCCCAAGCATAAGCTTAATTAAAATGATACTATAATCAAATGATTAATCTACAGTAAAAAATGCCTTAGATAAAAAACCAATAGAAAGGATAAATTACTACACATTAAACCTAAAGTGCATTATATCACCATCTTGCACGATGTAATCTCTGCCTTCAAAGCGAATTTTTCCTGCGTCTTTGCAAGCTGATTCACTTCCATACTTTATGTAGTCTGCAAAGCTTATTGTCTCTGCTTTTATAAAGCCTTTCTCAAAATCAGTGTGGATTACACCTGCTGCTTTATCGGCTGTTGACTCTATTTTTACTGGCCATGCCCGTGCTTCTTTGGGGCCCACAGTAAAGAAAGTTATCATACTCAGCACTTCATACATAATACGCGCTACTCCATCAAGGCCTGATTCTTGTAAGCCAAATTCTGATAAAAAACTCTGTTTTTCCTCTTCAATATCAAGATTTGCAATATCTGCTTCGAGTTTTGCTGAAATGCAATAAAATTTGCTTTTATTTTCCTCTGCCATTCTCTCTACCTTTTTAGATAATTCATTGCCAGTTATAACATTTGTATCTTCAACATTGCAAACGTACATAACGGGCTTTGTTGTCAGCAATTGAAGCGACTTCATCTCATCTCCATCGATATTCTCCAAACTTCTTGCAGGTTTACCTGATTTTAAAGTAGCTAAAACCTCTTGCATTAATTCAAGTTGTCTCTTTAGCTCTTTATCACCTTGCTTTGCTTTCTTTTCCAATTGAGGAAGCCTTTTTTCTATGCTATCAATATCAGCTAGGATTAATTCCATTTTTACCACTTCAGCATCTGATATTGGATCTATTTTACTGTGTACATGGCTGATATCGTTATCCGTAAAGCACCTGAGCAGATGAACAATGGCATCAACTTCTCTGATATGGCTTAAAAATTTATTGCCGAGCCCTTCACCTTTGCTCGCACCCTTTACCAGACCTGCAATATCTACAACTTCTAATTGGTTATAAATTATCTTCTCTGAACCTGCAATTGCTGCGATTTGTTTCAAACGTTGATCTTTTATCGAAATCTTGCCTATATTTGGCTCAATTGTGCAAAAAGGATAATTTGCAGCTTCGGCTGCACTTGACTCTGTAAGCGCATTAAATAAGGTTGATTTTCCTATGTTTGGTAACCCAACTATACCGCAGTTAAAGCTCATATTTGCTATGTAAAATTATAACTATTGCATAATTTAAAAATTTCTGCTATACTTAATTAGTTACAATCTTGTTGGTATATAGCTTAAATTAAGGTAAAAACTATGACTACAGCTAAGAAACGGAAACTACCAAGTGACTTTCATGATGTTGAGGTTGGAATAAAAAGGCCCAGGACCTCAGGGCAAGAAATAACTCTTTTAAATAGTAACCCTTACCCTGAAAATTTCTATGTAGGACAAGCAATTGGTAATGGAAGCTGTTTTTTTGACTCGTTCAGGCAAAGTCTAGAACAACAGAAAGGAGAGCAAGTTACTGTCGAAAAATTAAGAAATGATTGTAGGGAATTTGCACAAAAGGATCCACCAAAGTGGTTTACAAATGCAATCGTCAATAGTCATGATAACAATGGCCAGCACCGTAGTGAAACTGTAGATGATTATACAGCAAACATTATGCGTAACGATAGATGGGGTGATCCTGACGTTGAAGGCAGAATACTTTGTGAAAAGTATAAGGTAAAGCTACATGTTATAGAGAACCAGACTGTTGATAACCAAGATCTGTCTTTGCATGAATTAATAGACAATTCAGGTTCAAAAAGTGCAGGTGAATACAATAAAGTTGATTATGATGATAGTAGTATTGTGCATATAATAAACAAAGGCGGATTGCATTTCGAACCATTGCTTGATAGAAATAAAAGTTTAGCAAAACAACTGCAAGAGGAAACCAAACTTAAACAAGAGCAAGAACAAGAAGATTTCCTATTAGCAAAAAAACTGCAGCTAGACGAGATCTTAGAATATTGTAACCTTTCAAAGGATATCTCTGAGAGAGCAGAGATTGAAAAGGGATTTGATAAGTTATTGGCAGAAAATGCTAATGGAAAAATTGGTGATGTTGTAGGGCAGTGCGTTAGTGATATAAAGCAGCGCATAGAGCAGCAAAACCCTTCAAGTTTACTAAGATGTGGTAAGGAATCGATGGCAGAACCATTTCATCAACAACGAGCACCACAACTTGTAAAATCTTAATAGCCCTGTATATTTTTATATAGGGCTTTTGCAAGCATTTCATATAATATGAACTTGCAGTACGTACTAACCTAAATGCAAGTTGACCATGAGACTAGTTTAATTATTGATGCCATAGAGGAATTTGGTGGTGAGGCTAGGCTTGTCGGCGGGTGTGTGAGAGACTCAATTTTGCAGCGTGATGTCCACGACATCGATTTAGCTACTAATTTGCTTCCCAATCAAACGATTAAAGCGCTAAAACTCCGTAATATTAAAACTATTCCAACTGGCTTAAAACATGGAACTATCACTGCGGTTCTAAATCAAAGATCTTTTGAGATCACAACACTAAGGCATGATGTGAAATGTGATGGTAGGCATGCAAAAGTAGAATTTACCAATAATTGGCAAGCGGATGCTTCAAGGCGCGACTTTACATTTAATGCTCTGTATGCAGATAAGCATGGCCATATATATGACTACTTTGGTGGTATAGAGGACTTAAAAGCGCGAAGGTTAAACTTTATAGGCAACGCTGAAGATAGAATTAAAGAAGACTATCTACGTATTTTAAGAGCATTTCGTTTTCATGCAAAAATATGTGTCGGAGATTTGAGTGATGAAATACTAAACGTATGCAAAAAGCATTCGCATATGATTCAAAACCTCTCTGGAGAGAGAATAAGAGATGAAATACTTAAATTGCTGGAGTGCAATGATCCTTTTCCAACACTTAAGAGCATGCAAGAATCTGATGTTTTGCAAAAGATTATCCCAAAAGAAGTAAAATGCGAAATTCTGTCTTCGCCACTTCTTTTGGGCACTGATGCACTAGTAAAATTAGCGTTACTCCTTAGGACTACTAAAAAAAATGACAGGCTAAGTCTTGGAGAATATGTAAGCAAATTTTTACGTCTTTCGAACAAGCAAAAGAAAAAGCTGCTATTTTTACTATCCAACGATATCAAAACAGAACTCTCAGAAAAAGAGCAAAAAAAATACATATCTTTATTTGGTAGAGAATTATATTGTGATTTAGTGAAAATTTGTGGTGTTGAGTCTGGAGAAAATGTTGATGAATACATTTCATTTGCTAACACATTCAATATTCCAAAATTTCCTTTATCTGGCGATGATTTAATAAGTATAGGTCACCAGCCAGGAAAAAGTTTAGGTAGAAACTTGGAATTGCTAAAACAACATTGGGAAGATAGCTCCTACACTTTAACAAAAGAGGAGCTGGTGCTTTATGCTAAGAGCCTATTCTAACTGCTTTCTGACTGTTCAATGAATGTATGCTTGCAATATTAGGGGAACTCATAGAGGAATTAGGTATATGTTCTTTTTTAGCTTTTTCTGTTAATTGATATTCGTTTACTCCTCCTTGAGTTTGATTACACATTCCCTGATCTGGAGATAAAAATTTATCTCTTATGCTTAATGCCAGTTGTATAGCTCTTTCCACAGAAGTCCGGATATGATAAGATTAAGGATAGATGGCGATAAGGAGGTTGGATGCCGGCAGCATATAGTTATGATTTAAGAAAAAAAGCAATGGAAGCACTAGACGAAGGGGAAAGCAGAGAAGCAGTGGCAGCAAGATTTAAAATTGGACGAACTACTTTGTGGGAGTGGCAGCAAAGAAAAAAAGAAACAGGCGACTTTCAGTCAAAAAACTCGGTAATGGAGGTTACAATCAGAAAATTATCGACTGGAATAAGTTTATCGAATTTGCTAAAAAACACGGTAGAAAAACTCTGTCGGAAATGGCTAAACTTTGGGGCAACGTTAGTATCGAAACGATCCACCGAGCTCTCAGAAAAATTGGATTTACGCGCAAAAAAAGACATATGGATACAAGGAAAGGAACGAAGAAAAACGTGCTGAATTCTTAAAAATTATAGCAACAAAAGAACCAGAAAACTTAGTGTATATAGATGAGTCTGGGATTGATAACACGGAGGACTATCCATATGGGTATTGCCAGAAAGGACAGCGATTTTATGCCCTAAAATCTGGAAAAAAAACTCAACGAATCAGCATGGTTGCAGCCTTAAGTAGAAGAAAGATAGTTGCTCCATTAACATTTGAAGGCCACTGTAATATGGATATTTTTAATGGATGGTTTGAGCAATTTTTGGCACCGATCTTAGAACCTGGACAAACTGTCATTCTTGATAATGCTACTTTTCATAAGTCTGATAAGCTTATCAAGCTCGCTAAAGGAGTCGGTGCAGAAATTTTGTATCTGCCGCCTTATTCTCCAGATTTTAACAAAATTGAGCATCATTGGTTTGCTATAAAAAACAGAGCCAGGAAAAACATTCCTCTATTCGAATCCTTTCGTCGTGCTGTTGATTCTGCCTTCCTATGACCTATTCGGACTATTATGAGAAATGCTATAAGAGGTTGTCCGGAAACAAGTAAAAGGCTATAATATCTGAAATTTTAGTACGGGGTAAAGATGAGAAAAAAGTATCTAACAGATCTAAGCGAAAGGGAATGGGCAAGAATAGAAAAACACTTCAGAGTATCATACAAGAAAGGAGGAAGGCCGCCAAAGTATAGCAAAAGAGAAATATTAGAAGCAATTTTCTATGTATTGCGTACAGGGTGTCAATGGCGGTATTTACCAAATGATTTTCCGCTATGGAAGACTGTGTATGAGCAGTTCAGGCAATGGAAGAAGCAGGGAATTTTTGAGAAAATGAATTATGAAATTACAAAATATAGTAGAAGAAAAATAGGAATGAATGAGCAGCCGAGTGCCTGTATAGTAGATAGTCAATCTGTAAAGACTACAGAAAAGGGGGGATCAAAGGCTATGATGGAAGTAAAAAAGTAAAGGGTAGAAAAAGGCATATAATTACAGACACTCAGGGTTTTATACTAGGTTGTTACGTAGGCGCTGCTAACGAAAATGATAGAGATGGTATTAAAATAGCATTAAACAATATGAGAACAAAATATACTAAAGTTAAAAAAATGTGGGCTGAAATGGGATACCAAGGAAGAAATTTAAAGAATCACATAAAGGAAGAATATGACATAGATATTGAAATTGTTAAAAGGCCTCCATGTAGATTTTGGGTGCACAAAGATATGTATGGTCCCAGAGAGTGATGGTATACTATCATCATCATTTAAGGAGTCATTATGGGACAGATATTACATGGGTGCGCCAAAACAACACAGACGATTCGTAGAGCAATACAAAATAGAAAAGAGAGCATAGCAAAACTCTCCAAGCATTATAACCTTAATCCAAAAACTATTATTAAGTGGAGAAAACGTTCATTTACGAAAGATGCTGATATGGGTCGAAAGCATCCAAGATCAACTGTTTTAACGCTAGAAGAGGAAGCTATAATAGTTACATTTCGCAAGTATACACTACTGCCACTAGATGATTGCCTTTACGCTCTGCAGTCTACAATTCCGCATTTGACTCGCTCTAGCTTGCATCGTTGTTTACAAAGACACAACATTAGCAGATTACCAACTGTTGATGGAGAAGTTAAGTCAAAAAAGAAATTCAAACAATATCCTATCGGTTACTTTCATATTGATATTGCTGAAGTTAGAACTGAGGAGGGCAAATTACATTTGTTTGTTGCTATTGATAGGACATCCAAATTTACCTATGTTGAGTTGTGTAACAGTGCTACAAAACCCATAGCTGCTGAGTTCTTACGTAATTTGATTAGAATTTTACCGTATAAAATCCATACTATTTTGACAGATAACGGTATACAATTTACAAACCAGAAGCGTCATAAGTATGCTTTCCAACATATATTTGATAGAGTTTGCGAAGAGAATGTTATTGAACATCGTTTGACAAAAGTTAGCCATCCTTGGACGAATGGGCAAGTCGAGCGTATGAATAAAACTTTAAAGGATGCTACAGTTAAGAAGTATTACTATCAATCGCACCAGCAACTTAAAGAACACCTTTATAACTTTGTTATGGCTTATAATTATGCAAAGAGACTCAAAACTCTTAAGGGTCTTACTCCTTATGAATTTATATGTTATCAGTGGACACAGTCTCCAGAATTATTTATACTAAATCCACACCATCACACTCTGGGACCATACATCAACTCTTGAATCTTATTTGAAAAACATTTCATTTTAGCCTCTGTTAATTTTCCTGTAACAATTTCTTTAAGCAATTCTCCTGAGTCGTTATTATTATTATTCTTGCTATTAAAGCTGTGCAAGATAGAGTCTACAATCTTATTTACCCCTTCTTGTTTGTTAAATTCTAATTTTTTTACGCATTTTCTAACAGAAGGTGACAACTTGGCTTTTAACGTGTCATCTCGTAGTTCTTTACCCATATTTTTTCCAATGTTACAATGTTCGTTGACAACTTCTTTAACCTTAGCTTCTATGATCTCCCTTGCGGATTGTTTCAAATTACTTTCTAATAATTCAAGCAGCTTACTGCTTTCAAATTTGCCATCATCTTGATTTGATAGAGACTTTATAGTTTCATTAAGCACGTTATGGCAAAAGTGTTTCTCTTTAAATTCAGGAAAACCTTTTTTTAACTCCTCGTTTTTCCCAGATAAAAAGTTATTGAGACCCTTATCCCTAGAAAGCTTATTGGGCAAGTTTCGTAATTTTGAAAGAGTTGATTTTGCAGTAGATACTGTACTCACTGCACCTGCCTTTTTAGCCAATTGACCTTCTTTTGCTTCCTGTAGTTTCTTAGTGTCAGCTTTCAATTGACCTTCTAAATCAATCTCCAATTGTTGTTTAGATTCTTGAACACTTTGTAATTGCTTCCCCAAGTTCTCCATTTCACCCAATTGAGCAGTCAATGTATTCACACTTAATCGTAGAGCTTTGTTTTCATGACCTAAGTCACTGACTTTATTTTCTAATTCAGTATTTTTGTCTTTAGCCTGACACAATTTATCAGTCTGTGATTTAAGTAAAGCCACTAATTTGCTAGCTTGCCATTGTTGATTCAATTCAATTAATTTATCCTCCTTGTCCTTTAACCTACTCTTAAGTTCTATTATTTGTGCTTGCAGACTTTCATTATCTTTCCTAGTAGCTTCAATTTCTTCTCCTTGCTCTCTTATTATCATGTATTGATCAAATATAGTTTTCTGTTGTTCATCAACTTTATCCTGCATTGCTTTTTTATCTTGTTTGTATTTGGTTAGTTCCTCTTCTCGTTCGCCTGCATCTTCTGTAAGTCCCTTATAACTCTTTTCAAGTCCTTCAATTGCAGATCGTAATTCTCTATTTTCTTCTTTTAAGGAAGCATTTTGTAAACGTTCAAGTTCTAATTCCTGATTTATGCCCTCCAGCTGTTCTTCTAATGCTTCATCATCTTCCTCTGTTATCAATGCTACTCCATCAGTCTGAACCCCTCCATCTTTGTTTATCACTACACTTTGGCTCTCTTTCTCTACAACTTCAGGTTTTAAGTCAACTTGAACACTTCCATCTATTGTCTTAAAAGCATCAGTTTGAACTTCATTGTTTGCAGTAGTTTTATCGTAGTACAAAATATTTTCTGCCCATCTATTCCATCTCTTGGGCAATATTCGTCCAATCGTTTTTAGATATAACCAAGCAAATACAGTAGACCAGCTGTATTTTTTTTCCTTTCGCTTAATATTAATTTCATAATTAACCTTATTATTAATATTTAGCATAAAATTACCTTATTTTTTAACTTTAATTTACAGAAAATTTTAATAGTAATAAAGTTGTATATATTAGTATAAATGTTAAACAAATACTAACACAGGTGTCAAATTATGGTAAAGTCTTTGCCCGCCTAATACACTTTAAGCAGAAATGTACATGTCTGCAAGTACAGCATTTGCTTTTTCTATCGCTCTTGCTAACACTTCCTGTTCATTGTTCTGATTTTTCACATTGATTACCTGAGCAGCCAAGTTTGCAGGAAAAGTGACCAAACTGACTTCCCATAATTCCACTTGTTTTAACACTCTAGCTCCACTTTTATGATCAACATCATACTCTATAGGTATATAGCCGATGGAAAGTCCGTTAATTGCCCCAGTTTTGAGCATCAAATACACTTCTTCTGCTTTCTGAATACCCAAAAGTAAATGTGCGGTTATATACAGGCCAACATCATTTTCGTAAATATCTATGATACTACCTATAGGTTCGTCAGGATTATGCTGCCAAAGGAGTTTTATTTTATTTCTGTTTAAATTTTCCTTAAATGCTCCAGGCAATATCAGATCATTTTGTTTATCAACTATATTAAAAACGCTAGCATAACCAGAAAATACACCGTTTTCTCCTATGCTTTTTATTGACAATGGTGAATAGAGAAATTTCTTATTCATAAAGCCTCCTGTAGTATTGGGAATTTTGTTTCGCAATGCACTGCGATATAATTCTATTATATGCAGTGCTCTAAAAGGGGGAAGCACTTTTCTTAGTTACTAAAAACGCTAAATTGTAATATGGTACAATGTTACAACGATGTCATGAAAGTAGCTGAAACTGGTTCCTTTATGACGGCAGTACCTTCTCCTGTCATCCGAGTAGCCTCCTTTTTTTGTCATCCCAGTGCTTGACACTGGGATCCAGAAGACTTAATTTCAACCAAGTGGCTGCATAATAAAGGCTGGATTCCAGTGTCAAGCACTGGAATGACATCACAGGGGCATTGACCTCTCTTGGGCTCTTTTAGCTATAAACATTAAGAAATTTACCAAATGAAAAAAAAGGCAAAAGAAGCCCTGGGGTTATTATCTGCTTTAAAATATTGGCGTTTTTTATGTTTTAAATGTTTGACAAGCAAGATTTAGCTGCTTTTAATTGCAACTAACCTACGCTGCAAATGTTTAAGAAATTTACCAAGCAGAAAAAAAGACAAAGAATCCCCGAGTTAGCTAGTCTTTTACTATCTCTGTCAAGTATTGGCATTTTTTGATGTCTTGTAACGCTTTATAAGCGCGTTCAGCTTATTTAGATAAAAATCTAGATGTAGATGAAGTTTTGTAAAGACATACAGTATCTATATACTGCAAAAAATTAAACATAAGACGCCGATACATTAAGTAATCCTTACTTTTTAATCTGCAGATTGGCGAAAGCAAATACAATAGCTTCAGTTTCATGATAAGGGGGCTGGCGGAGTTTGTCAAGCAAGTTTTTAGCCCTGTCTCCTTGCTATAATGTTCATATCGATAGAAAAGCAAAAGAATAAAATGAAATATCAAGTGATATCCTCTATAATTAAATTTTTTGAATGAAGAGATGACGGTTCGCGTAGGAATTAATGGTCTGGGTAGAATAGGCAGAGGCGTATTGCGTGCTATTTTCGAAATAGAAGAATATAGCAAACAAATAGAAGTTGTAGCTGTCAATGGATCGCTCAGTGCAAAGCAGCATGCACATTTGATTAAATATGATTCTGTTCATGGCAAATTCAGTGGTGATATTGATTTTAATGAGTCTCAAAATTGGATTTCTATAAATGGCAAAAAGTTTTCTTTATATAGAGAACGGAATCCTGAAAATATTCCTTGGAATGTTGATGTAATACTTGAATGTACTGGTGCATTCAATAAACGTGAAGAAGCAATAAGGCACAATGCAGAGAAAGTAATTGTCTCTGCTCCAGTTCCGGATGCTGATGTCACTATAGTTTATGGTGTGAATGACGATATGCTCGAAAAAGAGCATAAAGTGATATCAGCAGGTTCTTGCACTACAAATTGCCTTGCTCCGATTGTGAAAGTCCTACACTCCAGTTTAGGTATAAAAAGCGGTTTTATGACTACTATACATGCCTACACGAATGATCAAAATGTTCTTGATGGTAATCATAAAGATTTGCGTAGAGCAAGGGCTTGCGGATTATCTATGGTGCCAACTACAACCGGAGCAGCAAAAACAATTGGTTCTATAATTCCTGAATTAAAGGGCAAGCTAGATGGCACTGCCGTCAGAGTTCCGGTTAGCAATGTTTCTATGGTTGATTTTACATTTACGACTGATAAGAAAGCGACCGTTAAAGAAATCAATGAAATGTTTAAGGATGCAGCTCTCTCCTCTACGTCATTCCAGCGCGTGACGCTGGAATCTAATTTCTGGATCCCAGTGTCAGCTACTCGGATGACAGAGGGTTATCCAATGTCAAATGTACTTTCTATATGCGAGGAACCTTTAGTCTCAATAGATTTTGTGCATAACCCTTATAGTGCAATTGTGGATTTAACTGGTACATATGTTACAGGTGATATATGCAGGGTTGCAGCGTGGTATGACAATGAGTGGGCTTTTTCGCTGAGAATGTTAGACATAGCATTATTGAGCTATAGTAAAGTATGAACTGGAACTCAAGCAAATACGCCTCATTTTATGAGCACTTTGCGGAACTCAGAAAAAGAGTTATCTTTTGCTTTCTATTTTTTTGCGTTGCTTTTGGTTTTTGTTATTACTTTAAGGAAAATATATACCGTTTTTTACTCGCACCTTTAATAGAAGCAACAAAAGGTAGCAAAGGTTTTTCTTTAATTTACACAGACTTAACAGAGGCATTTTTTGTGTATCTCCAAGTTGCAATAATGAGCACACTTTTGTTTTCTTTTCCTGTGTTTGCATGGCAATTTTATATGTTCTTAGCACCTGGGTTATATAAAAGTGAAAGGGCAGTGTTGTTGCCATACTTGATTGCAACACCGGTTTTATTTGTAACGGGAGCTACTGTAGTCTATTACTATATATTTCCTTTAGCCTGGAAGTTTTTCATCACTTTTGAACATAGTGGGAAATCTTTCGGTATACCAATAGAGTTTATGCCATCAGTTAGCGAATATTTAGACCTCGTTCTCCAATTTATGTTTGCTTTTGGCACTGCATTTCAAATTCCAGTAATACTCACATTAATGGTGAGAGTTGGGCTACTGACTGCACAAAGTTTGTCAAATAAACGTAGAATTGCAATAGTGGTAATTTTTATTATTGCTGCAATCTTAACTCCACCTGATGTATTAAGCCAAGTAGGGCTTGCAATACCTATGCTGATTCTATATGAATTGTCCATTCTGATATGTAGGTATATTGAAAAAAAGAAGACAAAGATTTAAACAAAGAAATCCCTCTTATCTCCTTTATATCACATTTTTAACTTACAACATTCTTATTCAGGACTTAAATATGGAAATGTTTCATAAATTGATTGTAATACTTTGTTAAGTTCAGTCTTACTTTTGATGATCAATAATACTGTATCATCACCTGCTATAGTTCCTATAATTCCTATGTTTTTGCTATTATTTAATGAATAAATAACATATTTCTGATCTAGAAAGTAAGCCAGACTGCTAGCTTGTCCTGGTTGGGTATGTAGTACTATTAAACCAAAATCCGAAATTTGCATATTAAGTATCAATGGTAATTGATACTGGTTGATATCGATTACTTTATACACACCAGCAACTTTGGCAATTTTAAGTTTTTTTAATTTTCTTGATAAAGTAGCCTGAGGAATGTTGTGCCCTCTTTCTTTAAGCAAGGTCTGTAAATCGCTCTGCTCTAAAATTTCGTGATTTTGAATAATATTTAAAATATGTTCACCTAGTGTGTTGTCATGCATTATGCATTTTCCTCATATTGAATATGTAATAAGTATATTTGAAATTATATTCATTATTTCTTGACTATTCAATTTTTAATGTCTATATTCATAAGATGAATAAAATATGAATATAAATTAGTAATATGAAAAAATACATTTTAAATGCTATTATAGCGATAAGTATTCTATTAACAGGATGCAAGGAAGATAAATACGATAATATCATTAAATTTGCAATTTCTGCAGATTATCCACCTTTTGAATATCGTGAAAATGGTAAATTTACTGGCTTTGACATTGAGCTTGCTCAATTAGTAGCAAAAGAGTTAGGTAAAGAAGCAATATTTAAAGATATGCAGTTTAGTACTATATTTGCAGCATTGCAAAGTAATTCTGTAGATGCTGCTATATCTACTATTGGTAGCACAGAAGAGCGTGAAAAAAATTTTGATTTTTCAAATAGTTATTATACAGGGGAATTTGTTATTCTATATCACAAAAATAAACCCATAGCCGGTATAAACAATTTAACTCACAAGAAGATAGCCGTTCAACTAGGAACTGTCATGGAAATTTGGCTAAAAGAGCATGTTCCTACAACAGCTCAAATTATTGCTATAGACAATAATAATCAAGCTGTAGAAACATTAAAGTCTGGTCATGTTGATGGCGTCCTAATCGATGGGTTCCAAGGTAAAGTATTTAGCAAAAAAAATCCTGGTCTATCATGGTCAGCCATCGCTAAGTCAGATAATGGTTATTCTATTGCTGTGAATAAAGGATCTGATTTAAAGGATAAAATAAACGAGGCATTAAAAAGTTTAGAAAGTAAAGGTGTAATACAAAAAATAGCAGAAAAATGGCTAGGAGATAACTGATGCAGGAATTAATTTCTAATTTCTTGTTTGTTGGAACAGGCCTTGCCTTTACTTTAAAATTATTGATTGGAGGACTGCTTTTAGGTATGAGTCTAGGAGGGTTATTTTCAGTACTCAGATATAATAAGATCTGTATTCCATTAATTAATGGAATTATATCTGTAATACGTGGCACCCCCCTTATATTACAGTTAAGTGTTGTTTATTTTATGACTCCAACCATTGCAGGAATTAAATTAAACATATTTAGTGCTGGCATTATAGCATTTGGTCTAAATAGCTGTGCTTATATTGCTGAGATTTTACGAGCTGGTATTGAAACTATATCAAAAAACCAGTTTGAAGCAGCTAAAACTTTACAAATACCTAGTTTCTATATGTGGAGAGATATTATATTACCACAAGTTATTAAAAATATTCTTCCTGCAATGATAAATGAGATCATTGCACTCCTTAAAGAAACGGCATTAATCTCTACTATTGGTGGTGTTGATATTATGCGCTCTGCACAAATGCTTGCAGCAGAACAATTTACTTATTTTATACCACTTTGTCTTGCTGGGGCTTATTATTACGCTCTTGTATTACTAATTGAATATATAGGCAAAAAGATTGAACAGAAAGGTATATATGATAAAAATGCATAATGTTTGTAAATTATTTAATAATGTTCCAGTACTTAATAATATTAACCTGATTATAGAACAATCTATAGTTGGTCTTGCTGGTCCTTCTGGTAGTGGTAAATCAACATTGTTACGTTGTATACAAAAACTCGAAGTTTTAGATTCTGGTAGCATTGAATGCAATGATAGTACTGGTTTTGTATTTCAGGATTTTCAACTTTTCTCACATATGACTGTCTGGGAAAATCTTACATATGCTCCCAAACTTAAAAACAAAACTCAGGATCAAAGTGATTCACTACTTGAGTCTTTGGGTATTGCCTCTAAAAAAAATGATTACCCTAGTAATCTATCCGGTGGGCAAAAACAGCGGGTTGCGCTTGCCAGAAGCTTAATGATGAATCCAAGGATTCTATTATGCGATGAGCCAACGTCTGGTTTAGACGTAGCAACAATAGTCGACGTTGTGGAACTCTTACAATCAGTTAGAGATATGGGTATTACTATGATTATCGCTTCTCACAATTTGGATTTTTTAACAAAAATATCAGATCGGATTATTCTGTTAAAAAACGGAAAAATAATTGTAGATATCAATCCTAAAGAAATTGATGAACCAACAAACTATTTAAAAAATAATTATTAAAAGAGAATCACTCATATCATACTGAGAGCTATAACAGATTTTAGCATCGAAAATTACATAATATACATTATGGAAAACAAAATTACATAATGTAAGAAGCAATGCTAAAAATAAAATCACATAATATAGCAAACTATAGCTAACCCAAGAAAGGTTTTCCTACGTCATACCGCCGCGATATCTCAGCATAGATTCCGCTAACAAGTAGCGGAATGACGAATTTTTGTTTTTCAAACTGTCGGTAAATCTAAGTCAGTTTAGCTATATGTGTCAAGCACTGGGATGACACCCTCCTGATGGGCCAAAATCACAATGTTCGTACAGTTATGGAATGAATCGCGGTATGACGTGTTGCTTTGATCAGCTATAAAGATGATGCTGCGGAAGTTTTTAGTACTTGCTCGCAACTTTCAACAATTTAATAGCACTGGTGTTTACAACCTCTCCGCCGACACGCTTAGTGACAAAAAACCTCACATAAGGTTTATTCGTATAAGGGTCTCTTAATATTCTCATTCCTCTGTTATCTACAATCTTATAAGCTTGTTTGAAATCTGCCATCGCAATTACTGGTAGCTGATTGTTTGGCGCTGGTGGCATATCGGCAGATTGATATACTGGTATTCCCATTAAAGTATCTGGAGCTTCAAGCGACAGACTTGGCTGCCAGAGATACTGACCTGTTTGAGATTTTAGCAGCCTGATATCCTTCAACGTACTCCTGTTCATCAAAAATGATGCATTTTTGGAATAATATTCGTCCAGAGAGTAATACAACATCATTATTGAATCACTATCTAATTTTTCAGTTTTAACTTGCTCTATTTTATTATAACTGTTTCCATTTTCATAAGCTAAAATTCCTTTTGGTTGAAAAGTGCCCTCACCCTTAATGAAGGCTTCGCTTTCTTCCTTACTAAAAGTCTCGGCAATCTTTTCCACCAGCCAACTCTCAACATCGACAAACGCATCATCGAGTAACTTTTGTGATATTTGTGGTTGAGCATATAACTCGTAAGTTGTGACGGAAATCTTTTGGATTTTGGGCGTGTCCGTATCTTTTGCAAAATCATACTTAGACTTATTGCCACCGTCCTCATCATCTACTGTTTCACTGCTCCAACCTTCACCGGCGCGGTCAAAATCTTCTATAATGTAATCCAATGTTTCAGTAGAGATTCTTTGACTGGAGCATATTTGTCGCATTGGGGACGAATCAGTTACGCGCTTGTTTATGCGTTTTACAATATGCGGAGTAACTAGATACCCCCCGATATCACTGTCATCTCCACTGAGGGTTTTGTGTGATAAACCGCTTTCCATTCCCTTGCGGATATAATCAGAAAAATATTTATCGCTTGTGCTAAAATCTGTATTTACTTCTGGGCGTTGAGCTGCAGTTTCGATCAAGTCTAAACGCTCTTTGCAACTATCAATGGCATTATTTACCTTGCATAGCTGCTCAATTGTTGCAGAATCAGCACGCCCTTTGCTTTCAATTTCTTTTAGTTTGCGATCATTTATTAATTTAAATTGCTCCCATGATGAAGCGAGTTCATTGATACGGTGAGCGATATCGGTAAGTGACATAATAGCCTCCTTTGAAAATGAAATAAAAATGGAAATAAGGTAATAGGAATGGCATCCATAGATGTTTCCCACGGTTGTACGAATATTGCAATATGGTACATAGTAAACGATGTCATTCCAGTGCTTGACACTGGGATCCAGCTTCTATGCAACTTAATTAAAAACGTTTGTTTTAGCGTAAGACAACTACCTTTAGCTCATCAGCTCAGTTATAAGCAAAATTTCTGGATTCCACTGTCAAGCACTGGAATGACATCATCTGTTGTGCAATTTACCTTTAAAAATGAATATCCGTACAGTTATGTGCTTGGCACTGAAATGGCATCATTTTTTATCTGTTGAAAATGTAAACCGAAAAATAGCGTGGCACTTTGTGCCACGCTTAGTACTGTAAGCTTAATCCAGTAATTAAATTAAGCGAGATAAAATAAAAGATAATGACACTATATAATGTTCGTTCTTTTATGTCAAGCACTTTTTTGAATTTTTTTGGTGATAATTTTTATCCAGTTATTTTATTATTGTAGTATAATTTCAATGCCAGATACTATCATTATGATCACTATCTAAATTTAAATCGTAATTATCATCAAATTTATATATCCCCTCCATCTCTTCTCTATGCAATTCATGTGAATCACCTAAAGCTTTTTGATTAGAAACGTCAACACAATACTGTAACAGTGCTCTTAATGCTCCAGCACTATCTTGATCTAAATTAAAATTGCTAAAATCAAATTTCTGCATATTCTCCACATGTCCTTCTCTACATAACCTACATATCTTAGCAAAAGCCCTTTCACTTTCTCGACTCCAAGCATTAAGAAAGTAAGGATCTACTACTTTGCTAAATTGTTTCTCTATCTCTTCAAGAGAGCTCTCTGGATTAAGTTCTAATATTACTTTGAAAATCCCACTGCCATGGAATCTATAAAATTTACTAGATAAGCTATCTTTTACAAAATTAACTGCATCATCTATTGTAACACCAGAGCGAGATTCAAATATCATCTCAAATGCTCCATAACAACTATCAATACCAAAATTAATTATTTTTTCCATAAAATCAATTACCTCTTCTAAGGAAATTTGTGGCTTATTCCTCAAGATAACTTCTAAACTCTTGACAAAATTATGCCCATGCTGACCCATAGCATGGGTTTTCCCATTTATTGTATAATGATATAGCTTCTTATTTTCTATTATATGCTTATTGCACTGGTAGATATGTAGCTTATTCAATTTGCCAGAATATTCCTCTATTTCCTTATCTGGTAATTTTGAGCGGAATTCCTTGATTACTTCGCGTATTATTCTATTGATATTACTCATGCTTATTCCTAATTAATATGTTAGTATTTTTATAAATTAAGTTATTATATTAAAATTCTTTCATGGATTTCAATATTAGCTCCGCACTACTTGTAGTTTTTGTAATGGGTCTGCCAATGACGATATAATCAGCTCCTGAATTTATTGCTTCTTTTGGTGTTGCTGTTCTTTTTTGGTCGTCATGACCTGGATCTATACGAATTCCTGGAGTAATAATTTTAAAGTCTTCACCGCACTCTCGGCGCACTTCTTGAGCTTCTAGTGCAGAACAGACTACTCCATGGAGTCCAATCTTTTTTGCAAGCTTTGCAAGCAAAATTACCTGTGATTTTGCCTCTCTTGCTACTCCAAGCTCGTTTAAATCCTCATTGCTCATACTAGTTAGCACTGTCACTCCAATCAGCTTTATTTTTGTGCCTTGCACTACACTTAGCGCTTCTTCAAGCATTTTTGTTCCACCGCTGATGTGCAGAGTTAACATTTCAACGTTCAGAACTTTTATTACTTCAACTGTTTTAGCTACAGTGTTTGGAATGTCATGCAATTTCAGATCTAAAAAAATTGGTACATTGCATTTTGCAACTTCTTGCACTCCAGAAAGACCTTGAGCAGCAAAAAATTCTAATCCCAGCTTTACCATGCCAACTTTACCACGCAGAGCATTAGCTAGAGAAATAGCCTTATTTAAGTCTTGTGTATCCAGTGCGCATATTATTGGGTTCATTATCTTGCATGATTTATCTTATAATAAGACTCATTGTTGTGTTTTGCAAATACTTTCACTCTGATTACGTTCATAAGATTCTGTCAATAGTGAATTTGGCAATTTGATCGGAGTGGATGAGCGACTTGCATATCCAAGATCCTCCAGTAAACAATCAAACGTTTCCTCTGATGGTGATTCACATCTAGAATCTTCACCTAGCGTGAGTTGCATAATTTCCTTCAATATAAACTTTATTTTTTGAGTCTCCTGTAATATTATTTTTCTACTACGATCTCCGATCGCTTCATTATTGTTTACCAATTTTTCTACCTTGTCTACCACAGATTCTAACATTTCCGGTAAATAACCCTTTTTCTCTTCTGCATTTCTCAACAAATCTTCTTCAAGTTGTTCTATTTGACTGTCTCGCTCTAAAAGTAAATTTTTTAAACCTTTTACCTCATTGTTACAATCTTTTCTTATTCCGTCTAACTCAAAAGACTGATTTTCAATTAAACCATTTGCTTCATCTAACTCGTCAAATTTCTTTTCCAATTTTTTAGATAAATTTTCCTTTTCTTTATTGATTTTTCTGATTTCACATTTTAGGTCATCTAATTTTGTATGCAACTTTTTTTCTTCCTCATATAATATATCTCTTTCTTTATAAAGTGTGTCTTCTTTCTTACGTAATATATCTCTTTCTTTATAAAATTTGTCTTCTTTCTCGTATAACTCCCTTATTTCTTTACGTAATTTTTCTACTTCCTCATTCAATTTTTTATTTTCTAATTCTTTGCATTGATTATTGTCTATTTTCCCTTTCAATTCTGTTATACGTTCTTCTTTTTCTTGTAACTGTTCACGTAAACACGAGATTTTAAGATGTATAGCTCTTTCCACAGAAGTCCGGATATGATAAGATTAAGGATAGATGGCGATAAGGAGGTTGGATGCCGGCAGCATATAGTTATGATTTAAGAAAAAAAGCAATGGAAGCACTAGACGAAGGGGAAAGCAGAGAAGCAGTGGCAGCAAGATTTAAAATTGGACGAACTACTTTGTGGGAGTGGCAGCAAAGAAAAAAAGAAACAGGCGACTTTCAGTCAAAAAACTCGGTAATGGAGGTTACAATCAGAAAATTATCGACTGGAATAAGTTTATCGAATTTGCTAAAAAACACGGTAGAAAAACTCTGTCGGAAATGGCTAAACTTTGGGGCAACGTTAGTATCGAAACGATCCACCGAGCTCTCAGAAAAATTGGATTTACGCGCAAAAAAAGACATATGGATACAAGGAAAGGAACGAAGAAAAACGTGCTGAATTCTTAAAAATTATAGCAACAAAAGAACCAGAAAACTTAGTGTATATAGATGAGTCTGGGATTGATAACACGGAGGACTATCCATATGGGTATTGCCAGAAAGGACAGCGATTTTATGCCCTAAAATCTGGAAAAAAAACTCAACGAATCAGCATGGTTGCAGCCTTAAGTAGAAGAAAGATAGTTGCTCCATTAACATTTGAAGGCCACTGTAATATGGATATTTTTAATGGATGGTTTGAGCAATTTTTGGCACCGATCTTAGAACCTGGACAAACTGTCATTCTTGATAATGCTACTTTTCATAAGTCTGATAAGCTTATCAAGCTCGCTAAAGGAGTCGGTGCAGAAATTTTGTATCTGCCGCCTTATTCTCCAGATTTTAACAAAATTGAGCATCATTGGTTTGCTATAAAAAACAGAGCCAGGAAAAACATTCCTCTATTCGAATCCTTTCGTCGTGCTGTTGATTCTGCCTTCCTATGACCTATTCGGACTATTATGAGAAATGCTATAAATATTTAATAAATTTGACTACTGAGGAATTTCAAAAATCTCAATTTTTTATTAATTGTGATATGGTAGATTCTATCTTCATATAGCTTTCCTCTTCATACCTCAACTAATGAAATCAGAAGCATCAACTCCCTTTTGCAAGCAAGCAGCAATAACAGTGTTCATCATTAGAAATGCAATGGTCATTGGGCCAACGCCCCCGGGTACTGGGGTCATAGCTTTGGCTTTCCCTTTTATTCCTTCAAAGTCAACATCACCTACAAGCTTTCCTACGTTAACGCTATTTATGCCAACATCGATCACTATTGCACCTTTCTTTATCCAGTCTGCTTGAACAAAATTTGGCTTTCCGACTGCTGCAACTACTATATCCGCTTTAGAGCAATATTCAGCTAAATCCTTGCTTTGTGAATGCAAGATGGTGACAGTGCAGTTTTCTTGCAATAGCAGGTAAAACATTGGCTTGCCCACGATATTTGACCTACCAATTACCACTGCGTTTTTACCGGAAAGGTTCTCTTCAATTGACTTAATTAAATGCAAAGAACCTTTAGGAGTGCAAGGTATAAGGCAGTTTTTTTCACCTTTAACTAATTTGCCAACGTTTTCATCATGAAAGCCATCTACATCTTTTTCAACACTTACTGTGTTAATTACTCTGCTTGCACTAATATGATTTGGTAAAGGCAATTGCACTAAAATGCCATGCACAGATGGATCTTCATTTAATTCATTGATTTTTTCAATTAATTCATCTTCTAAAATATTATTAGGCAAAACAATGGTCTCAGAACTTATGCCTATTGATTCTGCTTTTTTCTGTTTGTTGCGAACATAAACCTGACTTGCTGGATTGCTACCCATGAGAATTACTTTCAGGCAAGGAAAAATGTTATACTCTCTCTTTAAAATATCAATTTTTTGTGATAGCCTCTCACATAGGTCGTTTGCTATTTTTTTACCATCAATAATAATTGTCACTTCCTTGCCACTCCTTAAAGTCGGGTAATTTGATATCAAATAAATCCAATACTTTGCCAACAGAATGATTAATAATATCATCCAACGATTTCGGTTTAATATAAAAAGCAGGCACTGGTGGAGCAATAATTGCTCCCATCTCCGTTAATTTTAACATATTTTGTAAATGCCCAAGATGCAGTGGTGACTCTCGCACCATAAGAACTAACTTTCTTCTTTCTTTTAGCGTTACATCTGCAGCCCTTGTCAATAGATTGGAAGTAACACCTGATGCGATTTCAGACATTGTCTTCATAGAGCATGGTGCTACAATCATCCCTGAGGTTTTAAATGAGCCGCTTGCTATTTTTTCTCCAATCTTTTCTTCAGAATAGTAAAAATCTGCAAGTGATGTAATATCTTCAAGTTTTTCTTTAATCTCGTGAGCTAAAGTTACTTTCCCAGCACGACTTATCACTAAATGAGTTTCATAATCGACGTCTTTCAACGCTTCTAAAATACGCACACCGTAAATAGAACCAGATGCTCCACTTATTCCAATTACAATTCTGCTATTCACTTAACTCTTCTTCGTAGCTCATTCCCAATGCACGTTTATAGGTATCAAGCAATATTTCTTGTTCCTCTCTGTCATCATCATCCATCTTCCTCAGCCTAATAATTTGTTTCATCACTTTTATATCCCAACCTTCATCTGCGGCTTTTGCATATACATCACGAATGTGATCTTGCACATCCCTCTTTTCTTGTTCAAGTTTTTCGATTCTCTCTATGTAACCCTTCAACTCTTCAGCCGTTATTTTTACTGTATCTTCCATGAAACTCCACTAATTAATTGCTGCCACTAATATTACCAATTTTTACTTGTACTTCAACAACAGTAATAATATTTTTATCTTTTTTTAAAATCTTAAAGCGAAAACCATACATGGAAAACTCCTCGCCTTCGTCAGGAATGCGCTCTATTTCATTCACAATCATACCTGCTAGAGTTGTAGCTTCTTCATCAGGGAGATTCCAGTATAACTGCCTGTTAATGTCCCTAATAGTAGATTTTCCTTCTATGTGATACATATTATCAGATATTTTCTTTATAAAATTCTCCGTAATCAAATCATTTTCATCCGAAATTTCTCCAACTATTTCTTCCAGTATATCCTCAAGAGTTACAATTCCCTGCAGTGCTCCATACTCATCAATAACAAATGCAAGGTGTTTCCTGTTCTTACGGAAGTTGTGAAGTTGCACGCTGAGCGGTGTACTTTCTGGTATGAACCAAGGCCTTGACATAACTTGGGTAATGTCAACTTCTTCCGCTTTATTATTCTTTTCACGCAAAGCATTTATTAGAGCTTTCACGTGAATTACACCTACAATGTTATCTGGTTCCTTCTGCCATAAAGGTACTCTACTGTGACTGCTGGTTAAAATCTCTCTTATTAACTCTTCTTTATTCCGATCTATATCAAGAGAAAATAGGTTTCTTCTATGGGTCATAATTTGTGATATCTCTGTCTCAGCCAAATCAAGTATGCTGCTTAGCATATCTAAATCCTGTTGCAACATAGTTCCTTCACTGCGGTGAAGAGTAATCATATTACGCATTGCATCCGCTGCAGATATCACTTCCTTATCTTTATGCAGCCCACATAATTTTAGGATGAGGTTAACAATAAATTGAATACCTAGTGTCAATGGAGAAAAAATCTTTACAAAAAACAATACAAAATAAGCAGAAAATGATGCAAATTTTTCAGGATTTTGAATAGCATAAGTTTTTGGTAGAACTTCGCAGAACAATAAAATACAAAATGTCATTATAATTGTTGATAGGAGAATGCCCTCATTTCCAAAAAGATTGATAAATATTGCTGTAAATAAAGCAGAGCAAGTAATATTAATAATTGTATTGCCGAGCAATACCGTTCCTATTGTCAATTCTTTCCTATTTAATAAGCGATCTATTACCCTGGCTTTTTTGTTACCGTCTAGCTTTAGCTTATTAACTCGAGAACGGCTAATTGAGGTTAAGCCTATTTCTGCTCCTGAGAACAAAAACGATAAAACTAACAAAACAAAAATTGCTGATGATACTAAGACCAATAACCAATCCATTAAAGTACGATGTTATTGTGATAAAAAATAAAATTAATTTTACATGTTATGAGAGGCATTTGCAAGCCTGAATTTATATTGCCGAATTTTATATACCTTTAATCTTAAAAAACAAATCATAAAGCATATTACACGCTGCGTTCACATGCTCATCCTCAATGATAAGTGGTGGGGTTACCCTTACTACTTTGTTGTTTAAAACCCTAGTTATTATTAAACCTTTATCAAGAGATCGACTAATAATTTTATCAGCTACAAGAGTTGCTAGTTCTATTCCCATTAGTAACCCTTCTCCACGAACTTCTAAAATCATCTCAGGAAATTCTTTAGCTAAAAGCAACAGCTTTTCTTTTAAATATTTACTAATTCTTTTAACATGATCAAAAAAGCCTTCTTTTAGCATTATATCGAGCACTGCATTACCAACAGTCATGGCAAGTGGATTGCCACCATAGGTTGATCCATGAGTTCCTGGAGTAATTGCTTCTGCTATATAATCTTTCACTAAACATGCAGCTACAGGAAAACCGTTACCCATAGCCTTCGCACAGGTTAGCATATCAGGTTCAATGCCGACATTTTGATAATGAAATAAAGAACCGATGCGTCCATATCCGCACTGCACTTCATCAAAGCACAAAATTATTCCTTGAGCTTTTGTTATTTCCCTTACTTTTTGAAGATATTCTACGTCTAGTGGATATACTCCACCTTCGCTTTGTATGGGCTCTAAAAATACAGCAGCTATTTCATTGTTGATTTTTTCTTCTAATGCTTTAATGTCATTTCTTGGCACTTTATCAAAACCAGAAAGGAGCGGAGCAAAACCTTCGCGTGATTTTTCATTGCCTCCAGCAGAAATTGCAGCAATACTGCGGCCATGAAAGCCTCCTTCAATTGTAATAATACGATTACGTTTTGCTTGCCCTTTTGAATAAAAGTAACGACGAATAAACTTAATTGCAGCTTCTGTTGCTTCAAGCCCACTTGAGCAGAAAAAAACTTTATCTGCAAAAGTAAGGGTTGTTAAACGCTCGGCAAGCCTTTCTTGCTCGGGAATAGTGAAAATGTTAGAGCAGTGCCATAATGAGCTCGATTGCTCTTTCAGCTTATCTGTAATGTATGGATGACAATGCCCTAAAGAAGTTGTAGAAATACCTGCAGCAAAATCTAAATATTTTTTACCATCTTTATCAAAAAGATATGCCCCTTCTCCCCTGACTATAGGAGTGTCAAGTCTATTATACGCATTAACAACATGATCCATTTTATAAGTATTGTGGTATTATCTATACTATACCTGAAATGAATCCATTAACACAAAGCTTTTCCTTTAACCTCTTATGCTACTTCAACTAAAAATTTGGCTAATGCAAACCTTTTTTGTCATTCTATAGCTAAAGTGACTTGGTTTTACCAACACTTATTAGCCATTGTAAAAGTTTTTGTTTCTATTGAATGATAGTTGTAGCCTATGCAAGAAGTTTATTGACTTTGAGCGCACTTTAGCCTATACAATTTTAATATCTTAAACTACTGGACATGCCCGATCTAAAGACAATGATGTTAAATTTTGGACCTCAGCACCCAGCTGCACATGGAGTGTTGCGTCTTGTTTTAGAGATGGATGGTGAAGTGATCGAGAGGGCAGATCCCCATATTGGGCTTTTGCACCGCGGTACTGAAAAATTAATAGAACATAAAACGTATCTTCAAGCTTTGCCTTATTTTGATCGCCTTGATTACGTATCACCAATGTCACAAGAGCATGCATATTCACTTTGTGTGGAGAAATTGTTGCAATGTGAAGTGCCAATTAGGGCAAAGTATTTACGTGTCTTGTTTTGTGAACTGACGAGAATACTAAATCATTTACTGAACGTTTCTTCTCAAGCACTTGATGTTGGAGCAATGACCCCTCTTTTATGGCTCTTTGAAGAAAGAGAAAAAATACTGGAATTTTACGAAAGAGCTTCAGGTGCAAGGTTTCACGCAGCTTACATCAGGCCAGGTGGAATTGCAGCAGATGTTCCAGAAGATTTGATTGAGGATATTGCAAAGTTTATAGAGCAATTTCCAAAATATATAGACGATGTTGATGAACTTTTAACAGAAAATAGGATATGGAAGCAACGCACTGTAGGAATTAGTGAAATATCAATTAAACAGGCACTTGATTGGGGCTTTAGTGGCCCAATGTTGCGCGCTGCTGGGCTTGCTTGGGATTTGCGAAAAAGCCAGCCATATGAGATATATGATCAACTAGATTTTGATATACCGATCGGCCAAAATGGCGACTGTTATGACCGTTATCTAGTTAGAATGGCAGAGATTAGGCAATCTATCAGTTTGGTGAAGCAGTGCATAGAGAAAATGCCTGAAGGGCAAATAAAAACTGAAGATAGAAAAATTTCTCCACCGTCAAGAGCAGAGATGAAAAAATCTATGGAAGCTCTGATTCACCATTTTAAGCTCTATTCAGAAGGATATCACGTACCAGAAGGTGAGGCTTACGCAGTTGTTGAGGCACCAAAAGGTGAGTTTGGAGTGTATATAGTTTCAGATGGTACCAATAGACCTTATAGGTGCCGAATAAGAGCACCTGGCTTTGCGCATTTACAAGCCTTAGACTTTATGGCAAAAGGACACATGCTTGCTGACGTTGCAGCAATTATTGGCTCACTCGATATAGTTTTTGGTGAGATTGATAGGTAATCATTGGTACCCGTTCAGGCAATGGCGTCATGCAAGTAGCTGACACATAACTGTACGAACATTTGTTTGCAAAGGCAGTATGTTAAGTGTTATAGCCGATTTTGCCTCAAACACAAAGGCAGTGCCTTGACTACTTGGATCCAGAAAAATTGATTGTGTACTATACAACATTTTTGATCAAAAGCGTAACCGTTCACTGTTAGACTGCATTCTGTGATTTTTAGCAAAACATGATCTTTCATTTGAGCTTCCTTCAATTTAAAATAAATACAGAAAATTGCTGCCTATAGCTAAACTGACTTAGATTTACCAACAATCGTCATCCCGCTACTTGTTAGCGGCTAAGAGATACCGCGGCGGCATAGCTATCTTCAAAAATATGGTTGAATAATTGTGTGTATAATTATTAATATTTTTAAACACTTTGGCTATGGCTTTATCTAAGTTTCTCGACCCTAAGCTGGATTTAACCTTCAAAAAAATATGTAGGGTCAAGAACTGGCGCGCCTACTTTAGGGTTTGGTGGCTGATCCATTGTTTTCACAATAGGCCTCAATCCAAATTCCCATGTTAACGTTTCCAGCTCCCGCCTCGTCAAACGCAGCATCCGCACTACGCTTTCCTAGCAGATTCTTTACCAAAGTTTATAACATATTGTGCTGGTGATGCTTTCGGTTTGTAATACCTTATTCTATAGTCTGAATATAGACCCAGCGTTTTGTATATCCATTCGCTACTCCACTTCTTCCAACCAAACCCTCTCTTCACTTTCAGCTAATAAGTGATTTTCTATTTCACCTTCCAAACTTGCCTCCAGCAGCTTTTTTATAAATGGTGTAAATGCTCCATCCCTTCCTGTTAATGGTCTGCCTTCCCTTATTGATGACAGTATATTTGCTTCCAGTTCTTTGTAATCTACCAAACCGGTAGTTCTGTTTACTACTTTCTGACTCATTGTCAAACCTCCATTTTTTTTATATCAATTTATTACTTTTTTTTTGGTTTGACACACTTTTTTGAACATTCCCTGTTAAGATGCCTAATCTACTTTCAGCTCCTCAGTATGTAAACTGCGTGGTAAAGACTCTAATTCCTTTGCAGCACTTAAACTTTTATTTTTTGCATGTATACCAAGCTTATTGAATTCTCGAGCAGCAGGAAACACCCTTGCTTCAAGAGAGCCAGCAGTTTTATTATAATGATCAACAGCACTTTTTAAGCTCCTGCGCAAATTATCAAAGTTTTCACCCATTGTGCAAATGCGCTCATATAAAATATGACCTAGTTCACTGATTTTCTTTGCGTTTTCAGCTATCATCTCTTGCTTCCATCCATACGCTATTGCTCTCAGCAACGCAATTAGAGTGATCGGTGTTGCAATGATCACTTTTTTTTCCACTCCAATCTCTATCAAAGCAGGCTCATATTCCAGTGCTGCGCTAAAAACCCCCTCCCCTGTTAAGAAAAGCACCACAAGTTCTGGCGTATTTTCAAATTGATTCCAATACTCTTTTTTACCCAAATCATTTATGTGTTTTTTTATTGCCAGGGAATGATTCTTTAATTTCTCCTTTTGTATTTGCAAATCATTTTGTGATATAGCATCCATGTAAGAATCAAGCGGCACTTTAGCATCTATTATTATTTGCTTTCCAGATGGCATTTTGATTATTAAATCAGGACGCAATAAATTATCCTCGTTTTTATCAACCACTGACGGCTGAGTAAAAAAATCGCAATATTCAATCATTCCCGCCATTTCTACCACCCTTTTGAGTTGCATTTCACCCCACTTTCCTCTGATGTGAGGCTTTCTCAAGGCATTAGCAAGGCTGGAAGTTTGGTTCATCAGCGCTCCAATTTGCTCCTTTAAACCTTCATAGGCCCCTACCCTCTCTTTTTCCAGCTCGCGTATTTCATTATCAAATTTTTCTAATTTTTCTTTTATTGGAGTTACAACTTCGTTGATCGTTGCTTGTCTTTTTTTGAAATCGCTTTCCGTTTCTTTTAATTTACTATCGATTACTTCCTTTGCTAAGTTCAGAAAATTATTGTTATTTGTCTGCAAAGCATCAAGAGAGAGCGCTTTAAAAGTGTTTGTTAATCTCTCCTCTGCTTTTGTTAGTAATTCTATTTCCTTTTTCTTTTCCTCACGTTCTTTTTGCAGAGTTACTTCAAGTTCTGCTTTTTTGACCCTTAAATCAACTATTTCTTCATTCTTCGTAAGCAAAGTTTGCTTTGTTTCTTGAAGTTCTTGCTCTAATTTACATAAATTACCCTCAAGGTTTGCTTTCTTTTCGCTCAGTTTTTTTACGATAATGTAGAAAAATAGTAATAGAGAGACAACCAGAGCTATAGAATTGAAAAGCATCAGAATAAAAAAGCTGTATTTACAATTCTATATGATTTTTGTGTGTATAAGAAAGAAAAAAGGAGCACCTAAAGAGGTGACCTTACCCAGAAAAAGTAGAGAGAAAGTTAAGACGTTTTTATCATGAGAATAAATTGTGCAGGAATGCAATAGTTAATAGTAGAATGTCTACGTTATTTGTTACAAAAGATTTCTATGTATTCAAATATGGTAGTTCTGGTTTGTTGAGCGAGAAGTATCAATAAGCAGCTCCCTTTTAAGTGAACTTTTCTGCAACAGAGTTATCGTAACAACAGCCCTTATGGCTCATGCTGGAAATGATGTTTTTTGTATTCAATAGAAATTGGTAATTTTGAGAGGTATACTGTGACCCTTGATCGCTATGTAACAGCAGATTTTTATCGGGTTTGCGTTTATCAACGGCCATCAATAAAGAATCTATAACTAATTATCATGTTACTCATTAACCACCATGCGTGAATATAGGTCAATTATTGCCGCCAACAACCTTCTTTAGTTTTTATGTAGGTAATCCCAAACTTTATTTGGCTGATCAGTAGTAAAATTTTGATCCAATGTGTTCGGAGCCACAACTCGGTTGCTTATTTGCTGTTTTTTATTTTTGAACCTTCGTCTAAACTTGGCTTTAATGCCATTTTCTTGCATAACACTTTGTACTGTTTTAATTTTTGCCTAAAGCTTTTAATTCAGCGTGAATTTTAGGGGCTCCATATCTGCATTTAGAAGCTTGATTATTTTTTGAATATCTGCTAGAAGCCCTTCTTTTGCTAATTCTTTACTGCTTTTTTCCTTAGCAACCCATACCACCAGTACAAAACCCTACATAGTTCCTGTGTTTTATAGCAATTTCTATATAAAAGAATACTTTACTCTTTTTCTTTGCCCAGGGCTTTTTTTAAGATGTCTCTTTCTCTTATTAGCTCTTTTTTTAGATCAAATCTTTCTTTGTCATAAGGAGCCTTTGCCTGGAAATGCGTATGCTCCAGACATTTTTCCATCATATTTTCTTACTTAACATACTGCCATCTATACCTAGATCTTTTGCTATTTTTGTACTTGCTTGACCTGTTTCTTTAACCAGCTTAACAGCTTCTAATTTGAATTCTGCTGTATATTCTCTTCTATTTGTCATATTTTGAAAAAACGTTTTATTTTACTCCAAAAACGTCTTAACTTTCTCTCTACTTTTTCTGGGTAAGGTCAATTTACCGCCGCGGCGCTAACTAGTAGCGGGATGACGGGTTACCAAATTGTAGAAGTTGCTTTAGCTATAAATTCAAGTTTTATCAATGTCTTGTGTTGTTACCCAAATAATGGTTGTGCAAGCGCTTAATTTTTTGATCAAAAAGGAACAAGTTTAGTAAAAAATAATGATATTATTAGTGGAACATAAAACAGTCCCACTGCAGTACTGATTAGAAGCAACAGAGTAGCTTTATCTGGTTGATAATTCAAAATATTAGCAAGTATTATACTGGACCCAGAAACTGGAATAATAGCCAGCAACATCAGTGCTTTATATATGCTCTCATCGTATATACCTATAACATGCTTGTCTAAAAGGACAATTCCTAAAACAAACAGTGGCCAGAATACGTACTTTGCTGTAATAGTGATCAAAGCAAGCTTCCAATCTATTTTAAAGCTTGCAATATTCGCAATGCTCACTCCAAGTAGCACCATTCCTAATGTGACAAATGTACTTCTAATATTCATCATAACATCTGTTAAAAAAGTAGGTATTTGTATATCGTATATACTTAAAAAGAAGCCCAGAACCATCGCATAAAGCGAAGGAAGTTTGAACAACTTTAATATGCATTCTTTTGCGGTATAAATACCATTTGCAGCTATGTAAAATCCTAAGCTGTTTTCAAATAGCGCCATTCCTATATAACAAACAACATATACAGATACTGAATCTTCATCAAATAAAGCCATGGCAATCGGCAGGCCAAAATAACCCATACTTGTGCTGCCCGAGCTAAATGCTAATATGTTTCTTGTGTTATCCTTAAATAAAAAAGAAGAAAGATAATACACTGATAAGGACATAGTGCTACCTATAAACCATATCAAAATCGGCAGAGAAATTACTTTTAAGTTAACTTCTGTATGAGAGACTCCATATAAAATCACTATTGGATTAGCTATATAAAAAAGTATTTGAGATATAGTGTTTCTATCAATTTTAAGATATTTTCCTGCTAAGTAACCAATAAATATTGTAATATAAATAGGTAATATTTTGAGAAAAAGAGTAAGGAACATACTAGCCTATTGTAATATTTTTGATTGATAAAGTGACATTAGATCTTAAGGTGTTGTAAAAGTAAACAAAATTTATTTTCCAATTTATCGAGCTCATAGTTAATTAAATTAGTGCCAAAATTTGTTTTTATATAGGACTTAAGAATGACATTTGTATGATAAAATTATGTTAAGTTTCTGTAAAGCTTCTTGCATATTTTTGAATAATGACATATTTACTAAAAATTAAACTGCTTGTAGTAATTTAGACGGACTGTTGAAAAAGTAAGAGGAAATAAGTAAAGTTAGGACAGAGAGTAAGAGCTTTAACATAGTTGTCATATTTTTCTTTAATTAACCCTAGTGTCCAATTTATCCACCATTCCTTCACATGAGGTGTTTCTAACCATTTTAATAACAGTAAAAAATGTTTTCTTTCAACGCTTTAAATGTGATATTTTTATTCATTAATTAAAAATCTCAAATGTTACTACCATTTCTGTTAATCCTGTCTCTCATTGCCAAGTTCATTGAAATTGACATTTCCGTACCTAGTTTTCCTGATATGGTGCACTATTTTAACGTACAGGAAGGCATAATTCAATTAACTATTGCTTATAATTTCCTAGGCTTTTGCATAGGAGGGTTGTTTTTTGGTCCATTGTCTGAATGCTATGGCAGAAGGAGAATTATGATCATAGGTAACACTTTGTTATTAATCGGCGCTGTTGGTTGTGTTTTTGCACCGTCGATTTTTTGGCTTTTAATCTCTCGCTTTGTTCAGGGCATTGGTGTTAGCACATCTGTAGTTGTGTTTGCAATCGTTGCAGACAGCTACAAAGGCGACGAAGCGGTGAAATTTATTGGAATCATGAATTCTGTTCTTACAGTTGTCATGGCAATTGCGCCAGTGTTAGGCAGTTTCATCAATGAAATTGTAGGATGGCGTGGTAATTATGCAACTGTTGCAATACTTTGTTTGATCTCTTGGGTTTTGCTGCTTTTAGCGTTACCAGAAACAAAAAAGAACCGCGATATTTTCAGTTTGAAAAAAACGATGAAAGATTACAGAAAACTACTATCTAATCCGAGGTTTGTTACGTTGTCTTTGATGTCAAGCCTCTTTTCTGCTGCGTATATGTCATTCATTACTTGTGGACCTTTTCTGTATATGAAGACTTTTGGTTTATCTAGCACTATTTATGCACTACATCAAGGTGCAATAGTTGGGTGCTTCTCACTCATCAGTCTATTTGCTGGCAAAATCTTGCAGAAACTTGGAGCAATAAAGTGTGTAATTTCTGGTACGAGCGTGGGTGCTATTGGGTCTCTATTGCTTGTAATATTCAGTATAATTGTACCCCACTCTTTCTACTTAGTAACACTGTCTATGATTATTTTTTCTATCGGTTGTGCAATTTTCCAGCCAGTGATTTTTAATGCATCAATAAATGTTTTCCCTGAAATTAAAGGCACAGCTTCTTCTGCAGTCTCGTTCATTAGAGCTTTTATCATGGCTATTTTTATCGGCTTAACAAGCTACATTTACAATGGTCAAACAATTAGTGTAGCTGTTCTTGTTTTATCCGCGATAGTACTAGAACTTGTTTTTACTGTCTATCTATTGCGTTTAAAAGATCCTATGTAATTAATAAAGATATTCCATTGTAGGCTGCTAACTTTCCCCTGCCAATCTTTCTGCTTCATTACGTGAGATTAATGCCTCAATAAATTCATCTAGTTCGCCTTCTTTTATAATCTGCTCTAGCCGATGTGAAGTTAGATTAATTCTGTGGTCTGTTATTCTTGATTGTGGGAAATTATATGTTCTTATGCGCTCGGAACGATCACCAGAGCCAATCTGACTTTTCCTCATTGTTGACCTTTCCATTTCTTTTTTTTGTCTTTCAATTTCGTATAGCCTTGCCCTCAATACTTTGAGCGCTTTAGCTTTATTTTTATGCTGCGATTTTTCATCTTGCTGTATCACAACTATCCCTGTTGGCAAGTGGGTGACCCTTACTGCGCTGTCAGTTGTATTCACTGATTGCCCTCCAGGACCACTGGATCTATAAACATCTATTCGTAAGTCTTTTTCTTCTATTTTAAAGTCAACTTCTTCTACTTCAGGTAATATCGCAACAGTAGCGGCAGAGGTATGCAACCTTCCTGAAGATTCAGTTTCTGGCACTCTCTGTACTCTGTGCACTCCTGATTCAAATTTCAACCTTGCAAAAACTTCTGTTCCATTAATGAGTGCAGAAGCTTCCTTATATCCACCTATACCTGTATTAGAAATGCTTATTGGCTCGAACTTCCAATTTCTTCTTTCTGCATATTTTTGATACATACGAAATAACATTGCTGCAAATAATGCTGCTTCTTCTCCGCCTGTACCTGCTCTAATTTCTAATATTGCATTTCTTGAGTCATCTTCATCTTTGGGCAATAATGCTAACTTTAATTTTGCTTTTATTTTTGGTAATAATACCTTGTGCTTTTCGAAAAATTCTTCTTTTGCTAACTCTTTTATATCACCTTCGCTGTTTTCATCTTTCATTATTTCTTCTAAGTCTGAAATTTCCTCTTTCAGCGTGTTATATTCATCAATTATCTTGATTATTGGCCTGAGCTCAGAGTATTCCTTTGAAAGGGTAATGAATTCTTTTTGACTTAAATTGGTAGGATTTTCCAAATTCCTCTCTATATCATTAAATTTTTTCTTTAAGTCTTGTAAATTATTTTCCATATCCATATAGCACAGATCTAGCTAAGTAATATATACTGAAATAAAAAATTTCTTATATCAAGCAATAACACTATAATATACCTACTACCTTCTAGTTGAATATAATGGCAAAACAGATAACATCAAACTGCAATTTCATATTTGGAGCTTCGGATATAAAATCATTACCAAATGAGTCGGCTCCAGAGATTGCGTTTGCTGGTAGATCAAATGTAGGAAAATCCAGTCTGATCAACTTACTGATAAACAGCAAAAAAGCTGCCAGAGTTTCCTCTAAACCTGGATGCACTAGACAAATAAATTTTTACTCTATGTACGATGATAAGTTCAGACTTGTTGATCTACCAGGGTATGGCTACTCTCATGCAGGCAAGGAGGAAATTATACAATATTTAAACTTAATTGAGTATTATCTAATTCAAAGAGAAAATCTAAGAAGAGTGTTTGTGTTGATAGATAGCAAGGTAGGATTAAAAGAAATAGACAAAGACTTCATTTATTGGTTAATATATAATAACATTAACTTTAACATTGTGCTAACAAAAATAGATAAAGTAAGTCAAAAAAGCTTAGGTGCTGTTATAGAAGATATTCAAAAATGGATTAATAATGAGAATGTGTCAATTCATCAAATGAGCATCCGTGTTAAGCATAAAATAACCAAGGTAAGAGATGAGTTTTTCAAGTTTACAAGATAAAAAAATGAAGAGTAGTGAATTTTTAAAGGGTGAGGTATCATTTGAACAAAAAGCAGAAATATTACTTGAAGTGCTATCTAACATACCTAGCTTTGTAGGCGAGACTTTTGTCATTAAATGCGGTGGTACAATAATCTTAGATGAAACACTATTTAATACTTTTGTGCATAATGTTGTCTTGTTGAAGCAGCTTGGTATAAATCCGGTAATAATTCATGACGGAGAATATGAAATTAACTCGGTGTTAAAAGTGCTGGGTATGGACAGTAAATTTGTGAATGGTATCAGACTTACAGACAGAGACACTATGAAAATCATTGAAATGGCACTGTGTGGCTCAGTTAATAAAAAAATTGTTCAGCATATAAATTCTGCTGGTGGTTCAGCTATTGGATTATGTGGAAAAGATGGTAACTTAATTAAAGCCGAAAAAATAACCGCTACGCTTAGAGAAGATAGATCAAATAATATCGAAAAGATATTAGACATGGGGTTCATCGGTAGACCCACTGAAATCAATCCTGATATATTATTTTTTATTGAAGAATCAGATTTTATACCAGTTATTGCACCAATTGGTCATGGAAAAGATGGGGAAACATATCATATTGATGCCGATAGCACTGCAAGCGCAATCGCAATCGCAGTTTCTGCATCTAAAATGATAATCTTGAGTGACACAGATGAAGAAATAGATAAAATTGGTGGCAGGAAGATATCTGTTAAAAATTTAAATGCATCGATTGATTGTGGGAAAATTAAAGGGGAAAAATTTATTGAAAGGCTTATGGCATACGTTAAAATGGCGGAGGAATGTGCTGGAGTTGTTCACATAGTTGATGGTAGAATACCTAACATTATGCTTGATTTATTTACTGAGAGTAATTCAAGCATATCGATTGTGAGTGATTTATAGCTATACTGCTTGCAACTACACGAATACCAAGAGGGTGTCATTCAAGTAGCTGACACTGGAATGACAACAATCTACGTCATACCGCGATTCATTCGCGGTATCTCTAGATCCCGCTAACAAGTAGCGGGATGACGGTTGTCAGGGTGTCATCCCAGCGCCCTTATGATGTCATCCCAGTGCCCAGACACTGGGATCCAGAAGACTTAATTTCAACCAAGTGGCTGCATAATAAGGACTAGATTCCAGACTGGAATGACATCATAGAGGCACTGGGATGACAAAAAAAGGAGCACTGAACTTGTCAAGGAATTTTATGGCCTAGCGTCACGCGCTGGAATGACATCATTTACATTTATCACTTTTGCAGATACAATTTATAGCCTTTCTTATAATAGTCCGAATGCGATAAGATATGTGTTTATGGCTATAGCAGGCCAGTAGCATATTACGGTCTGTTCGGATTATTGTAAAAAGAGCTATACATGCTATAATTGAGTCTTCATAGATGGTAAATTGGAGTGCAAAGAAGTAAAATTAAAGTAGAAATAAAAAGATTATCACACGGAGAAGACTTGTCTCTTCCATGTTATGCAACTACGCAGAGTGCTGGCATGGATCTTTATGCTGCATTGAATGATTCTGCTGTTTTAAATCCACTTGAAAGATTACTTGTTCCAACTGGAATTGTGATTGCAATACCAAACGGTTTTGAGGGGCAAATCCGCCCACGTTCTGGTCTTGCTGCAAAACATGGAATCACTGTCTTAAATTCTCCGGGCACTATAGACTCTGATTATCGAGGTGAAGTTAAAATTTGTCTAATTAATCTAAGTAATCAGCCATACGAAATAAAAAGAGGAGATAGAATCGCACAAATCCTTATTTCTCCTGTATCTCAGGTAATTTGGGATGACAGAGAAGAATTCTGCGCAGAAGAAACCGGTCGCAATGCAGGGGGCTTTGGCTCAAGCGGCAGGTAGCTTACGAAAAAGCTTGACTATGACAGTTTTTTTATTTAAGCATATTAATATTTGAGGTCGTTTATGCTAACTTTCAAAAATCACTGTGGTCAATTCCACAAAACAAATACTGCACTTGTTGCATTTACTTCTTTGTATGTCATAGGCGCAGCAGTAGCACTTTCAGCACCATATTGGGTGTCTTCAACTTGCACGCTTGCTCCACTTGCAGCTTTTGCAGCTACACCACTTGGAATCGGTATATTAGCAATTGTTGCTGTTGAACTGGTTAGTTCAGCAATGCACGCTATCAGCAAAAACAATGAAATATCTGAGTTGAGAGCTCCGAAGATTGTTGTTAATAACGATAGAAAAAACGGTAAAGAAACAGCATTGCTAGTAACAAAAGACACATTTAAGGAAATGGCAAGGAATAACCAAGTTAAAGATGAAGAAGGTAAGGTAGAAAAGGGTAAACATTATATAGCCTTCAGCTTAGAAGGCAAGAACTACCGTATTATTGTTGATATTAATCAGCTTACCAATACGCTAGGCAATACTTTACTCTTCGAGATAGGTTCACTAAAAGAGAAAAACGATGAAGGTAAGTTCGAGGCAGTAAATGAAACAAAGTGGAATAAAACATTAGGTTTAGACAAAGATGGTGCTAAAGGGGTTAACACTTATTTAGGCTCACTTATTGTTGAACAAGTTGCTTCTCAACAACAGACAGTATAGCCAAGTGAAATAAAAGAGGTAGATTAAGTCTGCCTCTTTGTTTTTTTTGATTTTTAGTGTTACGCGCATAACTGCATGGATGTTGCGATTCTCAAGGCAACGTATCTGTTTAGATGCATGGCTAATGCTGAAACAAAAATTCCAGTGTTCCCTTTCTTGTCATCCCAGTGCTTGACACATAACTGTACAAACATTCATTTTTGAAGGTAAATTGCACAACAGATAATGTCATTCCAGTGCTCCCTTTCTTGTCATCCAAGTAGCTGACACTGGGATGGCTTTGTTGCATCACACTTTATGAGATGGTGATTTATGGTAAATTCATGTAACTATCTCAAATTTAGCCATACCAATATCAGTGAATTTATTAAGCAAATAGCATTTGATTAGCAGTTCTTTTTCTCGATTTATCTCAGATTTATTCCTAAAACTAAATCCGAATATTTGCTTTAATCTTGAGAAAAACCCTTCAATATAAGATCTTTTCCCATAATTTACTTCTTTTTTCCATTCTTTCATGCCATCTTCACCGTATAATTTTATTAACCTAATAGCAGCATTCCTGTCAGACATATAATCTATTTCTGGATGTTCTGCCGCATTGTTTATTGGTGGAATTTTTGTCTTTATATCATATTCGTTACACAACTTATAAAACTTGTGCCTATCACATGCCCTATCTGCATATAGTACTTTTATGACATACTGAAAATCGACTTCTTTTAGCAAATCACAAGCTCCATAGTGATCAGAGTAGACACCGTTACTGTATTTTACAGCTATGGCTTTTTTGCTGTTTGTATTCAACATTACATGCAATTTTCTTGTCTGTTCATAGCTGCGATACTTTCTATCTTCGCTATTTTCTTTGCTATGACCAGGAGTGTTGTTGTATATACTAATTCCTGTACTGTCTATAGCAATTTCGATATCTTCCATATTATTTTCTGCAATCATTGATCTTAATATTGAGTTTCTTAAACCTTCTTGATGATTGTGAATAGCTGATAACTTGCAAATTTTTCCCAATTTGCTCAAGGTATCCTGCTATAAACCCAACTGTTTGCCTCAGGCCTATTCTAAATAAACAAGTTATTATGTGCACCAAAATTACAATTTTATCGCTATAAATATTGTTGCCACCTGGTATTTTTGGACCATTCTCGTACCACTTTTCTATGGCTTCGTTGATATAATGAAAAATATTTCCTCTTTTTTCTAGAAATTTGTTATATTCGCTATGGTTACTGACCCTCATTTTTTGTGGCATATTTTTTCTTTCAAGGTTAAATGGCTATTTTATAATGAATTTTGTCAGTAGCCACCAGATTTTTTCAGTTGCTATGCAACAAAGCCATTCCAGTGTCAAGCACTGGGATCTGGTAGACAATGTTCATACAGCAGCTACTCGGATGACACCTTGTGCTTGCTGGCTATAATTGCTAAGGATTTTTATTTAATTTAA
The DNA here is from genome assembly GCF_964028465.1 of Wolbachia endosymbiont (group A) of Aleiodes leptofemur. Classification (NCBI taxonomy): domain Bacteria; kingdom Pseudomonadati; phylum Pseudomonadota; class Alphaproteobacteria; order Rickettsiales; family Anaplasmataceae; genus Wolbachia; species Wolbachia endosymbiont (group A) of Aleiodes leptofemur. The sequence goes on from NZ_OZ034782.1 coordinate 800,144, forward strand.
CTGCATCTTTTGCCTTATCCAATAACCCATTAATAAAACCAATTTCGCTTGGTTTATCAAGTAAATCAGATGCAATGTTAGTATATTCATTAATGACAACTGGAACTGGCGTATCACAATTAGCTAACTCACATATTGCAACACGCAAAATAGATAAGCTTATAAGATTTAACCGTGAAAGGGACCAACTTGGGTGTAAATAAGACTCTATTATTTTATCATATTCTTCACTGCTTTTTATAACCTTATATAACAAGTTTTCTAAGAACTGATGTTCAAATTCTTCACATTCAAATATATCTTTCAACTTATTTATGTAGTCCTTAAGCTCACAATTTTCCAGTTTAAAAGTGCTTTTGTTGTAACCTACGAAAATATTTGAATAAGCAATTTGTACAGCAAGAAATCTTGCCGTGCTTCTTTTTATGCGCCACTTTTTATCTACTGGTTTTTCCTCCATTATTTTAATTTATTGTGTAAATCTATCATACGCAAAACAGTTGAGGCTGCATGGCCACCAACGTTCTTTTTGTTTTTATCAGCTCTAACTAGTGCTTTATCTTTGCTGTCAGCGGTAATTACACCCATACCAAGGGGTATTGCATAATGCATAACAACCTCATTTAAGCCTTCAATTACTCCTTTACAAACATATTGATAATGATCGGTTTCACCGCGAATTACGCACCCAAGAGCTAAATAACCATCATAATTAGTATGCCCACTCTTGACTGCAAAAAGAATTGTAGCTGGTATCTCAAATGTACCAGGAACCTCAACTACATCGTAACTGGCATTACTGCCTTTTAATTTATCAATTGCACCTTCAAGCAAAAGGTTCGCTATTTCAGTATAATAAATCGAATTAACTATTAGTATTCTCGACATTTACTACCACTTTTTTTGTTAAAAACAACTTTATTAATGACTGTTGAATTAGAGTTATAATATTACTAAATATCCAATATATTACCAGGCCGGCAGGAAAAGAAGAAAAAATAAAGACAGAAATGTAAGGTAAAAACTTCATAACATTTACTTGAATATCATCTTTACTGGTTTGATCTTTCTCACTTAGCTTCTGCTGAATTATCATGGTGGCACCGAAAATTATAGGTAAAATGCCTATAGAAATAGGAAAGTTATAATTAAACAACCCAAATAATGTAAAGATGTTCGTTGGGTCAGGAGCTGAAAGATCCTTAATCCATAAAAAAAAAGGAGCATGCCTCATCTCTATAGTAACAAATAATACTTTATATAGAGCAAAAAATACCGGTATTTGTATTAGCATGGGAAAAATGCTCGACATTGGATTTACGTTGTTTCTCTTAAACAATGCAATTGTCTCTTTATGCTGCTTTAAGCTGTCATTTTTATACAACTCTTTTATACGAGTTAATTCAGGCTGCAGGCTTTTTACCTTAAACATCGAAATATATGATCTATTAAATAAGGAAAGCATCAAAAGTTTGATTACTAAAGTCAGCAATAATATTGCTAAGCCAAAATTTTTTAAAACGAAGTTAAAATATTCAAGCAGTAAAAACACTGGTTTAGTTATAAAGTAAAGAACACCAAAATCTACAGCTTTATCAAACAGGGGTATATTGAGAGTGTCCTTATAAGAATCCAGTAAATTCAACTTTTTTGCTCCAGCAAAAAAATAATTCACATTAGAAACGCTTGCACCAGGAAGTATGCTCTTGTAAGGTTTGACAAAATCTACTTGGAATTTATCAGTATTATTAACGTTTGTGTGTTTAATGCTTACATTTATTTTATCAGATTTTTCAGGTATGATGGCTGTGAGCCAGTATTTATCAGCAAAACCAAACCAATTTTTTTCACTCGTGCTTGCTTTTATTAAATGTTTTTTGGAAATATCCTTATATGTCCACTCCTCTAGTTTATTATCAAATGCACCCAGTACTCCTTCATGGGATATCCAATAAGATTCGTTGATACTGTCACGTTTACGGTTAATTTTACCATAAGGAACCAAAACTACATTATCCTTTGTATTATTTTCAACAACTTGCTCAACTTTAAACATGTAATTATCGTCGAGGTTAATTTTCATTCTAAATAAAATGCCATTCTCATTGTCCCAAGATAAATTGACCTCTTTTTGATTAAGTTTATCTGCTCGCCAGACTGCTTTAGAATCTGGAACTTTAATCTTGTTACTCGGATCGAGCCACCCAAATTCTGCAAAATATACATCTTTTGATTCTGCAGGTGACAGTAACACCACTTGTGGAGAAGAAGAACTCGGTTCTAAGTGGTAATTAGTTAAAATTAATTCATCAAACCTTGCACCTTTCAGAGAAATTGATCCTTTAATCATGTTATTGGTTAAACTAACCCTCTGTTCTCGAGTAGAATTAATAATTTCAGAACGATTTTGGTATATTATAGGAGCAAGGTCGTTAAAAGATTCGATATGTTCAATATTTTCAATCAATGGCTGGTTTTGGTTTGTACTAAAAAAATTATCATAAATAATACGCCAAGACACCATGATTAACATGGAAAGGATAGCTGCCAAAATTAAACTTTTTGCTTCTGACATGAAATTAAATCAAACATATCTTCTTAAAGTGTATACTAAATATTGTACTAAAACAATGAAATTTACTTATTTTTAATAATAACTTTTAACGCTGATCTTTAAAATTTATTTTAATAGCTTCAAATTTTAACAATATGAACGCGGTGAAAAATCTAGTTATTTGGTTGCTAATAATAGCCACTACTGCAATGCTTATTGATTCACAAAGGGACAAACTAAGCGACAGATTTCTCAGTACTTTTTTACCATATAAAGGAAGAATTCAAAATAGCGGTCAGAATAGTGGAAGTATTGAATTTACGAAGTCATATGATGGACACTTTTATATTCAGGCTCAAGTCAATGATCGCAATATAACGTTTTTGCTTGATACTGGAGCAACCGATATTGTTCTATCACAAAAAGACGCATTACATGTTGGTATTAACTTACAAAATGTTCAGGATTTTAAAATATATGAAACTGCGAAAGGTCAAATAAAAGCTGGAGTGGTTCAAATACCTCAAGTTAAAATAGGAAATTTTTTGATTAATGATGTACAGGCAAGCGTTAACACTCATTCTATGTCTCATTCACTACTTGGAATGAGCTTTTTAAGGTATTTTCATTTCACTATAAGAGATAATAAGTTGATATTATACCGCGACTAAACACTTCTACAATCTACTTATCAAAGCTCTGTAGGTCAATATAGGAGCAGAAATAAATATTGCAGAACAAGTGCCAATCAAAATACCAAAAAAAATGATCAAGCTGAAGTCTCTCACTGCATCTGTGCAGATTAATACCAAAGGAAGAGCAGCAAGAAGGGTTGTACCAGAAGTTAATATAGTGCGAAATAATGTAGCGTTGATACTTGCATCTACTACCTCACTCATCCGCCCACTTTTACCACTCCTGCGATACTCTCGAATCCGATCATATATAATTACTGAGTTATTGATTGAATAACCAATGACAGTAAGGAGAGCTGCAACTGATGAAATATTAAACTCAATGCCAGTTAGGCTAATAAAACCAACAGTTAAAATCACGTCATGAATCAGTGCTGTTATTCCACTGAATCCACATTGCCAATTAAATCTAAACCAAACGTAAAAAAATATTCCAACAATCGCGATCAACATGGATAACATTCCTTCAAATATTTGTGTTGAGCTTATTTGTGGGCCAACATAGTCTATTTTACGATAGCTTATTGAGCTCCCCAGCTTTTCTTCTAGTATGCTTTTTATCTTTTTGATTTTATCTTCATCTCCTTCATCTTTAAAACGCATGACTAAATTATCACCCGCTTTTGAACTCTGCACTGTAAAACCATTTTCTTTTAATGCATCGAGAATAGAGTGATTCTCATCTGAAGATTTTATCTCTATCAAAATTCCGCCTGCAAAGTCTATGCCTAAGTTCACTCCACGCAGCACAACAGTGAATATTGAAAAGATGATAAGAATAATGCTAATTAATGCAGTCAAATCCCTATATTTACTAAACTTGATATCGAGGTTGTCTGGAATGAGTCTAAGTGCCATGCTATTTACTTAAACTTGAATTTTATATACTTTTCAAAAAATTCACTAGTTTATTCTGTGATTGTTTGATTATGTCAATTTTTCCATCAGTTAATTCTTGTCTGTCAATTAAGTTCTATCTAGCTTGCATACTACCATTTTGAAGTACATTACAAAAGCGAAATACTGCCAATTTGGCCCATCATTTCATCTCTGCAAGCTTATCCCCCCCTTGCTATGTTAGCAACGCAACCTAAGCTAGGTTCCTTCATAGCAGTGTTAGGTACACTGCCATATCTTTCAAAACTTTCATGCTCTATAGCTTCCTCAACACTTTTTCCTCCTAAAAGACAGTTTTCCCCTAAACTTTTTCCCCTATTTTTTAACTCATTAAGCCTTGCTCTGTTTTCCCCATCAATCTCCACTTTTATTTTATTGCTGCCTTTCTCACTAGGACTTAGATAAATACTTATCTCTCCTACCTCAGTAGTAAAAGACATTTCAATACCACCTTTTGAGAAATCCATGTAATTTCTTTTTCCCCCTATTTCTTCTACATTTTCAACTCTTACTATACTTTCTCCAATTTTGAGTATGCCAACTCTTAAATTTAAGTCTTTGGCTTTTTCATTGTTTAGGATTTCTGCAACTTCAACAATACTATCTTGCGAGTACTCTATACAAAAATATCTATTATCCTTGTCTACTCCTAATACATTTTGAGTCTGCTTGCTTTTGTTTACAATACTTTCATATGCTAAACCTTTTAGCTTGCTTTCAATTTCCTTACATTTCTCAGAAAGACCATCATCAAATCCATTACAAGTAACTATAGCATTTCTCATAATAGTCCGAATAGGTCATAGGAAGGCAGAATCAACAGCACGACGAAAGGATTCGAATAGAGGAATGTTTTTCCTGGCTCTGTTTTTTATAGCAAACCAATGATGCTCAATTTTGTTAAAATCTGGAGAATAAGGCGGCAGATACAAAATTTCTGCACCGACTCCTTTAGCGAGCTTGATAAGCTTATCAGACTTATGAAAAGTAGCATTATCAAGAATGACAGTTTGTCCAGGTTCTAAGATCGGTGCCAAAAATTGCTCAAACCATCCATTAAAAATATCCATATTACAGTGGCCTTCAAATGTTAATGGAGCAACTATCTTTCTTCTACTTAAGGCTGCAACCATGCTGATTCGTTGAGTTTTTTTTCCAGATTTTAGGGCATAAAATCGCTGTCCTTTCTGGCAATACCCATATGGATAGTCCTCCGTGTTATCAATCCCAGACTCATCTATATACACTAAGTTTTCTGGTTCTTTTGTTGCTATAATTTTTAAGAATTCAGCACGTTTTTCTTCGTTCCTTTCCTTGTATCCATATGTCTTTTTTTGCGCGTAAATCCAATTTTTCTGAGAGCTCGGTGGATCGTTTCGATACTAACGTTGCCCCAAAGTTTAGCCATTTCCGACAGAGTTTTTCTACCGTGTTTTTTAGCAAATTCGATAAACTTATTCCAGTCGATAATTTTCTGATTGTAACCTCCATTACCGAGTTTTTTGACTGAAAGTCGCCTGTTTCTTTTTTTCTTTGCTTCCACTCCCACAAAGTAGTTCGTCCAATTTTAAATCTTGCTGCCACTGCTTCTCTGCTTTCCCCTTCGTCTAGTGCTTCCATTGCTTTTTTTCTTAAATCATAACTATATGCTGCCGGCATCCAACCTCCTTATCGCCATCTATCCTTAATCTTATCATATCCGGACTTCTGTGGAAAGAGCTATATTTAGCTACTATGCACTTAATACTTTCTGGAGTATTTTTTATATCTTTTTGTTCATTTTGTTCTGTTATACCTCTCACCTCCCCACAGCATTTATCAATCAGATCCTGTTTACTTTGAGTTAACGACATTTTTAGTTTCATAAAAAGTGAGTCTTTTAGAAAAGGATTATCATCTTCTAGGTCCCGATCATTTTCTGAATCCAAATCATCTGTTAACTCCATTGAATCAAGATTACCTGAACTATAGTACGAACCCTTTTTTGAGTCCGAACTATCTTCTGAGTTCCCATCACTATCTGACCAATTGTCAACTTTCAGAAATTCTGAGCTTTTCTGTTCACCTTCAAAAGTCTGATTACTACCACCAGCGCCCTTTGTCAAATTTTCTTTATTTTCACAAGAACCACCTAAAGAATAGCCTTGACCCTCTTCTTGATCTGAAGCACTTAATTTACTATAAGTTGCTTGACTATAACCATTGAAGTTATAACCTAAACCATTACTACCATGCTGTAAAGGATCGCTTTCAAAAGTTTGTGGATTATCACTTTCACCTAACAAACCACCATTTGTTGGATTACATACATTTTCTGTATATTTTTGATTATTTTGTGCTTCTATTTTCCTCTTCTTGTACAACGGTTCAAACTGATCAATTTCAATCGATCGTACTCGTTTCCTTGAAGGAAAGTCCTCTGGAATCTGATCCTCATCGTCAGAATTGTGACCTGAATCACAAATTATAGCTCTTTCCACAGAAGTCCGGATATGATAAGATTAAGGATAGATGGCGATAAGGAGGTTGGATGCCGGCAGCATATAGTTATGATTTAAGAAAAAAAGCAATGGAAGCACTAGACGAAGGGGAAAGCAGAGAAGCAGTGGCAGCAAGATTTAAAATTGGACGAACTACTTTGTGGGAGTGGAAGCAAAGAAAAAAAGAAACAGGCGACTTTCAGTCAAAAAACTCGGTAATGGAGGTTACAATCAGAAAATTATCGACTGGAATAAGTTTATCGAATTTGCTAAAAAACACGGTAGAAAAACTCTGTCGGAAATGGCTAAACTTTGGGGCAACGTTAGTATCGAAACGATCCACCGAGCTCTCAGAAAAATTGGATTTACGCGCAAAAAAAGACATATGGATACAAGGAAAGGAACGAAGAAAAACGTGCTGAATTCTTAAAAATTATAGCAACAAAAGAACCAGAAAACTTAGTGTATATAGATGAGTCTGGGATTGATAACACGGAGGACTATCCATATGGGTATTGCCAGAAAGGACAGCGATTTTATGCCCTAAAATCTGGAAAAAAAACTCAACGAATCAGCATGGTTGCAGCCTTAAGTAGAAGAAAGATAGTTGCTCCATTAACATTTGAAGGCCACTGTAATATGGATATTTTTAATGGATGGTTTGAGCAATTTTTGGCACCGATCTTAGAACCTGGACAAACTGTCATTCTTGATAATGCTACTTTTCATAAGTCTGATAAGCTTATCAAGCTCGCTAAAGGAGTCGGTGCAGAAATTTTGTATCTGCCGCCTTATTCTCCAGATTTTAACAAAATTGAGCATCATTGGTTTGCTATAAAAAACAGAGCCAGGAAAAACATTCCTCTATTCGAATCCTTTCGTCGTGCTGTTGATTCTGCCTTCCTATGACCTATTCGGACTATTATGAGAAATGATATACATGATCATTGCAGGTAGAATTATGCTCTTGACTAATCAAGAAAAGCTGAATTAGATTGCTAAAAACAATATTATAGCTCTTTTTACAATAATCCGAACAGACCGTAATATGCTACTGGCCTGCTATAGCCATAAACACATATCTTATCGCATTCGGACTATTATAAGAAAGGCTATATCTAGCTGTACTGAATCAGTACTTTCAAAAATTTGTGGATTATTACTCACGTCTGGCAAATCACCTGATAAACCAGTCTGATGATTATTTTCACCTACCCAACCATCAGTTGGTGTTGGAATGCATATTCCTGTATATCTTTGGCTATCAAGAGAATCATTAGTTAATTGTACTGCTGTATAAGTTGTCCGGTCATCCTCATCATCGGAACTAATACCTGAATCATGGCCATCACCTTCTTCAATCTTTTGAGTTTCTATATCGTGTTCATTTATTTCGCTCGACGAATCATAGTTGGAAGGGTTATACTGTTGATTAGGACGTTTAAAAATTTGACGCCAATCGCTGTAAGGCTCCTAAAATCGAAAGGAGTGCGTATAACTTTTTCCTTGCCTGATACCCCACCATTCATATTGTATAACCATTACTCACTAATCCCTTAGTGAATATCGTAATATATAGGTCTGTCAATAAAAAAATATAACTTTCTTTGGTTCTAACCTTTGCAAATCAGTATCTATAGCTCGGTAATTTCTCATACGTTGCACTCTGGACCTAGGAGCGTTGTTAATAAAATCCACGACAGCTAGACAATCCTTGCTCGTCCACTAAAAGGAAAAGCAGCAAGGAGCGAACCAAAAGCGATAAGAAAGGATCCAAGCCAGATTATAGACATTCCAGGTTTATAGTGCACTTTGGCTGCGATTTTGCTCTTACTCTTATCAATCTCTCCAATTACAACATAAATATCAGAAAGCAAATTGTGGTAGATACTGCTTTCAACATTTTTCTGACCTTCCGCAAGGTAAAATCTATATTCAGGAGTTACTTCACCTAATATCTTATTATTCAGCAAATTCCTGATATCCATTGTACCCCTCACTGCATGGAAATTTTTTTCTTTTATTAGCTCAATATTGCGTAAAGTAACTTTAAATTTATTGACTGTTATGCTATCCCCTATTTTTAAGTAATTTTCTTTTTTCTCCTGCCAACCAACTGAATAAGCTATACCAAGCACTAGAATTGCCACTCCAGCATGAGCAAGCATCATTGCATAGTAGGACTTAGAAACTCTTCTTGCTAATAAAATTGATTCACCAAATGCTACCTTAAATAAACGAATTCTTTTACTGTATGCTTCTAAAACAAAGATTAATAATGCTATGGAGATAGTAATTGATAGCACAATTATTAGCTCCATGTGAAAGATAAACGGCAAAATAGCTGCAGCACTGCAGAATGAAAATCTATATTCACGGAATATTGGCAATAGACTATTTCCCTGCCAACTGCAGTATTGCCCGATCATGGTGAGCACTAGAATAGCTAGTGCAATAGAGTTAAATAAAGAATTGTAATATGGTGCTCCAACTGAAATTAATTCACCGGTTAAATACTCAAGCACTGTAGGGTATAAAGTGCCAACGAACACGATGAAAAAGGCAGTGATGAATAATAAATTGTTCATCAGTATCATCGTAAAGCGTGAAAAGAATCTTCTACCCTCTGTCACTTGAGTAGCAAGTTTCTTTCTGGATTCCAGTGTCAAGCATTGGAATGACATCGCAGGCGTGTGATTTTTTCTCGTAAATACTACAAATATTACTAAGCTACTGACTGTAATTACACCAAGTAGAGCTAATATATATAGTCCATATCTTGGGTCATCTGCAAACGTGTGCACTGAGGTAAGTATTCCTGAGCGGACTAGAAATGTTCCAGTCACACTCAATATAAAAGTTGTAAGCGTAAGTAAAATAGCAAAGTTCCTTAAAACATTGAAATTCCGTACCACGAGCAACAAATGTGTCAGCGCTACTGCAATTAGCCACGGCATCAAAGAAACGTTTTCCACTGGATCCCAAAACCAAAATCCACCCCACCCAAGTTCGCGATATGCCCACCAGCTACCCAAGCTGATGCCCAAAGTGAGCAGCGACCAAGAAATAAGTACCCAAGGCCTGACAATTTTAGCCCAAACATTTCCTTCAGTATTTAAAATTAATCCAGCTATAGAGAGCGAAAAAGGAACGCTAAATCCAAGGTACCCCAAATATAATATCGGTGGATGAATAGCAAGGCCTATATCCTGCAATATCGGATTAAAACCCAATCCATCTGTTTCAATGCCTGGCATTTTAGTGAAGGGGCTGGATTCAATTAAAGTGAACAGCAAAAAACAAAAGCAAATCAGCCCATGAGTGATAAGAGATATTTTTTTTAATTTACTACCATTAGTTTGTTCTGGTGTCATTCCAGTGCTTGACACTGGAATCCAGTTTTTATTACACTGCCATTTGATGTACTCATTTGCAATTAAATTGTCTGGATCCCAGTGTCTGGGCACTGGGATGACAGAAGAAGAGACTGGGATGACAGAGGGGGAAACTGGGATGACAGAAGGTATATAAATATCCATTAGTAATAAATACATGACAAGCACTAAGGTCCAAAGCAACATGGACCCTTCTTTGTTTCCCCAAACACCACAAATCTTGTAGATCAAAGGTTTTGTTGTGTGTGAGTGGTAGTATACGTTTTCAAGTGAAAAATCATTTGTAATGTGGCAGTAGATCAAAATAGCCATTGACGCTGATACACAAAAAAATATGGCAGTGGTAATAAACCGACAAGAACTAAGCGGTAAAAACAAATATGTCAAAGACAATAAGCAGGCTAGCAATAGCAATATATTCCCAAGTTCAGGCATAAAAAATTATAGTTTTTATATAAACAATATTACTGATGACAAGTTAGAAGTTAAAGTGTTAATTGATGCTAGCATAATGCTCCCGTAGTTAGCTGTGCTAGTATTAATTAAAAATTAAATATTAAATCTTTATACTTTTATAGATAGCGTTAATATTGAGGTAACATTGTGGGTACAACTAAGATTAGTAAATTTCCATTCAATATAAAAGGTAAAGTGGCAAAACAACATGCCGAACCAATAATCGAAAAAAATCTCTATACTATTTTAGGATTCAAAGATATAGAAGATTTTGAAAATAAGACAAGTAAACTTGTTAATAAAAAAGTTTGGCAATCATTTGTTGACTGCTTTGCAAAAGAAATAGATTATGCAGCAACCGAAGAAGTTGTAAAAAACATCGTTTGTAACATTGCAAAGAGTGATCAAGGTAATGCTTTTACCAAAACTGAACATCTCATATTAAATGAAAAGCAAGATAATAAAAAGAGAGAAAAAGCGATTAGAAAAGCTATTAGTATTTTGAGAAAAATCAATCCAGAAAAAGCCTTTAATGAACTTTCAGTAATAAAAAAACAAGCTGAAGATTTTTTACAAACCGATTTTTGTAAAGCACAGAGTAAATCACTTCAAGGATTTGCTCCCTCTGGTGGACAGCTCTTTGCGGAAACTCTGAAATATATAGAAACACTAGAAAGATTATCCGAAGTAAAAAAAGAAGGGCTAGTTAGAGATTTCTTGTTAAATCATGTTAGTTTATTGAATAAAAAGTATCCTAAATCACAAGGTAAAAGGGAAGATGCTATAACAATACTATCAAGTGATGAGTTGAAGAATTTTTACAATAAAGGTGTAAAAGAAGGAATGTTACAACCAATGGCATCTTACAAAGGATGCAGAAACCTGTATGACAAAATGAACCAGATAAAAAATGAATCCAAAAGTATAATTAAAAGAGAAGAACGGGAAGAAAATTTAAAGAAAATAGATAAGTCGATAATCAGCGCAATTAATGACATAAAAAAACATAGAGAAGCAATCCTTAACTGTAAAGACTTTCAAAATTCTTACATAAAAGAGAAAAAAGAACATCCATTTAGAGGCAACGCATGTCAAAAAATGATTGATATATATCAAGAGAGAGTTGTTGGATATCAGGAGAAAATTCGTCAAAACTTAAACCAAATAAAAGCGATATTAAAAAGTGCGCCGCAAGAAATGGATGATGTGGAAGAATTCGAGGAAATAATTGATGATATACATGAAGCAAAGCAGTGTGATGAAATTTTTGATTCAGCTTTAATTTGTTTATCGAACATACAGAATGAGCTAGATATTCAGCTGGAAAATCCTTCAACAGAACTCAGAGCTTCACACATTAACGTTAAAACTGAGCTAACTAGGTTATAAGAACCAAATCTTTAGGATAATGAAAGCACTTTATAGCCTTTCTTATAATAGTCCGAATGCGATAAGATATGTGTTTATGGCTATAGCAGGCCAGTAGCATATTACGGTCTGTTCGGATTATTGTAAAAAGAGCTATAATTCAAGACAGCTCTTAGTCTGTGTTTTAATTTGGTTGTGTTTTATTAAAAAAACTTTAGATTTATTTTATAATCGATACTCAAATATAATGACTCAAACTTGGGATTTGTTGCAAACAGGGCAAAAGGAAGGCTATAAAATTGCGTATACTAATGCTCGTATTATCGACCCGGAAACTAAACTTGATATAAAAGGTTCATTATTGACTGAAGGGGATAAAATTGTTGACTTTGGTGAATCATTATTTTCAACAAGTGGAGTTGATGAAACAATAGACTGTAAAGGGCTTGTTCTAATGCCAGGCCTTATTGACATTCACGTACATTTTCGTGAACCAGGCCAGGAACATAAAGAAACTATATATACAGGCAGCAAATCTGCAGCTGCGGGGGGAGTTACAACTGTAGTTTGTCAGCCAAACACTGTTCCAGCAATTGATAGCGTTATTTTGGCTAAATATTTGAAATATAGAGCACTTGAAACTTCACATGTAAACGTTGAATTTTACGCTAAAATCACCACTTCGGAAGAACACCTGACTGAAATGGCACTTTTAAAGGAAGCAGGTGCGGTTGGGTTCACCGATGATGGCATGCCAGTTATGAACCCAATGATTATGAGACAGGCGCTGCTTTATTCAAGTATGCTGAATGTTCCTATTGCTCAACATGCAGAAGATTTAAATTTATCTGCTGGTGGCGCAATCAACGAAGGTAAAATTTCTGAAGAATTGGGAGTAAAGGGGATCTTGAGTGCGTCAGAATCGGTTATGGTAAATCGTGATATACTGCTAATGAAGGATATGGAAAATGTGCACTACCATATTCTACATGTCTCTTCAAAAGATTCACTTGATGCTATTAAACGTGCAAAAGATTTGGGATTAAATGTTACGTGCGAAGTAACCCCTCATCACTTCACTTTGACTGAAGATATAGTAAAACAACATGGAGCAATTGCAAAAATGAATCCGCCGCTTCGCACTGAAGAAGATCGTTTAGCTATGGTTGAAGGTTTAAAGACAGGTGTGATTGATTGCATTGCAACTGATCACGCTCCGCATGATCGTAGTTCTAAAGATCTACCACTTGAAAATGCTGCATTTGGTATTGTTGGTCTTGAAACAATGCTGCCCCTTTCACTTGAACTCTATCACAGTGGGCAAATGGGTCTACTTGATGTGCTTGCAAAATTGACATATAAGCCTGCAGATATAATACACATACCACGTGGTCGTATACAAAAAAACCTTGCTGCAGACTTAATTTTAGTTGACCTCAATCATGAATGGGAAATTAAAACTGACAACTTTGCTAGTAAATCAAAGAATTCTCCTTTCGATGGTCGCAAAGTAAAAGGACACGTAGTACGTACTGTTGTGTCCGGCAAAACTATATACTCGCAGAAGAGTTAGTTATCATATCTTATCTATTCCAATTTGTTATCACCAGAATGGGCTAAGTGCACCTAAATTTAAATTAAGAAATCTTACACTGTCTCCGAATAAACAAATCCTCTTATCTTTCCCTAATCTGTAAAGTTATAGCTCTTTTTACAATAATCCGAACAGACCGTAATATGCTACTGGCCTGCTATAGCCATAAACACATATCTTATCGCATTCGGACTATTATAAGAAAGGCTATATTTTGTCTATCAATCTGATTCCAAAACAGCAAAATTATTGTATAATGTTACTTTGAAGTTTTATTTTCAATGCACAAGTTTGCAATACTTTTTTCTATACTGCTTGCAATAGTTGCTTACTACCTAAACAATGAAATCATATTTGAAATAGCAAAGCTATTTAGTGATATCTTTATCAGCTTGCTCAAATTAATAAGCTTACCTCTGGTTTTTTTATCCATAGTTTCCACAATTTCCGGGCTCAAAGACTCAATTGAAATCAAAGTCTTAGTTAAGAAAACACTATTTTATACTCTGCTTACAACTATTATAGCTGCGTTTGTTGCATTATCGTTTTATTTGTTAATAGATCCAGCAAGAAAAAATTTCATAAGTAATACAATAGGGAGTATTAACAGCAATAACCACAGTTATTTTTCATATTTAAAATCACTCATTCCTTCTAATTTTGTGCAAGTTTTTCTTGAAAATAATATGATTGGTAGCATATTAATCGCTTTTTTGATGGGTGGAGCTATTGTTTCACTTTCAAAAGAAAAGCAGGATATATTATATCAAGTATTCTCTGCACTTTTTGATACGCTACTTAAAATTGCTCAAGGGTTATTAAAATTTATTCCGCTTGCTGTTTGGTCTTTTATTACATGTTTTTTGCATGAATTAAAAGGCGGTAGTGAGTTCTACAATCTTTTATGGTATTTTGTTTGCATAATGTCTGCAAATTTTGTGCAGGCATTTCTGATTTTACCGCTATTTATGTGGTATAAAGGCATATCACCAATTCAAACGCTGAAAGGGGTTATGCCAGCACTCACACTTGCGTTTTTTTCTAAATCATCCAGTGCAACATTGCCAACAACTATAGAATGTGTGCAGAACAAGCTAAAGGTGCCAAAGAAATTATCGTCTTTTATTTTACCAATATGCACAACAATTAACATGAATGCATGTGCTGCATTTATACTAATCACTGTAATGTTTGTTGCAGAAATGAACGGATACGTATTTTCCTTAAGCGAAATGTTGATATGGATTTTTTTAGCTACAGGGGCTGCAATTGGTAACGCTGGAGTGCCGATGGGGTGCTATTTTATGGCAACCAGTTATCTCATGTCGATGAATGTTCCTCTGCATATTATGGGACTGATTTTGCCTATTTATACAATCATCGATATGTTTGAAACTGCAATAAATGTGTGGTCTGATGTTTGTATCACTCAGATAATTAATAAAGAATGTAATAGTGAAACTTAAAAAATGATATTAGACGAAAATAACCTAATAATAAAAGAATTTAAAGAAGCAGAAGCAATTTTGCATGGGCATTTTGTTTTATCATCCGGGCTGCATAGTGACACATACATACAGTGTGCGAAGATTTTTGAAAATCCAAGCAGAGCCATGAAAGTTTGCGCATTATTAGCAGATAAAATAAAAAAAGAATTAAATAGCTCCATAGATTTAATATTATCTCCTGCAATTGGTGGAATAATTGTGGGTTATGAGATTGGCAGGCAGCTTGGAATAAAGACAATGTTTTGCGAGCGCGTTAATGGTAAGTTTGAATTACGCCGTGGATTTAAGATCAAAAAGGGTGAGAAAATATTGCTCATTGAAGATGTAATAACCACAGGTAAATCTTCACTTGAAGCAGTGGAATGTGCAGAAGGGGAAGGAGGTAAAGTTGTTGCTGAAGCTTCTTTGATAAAGAGAAATAGTGAAACGAAACTGCCTTTTCCTGTCATATCTTTGATTGAACTGAACATCAAAAACTACAGCGAGGAAGAACTTCCAAGTGAATTAAAACAACTACCCATAACAAAACCTGGGAGTAGGGAATATTTAACAAAGTAATCCTATAATATCTTGGAAACACAGCATTTATACACAGCTTTAGTTATTTACTCCAAGTGTATTTTATGTATACTTATTACTAAATTAATTTTGAAATGATAGAAAATGAACGAATTTAAATCGATCCGAAATATAGCAATAATCGCACACGTTGACCACGGTAAAACTACTTTACTTGATAACATGTTAAAACAAAGTGGCACATTCCGCGAGAATCAAGAAGTTCAAGAACGAGTGATGGATAGTGGTGATCAAGAGCGTGAACGCGGAATTACAATACTTGCAAAATGTACATCAATAATGTGGGGCGATGAAAAGATCAATATTATTGACACGCCAGGGCACGCGGACTTTGGTGGGGAAGTGGAAAGGGTATTGTGCATGGCAGATGGTGTGTTGCTGCTGGTTGACGCTGCAGAAGGTCCCATGCCACAAACAAAATTTGTGCTCTCAAAAGCACTAAAAGCAAATTTGAAGCCAATTGTGATAATCAATAAGGTCGACCGACCAGATAGCAGAATTGATGAAGTATTAAATGAAATATATGAGTTATTTTTTAACCTTGATGCAACCAACGAGCAGCTAGATTTTCCAGTGTTGTATGCTTCAGGTAGAAATGGCTGGTGTGCTAAGGAGCTTTCTGATGAAAGAAAAGATTTAAGCCCATTATTTTCAACGGTTATAGATTATATAAAACCTTCTGTTTATAATCAAAATGCACCTTTTGCTATGTTGGTCACTCTACTTGAGTCTGATAAGTTTCTTGGCAGAATATTGACAGGAAAGGTTTATCAGGGCATTGCAAAAGTCAATTCAGATCTTAAGGTGCTTGACCTCGATGGCAAAGTAATTGAACGAGGAAGATTAACTAAGTTGCTCTCATTTTCTGGCTTGAAACGCATTCCAGTAGAACAAGCTGTGGCAGGAGACATAATTGCAATTGCAGGGCTTGAGGAAGCTTCAGTTTCAGACACTATAGCAGCACCAGAGGTTACAACTGCAGTAAGCTCAACTCCAGTTGATCCGCCGACAATGGCGATTACTCTGAGTGTTAATGATTCACCTTTTGCTGGGCAAGAAGGTACAAAGCTTACCTCAACTGCTATAAAGGATCGCTTATACGCGGAGGCAGAAACAAATGTTGCAATTACTGTGACTTTAGCACCAAGCGGTGAAGCATTTGAAGTAGGTGGGCGTGGTGAGTTACAGCTTGGAGTGTTAATTGAAAATATGAGGAGAGAAGGTTTTGAGCTTTCGGTATCACGCCCTCGCGTGTTATTTAAAGAAGAAGGCGGTAAAAAACTTGAACCTATAGAGGAAGTAGTAATTGATGTAGATGATGAATATAGTGGAATCATCATGGAAAAACTCAGCTTCCGTAAAGGTGAAGTAACTGACATGAGACCTTCTGGTAATGGCAGGACAAGATTAACGTTTTTAGTGCCATCAAGAGGATTAATCGGTTATCAAGGAGAGTTTTTAACTGATTCTCGTGGCACAGGCATAATTAACCGTTTATTTCACAGTTATGCTCCACATAGAGGTCCAATTTCTGGAAGGCGCAATGGAGTTTTAATTTCTACAGATAAGGGTGAGGCTGTGGCATATGCAATTTTCAATTTGCAAGACAGGGGAATTATGTTTATTAAGCCACAGGATAAGGTATATTGTGGCATGGTTGTCGGCCAGCATAGCCGTGACAATGATTTGGAGATAAATGTGTTAAAGGGTAAGCAATTAACAAACGTAAGAGCTTCAGGTAGTGATGAAGCTATAAAGCTCACTCCACCAAAGATAATGACACTGGAGGATATGATAGCGTATATAGATGATGATGAATTGGTGGAAGTAACTCCAAAATCTATACGTTTACGCAAGAAATTCCTTGATCCAAATGAACGTAAGCGTGCAGGAAGGGCAAAGAATAAGGAGTAATCAGAGGTTGAACATTTGCGAAAAATAGTGTATAATTATTCGTCTCCTAATTGTATTTATAGCTCTTTCCACAGAAGTCCGGATATGATAAGATTAAGGATAGATGGCGATAAGGAGGTTGGATGCCGGCAGCATATAGTTATGATTTAAGAAAAAAAGCAATGGAAGCACTAGACGAAGGGGAAAGCAGAGAAGCAGTGGCAGCAAGATTTAAAATTGGACGAACTACTTTGTGGGAGTGGAAGCAAAGAAAAAAAGAAACAGGCGACTTTCAGTCAAAAAACTCGGTAATGGAGGTTACAATCAGAAAATTATCGACTGGAATAAGTTTATCGAATTTGCTAAAAAACACGGTAGAAAAACTCTGTCGGAAATGGCTAAACTTTGGGGCAACGTTAGTATCGAAACGATCCACCGAGCTCTCAGAAAAATTGGATTTACGCGCAAAAAAAGACATATGGATACAAGGAAAGGAACGAAGAAAAACGTGCTGAATTCTTAAAAATTATAGCAACAAAAGAACCAGAAAACTTAGTGTATATAGATGAGTCTGGGATTGATAACACGGAGGACTATCCATATGGGTATTGCCAGAAAGGACAGCGATTTTATGCCCTAAAATCTGGAAAAAAAACTCAACGAATCAGCATGGTTGCAGCCTTAAGTAGAAGAAAGATAGTTGCTCCATTAACATTTGAAGGCCACTGTAATATGGATATTTTTAATGGATGGTTTGAGCAATTTTTGGCACCGATCTTAGAACCTGGACAAACTGTCATTCTTGATAATGCTACTTTTCATAAGTCTGATAAGCTTATCAAGCTCGCTAAAGGAGTCGGTGCAGAAATTTTGTATCTGCCGCCTTATTCTCCAGATTTTAACAAAATTGAGCATCATTGGTTTGCTATAAAAAACAGAGCCAGGAAAAACATTCCTCTATTCGAATCCTTTCGTCGTGCTGTTGATTCTGCCTTCCTATGACCTATTCGGACTATTATGAGAAATGCTATAATTATGGCCTTTTCGAAATTTCTCGATCCAAAAAACAATTTCGCGTTCAAGAGAATATTTGGCACTGAGAAAAATAAAGATATTCTCATTCACTTTCTCAATGATATATTGGGCTTCGCTGGCAAAGATGAAATAGAAGAAATAGAATTTCTCAGCACTATCATGGATGCTGAGATTGCCTCTAAAAAACAAAGTATTGTTGATGTTTTCTGTACTGATTCTGCTGGAACCCAGCTAATTATTGAAATGGTGCGACCTGAAAGTCTTCGGTCATATTGTTTAAAAGGAGAGGAATTCCTTCAGAAAGAAACTAAAAGAGTTCTAAAACTTATTAAACCAGATGTTTTGCCATCTGAGTCTATGCATCAGTGCGAATCGGGTAACCGGTTGGTGCCAAGCGATGCGGACAATGAACCTCCTCTTGAAAAAGAAGATGCTCAATCGTGAAAGGAGCATAAACTACAAGCATCATGTGGTTGGAGAGCTAGGCTTAGTGGTATGGTGAACGTAAGTGAAGCTTCATAAGTATCGTAACGATTAAAGAGCTAAAGATGCTGATAAGCTCCGACCAAAAGGTAATGTGACATTTTTCATTTCTGGATGTACGCAAATCACCGGTATAGAGAAGTCACCTAACCCACTGTTGTATGACAGAAGGAACAGGGTAAGCCTGTATTTCCGCCTATATGGCAAGCAAACCGCAAGGAACGCTGATGAAAATGCAGGTAAAGGATAATGGAGAAAGCGAATGCCATTTTGTAACGAAATGTATAGAATTTGTAACATTAATTCGCGTGAAAACGAGCAGATTTCCATTTGGTCCCTCGTGACAAGAAACTTTGTTAACCACTTGAGGTAGAGAAGCAGATGACCTTACCCACAGAAATGATGAAGAAATTAGGAATATTTTTTACAAAAAGGACAATACTAACAAAAGAACTTTATTCTATTTAAAATATAAAGTTACAATAAATTTTCCTGTCATCTCCAAATAAATTACATTAACTTAGTATTGTATATTGTTAATAACTTAAATAATACAACCATTTTCAGCAACAAAAACCAAAGGTCTTGAGATACAAGATATTTGTATGGTTACTATGATAGTTCCTTTTTTAAGAAAGTTTTAAATTTCATACCTAACAATAAACAACTTTAGGTTTAAATTTATGAAATCAGTTGTTATATACATCAGCAAATACGAATTTATAGCATTTCTCATAATAGTCCGAATAGGTCATAGGAAGGCAGAATCAACAGCACGACGAAAGGATTCGAATAGAGGAATGTTTTTCCTGGCTCTGTTTTTTATAGCAAACCAATGATGCTCAATTTTGTTAAAATCTGGAGAATAAGGCGGCAGATACAAAATTTCTGCACCGACTCCTTTAGCGAGCTTGATAAGCTTATCAGACTTATGAAAAGTAGCATTATCAAGAATGACAGTTTGTCCAGGTTCTAAGATCGGTGCCAAAAATTGCTCAAACCATCCATTAAAAATATCCATATTACAGTGGCCTTCAAATGTTAATGGAGCAACTATCTTTCTTCTACTTAAGGCTGCAACCATGCTGATTCGTTGAGTTTTTTTTCCAGATTTTAGGGCATAAAATCGCTGTCCTTTCTGGCAATACCCATATGGATAGTCCTCCGTGTTATCAATCCCAGACTCATCTATATACACTAAGTTTTCTGGTTCTTTTGTTGCTATAATTTTTAAGAATTCAGCACGTTTTTCTTCGTTCCTTTCCTTGTATCCATATGTCTTTTTTTGCGCGTAAATCCAATTTTTCTGAGAGCTCGGTGGATCGTTTCGATACTAACGTTGCCCCAAAGTTTAGCCATTTCCGACAGAGTTTTTCTACCGTGTTTTTTAGCAAATTCGATAAACTTATTCCAGTCGATAATTTTCTGATTGTAACCTCCATTACCGAGTTTTTTGACTGAAAGTCGCCTGTTTCTTTTTTTCTTTGCTTCCACTCCCACAAAGTAGTTCGTCCAATTTTAAATCTTGCTGCCACTGCTTCTCTGCTTTCCCCTTCGTCTAGTGCTTCCATTGCTTTTTTTCTTAAATCATAACTATATGCTGCCGGCATCCAACCTCCTTATCGCCATCTATCCTTAATCTTATCATATCCGGACTTCTGTGGAAAGAGCTATAATTATCATGTTACTCATTAACCACCATGCGTGAATATAGGTCAATTATTGCCGCCAACAACCTTCTTTAGTTTTTATGTAGGTAATCCCAAACTTTATTTGGCTGATCAGTAGTAAAATTTTGATCCAATGTGTTCGGAGCCACAACTCGGTTGCTTATTTGCTGTTTTTTATTTTTGAACCTTCGTCTAAACTTGGCTTTAATGCCATTTTCTTGCATAACACTTTGTACTGTTTTAATTTTTGCCTAAAGCTTTTAATTCAGCGTGAATTTTAGGGGCTCCATATCTGCATTTAGAAGCTTGATTATTTTTTGAATATCTGCTAGAAGCCCTTCTTTTGCTAATTCTTTACTGCTTTTTTCCTTAGCAACCCATACCACCAGTACAAAACCCTACATAGTTCCTGTGTTTTATAGCAATTTCTATATAAAAGAATACTTTACTCTTTTTCTTTGCCCAGGGCTTTTTTTAAGATGTCTCTTTCTCTTATTAGCTCTTTTTTTAGATCAAATCTTTCTTTGTCATAAGGAGCCTTTGCCTGGAAATGCGTATGCTCCAGACATTTTTCCATCATATTTTCTTACTTAACATACTGCCATCTATACCTAGATCTTTTGCTATTTTTGTACTTGCTTGACCTGTTTCTTTAACCAGCTTAACAGCTTCTAATTTGAATTCTGCTGTATATTCTCTTCTATTTGTCATATTTTGAAAAAACGTTTTATTTTACTCCAAAAACGTCTTAACTTTCTCTCTACTTTTTCTGGGTAAGGTCACTACTTGGATGACAGATAGTAGTGCGAAAGTCTCTTACAACTTACTTTTAATTAGTCTAACCCATGCGTGCCAATCCCTCTCACCAAGATTGCTTTCAAAAGATAGGAGATCCTTTACAGCTTTTGAGCAAATTTCTTCACTTGGAATTGATAACTCCTTATTCATTGCTAACGTTAAACATTGAGTTTTGCACGCTTGTTCTAAATGATACGAGTAAAACATTGCTTCTTGTATAGTCCGACCACACGTTATAGATCCATGATTACGCATTAACATGACAAAATTTTCTTTCAGATCAGCTATTAACCTCTTTCCTTCTGTATCGCTAAGTGCTAGGGAATTATAATTATGGTAAGAGATTTTATTGTAAAAGTGCAGTGCCCATTGACTTATAGGAAGCAGCCCATCTTTGAGAGAAGAAACCGCTACAATAGAAGGTGTATGCAAGTGAAAAATTGCTTGAATATCTTTCCTTGCTTGATAAACAAAACCATGAATTATATAGCCAGTTCTATTATATTGATATTCTTTGCCTTCAATTACATCTCCATCAAATGATACTTTCATTAACGAACGTTCATCTACTTCATCAAAACGCATACCAAACGGATAAATATAAAACGACTTTTGATCTTCAGAACGCACTGAAAGGTGAGTATATGTATGATCATCGAACTTAAGGTAGGACAAAATCTGATAGGCATAGACTAGATCCCTTTTTACTCTGCTCTTTGTTAACAACACAATCCTCTGTTAGAATCTTCTGAAGGTTTATACACGAAAAGAGACTTGTAGTAAACTAATAAGTCTATGCCACTCTGTCTTGCTTTCTGAATACCAAACACTTTTGTGTTGTAGCTTGCTTAAAAATAGTTATCGTTATTATAGAGTTTATATACAGAATTTATGTTTTTAAATTACATAATATCTTAACTACAAAAATAATTTTCTATATAATATTTCATATGTTTTAAAGCTTCATTTTTATGTTATTATAAATGTAAGTTTCAAGATTGAAAATAATATGGTAAATATTAACACAAAAAAACAGCCAGCAGGATTTTTCATATATCTCTCTGGTCTTTCGGGAAGTGGTAAACTTTCCACAGCAATAGAATTATCTAATATGATAAACGCATTAATTGTAAATAGTAAGTTCTATAACAATGTTCAAGCTTGCTCTATATACGATGGTGTCTTTGAACGTGATCAAATACCTAAAGAAGTTCAAGATAGAATATATGGCATTATGCAAATTATGCTTCAGGTAATAGAAAATTATCCGATTCACTCAAAAAATTACATATTTATTGATGAGTTGATGGAAAATAATGACCAGAACATGAGGATGTATGATTCAATAGTAAGGCTTAGTAAAAAAATGAACACAGAAATCCTTCCTGTGGTACTTAGGTGTGATCTACCGACATTACAAAAGCGTATTGCATTAAAAAGGCAAAGAAAAAATAGGAAGGTGATTAATCTAAATAGCATTGTAGAGAAATTTAGGACTGACGATTTATTTATACCACCAAGTGCCATAGAGATAGAAAATTCAGATATGAGTATAGAAGAAGTAGCTCAAGAGATAGTAAACCAGATGCACAAGCTTAGTAACATTGCATGTACGCGAAAGAATAGTCTATAATGATTTCATATACTGAGGCTCATTTAAATATAGAGCTTCAACTTCATTTAATTTTTGCTTGTTCTCTAATCTATAACGGACTAATAGCCCTGCATGGCTAGCATTTAAATTGCAATCCATATGTGTACTGCTTGTAGCGTGACACTGGGATCCAGGTGCAGATAGTGGCAATAAATTGAAATCAAATAACTGCGTATAAAACCCTTGAGCATTTTTGACTATAGCTCTGATATTTTTTTTGTTATTCGTACAAAGCAAAGATATTGCGTAGGCTTGAACTTCCAGCGCACTAACTCCGTATAATGGCTTATTTGTAGCAAGATTTATACCTTGTGCAGCTGATATACCAACTCTAATTCCAGTGAAACTTCCTGGTCCAACTACTACCACTAAATGATCTATTTTATCATAATTATAGTTGTGCTTATCAAACAAAGTATTCAGAATTTGAAAAAATGATTCTGCATGATTGTTGCTGGCGGAATTGTGCTCTACAAAACAGTTACCATCATAATCAACTATTGCTATTGAACTACCAATACCTACAGTATCAATCGCTAAAATAGACATTACTTAAGCTTATCATAGAGTTTTGTAAACATTATAGCAAAGGCACCATTACCCATAACGTTTGCTGAAGTGATTATTGGATCAAACACTATATACAGTGCTGTGATTAACGAAAGCATTTCTGGAGAAAATTTGAGGTATTTCTCAAGAATAGGTAGCATTACCATAATTCCTCCTGCCGGAACTGCCACGATAGCAAACTTAAATAACAAAAAATAGAGAAGGAAAGTTACATAGTCTGTTGTGCACAATGAATAACCGGAGGCAATTATCATTGATAATATTATAATAAAAAAGCAATCACCTACTAAATGAAAGCTAGCAGTTATTGGCACAACAGACGATGCTATGTCAGGTTGCTTTACATTTTTTTTGCTTCCTTCAAGAGTAAGCGGCATAGTTGCATTACTAGACATTGTGCTCATTGCAGTAATAAATGCCGGTATCATATTGCCTATACTAGCTATCCAGCTTGTGATCTTGAATGAATTTGCTGCTCCATATAAGAGGAAAACATAAAGGTAGGTTGCAGATGCTATAATAATGAAAATTATTGAGTAATCCTTAAATATTATAGATAAAACTTGATCATGCTGCATTTTTAAAGCAAGCCCAAGTACAAATATTGGAATAATCGGCGTCAAAAACGTCTTCAAAATAAAGAGAGTTAAATCTAACATTTTGTTCGAAAGCTCTCTGCTTTTTTTGGGTAGCAGTGTGGACACTACTATGCTGGACACAAATCCACAAGCAAGGGCATAAAAATTAGAAAGCAATGCAGGCAGTCTAAACGACCATAAGGGAACAATTGTTTCTTCATACGTTATATCTTGTATTGAATAAGTGTTTTGTATGATAAAATGCCCAACAGAATAAGCTATTAAACTTGAAGCCAGATTCGATAAGAAGATCATTATAATAAGTAACAATATGAACTTTATAGCTGACTGCTTAAGATTGTTAACACTGCTAAAGATTAACGCAAAAATAATAAAAGGCATTATAAATAGCAAAACCTCTTTTATACTAAGGCTCGTTGAGTACAAGAAGGTTTTTACTTCCATTGGAGCTAAATGACCAAAGAATGCAGCTGAAGTGATGACCGTGAGTAAGATTAATAGTTGTAGCACGTTCTTATATACCAATGTCCTATGGACATATATATGGTAAGTTAGTTGTTAAGTAAAGCAAAACTGTCTAAACTGCACAGCAAATGGTGTAATGAAAGTGGAATGACAAAAAAGAGTGAAATTAGCATTCACTTATTATTCGTGTCATTTTCAGTAAAAGCTTCTTCCCACGTGCCTTGAGTTGCTGCGCGGCTATACTCTGTTACTCTATTTTCAAAGAAATTCGTATGTTCAACGCCATTTAGTATTTCATCAAGCCACGGAATAGGATTATCATTGACATCATATATGGACTCAAGACCTAATTGCATTAACCGTCTGTTTGCTACGTAGCGTATGTAATTGCGCACTTCTTCTGCGGATAGTCCTTCAACATCTCCTAAATCAAAGGCAAGCTTTATGAATTCGTCCTCAAGTTCAACGATGGTGCGACATGCAGAATATAATTCCTCTTTAAACTCGTTGTCCCAAATTTCATTATTCTCTTTAATAAATGTATTAAATAACATGATAATTGAATTGGTGTGCAAAGTTTCATCACGTGCTGACCAGGCGATTATCTGCCCCATTCCTTTCATTTTTCCAAAACGTTGGAAATTGAGCAAAATTGCAAATGATGCAAATAACTGCAACCCTTCAGTGAATGCACCAAACACTGCTAGAGTTTTAGCTACATGTTTTTTATCGTGTTTTTTGCTTTCCTCGAATTCCAACATATATTCATATTTCTTTCTCATAGCATCATACTTTAAAAATGCTTGATACTCACTTTCTGGCATGCCAATTGTGTCTAAAAGATAAGAATAAGCTGCAATGTGTATGGTTTCCATATTGGAAAAGCTTGCAAGCATCATGCATATTTCTGTTGGCTTAAATATATTTGAATAATGCCTCATGTAGCAGTTATTTACTTCAATGTCTGCCTGAGTAAAAAATCTAAAGATCTGGGTTAGTAGATTTTTTTCTACACTTGAAAGTTTAGTTTTCCAATCCTTCACGTCATCAGCGAGCGGAACTTCTTCAGGTATCCAATGGATTCTTTGTTGCTGCAGCCACGCATCATACGCCCAAGGGTAATTAAAAGGTTTGTATATTGGATCTGCTTCTAACAATGACATAAGACACCTATTATTTTCTAAAGTAAATATTATATTAAGTGATATTGAGAATCAGTCAATTTAACTTTTTTGAAATTTGACGGCAGATAATTTATTAGTGTATTATAGCTTCAAGTAATTTATCAACAGAAATGCGAGTATTAATATCTTTTATTTTATTATTTACAGTGAGCTGCACTCACACTATTCACAATCACGGAGCTCCTGGCATTAGTGTTGAATTGTGGAGCAAGATAAAAGTAGGTGACGATAAAGAAAAAGTGGTTCACACTTTAGGATCACCAACATTAGTATCAAAGTTCGATGACAATGTTTGGTACTATGTCTCATATAAAATTAAACAAGCCAATTTTTTAGGAAAAAGGAAGTATAGTAGTAAGTCTCTGCAAATTTCATTCGACCAGGACGGTAAAGTTGAAGATACAAAAGAAACTGACATCTTAGAGAGATCTTTGGCTGTTTCTGATTGAAAGTTTGCTCAGATCTTCCTACGTCATACCGCGGTTCATTCCATAACTGTACGAACATTGCGATTTGGGCCTACCAGAAGGGTGTCATGAAAGTAGCTGACACTAGTTCCTTTATGACGGCAGTGCCCAGACTACTTGGATCCAGGAAACTTAATTGCAAGTAATGCATTGGGTTTGGTAAGTATGGGTTTTGCGTTATAGAATGAAGCACTTTTGGTGAATTTGTAAAGAAAACTGGATCCCAGTGGGCTTTGTTGCATCGCTAGCTATGATGGATTAAAGATAAAAAAGATATGGAATATCAGTAGCTTATTATTCTGGTATTTATAACAAGAACGGTCAATGAATACCTAAATTTGAGTAAAAGAAATTTCACTACCATTTACCAATCCGGCTAAAATTCAAGAATTTCAATGCTTTAGCTATTTTCAATAGAATTAAATTTATTAATATAAATAACAAATTACTATTCTTAAATTTGATCAGATTGATTGCAAAAAAACAAGATTTTCAATAGGTTGCTTATAATCCTAACTATAGTTAGCCTTTCATAAGTAGCGATGCAACAAAGCCATCCCAGTGTCAAGCACTGGGATGACACCATTTGTTGTAAACTCACTTTTACTCTATGGTTATACTACCTTGCTGCTATCCTGAACAGATACAGTGGGCTTATTAAATTATAGAATTACTTTAGCTATAGAATAAAATCTAGTGTTACTTCACGCCAAATGTGGTGGTGCTGAGTAGGCAAGCCGGTCAATGGGCTACATTTATATACTGCACGCATTGCATTATCTGCTATCGACCTGAAAAGTGGATTATTTCGATAGGAATCACTGTCTGCTACATCCGCCATAATTATCTCGCCTTGACTGGATAACAATAAGTTAATTTTTATATTAAAATTTTCTTTGTAAGCTATGCTTTCAGGAATGCTCCAGCATTTTGTGAGCTTGTCTCTTATAGAGTTAATAATTTCTGTTACAACTAATTCATCCTTTTTGCTCTCAACGCTTTTTTCGTTTCCTATTTCATTTTTTGCCCCTCTAACATCCCTTCTTAGTTTTTTCTCTACACTTTTTTTTCTTTTTGGAATTGGAATGAATTCTTTACCCTCGTTAATAATGACTTCTTCTTGCATTTCGATAATTTGCCTCGGTTGTGCTACAACAGTGTGCTCAACTATTTCTTTTTTCCTTTGTGGTATAGGAACAGCTAACGTATCATTCGTTTGGGCTTTTGTTGAAGATAACGAAAAAAGCAAAAAACAACATAAAGACAAAAAAAGAATATAATTCGAATAGAAAAAACGCATATGTTAAGCAGCTTGTTTTACTGGTTTAAAGCTAATATTGCACGTAAAGTCAATATATTTTAGTTGATGGACGAGTTTGAAGTCAATAAGGAATCCCTTCAAAGCTGAAGGCAAGCGGAAGATTGTCTTCTCGACAGACAAAGGAATTGTATAATGGATTAAAAGGAACCGTATGACAAAAATTATAGCAAAAGAATATACAGAATTTTTAGAGCAATTGAAGGATCATATTGCAACAAACCGTTATAAAGCAGCACTTGCAGTAAATAGTAAGCTTATTTTGCTTTACCACCATATTGGTACAGAGATCCTAAAACGCCAAAAAGAACATACCTGGGGAGCTAAGGTAATTGATCAATTAAGTAAGGATTTGAGAAGTACATTTCCAGAAATGAAAGGCTTTAGCATGAGAAATCTGAAGTATATGCGTAAGTTTGCCGAAGAATATCCTGATGTTGAATTTGTGCAGGAGCCTCTTGCACAATTAACTTGGTATCACAATATCACTCTTTTGGAAAAAATAGAAAGTCATGAAATAAGATTATTTTATGTAAAAAAAGCTATTGAACATGGCTGGTCACGTAACATTATGGTGATGCAGATAGAACTTGGACTACATAAACGTCAAGGAAAAGCAATAACTAATTTTAAAGAAAAATTACCATCTCCACAATCCGATCTAGCACATTACACATTAAAAGATCCGTATATTTTTGATTTTTTAAGTATAGGTAAGGATGCTCATGAAAGAGAAGTAGAAAAAGGACTCGTAGGGCATATGGAAAAATTTCTGTTAGAACTCGGTGAAGGATTTGCATTTGTTGGTAGACAATTTCATTTAGATGTTGGTAATAAAGACTTTTATATTGATTTATTATTCTATCATTTAAAGTTACGTTGCTTCGTAGTGATTGAACTAAAAGATAAGGATTTTAAGCCGGAATATGCTGGTAAAATGAATTTTTATCTTTCTGCAGTTGATGATTTACTGAAGCACTCGACAGATCAACCTTCTATAGGGTTAATCTTATGTAAATCTAAAGACGATGTACTTGCTAAATATACACTCCGAGACATGAACAAGCCAATAGGGCTAGCAGAATATCGAATAACTGAAAATCTACCAGAGAACATAAAAACAGCTTTACCGACGATAGAAGAATTAGAAGCTGAATTATCCAAAATTTCAGACGAGGAAAAGTAATGTTACTAAAATCATTCAAACAATTATTTAGCAAACCAAAAGCTCAGTATGAAATGCATCAGGCTCAGGAAGAAGAGTGGCAGCCAATAACTTACTCTCTCATAGCCTTGAAACTTTGGAAGCAAACAGTAACGGAGTAAGTGATTTTTATGGATTACACGCTCTAGGTGCACTATCCTATATATCATACGGTCAATACACTCTAAATGAGATGGAAAGATGAAGGCATCATTATAGCTGCTAAAAAATACGGCGATAAAAACTTAATTCTTTCTCTGTTTACAAAAAATCATGGAAAGCGCAGGGGATTAACTAAGCTAACAAACAATAGCAATTATAAGTTTCAGATAAGTAATCTATTACATGCAGAATGGAGTGCTAAGTTACCTGAAAATCTAGGTTTTTTTAAGTGCGAATTAATCGAATCTCCATTCCATCATTTCTTTCAAGATAGGTTAAAAAGCATTACTATTGTTTCTTTCTCCTCTATTTTAGAAAAAGTGCTTCCAGAAAGTGAACCCTGTGCCATGCTGTATGACAATTTTCGATATTTCATCGATGTAATTAAACACAACAATCAGTCTTGGCAAAGCCATTATCTTAACTTAGAGCTTCTGCTTCTTACGCAATTGGGATTCAAGTTAGACTTATCCAAATGCGCTGTAACAGGTGTTAAGGAAAATTTACAATTTATTTCTCCAAAAACTGGTAGAGCAGTGTCAAAAAAAGTAGGAGATTATTATGCAGATAAACTCCTACCTTTTCCACAAATGTTACATGATGTATACAATAATAACCTACAAAACAGCTACTCATTCCAAGAATTTCAGTTAGGAATGAAAGTCACAGGATATTTTTTAAATAAGTATCTATTTTTGCAGTTAAACGTGAAATTTCCAGAGCTGAGAAACCTCATGTTGTCGCTTTAATTTTAGCAGTCCTACGTCATACCGCGATTCATTCGCGGTATCTCTTAGCATAGATCCAGCTAACAAGTAGCGGGATGACGAACTTATCGTCATGCCACCGCGAACCGTCATACCGTGATTTATTCACGGTATCTCTTAGCATAGATCCAGCTAACAAGCAGCGGGACGACGGTTGTCAGGGTGTCATCCCAGCGCCCCTATGATGTCATCCCAGTGCCCAGACACTGGGATCCAGAAAAGTTTGCTTGTGAACAAGCAAACTAGCATGGAAAGTGGTTACAACGTTTTCGATGAGATTATATGGAAAACTGGATTCCAGTGTCAAGCACTGGAATGACAAGGTATAAACCTTATCGTCATGCTGCCGCGAACCGTCATACCGCGATTCATTCGCGTTATCTCAGCATAGATTCCGCTAACTAGTAGCGGAATGACGGTTGTCGGCAAACTTAAGCCACTTTAGCTATAGCCAGTAACCACTCTATTTCTACCACTGTTTTTTGCTTTATATAAATATTTGTCGGCACGTACTATAAATTCTTTAATATTGTCAAGGTCAGATTCTTGCATTTCTGCAATTCCAATGCTCACAGTTACATCGTGGGTTGTATTTTTATCCGCAAGTATAAAAGGTTTTTTAGCAATAATTTTTCGTATTCTCTCCGCAATAGTATACGCATCTGATACATTGGTATCTGGCATTACAACAACAAACTCCTCACCACCAAACCTAGCTAGTAAATCTGTCACTCTGATATTTTCAGAAATTCTTTTCTGTATTTGCTTTAAAAGTTCATCTCCAGCACTATGCCCAAAACTGTCATTCACTATCTTAAAATAGTCTATATCAAGTATCATAAGAGACAACCTTCTATCCTTTTCCACAGAGTCCTTAACAATGTTTCTTAAGTGTGCATCAAAATATCTTCTATTATAACAGTTAGTTAATGGGTCCTTTATAGACATTTCCGCATTATTAAATAAATTCATTCTCAAGGCATCTTGATATCTTTTTCGTTTTACTTGCGAATTAACCCTTGCTATTAGCTCACCCTCATCCAAAGGTACTGTTAAATAATCATTAGCACCTACATCAAGTGCTTTTACTAAATTGTTTTTATCATAATCCTCAGAAAGAATCAGAATTGGTGTATAACGTGTTTCCACCTTACTACGAAACTCAGAACACAAACGCAAGCCGTCAGTTTTTGAAAATTGCATATCAGAAATGATCAGGTCGTAACCATTCTCAATACCAACCTTCAATGCTTCCATTGGATCACTCAGTATTTTAATTGACCTAAAGCGTTGCTTTAATATATTATATATCTGCTCTGCTTGATGAACATCCTCATCTATAACAAGTATGTTAGCATCAAAAATCTGATTGGAATAATCCATAATACTGTTTCCTGCGACTCCACCAATCTCAGCGTTAGTTTCTCCTCTCAAACGCAATTCATCGATAATCATCTTTAAGCGTGTGAGAGACTTAATTCGTGCAGATAAAGCAGTTTCGTTTATTGGTTTAGTCAGAAAATCATCCGCGCCAGCATTAATACCTTGCACTCTATCATGAGTATCATGCAGCGCAGTTACCATAATTATTGGAATATGGGTTGTCAAGGGATCATTTTTTAGCTCCTTACAAACTTCAAAGCCATTCATCTTTGGCATCATGATATCAAGTAATATAATATCAGGCTGCTGCTTTGCTACTAAATCTATAGCTTCTTCACCATCATGAGCTACGATAACCGTATAGTACTCTGCTTTTAGTCGAGCTTCTAAAAGCTTGACATTAGATAGTACATCATCTACTACCAGAATCTTTGCTGTCATTATCTTTAGATGTATTATCTATATCATAAGTAGGATAAAGCTTACCATTTTTACCAATTATGTAATTTACTTTCTCAGCATTACATTCTTTATATAAGTCTTCAATTCCGGCATCCTTCAATAACCTCCTAGCTTTTAACTTTACAATTATAAAATACCTATATATAGTCTTAATAAAATCAATAAATACAGGTACCTTATTTTTATCAAGAACAATTATGCTCACTAAAGCTACAACTAAAATTTCTGAAAGACCTATATTGAACATTTTCCTATGAAGCAAGTACTTTAATCCTTCTGATTATAAATATTAATTTGCTTAAATCAAGTTTAGAAGCAACCATCTCATCTAAAAAACTATTATAACGTTCTATGTAGTCCTTATCATTACAAGCCCAGGTTTGAACCTTATCTTCGGGGTTATCAGTAGCTTTTATGACTTTAACAGTTAGCTTGTGATGGTAATTGCTTAAATCGTCCAATAAATCATTAACTAAGCTGCGATCCCAATAAGAAGAGCGGCTTTTCATCTTGATGGCAATTGTTCTAATCAGATCGAATCTTAACAGCGACTTTAACTCAAAGTATATTTTACCAGCATCAAGAATGGACAAAGATGTCTGTTCAGCAACAGATATAATATCCAGTGCATAAGTAAGAACGCACAGGTCAGCAATTTTTTTTGCTAGATCTTTATCTATATTAAGTTCCACTAAAGAAGTGTATCCATGATTATAGACCTTTAACAGGTGTTCATCTAAAACATCATGGCCTAAAGTTTCAATTGCATCTTTAAATTTTGTAACATCATCCAATTCTACAAAGCTAAGATTTTTTACTAACCAAAACGATACTCTGCCAATAAATTTCTGCACGTTCCTCACTATTTGTAAGTATGAGTTAACATCAATTTTTCCATCCAATTCATCAATTTTCTGCCACAGGCTGTTTAAATCATACAGGTGGTTAACAACAATATATATGTTAACCGCTTCTTGTATCTTAATTCCAGTGTTCTCAGCCAAATTATTGATGAATATACAGCCCATTCTATTCACTACATCATTTGCAATGCAAGTAGAGATAATTTCTCTACGAAGTTGGTGTTTTAATATGAAATCCTTAAACTTTGTTACCATCTTTTTAGGAAAATAACCTAGCAAGTAGTCATGAGATATAAGATCTTTTTCAGACAGATCGGAATGTATAATTTCATTTTTTATTGCTGTTCTAGCATAAGACATTAGAACAGAGAGCTGAGGAGAACTGAAACCTTCTGCACCAGTTAACATCCTTGCTATCTCTTCTTCAGTTGGAAGAAATTCTACGCTTCGGTTTAACAGCCCAGATTTTTCTAAACTGAGCAGTAACCTGTGGTGCTGCTCCAATCTCTCTTTAGCTTGCAAACACTCAAGAAGTAATGCTTTTGTTTCAATTTTGTTGTGGTTCTCAAGCACTTTGGATGCAACTTCATCCACCATACTTGCCAGTATTTCATTCCTTTTTTCTAAAGAAATACCCCCTGCTTTCATAGCTGAAACAAATGCAATCTTAATGTTAACTTCAAGGTCTGAACATATCACTCCGGCTGAATTATCAACAAAATCTGCATTGATATATCCACCTCTTTCAGCATATTCTATTCTTCCAAGCTGTGTACAACCAAGATTTCCACCCTCTATAAACATAGAAGCTCTAATATCCTTACCATTTACTCTCAGCTCATCGTTTGCTTTGTCACCGACCATGCTATGATTTTCACTCTTTGCCTTAACAAACGTGCCAATTCCTCCATTCCATATGAAGTCCACTTTTGCTTTCAACAGATATCTAATCAAATCACTTGGAGGTAGCATATCTTCTGTTATATCAAAGCATTTTTTCATTTCTTGAGAAAGATTTACTTGCTTGCTGCTACGCTCAAATACCCCGCCACCCTGAGAGATCAAATCTTTGTTATAATCCATCCAGGTTGAAAATGGTAACTTAAAGAGACGTTTACGTTCTGTGAAACTCTTTTCTGCATCAGGATTTGGGTCAACAAAAATATGCATATGGTTAAATGCGCCGATTAAATGTATATTTTTTGAAAGCAGCATACCGTTTCCAAATAGATCGCCAGCCATATCTCCAATTCCAACAACAGTTGCATCCTGGTAAATATCCTTATTCATTTTCCAAAAATGCCTTTGTGCTGCAATCCATGCACCTCTTGCTGTAATACCCATTTTCTTATGGTCGTAACCTACTGATCCACCAGATGCAAATGCATCGCCAAGCCAAAAGTTATATTCAGAGGCTATCTGGTTGGCATAATCAGAAAATGAAGCAGTTCCTTTATCAGCAGCAACCACGAGATATGGATCATCTTCATCATACCTAATCACATTCTCTGGTGGAATTATTTTACCATCAACCACGTTATCAGTAATATCAAGCATTCCTCTGATAAAACTCTTATAGCACTCAACACTTTTCTCTCTTAAAATATTCTTATCTTTATAAGCTTGCTTTATTACAAACCCACCCTTTGCACCAACAGGGACAATAACCGCATTTTTTGTCATCTGAGCTTTCATGAGCCCCAAAACTTCAGTGCGAAAATCTTCCGTCCTATCCGACCACCTTAAGCCACCACGGGCTAATTTCCCTCCTCTTAGATGTATTCCCTCAAAAAGGTTTGAATAAATATACAATTCACGATACGGACGAGGATCAGGTAAACCATTTATTTTACTTGAGTCAAATTTTGTAGATAAATATGGTTTATCGTCTTGATAATAACTGGTCCTTAAAATAGCCATTATCAAGTTAAATATCGAGCGCAAAACGTAATCATGTGAAACATTGCTGATCTCTTTTAGAAGTTCCTCAATTTTTTCTCTGACAATGTCCGTAGTTTCTGCTCTATCAATGTCTATGTTAGGATCAAATCTTGCATGAAATAGTTGTATCAAATACTTTACTATTTTTGGATGCTCTGAGACTACCTTTTGGATATATTCTGGATTGTAGTTAAATGACGTCTGCTTTAGGTAAGCACTTAACGCTCTAACCAGAAGCACTTCTTTCCACTTGAGCCCAGCAATAATGATCAAACTATTGAAATAGTCATTTTTAATTTCCTTGCTAAACACTTTCGCAAGTGTTATTTCAAATTGCTCTTTTAGAGTAATGTTGTCTATTAATTCATCGACTCTTGACAACACAAAATGGTGTATCCATATTCCGCCGTTAATTTCTATGTAATAGCCATTATGAGATAGAATCTTAGCTCCCAAATTCTTAGTAATTCTTAATATCTTCGATAATTCAAGACCTCCATTGCTCGAAGTGTAAACCTTTAATTGATAATTAAGATTGTCACGAGTAAGTCTTAAATCGACCTCGCTAACTCTTTTTTTCCTCACTATCTCCAATTTTTTCATATCGTAATATGCGTCATGAGGTTCGAAACTCTCTTGATAGCTTATTGGAAATGCCTTGCAATAACGGATGAATATATCCTCAACAGTGCTAAAAGTATTATATAAATTGTCTATAAAACGATCTTCCCATTTTTCCGTAATGTTCCTTAATTTGTTTTCGATACGCAAAACTTCATCATCAGGAACACTAGCGTTTTTAGCCTTTAGCACCACGTGCAATTTCATTAAGTCATATTCGTTTATAATGTGGTGGTTATAAATATCTGAACTTTCTGCATTTATCTCATCCTTCAATATATTGCTTATCTTGAGCATTAGCCTGGAGCTAGCATAACGCATCGGTATCAGCACTATACAACTAGTAAACGCTCCCTTACTTCTTAAGCATAACTTGACTCTTGGTCTTATTGCAAGGGACATAATAGAAGTACAAATTTGAAATAATTCTTCCTCATTAGACTGGAACAATTCATCACATGAGAATACTTGTAAAATATAAATTAGAGCTTTGTTATTGTGGCCCCCGGTTACAAACCCTGCATTTTTTTCTATAACTTTAACTTTATCTCTTATTATTGGAATAGTTCTAATATCTTGGACCTCCGCTACAGAAGTAAATAGCCCGAAAAAACGCCGTTCCTTTACCACATTACCCTGGTCATTAAATTCTTTTACTCCTATACAATTCATGTATGTACGCCGATGGACTATTGAGATTAGATCTGATCTCAATATGTATAGGGAATCAAGGTTTGCAGAAGGAATCAACGTACTTTGACCTACTCTCATCAGGCCAAGGTCCTTTTTGCTGTCACAGACGAGTTTTTCATCTTTACCAGCAATATATTCTTGATAACCTAGAAATACGAAGTTATTATTCTTTAACCAAACTAGAAAATCTTTTTGCTCTTGATTTCGGTCTGGTGTCATTCCAGTGCGTGACACTGGAATCCACGTGTCCTTTTCCTGGATCCCAGCTGGGATGACAGAAAGACTTGCCTCATCAAGTTTCTTGAGCATTAAGTGCCAATCTTTCACAACGCAATTAACCGCTTTCAGCGTTTTCTGTAGAGATTCTTTTAATGTATCAACAAAGCTGTCACTTATACCTTTGATAATTACATATATGACTGACTCTTTGACTCCATTGCTTTCTTCCAAAGAGTAAATCTCGTCTATTAGGCCATCTTTTCTTTTAATGTTAATTATGCTGTTGCTGTAATAGCATATGGTTAAATCGTGCGACTTAATAGTTGCAATAACGGAGTCAACCAAAAATGGCATATCATCGTTTGTTATCTTAATCGTGGTAAAATCGCCTTCTATTCCTGGTATATCATCTATATTGCTTACTACTAACTTACTTTCATCTTTCTCTTTTTGAGAAACAAAATTGTAAGCATCGTTTACAATATATAGCAAAAACTTATCATTGGCTTTTAGGTCGCTTTTATAAACAAAACTATAAAAATACTTAATAAACTTTTTAATTTTTTCTTTATCTTGCTGATTTTCTTGATCAGCTAACTTAAATAAAGACTCAGTGTCAACATTATGATCTATACACATTTTTTTTAACAAAAATACACAGTGAACTTAAACCTTTTTAACTAAGATTTCATTATCAAGAGCGTACACTATTAGCTCATCATTTTCTACTACTTCCCCTGATAAAACTAATTTAGCTAAATTATTTTGAATACACTCTTGTATAACCCTTTTTAAGGGCCTTGCTCCATATTCAGGGTCATAGCCAGTTTGTGCTATTAGTTCTTTAGCTTCCTGCAACAAACTTATACTCAGTTTACGCTTAGCAAGTGTTTTTTGTAAATAAGAAAATTGAACATCTATAATTTTATAGATGTCATCTCTGGTTAAACTGTGGAATATAATAATTTCATCCAGCCTGTTTGAAAATTCTGGACGAAATGCTGATTTAACTATTTGCATCACTTCATTTCTTACAGAATCAACATTCCCTTTTAGCATTATCTCAGCGCCAAGGTTAGAAGTTAAAATCAGTATGGTGTTGCGAAAATCAATTAATTTACCATGACTATCAGTGAGTCTACCCTCATCCAAGATTTGCAGCAATAGATTAAATATATCTGGATTTGCTTTCTCGATTTCATCAAACAGAATAACCTGATATGGCCTTCTTCTTACCGCTTCAGTTAATCTGCCACCTTGTTCATAGCCAACATACCCTGGAGGCGCGCCAATTAGCTTTGAAACAGAATGTTTTTCCATATATTCTGACATATCAAAACGCAGAAGCGCTGATTGATCGTCAAACAGAAATTCAGCTAAGGCTTTCGCAAGTTCGGTTTTACCAACCCCGGTTGGGCCTAAGAATAAGAATGAACCAAAAGGTCGATTAGTATCTTGCACCCCAGAGCGGGAGCTCCTAACTGCATTACTTATCGCTTCTATTGCATCTTTCTGCCCTATTACTCTTCTTCCTATTTCATTCTCCATGTTAAGAAGTTTTTCCTTTTCACTGTGCATCATGTTATCAACTGGAATTCCTGTCCACTTTGAAACAATGTTTGCAATATCATCTCCAGTCACTTCTTTCTTTAAGAAACTATCAGTAACCTTTTCCTGATTTTTTAATTCATTCTCAAGCTGAGGGATCACACCATACATCAGCTCTCCTGCTTTTCCTAAATTTCCACTCCGCTGAGCCAATTCCAGCTCTTTTCTAGCGTTATCTAATTTTTCGGCTGTTTCTTGTATTCTAGCTATTTTATTCTTTTCCATCTGCCATTTTGTATGGTCCCAGAGTGTGATGGTGTGGATTTAGTATAAATAATTCTGGAGACTGTGTCCACTGATAACATATAAATTCATAAGGAGTAAGACCCTTAAGAGTTTTGAGTCTCTTTGCATAATTATAGCATTTCTCATAATAGTCCGAATAGGTCATAGGAAGGCAGAATCAACAGCACGACGAAAGGATTCGAATAGAGGAATGTTTTTCCTGGCTCTGTTTTTTATAGCAAACCAATGATGCTCAATTTTGTTAAAATCTGGAGAATAAGGCGGCAGATACAAAATTTCTGCACCGACTCCTTTAGCGAGCTTGATAAGCTTATCAGACTTATGAAAAGTAGCATTATCAAGAATGACAGTTTGTCCAGGTTCTAAGATCGGTGCCAAAAATTGCTCAAACCATCCATTAAAAATATCCATATTACAGTGGCCTTCAAATGTTAATGGAGCAACTATCTTTCTTCTACTTAAGGCTGCAACCATGCTGATTCGTTGAGTTTTTTTTCCAGATTTTAGGGCATAAAATCGCTGTCCTTTCTGGCAATACCCATATGGATAGTCCTCCGTGTTATCAATCCCAGACTCATCTATATACACTAAGTTTTCTGGTTCTTTTGTTGCTATAATTTTTAAGAATTCAGCACGTTTTTCTTCGTTCCTTTCCTTGTATCCATATGTCTTTTTTTGCGCGTAAATCCAATTTTTCTGAGAGCTCGGTGGATCGTTTCGATACTAACGTTGCCCCAAAGTTTAGCCATTTCCGACAGAGTTTTTCTACCGTGTTTTTTAGCAAATTCGATAAACTTATTCCAGTCGATAATTTTCTGATTGTAACCTCCATTACCGAGTTTTTTGACTGAAAGTCGCCTGTTTCTTTTTTTCTTTGCTTCCACTCCCACAAAGTAGTTCGTCCAATTTTAAATCTTGCTGCCACTGCTTCTCTGCTTTCCCCTTCGTCTAGTGCTTCCATTGCTTTTTTTCTTAAATCATAACTATATGCTGCCGGCATCCAACCTCCTTATCGCCATCTATCCTTAATCTTATCATATCCGGACTTCTGTGGAAAGAGCTATACTATGATTTTTCGCATTAGAGCTGTTATAGCTACCATCTTCTTTTTACCTCTACCAATAAGATCAGAATAAAAAGCACCAAGTGCAGATTTAGATCTTGCAGCAGCCATAGCAGCTGTGAAAAGCTTTGCACGAACATTGCTTCTACCACCTGTTATCCTTCGGTAACCAATAGTTTTACCGCTTTCTTTTGGATGTGGAGCAACTCCAGCAAGACTTGCAACTTCTTTTTTGTTTAGGTGGCCAAGTTCTGGCATTAGACACACAAAAACTTGTGATAACTTGAGACCTATTCCTGGCACTGTTCTCAAGATTTTTTGACGCTTTTGTAACTCTGGATTTTTATCAATAATTCTTTGTATGGCATCGTTGAACTCATTTATCTGACTGGTAAAAAAGTCTATTGTTTTTTGGCAACTTTCCTTTATATAGTCGTTTTCAGGTGCTGCAAGCCTACATTTCTCTTGAGTTCTCATTTGCGTAATGTCATCACGACGTTGACAGAGTGCAACTAAGGCGGTTTGTTCTTTTGACATAGGCACAAATAGAGATAGAGCACTATAGCGTTCAAAACCATATTGAGCAAGGGCTCTTGCATCTGATTGATCTGTCTTTGCTAAAGTTCCATGTGATATGATAAAACTTTTTACTTTACGAGTATTAGCTCGATGTACAGCAACATTCTTATCAACAAGAAAATGTGCTAAGCCAAGCTCATATTTTCCAGTGTTTTCTAAAGTTACTAGAGAATTAGGTAGGATATCTGAAAATTTTTGAAACAACTGTTGCCAACCAGTAGCATCATTGTCAAACTTGATAGCGCTCCTTTGGTTATAAGCTGCAGCAACATTTTTAAATTTTCCGATATCAATGCCAATGAAATTTTGATAAGATGTAATCATAATAAATAACCTCGATAGTTTAATTAATTTAAGATTGTAAACGGGTGCATACATATGTCCCATGCAACTATTCAAACGTATCGAGAGATGGGGCTAGTTTACCTTGATGGCTACGGTTGTAATACCAACTTTCATTCGGTCGCACACGCCCGTGATAGCCCTATTCCTATAGTGAGTAGGGTTATCTTTCCCTCTTATCTCTTTTATATCACATTTTTAACTTACAACTTTTATGCT
Source organism: Wolbachia endosymbiont (group A) of Aleiodes leptofemur (assembly GCF_964028465.1). Taxonomy (NCBI): domain Bacteria; kingdom Pseudomonadati; phylum Pseudomonadota; class Alphaproteobacteria; order Rickettsiales; family Anaplasmataceae; genus Wolbachia; species Wolbachia endosymbiont (group A) of Aleiodes leptofemur. The sequence goes on from NZ_OZ034782.1 coordinate 840,178, forward strand.
CACCAACTTAGTGCCCAATCCAAATTCCTGGATTCCAGTGTCAAGCACTGGAATGACACCATCTACTACTCAAATTATCTGCAAATTGCAATGTTCGTACACCAAAAGAATGAATCGCGGTATGACGGTTCGCGGCGGCATGACGTAGGAAAACCTGCACTATAAGCTAATCATCATCTCCAAATATAGAGCTAATTTTTTTGCCCCCAGGAGAAAATTTATTAGTCCAACTGCTTTGCACTTTGGTTACATCTTTAAAGACAGTTTTATTGCTGTATTCCTTGATTTCTTTATCTACTCTCTCCATTATTTGTGGATCCAGGTAGCTCTTTTTCCATTGGTCAGTAGCAAGGAACACTTTGTTTAAGTCTTGAGTGCGGATTAAGTATTCTTTATCTTTAGGGTAAACCTCCTGCGCCCAAGCAAATAGCTCAAAATAGCGTGCAAATAATTCAGATGCGCGTGATTTTGCAGTTTGATAAGCCTGTATCTCCTTAAATATAACTTGGCCGATAATTTTCTGCACAAGAATATTTGCTTGCTTTAGGTTCTGCTCAATATCCTGGTAAACTTTATGGAGAAATTCCTGTTCCAAACTTAAGTTCAGTTCATTTTCAACCATGTGTGAAAGTTCATGCACTATAATGTATGGGTTTGACTTCCTCAGTACAATAACATATCTATTTACACTGGAAGACCTGATTGTCTTACACACTCCCTCTTCCATATCCACTAATCCCTCTTGGTATATTTCAAATGAGAGCCTGTTTTGCTTTATTAGTGATAAAGTGAGGTTTAATGTGTTTCTAAACTTCTCAAATTGATAGAGATATTCGACATACCGTATTGCATTTTCACTGCTTCCTACTTGAGTTGCTTGTTTTATTAAATTCCTGATTAGCATACCTTATTATTAAAGGAATTCTTTTTATACTCAAGAATTGATTGGCTACAAAGTGTTTTTAGGAAGCCTGATTGCATAGCTAAAGTAATTCATGTTACTGATAACCGTCATACCGCTGCTTGTCAGCGGGATCTATGGTGAGATACCGCGAATGAATCCATAGCTGTACGAACATTCATTTTTGAAGGTAAATTGCACAGCAAATGGTGTCATTCCAGTGCTCTTTTTTTGTCATCCCAGTCTGGGATCTATTTTGCATGTAACTCCAATTGTGTTTTGGCATAAAACGCGACACGTATTAGACTTATTTGCAAGCAAAGCTTGCTAGATCCAAGTAGTCAGGACACTGGAATGACACCATAGGGGCACTGCCGTCATAAAGGAACCAGTGTCAGCTACTTGGATGACAGCTAGCCTAATAACCGTCATCCCGCTGCTTGTTAGCGGGATCTAGAGATACCGCGGGGTTGTAAAGTAATTTTTTACATCTAATGCTCGGCCAGTGCCTGCATGATACCACGTATTATCTATACCAAGGTGTTCTGCTTGTAGATATTATACCAACAATCCACTATTTTTTTTATGTCTTGTGGTTTAGTTTCTGGACCTATACTGATTCTAATTGAACACTCTGCTTGCTCTTTTGTTGCCCCCATTGCAAGCAAAACATGGGAAGGCTCAACTTTTCCAGAAGAACATGCGGAGCCATTACTAACTGCAATATGATTCAAGTCAAAATGCATAAGCTGCACATCACTCTTTACTCCTGGCATATAAATAAAACTTGTGTTTGGCAGCCTCTTAGAGTTTTTACCGAAGATTCTTATGTCACTGGCAAGATTTAATAATTCACACTCTAATTGATCACGTAGCTCCTTTACTTCATCCATTTTTGATAGAAGGTCTGGAATATTTTGCAGTGCAGCAGAAAGGCCTGCAATCGCAACAATATTTTCCGTACCACCACGAAATCCCTTCTCTTGTCCACCACCTATTATAATAGGTTCTATCGCAAGTTCTTTATTGAATATTAAAACTCCACTGCCTGCTACACCGCCAAATTTATGGGCGGATAAAGTGAGTAAATCCACTCCTAAATCTTCCATATTAACTTTAATTTTCCCAACACTTTGAGCAGTGTCAGTGTGGCAAATTGCTCCAAACTTGTGTACTATTTTAGCCATTTCCTCAATAGGTTGAATAACTCCGGTTTCGTTATTTGCCATCATAACTGAAACTATTGCTTTGTTTCCTTTAAGTTCGCTTAGAATTTTTTCTAGCTCTAAAAAGTCAACAATGCCCTCCTGATTAACAGGTATTATATATGGATTACATGCAGAATTAAGAATTGAAGGATGCTCTATAGCTGAAATTATATGCAGGTAGCCTTTCATTCCTCTCATAACAAGGTTATTCGCTTCAGTTGCACCAGACGTAAAAACTATTTCTTTATCACTTGAAACGCTAATAGCACCACGTACGTTATCTCTTGCATCCTGAAGAATCTTCCTCGCTTCTTGTCCTCTCTTATGTAGTGATGATGGATTGAGCGTTTGTTTTGACAAGACCTCAAATATACTTTTTTTTACATTTTCACTAATTGGAGCAGTTGCATTGTAATCAGCATATACGCAACCACTATTTTCTAAAGAGAATGGACTCATCTGTCACTTAAATAAGTTTACCATCAACTATAGCCATAACTATGTACGTTAGCTTTAACACGATAAAAAATTTATTGCAAAAACAGCGAAATTAATACATAATTAATAACTCACGTCATTAATACCTGTCAAGCGGGTTCTTATTAGGGGTTACCATGGTTGAAGTTTTTTTGAATAATGCAACAAGAAAGATAGAAGGTGAATACCACCAAAGCAAAGATGCCAACGCGCCGGTTGTGCTGGTTTTACATCATCATCCTCAATATGGTGGTAATATGGATAGTAAAATTGTACATAGTACATATACGTCTTTTATCGATAACAATTTTTCTGCATTGAAAATTAACTTTCGTGGTGTGGGAAAATCTACCGGAACTTTTGATAAGGGTATAGGAGAATTAACTGACGCTGCGGTAGCCATTGATTGGCTTCAGGAACATAATCCTAGCAATGTTCCAATTTGGATCGCTGGTTTTTCTTTTGGAGCATGGGTGGCTATGCAGCTAACAATGCGCCGCCCTGAGATAGTGGGTTTTATTGCTCTTTCTCTTCCGGTAACTAAGTACGATTTTTCTTTTCTTTCTCCCTGTCCAGTTTCTGGGCTTATAATACAAAGCAGTAATGATACAATCTCAGAAGAAAGCGATGTAACAGAATTAGCAAAAAGGTTGATAAATTCAGTAAGAAGTGATCACATGAAATACTATATAATAGATGATACTAATCACTTTCTAAAGGATAAAGAAGAGGAAGTGACTCAAATCGTGGACAATTATATAAAACTGCGCTTGAATAGTGCAACTATTTCTTCTCAAAAGGTCAAAAAAGAGGTAAGGGTAAAAGAATATGCCTAATCTTTACAAACAAGAGAAATGAGTGTAGTAATATAAATGAAAAGGTTTTGTTATGTTTAAAAAGCTATTATTTTTTGTTTTAGCTGTGTTTATGTTATCGGGGTGTTCCCTAAGTAAACAGCGTAAGTTAAAAAGTCCGTGTATAAAAGGCAATGAAAGCATTTCATGCGAGTTGTACTCTGTTAATGATCATTGGTTAGATAAGTATAGGGCATAGAAATTGTGCTATTTTTCCTATTCACAACTTCACTAATGATCGATCTCTCAATTGGAAAATGCAGTCTGCCTTTTCTGCAAGGAGATGATTGTGTGTTACTATAAGCATAGAGCTGTTATTTTCCTTTACGTATGAATGTAGCAGCAAAAACACCTTAAAAGAATTTGTTGGATCTAAATTTCCTGTTGGCTCATCTGCAAGTAAAAGCTTTGGAGAATTTACAATGCTTCTTGCAATTGCAACTCTCTGCCTTTCCCCACCCGAAACTTCAGATAACATGCTACTTGCTTTGTTTTCCAGACCAAATTTTTCCAACATTGCTTGCGAATTTTTTTTTGCTTCAGCTTTGCTTTTTCCTGCAATGAGTTGAGGAAGCATAATATTTTCCAACACCGATAACTCTTGTAACAAATAGTGAAATTGATAAACAAAACTAAGAAAATTTCTTCTTACATGAGTTTTATGCTTATTACTGGCTTGTGTGCAATTTATTCCATCTATCGTAACTATACCTGAAGTTGGCTTGTCCAACAAGCCTGCGATTTGCAATATAGTTGTTTTCCCTGCACCTGAATCGCCAATCAGCGCTACTACTTGCCCTCTTGTGACACTTAAGTTGATATCCTTTACAACAGCAGAATTGTTCTTGAAGCTTTTATCTACGGAAGTTAGTTCTAGTGCTACATTACCACCCATGTTTAAAAGATCCAGAAGGCATCTAAGTTTTAGTAATAATTAAACCGAAAAACTGTTACCACAACCACATTGAGACTTAGCAAAGGCATTCTTTATTTGAAAACCAGAACCACTGAGATCCTCAGTATAATCTATAACTGAGTTATTTAAAAATTTTGCTGAACAATTATCAACCATTAATACAGGGTTTCCATTTTCATCATTAATTACTATATCTTTACCTTTTTCGCTAAAACTGGAGTGGCTTCTATAGTCCTCACTTTCTTCATAGTCATCATCTTCGTCTTCGTCATCAAACTCATCATCGTAATCATCGTCTTCATCATCCAAAGATAGATTTTTATTCATTTGATCCATAAGAAAATTGTATTTGAAGCCAGAACATCCACCACCTGAAACTGCAACCCGTAAAATGGAACTCTTATCCCCTTCCTGCTCTGCAAGAGAGTGGATTTTTTTTAGTGCATTATCAGTTAAGTTGATGTTGTAATTTGTTGACATAGTAACCACCGTTTATTATTGATAACTTATTATAGTAGAAATTTTACATGTCAAACAATAATTTTCTATTAAATTATGCATGTTTTCCAAGCAAAACAAAAGGGAGATACTTCAAAGAGCCAGAAGATGAGAATCGCAGCTGCTTTCAGCGTGATAGGGACCGTATCATTCACTCTAATGCGTTTAGAAAATTGGAGTACAAAACACAAGTTTTTATCAATTATGAGCACGACTACTATCGCACTCGGCTTACTCATAGCCTTGAAGTTGCACAAATTGCAAGGTCCATTGCGCGTAGACTTGGCTTAAATGAGGATATCACTGAATGCATAGCGCTCGCACATGATCTTGGTCATCCTCCATTTGGTCATGCAGGTGAAGATGCTCTAAAGAAATCAGTTCAAGATTTGAATCTTGATAACGAGAAGTATGAGTTTGATCATAATGTTCAAGCTATAAGGATTTTAACTTACCTCGCACAAAAACATGCTGATTTTGATGGTATGAATCTAAGTTGGGAGGTGATTGAAGGAGTTGCAAAACATAACGGTCCCTTGCTTGGTCAAAACGCGGAGTCTTCTACAAATAATCAGCTGTTATTAGAATACAACAAAAAATATGATCTAAAACTTGAAGAATTTTCAAGCATTGAAGCGCAAGTTGCTTCAATTGCCGATGATATTGCTTACAGTGTTCACGATCTTGATGATGCACTCAGGGCGAATTTAGTAACCATCGAAGATTTGCTGAATGTTCCTTTAATTGAAAAAATGTTTAAAGACATAAGGAGCAGATATTCAGAATTGCCTCAGAGCAAACTCATACATGAATCACTGAGTGGAACTATAGGAACTATGATAAGTGATGTTGTTTCTCAGACTGAAAGAAATATTGAAGATCACAAAATAAAAAGCGTAGAAGACGTAAGAAGTCTAAATAAAATGCTAGTCACATTTTCACCAGAAGTTGCGAATGCTACAAAAGAAATGAAAAGATTCAACATGGAGAAAATATACAGAAGCTATAAACTGAGTAGAACGATGAACAAAGCAAAACGCATAATACAGGAACTCTTTCAATGTTTTTATGAAAACCCAGGATTACTTCCCACAGAGTGGAGCAAACTCGCTTGTGAATCTCAGCGTTCAGTAATAATATGTGACTATATCTCAGGTATGACAGATAGATTTGCTATACACGAGCACAGAAGAATTTTTGATACCTCATACGAAATGACTTCTTTCTAATGACTGATGATCATTTCATGTCAATTGCATTAAGGCTTGCAGAAAAAAATCTTGGAAATGTTGCACCAAATCCTGCTGTCGGGTGTGTTATTGTAAAGGATGGTACAATTGTTAGTGAGGGATACACAGGGATTGGTGGGCGTCCGCATGCGGAGGTAGTCGCTTTGCAAAACGCTAAAGATTCAACTCATGGCGCAACTATATATATCACTCTTGAGCCATGTTGTCATCACGGAGTCACGGGGCCTTGCACTGCAAAAATCATAAAAGCTGGCATAAAAAGAGTAGTAATTGCAACTATTGACCCAGATAGTAGAGTTTCAGGTGGAGGCATTAAAGCTCTGAAAGAAGCAGGAATTGAAGTTGAGCAAGGTATTATGCAAAAAGAAGCAGAAGAACTGAATGTCGGTTTTTTCACCACTAAAGAATTACATAGACCATTTATAGCTTGCAAAGTCGCAACAACTCTTGACGGAAAAATCGCAACATTTACAGGCGATAGCAAATGGATAACAAGTGAAAATACGAGAAACTGGGTGCATGAGCTCAGAACGAAATATGATGCAATTATGATCGGCAGCAATACTCTTATTAATGATGATCCACTCTTAACTTGCAGATTACCAGGACTCGGAAGTAGATCGCCAATAAGGCTAATTATAGATAGTCAAGGGAGATTAAAGGAAGAGCATAACATTGCAAAGACTGCAGACAAAGTAATAACTTGGGTCATCACAAATAAAGAAGTAGAGAAAAAAATAAAAAACATTAACTACTTGAAAGTCAATTCAAACGATGCAGGCAAAGCCTGCCTAAAGGACATGGCATTAAAACTTGTTTCAGAAATCGGTATAACAAGGTTATTAGTTGAAGGTGGAGGAGTGTTAATCACAGAACTATTAAAGTGTAATTTAATCGACAGGTTGATAATATGCCGCAGTGGTAAAATTTTAGGCAATGATGCCACTCCTTTTGTAGGAGATTTAGGGATTCAATTCATTAACAACTGTTATCAGTTTAAAAAAACAAAGATAATAGAGTTTAGTGAGGATATAGTTGAGGTTTGGGATAGGTCGTCATAATCCTTACATACTCAAACAGTAAAAAAAAGGTATCCGTTCAGCGGAGCGGTAAAATAAAAAGTAGACAAGGAGTGCTAAAAACATAATATCACAAGTAGTATGTGTGGTAAATATGTCTGATCTACTAGCTAGTCTTCTCAAGCTCTGTGAAAGCTTTAAAATAGAGATAGAGCAACTAAAAGCAGAGATAAAGAGGTTAGAGATAGAAAACGAAAATTTTAGATCTGAGAATAAGGCGCTAAGAATCGAAAATGCTGAATTGAAAGAAAGACTAGGTCTGAATTCACAAAATTCATCGATACCGAGCTCAAAAGAGTTATACAAGCTAAAGAAGAAAAAGAAAAAAAGTGACAGGAAAATAGGGGCACAGATTGGGCATGAAGGAAAGTATCGCCCTAAAATGGAGGCAGATGAAGTGGTGAAAATAGAGTTCTTGCAAGTGCGGAGGAGAAATTGCGATATCGAAAGAGCCATACATTCATCAAAAAGTTGATTTGCCAGAAATTAAGCCTTATGTTGTGGAATACCAATGGCCGCTGTTGCAAGTGTGGAAAAAGAAAAAGTAGCAGGCTACCAGAAGGTGTTACTGCGGATACATTTGGTCCAAAAGTTAAGTCAACAATCGCGGCGCTGAGCGGATTTTACAAGAACTCGAAAAGAGAAGTAGCAAATATTATAAAAAATATTTTCAACCTGGACATCAGTGTTGGTAGCGTGTCAAATAGCGAGGCTAGAGTTGCAGAAAAATGCCAAGAAGCATATGAGCAAATCGAGCAAGAAGTAAGTAAAAGTGAAGTTCTGCATATCGATGAAACGAGCCATTATAACAAAGGTAAACTTGGTTGGTGCTGGATGTTTGCCAGTAATACAACAAGTTTTATAAAATTGACAGAGTCAAGAGGAATGAAGGTTTTACAAAATAGTAAGTTCTGCAATCGCAATAGCTTACGACAGGTACGCAGCATACAACTACTTTGCCGATAAGAACAGGCAAATCTGTTGGGCACATTTATCAAGAGATTTTGAAAGATTAGCACATAGTTGAAGTTAAAGTTCTGGGCTGTTACTTAAGAAACGTAGCCACTGAATTATTTGCACTAAAAAAGGCCTTGCTAAAAAATGAGATAGATGTTTTTAGATTTACCAGACGTGCCAGAAAGTTGCGAAAACGTACAAGGTATAGCTCTTTTTACAATAATCCGAACAGACCGTAATATGCTACTGGCCTGCTATAGCCATAAACACATATCTTATCGCATTCGGACTATTATAAGAAAGGCTATATTACTTGAAGCCGCTTACCTGAAGCAATTGGAGCTTCTCGAGTTGCAAAAAATATTTTGAAATCTGAAAGAATAATGTGGAATTTTTTAGATGACCCAGAAAACATTCCGCTGACAAACAACCATGCTGAACAGCAGATACGGCATTATGTCGTTTATCGCAAAAATTCATATTTTACCCAATCGAAGTGGGGAACTTGAACGGATAATTTCGTTATACTTAACATGGAAACAAATGGGCTTTCCAAAACCTTCTATCTATTGTTTCTTAAACCACTCTCCTGAACTGATACAACCCAAGAAAGGTTTTTCTACGTCATACCGCCGCGGTATCTCAGCATAGATTCCGCTAACGAGTAGCGGAATGACGAATTTGTTGTTTTTCAAATTGTAGGTAAACCTAAGCCACTTTAGCTATATAGGATTACTACGATGGATTTTTAAGATAGTTTATGGCCTTCTTAATATCTTCAGCCTTGAATATCGCCGATCCCGCAACTAAAATATCTGCACCTGCTTTTATTATATCAGCTGCGTTAAAAAAGTTAATTCCACCATCTACTGAAATTTGTGTTTTAAGGTTACGCTCTTGTATCATTTTTTTTATAGTAGATATCTTGTTCAACTGTGAATGAATGAATTCCTGCCCTCCAAAGCCAGGGTTGACTGTCATAATCAGCACAATATCTAGCTCATGTATTATATATTCAAGCACACTTGGAGAAGTTGAAGGAACAATTGAAACTCCAACTTGAATCGGTTTTTTTTCGTCGTTTACATTTTTGTATGACTTTATCTTTCTTATCAACCTCTCAAGGTGTGTCTCTGCTTCTGCATGTACAGTGATAATATCAGCACCAGCATTTATAAAGCTTTCAATGTGGTTACCAGGAGATTTGACCATTAAATGCACATCAAAAGGAAGATTGCTATATTTACGTATTGCAGAAACAACGCTAGGACCAATTGTAATATTTGGAACGAAATTCCCATCCATAACGTCTATGTGTATGTAATCCACACCTAAATCGCTAATTTTTCTTACTTCTTCCCCTAATTTTGCAAAATCTGCTGAAAGTATAGAAGGTGCAATTTTAATACTCATGAGCTGCCTTTTTTGCTAAAAAATAACTTATTTTTAAAACTCTGTCACCCTAAGCACCATCTGAGTAGCTAGAGACCGATATCGGTATGCCTATTTAACTAGATCTTAAATTAGATAAAAAAAGGTAGTCTTGATAAAACTTATTTACAGCAAGTTTTTTTACATTTGGACTTTCTGTTTGTTCTTTTTTGTACCCTAATTTATAGCTTATTGAATCCTTATATGAACTGATCGTTTTGTATGCTTTGTTCATCTCTCTAGGAAAGATGCCGTTAGCAATTACGACGCATAACCCTGTAGCTGTTGCAAAAGCTAGAGTGGTAAATGCTAGATTTTGTAAAAAATTCCTTCCACTAACTTTTTTTTCCTGTATATTAGCAGAGTGCTGTTTGTTTGACACTTCTTCTAGATATTCATGCCATATGTGATTGCAGTTCGTACATTTTACCTTTCTTCCAGATGCACCTATTTGCTTAGGAGATACTAAGTAAGTTTTAGTACAACTATTACATTGTATTTTCATAGCACTTACATATAAGTAGTAACAAGCCCAAATGATACGAGCTACAAATTTAATATCAATATATATATAACAAATGGAAGGTTTGCAACTAAAAAAAACACAGAGTGAGATAAAAGATATTTGGAAAAATAGAGAAAAATTTAATGACTGTAATCTAAAGAAAACAGCAAGAATAGCAATTAAAGAGGTAATTGAGCTCCTTGATAGTGGCAAAATTAGAGTAGCAGAAAAGCTATCAAGTGGAGAATGGGTAGTACATAAGTGGATAAAGCAAGCAATATTATTACATTTTCTCACTGAAGAAAGCAAAATAATAGACAATACCAATTGCTGGTTTGATAAGATCGGTAACAAGTTTAGTGAATGGAATGAGGAGAAATTTCGCCGGTTAAAAATTAGAGCAGTTCCTGGGTGTTTTGTTCGCCGATCTGCTTATATAGGTACAAATGTTGTTCTAATGCCAAGTTTTATCAACGTTGGTGCATATGTTGATTCAGGAACAATGATAGATACCTGGTCAACGATTGGTAGCTGTGCGCAAATAGGAAAAAACTGTCATATTTCCGGTGGAGTGGGAATAGGTGGAGTTCTTGAGCCTATTCAAGCTTCACCTGTCATTATAGAAGATAATTGCTTTATTGGAGCACGTAGCGAAGTGGCCGAGGGTGTGGTAGTGAGAGAAGGATCAGTCCTTGGCATAGGCGTGTTTATTGGGGCATCAACAAAGATTATTGATAGAGAAACTAGCAAGGTATTTTACGGCGAAGTGCCACCTTATTCTGTAGTGGTACCAGGGTCTATTCCATCTAAAAATAATATTTCAACCTATTGTGCAGTCATAGTAAAAAAAGTGGATGAAAAGACGAGATCGAAAATCTCTATAAATGAAATATTGAGGGATTAATAGCATTTCTCATAATAGTCCGAATAGGTCATAGGAAGGCAGAATCAACAGCACGACGAAAGGATTCGAATAGAGGAATGTTTTTCCTGGCTCTGTTTTTTATAGCAAACCAATGATGCTCAATTTTGTTAAAATCTGGAGAATAAGGCGGCAGATACAAAATTTCTGCACCGACTCCTTTAGCGAGCTTGATAAGCTTATCAGACTTATGAAAAGTAGCATTATCAAGAATGACAGTTTGTCCAGGTTCTAAGATCGGTGCCAAAAATTGCTCAAACCATCCATTAAAAATATCCATATTACAGTGGCCTTCAAATGTTAATGGAGCAACTATCTTTCTTCTACTTAAGGCTGCAACCATGCTGATTCGTTGAGTTTTTTTTCCAGATTTTAGGGCATAAAATCGCTGTCCTTTCTGGCAATACCCATATGGATAGTCCTCCGTGTTATCAATCCCAGACTCATCTATATACACTAAGTTTTCTGGTTCTTTTGTTGCTATAATTTTTAAGAATTCAGCACGTTTTTCTTCGTTCCTTTCCTTGTATCCATATGTCTTTTTTTGCGCGTAAATCCAATTTTTCTGAGAGCTCGGTGGATCGTTTCGATACTAACGTTGCCCCAAAGTTTAGCCATTTCCGACAGAGTTTTTCTACCGTGTTTTTTAGCAAATTCGATAAACTTATTCCAGTCGATAATTTTCTGATTGTAACCTCCATTACCGAGTTTTTTGACTGAAAGTCGCCTGTTTCTTTTTTTCTTTGCTTCCACTCCCACAAAGTAGTTCGTCCAATTTTAAATCTTGCTGCCACTGCTTCTCTGCTTTCCCCTTCGTCTAGTGCTTCCATTGCTTTTTTTCTTAAATCATAACTATATGCTGCCGGCATCCAACCTCCTTATCGCCATCTATCCTTAATCTTATCATATCCGGACTTCTGTGGAAAGAGCTATAAACTATCTTACTCCTTGTCGTCACTTTTTTTATCATTATTACTAACCACAGTAATGGCATACGCGCATAACTCTGAGAAAGAGACTCCATTTTCTTGAGATAATTTATATAATTTTTGCAGACTTTCTTTTACTTTATTAGGGATATTTCCTCCACGTTCTTTTACAAGCCAGGAATCTTGATGATGAATTGGATGAGCATCACTTTTTGGATTTCCTATGTATATTGCAAAAGGTGAACTTTGTCCTTTGAAGTCACATTGTACAGTAAATTTTTTTATAGATTCAGCCATCTAAAGACCTCTACTTTTCTTTTTGGTCGATTTTATAGCAGGTGGAAGAGGTGGTTTCTTTATAAAATCTTGTCTATTGACAACACTTTCTCTACCTTCCAAAGCTCGGCGAACATCAGCTCTGCTTAATTGCGACTCTTTTGCTACCTTCATTCCATGCTTTGCCATAATATTAGCACATGCTAGTACTTTTTTTACCAACTCTAGATCACCATTTAGCATTTGAACTAGCACTTGAAACACTTCCGCTAAAGTTAGCCCATTAGCATTTATAACCTTGTTTTCTATAAAATTGACAGCTTCTTCAAATTTGTATTCAATACTATCATCTTGAGGTATAAGGGCAACATAATCGGTGTTTTTGTCGTCCATAACTCAAGCACTATTACTCACAAACTTAAGTTTATACTATATATATAAATACTCTACTATTTTATATTATGGCACGCTATAGTTAAACATTTATTAATAACATGCTCACTTATATACACGAATTAATTGACAAAAGTCAAGGATCAATATCCATCAGTGATTTCATGAATGCCGTTTTGTACCATGAAAAATACGGCTATTATACAAGTAAATTACCGCTTGGTAAGGATGGTGATTTTACTACCGCACCTGAGATCAGCCAATTATTTGGTGAAGTAATTGCAGTTTGGATAATGCATACATGGGAAAAATTAGGAAAGCCATCAAAATTTTCTCTAGTTGAACTTGGGCCAGGCAAAGGAACACTCATTCACGATATAATAAGAGTCACTAAAAAATACAGCAGCTTTTTTAATTCAATGTTGATCCACTTAGTTGAAATAAGCCCTACTTTACGGAAGATACAAAAGGAAAAATTAAAAAGCTTAGATGTTAATTGGCACAAAAATATTGACAACCTACCAGAACAACCAACCATTTTTTTAGCAAATGAGTTCTTTGACGCTCTTCCGATAGATCAGTTTGTATATCATGATGAGGGGTGGTATGAAAATATGGTGACAAAACAAGATGATGGCAGTCTCTTGGTGTCATGCCAGTGCGTGACACTGGAATCCAGAAAAAAAGAATCATGGATTCCAGTGTCAGCTACTCAGATGACAAATGGAAAATTTTTTAATGGTGCAGTGGTGGAAATATGTTCAGTTGGGGTTGAAATATTAAAAAAACTTGAGAAGAAGATATATAATAATAAAGGAGCTGCTTTGATTGTAGATTACGGTTATGTATACCCCGCATATAAGAGCACTTTGCAATCGATAAAACAACATAAGTATGCTAATTTTCTTGAGAATGTTGGTAATAGTGATATTACCGCACTTGTGAACTTTCAAGCGTTAAGAGATTCATTAAAGCATGTAGATTGTGAGATTTTAACTCAAAGGGAATTTTTATATCTTTTTGGCATAAAAGAAAGAACCCAGGCTTTAATGAAAAACGCAAGTGATGAACAAAAGAATAGGATCTTTAGTGAATTCTTAAGGTTGACTGAAAATATGGGCACTCTTTTTAAAGCAATGCTATTGATATAGCTAACCCAAGAAAGGTTTCCCTACGTCATACCGCCGCGATATCTCAGCATAGATTCCGCTAACAAGCAGCGGGATGATGAATTACTATGCCGCCGCGAACCGTCATACCGCGATTCATTCGCGGTATCTCAGCCGCTAACAAAGCGGTATGACGAGCTTATCGTCATGCCGCCGCGAACCGTCATACCGCTGCGGTATCTCAGCCGCTAACAAGCAGCGGGATGACGGTTGTCTCCTAGCTGTCATCCCAGTACTGGTAGACTCAAATCACAATGCTCGTATAGCTGCAACCCTGGAGGTATAGCTCTTTCCACAGAAGTCCGGATATGATAAGATTAAGGATAGATGGCGATAAGGAGGTTGGATGCCGGCAGCATATAGTTATGATTTAAGAAAAAAAGCAATGGAAGCACTAGACGAAGGGGAAAGCAGAGAAGCAGTGGCAGCAAGATTTAAAATTGGACGAACTACTTTGTGGGAGTGGAAGCAAAGAAAAAAAGAAACAGGCGACTTTCAGTCAAAAAACTCGGTAATGGAGGTTACAATCAGAAAATTATCGACTGGAATAAGTTTATCGAATTTGCTAAAAAACACGGTAGAAAAACTCTGTCGGAAATGGCTAAACTTTGGGGCAACGTTAGTATCGAAACGATCCACCGAGCTCTCAGAAAAATTGGATTTACGCGCAAAAAAAGACATATGGATACAAGGAAAGGAACGAAGAAAAACGTGCTGAATTCTTAAAAATTATAGCAACAAAAGAACCAGAAAACTTAGTGTATATAGATGAGTCTGGGATTGATAACACGGAGGACTATCCATATGGGTATTGCCAGAAAGGACAGCGATTTTATGCCCTAAAATCTGGAAAAAAAACTCAACGAATCAGCATGGTTGCAGCCTTAAGTAGAAGAAAGATAGTTGCTCCATTAACATTTGAAGGCCACTGTAATATGGATATTTTTAATGGATGGTTTGAGCAATTTTTGGCACCGATCTTAGAACCTGGACAAACTGTCATTCTTGATAATGCTACTTTTCATAAGTCTGATAAGCTTATCAAGCTCGCTAAAGGAGTCGGTGCAGAAATTTTGTATCTGCCGCCTTATTCTCCAGATTTTAACAAAATTGAGCATCATTGGTTTGCTATAAAAAACAGAGCCAGGAAAAACATTCCTCTATTCGAATCCTTTCGTCGTGCTGTTGATTCTGCCTTCCTATGACCTATTCGGACTATTATGAGAAATGCTATACTGTTTCTCACCCACTGGAGATATTGCACGGTACTATCTACTTGATCATCATGTCGAGTTTCAGGAAACATTAAAATCTCATACTCAAAATCGTTCAGCCATACTGCTTGATGTGGCAGAAAAACCTTGCCAGACTCTATAATCGGAACAATTTGATGAAATCGAGTGAGCTTGTCATCATGTGGCACTATTTCAATAATCGGTAAATCACTGTTTGTCTTTAGCTCTTGCACCAATTGTTGACCACTTGTTTTTGCTTCGATTAAAATTGCGTGTGGCGTCCATCTTGCAGCTAGTGACAAAACCTGTTCTTTAAGCTTTGGATACTCAAGCTTTGCGCGATATACATCAAGTAAATAGAATTTATTATCTATTTTTGCCCAGGTGGTGCAGACACTAAAGTTGCTCATGTCGCTTGTTGAAACCGCAGTATCCCAACTTTGTGTTACATGCGAGAGATTATCAGGAACATTTTTATAGCGCTTTAGCCACTCTCGTTTGACTATACCACTTGAAAGCGGCAGAGGGTTTTGTTGATATTGCGCAGCAAAAGCATAACTCCCAAGTTCAACTTTTATCGTCTCAACTTCTTCTTTTCCTCCATCGAGGGGATATAGCAACTGACCTTCTTCTCTTGAATATAATATCCTTACAGGTGACGCTGGTTTATTATATAATCGCCTGGTCGCACAGTGCTGAGCTACTCGGATGATAGGAACGGGAGGCATTGGCTTTTTGATTGAATAAATAACCTGCTTATTTTCAGAAATCATTGGCAAACAAATATGATGCCATATGTTTTTTGGCTTGGAGAGAAGGTGTCCAGTTAAGTCCTCCTGGTGTAGCCTGTGCATTACAAGAACGATGACTCCTTTTTTTCTATCGTTCAGCCTGGTTACTAAAGTCTGATCAAACCAGTTTGTGGCACGCTTTCTAAGCGTTTCACTCAAAGCTTGAGCAGAACTGAGCGGATCGTCCACAATGATAAAATCACCACCTTCACCAGTTAGTGTTCCACCAACTGATGTTGCGATTCTGTATCCTCTCTGCACTGTTTGAAATTTATATTTGGTATTCTGGTCTTTGGATAGTTCTATCTCTGGAAATAGCGCTCTATACCAACTAGACTGCATCACGCACCTGGTGTCGAGCGAGTGCTTTTCGCTGAGCCGCTGAGAATAACTTGCAACTATTATTCTCGCAGTTGGTTGGTTTCCCAGTATCCATGCGGGCCACGCAACGCTTATGCACATGGACTTCATCGAGCGCGGAGGCATATTGAATATTATTCGTTTCACTTCACCAGCGCTCGCTGCTTCCAGCCTGTCTGCTATGACTTTTATATACTGATAATCATTATACTCACACCCCGGCACTACCGTTTGAAAGCACAGTTCAATGAATTTTAGAAAGTTCATGATATAATGTTGAAACCAACGCGTGACGCTGGGATGACAAAAAAAGGAGCACTGGAATGACACCCTACTTAACCGTCATACCGCGATTCATTCGCGGTATCTCTTAACATAGATCCCGCTAACACGTAGCGGGATGACGAATTACTTAACCATCATTACACCGTCATACCGCGATTCATTCGCGGTATCTCTTAACATAGATCCCCTACTATACCTTAACATAGATCCCGCTAACAAGCAGCGGGATGACGAATTACTTAACCATCATCTACACCGTCATACCGCGATTCATTCGCGGTATCTCAAAGCATAGATCCCGCTAACACGTAGCGGGATGACGGTTGTTGTTTAGCTATAAATATTAAGAAATTTACCAAATAAAAAAAAAGGCAAAAGAAGCCCCGTGGTTATTATCCGCTTTAAAATATTGGCGTTTTTTATGTTTTAAACGCTTGACAAGCGAGATTCAGCCGCTTTTAATTGCAACTAACTTACGCTGCAAATGTTTAAGAAATTTACTAAGCAGAAAAAAAGACAAAGAATCCCCGAGTTAGCTAGTCTTTTACTATCTCTGTCGAGTATTGGCATTTTTTGATGTCTTGTAACGCTTTATAAGCGCGTTCAGCTTATTTAGATAAAAATCTAGATGTAGATGAAGTTTTGTAAAGACATACAGTATCTATATACTGCAAAAAATTGAACATAAGACGCCGATACATTAATTAATCCTTACCTTTTAATCTGCAGATTGGCGAAAGCAAATACAATAGCTTCACTATCATGATAAGGGCGCTGGCGAAGGGTGTCAAGTAAGTTTTTTCGTTTCTATTCCCAATAAAAGTTTGTTATATGGTTATGCAAGAAGTTTAATACTCATAGTTTCAAGCATATACTGAAATATCTCATTAGCAATTGCAACATCTTGGCGTGGGGCTTTGCCGTGTTCTATAAACACAGAGATTGCATAGCGCGGGTTATGGTAAGGGCCATAGGCGATAAATAACTTATGACTTTCGCCCTTAGAGTTTATTTCTGGTGTACCGGTTTTGCCAGCAATTTGTATACCGCTTAGCCCTTTCTTATAGGTTCCAGTTTTAGAATTCACCACATCAAACATAGCTTTTCGAACTATGCTAAGATGCTCACAATCCACATCAATATCGGGAAAATCTTGTATCGTTTCATTCATCTTAATGCGGAGAATTACCTCTTTTCCTGTTGCAATCCTCGCTGCAAGAACTGCAAGCTGTAGTGGTGTTGTAAGCATATACCCTTGTCCTATAACTAAGTTGATAGTGTCACCTAAATACCACTGCGAATATAGCTTTCGTGTACGCCAATCTCTATCTGGCAACAACCCTGGAGCTTCTTCTTTAAACGTTCCAATCAGTGGCCCACTTCCAATACCAAATTTTCTGGCCATTTCTACTAGAGAGTCTACACTTATTTTTTTCCCTATATTATAAAAGTAAGTGTTGCATGATAATGCCATTGCCTCATTTAAAGATACATACCCATGGACTTTGCTTTTCAGACAACGAAATTTCCGCTCACCTATTTTCATATAGCCCTTGCACGAGAATTTCTCTTCTGGTGTTATTATCCCGTCTTTTAAACCCGCAAGCGCAACTATTACTTTAAATATTGAACCAGGTGGAATTTGATATGATAACGCACGATTCACGAGCGGCAATGAAGGAGCATTCAAGCTCTCCCAAGTCTCATTTGATAGCCTGCTAGCAAAAAGATTATTATCGTAAGAAGGTGAATTATATAATGCTAAAATTTCTCCATTATTTACATCAATTACCACTGCGGAGCCTTGGTGATCTTTAAATACCTCTGCGGTTTTCTCTTGCAGATTAATATCAATTGTCAGTTGTACATCTTGTCCGTCTTGTTGTGGTATGCTTGATAATTCTTTTATGACGCGTTTTTTAGAATTTATTTCCTGCTCAGATTTTCCTGACTTGCCTTTCAATATATGATCATATGTATATTCAATACCGCTGATTCCTACTTCGCTTATGCCTTGCTGTCTTTTTGTATATCCGATTACATGAGAACACATTGAACCAAACGGGTAATAACGTTTATAAAGAGCAGTTATTTTTTCTGACGATTTTGCTATTTTAGACTCGACTTCTGATAATGTCTGCAAATCAACTTCCTTACCAGAACCATCAAACAAAACAACATACGAAATTTTGTTCATCGCAAGTTCAATGCTATTCCTATCTAAAATTTTGCCCCGCTTAGGCATAATAGTAGCAACTCTTATTCTATTACTATTAGATAGTGCTTCGTACTTTTGTCTGTTTCGTATTTGTAAATTATATAACCTGCAACTAAAAACCGCAGAAATGGTAAGCTGAATACCACCTAATATGAATGCTCTGCGGTTAAAGACTTTGTTTTTTGTCCACATAACATTCCTTCAAAACACACTTTTTTCCCCTCTTTTATTGTTACACTTCTGGCTTTTACCGTATTACAAACCCTTTTTTCCCACTCACTTAAGGTCACAAACTTATAACCTGATTTTTTTAGTATTTTAATAATATGAGGTAAAGCTTCAATTGTGTTTGACCTGTTATTGTGATCATGAAACAGTATAACTGCTCCATTATGTACATTACTTAAAACTCTTTCAACTAAAGTTTCTGGCTTATCACCTTGCCAATCTAGCGAATCAACTGTCCATAATATTGAATACATATTTAATTGATCAGTATTTTCAATCAGATTATCGTCATAACATCCATATGGCGGACGAAACCATTTTACATCTTGTTTTATTGCATTTTTAATTGCTGTATTTGTCTTTTCCAATTCTTGCAATTGTTCCTCACTTGAAAGTGATGTCAACTTCCTATGCGACCAAGAGTGATTGCCTAACTCATGACCTGATTCATGAATTTTCTTTACTATTTCAGACGTTTTTTCATTTATACGTTCACCAAGCACAAAAAATGTTGCTTTTGCTTCATAGCTTTCCAGAACATTAATAATATCGTTTACTCTATTGTTAGACGGTCCATCATCAAACGTAAGCGCAACAAACTTATCGTCGTTATTCAATAATTTTTTTATATTACTTAAATTTCTATATGATAGATCTAGATTACAACTGAGCCCACAGTATGGTAAATTAAAATTACAATCACTACAAAAAGCCGTACTTGAATATAGTAAGAAAAAAGTGATTATCCTTATAAACATTTGTAATCAGCAAAGTGATAGAATACTACACTTTTTTGCTAAGTTAAGCCATCTTTAATTGCTGTAGCCTTTACTTCATCGCTTCTTTAATATATTGTATTAACAATTTTATATAATATATTATGATTGCAAATATAAATACCGTTGCGCTTCAGGGAATTAGCACAGTAAATGTCAATGCACAAATTCATATGGCAAATGGTATTCCAGCTTTTAATATTGTTGGATTGCCAGATAAAACTGTTGCGGAATCCAAAGAACGCATCAGAGCAGCGTTAAATTCAATCAATCTACTGCTACCTCCAAAAAGAATTACAGTTAATCTCTCCCCTGCGGATTTGCTGAAAGAAGGCAGTCATTATGACTTGGCTATTGCTATTGGACTACTTGTTGTAATGAATGTGATAGCAGTTGAAAAAGTTCAGTCTTATATCATTATGGGTGAGCTTGCCCTTGATGGCAGAGTTATTCCAGTTTCAGGAGTGCTGCCAACAGCGATCAATGCAAAACAGGCAAATAAAGGAGTAATTTGCCCAAGGGGAAATGGAGTAGAGGCTTCATGGGTAAAGAATGTTTCAATTCTAGCTATAGAGAAATTAACTGATATTATCAGACACTTTAAGGGTGAACAATTAACTCAGCCAGTAATTTTTAAATATAGTGATGCACCCAAAGAAAAAAGATTGGTTCCCGATATGAAGGATATTAAAGGCCAAGTTGTTGCAAAAAGAGCAGCTGAAATTGCAGCAGCAGGTGGGCATAATATGCTTCTTGTTGGCCCTCCTGGTACTGGAAAATCAATGCTTGCTAAGCGCTTTATAGGATTGCTGCCTGATTTAACCGAACAGGAGATGATTGATGTTAATATTATTTCCAGCATAACAAAAACTGGTAATGAAATATTCAAAGTAACTCGTCCCTTTCGTGAACCTCATCATTCATGCTCTATGCCAGCGATGATAGGGGGAGGAAAGAATGCAAAACCTGGAGAAATTACCATGGCTCACAATGGCGTGTTATTCCTTGATGAGTTGCCAGAATTTCCAAGACTTGTGCTTGATTCTCTGCGCCAACCACTTGAAGATAGAAAAGTTACCGTTGCAAGGGCAAATGCTCACATAACCTACCCTGCAAATTTTCAACTGATTGCTGCAATGAACCCTTGCAGGTGCGGTTATTTAGGTGATGCAAGCAGATCGTGCAACAAAGCTCCAAAGTGTGGCACAGATTACAAAAACAAAATATCAGGCCCATTGCTTGATAGAATAGACATATGCATTGAAATGCCAAACGTTAGCATACTCTCTCCTGAAATCTCTGTGGAGGGAGAAAGTACTAAAATTATAAGAGAAAGAGTGATAGCAGCAAGAAAAGTTCAAACTGAGCGCTATAGTGAATTAAATATTCGTTGCAATTCAGAAGTAAGCGGTGAAGCATTTAATAAATTTACTGAACCAGATCAGGCAGGGTTAGAATTGCTAAAATACGTACTGAAAGAAAATTACATTTCCAATCGAGGCTACACACGCGTATTAAAAGTTGCAAGAACTATTGCAGATCTTGCAAAAAGTGAAGAAGTAAAAAGAGCACACATTGCTGAAGCGCTGAATTACAGAATCAGATTATACTAATAAATTAAATTACTTGACAGGCAGCTTTTTTTTACTATATATTATTCTTAATGAAATTTTAATATTCTATTTAAGGAGTAGAGTTATGGCAAGAATTGAAGTAATAAAACAGAAATATAGTCAAGAGGGCCTTTGGTCAGCAACTAAAGAAGTTCCTGTGCAAGGTTGGAATCTTGTAAAAGAAAATCCATACAAAACGGCCGCGACTTTTGTAG
Source organism: Wolbachia endosymbiont (group A) of Aleiodes leptofemur (assembly GCF_964028465.1). Lineage (NCBI taxonomy): Bacteria > Pseudomonadati > Pseudomonadota > Alphaproteobacteria > Rickettsiales > Anaplasmataceae > Wolbachia > Wolbachia endosymbiont (group A) of Aleiodes leptofemur. The sequence goes on from NZ_OZ034782.1 coordinate 861,664, forward strand.
CAACTGCAGCAGCAATTTCGCTTACAGCTGCTTATTTTTTGAGCCCAGCTTATGCGGCTTTCGTTGGTACAGTTGGAACAAAAGCTGCAACACTCGTTAGTCCTGCTATTACTGCAATGTCTACATTTGCAGTTGCTCATCCGCTAGTTGCTAGTTTGATAGTTGTTGCTGCGGTGGCGGCTTTAATAGCTGCACCTGTGTATGCATATAAGAATAGTAGTAAGGCAAATCAAATTGATGCAGTGAAAGAAGAGATTCTTAAGGTCTGTGAAAAAGATGGTGATAAGCCTAAAATTGATAATGATAAGCTAAAATTTATTGTTAATGATGCATCAACATCCTTGAATAATGTTGCGGTAGCAGTTGGATTGGTACCAGCAAAAGCATAATAAAGTAGCTTAAACAGAATAAAAAGGGATAGTCTCTGTCCCTTTTTATAAACATTTTCTATTTTTTTGCATCAGTAGAATGATACCTTCTAAAAATATAAAGTTATTATCTGTTATTTTAAATGTTATTAAGAATAAGTAAATCCCGTTTACTGTTTACGCCTATAGAAGTGAAAAGTATTTGCATATTATTAAAAAAGCAGTAACTTATTATCAAGTGAATTCGCTAAATTTGAGTAATTTAAATGTCTATTGATCTTAGTCTGCCGGAGTTACCTATATTACACCCAAGGATTACCGTTGTGGGAGTGGGTGGTGCTGGTGGAAATGCTGTGAATAACATGATCCAATCTAATTTGCAAGGAGTGAATTTTGTTGTCGCAAATACCGACGCTCAAGCACTAGAAAAGTCGTTATGTGATAAAAAAATTCAGCTTGGCATTAATTTAACTAAGGGTCTTGGTGCTGGTGCTTTGCCTGATGTTGGCAAAGGTGCAGCAGAAGAATCAATTGATGAGATTATGGAGCATATAAAAGATAGTCATATGCTTTTCATCACAGCAGGAATGGGCGGTGGTACTGGAACCGGTGCTGCACCGGTAATTGCAAAAGCAGCCAGAGAAGCAAGAGCCGCAGTTAAGGATAGAGCGCCAAAAGAAAAAAAGATATTGACTGTTGGAGTTGTAACTAAACCGTTCGGTTTTGAAGGTGTGCGCCGTATGCGCATTGCAGAGCTTGGACTTGAAGAACTGCAAAAATACGTGGATACACTTATTGTCATTCCAAATCAGAATTTATTTAGAATTGCAAATGAAAAAACTACATTTTCTGATGCATTTAAACTTGCTGACAATGTTCTGCATATTGGCATCAGAGGAGTAACTGACTTGATGGTCATGCCAGGGCTTATTAATCTTGACTTCGCTGATATAGAAACAGTAATGAGCGAGATGGGCAAAGCGATGATTGGCACCGGAGAGGCAGAAGGAGAAGATAGAGCAATTAGTGCTGCAGAAGCTGCAATATCCAATCCATTGCTTGACAATGTATCAATGAAAGGTGCGCAAGGAATATTAATTAACATTACTGGTGGCGGAGATATGACTCTGTTTGAAGTTGATGCTGCAGCCAATAGAGTGCGTGAAGAAGTAGATGAAAATGCAAATATAATATTTGGTGCTACTTTTGATCAAGCGATGGAGGGAAGAGTTAGAGTTTCTGTTCTTGCAACTGGCATTGATGGTCGCAATAATAAATCAGAAACTTCACCTATAAGTCAGAGCGAAGACTCAGAGAAAGAGAAATTTAAGTGGCCATATAGTCAAAGTGAAAGTACACAAGACAAAACACTGGAAACAAAACCAGCTGAACAGGTAAGCGAAGGAGCTAAGTGGGGCAGCAATATCTATGATATACCAGCTTACTTAAGAAGAAAAAAATAATGCAATTTTGGCTACTTAAGTCAGAGCCAAGTGAATACTCATGGCAAAAAATGGAAAAGGAGCAGGTAGTTGAGTGGGATGGTGTGCGCAATTATCAAGCTCAAAATTACATGAAAATTATGAAAGCAAGCGATCTTGCGTTTTTTTATCATACAGGTAAAGAGAAAGCAATACTTGGAATCGTTGAAGTATTTAAAGAGTATTATCATGTTAATGATCCCAAGTTCGGATTAGTGAATGTAAAGTTTTTGAAACCTTTAAATAACCAAGTAACGTTAAATAATATAAAACAAAACCCACTTTTGAAAAATATGACTATATTAAAACAACCACGTTTATCAATTGCCCCAGTTTCGGAAATTGAATGGAATGAAATAATAAGGATGAGTGATGTGTAATACCTGTCATTTCAGTTCCTAAATGATGTCATCTCAGCACACAACGCACAGCTGTATGAATATTTGTCTCGAAGGCAGTGCATTAAACGTTATAGCCGATTTTGCATCAAACACAAAGGTGTCATTCCAGTGCTTGACACTGGAATCCAGCCTTAATGCAACCACATTAAAGCCGTTGTGTTTTAATATAAGATTAGCTACTTTTATATTCACTAACTTGATGTCTAATCAAAATTCCTGGATCCCAGTGCCTAGACACTGGGATGACATCCTTCTAGTGTACAATATTCGTACAGTTGTGTACATGACACAAGGGTCTATAACTCTTCTTTTTTGGATTCCAGTGTCAGCTATTTGCATGACACCCTTACTGATGTGTCACTCATGTTAGAAGTAAATATTCTTGACAAGAAATGGTGCAGCATTATAGAAAATCCTAAAAATTTTGTATTAGGTGTCATCAATGCTTCTCTAAAAGAATTAAAAATAGACCACTATAAACCAAATATATCAATAGCTCTGGCTGATGATGACTTGCTACATCAACTTAATTTAAAATTTAGAGAAATGGATAAGCCAACTAACGTACTATCATTTCCGTATGAACAATTGTCTAATGAGTGCGATTTAGGAGACATAGCAATTTCAATAGACACAATAAAAAGAGAATCGCATGAGTATTATATACCCATTCTTGCTCACATTGCACACATGTTAGTGCATGGATTACTGCATTTACTTGGTTATGATCACCAAAAAAAAGATGAAGAAATTATAATGAAAAATCTAGAAAGAGAGATTTTAGCTTCGCTTGGCTACAATATGTGTGCGATTTAAAAGGAATTTAATAAAAATATAGTAGATGATAATAAAATATGTTATCTACAAAGGGTTTTAGCTATAAACAATAAAAGGTAAGTGATATGGTTCAGTTTTCTTTGCCAAAGAATTCTAAAATTAATCAAAAGGGCAAAATTTATCCTATTCCTGCTAGAGCAAAAAACATCAGAAGATTTCAAATTTACCGTTGGTCTGCTGATGACGAGAAAAACCCTAGAATAGACACATTTTTTATTGATATGGATAGTTGTGGCCCTATGGTACTTGATGCATTAATAAAAATAAAGGATGAAATAGATTCGACTTTAACTTTCAGACGTTCTTGTAGAGAAGGCATATGTGGATCTTGTGCCATGAATATTGACGGAACCAATACTCTTGCATGTACTAGATCTATACATGATATAAAAGGTGACGTAAAAATATATCCATTACCTCACATGTATGTAATAAAGGACCTAGTCTCGGATTTGAGCCAATTTTATGAGCAATACAAATCAATTAAACCTTGGTTACAAGCAGATAAGCCTGCCCTACCAAATAAAGAATACTCTCAATCTTCTGAAGATAGAAAAAAATTAGATGGCTTGTCCGACTGTATATTATGTGCTTGCTGTTCGACTGGTTGCCCAAGCTACTGGTGGAATAGTGATAAATTTTTAGGACCAGCAATACTATTACAAGCTTACAGATGGATTGCTGACAGCCGTGATAATAAGACAGGTGAAAGACTTGATGTTTTAAACGACCCATTCAAGTTGTATCGTTGTCATACAATAATGAATTGCACAAAAACTTGTCCTAAAGGACTTAATCCAGCAAGAGCAATAGCGAAAGTAAAACAGCTCATGGTAGAGAGAGAAGGAGTTTAAGTATTATCTTTTGCATTCTTCGTAAGAGAACAGCAAACCTTCCGAAGCGTAGGGTATTGTTAATACCCTGAACGCTTTTCCGTTTGTGAAGTGCATCGTATCATCGTACGATTCAAATAATTTTTTGAACAACTCATGTCTTTGGTTACTAATAGTTTGAAAATCCTCTTTTTCTAAAAGCTTTTTAGATTCGAAGAGGTAAAGCATAACTTCGTGATAAGTTGGGTAAGATGCCAAAAATTTTGGGTCAAATTGAAAGGTTTTTATAAAAGCATTATTATAAAATTTTAGCTTTTGATTCTTACTATATATTACTATAGCAACCGGTAACCTCTCAAGCAAATTTTTCTGTGTAGCTAAATAACTGTTTAATTCAGTATATAATTTCTCTGCATCACTAACATCTTTCCCATACATTACTATGCTACCAGAACCTTGTATTGGAATTTTAACAAAATCGAAAACCTTAGGTTCGTTCTTATAAGTTATGACATGTCTTACTGGTTTTGTGCTATGAGCGCTACCGGTAATAGCAAATTTCTTAGAACCATCTACATATTTATCATAAAACAAGTTATAAAATTCCACCTTTCTACTCTTGTTATATCTTAGTATTGGAAATGGTAAAGAGTTGAAAACGTTTTTATAGCTCTCCACTTCCTGTGTAAGCTTACTATTTTCTAACTCAAGTCCGTTAGCCTTTATCTTACAGTCTGAGACATTCCTTATCCATAACAGCACACCTATCACATTGTTAGAATCATCTATTATGCTTCTACCGTAACATATGCAATAAACCTCACTGTCTTTTGACTTTAAATCTAGAGTAAAAGATTTATTTATTTCCTTTGCCTCAACAAAATTTTTGATTAAGCTTTCTGATTGCTCAAAAAAATTCACAAACTCATTAAATGAGTAAAAAACAGTATTAAGCAAAATTAGTAAATTGGGAGAGAACTTTTCTATACGTTTTTTTGCATCCCAAATATAAAACCCATCATTCACAGTATCAATTAAATTATTTATGATAACATTTTGATGCTGTAAGTTCTTAATCTTATTACTAATTTTTAATTTAGAATAAGAGAGAAAGAATAATATTAGAATCAATATTAAAACCACTTCATACAAAAAAAACATAGCACTTTTAAAACAAATGTAAAAATTTGTAACCGCTCAGAATTATGCTGAAGAGGTATATAAGTAAAGATTGCCTAACATTTGAAAGCCCAATCTCTTATAAAGGTTCACAGAAGATTTCATACAATGTGCTACTATATATTTGCATTCAAGCTGTTTAGCTATCTTTATTCTTTCTAAAACCATTTGGGTACCTATTCCACGATTCCTGTAAATTGGTAAAACTCCATCACTATAAAAACCAGCTACGCTATCTTGAACATAAAGACCGCATGTCCCAATAATTTCATTATTTAGTGTTACAAGAAAAAATCTTAATCTTGAGTTCTTATCATCATAATTTGATAATCCGCGAAAAAATGTGCTGACAATTCCAACGCCATGATAAAAAATTTTAGAAGTGTGTAGATCTAACTGTTCTAAGAGGTTGCTACCATTCACAGCATTTAACCTCAAGTTTGGAATAACATCAGCAGGTAAAAAGTAATTTTTCATATTAAGTAAAGCTTTTTTTGGTGTGCTAACGTGTTTTATTTCACACTTTTCTAAAATATCTCTTATTTTCATATGTGAATTTATTACCCATGTTGCTTCTATATCTCTTGTTCTGAGATAATCTAGAGTTTTTTGTATAGAAAGCTCGGTACATTGATCTCCACAGAACACAAAATTAAATAATGACTCCCTGGTACCATTTATTGTAAATATGATGTTATCAAATTCATCGTGTACTTCCCACTCAGATAAATTCGCTGTGTACAGTATATAATCCTTTAGATTTTGAACAATTAAGCTTGAATAATAAATTTTTTTATCCTGCATACACCAACAATAAACAATAAAAGGCTCCTATAAGAACACAGGCTAAAATTGCAGCTATAACGTCATCTAGCATAATACCTAAAGGACCTTTGGTATTTTTATTGATTAAATTTATAGGCCACGTTTTTATTATATCAAAAAACCTAAAAGAAAAAAAGCACAACAACAATGAAGAACAATTCATCTCTTGGCTTAACAATATCGAAACTAAAAGTATCGTCAGCAATTGACCAACCACTTCGTCAATTACTACCTCTTTTGGATCACATGAAGTCTTGTAATGTTTTATATAATTACCTGTAGACCATAATCCAATTAAGAATAAAAAAGAAATAATTGCTGCACCTAAAATTTTGTTGCTCAGGATTACAGGAACAAGCGGAAAAGAAGCCAAACTACCCACAGTACCTGGCATTTTTTTTACTGTTCCAGACAGCCACCACGTTGATATTAATTTATATAAAAATTTCACAATATATCCAAATACAAAATTAACTTATAAGAACAGAAAGAGTATCCTCTATAGAGGCGCTTTCATACAATAATCTATAGACCGCTTCACATATAGGCATTTTTATCTTTAGCTTTCCTGCTAAATTAAATATGGACTCAGCAGTGCTAAAACCTTCAATCACTGACTTGCCTTCTGACAAAATCTGCTGAACATTAAAGCCATTGTCACTATTACCTATTTTAAACCCAAAAGATAAGTTTCTTGAATTCAAGGATGTGCATGTCATAATTAGGTCACCCAGACATGCTGGCCCAAGTAGTGTATTTATATCCACACTACCGTCACCAATTTTTGCTGAGTATAAAGCCTTAATTTCGCTCATACTTTTCGTAATCAATGCTGCATGAGCATTAAACCCAAGTTTACTACCTAGAACAATCCCACACGCTATAGCAAAAACGTTCTTTAACGCTGCACAAATCTGTACTCCTATAATGTCGTTACTAAACTCCAATTTAACATTTTCTTGTTGCAGCTCTGATACTAGCTTTGAACCTAATGTGTTATTTTGGCATGCAAGAACCATTGAATAGGGTAATTTTCTTGCAACTTCTACAGCAAAGCTAGGACCTGAAAAAATAGCAATAGGATTGTTAGGTAAAATTTCATTTACTATTTCACTAGGTAATTTTAATGTAGACTTTTCTATTCCCTTACAAGCTAAAATTATTGCTACATCTTTTTTCAGATTACAATTATGCAATTGCTGACATACCTTCCTCAGAGACTGAGTGGGAACAGCGAGGATTGTTACTGAAGCATTAATTATGTCTTCAATAGCCAATTTTACTGACACATTATCAGAAATTCGACAACCGGGTAGCTTGTCACTTTCTCTTTTCCCGTTGATTGATTCAAATGTAGTTTCATTGTGAGTCCACAAAATCACATCTTTCTTACTACCTAATGAAATTGCGATTGCTGTACCCCATGCACCAGCACCTAAAATTGATATTGCCACACAATATTCCTGAAAATATTACTTATACTTTAAAATAGTAGGATAAGTAAATTAAAAATATAACACAGACATATAGAATAGTTAAATATTTATTAACCGAAGTATTCTTTTAATAATAGTAACTTTAATTCAATATTTACTAAAAATATTATTACTATCATGGTATGTCTATTATATTTTAGATCTATTTATATAACTTTGGAACAATATATTTACTATTAATTAATAAGTGTAATTTTGATCATTTGTTAATAAAAATTTGATTTATTACTTTCCTTAGTTATATATATTACTAAAATTATAAATTATTTATGGGGTGTAAAATATGCGTATATTATTAATTGAAGATGATCAAGTAAGTGCAAAGACTGTAGTTAACGCCTTAACTTCTGATGGACACTTCTGTGACGTTGTTACTTCTGCACAAGATTATAACAATAATATGGTTTCCTCAAACGGAGATTACTATGACCTAGTTATTTTAGATATACACTTACCTGGTGATATTGACGGATATGATATATTGTTAAGACTAAGAAGTGCAAAAATCAAAGTTCCTGTCTTAATACTTTCATGCATATCCGCTGTCAATCACAAAGCTAAAGGACTCGGGTATGGTGCCGATGATTACTTAACCAAGCCATTTCATAAAAGCGAGTTATTAGCTCGAATTAAGGCCATAGTGCGTCGTACTAAAGGCCATCCTGAATCGGTGATAAAGATTGGTAATATAAATATCAATTTTGATCACAGGGTTGTTGAGGTGAAAGGTAAAACGGTTCACCTTACTAATAAAGAGCATTCTATGATAGAATTGCTAGCACTGCGTAAAGGAACAGTACTAACAAAAGAAATGTTCTTAAATCATCTTTACAATGGCTTGGATGAACCTTCAGATAACAAGATAGTTGATGTTTTTATGTGCAAATTACGTAAGAAACTTGAAAGTGCAAATGATGGAAAAAGCCACATAGAAACCGTTTGGGGCAGAGGGTATGTTCTGAAAGAGTATATTGATGATGATGAATATTCTAATGTTAATGTAGGCGAAAGTAGTGATGGCTATCAAGCAGAACAAGTGAAGGACAACGCATGAAATGCCTACACATTTAAATATAGCATGGCTTATATCACACGTATCATGTGAACGCCTAGGTGAAATATAAGCCGAGTTCTGTTTATGTAGCTATTTATCTGGAGTAAATGTTACCATTTACCGCATGCGATTTACCCGAGTAGATATGAGGAAAACATAAAATCTACTTCTATTTAATCTTGCTCCTAGTGTTGGTTACTCGACTACCAATGTTGCCATTGCCATGGTGTGCTCTTACCACACCTTTTCACCCTTACCTAAAAATATTTTAGGCGGTAATTTTCTGTAGCCCTATAACTGGAGTTACCTCCGGCGGGCATTACCCGTCACTATTTTTCCTTGGAGCCCGGACTTTCCTCTGCTATGTTTATCACACAACAGCAGCTACTTATTTCACCTAGGAATTATACTTTAACATGAAAATCACAAAAGCAAAAGACAATTTCCTAACAGGAGACATATTAAAAACATTTAGACAAATAGCTAAAGGTGATATTCCGGCACATCATCACTATCCCAAGATAAGCTTTTTTCACTTTTAGACTCCGCTTCAGTTAGTCAAGAGCCTGGTCCACCGCTTGAAGACGATGAGCTACTTCTTGATCGACTACTACTTTCTACTGATATACTATTTAGCACTGTTTCAGATTGATATATAGTTCGCATTCTGTTACCAGTGGTAAAAATTTCTTCATCGCTACTTGAAGATGATCGCCTTCTATAACCCAAATCAGTTAGTTCTAATACAGGAGCAGCATTACGACCCTTAACATATCTATATGCTATGAATCCTATAATTCCAACAATACCTATTGCTCCAACCAAAGATCCCCCTATCATTCCTGCCTTATTAGACCCTATAGCAAGTTGAGTAGGTTGTGGTGAAGAAGTAGACTGAGGAAGTAAAGTCGTGGTGAATATAGGAGTTGTTGACTCTTTTGTTCTAGTATAGCATTTCTCATAATAGTCCGAATAGGTCATAGGAAGGCAGAATCAACAGCACGACGAAAGGATTCGAATAGAGGAATGTTTTTCCTGGCTCTGTTTTTTATAGCAAACCAATGATGCTCAATTTTGTTAAAATCTGGAGAATAAGGCGGCAGATACAAAATTTCTGCACCGACTCCTTTAGCGAGCTTGATAAGCTTATCAGACTTATGAAAAGTAGCATTATCAAGAATGACAGTTTGTCCAGGTTCTAAGATCGGTGCCAAAAATTGCTCAAACCATCCATTAAAAATATCCATATTACAGTGGCCTTCAAATGTTAATGGAGCAACTATCTTTCTTCTACTTAAGGCTGCAACCATGCTGATTCGTTGAGTTTTTTTTCCAGATTTTAGGGCATAAAATCGCTGTCCTTTCTGGCAATACCCATATGGATAGTCCTCCGTGTTATCAATCCCAGACTCATCTATATACACTAAGTTTTCTGGTTCTTTTGTTGCTATAATTTTTAAGAATTCAGCACGTTTTTCTTCGTTCCTTTCCTTGTATCCATATGTCTTTTTTTGCGCGTAAATCCAATTTTTCTGAGAGCTCGGTGGATCGTTTCGATACTAACGTTGCCCCAAAGTTTAGCCATTTCCGACAGAGTTTTTCTACCGTGTTTTTTAGCAAATTCGATAAACTTATTCCAGTCGATAATTTTCTGATTGTAACCTCCATTACCGAGTTTTTTGACTGAAAGTCGCCTGTTTCTTTTTTTCTTTGCTTCCACTCCCACAAAGTAGTTCGTCCAATTTTAAATCTTGCTGCCACTGCTTCTCTGCTTTCCCCTTCGTCTAGTGCTTCCATTGCTTTTTTTCTTAAATCATAACTATATGCTGCCGGCATCCAACCTCCTTATCGCCATCTATCCTTAATCTTATCATATCCGGACTTCTGTGGAAAGAGCTATACTTGGTATACTAAATACTGTTTGTGTAGTTTTCTCTGAGCTTGTTGTTGGCGCAGTTGGCTCCACTGTTACTGTGCTTGTTTGAGTCGTTGACTCTGTTGAAGGTTTATTCGTTGTAGAAGTAGGTGCAACGGCTTCTGTTGTTGGCTTCACTGTTACTGTACTTGTTTGAGTCGTTGACTCTGTTGAAGGTTTACTCATCGTAGAAGTCGACGCACCAGTCGCTGCTGTAGGTTTTACAGTACTTATTTCAGTTTCCGAAGGCACATTAGTTGACGTTGCAGTAATCGTGGTTGCTTGTGAAGTAGCAGTTGTTTTTGTTGCTGTTGTTGGCTCCACTGTTACTGTACTTGTTTGAGTCGTTGACTCTGTTGAAGGTTTATTCATTGTAGAAGTAGGTGCAACGGCTTCCGTTGTCAATTTAGTAGTCTTCACAGCGTCGGTTTCTGCTGTGCTAGTAATTGCAGCAGTCGGCGTCTTCTTAGAAGTCACAACCGTTTCTGCAACAGTTATAGGAGCCACGGTACTACTAGAAATAATATCTGGCGTTAATCGACCGTTAATGATATTAACAAAATCACTGAGAGTTTTGATGCTATTTGCCGGTATTATTGTTGCTTCAGAAGATTTTCCAGAGCCGTTTTGATTAAAAGTTACAATATTTTCTCCACTTACCGCAGTTACGATAAAACCACCCTGACCGTTGCCTTTAATATATAATTTCTCTATAGGATCTGTAAATTGATAGATAGGAAAATCTGACACTGATCCATTTTTAAGTAGAGTTGCTATATGTAACCTCTGCTCATTAGCTGATTGGTCATTTTCAAGAAAAGCAACTAGATCATTTCCTTCCGTTTGTTCAACATACTGCAAAAAGCTTATTTCATGTTCTCTAGAAAGAGATAGTGCTTTATTATCTATTTGACCTTTTCGATTACCAAGTAAAAAGCCATTAACTCTATCCTTCAGACCCTGAATCACTTTAGCCATATCAAATTTAAAAATACGTGTTTTTCTCACCTCTTGATTTTCCTTAGTAATCCTTTTGCTCACTTGCGAATAAAGCATCGTGTTTCCATTTAATGCCAATTGCCCCTGATTATCAAAATTGAACAATTTTCTTTCTGTAACACCTTTTTCTCCAGTCAATACCTTAAATTTTCCGCTCTCGCTTGACTTTAAGTACCAAGAAACTAAAGTTTGATCCTTTAAGTTATGGGCGATTACAATTACGTCACCATTACCAACTTTCACTGCTCTTGGTTGAAAGTAACTATTGCCCACATTTGCAAGACTATTATTATCAATATTCTTTTGTAATTTTCTTTTATCTAAATGTTCAACTGAAGGAGTATTAACTGATTGTTTAATTCCGTAAGTGTTAAAAGATAAGCCTTTAACGCATTTTTCTCCTTCTTCGCTAATTCCTTCTTCAGGAAAGATAACTCCAACTTTATCTGTTTCAGCTGAATCTTCTATTAATGTGAGAGATAATTGATCTTTGAATTCATTTGCTACGCTGATATTTGTACCACATTCGTATGTTTTTGATTGATATAATGGACTAATAAGTAATTTTACTTTACTGCTCCCATTACCATTATCTTGATAGCTGAGTCCGTAAGCAACTCCATTCCCCTCAATTAATTCTACGTTTGTTGGATTAAAACCTATCGCTTCTTTAATTTCCGGTGTATTTGAGTTGATCCCGAGCAATCTTCTTAATATAGACATAATTTTATTTAAAATATTAATAAAATGCTATTATGATTACTCCTGTGTGTTAATGTCAATGAAAATTTTAACTAAAATTAAAAAATTAATATAATATTTTATACTAAAAGGTAAATATAAGCTTGAAGAGGGCTAAGAAGCTTTATGCTATTTCTCAAAAAACCAACAATTGCAATCATTGGTTCTACAGGTATAATCTGTTAAAGTTTACACGAGTCTCATGAATGATAGAAAAAGAAGAGCAGTTTAGTTTTACATCAGAAAACCTCAAGAAAGCGGGAAAGTTTATAGAGATGTATCCCAAAGGTAGAGAAGGTAGTGCTGTTATGCCTTTACTATATCTGGTTCAAGAGCAATGCGGATGGGTTTCTGAATCTGCTATGCGTTATGTTGCTGATATGCTGCATATTCCACATATTCGTGTATATGAAGTGGCAAATTTTTACACCATGTATAATTTAAAACCAGTAGGCAAATATCTAATACAAATTTGTAGAACAACTCCTTGCTGGTTGTGCAATAGTGAAGAAGTTTTAAATACCTTTAAAAAAAAACTTGGAATCAATATCGGTGAGACTACTAAAGATAATTTGTTCACTTTAAAAGAAGTTGAATGCCTAGGTGCATGCGTTAATGCTCCCGTTGTGCAGATCAATAATGACTTCTATGAAAATCTTACTCCTGAGAAAGTAGAAAACATCATAACAGAACTTTCAGGCAAATAGATGAAAGAAGAATTTTCATTCAAGAGAATCAAGCAATCAGGTTCTGCAAGAGTTGGAACAATTAAAACTCCAAATGGAAGCGTAGAAACCCCCGCTTTTATATTCTGCGCAACAAAAGCTGCAATTAAAGCTGCAGATATTGAAAGAATAAGTGAAGCTGGTACCCAAATCATACTTTCCAACACCTATCACCTAATGCTTCAACCAGGAGAGAATACTGTTGCAAAACTTGGTGGTTTGCGCAAGATGATAGGATGGAATGGGCCAATGCTAACTGACTCAGGTGGATATCAGATATTTAGCTTAGGCCACGGATCAGTTTCGGAAGAGATAAAAGGAATAAGAAAAAAACAAAAAACTTTGATCAAAATTAATGAGGATGGGGCAATTTTCCGTTCTTACATTAATGGTAAAATTTATTGCTTAACTCCTGAAAAATCTGTACAAATTCAACAGAAATTAGGTGCAGATTTAATCCTAGTTTTAGATGAATGCACTCCATTTCACGTAAGCAAAGAATACACAGCAAAATCAATGCTCATGAGCCACAGATGGGCTGAACGTTCTTTAAATGAATTTGAAAAAAACAATAATGGCAAGCAGGCACTGTATGGAATTAGTCAAGGCGGAGTGTATCAAGATTTACGTAGAGAAAGTTGTGATTTTATCAACGATTTGCCATTTTTTGGTCAAGCAATAGGTGGATCACTTGGTCAAAGTAAAGAGCAGATGCATGATGTAGTTTCTTTCACTATGGACCACCTGAAAAAAGACAGGCCTACTCATTTGCTTGGTATTGGTGGAATTGTGGACATCTTTCGCGGAGTAGAGCTTGGAATTGACACGTTTGATTGCGTGCATCCAACCCGCTTAGCAAGGCATGGTGGCGCACTTGTTAAAGTAAAAAACAGAAATTCTATTTCTTCAAAGTGCAAAGAGCATATTAATTTGCGGAATCAACGATTTGAGCTGGACAACAACCCAATTGAAAGTGACTGTTTATGTTTTACCTGCAGAAAACATTCAAGAGCTTATATACACCATTTACTGAAAGCTAAAGAGCTCCTGGCTTACACGCTCGTTACCATTCATAATATTTTCTTTATGAATAAGTTAATGGCATCAATAAGGCAGGCTATATTAGATGATAGGCTAGATCGGGAGAAAAATAATTGGATTAGTGAGACACCACTACACTGTGAATTATACACCTAGTTCATATTTTTCTACGCTTATTTTATATTCCCTAAAACAGAAAAAGCCTTCCTCTTCCTACTCTTTCTTCCTTGGCTAATCCATAGTTAGCGTTTTTTGCACATGTGCGTTGCATTTTTTAATCTTCTTTAAAAACTTGACAATACATGACAACACTGGTATGTTAAAAATATAGTTTTTGTGAGGTATTTATGGTTAACAATAAAGAAAAACATCAAATAGCGTTTTGCGTTTCAGCCGTTACATTCTTAGCTGGGTTATCATTAATCGCAACTGCAATTGCAGTGGGTACCGTACCTGCTATAGCTGCTTGTCTAGTGATAGGAGGAATTTTGACTGTCTTGTCTGGTGTGCAAGCAGTAGAAAGCTATTTATTTTTACGAAACAGCGAGAAAACTTTGAATAAACTGATAAGTAATATACGCGATGAACCAGAAAGCAAACTTTTTATAGAAAGGATTTTGCAACCGTTCATTGAACTTTTTAGTGAGCTTAAGCAACATAATTAAAGTACACTAAGCTTTAAGCATAGAAACCACTTTATCGTAACTTGGCAATGATTCAATTTCTCCAATTGCAGCTAGAGTGGTTTTTTCATGCTGAGATAACAATTCTTCTGCTGCTTTTTTTACGTTAGCAGTGGTAACTGCACTAATTTTTTCTATTAATTCATTTTTACTGATGTACCTATTATAGTTACCGTAGTAGTGTCCCAATGTTTCAGCACGTGAGCTAACACTTTCGCGTGACATTAAAATTTGGGATTTTACTCGCTCTTTCACTCTATTTACTTCTTCTTCCTTCAGATCATCTGTAGACAACTTCTTCAACTCTGTCGTTATAGATTTTAAAAGCTTATCTAAGTTACTACTGTCTGTACCAGCAAAAATGGAAAACATTCCTGTATTAGTATAGCTGGAATTAAATGAATAAACAGAGTAAGCTAATCCCTGCTTTTCCCTTACTTCCTGAAATAAACGTGATGACATTCCGCTCCCTAATATAGAATCAAGCACTTGAAACGTGTGATATTTATCGTCATGGCGAGAAACACTAGGTAGACCAATTAGCAAGTGTACCTGATCTAATTTACGATGTTCTAAATACTCACCACCAGTACAGCTCGCATTTTGGCTTTTTTTCAGCTTTTTAGAATGAATCTTTGAGAGAAAATCTTTGGTTAATGCAACAACTTCTTCATGTTCAACATTTCCTGCAACGGCAAATAGCATATTCTCACCAAAGTAATGCTCATTTATGTAATTATCTAGATCTCCTCGAGTAAAAGATTTTACAGTATTTTGCGTGCCTAAGATTGACCTACCAAATGGTTGGTCTTTATAAGCTGCCTCAAAATATTTGTCGAAAATAATGTCACTTGGTGAATCATTAGTTTGAAAAATCTCTTGTATTACAACACCCTTCTCACGTTCCAATTCATCTTCTGGAAACGTGGAATTCATCAATATATCTATTAATATATCAATACCAGTTTTTATGTCTTTCTTGAGGACTTTTGCATAATAGGTGGTGCTTTCCCTACCGGTGCTAGCGTTGAAAACTCCACCTATGTCATCAAAAGCTTTTGCAATTTCAAAGGCAGTTCTTGTCTTCGTCCCTTTGAAAGCCATGTGTTCTAAAAAATGGGATATTCCATTTTGCTTTGCACTTTCTGCTCTACTGCCAACACCAACTCGTATGCTTAAAGCTACGGAATCAATATCACGCACCTGCTCAGTTATTATGCGCAGACCATTATCTAATTTTGTTACCCGGGGTATATTCATCTCATATATTCTTCTAAGTTCTCTTCTGCAAAATCCCAATTAATCAAATGATCAAGGAAAACTTTTATGTAGTCAATTCTACGGTTTTGACAATCTAAATAATAGGCGTGCTCCCACACATCCATAGTGAGTAGTGGCACTTGGCCATAAATTATTGGCAAATCTGCATTTGGAGTCTTGGTGATTTTGAGCTTTCCTAACCTACCTTTTTCGAGCACTAACCATACCCATCCACTGCCAAACTGGCTTACTCCATGACTCGAAAATTCTTCATAAAATTTATCAAAGCCACCGATATCGTCTTGAATTTTTTTTGCTAGAAGACTACCATCTTTAGGCTTACCACCACCATTTTTTTTCATTGAATTCCAATAAAAAGTATGGTTCCAAACTTGTGCTGCATTATTAAATATAGGCAAGTTGCCGCTATTACCATGCACTTTTGTTATTAATTCCTCAATTTTTACATGTTGATAATCCGTATTTTCAACTAGCTCATTGAGTTTATTTAAATATCCTTTATGGTGCTTATCATAATGAAAATCTAAGGTTTTTGCAGATATATAAGGCTCCAAAGCTGTTTTATCGTATGGTAATTCAGGTAAAGTAAAACTCATAAAAACCTCTTTATTTCTAACCTACTTGGATGGTAGGGCAATATATGCTTTTGTGCAACATATAATTAATAGCTAAAACATTTAGGTATCTATTGCATTATTCTAAATTATACTACAATAACGATTATTATATAAGCCATAGAAATGGATTAAATGCAAAAGTTACTTGACACCCTTCGCCAACCCCCTTATCATGAAACTGAAGCTATTGTATTTGCTTTCGCCAATCTGCAGATTAAAAGGTAAGGATTACTTAATGTATCGGCGTCTTATGTTTAATTTTTTGCAGTATATAGATACTGTATGTCTTTACAAAACTTCATCTACATCTAGATTTTTATCTAAATAAGCTGAACGCGCTTATAAAGCGTTACAAGACATCAAAAAATGCCAATACTTGACAGAGATAGTAAAAGACTAGCTAACTCGGGGATTCTTTGTCTTTTTTTCTGCTTGGTAAATTTCTTAAACATTTGCAGCGTAGGTTAGTTGCAATTAAAAGCAGCTAAATCTTGCTTGTCAAACGTTTAAAACATAAAAAACGCCAATATTTTAAAGCAGATAATAACCCCAGGGCTTCTTTTGCCTTTTTTTTCATTTGGTAAATTTCTTAATGTTTATGGCTAAACGACAACCGTCATCCCGCTGCTTGTTAGCGGGATCTCTTGTTAGCGGCTGAGATACCGCGAATGAATCGCGGTATGACGGTGTAATGATGGTTAAGTAATTCGTCATTCCGCTACGTGTTAGCGGGATCTAGAGATACCGTGAGGGTATGACAAGGGAGAACAGTTGTATTCCTGCACAATTTATTCTCATGACAAAAACGTCTTAACTTTCTCTCTACTTTTTCTGGGTAAGGTCAATTTTGTGAAAAAATGGATTGAATTATAGGCAGATTTGGCTATTATTTGTAATACATGGGTATTAGGTAAAATGTTTAAATTTGATCCTTTATTATTAGCTCGAATTCAGTTTGCCTTCACAATAGGCTTTCACATTATATTTCCTGCTTTCACGATCGGGCTTGCAAGTTTTCTAGCCTTTTTGGAATGGTGTTGGCTTAAGACTGGTGATACACGTTTCCGTGATGTTTATAAATTCTGGATCAAGATTTTTGCCGTTGCTTTTGGCATGGGAGTGGTATCTGGAGTTGTAATGTCATATCAACTTGGTACCAATTGGTCGATTTTTTCTGACCGCATAGCCAATGTTCTCGGCCCTCTATTTTCCTTTGAGGTTTTAACAGCCTTTTTTCTGGAGGCATCTTTTTTGAGTATTATGCTATTTGGATGGAATAGAGTAAGTTCTCGTATGCACTTTGCTTCTACTTGTATTGTTGCAGTGGGAACGCTTATTTCAGCTTTTTGGATTATTGCGGCCAACAGTTGGATGCAAACACCCGCTGGATTCACGATTGGTGAGAATGGTCTCCTATATCCAACCAATTGGTTAGAGATTATTTTTAATCCTTCTTTCCCTTATCGCTTTATTCATATGGTAACAGCAGCCTATCTTACAACAGCTTTTGTGGTTGGTGGTGTAGGAGCATTTTATCTTTGGAGAAAACGACATGCTCCTCAAGCAAGAATTATGCTTGGTATGGCAACCATTATGGTAGCTTTAGCTGCACCATTTCAGCTGTTCATGGGAGATAGGCATGGATTAAATACACTAAAGCATCAACCTGCTAAGATTGCTGCAATGGAAGGTATATGGGAAACCGAAAAAGGGGCTGGCTTACTTTTATTTGCTTATCCGGATCAGCAAAATGAAATTAATCACTACGAGATAAAAATTCCTAATCTTGCCAGCTTGATCTTAACACATGATTTTTTAGGAGAAGTAAAAGGATTAAAGGAATGGAAAAAAGAAGATAGACCACCTGTAGTATGGGTATTCTGGTCCTTCCGTATAATGGTTGGAGTTGGAATTTTAATGATCATAATTGGGTCAGTAAGTGTTATACAGTATCTTCGTGGCAAATTATTCCAAAGTTGTTTCTTACATGGATGGTGGATATCAATGATGCCGTCTGGGTTCATAGCGTTACTTGCAGGTTGGTTTACTACTGAAATTGGCCGTCAACCTTACACTGTATATGGAATTATGCGCACAATTGAATCATTTTCATCTGCGATTACCGGTCCTCAGGTTGCATGGTCTTTGATTGCATTTATCGTTATGTATACCCTTATATTTGGAGCAGGTAGTTACTATATTCTGAAACTTATATACAAAGGAATTCCTGTCATTAAAGAAGAAGAGCAATTTTATAAACACGGTATTGGAGCTTCAGTGATTGATGCTGGTACATCTGGAAAGGACAACAATCATGTTTGATTTTTCTTCCTTAATTAATTTACCCCTAATCTGGGGATTACTAATTGCCATAGCTGTTTTACTGTATATTTTAATGGATGGGTTTGATTTAGGTATTGGTATTTTACTTCCTTTTGCACCGTCAGATAAATGCCGTGATCACATGATAAGCTCAATTGCACCATTTTGGGATGGAAACGAAACATGGTTGGTATTGGGTGGTGGAGGGTTGTTTGCTGCTTTTCCTCTTGCATATTCAATATTAATGCCTGCTTTTTATATTCCAATCATTATTATGCTGCTTGGCCTTATAGTGCGCGGAGTATCCTTTGAGTTTCGTTTTAAGGCAGAAGGAAAATACAGGCGATTATGGGATTATGCCTTTCATTTTGGGTCACTTGGTGCTGCATTTTGCCAAGGCATGATTTTAGGTGCATTTATACATGGTGTAGAAGTAAACGGACGCAACTTTTCTGGTGGCCAATTTGATTGGGCAAGTGCTTTTAGTGTAATGACAGGCATTGCTGTGATATTTGGATATGCACTTTTAGGTTCTACATGGCTCATAATGAAGACAGAAAATATAACACAAGAATGGGCACGCAAGGTTGCTTCTTATACGCTTGGTTTTGTAGGTATTTTCATGGGACTAGTGAGTGTAGTGACACCATTTTTAAATGAACGTATTAAAAACTTTTGGTTTAGCATGCCAAATTTTTATTATTTATTTTCTATTCCATTACTCACATCTTGGCTATTTTTCATGCTGTGGTTTGATCTTCAGAATACTAAACGGGAGTACCGTCCATTCTTTCTCAGTATTGCTATTTTTTTTATGGGATATTTAGGTTTAGGAATTAGTATCTACCCATGGATTATACCTTTTCAATATACCATTCTGGATGCAGCTGCTTCTGGGCCAAGTTTATCTTTAATGCTCATTGTTATAATACCGCTTTTACCAATCATTTTAACTTACACTGGTTATTGCTATTATGTCTTTCGTGGAAAATCAAATTATGAACACACATATTAAGGAGTTAGTGACCTTATGGTTAAAACGTTACCCTTAAATCAAGCAGTCGTTCAGGCAATGGCGTCAACTCAAGAGCCTTCATTAGCAAACCCTCCTATGGATTTTCTGAAAAGTTTTTGAGTATATTGTATTTTTAATTTGTAGAATAAGTTTTTTTCCTTTTTGCATGCTAACCAAAAAGGGTTCTGTCATCCTTCTTGTCATATAAGTAGCTTGACGCGGGCATTCAGTTTTCTTTATAATTTTCTTTGTGAAAGAACAAAAATGCTTATTTGTAACCATAGCTGGCTTACCAAATGCTGGGAAGTCTACATTAATTAACAGCATCATAGGCAAGAAAATTGCAATTGTCACCCCTAAAGTGCAAACAACAAGGACGCAAATAAGGGGTGTTGCAACATGCAACAACACACAAATTGTCTTTACTGACTCCCCAGGAATTTTCTCAGCAGAAACAAAACTTGAAAAAGCTTTAGTCAAATCTGCATGGTCGGCAGTTAAGGATAGTGACATCACTTTGTTGCTTGTTGATGTAAGCAATTATTTGAAAAATATAGAAAGAATTAAGACTATATTTATGCGGCTGCAGCGCACAAAAGGCAGATGCATTTTGGTTATCAATAAAACTGATTTGGTAAAAAGGCCTGAATTAAAGATGGCGCATGAGCATCTGAATTTGCTTTATAAATTTGAAAAGGTTTTTATGATATCAGCATTAAAGAATGATGGACTTTCTGATTTGATGAATTACTTGTCTGAAGTTGCATCGGTGAGCCCCTGGTTTTATGAAGAAGATCAAATAACCGATTCCTCGACAAATTTTTTATCAGCAGAAATTACGAGAGAAAAATTATTCTTGAACTTGCGTGAAGAATTGCCATACTCTACAGCTGTTATAACTGAACAATTTGAGGAAAAAAAAGATAAGAGTTTAGTCATCAAACAGATCATATTTGTGTTGAAAGATAGTCATAAAAAAATAGTACTAGGAAAAGATGGCAGTAATATTAAAAAAATTAATATCGAAGCGCGTGCTGAACTAGAAAAATTATTTGAGTGCAAGGTACACCTCTTTTTATTTGTGAAAGTGCGACCTTGGATCGACCGTCCGGAGGAGTATATAGGCAATGCTTAATTCTTTATTGGTATTTGATATTGAAACTATACCAGATGTAAATTCCTGCAAAAATTTACTCAATATTAGTGATGATAGTAGTGTAGAAGAGAAGAGGGATGCATTAACAAAATATCATCTTGAAATAACAAACGGGCAAAACTCTTTTCTGCGTCAGCCTTTTCACCTTGTTGTAGTTATTAGTTTTTTACTTTGCAATATAAGCTACCAGAGTGGTTATGAGGTGTTCACACTGCAAGAAATAAGATCTGGAGGCACACTAAATTCCAGTGAAAAGGAGCTAGTGAAAGGATTTTTTAACTACATATCAGAGAAAAAGCCAAGATTAGTTTCGTTCAACGGACGCACTTTTGATATACCAGTGCTGAAGTATCGTGCTATGGTCCATGGCATTCAAGCAGAATATTTTCATAAAGCTGGCGATAAGTGGAATAGTTACAATCAGAGATATAGCAGTGATTGGCATTGTGATTTGCTTGAATCCCTCTCTGATTTTGGAGCTTCTGCGAGAGTAAAAATGAACGAAGTTTGTGCAGCATTTAATCTTCCTGGTAAGATTGGAGTTGATGGGTCACAAGTTATGGACTTATACGATAGCGGCAAGATACAAGAGATTCGAGATTATTGTGAAACAGATGTAATTAACACTTATTTGATTTACTTAAGGTTCATGCATCATCAGGGAAGGATTACTACTGAAAGCTACAACAAAAGTGTGGAAGAGCTGCTTTTAGAGTGCGAAAAAAAAGAATACCTAAAGAAATTTAAAGAAGAATGGCAAATAACTTGTGGTGGAAAAATTTTACTTCCATAGAATAAATAGTCGAGTTATAATGCACTAACAAGCGAACCTCTGTACTAAATTTTGGTTAATATACACGTTGAGCATATTAAGAAAGTTGCTTTTAAGGTATTGCATTTTACTTTTATTTTCGTTATAAGGTTGCTTTAAGTTGAATTTTCAACATTTTTATACTATTTACATTTAAGATATGATTTCGAAATTTTTTGGGGGCACTTCATGAAAAAGTCTATGTATACTAGAACTGCTCTAGTTTCTTTATTAACTTTATGTTCTTTCAGCAGTTTTGCAGCTGACTTTCCTGATGAGAGTATGAAGGAAATAAAAAAGCAAGAGAGCACAAAAACTTCTGGAAAAGTGGAAGTTATGAAAACATCAAATAAAAAACTGAAAGAAAAGATGGACAGAATATGTAATGCTGATCCAAGAAAAAAAGCTGAAGAGCTTAAGAAAAAAGAGGAGCTAAGATTAGCAGCCGAGCAGAAGAAAAAAGAGGAGATCAGGCTAGCAAATGAGAAAAAAGCAAAGCTTATAGAGGATTCAAAAGCGAAAGCTCTAAACGCTAAGAATTCTAATATAGAAAAAGGTAAAGTTTCAAAAACTAAGCGTTCTAAAACTAAGAATGCTAAAGTTGAAGCTAAAGATGTAAAGAAGGATATAAAAGTTGTTAACAAAAATACAGAGGAAAAAGGTAAGGCAAGTCCTGTTGTTTCAGTTGGTGGAGTTGATATTATCGATACCAATCAAGGGCAAAGTAATTTAAGAATAACTTTTGGTGGTGTTGTTGATGCTCAAGGTTATGGCAAAGCTGGACCAAGTGGCGCAGATTATAAACGTTATAACGTTATGCCAAACAGATCTACAGAGTATTATAATGCCACTCCAGATATAACAAGAGGAGCAAATCCAATATTCTATGAAGGAATAGGAAATATTGGTGATTACAGCAACGATATGGGTATGATTGCTGACGCGATATTGCACCTCAGAGCAGAAAATAAGAATGAAGATTTAGGTCTTCTTTATGGTGCTGACGTGCAGTTTCATGTTCCAGTGACCGAAGGTAAGGGAGCTTCACAGGGTGTTTATGCTGCAAAAGGCAGAAGTGCGCATGTGTTTGTTAACTCAAAATATGGTGACGTGAAGCTTGGTTACCAATTTGGTCCTGAGGCTCTGATGAGGCTTGATGCAACAAGAATTGCGACTGTTGACGGAGCTGCAGATAGTGACTGGTTCAGAAAAGTGAACTTAGAAGGAAGCGCTGCTAGCTTTCCATTTTATGTAACACCACGTCTTTACACTGAAAGTTTTTCGAGTGAAAGTGAAAAATTCTCTTTCCGCATGGCAGGGAAATATAACAAAGGCGTTATGACTACACTGCCATTTAGAGTTGCTTACTACTCACCAAATTATATGGGCGCAAGATTTGGTATCAGCTACTCACCTCGTTATGATAGTGGTTTGTTTACTGTAAAAGAAACAGTTTCAGAAGATAAAGGCGGTAAGATAGAACATAAGGAAACGATAAAGCATGTCGGCCCAGACTATGAGCACATAGTAAGTGCTGGTGCATCATATGAATATGACTTTGATAAACATAACATAAAAGTTAAAACTTCTGCAGTTGGTGAATATGGCTTTCCAAAGCAACCAAGTAAAGATAAGCATCTTTATAAGGAATTTGTGGAGTATAATGACCTGATGGGTGTTAATTTTGGTGTAAGCGCTGATTATAAGATTAATGAAGATCAAGGCGTAAAGTTTGCTGCCTCTTTTGCATACTTGGGCAAATCTGGTCAACCGAAGGGTATTAAAAAATTAATTGGTGATACCTATACGGAAATTGATAGTAAAGATGCTACTGATGGCAAAAGAGTGGAAGGGCTGAAAGCTCAATTTGGTAAAGATAGTATAGATACCATGTATTGGACTGTAGGAGCTGGGTATCAACATGAGAATATCTACACAAGTTTGACGTATTTTGGCAGCAGAATGAATGACAAAGATATGCTTCATGATGGTGCACTTGGCGTTCAATATGATCTGTCTCCTGCATGCAGTAAGAGCAAATTTGTTCCTTACGCAGCTCTCCATTATTTTATGACTAACGAAACAGGTAAGCTGAAAGATGAGTCTGATGCTGATGTACCTTCTAACCAAGGAATTCTCCTTCTTACTGGTGTAAAGTTTTCTTTCTAACCAGCCAGTACACACCACAGTTAACTGTGGTGTATTCTTGTCTGTTAGTGTTTATTTGTCGATCAAATAAACATATGGTTCCTCTCTCCTGTCATCCCAGTGCGTGACACACAACTGTACGAACATTGTGATTTGAGGACACTCCACCAAGAAGGATGTCATCCCAGTGCCCAGACACTGGGATCCAGCTTTCCATGCAACTTCATCAAAAGCGTTTATTCAGCATAAGATCAGCCACTTTTTATGCTCACCAAATCAGTTTGCTTACTTACAAGCAAAATTTCCTGGATTCCAGTGTCAAGCACTGGAATGACACCCTATGGTCACCGGAATGACGCTTTATGGCTACTTAGATGATGAGAAAAGAACACACTGCCCTTATTCTACTGGCCGTATAGCTACTTTCAAATTTAATCAATTAAGCAGGAGGCCCCTATGCAAACCACACTAAAAAATCATTTAGCTGGAGAATTATAGCTCTTTCCACAGAAGTCCGGATATGATAAGATTAAGGATAGATGGCGATAAGGAGGTTGGATGCCGGCAGCATATAGTTATGATTTAAGAAAAAAAGCAATGGAAGCACTAGACGAAGGGGAAAGCAGAGAAGCAGTGGCAGCAAGATTTAAAATTGGACGAACTACTTTGTGGGAGTGGAAGCAAAGAAAAAAAGAAACAGGCGACTTTCAGTCAAAAAACTCGGTAATGGAGGTTACAATCAGAAAATTATCGACTGGAATAAGTTTATCGAATTTGCTAAAAAACACGGTAGAAAAACTCTGTCGGAAATGGCTAAACTTTGGGGCAACGTTAGTATCGAAACGATCCACCGAGCTCTCAGAAAAATTGGATTTACGCGCAAAAAAAGACATATGGATACAAGGAAAGGAACGAAGAAAAACGTGCTGAATTCTTAAAAATTATAGCAACAAAAGAACCAGAAAACTTAGTGTATATAGATGAGTCTGGGATTGATAACACGGAGGACTATCCATATGGGTATTGCCAGAAAGGACAGCGATTTTATGCCCTAAAATCTGGAAAAAAAACTCAACGAATCAGCATGGTTGCAGCCTTAAGTAGAAGAAAGATAGTTGCTCCATTAACATTTGAAGGCCACTGTAATATGGATATTTTTAATGGATGGTTTGAGCAATTTTTGGCACCGATCTTAGAACCTGGACAAACTGTCATTCTTGATAATGCTACTTTTCATAAGTCTGATAAGCTTATCAAGCTCGCTAAAGGAGTCGGTGCAGAAATTTTGTATCTGCCGCCTTATTCTCCAGATTTTAACAAAATTGAGCATCATTGGTTTGCTATAAAAAACAGAGCCAGGAAAAACATTCCTCTATTCGAATCCTTTCGTCGTGCTGTTGATTCTGCCTTCCTATGACCTATTCGGACTATTATGAGAAATGCTATAAGAGGTTGTCCGGAAACTAGTAAATTCAAGCATATTCCCTCTTTAACATAACCCTACTCATAGCTAGGTATATGAAATTCTCAGTGGATGTTGTGAGTAAATCATACTCCTTCGATAGCCTTCTATTCCTATTAACCCAAGCAAAAGTCCTTTCTACAACCCATCTTCTTGGCTGTACTTTAAACCCTTGTTCTCTTGTTGGTAGTAGCTCAGGTGGAGTATCTTTGTGCACCCAAAATCTACATGGAGGCCTTTTAACAATTTCAATATCTATGTCATATTCTTCCTTTATGTGATTCTTTAAATTTCTTCCTTGGTATCCCATTTCAGCCCACATTTTTTTAACTTTAGTATATTTTGTTCTCATATTGTTTAATGCTATTTTAATACCATCTCTATCATTTTCGTTAGCAGCGCCTACGTAACAACCTAGTATAAAACCCTGAGTGTCTGTAATTATATGCCTTTTTCTACCCTTTACTTTTTTACTTCCATCATAGCCTTTGATCCCCCCTTTTCTGTAGTCTTTACAGATTGACTATCTACTATACAGGCACTCGGCTGCTCATTCATTCCTATTTTTCTTCTACTATATTTTGTAATTTCATAATTCATTTTCTCAAAAATTCCCTGCTTCTTCCATTGCCTGAACTGCTCATACACAGTCTTCCATAGCGGAAAATCATTTGGTAAATACCGCCATTGACACCCTGTACGCAATACATAGAAAATTGCTTCTAATATTTCTTTTTTGCTATACTTTGGCGGCCTTCCTCCTTTCTTGTATGATACTCTGAAGTGTTTTTCTATTCTTGCCCATTCCCTTTCGCTTAGATCTGTTGGATACTTTTTTCTCATCTTTACCCCGTACTAAAATTTCAGATATTATAGCCTTTTACTTGTTTCCGGACAACCTCTAATAGACGAAAGAAGATTTGAAGACACGAATTTAACTGAGAGTGATGAATATTATAAGCACGGAGTAGTAAAATTCTTTGGCTCAATAGCGTTTGAAGGTGTAGTAAAAGAATATAAAAATAAAGTAGTTACGTTGTTTACTTCGCCTCCATACCAAATTTTTGCTGGAGATAAATATTCAATACTCGCAGGTTGCGATAAAACATTTCCAACTTGCAGAAGCAAGTTTAACAATACTGTGAATTTTCGTGGTGAACCCTATATACCAGGTTTTTATATTGTTTAGCAGTACAATTTTCAATATTATGAATAAGCATGGAAAGGTGGCTGAGTGGTCTAAAGCACACGCTTGGAAAGCGTGCACATATGAAAATATGTCGGGGGTTCGAATCCCCCCTTTTCCGTATGTTACTTCTAGAATAGTATAAAACCCCCGGTCGCGCACACAACTGTACGAACATTGTAATATGGTACAATGTTACAACTATGCGGTGGTAATTTACGATAAATTCATGTAGCCATTTCAAATTTAGCCATACCAATGTCAGTAAATTGATTAAGCAAATAACACTTGAGTAGCAGTTCCTTCCCACGATTAATTTCAGATTTGTTCCGAAAATTAAACCCGAATGTTTGTTTCAGTCGCGAGAAAAAACTTTCTACATAAGATCTTTTTCCGTAGTTTGTTTGCCTTTTCCACCTCTTCATTCCATCTTCGCTGTATGACTTTATTAGTCTAATTGCAGCATTTCTCTCTGCCATACTTTGGATGCTCTGCTGCATTGTTTTTTTGGAGGAATTTTTGTCTTTATGCCGCATTCATCACACAATTTATAGAGTTTATGTCTGTCATATGCTCTGTCTGCATATAGTGCTTTTATGGCATGCTGAAAATTAACTCCTTTAAGTAAATCGCAAGCTCCATAGTGATCAGACCGTTACTGTATTCTGCAGCTATGGCTTTTTTGCTGTTTATATTCAACATTACATGCAATTTTCTTGTCTGTTCATAGCCACGATATTTTCTGTCAGCGCTATTTTCCTTGCTGTGTGTTGTTATAAATGCTGATGCTTGTGCTATCTATGGCAATTTCGATATCTTCCATATTATTTTTATCAATTCTGCAATCATTGATCTTAATATTAAGTTTTTTTTGAAGCTTGCGAATAGCTGATAACTGCCAAATCTCTTCCTATTTGTTGCAAATATCCTTTTATAAACCCGACTGTTTGTCTTAAGCCAATTCTAAAAAGATTAACGATTATATGCACTAAAATCACAACTTTATCACTATAAATATAGTTGCCGCCCTGCATTTTTGGACTATTTTCATACCAATTTTCGATAGCTTTATCGATGTAACGAAAAATATTTCCTCTTTTTTCTAGAAATTTGTTATATTCATGGCAGTTACTAACTCTCATTTTTTGTGGCATATTTTTCCTTAAGCGGTTAAATGGCTATTTTATAATGAATTTTGTCAGTAGCCACCAGATTTTTTCAGTTGCGATGCAACAGAGCCATCCCAGTGTCAAGCACTGGGATGACAGGAAAAGAGGCTATTTGGATGACATCTTTCTTCTTGGTATAAATTACTTTTATATCTTAATGTTCGTACAGCTATGCACGTTGCCGCATAGTGGATGAGGTGTACTACCTCTAAGAGTATACATTATCTCACATAATAATATAATATTTCGTTCATAAATCAACGTTTTTAACATGCAGCAAGAACATTTCCGTTGTAATTAAGGTTCTTAAGATGTATATTAATGAATCTTGTTTTCAATAAATAATGAAAGTAATAATTGTCATGATAATGTTATTGTGTAGCAGTTACACAATGGCAAGCGAGAGAATAAGTCTAGTGGATAAAAAACTATCTCAAGGATATGTAGCTCCAGTGCTTACAGAAAATAGCGTTATTTTATCAGACAAGCACGGCGCTTTATATTCCTTTGATATTGATAACTCAAAGGCTATGAATTGGAAATTACACCTCTCACACAGAAAAAAAATTAGTAACATGAGCCTATTGCGTCACAGAGGAAACGTTTTCTTTATAGTGGATAACGTTCTACACACAATAGATGCAAAAACCGGCGAGATTCAGTGGGAAAAAGAATTGAGAGCTCCAGTAAGAGGGAAAGCAGCAGTAATAAACAATAAATTGGTAGTATTGACTATTGATAATTATCTGTACGTGTTTGATATAAAAGATGGCAGCTTCGTTTGGACTTATCAAAACGGCATCAATGAGGTTCGAGGTTTGTATTCCATATCGCCAGCAATTTCTAATGATAAAATAATAGCACCATTTTCAAATGGTGAGTTAATAGCTTTTAATGAAGACGGTAAAAAATTGTGGAGCCAAAAATTGGCTACAAACCTTTTGGATACACAGCTCACAGATGTAACTACTACACCGAGAGTGCTTGGCGATACTTTAATAGCTACAAATAATTCTTATATTTATGGTATTGACGTAAAATCAGGAAATATTTTATGGTCAAAGTCACTGCAAGTAAAAAGTGTATCAGACATTGAATCATATTACAGTCCTCTTATTCCTCCAAAGGAGCAAAAAGAAGGCGGAAGAATTTTTATAGTTACTAAAGACGATAAAATAATTGGCCTGGATATAAAAAATGGAGAAACAGTCTGGGCATCTGATTTAATAGAAAATACGCAATTGTTTGCTCCAATTATGCATGCCCATACACTGTGGGTGACAAGCAATAAAGGTTCAATGTTTGCTTTTCCGGGATCTGAAAATGCAGGAAAGGTAGTCAAAGTACCTGGCAATGTGTTTCACACTCCAGTGTTTACTCACGATAAAATATATGTAACAACTGAGGGAAAAGGTGTTTATTCTTTAGAAAATAGGTTTGTTCTTTATGATTGATTATGACCTGATTGTTATAGGTGGTGGTCCAGGTGGTTATAAGTGTGCTATCGCTGCTGCAAAACTTGGATTGAAAGTTGCCTGCATAGATAAAAATAGCATTTTTGGTGGTACGTGCCTGCGGGTTGGGTGCATACCCTCCAAAGCATTGCTCCATTCTTCCTATCAGTATGCTCACACGAAAAATGATCTGTCGAAGTTTGGCATAAAAATTAAGGACGCAAGTTTCGATTTAAAAGAAATGCTAGGTTATAAGGACGCCAGAGTTCAGGAACTTGGAAAAGGTATAGAATATCTGTTTAACCTTCACAAAATCACTAAAATCAATGGGCTTGCTTCTTTTGACCAAGGTAATCTTGAAGTTTCAGTTGAAGGTAAGGTGCTGAAGACAAAAAATATAGTAATTGCAACCGGTTCTGATGTTATTTCTTTGCCAGGAATTAATATCGATGAGAAAGACATTATTTCTTCCACCGGTGCACTATCTTTAACTGAAGTACCAAAAAAACTTGTCGTAATCGGAGCCGGGGCAATAGGGCTTGAAATGTCTTCTGTATGGAGGAGGCTAGGGTCTGAAGTCACTGTAGTAGAATTTTTTGATAGAATCGCTGCAGCAATGGATGGAGAATTAAGTAAGTCTCTACTTTCTAGTCTACAAAAACAAGGAATAAAATTTTTACTTAGCACTAAAGTTGAGGAGATAAAACAAAGTAGTAATTCTTTGAGTGTGAAAGTTTGCTCTGTAAAAGATAATCAAACAAACACTATAGAGGCGGATAAGGTATTGGTGGCAGCAGGACGCAAACCATGCACTGAGAATCTTGGTATTGATGAAAAAATAGAAAAAGATAATCGCGGTTTCGTTCAAGTTAACAACAGATATGAAACTAATGTGAAAGGAATATTTGCTATTGGTGATGTGATCGGTGGAGCAATGCTTGCTCATAAGGCAGAAGAAGAAGGAGTGGCAGTTGCAGAGATAATCGCTGGGCAAGTACCTCACGTTGATTATGAAATTATACCATCTGTCATTTACACTCACCCTGCGGTTTCTTCAATCGGTAAAACTGAAGAGGAACTCAAAAATGCTGGCCGTAAGTACAAAGTTGGTAAATGTCAATTTGCTGCAAACGGCAGAGCAAAAATCACTGATGATGCTGAAGGATTCGTGAAAGTGCTGACTTGTAGCAGAGCAGATACAATACTAGGTGTGCATATCATAGGAGCATACGCTGATACGCTAATCAATGAAGCAGCGGTTGCAATGGCATATGGCGCAGCAGCAGAGGATATATACAGAATTTGTCACTCTCATCCTGATATAAATGAAGCCTTTCGAGATGCGTGCATCGATGCTTTCTTTAAAAAATAATTGTGGACCTCGGTTCGATCATTGAAAAATGGTATGAGTGGCTGAGGTGCAACAGATCTTATTCACCAAACACTTTGGAATCATACATGAGGGACTTGAAGGATCTTATAAGTTTCCTAAATACTCACATTGGTGGAGAAGTAAATGTTGGTACTCTGAAAAATTTAAGCATACCTGAGTTAAGAAGTTGGCTTACCTCTCGTTACGCAAGAGGTGTAAACGCAAGATCCAACACTCGAGCACTCTCAGTAATCAGAAATTTCTTCAAGTACATAAAAAATAACCACAATATAGACAATGAAGCTGTATTTTCCTTATCAAGGCCAATTCAGAGAAGAACTCTGCCCAAAGCATTATCAATACCTAATATAAAAACTTTATTGAAAGAAATGAAACTATCCGACCTGGGTGAACCTTGGGTGGTAAAAAGAGAAATTGCAATTATCGTCCTGCTATATGGTACAGGCTTAAGAATCAGTGAAGCGTTGAACCTTAGGGTTAGTGATATTAACAATGAAAGTTTAATAGTAACAGGTAAGGGAGATAAACAAAGGCAGGTATTCATTCTCCCAGTAGTAAAAAAATGTATACAAGAATATGTAAAAGCCTGTCCTTACCTTGATGAAGCACAACATCTTTTTGTGGGAGTAAGAGGAAAAAAATTGGGAAGAACTTATGTGGCCAATCGTTTGCAGAAAATAAGGAGAATATTAAATCTGCCAGAAATTTTATCTCCACATGCATTTCGTCATAGTTTTGCTACTCATTTGCTTCAGGAAGATATTGATATAAGATCAATACAACAACTGCTTGGTCATTCGAGTCTTGAGACCACTCAAGTTTACACTCACCTCAATTATCAAGATGTTTTTAATATGTATAAGAATTTCCAACAGAGTTTGGAGAAGAAGCCAAAACCCTTGTAACTTGAGGATTATCTGTGGCACTACCAGGTCCTATGTCTTTTTCATCTCCTTTGTATAAAAAATATCCTACTAAAAGAAGAACAAGTGCAACTGCTGCAAGACAAGCACCTATTACTGGATAACCGTATAAAACTGCTAAACATGCACCAACAGCAAACGCTCCAGACAACACAAAAGAAGCAGAAGCGTAGTTGCTTTGTTTTTTACCAGGAGAAATTGCTTGCGAGGATTTTTCGTTTTTATTACTACGGAGCAGTCTATTTTCTGATGAAAGCCTATCTCTTTCTTCCCTTACTTGTTTCAAATCTCTTTTTAATCGTGAAATTTCGACAGTGTCGCTTGCTCTTCCATACACAATTCTATTAAGTCGAGTTATAGCTCTTTCCACAGAAGTCCGGATATGATAAGATTAAGGATAGATGGCGATAAGGAGGTTGGATGCCGGCAGCATATAGTTATGATTTAAGAAAAAAAGCAATGGAAGCACTAGACGAAGGGGAAAGCAGAGAAGCAGTGGCAGCAAGATTTAAAATTGGACGAACTACTTTGTGGGAGTGGAAGCAAAGAAAAAAAGAAACAGGCGACTTTCAGTCAAAAAACTCGGTAATGGAGGTTACAATCAGAAAATTATCGACTGGAATAAGTTTATCGAATTTGCTAAAAAACACGGTAGAAAAACTCTGTCGGAAATGGCTAAACTTTGGGGCAACGTTAGTATCGAAACGATCCACCGAGCTCTCAGAAAAATTGGATTTACGCGCAAAAAAAGACATATGGATACAAGGAAAGGAACGAAGAAAAACGTGCTGAATTCTTAAAAATTATAGCAACAAAAGAACCAGAAAACTTAGTGTATATAGATGAGTCTGGGATTGATAACACGGAGGACTATCCATATGGGTATTGCCAGAAAGGACAGCGATTTTATGCCCTAAAATCTGGAAAAAAAACTCAACGAATCAGCATGGTTGCAGCCTTAAGTAGAAGAAAGATAGTTGCTCCATTAACATTTGAAGGCCACTGTAATATGGATATTTTTAATGGATGGTTTGAGCAATTTTTGGCACCGATCTTAGAACCTGGACAAACTGTCATTCTTGATAATGCTACTTTTCATAAGTCTGATAAGCTTATCAAGCTCGCTAAAGGAGTCGGTGCAGAAATTTTGTATCTGCCGCCTTATTCTCCAGATTTTAACAAAATTGAGCATCATTGGTTTGCTATAAAAAACAGAGCCAGGAAAAACATTCCTCTATTCGAATCCTTTCGTCGTGCTGTTGATTCTGCCTTCCTATGACCTATTCGGACTATTATGAGAAATGCTATACTTCACTATTTAGATCATTGATTTTTGTTTTTTGAGCCGATTTTTCCTGCCTTAAATCTTCTTCTAACTGTGAAATTTTGTTAATGCCTCTCGTTCTTTCGCGTACGACCCTATCCAGCTCTCGTTCTTTTTCTATGAGTTGAGCTTTCGTTCTTTCAAGTTCACCTTTAAGTTCTTGTATAACTTGCTCAGAACCTACCGGTATATCATTCGTACTTGCCAAAGGTTGTAATGTATTTGCAGGAAATTTTTCATTTAGATAATTTGTAATAGATTCGATTGGATTATTAACACCCCTCAATGCAGCAGTAACAATTGCATGACTCATGAAGCAATTATCTTCTACTAATTTTTTTACATCATCTAAATCTTTTTTATTAATAGTAGCGGTTAATCGCTCTGTAATGGCTTGTTCAATTATTTGCTTCACCCACGAATTTTGCTCTATAGCTTGTATTGGCTTTATTTGACTAAAATCTAGCTCTTTATGTTTTAAAAGTTTTGTCAATACTTCTTTGTTATCTGATGTTATTCCTTGTAAACATGATTGAATAATTAAGCTAAGCGGCGTTTCTATTTCTTCATTTCGGCTTCTTTTCCAGCAATTAGGGTTAAACTCTTGATTTAATGGTCTTTTCGCTTGGTAAATGTTTCTGCTAGAAAGAGCACCTAACAACTCGTTTGCTTTTTGTGCTTTTTTAAATTCTAATTTTATTACGCGCTCAAATCCTCTTGCAATACAATCTTCAGGGCTTTTATATTCATAATTTTTGATATCAGTTTTTATATCTGGGTGCGTGAGCAATATTTTTACCACATCTTTAGCCCCAACTTGACAAGCAATATGTAAAGCTGTGTCTTTGCGCATATTAGATGTTGTTATAAATTCTGATATTTCACTTTGTGTACTAGGATCATATCTCGTCCGTGTTGTAGACACAGATTGCTTACTCTGAGCATTAATATTGATACTTCTGTTTTGTATAAGCAATTTAGCCATTTTCTCTAACGTAGCCTGTCCATCACCGCTGACAGCGCAGACATTGACAATAGACATCAAAGGTGTCATGCCCTCCTTATCAAACGCATTAACATCCGTACCTTCTTTCAGAGCTTGTTTAAAAGCTTCCGGGTTTTCGTTATCAATAGCCTTAAATAACTTTTGTGTTGGTTCATCGGCTGTCTTGAAGTTGTCTGATTATATCTATAACCATTAGTATTTATCCCATCCCCTCCATAAAGCATATTAAACCTACCTAATAATTTACTAATATAATTATGAAAAAGAAAAGGAAAATTGCAAGCGATTTATTCAAAATCCTAGAATTAACTACGACTCTAAAAACTTTTCTGCATCAAGCGCAGCCATGCATCCTGTTCCTGCTGCAACTACTGCCTGACGATATACCTTATCTTGAACATCACCTGCAGCAAACACTCCTGCCCTACTAGTTAAAGTTGTTCCAGGTTTTGTAATGATGTAACCCTGCTCATCCATTTCAACAAAGCCTTTAAAAATACCCGTATTTGGTGCATGCCCGATTGCAATGAACACTCCATCCACTTTTAATTCTTGGGTTTTATCGATCTCTGCTGATTTAATCGCAATACCAGCAACCCTTTTTGGATTTTCTTCTCCAAGAATCTGCTCTACGGTATGGTTCCACATTACTTTTATTTTATCATTTTTAAAGAGCCTATCTTGCATTACTTTTTCCGCTCTTAATTTATCACGCCTGTGTATTAATATCACTTCTTTGGCAAATCGAGTTAAAAATATTGCTTCTTCAACAGCAGTGTTTCCACCACCAATCACAGCTACAACTTTATTCCTAAAAAATGCACCATCGCAAGTCGCACAAGCTGAAACCCCATAACCCTGAAATTTCTTTTCACTTTCTAAACCAAGCCACTTCGCTTGCGCACCAGATGCAATGATAATTGCATCTGAATAGTAGTCATTGATATTACCAGAAGATCTAAATCTATACTCATTAAAGTCCTCAAGTTGTTCAACGCTTTTTATCTCATCATCTATTATTTTTGCTCCAACCTTTTCTGCATGCAACCTCATTTGCTCCATTAGTTCTGGACCCTGTACTGAAACAAAACCAGGATAATTTTCAACATCTGTAGTAATTGTAAGCTGACCACCAGGCTGCATTCCCGTTACTACAATTGGCTCTAAGTTTGCACGTGCTGCATATATAGCAGCAGCATAACCCGCTGCCCCGGATCCAATAATAAGAACTTTTGTACTAAACTTATAATTCTTCACTATATGAGTTTAGATAATCAGCTACTCCTTCATCGCTTGCCTGCATTGCTGGCTTACCTTTTTTCCACCCTGCTGGACACACCTCACCATGCTCTTCATTATGTTTAATTGCATCAACGATTCTAACGAATTCATCGATATTACGCCCTAAAGGCAAATCATTTATCGATTGATGACGTACAATAAATTTATCATCAATAACGAAAGTTGCTCTCAGCGCAATTGAGTCATCATATAAGACCCCATAGTCTCTTGATATAGACTTTTTGATATCAGACACTAAAGTGTAGCTAATCTCTCCAATACCACCATCATTAACTGGAGTGTTTCGCCATTTATAATGTGAAAATTTTGAATCTACACTTATTCCTATCACTTCAACACCACGCTTTGCAAACTCATTTATTCTATTATTGAGCGATATCAATTCAGTTGGGCAAACAAAAGTAAAATCAAGTGGATAGAAAAAAAGGACAGCATACTTATTTTTTATGCGCTTACTCAGACAGAAATCATCAACAATTTCTCCGTCAGAGAGAACAGATGAAGCAGTAAAATCGATAGCAGATTTTGTTACAAGATTCATAATTAACCTATTCTTTTAAAATAACTTTAATTTTACATCTTGATAAACTTATATGCAAGTTTTCTTTGGTTTTAGTCCTATAAAAACTTCCTAAAATAGCTCTTCTTTTTTACCGATAAGATACAATCCAGGTTGGAATACTGAGTTGGTGAGTATAAAATTCTACGTCATGCCACCGCGAACCGTCATACCGCCACGAACCGTCATACCGCGATTCATTCGCGGTATCTCTAGATCCCGCTAACAAGTAGTGGGATGACGGTTGTCGTTTAGCTATAAATGTTAAAAAATTTACCAAACAAAAAAAAGGCAAAAGAAGCCCCGTGGTTGGCTAATTACTTACATTATACTTTCAAGTATGGCGTTTTTTTATTCTAAACGTTTAATAACCGCGATTCAGTTGCTTTTAAGCCGCAACTAATCTAAATTATAAACATTAAGAAATTTACTAAACAGAAAAAAAGGCAAAAGAAACCCTAGGGTAGCTAGTTATTCACTATCCATTTTTTAAGTTGGCGTTTTTTTATGTTTTAAATGCTTTATAAGCGCATTTTAGCTTATATTAGGTAAAAACCTAGAAGTTTTATAAAGACATAAGGTGCACATAGTGCAAAAAATTAAACATGAGACGCCAGATACGTGAGTTTTTTTGTCATTTAATCTGTACAGAGAAGATAAATAAATAGCTTCAGTTTCATGATAAGGGAGTTGGCGGAGTTTGTCAAGTAAGTTTTTCGCTTCTGCGGGCTACTTGAATAACGGCTACAATGTTCATACAGCTATGTATAGCCTTTCTTATAATAGTCCGAATGCG
Source organism: Wolbachia endosymbiont (group A) of Aleiodes leptofemur (assembly GCF_964028465.1). Taxonomy (NCBI): domain Bacteria; kingdom Pseudomonadati; phylum Pseudomonadota; class Alphaproteobacteria; order Rickettsiales; family Anaplasmataceae; genus Wolbachia; species Wolbachia endosymbiont (group A) of Aleiodes leptofemur. Next base: position 898,166 of record NZ_OZ034782.1, read on the forward strand.
ATAAGATATGTGTTTATGGCTATAGCAGGCCAGTAGCATATTACGGTCTGTTCGGATTATTGTAAAAAGAGCTATACATAGCTGGAACCCAAAAAAAGAACCAAGTAGCCAAGCTACTTGGATGACAGAAGGTAATATAAGAAGTCTATTGGCTCTCGTATACCTTAGTGAAACTTAACAAGTTTATCTATAGTTTTAGTGATGATTCTTGGAGTATCCGGAGAAACTGCTGAGCTCAGCCTATTTAGTCGCTCTATAGCAAACTCGCTGTTCTCATTTGTTATGAAATCACATAAAATATTTTCTATATCCTTAGTAACACTTTCATGCTTCCTCAGAGGATGATTATGTGGATACCTATTGATGGTTCTGATGCTAGAATACTCAACAAAAGCTTGATCCTTAAAAGCAAGTTGTCTCAATTTCTCTTTGAATTTTCCTTCTTCCTCTTTTGCTAAAAGGCGAGACTTTATCAGTGATTTTATAATCAAATTTATAGCTTGATGCATTTCAGAATGCACTATAACTTTAATGGTATTTTCTTCTGCTATACAATCATAAATACTTTTTTCGCTCTTTAGTGACTCTATAAGCGTTCTGCTATTTTGTGAATTCAATTCCAAATTCTCTTCACTCATAGGAGTTATTATGAAGGTGTTCTTATTTACTCTGATGTTAAATTGTGGAAATCCTTCAGAAAAGGAAAATGCTACATCCTTAGATTCAAGTGCGTGATTGCATGCAGAAAAAAGGGTATGTGCTATGATGCTGCTGGGCACTTCCATTCCGTGTTTACTCAGGTGATTCAATACATTTTCAATATCATGATATGTAAAGCCTGTATCTTTTAGCAATTCAACAACTTCTTTGCCGTTGTGCTGCTTGTACTCTATTTTCACTTCTTCTGTAAAAAGTGTTTTAGCTGCTATATGTTTATCAAGCACTGTGAAAATCTTGATGAAATTCTCTAAATCTTGTTTGTTAACTAATTCGATACTAATTAAGTTTCTGCTAATAGTTGAAATATTTTTTGTCATTTTTTCCCACTAAAAAAACTCACTGAATGAATTGTATTTTTAATTCATTAAGAATTGTTTAAAGTGAGCATACTAGTTTTCATTTACGTATTACACGACAAAACAAGATAAAAAGTTACATAAAATCATCATGTGGTATAACACACTCTCCACATTCATCATTGCTGTTTGTGTAGGTTGTGACATCAGTGTGATTGTCATTATTATTTAGCATATCATCCAACTTTCCTTCTTTTTCAAGATCCATCAATTTGTCACACCCCCCAATGTGCTTATCGTTGATAAAAATCTGTGGAACTGTTCTAACGTTATACTTTGATTTTATGTCGTTAAATAGATCTGAGTTTTTGAGCACATCAATTTCTTCATACTTCACACCTTTTTTATCTAGTAAATCCTTTGCCCTTATGCAGTATGGACAGCCCTTCTTTACATATATCACAACATTTTTCACAATTTATCTCCGTAGCTTACTAAAATATAGTTATTATATATAAGAAACATGTAAAAACATCAAATTGTATGAAAATTATTTATAATTGTGAGCAAGGAATAGAAAATAATATAGCACTAACCTTCGGAAATTTCGATGGCATTCATTTAGGACACGAGTTTGCAATTTCTACTCTAAAGAAGGTAGCACAAGAAAGAGGATTACCCTCTGCAGTTTTAACTTTTGAGCCTCACCCATCAACTGTTTTATTTGGTAGAAACAATTTTAGGTTAATAGACCAAGAACAAAAAAAGGAACTAATCAGCAGCTATGGTATAGATTACTTATATATTATTAATTTTAATAGAGGTTTTTCTGAGGTTAGCTGCGATGACTTTATCAGTGAGATTTTAATAGATAAATATGGCGCTAAACACATAATTGTCGGAGAAAATTGCACTTTTGGTCACAAACGATTGGGTAATATATTAACTCTAGAGAAATATTCTGAAATATATGGATACTCTTTGACTAAATTAGAGCCATTAACAATTGACGGCAAAATTTGCTCTTCTTCTTCAATAAGGGAGTATGTACAAAGGGGCGAAATAGAAATTGCTAATAAATTGCTCGGCAGGCCTTATCAAGTTTCTGGTGTTGTGACAAAAGGTGCATGTAGAGGTAGAGAAATAGGATTTCCAACCATAAATATTCCTATAGAAGATTGCATGATAAAACCTAAGTTTGGCACATATTACGCTAGAGTGACTTTTCCTGATAGTAATCCAAATTGGTTATATGGAGTAGTCAATATTGGTATGAGACCTACTTTTAAGGATCTGAAAAAGCCTATAATAGAAATGCACATATTCGATTTTGATGAAGACGTATATAGTCATAAAGTCAATATACAACTTTTAAAACTCATAAGGTCAGAAAAAACATTCCATAGTATTGAGGAGTTAACAAAACAGATAAATTATGATATACTTAAAGTTTATAGGTTAAAGGCAAATTTATGAAAAAGTTATGCTTAGTTGTTATATTAATTATAGTATTGATTGACCAAACGAGCAAATTGTACATAAACTCATTGATTGATGAAGGAGAATCAATTGAGATCGCTAGTTTTATAAAACTAGTTGAAGTTTGGAATTCAGGTATTAGTTTTGGAATGTGTAGCGCTTTACCACATGGCGGTTTCTTTTTTTCAGCATTTTCAATACTAATAATTGGTATACTTGCATATTTGATATACAAGTCTGACGATCAGTCAACTTACCTTGGTTTTTCTCTGATGATTGGTGGAGCAATCGGAAACGTAGTTGATAGGATCTATTGGGGAGCTGTATATGATTTCATATATTTTCATATTGATGATTGGTATTGGCCAGCCTTTAATTTAGCAGATTTATCTATAGTTTGTGGAATGTTTACATTGTTATATAAGTGGTATATATACGATATGCTTATTTCTAAACAAAATGAGGAATAAAATAATTGTTTTTATATTAGGTCGAAATAATGCTTCATAAGTTTTTTAGTTTTCTTATACTACCTGTACTTTTTTTTACTTACCCAATTTCTTCGAATGCTTTAAACATAGAGCACAACATAAAATATACTAAACTCAGTAACGAACTAGATGTTTATGTTGTTTCTAATCATCGGATTCCAGCCGTTTTACATGCAGTAATATACAAAGTTGGGGGAATGGATGATCCAATCGGCAAAGCAGGATTGGCTCACTACTTTGAACATTTAATGTTTGAAACTACAGGAAAGTTCACAGATATAGAAGCCACTATGAGTAGCATTGGGGCTAAATTTAACGCGTTTACCACTAAAGAATATACCTGTTATTATGAGTTGGTCCCCAAAAAAGATTTACCACTGGCAATGGAAGTTGAAGCAGATAGAATGGGAAACTTTAATGTTACTCAAGACAAAATAGATAGAGAAAAAAACATTGTACTGGAAGAAAGAAAAATGAGATTTGATAACCAACCTCATAACTTGTTGTGGGAAGAAATGGATAGTGCATTTTACCGTAATGGCTATGGTAGATCTGTTATTGGCTGGGAGAGCGATATCAAAACTTACAATCAGGATGACATAGTGAGGTTTCACGATAGTTATTATCACCCTGGTAATGCAATATTACTGATTGTGGGTGATGTGGAACTTGATGAAGTAGTGAAATTAGCAGAAGAAAAATATGGCGAAATTAAAGCTAAGCCTGTAATGAGAAATTACCCAAATCAGGATCCAGTGCATAATGCAGGTCTATCGGTGACCTTAGAGAGCACTGAAGTAAAAGAATCAGTTTTATATTTTCGTTATCGTGTTCCCTTATTTGATCACATAAATGAAGCCTCTGCTGCTCATTTAGCGGTTGACATTTTAGGTGGCGGCAAATCCAGCAAACTGTATAAAGATTTGGTTTTAGATAAAGATGTGGCAGTATCAGTGTTTGCTTATTATAATAGCCTAGCTTTTAGTGATGGCTACATTGATATTATGATAATTCCAAAAAGTGGCGCTAATTTAGATATTGTTGAAAGAGAGTTAGATAATACTATTAATGGCTTCGTATCTAAAGGGGTGACGAGCGAGGAATTACAAAGCTCAAAATATAGATACAAAGCAGCACAGTTTGATAATCTATCTTACTTAACTCATATAGCAATGTTTTATGTGCCGCACCTAGCACTTGGCATTCCACTTGATGAAATAGATATTTCATATAGCAAGATTAATGATGTCAATCTAGAGGATGTAAATAATAAAATCCGTGCTATTTTTTCTGCTAATAAGTTAATTGGTCGTTTATTACCAAAAGGAGATAATAATGAGAATAAGTAAAATTATATTTCTATTTTTTTTCTGTCTAGGCTTTAATTTACAAGCAAGTGGTAACCTAAATATAGAGGAGGTCACTACCCGTAAAGGATTTAAGTTTTTATTTGTAGAAAATCATGCTTTACCAAAAGTTTCACTGAATATATCATTTAAAGATGCAGGTTATGTGTATGAGAGTGCAGAAAAACAGGGGCTTGCTTGGTTTACTTCTCTTGTAATCCAAGAAGGGGCAGGAGAAAATGACGCTAAGGATTTTGCAAAAAAACTGAAGATCAAAGGAATAAATTTACTTTTTTACCCCGATTTAGAAAGTTTCGGAGTGTCATTAGAAACTTTGTCTGAAAATTTAGAAGAAAGTATTTCACTACTTAGCGATGCTATAATACGTCCTAAAGTTGACTCTGAAGGGTTGAATAGAGTTTTCGAGAAAGCCAAAGTTGATTTTAATAATCTTGAAAAAAATCCTTATTTTGTTGCTGGAAAAGAATTAGATACGTTATTGTTTAAAAAACATCCTTACTCAAAAAGTGTGTACGGTACTCTTGATACTATAATGAGCATTACTAGAGACGATGTTTTAACATACATAAAGCGTAATTTTGCTAAAGATAACATAGTTATCAGTGTTGCTGGTTGTACAAAAAAAGAAGAAATTATTACGCTATTAGATAAATATTTATCTAAATTGCCGTCAAAAAGATCAAAAGTTAGAAAAATACCTGTGAAAAATGATTTTGGTTCTGCAGAAAGTAAGAACATTTTTATGGATATACCACAAAGTGTGATACTTTTTGCTCAAAAAGGTATAGCTTATGAAGATCCAGACTACTATAATGCTCAAGTTTTGGTTAATGCGCTTGGTGGTATGGGGCTGAATTCAGTGCTGATGAAAGAGCTAAGGCAAAATTTTGGAATTACTTATGGTATTAGTGCCTCTATGGCTAGTTATACGCATGCAAATATTATAGCCGGAGGTTTAAGTACTGATAGCTCTACTGCCAGTCAATCCATATCTGCAATAAGAGATACATTGAGCAGGATAAAAAAGGAAGGAATTGATGAACAATTATTTAAAGATACAAAAATTAGTATGGTAAATAATTTTATCTTTTCCCTATCTAATAACGCAAACACAGCAGTGTTCTTGGCTAGTATGCAGGTACGTAATCGCGATATTAATCGTCTAAATAATTTTGTAAGTCTCATTAATGACGTAAAGCTAGAAAAAGTAAACGAGCTGGCAAGTTCTTTACTGGAACCCGAAAATTTATTTTTCGTTGAAGTTGGAAAAAACGCTCAGGGTCAATAATTAATACTTTCTGCTATTGATCTTACTGCTTCTACATAGCACTTATGCTCCTCAGCTAGAATGCGTTCTGAGAGGCTTTGAATATCATCAGCTAGTAACACTGGTACAACAACTTGAGCAATTATGGCTCCAGCATCAACTTCAGGAGTGACATAATGTACAGTACAACCTGTAATTTTTACACCTGCTTTTAGAGCTTGCTCTTGAGCGTTTAGGCCTTTAAAAGACGGAAGTAAAGAGGGATGAATATTTATCACCTTGTTATGCCATTTACTCAGAAAATCAGCTTTGAGAATTCTCATAAACCCTGCAAGGCAAATTAAATCAACCTTATGTTGAACAAGTATTTCGTGAATTTTACCAGCATCAAGCGGTTTATCTTTAACAATAAACGCTGAGATTCCTGCTTGCTCTGCTATTTTCAGACCAGCAGCTTCGCTATTATTTGTGATAACACATGCAACTTCTGCGGAAAAATTCTGATCTTGACATGCTTCTATTAAGGCCTGCATATTCGACCCCCTACCTGAAATTAGTATTCCGAGTTTTATCTTTTTCATTATAGCACAGTTAGTTTAGAATTTAGTTAATACTAACAAAACAGCTCAAAAGGAAAACTTATTTTATAGCAAAGAAGGCAGACTAAACTCTTTATATAAGTGGACCTCTAATTTTGAACCTCACTGGACAACACAAAATAACGAATAGCCCCATGTACCCAGCTAAAACTAGCTTTAATGCTTAGATATTGTGCTATTTTTGTATAATATACTACTATAAGTATATATTTTTGTAATCGCGTTATTATTTATTTAACAAAGTATTAGTATAATTTATTACACTGGATTAAATGGAGAAAGTTCAATGAGTAAATTACCGAACAATGCAAAAATAGGTAAATCTCAGGTTACTCAGTGGGAGGTAATAAAAAATTGTGAATATGCTGATAATTGCTTGTCAAAAATAGTAACTTTGTACGTTATTAGAATAACTCAGCTATCAGATTTTTATACGAGTGACGAACCTGAAATTAACACTGTTTTAGCAAGAATAAGCGTGACAAGTGAAAATGTATTTTTAAACAAGGCTACTACTATTGAAGTTATGGAAGGTATTTTTCCTTATAAATTCAACAGCAAGAAGAGAAATAACATATTAAGGTTAGAAGATTTGTATAATTATTTATGTTCTATTGTTAACAATAGCCTTCCAAAAGAAATGCTTGAAAGTCTTGTAAGGGAATATAAGGATGCTGTTAACTTATTTAAAGCAATTACTTAACTGAACGTAGTATTTTTAAGATTTTATTTTCTATTTCAGAAATGCCGCTTTCAAGATCTTTATCTATCAAATACATGGTAGAGAAATATGTTTTCTGCTTACTTTCAACATTGATAGTTAAAGTTCCGGGAGTGATTGTGACTGAATTGGCAAATAACGCAATGCTTTCGTCATTATGCCCTTTGCATTTTCTTAGGATAATAATCGGTTCAAGCTTAGATTTGAGTTGTAGCACCTTTTTTGTTACATAAACACTTGATAAAATGATTTGGTACATTAACCATGGTATATAACTTACTAACTTATAAAACGACAGTCTACTCGTACTATTTAAAATCTGGCTAAGAGCTCTTTCAGCGTTTATCAACCTTCTAAAGATAAACGATGTGAATATACAGGAAAACACTCCACAAAAAATAAAAAACGGCTCAAAATAACCAGACAATACAGTCCATAGAACAAATAAAATTATAAATGACAGAGAAAAAAACTTGATTTCCTTCCTAAAGTTGAGGTTTTTCATAGTCTGTAATATAACTAAAATGACTCTTTAAGGAAAGATAATAACGAATATTTAGGTTCTTGACTTCTATGTTAAAAGATATAACAACTAAGTTATAGCTCTTTCCACAGAAGTCCGGATATGATAAGATTAAGGATAGATGGCGATAAGGAGGTTGGATGCCGGCAGCATATAGTTATGATTTAAGAAAAAAAGCAATGGAAGCACTAGACGAAGGGGAAAGCAGAGAAGCAGTGGCAGCAAGATTTAAAATTGGACGAACTACTTTGTGGGAGTGGAAGCAAAGAAAAAAAGAAACAGGCGACTTTCAGTCAAAAAACTCGGTAATGGAGGTTACAATCAGAAAATTATCGACTGGAATAAGTTTATCGAATTTGCTAAAAAACACGGTAGAAAAACTCTGTCGGAAATGGCTAAACTTTGGGGCAACGTTAGTATCGAAACGATCCACCGAGCTCTCAGAAAAATTGGATTTACGCGCAAAAAAAGACATATGGATACAAGGAAAGGAACGAAGAAAAACGTGCTGAATTCTTAAAAATTATAGCAACAAAAGAACCAGAAAACTTAGTGTATATAGATGAGTCTGGGATTGATAACACGGAGGACTATCCATATGGGTATTGCCAGAAAGGACAGCGATTTTATGCCCTAAAATCTGGAAAAAAAACTCAACGAATCAGCATGGTTGCAGCCTTAAGTAGAAGAAAGATAGTTGCTCCATTAACATTTGAAGGCCACTGTAATATGGATATTTTTAATGGATGGTTTGAGCAATTTTTGGCACCGATCTTAGAACCTGGACAAACTGTCATTCTTGATAATGCTACTTTTCATAAGTCTGATAAGCTTATCAAGCTCGCTAAAGGAGTCGGTGCAGAAATTTTGTATCTGCCGCCTTATTCTCCAGATTTTAACAAAATTGAGCATCATTGGTTTGCTATAAAAAACAGAGCCAGGAAAAACATTCCTCTATTCGAATCCTTTCGTCGTGCTGTTGATTCTGCCTTCCTATGACCTATTCGGACTATTATGAGAAATGCTATATGTATTTTAAGTGAGGAAGTTATGGAATATGATAAATTTATGGAAATATTAAAAAAAATAAATGACCTTTCAGATTTGAGCAAGGACAATATAGTTGAAAAAATAAAAGCTAAGTTACAAGAAGAAGATCCAGATTTATGTCAAGAGTGGGAAAAGAGTAAACCTGACAATGATAGTGGATCTAGCATAAATTACATATTTACTATATCTCGTGGTCAAAATTCTAAGGAAGTCAAATTGTTACATCTTGCTTCTTATTGGAACTGTGCAAATGTAGCAAAAGCTCTGATTGAAAACGGAGCAGATATTAATGCAGAACATGATAATAAAATTACTCCTTTACATATTGCTGCTCACTATGGCCACGAAGATGTAGTAACCATTCTAACTGGAAAAGGAGCAATTGTTGATGCAAAAAATGGTGATGGATGGACTTCTTTACATTTTGCTGTTGAAAAGGAACCACAAAAATGTAGTAAACACTCTAATTGGAAAAGGAGCAAATGTTAATGCAGAAAATGATAAAGGATGGGCTCCTTTACATCTTGCTATTACAAATGGCCACAAAGAGATAGTACAAGTTCTATCAAAAGCAGAAGGAATCAACGTTGATGCAAAAAATAGTGATGGGTGGACTTCTTTACATCTTGCTGCTGCAAATGGCCGCAAAGATATAGTAGAAACTCTAATTGAAAAAGGAGCAGATGTTAATGCGAAAGACCATTATAAATGGACTCCTTTAACATTTGCTTCTCAAAAAGGCCATAAAGCGGTAAAAGAAGCTCTATTAAAGGCACAAGAGAACATCAAAGCTTTGCATTCAGCTGTTAAACATAATAATGAGGAGAAGGTGAAAAACCTATTAAATAAAGGAGTAAACGTTAATGCAAAAGATGATGATGGATGTACTCCTTTACATCTTGCAGCCAGAGAGGGCCATAAAGATGTAGTAGACATTCTAATCGCAAAAGGAGCAAAGGTTAATGCAAAAAATGGTGATAGACGTACTCCTTTACATCTTGCTGCTGAAAATGGCAAAATAAAAGTGGTGGAAGTTCTGCTACACACTGAAGCAGACCCTTCATTAAAAGATGTTGATGGAAAAACGCCAAGAGACCTTACTAAATATCAAGGTATAATTCAGCTTTTAGAGGAAGCGGAAAAAAAGCAAACGTTAAAAAATGAGAATAAAAAAACGCCAAAGGATCTTACCGAAAATAAAGATGTAATGCAGCTTCCAGAGAAAAAGGAAGAAAAACAAATTGGAAAAAATGCAATTGTGAAAGAAAAAGAACAATCTGCAAAAAATGCAATTGTAAAAGGTGTTATTGTGTGTTTTGTAACTGCAGTGATAGTTGGTGTTGCACTTGCATTTGCTACTGCCCTATCTGTACCAGCAATAATTGGACTAGCTGCAGGATCTGCGCTCATAGTTGGTGCTGGTCAATATATAATGTCAAAGCCTAAAACTGAAATGAAAGAAGTAAAGGAACTTGTGCCTAGAGAGACAGAAAAAGCACTTACTTGATTTTTGTTATCCTGTTGCTATCAGACTAGCCTGGCACCTTATATTTATTGGGATAACTGTTTTATTATGAATTAAGTCAAAAACTCTGTAATATATTGAAGCTTAAAGATATCTTTAGATATGGAAGTTATTGCAGAAAATAGGAAAGCAAGGTTTGAATATTTCATCTTAGAAGAATTTGAAGCGGGTATGGTCTTATTAAGCAGTGAAGTTAAATCGCTAAGAGAAAGAAAAGTAAATATTTCCGACGCCTACGTTGTTGAAAAGAATAGCGAAGTATGGCTGCACAATATGCATATTGCAGAATATAAAGCTGCGAACCGAAAAAATCATAAACCAAAAAGGGAACGTAAATTACTCTTGCATAAAAAGGAGATAAATAAACTAATTGGTCAAATCAAGACTGCTGGGATAACTGTTGTGCCGCTTTCGGTCTATTTTAACGATAAAGGATTTGCAAAAACTAAAATTGCCATTGTAAAAGGAAAAAAACTCTACGATAAGAGAGCAACCATAAAACAGAGAGAGTGGGATCGTGAAAAAAGTAGATTGTCTAAGAATAATTTATAGCAAAATATGTCTTTAAATCCAGTAATTTTCAGCATCGGTCCTGTTTCTATATATTGGTATTCCTTAGCCTACGTTTTGGGTATAGTGTTTGCATATTGGTATTTACATAAGCTAGATGACCAAAAAATATTTACTAAGAATTTTTACGATTCGTTATTAACAGCCACTATTGTAGGTATTATCCTTGGAGGTAGACTTGGCTACGTATTGATATATGATCCAGTTCTTTATATAAGCAACCCTATTGAGATATTGAAGACCTGGGAAGGAGGGATGTCATTTCATGGTGGTGCTATAGGAGTTTTGCTTGCAGTAATAATTTCGTGTAAAAGACATAATATCCCTACATTTTATGCACTGGACCTAGTTTCTTGCGGAGTTCCCATAGGTTTATTTTTAGGTCGCATAGGCAATTTTATAAACGGAGAGTTATTTGGCAGAGTTACAACTATGCCATGGGGTATGGTATTTCCAGAGAGTGGTGATAATTTGCTGCATCATCCAAGCCAGCTTTATGAGGCACTTTTTGAAGGACTGCTACTTTTTGCAGTTGCAAATTCACTGTTTTTCTTAACTAGAATAAGACTGTATCACGGTGCGTTAACTGGTATTGCAGTTATGTGGTATGGAATAGCACGTTTTTTCGTTGAGTTTTTTCGCGAACCAGACTATCAAATTGGCTATTTGTGGCTTGATTTAACTATGGGGCAGTTGCTTTCTATACCTATGGTTTTGCTAGGAATGCTTGTATATCTAGGCGCATTAAATTTAAAATTTAATACGAAATCTGTCACATAGAGAAAAGGTGAGTTCAATAGAAAAATGTAGCCAGAAGCCCCACATTATGCACAATTGTACGAATTTTCTGCGTTGCAGTAGAATGAATCGGTGGGCTTTGTTGCATCGCTAGCTATGATGGATTAAAGATAAAAAAGGTGGAGAATATCAGTAGCTTATTATTCTGGTATTTATAACAAGAACGGTCAGTGAATACCTAAATTTGAGTAAAAGAAATTTCACTACCACTCACTAATCTGGCTAAAATTCAAGAATTTCAATGCTTTAGCTATTTTCAATAGAATTAAATTTATTAATATAAATAACAAATTACTATTCTTAAATTTGATCAGATTGATTGCAAAAAAACAAGATTTTCAATAAGTTGCTTATAATCCTAATTATAGTTAGCCTTTCATAAGTAGCGATGCAACAAAGCCATCCCAGTGTCAGCTACTTTCATGACACCATTTGCTGTGCAGTTTACCTTCAAAAATGAATGTTCGTACAGCTATGGAATGAATCGCGGTATGACGTAGCTTCGCTATAGGCAATGAAGGAAATATTAACTATACTTCTTTTTACCATTGTTTATATTTCCTATTCACATATATTAATATTTTACTCACTTAAAGTAAGCTAACTACCGTTATTAATATTTTTGTAATAAAAATTGTATATGGTGCATGTAATCAAATTAAGAGGAAGATTGTGGAAATTACGCCATCAATAAAAAAAGAATTGAAGCAAAGTACTCTATATGTTTGCCTAGAAAAATGCAAAAGTGCATTTTGGTTTATCTTTTGGTTTAGTGCGGGAATCAATTTATTAATGTTATTCCTACCACTTTATACCTCTCAAGTGCTTGATCGGGTGATATCGAGCGAAAGTGTATCAACACTAACTATGCTGACAATTATCACTTTATCTGCATTTGCATGTTCTGCAATGCTTGAAACTTGTCGATATTTAGCCATGGCAAAAATAGGTGATTGGATCGATAAAACTGCAACACCAGATCTGATAGTAAGGTCAATCAGGCTAACGTCAGTGCAGAGCTCAACTTCAAGTGGTGAAGCAATACGAGATCTCGGAGTGATAAAAAATTTCATTACAGGAAATGGTATATTCTCACTGTTTGATACTCCATGGTCGTTAATTTACCTTGTTGTGATTTTCATGATACATACCTCCACGGGGTTTATAGCTATTACTGGAATTATTATATTAGTCTCTATGGCAATATGGAATGAACTTGCCACTAAACGAATATTACAAGAAACCAACGAAGAAACTATACGGAATATCAATGCTATAGATGTTGCAACAAGAAATGCAGAAGTGGTTGAAGCTATGGGCATGTCAGAATTCATAGTCTCTGATTGGTGTAAACGAAATGATCAGAATCGAGCAATGCAAATTAAAGCACAAAATCGCTCTAATGTAATTACTGGAATCACTAAGTTTTTGCGCTCAACTCTGCAAATATCAGTAATTGGAACAGGTGCATTACTTGCAATCACAGCTCATAAGACTGCCGGTAGCATCATCGCTGCTTCAATTTTAATGGGTAGAGTATTAGCACCATTTGACGCTGCGGTTCATACTTGGAAGTTTTTAAATCAGGCTAGAATGTCATATGGAAGGCTACAAAGACTTATATTAACATCGCCAAAAAGAGAGCAAACGATGGCTCTACCAGAACCTGAAGGAAAATTGGAATTTGATAGAGTATTTTTTACTCCTTATGGAAGCAATAAGCCGACAGTAAAAGGAATATCATTCATTATAGATCCTGGAGATGTAGTTGGTGTTATTGGTGCAAGTGCTTCTGGTAAATCCACTATCGCAAAATTAACTGTTGGTGTATGGAAGCCAATATCTGGTGTAGTCAGACTAGATGGCGCTGATGTATATACTTGGAATCGAGAAAATTTTGGTAATTATGTTGGCTACTTACCTCAGGATATTGAGTTATTTAACACTAGTGTCAAAGCTAATATTGCTCGCATGAGGCCAGATCCAAATCCTGAAGAAATAATCAAAGCAGCAAAAATTGCAGGAATACATGAACTAATACTAAGCTTACCAAATGGATATGATACAACAATAGGAGGTCCTGGAGGAGTAACGCTCTCTGGCGGCCAAAAACAGCTTCTTGGACTTGCCAGAGCTTTTTATGGTCACACAAAACTTTTAGTACTTGATGAACCAAACGCTAACTTAGATAGCAATGGAGAGGCATGCTTAATTAATGCAATTGGCATTGCAAGAAAACAAAATACTACTACTGTTATCATCACTCACAAGCTACCGTTATTGTCCGTAGTTGATAAGGTGATCCTCATGTCAGATGGTGTCATTTACGCTATGGGACCAAAAGATGAGATTTTGAGCAAATTAGTTGCTCCATCATCAAGTACCACAGAAGATGAGCGCTCTTCAGCAAATGGTTAGTTTACTTACAATAAATTCTGTATCTGAAATAACAACTGTTCCAGAAAAATATATATTTCTTTACCATTAGAAATAATATTACAAGAATAGTAAATAGATTAATAACTCTTATTAATTAAAGTCAATCGGCAGATATAGCTAAAGTGGCTTAGGTTTACCTACAATTTGAAAAACAACAAATTCGTCTTAATGAATTTTCTTAATTTGTTATCTAAATAACTTAATATTAGTGGTAATTTTATAAAAAAATTATAATATAAATAATGTTGCTGCGAAAATTTATAACAATATTTCCCTCTAACGTTTAATGAATTTCAATAAATTGCCTTTTTAATTCTAGATAAGTATATGCTTTGTTAATATGTTTAGTTCAAAATCCAAAAGTAAGTTTATGCTTTCTATTGGAGAAGAAGGCATAATGTTACTATATTTTAAAAATAATACTTTAAATAAAAGGTATTTTGTTAAGGGCAAAAACGATAAAGCAGTTTCCGATTTAATTTCATGTCTTTCGTCAGATAAAAAAGCACCTTTATACCTGGTGCTTAATCATGCAGATCAAAATTACTCGCTACAGTTTATTACAAGGGCAAACAAGATTAGTGCCTATCTATCAGCAAAAACAAAGATGGAGCATTTTTCTCGTAATAATGACATAAGTTCAGTTTTTTTGGTTGAGAAGCCAAACAAATTCAATCAAAACTGGTGCTATCTTCTTGTTTCATCAAAAGCAAAGCATTTAGTAGAATATTGGTTGAATGTGTTTATTGAGATAGGCTCCAACTTTAAGGGAATATTAATGTTTCCTATAGAAATAAGTAATATAACAAAAAAGATTCTACATAAAGATCCTAATAATTGGAAAATTATAGTTGCTGCAACTAAAACGGGAGGCTATAGACAAGTGGTTCTTAAAGAGAATAAAATGGTATTTACGCGCTTAACATCATTTACTAATGATAATTTACCAGGAATTATCGCTGGTGGAATATATCAGGAAGTGCAAGATACTATTCGATCCTTAACTAAGTTTGGGTTTGAAAAAAATAACCCTATCGACCTTTGTATCATAGTGTCAGAAGATATCAAAGCTAGTTTATCAGTCATAAATTTTTCAGAGAACAGTGTGAACATATTAACTCCATATGAGTTAGGCAAACTATTAGGAGCAGAACTAGCTATAAGTGAAAAAGATAACTTTTGCGATACCATAATTTTGTTTCATAGCTTTAAGAATAAATTAGCAGCTATTTTTAATACAAAGGAAACTAAAGAATTTTATCTATTCAATTACCTTTATTTAAACTCTCCTCGAATTTTTCTATACTTCGCCCTGGTTTTAGTTATAACAAACACCCTTTGTTTACTAAATTTGTATTCAAATTTCAATGTCGCTGATAATTTATCAGCAAAGCAGAACACCTTAAATAACCAATTAACAAAACTTAGCCAAAGCTATAATGTAAAAAAAATAGATGAAATTTATGATTTTATTAATATCAATAATATTTTATCAAAAATAGAATACTCTCCTCTTACACAAGTTAAGTATGTAGAAAAGTTAAAAATACCAGGTATAGAGCTTCGATCATTTGAATGGAATTATAATGAGGCAAAAAGTTATATTACCACAACTTTAAAGTTTAATTTTCAATCCGGTAAAAATATTTCTCATCAATACGAGAAACTACGAAAAAATTTAAACGATAATTTTCGTACCTATGACATTAATATTTCTAGCTTACCTGCTGCTAAAGAGCAAAATCTATCTATTGATGTTGAAATAGGAGAGGCAATGTAGATTAATGACTATCTCTCAATTAAAAAGAAAAGCTACAATTCAGTTTATATCGTATTTGTTATTATCTGTTGGATTAATAGGGTTATTAACATATGTTGTTATCTATAACGAAAAGATTTATAATAAAAACCAAATTGCGATTGATAAAATACGTTCTATTAATTTACAGATTACTGGAATTCAAAAAAAGGAAGTTGTTCTAAATAAAAACCTAGATTTATGGAAAAAAATTTCTTCTTCAAATTTACATAGTAGCAGATACATTGCAAATTTAAATTTCGAGCTTAGCAAGTTATATAAAAAGTACTATATATTAGAACCTGAAATATCAATTTCTATACCCGAAGAAGTTGAGCTCCACAACAAAAGTGAACGCACAAAAGTAATAAAAAGTGAAGTGGTCCTAAATTTAAGCTCAATCAGCGATAAGCATATTTTTTTATTTCTACAGTCTATTCCAAATCTGCCCGGTTATGTTATGATCAAATCTCTTATTTTAAATAAGCAGAGAAATATTGATGCTGCAACTATGAATCAGATTTTGAATGGTAATATGATAGAGATAGTGAGAGCTAATATAGTCTTTGATTGGTATACTATATTAAGTAGATAAGGTGATGAACATAAAGCTGTTTTTTATTTTTACGCTACTCATTTCCAATGTTAATGCATATTGCAGTTGTGAAGATATCATAGAAAGCATAGAAATTTGTAAGGAGTATTCTTGCCGACAATATATTGGCAATGAAGATTTTATTGAGCATAAAATATTAGGATTAAATAGTGGAAATTTATGCATATATATAGAAAAACAAGGTAATGATGAAATGGTTTGTCATCATTCTCAGTATGGAATGATGATAGAAAAAAGATATTTTGAAAGTATTCTTAAAGTTGGCAATCAAGAAATCGACGATTTTATTGATATAGCAAATTTGCGTGCAAAAGAGTGTTTCTTTATCAACAATCAAAAACTAAGCTATACAGATCGGGACGATATAATAAGAGAAGCAGTGGAAAGTGACTTTGACGTTTTGTCACAATATAGTAACGTAAAAAGCATTTTTTTTGATGAAGAGCCAGTTAATAAAATGGTTCATGAAATGGAAAAGTTCAATTTATGGTCTTCAAAAGCTGCGAAAGAGGAGAATTTCAACTGTAAGGTAGTGAGTTTAGACTCAATTTTATATCTTTCTCTCGATACATGGAAAATATGGGTAAATGGAAAGTTGTTTATAAACACTAAGGATTTAAAAGTGCACTCAGTCACTGAAAATTATGTAACTTTTGTATGGACCGTAGATCAAAAAGCAATAAAGAAGCATGCGAATGATTCTCAAAATGTATATTTTGGATATGGGAGTATTATGTTTACGCTTTATCCAAAACAAAAATTTGACTTGGATGGCTTATCTATTAAATAACTTAAATATATATGCGCTTGTAGCTCAGTTGGATAGAGCGTTGCCCTCCGGAGGCAAAGGCCGTGGGTTCGAATCCCTCCAAGCGCACTTTTAATTAAATTTGACAATAGTATTTTCACATAAGATAATAAAAGGATTTATTTAGAGCATAATTATGTCTGGTGGTACCATAAACAAAGTCATACTAGTTGGTAATTTAGGAAAAGATCCTGAAATTAGGACTACACAAAATGGAAAAGAAATGGCAAGTTTTTCAATAGCCACGTCTGAAAGTTGGACTGACAAACTTTCCGGTATGCGCTCTGAAAAGACAGAGTGGCATAATATCGTAATTTTTAGTGAAGGATTAGTAAAAATCGTCAAAGATTTTGCACGTAAAGGCAGTAAAGTTTATGTTGAAGGTTCTTTGAGAACTAGAAAATGGACTGACCAAAACGGTGGTGAAAGATACACAACAGAGGTGGTTCTATATAATTTTAATAGCGCTCTTACTCTCTTGGATTCACGAAATAGTGCGCCAAATCCTGATTACAAGCCAAGTGAATACAAACAAGGTGAAACAGGACAAAAAGATAAACACGAAAGTTTTGACAATGATATAAAAGATGAACTACTCGATGATGAAATACCATTTTAACAATTTAAATTGAAATCTACATTTTTATGGACTGCTTGTGTTACTCCTTTTAATTGCAATGGAGATAGTGTAGATTATAGCAGTTTGCAGCGTTTACTGACAATGCAAGTTAAAGCTGAAAATGGCGTAGTGTTGCTGGGTAGCACAGGTGAAGGCCTATCGCTTACTGATTCTGAAAAACGCGAGTTAGTTGAATTTGTATGTGAGCTAAAATTAAATACAAAAATTATAATTGGCGTACCAGGAGTGAATCTATATCAGACTCTTGAATGGCTTGATTTTTGCAAGGGTATGCCTATTCATGGCTATCTAATGACAACTCCCATTTATGCAAAGCCCGGAATTATGGGGCAGACTTTATGGTTTGAAAAGCTGCTTGAGAAAGCACATGTGCCGGTTATGTTTTACAATATTCCATCAAGAGCAGGAATAAATCTTCACGCTGAAACTGTACGCAACTTATCCAGCCACGAAAAATTTTGGGCTATCAAAGATTCAAGTGGCACTGTTGATACTTTAGCTCAGTATAAGAAAGTTGCACCAAATATTGAGGTCTTTTGTGGAGATGATAATATGATATCCGATATGGCCGCTTATGGTGCGGCTGGCCTGGTTTCCGTTGCTTCCAATGTTTGGCCATATGTAGCACATGAATATGTTAAGAAGTGCCTCAATGGCAGGAACCCTCAGGCAGATATCTGGCAACAGGCTTGCGAAGCGTTATTTACTGCCAGCAACCCAATACCTACTAAAGCACTTTTGCATGATATTGGTCTTATAGAACATCAAACTCTCCGCCTACCGCTCAGCACAGAAGACTTGCCTTCTGTTGAAAAATTGAGGCAAGTCAATAAAATGATTCTTGGATGGAAAGAATTGGCTACTCTCTAAATAGTCTTGCAACTTTGATTTAATATACAATCCAAGTTTCATTTGAACACTCCCAAACTTATCACTTTATGCCACTGGTCTTCATCTAAAATTTCTACACCTAATTCCACTGCCTTTTTATATTTGGATCCTGGTTTTTCTCCTGCAATTAGGTAGTCAGTTTTAGCAGAAAGATGTGAGCTGACCTTTGCTCCTAGAGTTTTGGCTCTTACTTTTGCCTCTCCTCTACTCATAGCAAGTAGCTTACCAGTAAACACTATAATTTTATTATTTAAAACAGAGTCACTAGAGTTGGAGCTCACAGGAAGAATTTGAAGACAAGCAGTAAGATCATTTAACATTTTGATGTTATGTTCCTTAGAAAAAAATGATTCCAAAGATTCAGCTACTTTTTTTCCTATGCCGTCTATACCTACTAGCTCAGTATTATCTGATGACAGTTCAATCATCGAATTATACCAATTATCATAAGAAACATAATAATCTGCAAGCAATTCTGCTGCAACTTGGCCAATAAATCTAATACCTAAAGAAAATATAAACCTATCTAGAGTTATTACCCTTCTGCTTTGTATAGCATTTAATAAATGAGCTATTGATTTCTTGCCCCAACCAGACTGTTCTTCCAGATTAAATTCATCCAATTTTTCTTCTAAAGTAAAAATATCATGGATTTGTTTTATCAGACCAAGGTCGTAAAAAAACTCTATCTGCTTATCACCAAGGCCAACAATGTCAAATGCATCTTTCGATACAAAATGCTTTAGTTTTTCTATCATTTGAGCTTTACAGGCAAATTCCTCAGGACACCTTACTGCCGCCTCTCCCTCAACCTGACGTACTTTACTACCACATTCAGGGCATACTTCAGGAAACACAAATTCAGGTGTATTTGGAAGACGAGAATCTCTGCTTACTTCAACGATCTGGGGAATTACATCCCCTGCCCTTTTGATTGTTACAATATCTCCCTCTCTTATGTCTTTACGTTTTATCTCATCTTGGTTATGCAGACTTGCTCTACTAACTAGCACCCCACCAACATTGACTGGCACTAAATCTGCAACTGGAGTTAAAACCCCTGTTCTGCCCACCTGTATAAATATCTTGTTTAACTTTGTTTTTGCATAAACCGCAGAAAACTTGTATGCAAGTGCTGAGCGCGGTGCTTTGTGAGTATTCCCTAGACGATTTTGTAGTACCAAATCATTTACTTTATAGACTATTCCATCAATATCATAATCCAAGTTATAGCGACAGTTATAGACTTCATTATAGAACTTCAGCATTCCATCTAAACTACTCGTTAAGGACTGATGCTCATTTACGCAAAAACCAAGTGCCTCAAGCTTATTTAGTACCTCACTTTGACTTTTCTCTGCTCCACCAATCAAAGAATAAGCAAAATATCTAAGAGGTCTGCTTGCTGTAATGTTTGCATCCAATTGCTTTAGAGAACCAGCAGCTGCATTTCGAGGATTGGCAAATTCATCGTTTTCATTTAACTTTAAAAAGTCGCTGTTACTGATGTATATTTCACCTCTGACTTCTAGTCTTCCTTGCACACCTTGCAAAAACTTAGGAAAGCCTTTTATTGTTGCAACATTGTGAGTGACATCTTCCCCTACAAAACCATCACCTCGAGTTGCAGCTTTAACAAATCTTCCATCCTCATAAATTGCAGAAAACGACAACCCATCAATTTTTGGTTCACATAATATCTCTATTTTGTCCTCAATTAAAAACCTCTTTATTTTAGACAAAAATTTCTCTACACCTTGTTCATCATAAGCATTCTCAAGGGAAAGCATAGGTTCTTGATGTTCCACCTTAGAAAACCTCTCATCAGGTGGAGCACCAACACTATCTTGTGTCGCATAAATTTCTGGCTCTATTTCAGCTAACTTTTTCTTCAGTTCATCATATTCAGCATCACTTATTTCTGGCTTATTTTTTTGGTGATACAAAACATTATGATAATTTATTTGATCTTGCAGTTTTTCTCTCATCTTTTCTAAGTTAGTCATGATACCAATATAATGCTACATTAGCCTTTGCCGTCAAGCTGTGAATTTTCTTGAATTTATCATATGGTCTTAATCCATCAAATATCAAAGGTGCCACAATGCTATAGCCATACTTATTCTTCTCTTGCTCAATTGTATTAGCAGATCTCGCTTGCTCTAGCCATATATTTATATAAAATTAAAATAAATTAGAGTAAACAATATTGCTATTTAAATGCTAACAAGATTCGCTCCAAGCCCAACTGGCTACCTCCACGTAGGAAACGTACGAACTGCCTTGGTTTGTTGGATGTACACACGCAATCAAAATGGAAAATTTTTACTCCGTTTTGATGATACTGACCTTCAGCGTTCAGATGTCAAATATATAAATGATATCATACAAGATTTGAAATGGATTGGTATCAATTGGGATGCAAGTTTCAAGCAATCAGAGCGCTTTGAGCGTTACAATGAGGTGTTTTTGCAGTTAATAAAAGAAGGGCATATTTATGCATGCTATGAAACAAGAGAAGAGTTAGACATTAAACGAAAATTGCAGTTAAAACAAGGACTTCCCCCTGTATATG
This sequence comes from Wolbachia endosymbiont (group A) of Aleiodes leptofemur, assembly GCF_964028465.1. Taxonomy (NCBI): domain Bacteria; kingdom Pseudomonadati; phylum Pseudomonadota; class Alphaproteobacteria; order Rickettsiales; family Anaplasmataceae; genus Wolbachia; species Wolbachia endosymbiont (group A) of Aleiodes leptofemur. Next base: position 919,339 of record NZ_OZ034782.1, read on the forward strand.
ACAGAAGCGCGTTACTTCTAACTGAGCAAGAGAAAATTAGTTATGAGCAAGAAGGAAGAAGACCACATTTTAGATTTAAGTTGGATAGAAATGAGGTTGTTAAATGGAATGATGAAGTTAAAGGTGAAATAAATATTGCAACCAGTAGCATAAGTGACCCTGTGGTAAAAAGAGAAGATGGAATTTACACATACATGTTACCTTCTGTTATTGATGATGTTGACTTTAATGTAACCCATGTTGTACGAGGGGAAGATCATGTAACTAATACCGCAGTTCAGCTCCAAATGATTAAAGCATTAAAAGCGAAAATCCCTACATTTGCTCACCTTTCTCTGCTACATTTTGATGATAGCAAGATATCCAAGCGAGCCGGCGTGCTAGATATCAAATCTATAAAAGAAGATGAAATTGAACCGATGGCACTAGTTAGTTATTTAGTGAAGCTCGGAACATCCAATCCAATTGAAGCTTGCGCCTGTATGCAATCTTTGATTGATTCATTTAATATTAAAAAATTTAGCTCAGCATCTGTACAATTCAGCTTGAGTGAAATATATAAGCTAAATAGCAAAGTTCTGCAACAAATGCCATTTGAAATGGTGCAAGACCGTTTAAATCAAATTGGAGTGGACTCCTCAGAGTTTTGGTATTTTATAAGGAACAATATAGAAAGGTTTTCTGAGGTGGCCAAGTGGTGGAAAATATGCAAATCTGATATAGAGCCTGTGATTCTTGATAAGGAGCTTATAAAAATTGCGTTCAATGCATTGCCCCAAGGTGATTGTAATGAAAACACGTTGTCAGAATGGGTCAAAACTATTCGACAAACAGTGGATATAAAGGCAAAAAACCTATTTACGCAGTTGCGTTCAGCTTTAACAGGAACAGAAACAGGACCAGAGCTCGCTAAACTATTAATTTTTATCGGCAAAGAAAATATCATTGCAAGGTTAAAAGAAAAGTGAAAACTAAAGAATTATAGCTAATGCAATCCCTACGTCATACCGCGATTCATTCGCGGTATCCCTTAGCCGCTAACAAGCAGCGGGATGACGATTGTCAGGGTGTCATCCAAGTAGCCTCTTTCTTGTCATCCCAGTGCCCAGACACTGGGATGACAAAAAAAGGAGCACTGGAATGACAGCAATCTACGTCATACCGCGATTCATTCGCGGTATCTCAGCCGCTAACAAGAGATCCCGCTAACAAGCAGCGGGATGACGGTTGTCGTTTAGCCATAAACATTAAGAAATTTACCAAATAAAAAAAAGGCAAAAGAAGCCCCGTGGTTATTATCCGCTTTAAAATATTGGCGTTTTTTATGTTTTAAACGCTTGACAAGCGAGATTTAGCTGCTTTTAATTGCAACTAACCTATGCTGCAAATGTTTAAGAAATTTACTAAGCAGAAAAAAAGACAAAGAATCCCCGAGTTAGCTAGTCTTTTACTATCTCTGTCGAGTATTGGCATTTTTTGATGTCTTGTAACGCTTTATAAGCGCGTTCAGCTTATTTAGATAAAAATCTAGATGTAGATGAAGTTTTGTAAAGACATACAGTATCTATATACTGCAAAAAATTGAACATAAGACGCCGATACATTAATTAATCCTTACCTTTTAATCTGCAGATTGGCGAAAGCAAATACAATAGCTTCACTATCGTGATAAGGGAGCTGGCGGAGTTTGTCAAGTAAGTTTTTGTATTTTAATTTTAGAATTTTATAGGCTTTTGTTCTCATGAAAATTATGTTCTCATGAGTAAATTAATGTTATCCTTTTTTGTTGATCTAAAGTTTCTTATGTTCATACACTTACGTGTTCATAGTGTTTATTCGCTGCTTGAAAGCTCGGTTAAAATTGAGGAGCTGATCGGCCTTTGTTTGCGAAATAAAATGCCAGCGGTTGCAATTACTGATTCAGGTAACTTGTTTGGCTCACTTGAATTTGCAGAATATGCGGCAAGTAGGGGAATACAGCTAATAATAGGATGCAATATTATAGTTAAACATTCAGAACAAAATTTACCTATATTATTGCTTGCAAAAAATGAGCAAGGGTACACTAATTTAGTCACTTTGGTGAGTGAGTCTTTTAGAAAGCGCAAGAATAACAGCGATATTCCTTACGTTGATTTTGATGAGCTATTGAATTTAAGTACGGGTCTGATCGCTTTAACCGGTGGATGTTTGGCTCAACCATTGTTGGGGCAAGATAAAGAAACGGTTGAAAAACTGCTTTCAGCATTCAATGGTCATTTATATGTTGAATTGCAGCGTCATGGGCTGAATAAAGAGCTAGAGCTTGAAGAAGCTTTGATAGACTTTGCTTATCAGCGCAATATACCACTAGTTGCAACGAACGATGTGTTTTTTCCAAATAGGTCTGACTATGAGGCTTATGATATATTAACGTGTATATCGGAGGGGAGTTATGCCCTGGAGAATAACAGAAAGAAGTTAACTACCGAGCATTACTTCAAGTCTGTGGCAGAAATGGAGGAGCTGTTCAGCGACATTCCCGAAGCAATTCATAACACTTTAGTGATAGCTAAGCGGTGCTCTTACATGCCAAGAAGCAGGCAGCCTATTTTGCCTAAATTTCCTTGTCGAGAAAATAAAACTGAGAATGAAGAACTGAGGGAGCAGGCAGTTGCAGGATTAGAATTCCGTATTGCGAATGAGACAGACATAGACCTTAAACAATACTACGATCGGCTGAATTACGAACTGAGTGTGATAACTTCGATGAACTACGCTGGCTACTTTTTGATAGTTTCTGATTTCATTCGTTGGAGCAAAGCAAATGGCATTCCAGTTGGTCCAGGAAGAGGCTCTGGTGCTGGATCAATTGTTGCTTGGGGCTTGCAGATTACAGACCTTGATCCAATAAAGTTTGGCCTAATATTTGAAAGATTTTTGAATCCTGATCGTGTATCGATGCCTGACTTTGATATCGATTTCTGCCAAGAGAAAAGGGACCTGGTTATTGATTATGTTCAGAAAAAGTACGGTTATGTTGCTCAAATAATCACTTTTGGTAAATTGCAGGCAAGGGCAGTATTGCGTGATGTTGGTAGAGTATTGCAAATGCCTTACTCTCAAGTGGATAAAATATCTAAAATGGTTCCATTTAATCCAGTAAATCCTGTAACTTTATCACAAGCGATAGAGTTTGATCAAAACCTGCAGAAAGAGCGGGATAGTGATGAGGTAATTGCAAAGCTTCTTGATATATCTCTTAAGCTTGAAGGAATATATCGTCACGTTTCAACTCATGCTGCTGGAATTGTAATATGTGATCAAAAGTTGGAAAATTTTGTTCCTGTGTACTACGATCCAAATTCGGCTCTGCCAATCACTCAATACAGCATGAAATATGTGGAGAAAGCTGGGCTAATAAAATTTGATTTTCTTGGACTTGGTACGCTAACGCTAATAGATCATGTGTGTCGTTTAATTAATCGTGATGGAAAAAAGATTGATATTTCTTCAGTTCCTTTGAATGACCAAAAAACCTATGAGATACTCTCAAGCGGTGATTCAATTGGAGTGTTTCAGCTTGAAAGTTCGGGAATGAGAGAAGCTTTAATTAAACTAAAACCGGACTGTATTGAGGATATTATCGCTTTAATTTCCCTTTATCGTCCAGGACCTATGGATAACATTCCAACTTACGTTGCAAGAAAGCATGGACTTGAGAAGCCAGATTATATTCATCCGTTACTTGAAGGAGTGTTAAAAGAAACATTTGGGGTAATAATTTACCAAGAACAAGTGATGGAAATAGCCCGTATTCTTTCCGGGTATAGCTTAGCGGAAGCAGATCTGCTAAGACGTGCCATGGGTAAGAAAATTAAGGAAGAGATGGATAAACAACGTGAACTTTTCATCCAAGGGGCAACGAAGAATGGCGTTGATTATGACAGGGCAAGTTATATCTTTGACCTTGTTGCAAAATTTGCTGGTTATGGGTTCAATAAATCTCATGCTGCAGCATATGCGGTTATATCTTATCAAACGGCTTACCTTAAAGCTAATTATCCATTAGAATTTTTTACAGCACTAATGAATCTGAATATTGATGATAGAGATAAACTGAATTTATTTTATCATGCAGCAAAGTTTAGTGGCGTTACCGTTCTTTCACCTGATATAAACAAGTCTCAAGCTGAATTCTCAATAGAGGATGAACGCATACGTTATGGTATTGCTGCCTTGAGGAATGTTGGTTTTTCTATAGCGGAAGGAATAGTGAACGTACGTTCAAGCGCTTGTAAGGACATATGGGAATTCATTCAAAATTCAGGTCATATAATAAATAAGAGAGCGCTAGAAAGCCTGATTAAATCCGGAGCATTCGATAGCGTGCATAAGAACAGAAAGCAGCTATATGAGTCAATGGACACGCTGATTTACTTTGCAAATAAAAACAAACAGGATAGAGAATCAAGTCAAGCTGCTTTGTTTGGTAGTCTTGATGTCCTCAAACCGAAACTTGAGAATGTGGAAGATTTTGATGAAGAGGAAAAATTAGAACATGAGTTATTTTCACTAGGATTTTATTTAACTAATCATCCGCTTGAAAAATTTAGAACTCTTCTGGAAAAGTTAAATATTGGGTTTATCGGAGAAAATAGAACAGCAAAAACTGCTGGGGTAATATTAAATGCACGTATGAGAACTTCAGAGCGTGGAAGGTTTGTTATCCTCACACTTTCTGATCCCCATAACGTTTCTGAAATAGCATTCTATAATAATGAAATAATAGAAGAAAAAAGAGATTTATTTTCACCAGGAACATTTGTGATAATTGATCTTGAAGCTTCGGAAAATACAACAAGATTAGCAGGCAAGGATATATCTGAGTTTACAAAAAGAGTCACTTCTACAATAAAAGAATTAGTTCTCACCACTGAGTGCACGGATTCGCAAAAAGCCGCTATGGAATTAAACACAATATTGAAAGATGAAGGCAGAACCAAAATAATGCTAAAACTTCTTCTCGAAAAACATAAAGTGAGCATCTTATTACCAGGTGCATACTCAATTGCTCCTCAAGTAATTTATGAAATATCTAATTTAAGCTGGATTAAAAGCGTAGAAATTAATACAAATAACTTGCTTATATAAAAAAGCTTTATATAATGAAGTATTTAATCGGTATTAAAGGAAGATATAGTGAATCTTTATGAATTTACTTTTATAGCACAACAAGGATTGTTACAGCAAGAAGTAGAGGAGATGGTCCAAGAGCTAGCTGTTTCATTGAAAAATATTAAAGCAGATATTATGTTCCAGCAAATCAGGGATATTCTGAAAAAAGGAAATGACAAGCTTACAAAACAAGAGTTAGAAGTGCGTGCTGAGGACATTAAAGAAAGTCTAGTTGCTTACTCTGATTTCTTGGAAGATCTTACAAAAATTTTATGGGTTGAATTAGAAGAAGATCTTTCAAATTTGAAAGAAGTGAAGTCAAAAATCGATAAAGAGTTGAAAGATGACCTAAAAGATTTAGGAATAACGCAAGATTTTACAAAATTTCTAGGAGGCAGTACTAAAAGTGCGTTTATCCATAACGCAGTAAATGCTTTGAAGAGAAATATTTCAGAACATCTAATAAAGATTTTTCAAGATATTTTGAAAGATTTTAGAATAAACGGTCCAACTCAATCGAGCAAAGCGTTGGAAATGCTTTTGAAAAACATTGAAGCATCAGGATTAATCAAGTATGAACATTGGGGTCTTTTGGATTTTGCATATCACAAAAATAAAATGAAGAGCGGTCATTATTGTATAATGTGCATAAGTTCTACTGCAAGCATTCTGGATGAATTTATGCGTAGAATGAAACTTAATGAGAACGTTATTCGCCACTTTCCTGTGCAGGTTGATAAAATTTTTGAAGGTAAATCTCATATGATGAATAAACAAATTGAGGAGCAAAGCGCATAATGATGAAAAGACGAAATAGTTTTAATAATTCTTACGTATCTGTAAATAATAGGACTGGCTTTAGGCGTTCTAAAGTTTGCCCTCTTGCTGCGTCTAAAGATGAAGACATAGATTATAAGAATATAGATTTATTATCCAAGTTTACCTCTGACTATGGTAGGATATTACCTAGAAGATTAACAGGCGTATGTGCAAAAAAACAAAGGAAGTTACGCTTAGCGATCATAAGGGCACGTTTTTTAGCTCTTATTCCTTACTGTACTAAAAAAGTTTAGGTAATTTATGTTGATAATTTTAAAGGAAAATATAAGGACTTTAGGTAAGCTTGGTGAAGTTGTCAAAGTTAAACCAGGTTATGCACGTAATTTTCTTTTTCCACAAAGAAAAGCGGTGAAAGCTACCAAGGAAAATTTAACAAAGCTAGAGGAGCAACGTTTATTACTGGAAGAAGAGAATATAAAAAGATTAAATGTAGCAAAAGAGCTTGCGTTGTCACTACATGATAAGTTTGTGGTATTAATAAAGCAAGCTTCAGAGGATGGTAAAATTTTTGGTTCTGTAACAACACGTGAAATTGCGAAAATTTTACTACAAGAAGGACATGTGATAGATCACCGTAGTTTATCTTTTGGTGGAGTAAGCATCAAAAACTTGGGTGAATACCAAGTAAACGTAGAATTACATAGTGAAGTAGTAGTACCAATTACTATATACGTCGTGAAATCCGAAACAGATGCAAATGAGCTAAGGCAAGTAAAATTGCAAAATCAGAAGTCTGAGCAACAAGAGGCAGAGCAAGATGTGAATAAAGAAGCTACTGATGGTGATGATAGCTGATCAAAGATGATCCCTTGTTATAGTCGTAAAGAAATGTCTGCCATGGCTAAGCTGGTGTCATCCCAGTGCTTCCCTCATGTCATCCCAGTGCGTGACACTGGGATCCAGTTTATTTCATCATGGACATTATTTTATGCTTCTAGAATCCGTTGTCCATTGAATAATTTGCAAATACTTTTATACCTGGATTCCAGTGTCACGCACTGGAATGACACCATTATTGGAGTAAATCAAAAATGATCCCACGCTATAGCCGTAAAGAAATTTCTGCCATGGCTAAGCTGGTGTCATCCCAGTGCTTCCCTCATGTCATCCCAGTGCGTGACACTGGGATCCAGTTTATTTCATCATGGACATTATTTTATGCTTCTAGAATCCGTTGTCCATTGAATAATTTGCAAATACTTTTATATCTGGATTCCAGTGTCACGCACTGGAATGACACCATTATTGGAATAAATCAAAAATGATTCCCCGCTATAGCAGAAAAGAAATGTCTTCCATTTGGGAGGAAAATAATAAATTTAATATATGGCTTAAAATAGAAAAATTAGCGTGTGAAGCTCAAGCAAAGTTAGGAGTGATTCCGAATAATATTGCTGAGAACCTCTCTGGTGCTATTGAATTTGATGTTGAATGTATCAACGAAATTGAATCCATTGTAAAACATGATGTTATAGCTTTTCTGACATATATTGCTAAAAAAGCGGGAGTTGATGTTCGTTATCTTCATTATGGAATGACAAGTTCTGATGTTTTGGATACATGCCTTGCGGTGCAACTGAAAGAGTCCTGTGATATTTTGCTCGAGAATCTAAAAAATTTACTTGCAGCATTGAAAAAAAAAGCTGAGGACTATAAAGATATTGTTTGTGTTGGACGCAGTCACGGAATGCATGCAGAACCAACAACTCTTGGAATAAAATTTGCCAGATTTTATGCTGAATTTAAACGCAATTATCAGAGATTAATTAGCGCGCAAAAAGAGATCTCAATTTGTAAAATATCAGGTGCAGTAGGCAATTTTGCAAATGTTGATCCGTTTGTTGAAGAATATGTAGCGAAAGAAATGGGACTCATACCTGAAACCATATCATCTCAAATCATTCCTCGTGATAGACATGCCATGTTCTTTTCAGTTTTGGGAGTAATTGCAAGTTCAATAGAAAATGTTGCTGTTGAAATTCGTCATTTGCAAAGAACTGAAATCGGCGAAATTTCTGAGCATTTTTCCACTGGGCAGAAGGGAAGCTCTGCTATGCCACACAAATGTAATCCTATTTTAAGTGAAAATCTGACTGGACTCTCACGTTTAATACGCAGTTATGTTTTTCCTGCGTTAGAAAATGTTGCATTGTGGCACGAACGTGATATATCACACTCGTCTGTGGAAAGATGCATTGCTCCTGATGCTTGTATAACAATGGATTTTGCTTTAGTGCGATTAACAGATTTGATAGATAAATTGGTGATCAATAAGGAAAACATTGAAAAGAACTTAAATTCTTCAAAAGGTTTAGTTTTCTCACAGCGTGTATTGCTTGAGTTAGTAAATAGTGGTTTGGCGAGGGAAGAGGCGTATAAAATTGTTCAGAGCAATGCAATGAAAGTGAAACAAAACAACAGTGATTTTCTGGCCGAATTGAAACAAGATAAACCCTTACTTAAGGTTATTAACTCGGAAAAACTTGAATCTTTGTTTGATTTGAAGTATTATACGAAACATATAGATCGTGTGTATAATAAGGTTTTTAATTAGGCTGAGTAGCTCAGTTGGTAGAGCAGGAGGATCATAATCTCTTGGTCGGGGGTTCAAGTCCCTCCTCAGCCACTCGAACTAAACTATGTTTAGCAAAGCAGTGCTATTGGTGAAACCCAGTGTCAGTTACTTGGAATGAGTTGTATATCCACTCAGGTGAGGAGACAATGGATAAGAGATTGTGAAAAGGGTTTAGCTTTTGGCCTATGATCTCTTTAAATGACAGAATTTCACTACAAAACTTAACTTTCTTCTATGCAGTTAGCTAAGTCAAGAAAGGTGAATCTATCTCTTGTTGTAAACGCAAGATCGACCACTTTACAATATTGTTCTTTATTCCAACTGAGGTGCTCTGGTAAGTGTGGAATTGATAGATCTTCAAATATTTTTTGCAGGTGTTTTGCAGGTAGTAAATTTTGCTTAATTAAACTGGAAATATTATGCCATTCTTTACAAATAATCTCTTGGATTTTTTGCTGCATAATTTGCTTCTGTTCAAAAGTTCTTACAAATTCGATATTATCAAAGCACTGAGTTATATGTTTTACATCTAAAGTGGTCGGTTTGATAATCGGGTTTTGTATTGATAATATCTTTTCCTGCAAATTAGCCATGGTAATCGTCGTAACAGCAATTTTTTCGCCATGTAGTAAGGAATGATCTCTTGTTACCATTTCCATTGCGTGAGCTATCATATGCTCTCCTTGGCTTGCAGAATAGCTGCCTTTTGATATTACCATTCCAAGTCCTGAAATTAGTAGAACTTCCATAAGTAATAGGACCACTTTTCTACTTCTTTTAGTAAGCGCCGTATACTCTCTTAGCAAAATTTGCTCCAAATCGCGAACAAGTGTAAAAGGTAATTCATTGTATTCTGTGCTAAGCAACAAATGAGATAGTAGCCAGTCAGCCTGAACTGTTGAACGACAAATGAAATCTGCAAATCCGCTTAATGTGAGGCGCAGTGGCGCATTGGCAAGTATGTCTATATCTATATATATTGCTCTTGGAAGATGTGCTTTGAACGATTTTTTATATCCATTTACTAATATTGAAGCATTTGCGGATGTATATCCATTCATAGAAGCGGCTGTTGGAAAGGATATATAATCTTTTTTCTCGAGGTAGCTTGCATATTTGCAGATATCGTTAACGGTGCCGCTACCAAATGCAACTATTAAGTCACTGTCTTTTACTTTGTTTCTCACTAGATTTACGGTTTCAAGAGAGGCAGCTCTGCTTGGTGTCATTTCTCTACTTGATGTCATCCCAGCGCGTGACACTGGAATGGCAGGTGGGGTTGGAATAATTAAATGAGAAATTTTATTAAATACGTTTTTGTTTAAAAGTTTTGCTGTATTTTCATCTGCAACTAGAAAGATGTCATTTCCGTGTTGTGTGCATATTTCATAGATATCATCAGCAAGGTGGTAATCTGTTATTACTTCCCTTAGAAAAGTTTGTTCGGTTTGATGTAATATTTGTTTTAAATAGTGCATAGAGTGTTTACAATATAGCAGTATAAGTATTTTAAGATTGACATGAAAATTGACCCTGTAGAGCTAACTAGGAAATTGATCTCTTTTGAGAGTATAACACCAGAAGACAGCGGGGCAATAGAGTATATAGCAACAATCTTCAAGAAGAGCGGCTTTGATTGTGAGATTTTAGAATTTGGTGATAAAGTTAAAAATCTTTATGCGAAATATATAAATGGAGTACCAAATTTGTGCTTTGCTGGGCACGTTGATGTTGTACCACCGGGTCAGTTAAAAGATTGGGCATTTGGTCCATTTAAACCAGAAGTGAGGGATGGAATGCTATATGGAAGAGGGGCCGCTGATATGAAAAGCGGAGTAGCTGCATTTATTGCTGCTATGGTAAATTTGATTGCAGAGAAGTTTCAGTTCAATGGTTCAATAAGTGCATTGATTACCAGTGCTGAAGAAAGCATGGAAGAATATGGAACAAAGGCAGTTTTGGAATGGATGAAAAATAAGCAGAAAAAGATAGATTTTTGTGTGGTTGGCGAACCAACCAGTAGTGAGAAATTAGGTGATACCATAAAAATAGGCAGAAGAGGTTCTGTAACATTTGAATTAATTTGCCATGGAAAACAAGGGCACGTTGCCTACCCAGACCTAGCAGACAATCCAATATATAAGGTAATATCAATATTGAGTAAGGTAAAAAATACTACTTTTGATCATGGTAATAAATATTTTCAGCCTTCACATTGCGAAGTTACTACTATCGATGTTGGAAATAATACTAGCAATCTAATACCTGGCTCAGCAACTACACGTTTTAACATTCGATATAACAATGAACAAACACCGGGTGGCTTATATAAGCTGATTGATGAAATATGCTCCAGTGTAACTAACGATTATAAACTTTCTATGCATAGCAGCAGGGACGTTTTCCTCTCTACTCCCGATAGAAATACTGATATTATGCTTGATGCAATAAGTAAGGTTACCAACATTGATGCTATACTTAGCACAAGTGGTGGCACATCTGACGCTGCGTTTATCAAAGATGTTTGTCCAGTGATTGAATTTGGTATAATCAACAAAACTGCACATCAGATAAACGAATGCGTATCAGTAAACGATATACACAAGTTAACAGCTATATATAAGGAATTTATAGAAAATTATTTCAATCCCACTAATAAAATATTGAATCAGGTCAACGTAGTTAGTAATATATCTAGTGGTCCATTGTTAGCTTAGATGTAATCAGATCTCTTGCATAACTGTTGTTTGAATAATAACTTGTATCATTCCAGCAAAATGTGTCAAGTAAGTTTTTTCGTTTCTATAGCTACTTGGATGACAAAAAAAGAAATACTAGACTTTATACCTTTTGCACTCAAATTCACATAAATCATGAATTATGCACGTTTCACACGAAGGTTTCTGTGCTTTGCAAACATATCTACCATGCAAAACTAGCCAATGATGAGCATAAAGCAGGTATTTTTTGGGAACCACATTTAAAAGAGATTGTTCTGTTTTAAACACATCTTTTTCTTTCACAAGCCCGATTCTATTGCTCACTCTAAAAACGTGAGTATCAACTGCCAATGTTAGAATGCCAAGCCCCGAATTTAAGAACACATTAGCGCTCTTTCTTCCCACTCCCGGCAAAGACACCAAATCATCGAAATCAGTAGGCACTTTGCTATTGTACCTCTCAATCAATATTTTGCTGAGCCCGATTATGTTTTTTGCTTTGGAATTATATAAACCAATACTGCTTATGCATTTTCTTAGCTCACTCTGCCCAAAACTCAGCATTTTTTCTGGCGTATCAGTGATACTAAATAGCTCCTTTGTAATTTTATTAACGCTTATATCAGTTGTTCGTGCTGATAGAACTATCGCAACTAATAACGTAAAATCATTGGTATAATTCAGCTCTATTTTTGGTGCAGGATTTGATTGCTTGAATTTTTCAAATATCAGTTCTACTTTTTTTGAGTCCATGCATAGAGCTAAAAGCTTATACTACACTGGTTGCTGTGCAAATTCAATTCCTTTAGGCTTAGATAGTCCTTCAGCATTAACATCAGACATATCAGTTTTTATAGCTCTTTCCACAGAAGTCCGGATATGATAAGATTAAGGATAGATGGCGATAAGGAGGTTGGATGCCGGCAGCATATAGTTATGATTTAAGAAAAAAAGCAATGGAAGCACTAGACGAAGGGGAAAGCAGAGAAGCAGTGGCAGCAAGATTTAAAATTGGACGAACTACTTTGTGGGAGTGGAAGCAAAGAAAAAAAGAAACAGGCGACTTTCAGTCAAAAAACTCGGTAATGGAGGTTACAATCAGAAAATTATCGACTGGAATAAGTTTATCGAATTTGCTAAAAAACACGGTAGAAAAACTCTGTCGGAAATGGCTAAACTTTGGGGCAACGTTAGTATCGAAACGATCCACCGAGCTCTCAGAAAAATTGGATTTACGCGCAAAAAAAGACATATGGATACAAGGAAAGGAACGAAGAAAAACGTGCTGAATTCTTAAAAATTATAGCAACAAAAGAACCAGAAAACTTAGTGTATATAGATGAGTCTGGGATTGATAACACGGAGGACTATCCATATGGGTATTGCCAGAAAGGACAGCGATTTTATGCCCTAAAATCTGGAAAAAAAACTCAACGAATCAGCATGGTTGCAGCCTTAAGTAGAAGAAAGATAGTTGCTCCATTAACATTTGAAGGCCACTGTAATATGGATATTTTTAATGGATGGTTTGAGCAATTTTTGGCACCGATCTTAGAACCTGGACAAACTGTCATTCTTGATAATGCTACTTTTCATAAGTCTGATAAGCTTATCAAGCTCGCTAAAGGAGTCGGTGCAGAAATTTTGTATCTGCCGCCTTATTCTCCAGATTTTAACAAAATTGAGCATCATTGGTTTGCTATAAAAAACAGAGCCAGGAAAAACATTCCTCTATTCGAATCCTTTCGTCGTGCTGTTGATTCTGCCTTCCTATGACCTATTCGGACTATTATGAGAAATGCTATACCTCATCAAAATTCCTCTCAGCAAATTCGCTTGCCACTTCCGCAAAACACTTTTTAATAAGAGGCATAACAATTGGCATTAACAGTTTTCGTGGATCATACCATCCTAACAGGTCAGTTTCCTTTTGTACCCTATCTCTTGGATCCTCTTCTAGTAAATCTTTTGTGTGCTTTTCAGCATATATTTCACAGCCTTTTGAGAAAACAGGAGCTAACATTTCAATTAATACTGCCGATAACAATAGTGAACCAAGTATGGTTCCACCAACAGTTAATCTATTAGCAATGAAATTTGTTGTAAGTAGATAAACAGAAAAAGCAGCTAAAGGATAGTTGATAAGAAGCTTACTGCCTAGCGCGATATAGTTCATTTTACTTATGAATTCATCAGTGGAAATTTCTGAATTTTTATACTTTTCCATATAATAATTCACTAATAAACCAAAGGCTCTACTAATAGCGATGTTAAATGCTATGATCCACCATGAAAAATAGCAACCTATAGTAACTGTAGTTAACAGGCCTAAGGGTAGAACACTAAGAGTCCGAATAAATAGTAAGGCATTTTTACGTTCTATAAATCTTAACGCTAATTCTTTTTTATCCTCATCTACTAGGTTCTTTTTTTCCTTTAGAGGAGAAATATAAAGAAATAGCCGTATACTAGGTTTTGATAAGCGTTTATTAAGCTCGCCAGGGTCTGACGGCCTAAAAAAACTGCCATAAATATCTCCTGAAAAACAGTATTCCACATCCTCTTAAAACGCACTATCATTCTTTTTTAATATAGAAGTCAATTCATCAAAATCTTTACCTATAGCTTCTTCACCAATCCCTAGTGTATCGAACAGCTTCTTTCTATAATGAAATTCACGTGCTGTTAAACGTCCATTACTTTCAGCACCAACACTGACTTTAACACAAGGATTTCCTGACTCTAAAGGTTCAATGTACTTTTTTAGCTCTTGATAAGCTTTATAAATCTGATCAAATCTATTTTTGTCTCCACCTTTGTCAGGATGGTTTACAAGTATCAATTTATTATATTGTTTTTTCAGAAACTTGCTAAGAGCTTGATAATCCTTACCTACAATTTGTTCAGCTTTTATCTCTAGTACGTTAAACAGATCATTATTATCATAAAACTCCTGACCAGTTAACTTAAAATGTTGACTCATTACTACACCTCACATAAATACACGATACTATTGGTATAATATATTTAATGTTTCACACAAGCATAAAAATATCAAGCAACCACTAAGAGAAGAAACCCTCTTTCCCATCATACAAATACAACTTATCCATTCTCACCACATCAAAATTATGTTCCTCAAATTTGATTAGCAAGTTATTCACATCACTATTTGTAATTTCATTATTTGCAATGAACCTGCAGGTTATTTGGTCACTTGAAGACTTTGAACTTCCTGGCCAAATCGCAAGGCCTTTTGAATATATTGCTATAATCTGCGGATTACTTGTTTCAAACAACTTCACTATTTGGTCAAAGTCAGCCGGCTTACTCCAGGCAAGCGTTATATCGCTACCCACTAGTTTTTTAATCTTATAATCCTGTTCATAATTACCCTGTATTTTATCCACTTTACTATTTGGATCACTGCCAATTATAAGCTCAGATAATGTTTTCGGTTTTTTTCCTAGATTGTCTATAACAGCTTCTGCAAATTCTTTTGTACCAACTTTCTGTTTACTTCTTTTCTCCTTATATAAATCGGCAGTGTGTATTCCATCCTCCAAAGTCTTGAGCCATGCATCGTAGATTAGTTTTGCAGTACCCACTTGACCTATGTAAATTAGCATATGCACTGCAGCATTTAAAAGACCAGAAGGATTGGCTATGTTTTTTCCTGCAATATCAGGGGCAGAACCGTGCACTGCTTCAAACATTGCGTATTCATTCCCGATGTTGCTACTTCCGGCAAGCCCCACAGATCCAGAGGTTTGTGCGACTATATCTGATAATATGTCGCCATATAAGTTCTCGGTTACTATAACATCAAAATTCTCCGGTTCTGTTGCAACACGCGCCATTCCAATATCAACTATATAATGTTCTGCCTTTATATCTGGGTATTCCTTTGCAATGCGATCAAACGCGGCATGGAAAGTTCCGTCAGTCATTTTCATGATGTTATCTTTAGTCAGGCAAGTTACTTTTTTTCTGTTGTGTTTTTTTGCATATTCAAAAGCGTACCTGCATATCT
This sequence comes from Wolbachia endosymbiont (group A) of Aleiodes leptofemur, assembly GCF_964028465.1. NCBI lineage: Bacteria > Pseudomonadati > Pseudomonadota > Alphaproteobacteria > Rickettsiales > Anaplasmataceae > Wolbachia > Wolbachia endosymbiont (group A) of Aleiodes leptofemur. Next base: position 934,664 of record NZ_OZ034782.1, read on the forward strand.
TCTCTGAGCCAGATCTAGTAATAATTTTAGTGCATTGGTAAGAGTCACCAGTGAGCCTATGCTCTATTCCGGTGTAAACGTCCTCTTCATTTTCACGTATCACTACGATATCAAACTTATCGAATTTATTTTCTATAACAGGATGATATGAAATGCATGGTCTGATATTTGCATACAACCCTAGATTTTTTCTGAGTGCAACGTTTAAGCTTTTGTGCCCTTTACCTTGAGGAGTTGTTGTCGGAGATTTTAATAATATTTTTGTCCTTTCAATTGATTCCCAACCACTTGGAGAAATTCCGTGAGACCATTCTTTACTGTAAACACGCTCCCCTATTTCAATAATATCTATTGAGATTTCCGCTTCTGCTTCGCGCAATATCGACAGCACCGCTTCCATGATTTCTGGTCCGATACCGTCGCCATATGCAACTGTGATTAGTGTTGACATAACTTCCCTAGTTATAAATGATTTAATATTAATTTAAATAATAGAGTGGCACAAGTAGCTAATATTACCCAAGTTAGTATATTTACGGTTATTTAATAACGTATTTTTATATCATATGATGATATTATGAAATATAGGTGGGGTTATGAATACTGAAATAAATGTTAAAGTAAATTATGTAGGATTTACAAGGCGTATTGTAGCAGAAATACTTGACCTCATCATATTTTCCCCTCATTTTATCTTCGGTTTTATCTATGGTGTATTCATCGTATCATTACAAGATCAAGATAAAGATAAAGACTCTTTTCAGGAACTTGCACAACTAGCAACAGAAATACCATTTATAGTTTCTACAGTGGTCGCAACATTAGTACTAACAATATCCAAAATATTAATGGTAACAAAACTTGGTGGTACCCCAGGAAAACTATTGTGTGGTATGCATATTAAAGATGCTAATACATTTACAAATGTTACCCTTATGCAAGCAACAATAAGATGTATTTCTAAGGGAAGCATCTGGATTATTTTTCGCTTTTTGCTTCATCTGCATTATCATGGTTATACTTTTCTATATCTTTTAATTGTGCTAATTTTATTTTTGTTTGCAGTATTTGATCAACGCAAACAGACTTTTTACGATAAAATTGCAAAAACAGTAGTGATAGACTATCAATCTAGTTGATATTTTTCTTTATAGGTAGTACATGGATAAAAAAGTAAACTACTCAACGATGACAAGACGTACTCTAGCATTTATAGTTGATTGTATTTTATTTATCGCAATACCATTTGGTTTAATGGCGGTGGGTTTCTCACTTACACACGCAATACAAGGGATCATGGGTGCAATAATTGTAATCACCACGATTGTATTTTCTTTATTTTTAATGATACCATGTATATTTCATATATTCATGCTAGTAAAATTTGGCGGCACTCCAGGACACTTGTTATTTAGCATGCGTGTAAAAGACAAAGATACATTTGAGTCAATCACTACAATGCAAGCAATGAAAAGGACTATAGCTCTTTTTATAATTTATTGCATATCACTTTGTAATCCCATTTTATTCTTAGCTATACTAATCTTAGTTTTAGTATGTGCAGTAGGTGATGAACATAAACAAGCTTTTCACGACAAAATTGCAAACACGGTAGTGATAGATTATAAACCTAGTTGATATTTTCCTTTAGCTGTCTGCCACCAAGGGTGTCATTCCAGTGTCACGCGCTAACTTAAGGTAAATTGCCAACTTAACTATAAATATATTTTGGTAAATCCAAATTATTTTAGCTATAAGAGCGTTTTACTTTTTGCTCAGCATATCCATCATAACTGGCTTACTTTTAGTGATTCATGGAGTTAAAAAAGTCAGCATTGCTCTTTGTTAAAAGTAGTTTGTCACGTAAAAATTCCATTGCTTCAACGGGTCCCATAGGATTGAGTATCCTACGCACCACCCATATTTTATTTAGTATAGCCTTATCAACTAATAGCTCTTCCTTCCTTGTTCCGGATTTTGTAATATCAATAGCTGGAAATATACGTTTATCAGAAAGTTTTCTATCAAGTATGATCTCAGCATTTCCTGTACCTTTAAACTCTTCAAAAATAACTTCATCCATTTTTGAACCAGTCTCTATAAGAGCTGTGGCGATTATAGTTAAAGAACCCCCATTCTCAATATTACGAGCTGCTCCAAAAAAGCGTTTTGGTCTCTGCAGTGCGTTTGAATCTACACCACCAGTTAGAACTTTCCCAGACGAAGGAATAACCGCATTATAAGCACGTGCAAGTCTAGTAATATTGTCAAGTAGAATTACCACATCTTTTTTATGCTCAACCATTCTTTTAGCTTTTTCTATTACTATTTCAGCAAGCTGTACGTGACGGTAAGCAGGCTCATCGAATGTAGAACTTACTACCTCACCTTTTACAGAACGTATCATATCTGTTACTTCTTCAGGTCTTTCATCTATAAGTAACACTATTAATTCTACTTCAGGGTGATTTATAGCTATAGAGTTAGCCATTTGCTGAAGCAATACAGTTTTTCCTGTGCGAGGTGGAGCAACTACTAACGCTCTTTGCCCTTTTCCAAGAGGAGCTACTATATCTATAGCACGCATGCTTAAGCCTTTTTTATCATCACCATTATTACACTCAAGTACTATGCTTTCCTCAGGATAAAGAGGAAGCAAATTATCAAAATGGACGTACTTTCTTAATTCACTTACTTCAGTAGAGTTTATACTTTGAACCTTAGTTAAAGTAAAATATCTCTCTTTATCACCAGGTGGCCTTATTTCTCCATATGCCATATCTCCTGTACGTAAATTAAACTTCTTTATTTGCCCGTTAGAAATATAAACATCATCGGTACTTGGGGCATAATTTGCACTTGCTGAACGTAAGAAACCAAAACCATCAGGCAATATTTCCACTATTCCACTCCCTGTGGTTATGCCTCCTTCTTCACTCATTTTTTTCATTAAGCTGAATATTATTTCCTGCTTTAGCATTCTACCATTGCTTTTACCGTTAGTTGAAATTTTTCTTTCTTCAGCTAACTCTAACAATTCTTCTGCTGTTTTCTCTTTTAATTCGCTCAGATCTAATGTTTTTCTGTTTTTCTCAGTACCTTCATTGACCATCTGTTTTACTGTATCGTTATTGTAAATTTGCTCACTTTTTTCAGGTTGAGCTGTAACCTTTCCTTTTGCCAAAACATCTTCATTGATTGTTGTCATAATCCTCCAAAAATTTTAATTGATGCTTACTAACCTAAAATGTGACTATAAGATAATAAATTAGGCTGAGTTAGTTTCAGTGCGTATTAAGCTTAATTATCATTAAACCCCGTACTTTACTTACATTATACTAATAAACACTAGCAAGTCAAGTTAATTTAATGTTAACAAAACACAAAAATTTGAGGATTTTCAATAGCTATTCTTTATATTTTTTTAACCTTTCTTGCTTCTCCTCTTCTACTTTTGCTTTTTCCACTTCTGCTTCTAAATTTTCTTGACTACATAAGCCGAGTAGTACAGGATCTTGGGGTTTTATATTTTGCATGTTATGATGAGATCCATCTCTTACCTGCTCAACTGTGTAATTTGTTGTACTAATTAATTTAGCTATAACGTTATTGTCCAAGATAGGAAATTTTTTTACTAAATAATAAATCGCATCAGGTTTATCTCTACGTCTTGCCGTAGAGGCAAAGCCAAGAATGCTACCAATCGCTTTACTCCTTTTTTTTATATTTTTTATAATCAAATTTGGTACACGATTTGGATTTTTTTTGCAATCATCGATTTCTTTTTCAGTAATTATTCCAGAAATAATAGGGTTATATTTTTCTACTTCTATTTCCTCATCAGCTATGTCTTGTACTTCTTCAAGGGCCAATCTGCAACATTGTGCTATTTGATTAAAAGTTAAACCAGTGTTGTCTACTAACCAAGCAGCTATTTGCACTAGAAACAGTTTATTTCTATCGTTATTGCCCTTAGAAGATTCCATTGACATCAAAAAAGCATCTCCCATTTAAAGTATCCCTTACTGTTATACAGAGCTAAAATATAAACTATTAAAACTAAAAAAGCATTAATTTTGTCATTCAATAACTTTTTGTTTGTCACTTCCCACCTCTTAAGTTAATTAAATGCGCTTACCTTTAAGCATATTTCAAACAAAATATTTCCCCTTCCTAAGGTATAGTATAACTCAGTTAAACATATGTTCCTATTTAAGATTAGAGAGTTAAATTTTAAGTTAATATATTGTAATATTATATATATTAGCTAATAAAGCAACAGGTTTACAAGCATTAAATTATCACTATTCTATAATTAATCATTAATTAACTGGGTTTAAAATGAATGTTAAAAATTTTTTCACTAAAGTAACCGTTGTCCTTTTAGCTTGCTTGTTAATCTTCATGGGAATTGGCAACCTTTTATCAGGTGATGATGAAAAAGAAGAGGTAGCTAGGGTTGGAAAAGAAGTTATAACGTCAGATGAGTATAAGTCGCTATATCAAAATTATGGAAAACAAATTTCTGGATCTGATGCGAGTAGAGAACAAGTAAAAAAGCTGAAATATGATTTGCTTAACGCACTTATAGAGCAAAAACTATTGTTTAACCTAACTAGTGAGCTGGGGTTGACAGTTGGAGAAGAATCTATAAAAAACCATATTAAAAACACCAAATACTTTCAAAATGATAAAGGTGAATTTGACAAAAATAAATTCTATGAAACGCTAAATGACCTGCATATGACAGAGAAAGAGTATATAGCAAAGCTAGAGAAAGTCCTGCCTGCAATGATGTTCATGACTTCATTATTTAAAGCCCAGAACAGATAAAATCTGTAAAACCAAAAAGAAACTCCCTCTTTACTTTATGTTCTTTGGGTATAGTGTTATGAAGAAGCGCTTCTGCAGCTATAACCGAAACAATCAATGGTGCTATAAATGCCCGTTTGAAAGCATGGTTTTGGGGGAAATGGTAAAACCATTGATGGAGTTCTTTTTGGGCTACCTCGTTTAGAAGATTGTATAACCTAACCGTCCCAAGCTGAAGTGCTTCTTATCATAATAATATAGGAGGGATTTTATATGGCAGAAGCAAAAAGTAAATTAAAAACAATAAACCTTGATGCAGCAGGGATTGATATTGGCTCGACTGTACATTATGTATGTGTACCTGAAGGAAGAGATGAACAACGTATCCAAAAATTTGGGTGCTTTACAGTAGATCTACACAACTTAGCAAAGTGGTTAAAAAAGTGTCAGGTTAGAACTGTAGCCATGGAGTCAACTGGAGTATATTGGATTCCCTTATTTCAAATATTAGAATCACATAAATTTGAAGTAAAATTAGTAAATGCGCGACATGTCAAAAATGTGCCTGGTAGAAAGTCTGATGTTCAAGATTGTCAATGGCTGCAACAATTGCACAGCTATGGACTGCTTCAAGGATCATTTAGACCGGATAATCAAATGTGTGTACTGCGTAGTTACGTTAGACAACGTGCTAATCTAATTGAAAATGCAGCTAAACATACTCAACGTATGCAAAAAGCGCTAATTCAAATGAATATTCAATTACACAAGGTTATTAGTCATATTACTGGGATAACTGGTATGAAAATCATTGAAGCTATAATTGAAGGCGAAAGAGATCCTGAGAAATTGGCTAAATTCAGGGATGCACGAATAAAAAATGATCAGTCTACTATAGCAAAAGCGTTAGCTGGTGATTATAGAGAGGAACACTTGTTTGTGCTAAAACAAGAATATGCAGCATATACTTTTTTTCAAGAGCAAATAACGGGATGTGATAAAAGTATAGAAAATTACTATAAAACATTTGAAACAAAGTCGAATGAGAACAGGGCATTGAATAAGACACGAAAGAGAAAACAGAAGAATAGTCCAGATTTTGCCGTAGATGAAGATTTATATCGAATAACGGGGATGGATTTTACTAGAGTTCCAGGACTTGATGTATTAAGTATACAGGCTGTCATTTCAGAAACAGGTATAAATCACAATAAATGGAGGACAGAAAAGCATTTTTCTTCCTGGCTCGGATTAAGTCCTGCTAATAAAATTACAGGAGGGAAAATTATTGGAACAAGAACTCGTAAAGTTGTTAATCGTGCTGCAACTGCCTTGCGACTTGCTGCTCATTGTGTATCAAGAAGCAACACTGCACTTGGTGCATACTGCAGGAGGTTAAAGAAGCGACTAGGGATACCAAAAGCGATCACTGCTACAGCAAGGAAATTAGCATGTATTTTTTATAATATGCTAAAATATGGACAAGAATATGTAGAAAAAGGAATGAACTATTATGAAACACTCTACAAAGAGAGAGTAGTCAAAAATTTGACTAAAAAAGCAAAGGAATTTGGTTATATACTAATGAAAGAGGAGCCGATAGATGAAGAAGGTTCTTAGGAGTTTCTTAGAAGTATGAAAAAACAAGCTAATACGAAAAAAGAAAGCGCTATGGTAGGCAGTTTGGTGCCTGGCGTAATAATTGGTGGTTTTCTTGGTGTTGTACTTGGAGCTGATGTGTGTGTTGCAGTAAGTCTTTCTGGTGGTATGATACTAGGTGTAATGATAGCATCTTCTCTTGTTGCTAGTATAGCTATTGGACTGGCCATGTATTTTTTGAGTCAAGACTATGAACAGGCTAAAGCGATAGAAAAAACTATTAGCACTGTTAGCTCTGAAATATCTGTTGATGATACAACTGTCGCAAATGGTAAAAAGGGGCCACAACTTACATAGAAAAAGCTATAGTATTTTTCAAACTAAATAATAAACCTTGTAATTAGGATATTCTGGATTCCAGCGTCACGCGCTGGAATGACAACTGTGTTTTTGCTTTTTTGTCATCAAATACTCCTACTCTTTATGTCATCCAAGTGTCCTGACTACTTGGATCCAAGAAATTTAATTGTTTTAAATTTTCCCCTCTATACACCTATTTAAAATTTATGTTATTCACATGTGCAATATAATCTATAATAACGTTTATCAATACAATATATTAAAAAATATTATGAGCTTCGTAAAAGAAAAAAACACCCCTGTGATGGAGCAGTATTTGAACCTGAAAGCTCAATACAAGGATCATCTGCTATTTTATAGGCTAGGAGATTTTTATGAGTTGTTTTTCGATGATGCTATTAAAGCTGCGAAATTGCTGAATATAGTGCTCACTAAGAGAGGTAATTCGTGTGGGCAAGAAATACCAATGTGTGGAGTGCCAGCACACAGTAGTGAGTCTTACCTGCACAAGCTAATAGATTTAGGATTCAAAGTAGCAATCTGTGATCAATTAGAAACTGCTGATGAAGCAAAAAAGAGGGGCTATAAATCCATAGTAAAACGTGATGTAGTGCGAGTTGTAACTCCAGGTACAATTATAGAAGATTCACTACTGGAGGATAAAAGCAATAATTATCTCGCGTCCATAGTTGAACAAAATGACGAATATGCTATTAGTTGGCTTGAATTATCGACGGGAAAATTTTTTCACACTTTAACGAGTTTGAAAGCTCTAGATAGTGATTTGTTGCGTATATCACCAAGAGAATTATTAATTTCTGAAAAATTCACTGAGGACGAAAAAATTAGATCGATTTTAAAAAATTATAAAATATCAATTACGCAACAAGCACAGAGCTTTTTTGAGTATAGTAAATCTCACAGAACGTTATGCGAGTTTTATAAAATCAGGGAACTTGGGAGTATAGGAAATTTCAGCAAAGTAGAAATCATGGCGTGTGGTGCACTGCTTGAATATGTCAGAGTAACACAAAGGGGCTCTATTCCAAGGCTTGAATTCCCAAAAACCTATAAGCAACAAAATTTCATGCTTATTGATGCTTCAGCAAGGAGAAATCTTGAGTTATTTTCAACTCAATTTGGTGAAAAGAAAGGTTCACTAATTTCAGTTATTGATCATACAGTTACAGCTTCTGGTGGACGCCTGTTAAAACAAATGCTCGCTTCACCCCTTGCTTGCTCCAAAGCAATCAATTTGAGGATCAGTACCGCTCAATTTTTTGTAAATAATCATGATTCACGCAAAAAAATACGAGAGATATTATCTAACATTCCAGATATTGAGAGGTCTTTATCGCGCTTAATACTAGGGCGTGGTTCACCAAAGGATATGAACCTATTAAAAATAGGCCTAGGAAAAACTTTAGAGTTGTCTGAGTTTCTGTCTACCTTGCATAATTATTGTTTAAGTGAAAAATCAGAAATTAACTCTCAGATGTCATTCCAGTGCTTGACCAGAGAAAAGGAACCAGTGTCTACTACTCAGGTGATAAGTAGTGACGAAAGTGAACTAAGCACAATACATAAAAGCCTTGGCAATCATAAAGACCTATTCGAACTGTTAAATAGTGCTATACTTGATAATAACCTCAGTTCCGTGAAAGAAGGAGGATTTATTCACTCAAAATACAACTCAGAATTATCTGAGTTATCCTACATATTAAATAATAGTAATAAACTAATAACCAAACTCCGTGAATCTTATCGCGACCTAACTGGTATTGCCGCACTTAAAATATTACATAACAACATACTCGGTTATTACGTTGAAGTGTCGGCAAATCACAAAATAACTTCGGATATATTTATTCATAGACAAAGCTTAGCAAATAGCATGCGCTACACTACTAATGAATTGAAAGAACTAGAAAATAAAATTCTTACGGCACGTGATGCTGCAATCGGCTTAGAAATGAAAATTTTTAGTGAACTGTGTAGTGAAGTTGCTAAAGAGTCTGAAAAAATCGCTCTTGCTGCAAATGCTTTGGCAAAACTTGATATTAGAACCGCATTTGCAGAGCTTGCAGTGCAAAATAATTACGTAAAACCCATTATTGATGACAGCAAAGAGTTCAATATCTGTAGCGGAAGACACCCAGTGGTTGAAGTTAACGATAAATTCATTGCAAATAGCATCAATTTAGCTGGTATACATCTAATTACTGGTCCTAATATGGCTGGAAAAAGCACTTTCTTGAGGCAAAACGCTCTCATTGCAATTTTAGCTCACATGGGGTCATTTGTGCCAGCAGAGAGTGCACATATTGGAGTGATTGACAAGATATTCAGCAGGGTTGGCGCAACGGATAATATAACAGCTGGTTATTCTACCTTCATGGTAGAGATGATCGAAACAGCAACGATAGTAAATCAGGCAACGGACCGTTCCTTGGTGATACTTGATGAAATTGGTAGGGGCACAGGGGTGTATGATGGATTATCTATTGCACAGGCGGTGATTGAACATATTCACAATGTAAATAAGTGCCGCGCCATTTTTGCAACTCATTATCATGAATTAACTAAAGTAAGCAAATACTTGAAGAACGTGAAATGTTTTTGTGTAAAAATAAGAGAGTGGAACGGAGAGGTTATCTTTCTACATGAAGTAATTGAAGGCATTGCAGATGAGTCATATGGAATACATGTAGCAAAACTTGCTGGTTTTCCTGATTCTGTTTTAAATAGAGCAAGTGAAGTGTTTGAGGAGCTGAAGGCTTAAATCATTATTATAAGTGAAGAATTAGAGGTTGTCCGGAAACAAGTAAAAGGCTATAATATCTGAAATTTTAGTACGGGGTAAAGATGAGAAAAAAGTATCCAACAGATCTAAGCGAAAGGGAATGGGCAAGAATAGAAAAACACTTCAGAGTATCATACAAGAAAGGAGGAAGGCCGCCAAAGTATAGCAAAAAAGAAATATTAGAAGCAATTTTCTATGTATTGCGTACAGGGTGTCAATGGCGGTATTTACCAAATGATTTTCCGCTATGGAAGACTGTGTATGAGCAGTTCAGGCAATGGAAGAAGCAGGGAATTTTTGAGAAAATGAATTATGAAATTACAAAATATAGTAGAAGAAAAATAGGAATGAATGAGCAGCCGAGTGCCTGTATAGTAGATAGTCAATCTGTAAAGACTACAGAAAAGGGGGGATCAAAGGCTATGATGGAAGTAAAAAAGTAAAGGGTAGAAAAAGGCATATAATTACAGACACTCAGGGTTTTATACTAGGTTGTTACGTAGGCGCTGCTAACGAAAATGATAGAGATGGTATTAAAATAGCATTAAACAATATGAGAACAAAATATACTAAAGTTAAAAAAATGTGGGCTGAAATGGGATACCAAGGAAGAAATTTAAAGAATCACATAAAGGAAGAATATGACATAGATATTGAAATTGTTAAAAGGCCTCCATGTAGATTTTGGGTGCACAAAGATACTCCACCTGAGCTACTACCAACAAGAGAACAAGGGTTTAAAGTACAGCCAAGAAGATGGGTTGTAGAAAGGACTTTTGCTTGGGTTAATAGGAATAGAAGGCTATCGAAGGAGTATGATTTACTCACAACATCCACTGAGAATTTCATATACCTAGCTATGAGTAGGGTTATGTTAAAGAGGGAATATGCTTGAATTTACTAGTTTCCGGACAACCTCTTATAGCCCTTTCCACAGAAGTCCGGATATGATAAGATTAAGGATAGATGGCGATAAGGAGGTTGGATGCCGGCAGCATATAGTTATGATTTAAGAAAAAAAGCAATGGAAGCACTAGACGAAGGGGAAAGCAGAGAAGCAGTGGCAGCAAGATTTAAAATTGGACGAACTACTTTGTGGGAGTGGAAGCAAAGAAAAAAAGAAACAGGCGACTTTCAGTCAAAAAACTCGGTAATGGAGGTTACAATCAGAAAATTATCGACTGGAATAAGTTTATCGAATTTGCTAAAAAACACGGTAGAAAAACTCTGTCGGAAATGGCTAAACTTTGGGGCAACGTTAGTATCGAAACGATCCACCGAGCTCTCAGAAAAATTGGATTTACGCGCAAAAAAAGACATATGGATACAAGGAAAGGAACGAAGAAAAACGTGCTGAATTCTTAAAAATTATAGCAACAAAAGAACCAGAAAACTTAGTGTATATAGATGAGTCTGGGATTGATAACACGGAGGACTATCCATATGGGTATTGCCAGAAAGGACAGCGATTTTATGCCCTAAAATCTGGAAAAAAAACTCAACGAATCAGCATGGTTGCAGCCTTAAGTAGAAGAAAGATAGTTGCTCCATTAACATTTGAAGGCCACTGTAATATGGATATTTTTAATGGATGGTTTGAGCAATTTTTGGCACCGATCTTAGAACCTGGACAAACTGTCATTCTTGATAATGCTACTTTTCATAAGTCTGATAAGCTTATCAAGCTCGCTAAAGGAGTCGGTGCAGAAATTTTGTATCTGCCGCCTTATTCTCCAGATTTTAACAAAATTGAGCATCATTGGTTTGCTATAAAAAACAGAGCCAGGAAAAACATTCCTCTATTCGAATCCTTTCGTCGTGCTGTTGATTCTGCCTTCCTATGACCTATTCGGACTATTATGAGAAATGCTATATTTTACAGCTATGGCTTTTTTGCTGTTTGTATTCAACATTACATGCAATTTTCTTGTCTGTTCATAGCTGCGATACTTTCTATCTTCGCTATTTTCTTTGCTATGACCAGGAGTGTTGTTGTATATACTAATTCCTGTACTGTCTATAGCAATTTCGATATCTTCCATATTATTTTCTGCAATCATTGATCTTAATATTGAGTTTCTTAAACCTTCTTGATGATTGTAAATAGCTGATAACTTGCAAATTTTTCCCAATTTGCTCAAGGTATCCTGCTATAAACCCAACTGTTTGCCTCAGGCCTATTCTAAATAAACAAGTTATTATGTGCACCAAAATTACAATTTTATCGCTATAAATATTGTTGCCACCTGGTATTTTTGGACCATTCTCGTACCACTTTTCTATGGCTTCGTTGATATAATGAAAAATATTTCCTCTTTTTTCTAGAAATTTGTTATATTCGCTATGGTTACTGACCCTCATTTTTTGTGGCATATTTTTTCTTTCAAGGTTAAATGGCTATTTTATAATGAATTTTGTCAGTAGCCACCAGATTTTTTCAGTTGCTATGCAACAAAGCCCACTGGAATCCAGCCTTTATTATGCAGCCACTTGGTTGAAATTAAGTCTTCTAGATCCCAGTGTCAGCTACTTGGATGACAGGAGAAGGAAGCACTGGGATTGGGATGGAAAAGGCTATTTGTGTGATGCCAATGAGTGATAGAAAGTTCTGCAAGAAGTCATTAATTGCAAAAATTTAATATAAGTGGTAAAGTAGAACCACTGAATAAAAAACATATGTTAATTAATACAACGTCGGAGCTGGAGGACATATGTGAGGGGTTGATAGCAAAAAAGCCAAAATTTATAGCAGTTGACACGGAGTTCATTAGAAATAATTTAATCTACTACCCAAAATTATCGTTAATTCAAATTTCTTACGGAGAGAAGAGTTTTATTGTAGACGCATTAGTGCCAGAAATTGATTTATCATTCATTAAGAAAATAATGCTAAATCAGGGGATAACCAAAGTGTTTCATAGCTGCCGGCAGGATATAGAATCCTTACTCACTGTGTTTAAATGTATTCCCACTCCCATTTTTGATACCCAAGTTGCTGCTATGTTTTGTCATTATTATCATGACTTTATTGGTTACTCAAAAGTAGTGGAGCAATATCAAGGAATAGCACTGGATAAAATTAAAGCTAAAAATTCAGATTGGTTAAGGCGTCCGTTGTCCGAGGATCAGTTAGACTATGCAATAAACGACGTGATACACCTATATGACCTACACCAAATATTGTGCAATAAACTTGAAGAAAATAATAGGATGGGTTGGTTTCAAGAAGAGATGGAATCAATAGTTAATATAAATAAGTATTTACATAATCCAAAAGATGCATGGAAGAGGATGAAATTTAATTATGAAGTAAATCCAAGATTGATACTAACTGTTAAAGCAGTTAGTGAGTGGCAAGAAACCTTAGCACAGCGCTATAATATGAACCGTAATAAAATAATCAATAATGCTGTAATAGCTGGTTTTATTGAAAAAAATATAGAGCATGTTGATGAGATTTTAGATGATCTCAAGAGGAATGCAAAAAATATAAAAGATGCAGATTTACTAGAGTTTGTGAATATTTTTAATGAAAATGAGGGAAATTGGATGCAGCAAAACAATACCTTATCGAGTAATTATGACAAATCTGTACTTGATATACTCTCAATTATTTTAGATAGTAAATGTAAAGAAAGTAACATATCAAGGAAATTAGTTTCTTCAAAAGATGAGTTAACCGGGTCAATATCTAGACAGACAGATAAATTATTCAAGGGGTGGAGATATGATTTTTTTGGCAGGTCAGTTGAATCATTTTTGAACACAAGCTCAAAATTTGAGATTTCAGCAGTGAAATCCGCAAATAATATAACCAAAATTCAGAGTAATTTGGTAGAGAATAACTGTTGCTAAAGTAACTTAGATTTATCGACAATCGTCATCCCGCTACGTGTTAGCGGCTAAGAGATACCGCGGCGGTATGACGGTTAAGTAGGGTGTCATCCAAGTAGCCCAGACTACTTCGATCCAGGAAAATTGATTGTAAACGAGCAAACATTTTCGATAAAATTACCAAAAAGCTAGATCCCAGACTGGGATGACACCACCTACAAATTGCAATGTTCGTATAGTTATGTGCTTGACACTGGGATCTAGAAAATCTAGTTAATATATATAGAGAAACCTTAGCTATAGTTTCAAAAGAAGTCGAATGTATTTTGTTATATGATTATAAGTCTAACAGGCGGAATTGGGGTAGGAAAGAGCTTTGTAGCTAATTGCTTTCAAGAGTTTGGTGCTGTTGTATTTGATGCTGATTCTGTTGTACACCAACTTTATAAAGTGGATAAAAGCATAATAAGTTATGCAGAGAAAAATTTTCCTGGAGTGGTAGTAAATGGTGAAATAGATAGAACAGTACTGTCTAAATATTTCTTAGCCTACGATGAAAATTGGAAACAATTTCAATCTTTGGTTCACTCTGCTGTGCTGCGTGAATTAGAATTTTTTATTGCCAAGGAAAAAAAGATCGATAGAAAACTTTTAGTTTTAGATGTGCCACTTCTATTAGAAACAAAATTTTATTTATATTGCGACCTTATTGTTTTTGTTCATGCAGATAGCGTTGTGCAAGCTCAAAGACTTAACGAACGCAACATAGATAAAGAAAAGCTTAATCTAATCTCCGATGTTCAGTTATCTATTGAGGAGAAAAGGAAGATGAGTGACTTTATTATCGATACCAGTGTAAGCAAAGAGTATGTTTTTTCTCAAGTAAAAGATATAGTGGATTCATTAAACCTAAACACGTAGCTCTACGTCATACCGCCGCGGTATCTCTAGATCCCGCTAACAAGCAGCGGGATGACGGTTGTCAGGATCCCAGCAGCCTCCCTCCCCTGTCATCCAAGTAGCCCCCTATGGTGTCATCCAAGTAGCCCAGACTACTTGGATCCAGGAAAATTGATTGTGCACTATAGCAACATTTTTGATCAAAAACTGGATTCCAGTGTCAAGCACTGGAATGACACCCTTCCGATGGGAACTGCTCTCAAACTACAACAGCATGAGTAGCTATAGAAGCTTTAATGATACAAGAAAAAATAAACAGCTATCATTTTTTTAGTAATTAAGTAAAATAGAGTGAAAGATTGCGAGGAAGTTTTGAAAAATAAGATAAAAAAGATAGTAATTTCAGGAAAGGAAGTGTGGCCAATCATCGAAGGTGGTAAAGGCATTGCAGTTAGTGATGAGAGATCAAGCGGAGCATTTGCTGCAGCAGATGCTGTGGGTACATTTTCTGGTGCAAATGCTAAGCTTATTGATGATAATGGCGAGTTAGTGCCACTAATTTATAAAGGCAAAACAAGAAATGAAAAGCATAGTGAATTGATTGAGTATAGTATTGAAGCTGGAATTAGTCAGGCAAGAATAGCAAATGAAATATCAAAAGGTCATGGAAGAATACACATGAATGTACTTTGGGAGATGGGAGCAGCAGAACGCGTACTTCATGGCATATTAGAAGGAGCGAAAGGTTTGATTCATGGTATTACCTGCGGTGCTGGTATGCCTTATAGGCTTGGAGAAATTGCAGCTAAGTATCAGGTTTATTATTACCCTATTATCTCATCGGTGCGTGCTTTTAAAGCATTATGGAAGCGTACTTACCAAAGAATATCTTCCTATTTGCTTGGTGGAGTAGTGTATGAAGATCCATGGCTTGCTGGAGGGCACAATGGACTCAGTAACAGTGAAGACCCAGAGCTACCACAGGCTCCATTTGAAAGAGTTGCAGAGCTTAGATCTTTCATGAACGAGGTCGGTCTCTCAGAAACACCAATTGTTATGGCAGGAGGAGTGTGGCATTTGAAAGATTGGGAACATTGGTTTGACAATCTGCAAATTGGACCAATAGCTTTTCAGTTTGGCACTCGTCCACTTTTGACGAAAGAAAGCCCAATTTCTGCAGAGTGGAAAAAGAAGCTACTCACTTTAGAAGAAGGTGATGTATTTTTAAATAAATTCAGTCCAACAGGGTTTTACTCATCTGCAGTAAAAAATAACTTCATACGTGAGTTGCATGAACGGAATTCACGTCAAATAAAGTTTTCAGAAAATGCTAGCGAAGAATTTAATAATGAATTTGCAATGGGTAGCAGAGGTAGAAAGATCTACCTTACTGCAAAAGACAAAGAACTGGCAAATACATGGACTAAAGCAGGGTATACAGAAGCAATGAAAACTCCAGATACAACTGTTATTTTTGTGACGCCAGGCAGGTTTGCAGAGATAAGACAAGATCAAATCAATTGTATGGGATGCTTAAGTCATTGTTTGTTTAGCAATTGGAAAGATCATGGTGACCATTCAACAGGACGAAAGCCAGATCCGCGTAGTTTTTGCATACAAAAAACACTGCAAAACGTTATACACGATGGTGATATTGAGAACGAACTCATGTTTTCCGGGCACAATGTGTACAAATTTAAGCAAGATCCATTTTATGAGAATGGCTACGTACCGGCAGTAAAAGAACTGGTGGAAAGGATATTGACTGGGTATTGAGTCAGTGACCTTACCCAGAAAAAGTGGAGAGAAAGTGTGGAATGTTTTTTACAAAAAGAATGATGCATCAAATTGTTCTGGAATGCAATAGTTAATAGTGACGTTGTTTGTTATAAAAAATTTCTATGTATTCAAATATTGCAGTTCTAGTTTGTTTAGCAGAGTGTTGTGAAGTATCAATAAGTATTTCTCTTTTCAATGAGCTAAAGAAGCTTTCTGCAACAGAATTGTCGTAACAACAGCCTTTATTACTCATCTATATTCTTTACAGCGCCGAACGGATGAAGTCTGTTAAACCAGACAAAAAACTCCCTATCTAGATTTTCAGTAATAGTTAGGTATAATTTACAAGAAGCGCTCCTGCAGTTATAACCGAACTATGCAATGGTGCCTTAAGTGCCCGTTTTGCAGCGTGGTTTTGGAGGAAACGGTTAAACCATTGATGGAGTCCTTAGACTACCTCGGTTAGAAGAGTGTATTATTTAACCATTCCAAGCTGAAGCGCTTCACTATTGTAAATTATAAAGAGAAGGTTACCATGAAAAAAGCAAAAAGTAAATTAAAGATAGTCAATCCTGATACAGCGGGGATTGATATTGGTTCAGCTGTACATTACGCATGTGTACCAGAAGGAAGAGATGAACAACGTGTTCAAAAATTTGGCTGTTTTACTGAAGATCTTCATAATTTAGCACGGTGGTTAAAAAAGTGTAAAGTTACGACTGTAGCTATGGAATCTACTGGAGTATACTGGATCCCTTTGTTTCAAATACTTGAATCATCTGGGTTCGAAGTAAAATTGGTAAATGCAAAACATGTAAAGAACGTACCTGGAAGGAAGTCAAATGTTCAAGACTGTCAATGGCTTCAACAACTGCACAGTTACGGATTACTTCAGGGGTCATTTAGACCAGACAATCAAATATGTATACTGCGTAGTTATGTTAGGCAACGTAAGACTCTCACTGAAAGTGCATCTACGCATGTTCTACGTATGCAGAAGGCATTAATTCAAATGAATATTCAGTTACATAAAGTTATAAGTGATATTACTGGTGTTATTGGAATGCACATCATTAAAGCAATTGTAGAAGGTGAAAGGAACCCTGACAAACTGGCTGAGTTCAGGAGTCCAAATATTAAAAACAATAAATCCACTATTGCAAAAGCGTTATCTGGTGACTATAGGGAGGAGCACCTATTCACGCTAAGGCAAGAATTTGAACTATATAATATTTACCAAGAAAAAATAGCAGAGTGTGATAGAAATATTGAGGCCTATTATAAAACGTTTGAAACAAAGTCTTACGAAAGTAAACAGCTGAGTAAGGAAAAGAATAAGTATAGCAAAAGTAAGCCGGGTTTTGCTTTGCAGAACTGCACCGAGTAACTGGTATGGATTTTACTAAAGTTCCAGGACTTGATGTGCTAAGTATACAGACCATAATTTCAGAAACTGGTATAAACCATAATAAATGGTCAACAGAAAAGCACTTTTCATCGTGGTTAGGACTCAGCCCTGCCAATAAAATTACAGGAGAAAAAGTGTTTAGCACAAGAACGCGTAAAGTCATTAATCGTGCTGCGAATGCATTTCGAATGGCTGCTAATTCTGTAGGAAATAGTAAAAGTTCATTGGGTGCATACTACAGGAGATTAAAAAAACGATTAGGAGCGCCAAAAGCAATAACAGCTACTGCAAGAAAAATAGCATGCATATTTTATAGTATGCTCAAATACGGGCAGGAATATGTGGAAAAAGGAATGGAATACTATGAAACACGCTATAAAGATAGAACTGTGAAAAATTTGATCAAAAGAGCAAAGGAATTTGGCTATATCTTGGTAAAACAAGATAAACTAATAGAGGGAGTTTCTTAGAAGCTAAGAGATATTGATACCCTTGCGCAGTATATTGTGAACCTTGGTCACTGTGCAGCAGTAGATTTTTAACAGGTTTACGCCTATTAATGGCCATTAATAAAGAGTTCATAACCAATTGTTTATTTATTGCACTACTCATTATAGCATTTCTCATAATAGTCCGAATAGGTCATAGGAAGGCAGAATCAACAGCACGACGAAAGGATTCGAATAGAGGAATGTTTTTCCTGGCTCTGTTTTTTATAGCAAACCAATGATGCTCAATTTTGTTAAAATCTGGAGAATAAGGCGGCAGATACAAAATTTCTGCACCGACTCCTTTAGCGAGCTTGATAAGCTTATCAGACTTATGAAAAGTAGCATTATCAAGAATGACAGTTTGTCCAGGTTCTAAGATCGGTGCCAAAAATTGCTCAAACCATCCATTAAAAATATCCATATTACAGTGGCCTTCAAATGTTAATGGAGCAACTATCTTTCTTCTACTTAAGGCTGCAACCATGCTGATTCGTTGAGTTTTTTTTCCAGATTTTAGGGCATAAAATCGCTGTCCTTTCTGGCAATACCCATATGGATAGTCCTCCGTGTTATCAATCCCAGACTCATCTATATACACTAAGTTTTCTGGTTCTTTTGTTGCTATAATTTTTAAGAATTCAGCACGTTTTTCTTCGTTCCTTTCCTTGTATCCATATGTCTTTTTTTGCGCGTAAATCCAATTTTTCTGAGAGCTCGGTGGATCGTTTCGATACTAACGTTGCCCCAAAGTTTAGCCATTTCCGACAGAGTTTTTCTACCGTGTTTTTTAGCAAATTCGATAAACTTATTCCAGTCGATAATTTTCTGATTGTAACCTCCATTACCGAGTTTTTTGACTGAAAGTCGCCTGTTTCTTTTTTTCTTTGCTTCCACTCCCACAAAGTAGTTCGTCCAATTTTAAATCTTGCTGCCACTGCTTCTCTGCTTTCCCCTTCGTCTAGTGCTTCCATTGCTTTTTTTCTTAAATCATAACTATATGCTGCCGGCATCCAACCTCCTTATCGCCATCTATCCTTAATCTTATCATATCCGGACTTCTGTGGAAAGAGCTATAACTACCATACGTGAGAATTATTGCTGCCAAATATAGCCATCCCTCCTTGGTTTTGATGTAAGTAATCCCATACTTTATTTGGTTGATCAACAATAAAGTTTTGATCTAGTATATTGGGAGCTACAGCTCTATTATCTGTTTGTTGTTTTTTAATTTTAAACTTTCTTCTCAGTATAGCCCTGATGTCATTTTTCTGCATAATACTTTGCACCGTTTTCAAATTGCAACTTTTACCCAAAGCCTTCAATTCAGCATGAATTTTAGGAGCTCCATATCTACATTTAGAAACTTGATATATTTTTTGAATAGCTTCGAGTAGCTCTTTATTTGCTGATTCTCTACTGCTTATTTTTCTTGTGGTCCACTTATAGAGGTTGTCCGGAAACAAGTAAAAGGCTATAATATCTGAAATTTTAGTACGGGGTAAAGATGAGAAAAAAGTATCCAACAGATCTAAGCGAAAGGGAATGGGCAAGAATAGAAAAACACTTCAGAGTATCATACAAGAAAGGAGGAAGGCCGCCAAAGTATAGCAAAAAAGAAATATTAGAAGCAATTTTCTATGTATTGCGTACAGGGTGTCAATGGCGGTATTTACCAAATGATTTTCCGCTATGGAAGACTGTGTATGAGCAGTTCAGGCAATGGAAGAAGCAGGGAATTTTTGAGAAAATGAATTATGAAATTACAAAATATAGTAGAAGAAAAATAGGAATGAATGAGCAGCCGAGTGCCTGTATAGTAGATAGTCAATCTGTAAAGACTACAGAAAAGGGGGGATCAAAGGCTATGATGGAAGTAAAAAAGTAAAGGGTAGAAAAAGGCATATAATTACAGACACTCAGGGTTTTATACTAGGTTGTTACGTAGGCGCTGCTAACGAAAATGATAGAGATGGTATTAAAATAGCATTAAACAATATGAGAACAAAATATACTAAAGTTAAAAAAATGTGGGCTGAAATGGGATACCAAGGAAGAAATTTAAAGAATCACATAAAGGAAGAATATGACATAGATATTGAAATTGTTAAAAGGCCTCCATGTAGATTTTGGGTGCACAAAGATACTCCACCTGAGCTACTACCAACAAGAGAACAAGGGTTTAAAGTACAGCCAAGAAGATGGGTTGTAGAAAGGACTTTTGCTTGGGTTAATAGGAATAGAAGGCTATCGAAGGAGTATGATTTACTCACAACATCCACTGAGAATTTCATATACCTAGCTATGAGTAGGGTTATGTTAAAGAGGGAATATGCTTGAATTTACTAGTTTCCGGACAACCTCTTATAGCATTTCTCATAATAGTCCGAATAGGTCATAGGAAGGCAGAATCAACAGCACGACGAAAGGATTCGAATAGAGGAATGTTTTTCCTGGCTCTGTTTTTTATAGCAAACCAATGATGCTCAATTTTGTTAAAATCTGGAGAATAAGGCGGCAGATACAAAATTTCTGCACCGACTCCTTTAGCGAGCTTGATAAGCTTATCAGACTTATGAAAAGTAGCATTATCAAGAATGACAGTTTGTCCAGGTTCTAAGATCGGTGCCAAAAATTGCTCAAACCATCCATTAAAAATATCCATATTACAGTGGCCTTCAAATGTTAATGGAGCAACTATCTTTCTTCTACTTAAGGCTGCAACCATGCTGATTCGTTGAGTTTTTTTTCCAGATTTTAGGGCATAAAATCGCTGTCCTTTCTGGCAATACCCATATGGATAGTCCTCCGTGTTATCAATCCCAGACTCATCTATATACACTAAGTTTTCTGGTTCTTTTGTTGCTATAATTTTTAAGAATTCAGCACGTTTTTCTTCGTTCCTTTCCTTGTATCCATATGTCTTTTTTTGCGCGTAAATCCAATTTTTCTGAGAGCTCGGTGGATCGTTTCGATACTAACGTTGCCCCAAAGTTTAGCCATTTCCGACAGAGTTTTTCTACCGTGTTTTTTAGCAAATTCGATAAACTTATTCCAGTCGATAATTTTCTGATTGTAACCTCCATTACCGAGTTTTTTTGACTGAAAGTCGCCTGTTTCTTTTTTTCTTTGCTGCCACTCCCACAAAGTAGTTCGTCCAATTTTAAATCTTGCTGCCACTGCTTCTCTGCTTTCCCCTTCGTCTAGTGCTTCCATTGCTTTTTTTCTTAAATCATAACTATATGCTGCCGGCATCCAACCTCCTTATCGCCATCTATCCTTAATCTTATCATATCCGGACTTCTGTGGAAAGAGCTATACTAGCTAGCCATGGTGCATTGATTAATGAAAGAGAAAGTACCGAAGGGCATACTCCTCTTCACTTTGCTGCTTTATATGGGAACAAAAATATAATACAAGCCTTAATTGATAAGGGACAAGATATTGAAGATGTGGACAATAATGGGCGAACAGCTCTGTTTTTAGCTGCTAGGCAGTGCACTGAAGCAGAAGATGATAGCAGAATAGAAATTATCAAGTATTTGATAGACAAGCTCAAAGCAGATGTAACAAAGAAAGACAATAATAACAATGCAGTACTCTTTCCTGCCGCTAATAATTGCCCTGGAAAAGTGGTAGAATTCATCATTGAGCAATATATAAAAATCTTTGAGTTAGAGAATTTTATCAACCACAAAAATAATGATGGAATGGATGCTTTGGATATTGCGCTGAATAGTGGAAACGAGAAAGCTATTGAAGTATTAAGATCATATGGAGCAGATATCAAGAATAAGGTAGATGGTAGCATTCAAAAAATTACTGCAGAAAAACCAAGTAGTACCCTAGACAGAGCAGAAAGTGCAGAGGTAGCGCCTCCAATTAAGCAAAGAGTATAAAGCTTTTTATAAAGCGATTATAAATTTCAGTAAGTTGCAGAGGCTCTACAATGGGAAGTGTAGTATGTTAGCAGATACAAATGACTAGATAAATTATATTTCATTAAAGTCATTTATCTTGAAACATAAGCAGGATTTTGTATAGTTGTTTCAATTTGGGTCTGTATATTGAAACAACGCGTGAAAATGACAGGTCATTGTACAAGAGGTACCTAATTCACCGACAAGAATGCTAGATAAAGACACTTACATTTCAATTATTTCACAATTTCTGTATAATCTTAAAAACTCAATTAGTGCGTTATGAAGATAATAATAGGTAATGCTAGTAAGGAATTAGGGGAATCAGTAGTTAACCGGCTAGATGTTCAACCATCCTCTGCTTGGATATCAAAGTTTACCGATGGCGAGGTAAATGTAGAAGTAGCAAATGATCTATATAATCAAGAAGTATATATAATACAATCTCTTTCTCCCCCTGTGAATGATAACCTTATGGAGCTTCTGCTCATAATTGATGCAGTAAATAGATTAGGAGCCAAAAGGATAGTAGTAATTATTCCTTATTATGGATATAGCAGGCAAGATAGAATTATCAAGAACAATAATGTGCAGTCTGCTTTAAGTGCCAAATTAGTTGCAAATCTTATTCAAACTGCAGGTGCAAGTAGCGTTGCAGTTATTGATTTGCACTCAAGTCAAATTGAAGGATTCTTTGATGTACCGATAACTAATTTGAACTGCTTTGAAGCATTTGTTGACTCTATACACACGGAAAATTTGGCAATTGTTGCACCTGATGTTGGAGCAATTGGTAGAGCACGTGCTTTTGCAAAGACTTTAGAGGAAAAGTACAAGATAGGGTTAAGTGATAAGATTATTGTAGTAGATAAATATAGGGAGAAAGCAGGCACATCTCAAGTAATGAACATAATAGGAGAAGTTGCAAATAAAAATTGTGTCATTGTTGATGATATAGTTGACTCTGGTGGAACATTGTGTAATGCAGCTCTTGCTTTAAAAGGCCACGGAGCAAAGTCCGTAATTTCATGCATCACACATGGCGTGCTTTCAGGAAGTGCAGTTGAGAAAATCTCTTCCTCTTCTTTAGATAAATTAGTGATTACGGATACCATACTTCACAAATTTGAAAAAACTGGTAAAATAGAAGTTGTTTCGGTCGTAGATATTTTAACTCACTTTATCCAAGGAGGTAAAGATGCCAGCTAAGTCAACAGAAGACGTTATTACTTCACTAATAGAATTTGCAAATAAGAGAAAAATAACAATTACCAAAGAAGAAATGCTTAAAATTGCACAGCTTGTAAGGATTAAGTTATCAAATGACGAGATTGATCACTACTCCAAAGAACTGACAATGCTGGATTGGATACATGATACTTTATTGCAAGTTAATACTGAAGGTGTTTCTCCTATGCGTTATGGCAGCATAGACAAGGACATTCATGTACGCGATGATGTTATAAATTCTCAAAACATTAAAAAAGAGATATTGTCCAATACAAAACCTGAGCATGGGTATTTCGTAGTGCCAAAGGTTATAAGCAATTAAAGTAAAATAAGGCTCATATCAAATCTATAATAGATCTACTTTCAAAAATAAGACCAATCCGGTAAAGAAGCATTTGTGGGAGTGGAAACCATTTTTTGATTTTTCTTTACTAAGTCTACTAAATATAGTTTAGAGTTGCTTGGTGATTCTGTTCTTGTAAAAATGATTTCTCTACCATTTGGTAACCATGCCGGGGATTCAATTTTATGCCCCTCTGAAAGCAGACGTTCTTCTTTGCCATCTGGCTTCATAACTCCTATGTAAAATTTTCCTGACTGAATCTTTGTAAAAGCTATCAGATCTCCTTTTGGCGACCAAACAGGCGTAGCATATCTTCCACTTCCAAAACTAATTCTTTTAGGTTTTTTACTTTTGTTAGTAAAATCGATAACGTACAGTTGCTGACTTCCACTTATATCAGAACTAAAAGCCATATACTTTTGATCTGGAGAAAAAGAGGGAGAAGTGCTTATAGCTGAACCTTTAGTAATTTTTTTTGTTCGTTTACTACTTAAATCCAAAGATAATATATTCGTTTCACCACCCAATGAGTGGGAAATTAAAAGAGATTTACCATCGGGAGAAAATCTTGGTGCAGAAACAACTCCTTCAAATGCGCTGATTATTGATTCAGTGTTATCTTTTAAATTTTTTAATATTATATAACTTTTACCATTTGCGTACGAGATATAAACAATGCCCTTTCCATTTGGTGAGAATCTCGGTGTTGACACAAATCTATCGCCATTTGTTAAGTATTTTATATTACTTCCATCTTGATTCATCACAGCAATTTTACGCACAGATTTGTAGTTGCTATCTTTTTCTTCAGCGATATACGTGATTTTTGTGTTGAAGTGCCCTTTCTCACCAATTAATCTATCATGTATCACATCCGAAACGAGGTGACCAATTTTTCTCCAGTCTTTTGCTGGAAAAACAACTGACTGAGTAAGTAATTCTCTTTTTGTAAAAGCGTCAAATAAACGAAATGATAGCTCTAATGCACTACCAGATATTTCGCTTAAACTTACTGTGACTACAGTATCGCTTTTCCAAGATTTAGATTCAGCTTCCGCGCCACGTTTTACATTAAATAAGCCACAATTAGATAAATTTGTTCCTATTACCTTTGCAATATTTTCGCTTAATTCGCTTTCCAACGCTGTTTTACATGTACATTTAGATACAACAAGACCAATGTTACCAACACTGCTTTTTTTTATATCAACATATAAAGCAGCTTTTGTAAAATAAGGAATAAATAACGAAATAAATAACACCAGATGAACGAATAGCTTCATTCATTTCATACCTGTTCTATCTGAACCTCAATTATAGGCCTTTTTAGTAAATATTCCTTTAAGATACTCAATATTGAACTTTCAATCTTATTTTTAATTTTTTTTGTTGGCTGCAAACTAAACAACGACTCAACTTTCTTGACAATTTTCTGTATGGTAGCTGCATCTTCTAGCACTTCAAAAACACCAGGTACAAATACTTTTGGTTTAGCAAGCAATTTATTTTTCTTGTTTACAACTGCTGTTACCACAATAACTCCGGCATCTCTCATTCTTTTACGCATTTTTATAACACTGCTCTCCGGATGACGTAGCAACATACCATCAATACCAAAGTAGTCAACATCAATTGAATCAACCTTTTCTCCGTTCTCCAAATTAACAATATCACCTGGTGCAATCATTATTGCTTTTGCCACACCGCACTCTTTAGCAAATTTTACATGTGCATGCGTGTGAATATATTCGCCGTGAACTGGAATAGACATCTTCGGTTTTATTAAAGAATACATTTCCTTTAGCTCTTCTCTTGTTGGATGCCCAGAAGCATGAACATGCTCTGTTTTTTCAGTAATAACTTCTACCCCCATCTCAATAAAGGCATTGAGCATGTTGTGCGCACGAGTTTCATTTCCAGGAATGATTTTTGACGAAAAGATCATGGTATCACCTTGCTGCATTTTAAATGCTTGATGACTCTTAGCAGCAAGTCTTGCGGTAGCTGCCAGTGGCTCACCTTGACAACCTGTGCAAAGTAGCACCAGTTCTTCCCTTGGAAAATTTACTGCTTCCTTTGCTTCAAGAAACTGAGGAGAATCAGTTAAATAACCACTATCTTGCGCAACTTTCACTATTCTCCATAAAGATCTACCAAGTAAAACTACTTTTCTATTTAGTGCTTTTGCAGCTTGGCTTATCGTTTCAATTCGTGCCACATTTGAAGCGAATAGCGAAACAGCAACTAATTTTTTAGACCGCTTTATTATGTTATAAATATTATTATAAATTTCACCTTCTGACTCAGGGTGATGCTTGCTTAATATATTGGTTGAATCGCAAATTGCTGCAAGCAGGTCACCTTTATCGCCAATTTCTTTTAGACGCTCCATATTAGAAGTTAATCCAACAACAGGTTTTGGATCAAATTTCCAGTCTCCGGTATGGAGTGCACTACCCATTTCAGTGCTAATTAATATTGAATTTGCCTCAGGAATTGAATGAGTTACATTTATAAACTCGACGGTAAAAGGACCCAAATTTATGCTGCCATTTATGTCTACCTCTTTCACAGGCACTATACCTTCCAATCGAAATTCTTTTAGTTTCTCTTTAAGAAAATTAACCGTAAACTTTGTTGTATATATGGAGCACTGCAACTCTTCCCACAAGTGGGGCACTGCACCGCAGTGGTCCTCATGTGCATGTGTAATTATTATTCCAAGTAAATCTTTTTTTCTTTGAGCAATAAAATCTATATCAGCAATGAGCAGCTCAACACCTGGCATAGTTTCATCTGCAAAACCAACACCAAGGTCGATCATAATCCACTTACCTTGGTAATGATATAGGCTAACATTCATCCCGATTCTTCCTACTCCCCCAAGCGGAAGAAATAAAAACTCATTTTTGTTTATATTCATTAAATTTAAATTATTAAAACCTGAGAATAGCAAAACTTCGACCTTAAATAAAGAAATTTATTGCTTTTACATAGTTTTAAGGAACTAAGAAGTTTCTGTTGGCTAATAATAACACTATTGTTAAGTTTTCCATTAATAAGGTCAAAGAATTGCAGGATTAAATGAAAACCCGTAAACAGTTACCCCTTTATGTCATTTAGCAGATTTCTTATTTTTTTTTTACTTTACTAAAAAACCCTTCAGATTGCTGTTGTACACTTGCATTTTCCTCTTCTTCAAGCGCTTTTAATAGTTCAATTTGCTTTTTAGTTAAATTTTTTGGATTTAAAGTCTCAACTATTACCTGTACGTATAAATCACCACGAGCATGTGAGTTCATATATGGCATACCCTTTTCCCTACAACGTAGTTTGGTACCAGTTTGAGTGCCTTCAGGGACCTTTACTTTTATTTTAGCTCCATCAATTGATTGAATATCGATTTCACCACCAAGCACTGCTAGTGTAATTCTTATAGGCACTTTACAGTGTAAATCTGCTTTATTTCTAGCAAAGATTTTATGGAAAATTATTTTCACGTATACGTATAAATCTCCACTTTTTCCACCTTTTGTTCCAGCTTCTCCTTTACCACTTATCCTTACCTTAGCTCCTTCTTCTATGCCTTTTGGAATTGAAACGGATATATTTACTTCATCTCTTCTACGTCCACTTCCACCACATTTCTTACATTTGTTTTGTATTATTTCTCCTTCCCCATAGCATGTAGTACATGTTCTTTCGATGGTAAAAAAGCCTTGTTGAGTTCTAATCCTACCGCTTCCCTGGCATGTGTGGCACTGAACTGGTTTAATTGCTCCTTCGCCACCTGTGCCTTGGCATGTATCACATTTTACATTTGTCACATAATGTATAGGCGCTTGTATTCCTTTAAATGCATCTTCTAAGGTAATTTCAAGATCATAACGTAGGTCTGCTCCAGATACTCCTGTTGTACTTCTTTTTGCTCTCGATCTACTTGCACCACCACCGAATCCTCCACCAAAGAAGTCATTGAATATGTCGCTAAAATCTCCTGCAGAGCTAAAGCCTTGAAATCCACCAGAAGCACCTTCGTGGCAATAACGGTCATAGCCTGCCCTTTTCTCAGAGTCAGACAGAACTTCATATGCAGCTGTTACTTCTTTAAATTTTTCCTCTGCTTCTTGATTGCCAGGATTTCTATCAGGATGATATTTTAATGCTAATTTTTTATACGCTTTTTTTATCTCATCAATACTGGCATTTCTGCCTACTTCCAGCAGATCATAGTAGTCTTTTTTGCTCATATATAATAGTTTAGTGCTTAACCTTTAAAGATAGGTATTACATATATTAATTTCAAGTGTGACTTCTGTTTCCTATAAAATGTGGTGCACCCTGAGCGACTTGAACGCCCGACCTTTTGATCCGTAGTCAAATGCTCTAATCCAACTGAGCTAAGGGTGCTTTCACAAAGTTAACTTTAGCAGGTTTTGTAGCTTGATTCAATTAATTTGGCTAAAAATAAAACTGTTAATTTTTACCACGCATGAACCACTCACAATTCCCAGACTGCTGTTCCACATTAGGATTATTAAATTCACTATAAGAAGGAGAAGCGCTTTGAGGAAAGTAAGGAGGAGCGCTTGGAGTAGTATTAGGATATTGAGGAGAGTAAGGAGGTGGTGCATCACGAGAAGAATCTCCATAACCATGCACTTGTTTAAGATAGCTATCTACCGCTCTTTCAGCTTTCTCGATATTTTCTGATTCTTCCTCATGCTTCATATGAAAAGCTAAACCACCAGCAAAACATACGAGAGAATTAACGCCAAGGATAGCTAAACCCCACACTGGTAAGACTGGGTAAACAGCACAAGCTACCAAAGCTGCCAAAGAAACAACGCCAACCGCAAATTCTATATTTCTGAACGTTTTAAATTTACTATCCAGGTAATCTATTTTTTCTTCTTTTCTAGCCACTTTTCTGCTGCTGTTATACCAAAAACACATACCAGCATGGAAAGCAACACACACAACTGCAGCTACTATACCCAAAGCTAATAGCTTTCTACTGTCTTCTGATTCTTTTTTATTCTCTTTTCTCCCTTGATGAGTGGTATTACCATTGTTAATATTCGTTATATTATTAACCGTAGTGTGACCACGTCCACCGAATAAAGAATCCATCCAGCATTGTAATAGCAAATAATCCCAAAAGTCTAAACCTCTATTGTGTACATGTATATGTGTAATCTGAGGGCCTGTAGGTTGTGCGTTATTCCCTGCGTTATATTGATCATTTCTGCTTCCTGTATCGTGCCTATTGCTTGAATTTGGATGTGTAAATTCTTCATACACATTTTTAAAATTCTCCTTGCTCCAAGTTAAATTCGGTGTATTATTACGATACTGTAGAAACCCTTCAATATTATTATTATTACCTAATTTCTTTATATAGGCTAACGCATACCTTTTTAAAACACTATCACTTGCTACCATAAATACCCTCTTAAGTTAAGATTAAATTAATAAATATTTACTATAACAAGATAACATCTACTTGTCAACTTGAGCCTGATTCAAGTATCCGTTCAGAGTGTGGCAGAAGAACTTATTCAAATAAAGTAGGTGGTAAAATATAAACATTTTATAAAGTGAAAAATGGACTTTTCAGACCACTGCCGAGCTAAAAAAGCCCTGAAAAACGTGATACTTAGGCCACTTCTTGCTTAAGCTGTACAATTTCAGCTTGAGAAAGGCCAGTGGATTCAGCTATTAAATTAACAGATACACCAGCTTTAAGTAAATTTTTTGCAACTTCGATTTTTCCTTTCTCTATACCTTCCTCAAGTTTGTATTCAAGAATGGCTTCTTCTTTCCGCAGATCCATTATTCTTTCTTCATATGCTACTAAATCTTTTTCATTCCAGCTAAACCTGTCTAATTCATCGTAGGCTAACTTTATTATTGGTGCTTTTTCTGCTATCAACTATGTTTTTTAAAAATTTTTTTATTTGTGTAATTTTGCAAATTATATGGGCAATAAAAACCCGTTTGTCATAGAAATAGAATTTTATATCAAACAGCTACCACAGCAATTTCTGCTTAAGCTAATGAATATGTGCTTTAAGTCTGTGTGGACGCACATATTCATTAGCCAATTTCAGTTACCGTTGTGAAGATTTTTAAGTATGCAAATTAATTGCTTCTTTAAGTCTTGTATTAGCAATTACTATAATTTTACGCATTAGGGCTGTTATAGCCACCATCTTCTTCTTACCATCAACTATGTTTTTTAAAATTTTTTGAATTTAGTCTCATTTGTTGATAATTTTGTATTTTTATTCAATTGAAAAATGTATTTTGGTAACAAAGATCCTAGTTTATACAGAAAGAAATTTATATCAAACAGCAACCACTGCTTAGATTTTATGGTTAACGAATATGTGCTTTAAATGTGTGTAGACGCACATATCCGTTAACCTATTTTCTATGCAGATTTTTTTTTATTTCATATTAATTGCTTCTTTAAGTCTTGCATTGGCAATTACTATGATTTTTCGCATTAGAGCTGTTATAGCTACCATCTTCTTTTTACCTCTACCAATAAGATCAGAATAAAAAGCACCAAGTGCAGATTTAGATCTTGCAGCAGCCATAGCAGCTGTGAAAAGCTTTGCACGAACATTGCTTCTACCACCTGTTATCCTTCGGTAACCAATAGTTTTACCGCTTTCTTTTGGATGTGGAGCAACTCCAGCAAGACTTGCAACTTCTTTTTTGTTTAGGTGGCCAAGTTCTGGCATTAGACACACAAAAACTTGTGATAACTTGAGACCTATTCCTGGCACTGTTCTCAAGATTTTTTGACGCTTTTGTAACTCTGGATTTTTATCAATAATTCTTTGTATGGCATCGTTGAACTCATTTATCTGACTGGTAAAAAAGTCTATTGTTTTTTGGCAACTTTCCTTTATATAGTCGTTTTCAGGTGCTGCAAGCCTACATTTCTCTTGAGTTCTCATTTGCGTAATGTCATCACGACGTTGACAGAGTGCAACTAAGGCGGTTTGTTCTTTTGACATAGGCACAAATAGAGATAGAGCACTATAGCGTTCAAAACCATATTGAGCAAGGGCTCTTGCATCTGATTGATCTGTCTTTGCTAAAGTTCCATGTGATATGATAAAACTTTTTACTTTACGAGTATTAGCTCGATGTACAGCAACATTCTTATCAACAAGAAAATGTGCTAAGCCAAGCTCATATTTTCCAGTGTTTTCTAAAGTTACTAGAGAATTAGGTAGGATATCTGAAAATTTTTGAAACAACTGTTGCCAACCAGTAGCATCATTGTCAAACTTGATAGCGCTCCTTTGGTTATAAGCTGCAGCAACATTTTTAAATTTTCCGATATCAATGCCAATGAAATTTTGATAAGATGTAATCATAATAAATAACCTCGATAGTTTAATTAATTTAAGATTGTAAACGGGTGCATACATATGTCCCATGCAACTATTCAAACGTATCGAGAGATGGGGCTAGTTTACCTTGATGGCTACGGTTGTAATACCAACTTTCATTCGGTCGCACACGCCCGTGATAGCCCTATTCCTATAGTGAGTAGGGTTATCTTTCCCTCTTATCTCTTTTATATCACATTTTTAACTTACAACTTTCTATGCTAGTTTGCTTGCTTACAAGCAAACTTTTCTGGATCCCAGTGTCTGGGCACTGGGATGACACCCCCTTGGATGGAAACCAGCGTCAGCTACTTGAATGACAGCAGTCCTACGTCATGCCGCCGCGGTATCTCTAGATCCCGCTAACACGTAGCGGGATGACGGTTGTCGTTTAGCCATAAATGTTTAAGAAGTTTACCAAACGAAAAAAAAGGCAAAAGAAGCCCCGTGGTTGGCTAATTATTTACATTATACTTTCAAGTATGGCGTTTTTTTATTCTAAACGCTTAATAACCGCGATTTAGTTGCTTTTAAGCCGCAACTAATCTAAATTATAAACATTAAGAAATTTACTAAACAGAAAAAAAGGCAAAAGAAACCCTAGGGTAGCTAGTTATTCACTATCCATTTTTTAAATCGGCGTTTTTTGATGTTTTAAATGCTTTATAAGCGCATTTCAGCTTATATTAGGTAAAAACCTAGAAATTTTATAAAGACATAAGGTGCACATAGTGCAAAAAATTAAACATGGGACGCCAGATACGTGAGTTTTTTTGTCATTTAATCTGTACAGAGAAGATAAATAAATAGCTTCAGTTTCATGATAAGGGGGCTGGCGAAGGATGTCAAGTAAGTTTTTTCGTTTCTATTTCCAATAAAAGTTTGTATGCAATAACACAGAAGCATGCACTGCTATTCCTTCATTTCTTCCAATATAACCTAATTTCTCTGCAGTGGTTGCTTTGATATTTACAAATTCATCATCAATTTCTAATGCTTTTGATATGAATTTCTTCATTTCTACTTTGTAAGGCGATATTTGAGGCTCTTCACAAACTATAGTAATATCTAAATTAGACACGCTGTACCCTTTTTCTTTTGCTTTTTTAGCAGCAAAGTCAAGAAAGTGAGATGAATTGCAATCTTTCCATTCAGAGGAACTAGGAGGAAAGTGCTCTCCTATGTCGCCACATCCCAGTGCTCCGAGTATTGCATCAACGATTGCATGTATTGCAACATCACCATCAGAGTGCGCTTCTATTGCCATGTTGTGTTCAATTTTCACACCGCAAATTTTTATAAAGCTTTCAGCACCATTTTGAACTTTAATGAACTTATGTATATCATAACCGGCTCCGACACGAAATTTTGGCTCTTCAAAAAGAAGCTTTGCCATATTGATATCCTCTTTTGTGGTTAACTTAAAATTGCTTTTCTCACCTTTAATAATCGCAACATGTTTTTTGTGCTCTACCATTAGTGATGAATCGTCAGTAAATTCTTTGACTGATTGATGGCATGATAATAATTCTTTGAAATTAAAAATTTGAGGGGTTTGTATGGCTCTGAGCTTTCCTCTTGAAATCGTAGATTCAATAAAACTATTACTCACCAATGACATAGTGTCTTCAACTTCTATTGCTGGAACTACTCCTGTATATTGATCATTAATCATAGATTCAACCAAGTTATCTATCAGAACATCTGACACAAAAGGCCTACAAGCATCGTGTATAACTACAAAATCTGGGTTAATTTTTTGTAAGCTTTCAAGCCCTAGTTTAACTGAACTTTGCCTGTTTTCTCCTCCGTATACAGGGCTTAGTAATTTAGTGTCTGTAATTAGTGATATAGCTTTCTCATAGAAACTTTCATGGTCTCTATTAATTGCTATTCTTATGTAATCTATATATTGGTTAGCCAGAAATCTTTTAATTGTATGAAATAAAACAGATTTACCTGCCAGTTTTATATATTGCTTAGGAATCGTAGAATTGCATCTACTGCCTACTCCCGCTGCAACTATTAATGCTGCTATTTTGTATTTCTTAGCGCACATATTTCTTTTTGTAGAAGCTTTCCTCTCTATCCAAGATTCTTTCCGAAAAATAAAATTTCTGACATCATATAAAAGTTACTTCCCCTATTAACTAGCATAATTATAATAGCAAAAGAGATATTTAGAGAGCTCAAAATCTATCTTTGCCTGCGGATTAAACAACTAAATTTTAGTAAAAAATGATAGTATTACAAATCGTAAAATACTTTCAACATAGGAAAAATAAATTGCATATTTTTCAGTAAATTAGCTATGCTAAACACATGCAAAAACGTCATATAACTATTTGTTTCATACTGCTTTTTATAATAGGGATGTTATTCCTGATGCGTCCTATGATTTTTCCATGTTTAATATCTATTATTATTGCATATTTGTTTAATCCGCTAGTAGTCAAGTTTGAAAAGTATAGAATACCACGTTCATGTTCTGTAATTTTTATAATACTTATTTTATTAATAGCTTTTATACTAGTCATAACATTTGTTTTACCTATTATATATGTTCAAATTACTTCAATATTAAATTTCTTAGTGAGTAAAGTGCCTTCATTAAAGTTTAAAGTAATCCCCTCTGTATTAGAATTTCTTAATATGAAAATCGAGGATAGCTTATTTGATCATTTATCTAAAAATCTAGCAGAAAATTACAGCAACTATGTATCTTATTTCATGAATGCTCTTGATATTGCTAGTAACTTTATAATCCAAGTGTTAAGTTCAAGCTTTAACACGGTATCATTAATGGTGATTACTCCTGTAGTGTTTTTCTATATATTACGTGATTGGCCTTTAATTATAGAAAAAGCTAATAAATTAATCCCTATTCCTTACAGAGGAAAAATTGCAGATTATTTTTCCAAAGTGGATTTCATTATATCTAATTATCTAAAGGGGCAGGTAAATGTATGTATTGTCATGATGGTCTTTTACTCTGTGAGCCTGAGCATAATCGGATTGGAACACTCTATTGTTATTGGAATTTTATCAGGAATGTTAACGTTCATACCTTACGTAGGGCCATTATTATATACCATTATTGGGTTTTTGAGCGCTATCACTCAATTTAGTGGATGGTTTGAAAGTGCTGCCGTTTTGCTATTATTTGGTGTTGGACAATTAATAGATTCAAACATATTAGTTCCTTTATTAATAGGAAAAAAAGTTCATATACATCCAACTGTAATTATTCTGGGAATTACTATATGCGCTTCATATTTTGGATTTACAGGTATATTACTTTTTATTCCAATAATAGCAATGTTCAATGTATCAGTAGAATATGCAATCAATAAATATTTTAAAAGTGAGCTTTATAAAAACGGCTAACAGACCTTTTGCATAATCAATTTATGGTAAGAGGAGAAATGAGCCCAGAATACCTGACACATTTGAGGAGCGTAAGTAAATTTTTGCGCAAAAATTACTACCAGAAAGAGGTTACGTAAGAGGCTTAACGTGCAATTAAATTTATTTGACAATAATCGAGCTGATTATAGTCGGCAAAATTACATCATCTTAGATGAAAATAAGCACGTATATAATTCGGTAGTTAATGATTTATCTTGGAAATGTCTGATTCTTTTTGGACCTAAAAGCTCCGGTAAAACTCATCTTGCTCATATTTGGCAATCAATAAACGATGCAATCTTTATCAATGTGAATAACTTCGTAAGCGAGATTAGGTATAGCGATGCTTTTATTTTAGAAGACGTACAAAACATTAAAGATGAAGCAATGTTATTACATTGTTACAATTACATGAAAGAAAACGACAAGAGGCTGCTAATCACTTCTTCAATTTCACCAAAAAAGCTTAACTTCAAATTAAGAGATTTAAGTTCTCGAATATTATCAACTATCAGCGTAAAAATTTTGCCTGCAAGCGAGGAATTATTAAGAATTATGCTAATAAAACGATTTTCAGATAAACAGTTAAAAATTGATTTAAAAGTGATTAATTATATTTTAGCAAGAATAGAACGTTCTTTCTATAGCATTGATAAAATTATAGAAAAGATAGATAATGAATCTATAGGGTCAAATGTGACCGTTCCTTTTATTAGCACTTTATTAAAAAAAGATGCCATTTGATTTCTTCTTTTGTAAAATACTCATTGTGTATATTAAAAATTTATTAACACCCATAACACTTACGTAATTGAAATCTCCACCTGTCTATGTTAGAATTATAATAAATGTTATGTTATAATAAATATAGATAGATACAGCTAAGAAGTATTCTATATTTATAGTAGAGCTCACTTTATAAGGTGTTTTTTATAGATTTAACGTTATAATTTAACTATGATAAGAGTAAGATTAAATTTAAGAAAAAGGTTAAAGCAAAAGTTTGTGATGTTCACTCTATTGATAAATGCTTTATTTGTCTCATATTTTCTCATAAGAAACACAGGGAACACTTCTAATCACATTATAGCCAAAGAAATAAATATAGGAACTGATAATGAAAAATAAACAGTCGCAAAATAAAAAAGAAAATCTTTACATAACATATTACATAGATGCTTTAGCTTCAGAGAGGTCCGCTGCACAAAATACTCTGGAAAGTTATCGTTCGGATTTACACCAGTTTGAAGAATTTTTATTGGAAAGCGGCACTACCTTGGTTGGTGTAAACAAAACCAATATTAAAGATTATGTGAAATCTTTATGTACACAAAAAAAATATAAAAGTAGCTCTACATCAAGAAAAATATCCGCTATGAAAAATTTTTACAAGTGTCTATTTAATGACGGAATAATAGATTTTAATCCAGCGCCGGCTAATGATGCTGAATTAAAGAATCCAAAAGTTTCTCGTCCTTTGCCTAAGTATTTAAGTGTCGAAGAAATATTTTTGCTAATGGACACAGTGAGAAAATCAGCAAGCGAATCGAATAAAGAGATAAGCAGTAAAAGGCTATGTGCGATTTTAGATATCCTTTACTCTTCTGGAATGCGTGTTTCTGAACTAATTAGTATGAAATTATGTGAAGTGTCACATTTAATAAACAGTAATAACAAAGAATGCTATATAATAATAAAAGGAAAAAGTGGTAGAGAGAGGCAAATTCTTTTTAATGAACAAGCATTGCAGAGCCTTAGAAATTATTTATCAGTTCGTGATAATCTGATCTCTAAAGAAAAGGAATCCGATTGGCTATTCCCAGGTGATAAACCTAATAAACCAATTACAAGGCAGAGGGTCGGTCAATTAATGAAGGAGTTGGCAAGAAAATGCAATATTGATGAAAATAAGATCTTTCCACACGTGATTAGGCATTCTTTTGCTACCCATCTACTAAATAGCGGAGCAAATATTGTGTTGATACAGAAAGTTCTTGGCCATACTAACCTTTCTACAACACAAATATATACTCATATTGCTAACGAAAAGTTAAAGGACAAATTAGCTGATTCGCATCCTATTACTCAGATGATCAATAATTAAATTTATTGTTTTTAATTTGTAATAAAGTTAAATTTAAATAAATTTATGTGAGTTTGTGATTTCAAGTTTATTGTTTAATTTCTTTCTTATATTATGGGAGGTATTCTATACTTTCATTACTCTCCCTGTAATTTTCTTTTCTGAGTGTGTAATAACCATTTTCCTCGTCTGTTCGGTGAGAGTTGTATTATTCATGCTGCGTTTATTATGTGGCATTAAATATGAAGTGAGGGGAATGGAAAACATCCCTAAGCAACCTTTTATCATTGCATCTAAACACCAATCTCCATTTGAAACATTTATTTTTATACTACTATTTAGAAAAGCGGTTTTTATTTTAAAACGTGAATTGAAATGGATTCCATTCATTGGTTTGCATCTTATAGCGCTGAAAATGATTTTTATTAACCGTTCAGATGGTATCAGTTCTATACGCCATATAATCAAACTAGCAAAAATGCGTATAAAAGAAAATAGAAGCATAATAATATTTCCTGAAGGTACAAGAACAACTATAAACCAAAATATAAAATATCAACCAGGTATTGCTGCTTTATATAGCGTATTATCTGTTCCTGTGTTACCGGTTGCTTTAAATACTGGTTTGTTTTGGCCAAAAAGCATACTTTCTCTGAGAAAGAATCCCGGAAAGGCAGTAATAGAAATATTGCCCCCAATATATCCTGGGTTAAACAAAAATGAATTCTTGCAAAGTTTAGAAAAAATTATTGAAGAGAGAAGCAGTAGATTAACCATAGGAAAAACTGATATTGCAAATTAACAAAAAAACTTTATAATTAAAAGAAAAGTACAGTATTTTAGGTATTAATACATGGCAAATCATAAGAGTGCTAAAAAAATGATAAAGGTAATAGCAAAGCGCACTTTAATAAATAAGATGCGGAAAAGTAAAACTCGCACCTCTATTAGAAAATTGGTTGATATAATCAAGTCTGGCGACAAAGAAAATGTTGTTCTGGCATTTCGGAATGCTGAATCTAATTTACACAAGTGTGTGAATAAAGGTGTTATTCATAGGAATACTGCTGCGCGTAAAATAAGTCGCTTAAATGCAAAAGTAAAAGCATTGATGACCGCTTAATACGGTTAATGTAAAGTTAACTGTATTAATATATACTCCTCAGTTTGTATATTCTGTATAAAATTTAAGTAGCTTAAGTGATGGATAAAAAAGTGCTATTAGAACTAAGTAATGGATTAAAAATCGAGCTACCTGTATTAAGCGGAACAACAGGTCCTGATGTGTTAAATATCAATGATTTATATAAGATGACAGGATTATTCACTTACGATCCAGGGTTTGTTTCTACAGCTTCATGCTCTTCTACAATTACATTCATTGATGGAGATGAAGGAGTTCTTAAATATAGGGGACATAATATAGCTGATTTGGCAGAGAATAATAATTTTACTGCTGTGATTTATTTATTGCTCTATGGTGAATTACCCAGTTCAGAGCAACACAAAAAATTTCTTCTCAAAATACAAGAATCATCCAAAGTATCAGAGCAAGTTACAAATGTAATTAAAGCATTTCCAAAAACTGCTCACCCTATGTCAATCTTAGTTGCATGTTTTGCAAGTTTGTCAGCATCTTATCATGAAAAGCATGGCAACAATGTCAATGGTGAAGACCTAGATTTTGGAATTTCTGCAATAGCGCAAGTTTCCACAATTATTGCAATGATTTATAGGCATATCAACAATCAGGAATTCATAAATGCTAACAATGAATTAAGTTACAGTGAAAATTTCTTAAAGATGATATTTGGCGATGCTGTTGATAATGATAAAAGCGCCCTTTTTGCAAAAGCTCTGGATAAAATATTTACTCTCCATGCTGATCATGAACAGAATGCTTCTACGGCGGCTGTCAGATTGGTGGGATCGGCTGGTTCTAATCTGTTTGCAAGCCTCTCTGCAGGAGTTGCTACACTTTGGGGACCAGCACATGGTGGAGCTAATGAGGCAGTTATAAATATGCTAAAAGAGATAGAGCAAAGTGGAGATATAGATAAATTCATCGAAAAAGCTAAAGATGATAAAGATCCATTTAAATTGATGGGATTTGGACATCGTGTTTATAAAAATTATGATCCGCGCGCGCGTATATTGGAAGGCGCTTGCCATGAGGTTCTAAGTAAACTAGAACAAAATAATGAACTGCTTAAAATTGCAAAAAAACTTGAAGAAATAGCTTTAAAGGATGAATATTTTATCGTGCGTAAGTTATATCCAAATGTTGATTTTTACTCAGGTATAATAATGAATGCTATTGATATCCCCTCAAATATGTTCACGCCTATTTTTGCACTTGCAAGAACCACTGGTTGGGTTACTCAGTGGTATGAAATGATAAATGATAAAGAAACTAAGATCTGTAGACCAAGGCAACTCTATTTTGGTAAATAAATTTATTTTCACTTCATTAGACTTCTTGCATAACCCAAACTAAGTAGAAAAAAGGTGTCATCCGAGTAGCTGACACTGGTTCCTTTACGACGGAAGTGTCCAGAGGTGTCATTCCAGTCTGGAATCCAGAAAAAAGGATGGTGTCATTCCGTATCCGTTCAGCCAATGGCGTCAACTTAAGAACTTTCATTAGCAAACTCTCCTAAAGACATGATGGCGTTTAGGCTTATCTACTTTATTGCGGCTGTCCCGGTCGGATTTTAACTTTAGCGCGTATACTTAAAAAGGGCTTGAAAGTTTTTTGGCGCAATAAGTATAGCCTTTCTTATAATAGTCCGAATGCGATAAGATATGTGTTTATGGCTATAGCAGGCCAGTAGCATATTACGGTCTGTTCGGATTATTGTAAAAAGAGCTATACCTGATAGAGTTTCTGCCTCATTACACCAAATAAAACTGAAAAATTTAAACGATACTCATACCAATTCTCATTATTAGTGAATCAAATAAGCGATATTGTAGAGTTATTTATAGCTCTTTTTACAATAATCCGAACAGACCGTAATATGCTACTGGCCTGCTATAGCCATAAACACATATCTTATCGCATTCGGACTATTATAAGAAAGGCTATAATTGTGGAGTGAGAAAGAAAGGCAATAGTATGGCTTTTTTTCCATTGTTATCTATCCGTTTATTGTGCAGTGGGAATTGGTATCAGTAATTTGATCTGGGTTCCAAGGCCCTTGTGCATCACACATATGAAGCGATAATATATTGCACATGACCAAGTTTGCCCAAAATTCTTGTAATACAGCCTCTCCAGAAAAATTCTCTAACTCTGCTCCTACTTTGAGTCGTTTATAGCACTCCTCTATGTGCCACCTTAACACATAAGCTTTGCTCCAAAGTCTCGGTCAAAAACTCTGTTTCTCAGTTGGCTAATGTCAGCACTATAACTCTTACTTTCTGTCCTTTCATTTTATTTTTTAGCTTTTCATTTTCTAATATAAAATCAAAATCTAATTCGCCAGCGTTCCCATAGCTTACTATAATTTCTTTTTTGCAAGCGAAAAATAAAATCTACTTCCAAATTATAATGCTGCTGAATGAATTTTACTGAAGACGATCATAGATAAATAATAATTTCTCTTGATTTAATAAACGCATTTGAGTGATAACTTCGGGTAATTGCTCTGCCGCCAACGTTTGTTCACCTATATTCCAAGCTGCAAGACGAGCACTGCAAATCAATGAAGTACACAAATCAACAAACAAATTGCCAATGGTGCCTGTTGTTCCATTTGGTTCAAACTCGGATACAATTTCCCCAGAGCTGGGTAATCTCATACCAGAACCATCTGCTGCAATAAGTCTATAGCCTCTCCAACTCAGGTTCATCCTGATAGGCTGTTTGGATGCTTAAATTCTTGAAAGCCTGTATGGCAAATCTTATATCTTGCTTTAGAAAAAGCTTGCTTTGAGGGTACATGTCAATGGCTCCATAAGTTCACATTCTATTCCCAAACTTTTTTTAACTAACTTTAAAATCATAGAAAATACTGTCGAAAAAGGAAGTTTTCTTGTTCGTGTAAAACTCAACACAATGGATTTTCTGAAAAGTTTTCGAGTATATTGCATTTTTAATTTGTAAGATAAGATCTTTTCCTTTTTGCATGCCTCACCTAAAAAAGACACATTTTAAACTTTTTTGTTGCAATAAAATAGAAACAAAAGTGCTGTCCCTTGCACTCTTTGGATAATTTAATGATAAAAAATTTAGAGAGAAATTTTATACACTATCGCTGATATTTTTCCTTAAGTTGATGCCATTGCCTGAACAC
Source organism: Wolbachia endosymbiont (group A) of Aleiodes leptofemur (assembly GCF_964028465.1). Taxonomy (NCBI): domain Bacteria; kingdom Pseudomonadati; phylum Pseudomonadota; class Alphaproteobacteria; order Rickettsiales; family Anaplasmataceae; genus Wolbachia; species Wolbachia endosymbiont (group A) of Aleiodes leptofemur. The sequence continues at coordinate 975,341 of NZ_OZ034782.1, forward strand.
TTACCTAATGATGAAGCTATCGAAAACATAGCAAAGAGACTTCAAAAATCTATAGACGATGCAAAAAAGCACAAGGTCATGTTTAGTGTTGATGTATTCCAAGGAGAAAAAAGTCATCAATAATAGATTATTCGATACTGATCTTATACCACCTCATGGAGCAAGATAAAAATGTTACTGAGACTGGAAAAGAAAAACTACGGCCTCTTATGTTAGAAATGTTTAATCTAGTTTCAACAGGCACTGATGTGAGCCAAGAAGTTCGGAGATTATTGCCAGAAGATATACTGAAAGAACGCGGCGAATATTTGTCACGTCTAAAACAAATTGTAAGTGATAGTATTGAAAATGACAAAAAAAAAGGAATTGTAGTAGAAAGAGATAATAAATTTTATTATGTACAGTGTCCAGAAAAAAGTGTGATCACTCCTGCAAAATTTATGAACTCCCCGGAATTTAAGGACTTAGAATATGGTGCATTGCGAATAGGAGAAGGAGATAATCTAATCTGAATAAAAAGCTGGCAATATCATGATATGCAAGGCAAAGTAAAAATGACCTTTAGGGTAGGCGATGAAAAGATCGAAATGATTTTATCTTCTGAAAAAGCTGAAAGTTTTGGTAAAATAATGGTACATATGGATGACAAAAGTTGTGAAATCTTCTCAAAGTACCTAAAAGAGCTAGAAAAAGAACCTCGTATAAGCAAGGTTGTTGAAGCTGCTAAAAGTTTTGCACAAACGAAAAGCAGTGCAGTTAGTCCACCTCTTTCTAATATGAAAAGTGTTGACACATCGCAACATTTTCAAAGTAGTGACCATGAATCACCAGAGCATTAACAATTATCATACATACATTGTTGCATATAGCAATAGTGTATGTGTATAGTTAGTAGGGTTTGTAAACTTAATAAAGTCTACAACTAATTTGAAAACTACTTTATTGTATGCAAGACTTTAAAATACTAGAAAATCTAAAAACCAAAGCACTAGAAGCTGAAAAAGGAGGCGGTTCTGACAGGATTACCAAACAACATGAAAAAGGGAAATTAACTGCTAGAGAAAGGCTCAGTATATTGCTCGATGAAAGTTCTTTTGCAGAATACGATAAATTCGTAAAACATCATGCAAATGATTTTGGCATGCAAAATGCTAATTTTTTAGGTGATGGGGTAGTGATTGGTCATGGTACTATTTATGGCAGAAAAGTTTTTGTTTATTCTCAGGATTTTACTGTCTTTGGTGGTTCACTTGGTGCGTCACATGCAAAAAAAATATGCAAAATTATGGATATGGCAATTAATGCCAGAGTTCCAATTATCGGACTAAATGATTCTGGTGGAGCCAGAATTCAGGAAGGAGTAAATTCTCTTGCTGGTTATGGAGAAATTTTTCAAAGAAACGTAAGTGCATCGGGTGTTATACCACAAATTTCTTTAATTATGGGCCCATGTGCAGGAGGTGCAGTTTATTCCCCAGCATTAACTGACTTTACTTTCATGGTGAAAAACAGTTCATATATGTTTATAACCGGGCCAGATGTAGTAAAAAAGGTTACCTACGAAGATGTAAGTTTCGAAGACCTCGGTGGAGCAAAAATTCATACAAGCAAAACAGGAGTAGCGGATTTTGCATTCAATAATGATGTTGAAATGCTGCTAAAAATGCGTGAATTCTTTACTTTCTTACCAGCAAATAATCAAGAATCACCAAAATCTGCACCAATCTGTAATGATGTTGACGACATTGATGAATCCTTAAACACTCTAATTCCTACCAATCCTAATACTCCTTATGATATGTATGAACTCATTGAAAAAGTTTGTGATGAAAGGAATTTCTTTGAACTGAAACCTGATTTTGCTCGTAATATCATAACTGGTTTTGGTAGAATTGGAGGAAATACTGTCGGTATTGTTGCAAATCAACCTATGCACCTTGCAGGATGTTTGGATATTGATTCTTCAAGAAAAGCTGCGAGGTTTGTAAGGTTTTGTGACGCATTTAACATTCCGATCATCACACTTATTGATGTTCCAGGATTTTTGCCGGGTACAAATCAAGAATACAATAATATAATACAACACGGAGCGAAACTGCTTTACGCTTACGCTGAAGCGACCGTGCCGAAAATTAGCCTTATCACTAGAAAAGCGTATGGTGGTGCATACATTGTTATGAATTCGAAACATCTAAAAGGTGATATAAATTATGCCTGGCCAACTGCTGAAATAGCTGTGATGGGCCCTGAAAGTGCAGTTGAGATTATATTTCGACACGAAAAAGATCAGCAAACGTTAATTAAAGAATATAAAGAAAAATTTGCTAACCCATTTTTTGCTGCATCATATGGATACATTGATGACATTATAGTGCCAAGTAAAACAAGGTATCACTTTTGTAAAGCATTAGAGCTACTCAAAAACAAGAAGGTAGAAAGGATATGGAAAAAGCATGACAACTTACCTCTGTAACTTTCTTCTAAGCCTTGCTTACAAGTTATGCAATATTATAAGTATAATCAGTGTGCCGTTACCAAGATTCGAACTTGGGACCTCGTCATTACCAATGACGTACTCTACCACCTGAGCTACAACGGCAAGTTTATATATTATGATAATGAATAACACAAAAAAGAATAAGGAAAAAGAAGAGGAGAAAAAAAGATTAGCGAAAGCTTTAAAGCAAAATATTTTGAAAAGAAAAAAGCAGCAACAGAGTAGACAGAGAACCCTTTCAAAACTCGTTTGTGGTGAGGAATTTTTAGGAGAAAGCACCGCAGAATACTCGAATGTATTTGAGAACGACAAAATTACCATCAGAAACTTAAGTTTTGAAGGAGGTATCATGCCAGAACTACCGGAAGTGGAAGTAATCTCTAATTTTTTGCTTGATAAAATTAAAAACAAGCAAATCAGTAATGTTATAGTGAATAATTGGAATTTACGTGCCCCAATAACAAAAAATATTGATGATATGCTAAAGGGCAAAGTCATACGCAACATCAAGCGTAGAGGTAAGTATACCATCTGGAATACAGATGGTAGTGTGGCTGTAATCATACATCTTGGCATGAGCGGAAAGCTTATATATGCTGACCACGATCAAATGCGGAATAAGCATGATCACGTGGTATTTTTATTTTCTGACAATACTTCAATAATTTTTAATGACCCAAGAAGATTTGGATTAGTTATCGTTTTAAATAAAGAACAAGAAACGGATTTTTTTAGCGATTTTGGAATAGAGCCCCTCACGGATGAATTCAGTGGAGACTATTTACAGGAGTTGCTGAAAAACAAAAAAGTGAATATCAAATCAGCGTTAATGGACAATAAATCAATAGTTGGCGTAGGCAACATATATGCTTCTGAGAGCTTGTTTAGAGCCCGTATATCACCACTCAGGTCAGCAAAAAACTTGACCTATAGAGAGTGCGAAAAACTTGCTGCTGAAATAAAAAATACTCTGAGTGATGCAATTGCTGCAGGTGGTTCAACACTGAAAGATTATGCACAGCCATCTGGATCTGCTGGATACTTTCAAAATAACTTTTACGTATATGGTAAAGTTCAAAAACCTTGCAAGATTTGCAATAATATCATAACACTTATACGACAAAATGGCCGTAGCACTTATTTTTGCAACGCGTGCCAGAATTAAGATTTTATTTTTTGATATGATATTTTCACTTGAAAAAGATCCATTTGATTTGTTTTCAAAGTGGTACAAAGCAGTACTTAATTCTCCGTGTGAACAACCAACTGCAATGACGCTAGCAACTTGTAGCAAAGACTGTATTCCATCTGCAAGAGTGGTATTACTAAAGGAATATAGCAAAGAAGGTTTTGTGTTTTTCACTAACGTAAACAGTAAAAAAGGGAAAGAATTGACTGAGAACCCCAAAGCTGCGTTAGTGTTTCATTGGATAGAATTTGCTAGGCAAGTGCGAATTGAAGGAGAGGTTAAACTTCTAAACGATGAAAGAACTGACAAATACTTCTCTTCTCGAGCGCTGGGTAGTCAAATTAGCGCATGGTGCTCAAAACAATCGAGCATTCTGAAAGATTGGCAAGATTTTGAGCAAGCTATAAAATTGAAGGAAAAAGAATTTCACAATACACAAGTTTCTCGTCCTGATTTTTGGGTGGGATTTTGCGTAATCCCAAAAGTAATTGAATTTTGGCAAGAAGGTGAATATAGGAAGCATATTAGATTTAGATACACTCTTGTTGAGGGAAGCGATTGGAAAGTGGAACAACTATATCCTTAAAAATGGTTGCGGGAGTAGGATTTGAACCTACGACCTTCAGGTTATGAGCCTGACGAGCTACCGAGCTGCTCCATCCCGCGTCGTTGCTTATTTAGTTATTATATATACAAATAATGAAAAAAGAAAAATAAAATTTCACCACATGCAAATATCGACACACTTATTAACTTTTCTTGACATAATAGTTAGTTATATACGTAACAATCTGCGCAATGAACAATATAACTTGATACTGTGGTTTCCTGTTCTTCAGTGTGCAGGAATTTTAACATATTTTTCCCTAAGTTTTGAACCAAGCTGCATATCTATTTTTCTTTTGCTTTTACCCACACTAATTTTGATTGCAATATTATACAGAAAGTACGCAATATTATGCATTGCTTTAATTGCAGTGCTCATAGGATTTACAGCCAGTAAATTAAGAACAGCTTTAGTTGATACTCAAATTCTTGATAAAGAGAGGTATGTAAAAAATATCGTTGCCACAGTGAAGGATATTAACGACAGGGGCTCATATAAACAATTTCTGCTTTCTGTTGAAAAATCCCCTACTATCTCAAAATCCTCTCCTGTCATCCCAGCGCCCCCTTTTGTCATCCCAGTACTTGATACTGGGATGGCTTTGTTGCATCGCTAGCTATGATGGATTAAAGATAAAAAAGGTGGAGAATATCAGTAGCTTATTATTCTGGTATTTATAACAAGAACGGTCAGTGAATACCTAAATTTGAGTAAAAGAAATTTCACTACCACTCACTAATCTGGCTAAAATTCAAGAATTTCAATGCTTTAGCTATTTTCAATAGAATTAAATTTATTAATATAAATAACAAATTACTATTCTTAAATTTGATCAGATTGATTGCAAAAAAACAAGATTTTCAATAAGTTGCTTATAATCCTAATTATAGTTAGCCTTTCATAAGTAGCGATGCAACAAAGCCTACTGGGATCCAGAAAAAAAAGATATGGATTCCAGCGTCACGCGCTGGAATGACACCGGATAGAGCTCTAGATAACATCAGAATATCAGTTAGAACCAAAGTGGAAAAAGGCATTAAAATAGGCGATCAAGTAAAATTATCAGCAAAACTCTTCCCTCTAAAGATTGCACCTTAGGAGTATGCATACGATTTTGCAAGAATAGCATATTACCAGAAAATAAGTGCAACAGGTTTTGCAACAAGCAAAATAGCCCTACACAAAAAGGCTGAAGCAAGGCAATTTCTAGAGTATATAGAATCTTTCCGTCAATACATTTATGAAAACCTGCAGCAAAATATCAAAAAACCACATGCGGATATAATCTCTGCATTACTGATCGGTAAAAAAGATGGCATAGATCAAAAAACTATGGACGCGATACGAGATTCAGGTATAGCACATTTGTTTGCCATATCTGGTTTGCATTTATCATTTGTTGCTGGTCTGTTTTTTGTAGTGTTTCGTAATTTATTCGCAATATCTGAAACTTTGACTCTTAAGTATAACACCAAGAAAATATCTGCATTCCTTACTATCTTGCCAACCACGTTTTATTTATTGATTACCGGTATGCAAATTTCTGCTCAGCGTGCCTACATTATGGTGATTTTAGTACTCGTTGCAATAATGATAGAGAGAAAATATCGAGGGTTAATAGCAATTGCGTTTGCTGCTGCAGTGATACTTATCATAGAACCTGAAGCAATTTTAAAGCCAGGCTTTCAGATGTCATTTTCTGCTGTTTTGGCACTGGTTGCCAGTTATCAAATTAATGCTAATAAATTATTCAAAATAAAAATAATGAAATATTTTGTGTCGATAATGATCAGCTCAGTAATAGCAAGTTTAGCAACTGTTCCGTATACGATATATAATTTTAATTATTTTTCAATTAGTGGCATTATCACAAATTTAGTTGCTATACCAATAGTTACATTAATTATTATTCCACTTGGAATAATTTATGTCTTATTGATTCCTTTAGGTATTGAATGGATTATAGCGCCATTTATAGAGCGCCCAATTGACAGCATTTTGTATATAACAAACGCTATCGCTAGTCTTCAGTATTTGGTTATTCCCATTCGTACTTTTCCTGCCTCATCAATTATTATAATAACATTTGGGTTATTGTGGCTGTGCTTGTGGGAAAGAAATTGGCGTTTTTTGGGATTTTTTTTTATTGTACTAGGTATTTGCTTTAGCGCTGCATATAAAACCCCCGACATCCTAATAAATGCTGATAATGTTGCTGCAAAGGAGAGTGATAACTTACTATATTCTCTCACTAGAAAAAGCAGAAATTTTGTTATCAAAACGTGGGCAAAGCAAAACGGACAGAACCAAATTTTGAATCATACAAAATATAGCAATCCAGATAAAAGACTAAAGTATGGCTGTATATATAATAAAGGAAATAATAAATCAGTACTGCTTGCTTATAAAAAAGAAGATATCTTGAGAAACTGTAATAGTGTTGATCTGATAATTCAATTAAGTGAATTCGACTATTCAGCTTGCAACGCTAAAATTATTAAACATGCTGATCTAGAAACGTATGGCACACATTCTGTTTGGTTAACAAATCGTTACGTAAAGATTAATACAGTGCGCTCCAATAGGCCTTGGCACATGTTGAAAAATTAAGAAACTTGATTTTAAGGTTTGGTTAATGTATACCTAAATAAGTTTAAACTAGAAAAATGTTATGGTTACAGACACTCAAGATCCTTTCAAAGACTATTTTGATTTTTTAGGATTTAGAAAACTTTCTGACCAGCCCAGTAGAATTTTGAGCTCTATAAGAAAGTATTCTGGTACTATATCGATAGCAAGTACCATTGCTACTCTTATAGCATTTACTGCCTTTTCTATTCAGCCTGTTACAGTAAGTATTGCTGGGTTTGCGTTCACGCCAGCACTTCTTGCCTTTATTCCTCTTATAGTTCTCTTATTTACTGCTGTTATAAACTTTATAAATACACAAAAAATAAAAGAGAATGAAATAGATAAAAAAATAGGAAACTATCAAGTTGATGAACAGTACAGCCAGATTGCTCAAGAAGCTAAAAAAATTGAAATTGTAACAAATTTAGATAAAAAGGGGGAAAAGCTTTCAATAGTTTTACCAATTTCTAAGACGCAGAGAGAAATACTAGAAGATATAGAAGCAGAAAATAGAAATAGGATTCTCTTGTTTACTGGATCATATGTATTTGGTACTATTATAGTAGTTTCAGCAATATCACAATCCATTAATGCTCCAATAATATTAATAGCTTTATTAGTCGCTATTCTTTTATGCATCATATCAACACTTAGCAATCTAATAAGTAATAGCGTGGATCATGAAAATCATACTATTAGAAAACACAGTTCTTTAGGTCTTCTATTTCCATACTGGTCTGGAAAGGGCATGGTTGTATCAGTAGTAGAAAATAAGCTTGGTAAAAGGGAAAATGAACTAATATCTCTAATGAAAAAACTACTTAGTCCGCTTTGCAACTCATTTGACAGTAACCTTAAAAAAGCTTGCGATTTACTTGATAATAGTCTTTTAAAGCCTGCAAATATTAACATTAAAGAAACGCTTGATCACCTAAAAAAAATCAGAGAAGACATCAAAAAAGATTTAGATTGGCTACATGCAGAAATTTCAGAAGTTTTAAACAACACTAAAGAATTGACAAAAAAAGCACATTCACTAGATATTGAAGGTACTTTTTCTAGGTTAGAGAATGCTATTAAAATTGCTGAAGATAAGATTGAACGATTTGAACCAAGCCGCTTTGTAGGCTGGCTTCAATCAACTACGCAGTCTAATAATAACGAGTTCCTTAGCATGCTAAAAAAGTTAAAAGAGGATACAGAAAAGGAAAAAACGGAATTGAAGAAGCAATTAAACGTAGTAAGGAATGAATTAGAAGAAATAAAAAAGAAGCAAGCTCAACCAAGTACGCCTGATTTAGAAGCTAACAATGGAAATAATACTAATAAATTATTAGTGTTAGAAAATAAAGTCAAAGAACTACGTGACACAGTTAGAAAGTTAGAGCTGGAAGCAGAACAAAATAAGCTGCAGCAAAAGAAGGAAAAGTTAGAGCAAAAAAAATCTGAACAAGAAAAAACAGATGAATGGAAAGAAAAAATCAACGGCAAACCAAGTGACTTTCTATATTATTTATTAGAATCTATTAAGCTGGAAGAAAAAGATAATAAAGAAAAAAAGGTTGAGGCAACATTACGGGATTTTGATAACAAAATAATAATTCACTGGAAAGATGGCTCTCAAACAATTTGCCATATTAAAAAACAAGATGATCTTCCTAGTACAAAAGTTGATTTTGTAGATCAAAATATTCAAGCAGCATTTGCAGTAGCTCGCGCGGGGTAGTTGTTATAGACCACTTAGAAGTAACCTTAAGTGTTAATAATGATAAAGAGAAATTAAGGTTAGACACCTATATAGCTGAAAAATGCAACATATCACGCAGCAAAGCGCAAAGATTGATACAAAATGAGCAGGTGAAATTACTTGGCACACCGATAATTAATAATGACCACATAGTAAAACCAGATGAAGAGTATGTGGTGCATCTCGTTCAACCTGACATATCCACATCGATTGAGCCTAATTATGACATAAAACTTGATATCGTCTATGAAGATGAGGACATTATAGTTCTGAGTAAACAAAGTGGATTAACAGTGCACCCAGGTGCTGGGACAAACAATGATACGCTTTTGAACGCAGTTATCGCTCACCTTGATGTAAGACCAGGAATTGTTCATAGACTCGATAAAGATACTAGTGGGCTAATGGTAATTGCAAAAAATGAAGCAGCCCATAGTTTTTTGTCTGAATTGTTATCAAATCGTAAAGTAAAGCGAGAATATTTAGCAATAGTTTGGGGAATATTATCTTCTCAGCAAGGCACGATAAAAACTAACATTGCTCCCAAACGCGGTAATAAAGAAATGATGTGTGTAACAAAAATCACAGGCAAATTAGCAATCACTCACTATTTAGTGCAAAAAGTTATAGGACAAGTAAGCCTCGTTAAATGCACTTTAGAGACAGGCAGAACATGTATGGTCCCAGAGAGTGATGGTATACTATCATCATCATTTAAGGAGTCATTATGGGACAGATATTACATGGGTGCGCCAAAACAACACAGACGATTCGTAGAGCAATACAAAATAGAAAAGAGAGCATAGCAAAACTCTCCAAGCATTATAACCTTAATCCAAAAACTATTATTATAGCCTTTCTTATAATAGTCCGAATGCGATAAGATATGTGTTTATGGCTATAGCAGGCCAGTAGCATATTACGGTCTGTTCTGATTATTGTAAAAAGAGCTATAAGTGGAGAAAACGTTCATTTACGAAAGATGCTGATATGGGTCGAAAGCATCCAAGATCAACTGTTTTAACGCTAGAAGAGGAAGCTATAATAGTTACATTTCGCAAGTATACACTACTGCCACTAGATGATTGCCTTTACGCTCTGCAGTCTACAATTCCGCATTTGACTCGCTCTAGCTTGCATCGTTGTTTACAAAGACACAACATTAGCAGATTACCAACTGTTGATGGAGAAGTTAAGTCAAAAAAGAAATTCAAACAATATCCTATCGGTTACTTTCATATTGATATTGCTGAAGTTAGAACTGAGGAGGGCAAATTACATTTGTTTGTTGCTATTGATAGGACATCCAAATTTACCTATGTTGAGTTGTGTAACAGTGCTACAAAACCCATAGCTGCTGAGTTCTTACGTAATTTGATTAGAATTTTACCGTATAAAATCCATACTATTTTGACAGATAACGGTATACAATTTACAAACCAGAAGCGTCATAAGTATGCTTTCCAACATATATTTGATAGAGTTTGCGAAGAGAATGTTATTGAACATCGTTTGACAAAAGTTAGCCATCCTTGGACGAATGGGCAAGTCGAGCGTATGAATAAAACTTTAAAGGATGCTACAGTTAAGAAGTATTACTATCAATCGCACCAGCAACTTAAAGAACACCTTTATAACTTTGTTATGGCTTATAATTATGCAAAGAGACTCAAAACTCTTAAGGGTCTTACTCCTTATGAATTTATAGCTCTTTTTACAATAATCCGAACAGACCGTAATATGCTACTGGCCTGCTATAGCCATAAACACATATCTTATCGCATTCGGACTATTATAAGAAAGGCTATATATGTTATCAGTGGACACAGTCTCCAGAATTATTTATACTAAATCCACACCATCACACTCTGGGACCATACATCTAACTATTGCATTCCTGAGCATTTTGATTCATCATTCTCTTTGTGAAAAACATTCCAAACTTTCTCTCCACTTTTTCTGGGTAAGGTCAGTCAAACCTCCATTTTTTTTATATCAATTTATTACTTTTTTTTCGGTTTGACACACTTTTTTGAACATTCCCAACGAAAAAAGAAAAACAAGGTTTAATTTTCTTTTTTATTTGCGATTTATCTATTAATTAACCGTGAAAGGTTACATGTAATGCTTCTTCACATAATTATCAATAATTGCCTTAAATTCTTCAGAGACATTATCACCTTGTAAAGTTTTGAAATATTTGCCGTTTTTGTAGACTGCTGAAACAGGTTTTTCTCCATATCCAGGTAAGCTGATTCCCAAATTTGCGTGTTTGCTTTCTCCAGGACCATTTACTATGCATCCCATAACAGCAATGTTCATATGCTCTACACCTGGATTTTTTTTCTTCCACATCGGCATATGAGTTTTTATATAGCCATTCACCTCTTCAGTTAATATACGAAAACGATCGCTACTCGTGCGCCCACAACCAGGACATGAATTAACCTGAGGGTTAAAGTGTCGCAAGCCTATAGACTGCAATATTTCCTGACACACCACCACTTCATTAGTACGCGATTCACCAGGACGTTGAGTCAAAGAAGCCCGTATTGTATCTCCAATGCCATTTTGCAATAAATAAGTAAGCCCTGCTGCGGTATTTACCACACCTTTATTGCCCATACCAGCCTCAGTTAAACCCAAATGCAGCGCATAATTGGAAGATTTTGCAAGTGCCATATAAACTAAAATTAAATCTTGTACTTTGCTAACTTTACATGAAATGATTATTTTGTTTGAATTTAGACCAATTTCTTCAGCTTTTTTTGCACTATCAAGAGCAGACATTACAAGTGCTTTGCGCAGTATAACATCAGAAGGCCTTGAATTACTAAGCGAAGAGTTTTCATCCATCAATTTTTGCAAAAGGTATTTATCAAGACTACCCCAATTTACCCCAATTCTAACCGGAAGATCGTGCATTATTGCATACTCTATCACCCTTTCAAACTTCTCATCACGTTTGTCGCCAAAGCCTATATTGCCTGGATTGATTCTAATTTTACCCAGCATTTTGATGTTGTCTGGATAATCTTGAACTAATTTATCTAGCTCATATTGACCGCAGCCTACCAATATTTTACCGTCAAAACCTTCTTTATTTATCTCTTCTACTATATAAGGTATTGCTCTTGCTACCTCCTCTGAGTTCAAGGCAATTCGCACCAATTCTGAACCTGTACGCGCTAGTTCTGTTATCTCTTTTGCATAATGTTTTGCGCTACTTTTTATATTATCAGCATCTATATGCACGCCAAGCGCCATAGATTGTACAACTACAGGATTATTTCCGCCTATCTTTACTTTTCCAACTTCTACAACATGAGTTTTGTGCCTGGAAATCTGCGATAATTCATATGTATTATTATTCAATATCAGGTCTTTATCTAGCATATTATTAATGGCCAATATTGTGATACTATTTTACTGTGTCAGCTACACTGCCAAATGAACTTGAACCATTCAAACTATAAGCATCTACGTTATCCAAATTAGCAATAGAATCATGTGAGCACGTTCTTCTTGATGGAGTTTCTTTTATAGTGACATTTATAGGAGAAACTTTCTTTTCTCGTGTTGAAGTAACTTTCTTCTCTTCTTGTTGTTCACTTTCATGCTGCTTATTTTCATACTGGAAAACTGACTCTTGATCTATAAATACAGCACCCCTTAAACGTGCGATATTAATACCATGCTGATTTATCATAGTGCTCTCTTCATCGTCGACTATGCAAGCTTCCATGTCATTTGGCTCATTATCAAGACTAGCAATTTTTTTCTCTTTTAATTTTTTGATTAGATCTTCTTTATTTATAGCTCGATCTTGTAATTTTTTTTTCTTGAGCAATTCCCTACGCTTCTCATACAGTTTATATGACTCAGCAAAATCCTCATCTGTATGAAAGTTTGCACCACCAGGGTTACCAGGAGGTATGTATCTCTTACTGAGCTTAGATTTAGCTTCAGCACTATGCACAGTAAAAAAGCTAGAAACCAAAAACATTAATATAAATAAAATTTTAGAAAAAACCCTAAGCATATGGTGCTATAGTAAATATCGTGTTTTAAAAGATAGCAATTAACAAACTTTAAGTAAACCAGAATCTTTACTAACTTTACAATACAAATATTTTTCTAAAAAGTGATATGTTTGCTATCAAAAAAACCTACGCAGACTAAGAGAAGAGTAAGGTGTTACAAGTTGCGTAACACCTTTTCAAGAAAAGTGTTATGCAGCTATATGTTTGCAACTTTTAAGTTATTCTGTAGTTTTTCAGTACCATCGGTAGTATCTACATTACTAAGTTTTGCGTCTGGCGTATCTTTAGATAAGTCGTTTTTCTTCTCTTTATCAAGCTTAACTCCCTGATAGATACAGAATGCAACAAAAGAAGCGACCGCTATTGCGGCAACAGCACTGACTATGATACAAGTTGCCATTATTTTTTCTTGATCTGCTACTGCTTCTGTAAGTGTTTTCACTTTTTCTTCTAAACCTGTGAAGTTTTCTTGCAAGCCTGTAAGCTTTTCTTGCAAACCATCGAATTTATCGTTCAAACCGTCGAATTTACCTAATAGCTCTTTAAAATTTCCCGTGAATTCACCCGACAGTTTGATTACTTCTTGTTCCAAACCTGCGAAGTTCCCTGATACCTTCTCTAGTTCTCCCACTCTTTTTTGCAATTCTTCTATTGCTAACTTATCAAGACCCTTAAAATTATACATAATACGTTCCCACAAAGACATTTTTAACCTCCTAGCTAATTAATATATTATAATTTTACATTCCAAATGTTTAAATTATTATTAAATTATAGCTCTTTTTACAATAATCCGAACAGACCGTAATATGCTACTGGCCTGCTATAGCCATAAACACATATCTTATCGCATTCGGACTATTATAAGAAAGGCTATAACTGTCATTATGTATTGACCTTTTAATAATTTTGTTTGACTTGCTTTTTGAAAGTGCAGAAACTTAAATTAAGGTATTACAAGATTGTTATTCAACCAATATCTCTCTTTTCCCTGAGTAATTTGGAGCGCTGACAATACCTTCCTTTTCCATTCTTTCAACGATGTTTGCTGCTCTGTTATAGCCTATTCTAAGCTGCCTTTGAATGTAACTGGTTGAAACTTTTTGATCTCTTTGAATGATGGCCACTGCTTGGTTATAGAGGTCATTTTCTTCATCCTCCGTTTCATCGTGTGACTCTGTAGAAGAATTTTCATCTTCTTTAGTGATTTCCTCCATGTAGTTTGGCTCACCTTGCATTTTCAGATGATCAACTATATCTTGCACCTCATTATCACTTACAAATGGGCCGTGAACTCGAATGATCTTACCACCAGAGGCCATATAGAGCATGTCACCCATGCCGAGCAATTGTTCAGCCCCTTGTTCGCCAAGTATTGTACGGCTATCTATCTTAGAAGTAACAGCAAAACTGATTCTCGTTGGAAAGTTCGCCTTTATCACACCTGTGATCACATCCACAGATGGGCGTTGTGTTGCCATTATGATGTGTATTCCTGCAGCACGAGCCATCTGAGCTAAGCGTTGAATAGAGCACTCTATTTCTTTGCCGGCAACAAGCATCAAATCTGCCATTTCATCCACGATCACTACAATATATGGAAATGTTTCCATCTTGATTGGTATTTTTTCAAACAGAGGTTTGCCTGTTGTTGAGTTAAAGCCAATCTGCACAACGCGCTCCAATTCTATTCCACTATTCATCGCTTCTGTGATTTTTTGATTATAGTTTATAACATTGCGTACATTCAAATACGACATCATGCGATAGCGGTTTTCCATTTCTTTCACGATCCACTTAAGAGCGACTACAGCCTTTTTTGGCTCTGTTACTACTGGCGTTATTAGATGTGGTATTGCATCATATATTGAAAGCTCAAGCATTTTGGGGTCGATCATTATCATCTTGCATTCGTCAGGACTTAATCGATAAACGAGTGAAAGAATCATAGTGTTAATCGCAACTGATTTACCAGACCCTGTGGTTCCAGCAACGAGCAAGTGAGGCATTTTAGTTAGATCTGCAATAACTGGTTTTCCACTTATTTCTTTGCCAAGCGCAATTGGAAGATTTAAGTTTGCATTTTGGTATTCTGGTGATTCAAGCAAATCACGCAGCATTACAATTTCCCGTTCCTTGTTCGGCAACTCTATTCCCATAGCATTTTGCCCACGAATTATTGAAATACGTGCAGAGAGTGCACTCATCGAACGTGCAATGTCATCTGCAAGGCCAATTACTCTTGCAGATTTCGTACCAGCTTGTGGTTCAAGTTTGTATAAAGTCACAACCGGCCCATAGCATACACTGATAATTTTTCCTTGCACGCCAAAATCACTCAGGACTTGTTCCAGCAGAGATAAATTTTTATTGCTCTCCATTTCATTCAGCTGTTTTCTCTGCAAAGACTCCTCTGCTTTGGAAAGTAAATGAATGCTTGGAAATTCGAACTCACTGAAAATTTCTTTGGTGGCTTTTTTCTGTCTTTCTTTTGGTTGTTGTTTAGTAGTGATTTTAGTTTTATGTTTTTCTTCTACTACTAATGGTGCAATTGAATACTCAGTAGTTTTATGTGATCTGAAGAATGGAACATTTACAAATAAGCAAGCTATTTTTTTACATAAGAAGAATAGAGAGTAAATTGCTCTCTTCCAACCAACAGATCCTACAAGACCTATTAATGTTACTATCACAAATACATAAAACGGGCAGTTATTAACGAGTGCATTCCCTATTATTCCACTGTGTCTGTACCTTGCTGTGATGCCTAGCGAAAGTTGTGGTAATATAGCACATACCCCTAAATTGATTAATATTAAATAGAGAATTTTCAGCAGTATTTTTGCTGACCTGAAGATCAACAAGTAAACTATGGTTGTAGCTATTGTAACACTAGTTAATCCAAGAAATTGAACCAATATATCAGCTAAATATGAACCTACTATTCCACCTAAATTTGTCACTTCCTCATTTGTAGCCGTGTTTAAGGAAGGATCTTTATAGTTATAGCTAAAAACTGATATATATATATATATTAAAAGGGATAGATATATTGCTGATTTTAGATATTTTTTTAACATCTACCTAAAGTAGTAAGCTACTGTATATTTTACAAAGTGAATTGTTATTAGCAATATCATTATAGATAAATCTAATCCGTTGAACGGTGGTATATATCTTCTAATAATCTTTAGTGGTGGATATGTCAATTGGTTCAAGATGTGCATTATGCTACTGACAGTTTCATTATATATGTTCACCATATTAAGTTTAACCAGCCAGTTTAGGACAACCCAACATATTAGAATGAAGCTATAAAGATCAAGTAACGTATTGAGTAGATATATGATTGGATGCATACATATCTATTACACGAAAGTTATATAAAAGACAAGTATTTAGCCTTTTCAAACTCAAAATGTTGTTTTTGCTGAACCAAAAAAAACTTCATTTTTTGAGCTGCGCAAAGCCACCTAAAGTAGAGAATGGACAAGGAAGGAGGGGTGTATAATATATATTAATGTTGATATTTATTTCTTATAAATATCATCTCTATGTCCTATCTCTGTGATAGTTACTATATGATCTAATTGATTTACTCTGTAAATTACACGATAGTCACTAACTCTTAGCCTTCTACATCCTTTTAAGTTATGATGTAGTGGTTCACCAAAATTTATTGGGTCAACTGTAAGACGTTCTTTTATAGCCTTTTGAACTCTTAGCCTTATTATCTTTGGAAGGTTTGGTAAATCTTTTTCAACAACACTCTTTAGAGACTTAACCTTGTAACGCTCTAATCCCACTTAATATCTTCAAAATCAACTGTTTCTGCACCTTCAACATCACGCTCATCAGAAATTTTAGATACTAAAAAATCCTCCATTTCAAGCTCAACTGCTTCTCTAAATAGTTTTCCTGCTAATTCTTGAACGGGCTGTTTAGTAAATTCAGATAATTCAGCAAGATGCTTTAAAGTTTCTTCGCTAAGAGCTATGTTAATGCCTGAATTTGCCATATGTTTTACCGAACTCTACTACTGTAACAAGTATACAACATTTTTTTTAATTTTTCAATAAAGAAAGTTGATGATACGTAAGAAAAATTTTGCCACCTGCGTTAATAAATAATTAAAAATTTAGCATATTTATCTACCCTCTATTCTATTACTTAAGTTAGACCGCTTTTTTCTATTAATATTTTTTGTTTATAAAGATGAGCAGTTACTCATCACGCAGTTGATCTATGGATATAATACTACCGTTTGATAGTTTTTCAGTACATTTTTCACTTTTGTATTCTTTATCAGAGTCGATACTGATTTTGTCAAATATTAAAACATCTCCTGAAATTTTATCACGAAACTCACTAATAGCAAAAAACGGTATAGTAATTCGCTCTTGTTTTCCTTGAAAACTCAAACTGACGCTAAATTTATCCTCAGAAACTTTTAAATCATAGAATTGATGCTGTAATATAATAAGCATTTGAGTAGGGTATGACTTTTTCAAACGATCTGGCATGGTCACACCATTAAAATATGTGAAAAATAATATTTCTAAGTGAGGGATAAAACCATTACCTGATATAACATCTAAAGTCTTTTTGATAACTTGAAACTTAGCAGAATTAAGCAGTTTTTTGTAATCTGTTTGCTCCATATAACTTTCACATACGTAAATTTTGGGGAACTTCTGTTACCCGGCGTTCCCTAAACCGTGCTTTAGTAATAAACCGGTTGTGCTAAATTAAGCAGCAACACGATATTCTTCAGCAGCAAAATTATCGTTTGCATTTAAATTATGAACTCTTAGCGGTGGTGTCTAACCGAGCAAAGCTACCATCTTTACTATGCATGTCGATCCTTAATCGCCCCCGTATAATTAAAAAACATGGTGGAGGCGCCGAGTACTGCCCTCGGGTCCAATACACCTATTACAAGGTAATTTTATTGCTATAGTACACAAAATGTACATAGCTATTATATAGCAACATTAAATAAATGTCAAGATATTATGACCTTAAGTTGATTTATTGCTAAAACAAAATTAATATTTCCAGTAAAAAATTCTGTGCTCTTAACCTGACACATATGGCTTTTTGAATACTCCCAATGAAAATATTTATAAATAAATATTTACTCTTCTTTTTTATTGTTTTTAGGTTTTTCTTGATCAACCATTTCTCCACCGATCTCTTTTATTTTTAGTATCAACGACTCTGGTACATACATGTCAATTACTTCTTCTGCTGTCACAAATAAAGCCTGATAAGAGTGTGAATTTATTATCCAATTAGGCAATATGTCTTCTGCTTCTATTTTATACTCTCCCTCTTTTTTGTCATATACTGTGTAGCAATATAAGTGCACAGCAAAAAATAATACATAAGAGAGCAATATTCCTTTAAGCACTCCGAGAAAGATTCCAGTAACTCTATCGATAAACCCCAACCTTATGGGTGATAATATGTACATTAGCCAGTTATTTATTATCATGAATATAAGATTAAGTATAATAAATACAGAGATTGTAGAAAGTATGTTTAGTGTAACTTTAGAATCAAAATATTTACTATAATTTGGAGCGAAAAAATCATAGTGATTAGCTGTCAGAAAGACCGATAAAAATAGAAACATTAGTGCGCATAGCTCTTTTATAAAGCCTCTAGTTACCGAGATTATTACGCATAGAACAACAATGAAGATAATTAGGCTATCGAAAAGCATGTTTTATATCTATATGGTTTTCAAGATATAATAGTTGTAAATAACAAGGTTGTAAAATTAATTGTATTTATGCTGCATCAATTGATCTAAATACCTAGCGATCATGTCAATTTCTAAATTCAAATAATCATTTACTTTGTTGTACTGAAAAGTTGTATTTTCCCATGTATAGGGAGTGATATTTACTGTAAATTCCTGATTAATAACTGAATTCACTGTGAGGGAAACCCCATCTAGTGTAACGGAGCTTTTTTTTGCAACAAATTTAATTAATTCTTGTGGGCACGATAGTTTGATTTCATGAGAATCTAAATTTTGATTAATTGTTAAAAATTTTACTATCCCATCAACATGACCCTGAACCAGGTGGCCATCGATCTTATCGCTTAATCTCATTGCTTGTTCGAGATTTATTTTTTTTCCTATTCTCCACGTATTTAAGTTAGCAACCTTCATAGTTTCTTGAGATGCTTGGACTGTAAATGTATCGCTCATTATATCAACAACAGTTAAACACACACCAGAGCAAGCTATTGAATCTCCTTTATTTATAGAGGATAAATTTTGTGTCTTGATATGGAAAATTTGATCAGAGTTGGAGTGAGTGGTAGTATCAGTTATAGTCCCGATATCCGTGATAATTCCTTTAAACATATGGTGAAAATAAATAATTTTACCATGAAAAATTTTTTACAACAACTTATTTCTATTTTGTTATAGTTAAAGTAATTCTGGTTTACCGACAATTTAAAAAACGACAAATTCGTCATCCCGCTACGTGTTAGCGGGATCTAGAGATACCGTGACGGTATGACGTAGGAAAACTGAGCCTTCACTAGCTATAGGCGCGAGAAAGGGGATCGTTTTCACTTACTTGTTCAATAGATTCTATAGAATATTCAGAATATATGAAATAAGCCAAACTCAGAACACATAATGCAGTTAATATTGGTAACCCTATGTTCAATGCTAGCCCAATACTTTCTCTTTTTTCTGGTGGCACTAATCCTTTTAACATTGACACTTTTCCTAACGGAAAATGCCATAAGCAAAGTGTTGATGCAGATGCTACTATTATAAATAGACAAAAATAAGCCTTTTTTGAGGAAAATACAGTTTTTAATGATGATTTGAGTGTAATGTTAGTAGGTGGTAGAGTTTTAGCTTCATTTGTTGCTGGTGAAAGATCTTTAATTGGTAAGGGTTTGTAGATTTATGAGGAGTATTTTCATGTTGTGGAGAAGGTTGTTGTATATAAACACCTGAAACTAATTTAAGCAATTGCTCTTTTTTTCTATATACTTGTTTTTGTAAATATTCTTTACCTAAAAGTGAGTTACTAAGAGGTTGTGGCCTTTCGAGTATCTGTAATACTTCTGATATCTCGCCTGGCTCTAATATTGCATGTAATTGTTTATCTTGAAAGTAAACAATATTGAATACTGAGCTGAAAATATTGCAAAATGTTTCTGGATCTTGATTTTTGTATCCACTCATCACTTCAATAAATATTTTATCGAGTTTTTTCCCCCTGTGCTCAATTTGGTTATCTATCATAGCTACTCTAGCATCATTTTGTGCTTGTTTTATGGCTAATGGTTTTTCTTTCTCTGATAGTTCTTTGGTCTGCTTTTTTGACTTCTTTTTTCTGTTAGCCTTAAAATACTCTGTGTGCGAAGTAGTTTGACCTACATTCTGTTCTGCTTCTTGAGGTATTGGATTTTCTATACTACCCCCTGTCATCCGAGTAGCTTGACTACTTGGATCCATGTTTCTTTTTTCCTGGTCAAACGCTGGAATAACACCAAATGGTATATTGTTGCTCTGTATAGAAAATTTTGGCAATTGTTGGGAAAAGAATTGTGACGTATTAAAAAAATTGGGTAGACAGAAAAAAGATCTAAACCAGAAAACGTTTTCATGCATTGCAGCAACTACTATCGAAACACGTGTAACTTGTTTTCCATTATTTGTTACATCTAAGCCAAATGAGCCTGTAACTGGTACGATTTGTTTATTTTGTGCATTTTTTTGGTTAGTTTCACTCTGTTCTTTTTTGTCTTCATTTTCAGTTTTTTCTGCATGTTGTAGCTTTTCATTTAGAAATAACTCGATTTGGTACAAGTTGTCCAGGTTAATGTTTTCAACGTCTGTTTGTAGCGTTATCGTTGTGCCCTGCAGAAGGATTTGAGGCGGAGCACTATTTACGAATTCTTCTACAGTTTTATAACTGTTAGTTTTACAGTAGTTATTATATAGTTCACTGCTTTCTTTGGGCACTTTTATGTTGGCTGTAAAATTTTTTTCCCGGGAAAGGCAGATTTTGAAAAAATTAATTAAAGAGTTTATTCGAAATAATCTTATATTAAAGGTGTCTTTATCTGTTGCTGTTAGCTCAAATGAAAATTCTTGTATATTACTTTCAATACTTCTCGAGCGAATAGTACTGATCTTAATTGTTTCGCTAGAAAATGCTTTACTTATGTTTCTGGATTTTTCCTTAAAGAGCTTAGGTAAATCCTCTATTTTATACTTATTCTTAGTTTCAGTATTACTGTTGTGCATAGTTGATACAGCAAATTCATCAACGCAAAGGTAAATAAAAAAGATTAATCAGTCAATAAATTAATAATCAGAATAGGGCAATTTTTCGGATTGTTGATGATATTTAAAATTTCACTATAATGAAAGTTTAAGCCAGCGTTTTTAAGATGAATAAAGAGTTATTAGATGACATACTTTCACTTGAAGATAAAGCAGTTTCCGAAATTGAGAATGCTTCTTCTTTACAAGATTTAGAAAAAGTTAGGCTATCATATTTGGGAAAAAAGGGTGTAATTAAAGCTTATTTTGACAACTTAAAAGAGATAGAAGACGCAGGAAAAAAGCGCAATTTAGGCGAAGTTATCAACGTTTTACGTAATAAGCTAGATCAGCTTATAATGAATAAGGAGAATATACTAAAAGCCGAAGAAGTTAACTTTAAATTGCAGAACGAGGCAGTTGATATCACGTTGCCTGCGAGGCCAGAAAAAATTGGCAAGGTCCATCCACTCAGTAAGGTTCTAAATGAAGTAAAGCTTATTTTTGCACATATGGGTTTTAAGGCAGTTGATGGCCCTGACATTGAAGATGAATTTCATGTATTTGATGCACTGAATACTCCAAGTCATCATCCTGCACGAGAGGAGCAAGATACCTTCTACTTAAAGAATAAAATAGATGATAAAAGAATGGTACTGCGCACTCACACCTCATCTGTACAGATTAGAACCATGGAAAAAACAAAAAAATTCCCAATTAAAATAGTAGCCGCAGGTAGAGTATACAGAAACGACTTTGATGCAACTCACACCCCTATGTTCCATCAAATAGAGGGGTTATATGTCGATGAGAATGTCAATATGGGCCAGTTAAAATTTACTATTCATCACTTCCTTAATAAGTTCTTTGGCGATAAAGGGCTGAAGATACGTTTTCGTAATAGTTTTTTCCCTTTTACCGAGCCTTCTGCGGAAGTGGACATAAGTTATAAAGGTAGTAAATGGATAGAAGTACTGGGATGCGGTATGACGCATCCAAATGTATTTCAAAATGTTGGAATAGACCATACTAAATACAACGGTTTTGCGTTTGGCATTGGTATAGAAAGGCTTGCAATGCTAAAATATCAAATTAGCGACTTGAGGAGCTTTTATGACAACAAAATCAGCTGGCTTGATCATTACGGTTTTCATTTTTCATCTTTAAGATAAGTGATAAGTAAAACTCATACGTTCGTTATACTTGCTGCAGGGCATGGCAGGCGGATGAATTCAGATTTGCCTAAGGTCCTACACAAAATAGGCAGTTTTTCCATGCTCCAGCATGTCATTTACAATGCAAAACAGTTAAATCCTGAAAATATTGCTGTTGTAGTTGATCAGCCTTTAATTGAAAGACTAAAGTGTTTTAAGGATATACAGTTAATTACACAAGAATTAACACTTGGCACGGGAGATGCGGTCAAAACTGCGATGAGAAACCTAAGAGAATTGCCAGATTCAAGCATAGTTGTTGTGCAGTATGGGGATACTCCGCTCATAAAAAGCAGCACAATAACTAAAATGATTAGTTATTTAGAAGGCAAGGCTCTAGTTTGCCTAGGTTTTAGGGCAAGCAATAAAGAATATGGTAGGTTAATCATTGAGAATGGTTCCTTAAGAGAAATCGTAGAAGCAAAGAGTGATAAAAATAATCATGAAGAGTTTCTTGCCAATGCTGGAATAATGGTTGCATATGCAAAGAATTTACGTGAATTGGTGGAGAAAATAGAGTGCAATAGCTCAACTCATGAATATTATTTGACCGATATAGTTTCCATTGCAGTGAAGAGTAATTTAAATGTCGGTTACGTTATTACCGGTGGAGAAGAAGCAACGGGAATAAATAACAGAAATGACCTTATAAAAGCTGAGTTTTACTTTCAAGAAAATAAAAGAAAAATTTTTACCGACTCCGGAGTAACGCTTGTTGCACCAGAGACTGTTTTCTTTTCTCTTGATACGCAAATTGCCAGAGATTCAGTTATTTACCCATATGTTTTTTTCGGTACTGGAGTGAAAATAGAGTCTGGTGCGAAAATACTGCCATTTTCGCATTTAGAAAACTGCTTAATTAAAAGTAATGCTGAGGTCGGTCCATTTACCAGAATACGCGGAAACACAACAATTGGTAATAAGGCAAAAATAGGAAATTTTGTGGAAGTGAAAACAAGTGAAGTTGGTCAAAACACTAGAATAAAACACTTAAGTTATATAGGAAATGCTAAAGTAGGGCAGGAGAGTAATATAGGAGCAGGCACTATTGTTTGTAATTATGATGGGAAAAATAAACATGAAACGAATATAGGGAGCAATTGCTTTGTTGGCGCCAATAGCTCACTAATTGCGCCGCTTAATATTCATGATGAATCTGTAATTGCAGCAGGTAGTGTTATAGTTGAGGATGTACCAGAAAAAAGCCTTGCAATAGCAAGAGAAAAGCAAGTAACTAAGAGAATAAAGTAGTCTAATTTAATTATGTTGTTGTGTCATTTTTAATATTAGACTTCTTGCATAACCATATAACAAACTTTTATTGGGAATAGAAACAAAAAAACTTCCTTGACAAACTCCGCCAGCCCCCTTATCATAACAGTGAAGCTATTGTATTTGCTTTCGCCAATCTGCAGATTAAAAGGTAAGGATTACTTAATGTATCGGCGTCTTATGTTTAATTTTTTGCAGTATATAGATACTGTATATCTTTACAAAACTTCATCTACATCTAGATTTTTATCTAAATAAGCTGAACGCGCTTATAAAGCGTTACAAGACATCAAAAAATGCCAATACTCGACAGAGATAGTAAAAGACTAGCTAACTCGGGGGTCCTTTGTCTTTTTTTCTGCTTAGTAAATTTCTTAAACATTTGCAGCGTAGGTTAGTTGCAATTAAAAGCAGCTAAATTGCAGTGTTTAAGACTTAAAAAACGCCAATACTGAAAATAGACAATGACTAGGGTTTCTTTTGCCTTTTTTTTCATTTGGTAAATTCCTTAATGTTTATGGCTAAACGACAATCGTCATCCCGCTGCTTGTTAGCGGGATCTATTGCTGAGATACCGCGAATGAATCGCGGTATGACGGTTCGCGGCGGTATGACGTAGGACTGCTGTCATCCCAGTACGTGACACTGGAATCCCAAAAAAGGATGATGTCATCCTAGTGCTCCTTTTTTTGTCATCCGAGTAGCTGACACTTGGATGACATCGTCATAAAGGAACCAGTGTCAAGCTACTCGGATGACAGGAGAAGGGGCTACTTGCATGACGGTGTCGGTAAACTTAGAGCTATAATAACTATTTGCCTTTTTTCTGCTTAGGTTATGCAAGAAGTCTACTGTCTGAGAAAAGGTAGATAAAAGATGAAAACAGATAGAAGTATTTTAGTAGCTCAAAAAGAACGTTAAGTCATGCTTTTTATTTATATTGACAGCGTATATGACATCGTTTACGATTAAAGTTAATAACAATAATTTATATTTATCATGTTTGCAGTAATTGAGACTGGTGGAAAGCAATATTTAGTAAAAGAAGGTAGTATAATAAAGGTAGAGAAGTTAGAAGCTGAAGAAAAAAAAGAGGTGGAAATCAATAAGGTGATTTGTATTTCAAATAATGGCTTATCTTATTCATCTAATGCTACTGTTAAAGCTGAAGTGTTGGAGCAGTGCAGGGGGGAAAAAATTATAATCTTTAAGAAGAAAAGAAGAAAAAATTACCGTAGGAAAACTGGTCATAGGCAGTATATAACTGTTCTTCGTATAAATGAAATTAGTCTTCAAAAGTAAGAGGTAAGATATGGCAACTAAAAAATCAGGTGGTAGTTCCTGTAATGGTAGAGATTCAGCGGGTCGTAGGTTAGGAATAAAGAAGAATGGGAAGGTTATTCCTGGTAACATAATTGTGCGCCAAAGAGGCACAAAATTCCATCCTGGGAAGAATGTTGGTATAGGTAAAGATCATACGATTTTTGCTAAAATAGAAGGCTGGGTCAGCTTTAGAAGATCAGCAAATAAAAAGACTTTTATTGATATCGTGCCTACAGATAATATGAAAGCTTCAGCTTGAATAAATCATGGGTCTGTAGCTCAGGTGGTTAGAGCGCACGCCTGATAAGCGTGAGGTCGGAGGTTCAACTCTTCCCAGACCCACCATTTAGTAGTTACTAACTGTGTTTTCTATAGCGGTTTTGATATTGTATAAGCAAAAACATGAGTTTATATAAAAATTTAGTAACCAGTGAATCAGTGGCGGCTGGTCATCCAGATAAAGTAGCAGATCAAATTTCAGATGCAATACTTGATGAGTACCTTTTTACTGATCCTTTTGCGCGAGCTGCAATAGAGACTTTAGTCACCAAAGATAACGTTATTATAGCTGGGGAAGTGTTTGGGCCTAACATCAAAAATAGCAGGATTGAAAGTATTGTACGGAATACAATAAAAGATATTGGTTACAAGCACGATGGGTTCCACTGGAGAAAAGTGAAAGTAAATATATTGCTGCATGAGCAATCAAATGACATTGCAATAGGGTTGGATCAAGGTGCTGGAGATCAGGGCATAATGTATGGCTATGCAACAACAGAGACAGAAAACCTTATGCCGGCACCCATTTTTTATGCACACTCGATTCTGAAAAATATCATGAGCGCAGTTAAAGAAGCAAAACTTGGTCCAGATGCAAAGTCACAAATCACTTTGGCATATGAGAATAACCTCCCGGTACGTGCTGAAAGTATTATTGTCTCAATACAGCACCCTGAGGATTTGGATCAATCAAAAGTAAAAGAAATAATTTACCCTTACATAGTTTCATCTTTACCTGAAGGATGGATGTGTCCTGAGGAAAATCTCTTAGTCAATCCAACTGGTAGATTTGTTATTGGTGGACCGGTTAGTGATTGTGGATTAACCGGACGAAAAATTATGGTTGATACTTATGGAGGTTATATTCCACACGGTGGAGGAGCGTTTTCCGGAAAAGATGCAACCAAAGTTGATAGATCTGCGGCTTATATGGCAAGATATCTTGCTAAAAATATTGTCTTTGCAGGTTTGGCTGAACGTTGTCTTGTGCAGCTTTCTTATGCAATTGGTGTATCAAAACCTACTTCATTCTATATTGATACATTTGGTGCGAATAAGGTAGAGGAAAGAGTAATTAAAAAGTTTATCGAGAATAATATAGATTTATCAACAAAAGGCATAATCAAGCATTTATCGCTTAATCATCCTATATATAAACGTACAGCCTGTTATGGACATTTTGGTAAAGAGTCAGAAAGTGACGGTGGATTTTCTTGGGAAAGCATAAACTTGTCTGCTGATCTTCGTAGAGAATTCAATATAGAAGGTAATAGTAAAATTTCTTTAGATTGCTAAAATTTTTGATTTACAGCCCCATATTTATATACTAGCTTATTGTTAAAGCATAGCACGCTTTTTCATAATAATTATACCACATTAGTAATAATTTTTATATTCAATTTTTATTGTGAGGCTTATAAAGTGTATAACGAAATAGAAGGAGAACTGTACAACGTAATTGTAAGAGGTTGTCCGGAAACTAGTAAATTCAAGCATATTCCCTCTTTAACATAACCCTACTCATAGCTAGGTATATGAAATTCTCAGTGGATGTTGTGAGTAAATCATACTCCTTCGATAGCCTTCTATTCCTATTAACCCAAGCAAAAGTCCTTTCTACAACCCATCTTCTTGGCTGTACTTTAAACCCTTGTTCTCTTGTTGGTAGTAGCTCAGGTGGAGTATCTTTGTGCACCCAAAATCTACATGGAGGCCTTTTAACAATTTCAATATCTATGTCATATTCTTCCTTTATGTGATTCTTTAAATTTCTTCCTTGGTATCCCATTTCAGCCCACATTTTTTTAACTTTAGTATATTTTGTTCTCATATTGTTTAATGCTATTTTAATACCATCTCTATCATTTTCGTTAGCAGCGCCTACGTAACAACCTAGTATAAAACCCTGAGTGTCTGTAATTATATGCCTTTTTCTACCCTTTACTTTTTTACTTCCATCATAGCCTTTGATCCCCCCTTTTCTGTAGTCTTTACAGATTGACTATCTACTATACAGGCACTCGGCTGCTCATTCATTCCTATTTTTCTTCTACTATATTTTGTAATTTCATAATTCATTTTCTCAAAAATTCCCTGCTTCTTCCATTGCCTGAACTGCTCATACACAGTCTTCCATAGCGGAAAATCATTTGGTAAATACCGCCATTGACACCCTGTACGCAATACATAGAAAATTGCTTCTAATATTTCTTTTTTGCTATACTTTGGCGGCCTTCCTCCTTTCTTGTATGATACTCTGAAGTGTTTTTCTATTCTTGCCCATTCCCTTTCGCTTAGATCTGTTGGATACTTTTTTCTCATTGTATGGTCCCAGAGTGTGATGGTGTGGATTTAGTATAAATAATTCTGGAGACTGTGTCCACTGATAACATATAAATTCATAAGGAGTAAGACCCTTAAGAGTTTTGAGTCTCTTTGCATAATTATAAGCCATAACAAAGTTATAAAGGTGTTCTTTAAGTTGCTGGTGCGATTGATAGTAATACTTCTTAACTGTAGCATCCTTTAAAGTTTTATTCATACGCTCGACTTGCCCATTCGTCCAAGGATGGCTAACTTTTGTCAAACGATGTTCAATAACATTCTCTTCGCAAACTCTATCAAATATATGTTGGAAAGCATACTTATGACGCTTCTGGTTTGTAAATTGTATACCGTTATCTGTCAAAATAGTATGGATTTTATACGGTAAAATTCTAATCAAATTACGTAAGAACTCAGCAGCTATGGGTTTTGTAGCACTGTTACACAACTCAACATAGGTAAATTTGGATGTCCTATCAATAGCAACAAACAAATGTAATTTGCCCTCCTCAGTTCTAACTTCAGCAATATCAATATGAAAGTAACCGATAGGATATTGTTTGAATTTCTTTTTTGACTTAACTTCTCCATCAACAGTTGGTAATCTGCTAATGTTGTGTCTTTGTAAACAACGATGCAAGCTAGAGCGAGTCAAATGCGGAATTGTAGACTGCAGAGCGTAAAGGCAATCATCTAGTGGCAGTAGTGTATACTTGCGAAATGTAACTATTATAGCTTCCTCTTCTAGCGTTAAAACAGTTGATCTTGGATGCTTTCGACCCATATCAGCATCTTTCGTAAATGAACGTTTTCTCCACTTAATAATAGTTTTTGGATTAAGGTTATAATGCTTGGAGAGTTTTGCTATGCTCTCTTTTCTATTTTGTATTGCTCTACGAATCGTCTGTGTTGTTTTGGCGCACCCATGTAATATCTGTCCCATAATGACTCCTTAAATGATGATGATAGTATACCATCACTCTCTGGGACCATACATCTAATACAGAGAAAAACACATTAACAAGAATAAAAAGTGAAAAAGCCTCACAACAACCCACCCCCGGATATACGGCGATAGGCTACATTATAATTTAATCACCTGTCAATAGACTTCTTGCATAGTTTTTGGCAACAACCGTTAGAAACGAAAAAACTTCCTTGACAAACTCCGCCAGCCCCCTTATCATGAAACTGAAGGTATTCAGTTATCTTCATCTGTGCAGATTAAACAGCAAGAAAACAACGTAGTTGGCGTCTTATTTTTAATTTTTTGCACTATGTGTACCCTATGTCTTCACAATATTTCTAGGTTTTTACCTACACAAGCTGAAACGCGCTTATAAGTCGTTTAAGACAGTATAGTACGCCAATTTGCAGGATTAGGGAGTGACAACTAGCTAACACGGGGTTTCTTTTGCCTTTTTTTCTGCTTAGTAAATTTCTTAAACATTTAAACTAAGGTGAGTTGCATTTAAAAGCAGCTAAATTGCAGTGTTTAAGACTTAAAAAACGCCAATGTTCTAAAATAGATATTAGCTGGGGCTTCTTTTGCCTTTTTTTCGTTTGGTAAATTTCTTAATGTTTATAGCTAACATGAAGCTAAGTACGAACTTTGTTAAATACAACAAATGGTGTCATCCCAGTGCTCCTTTTTTTGTCATCCGAGTAGCTGACACTGGGATCTATTTTGCATGTAACTCCAATTGTGTTTTGGCATAAAACGCGACGCGTATTAGACTTATTTGCAAGCAAAGCTTGCTAGATCCAAGTAGTCAGGGCACTGGGATAACATCATAGGGACACTGGGATGACACCCTGACAATCGTCATCCCGCTACTTGTTAGCGGATGAGATACCGCGGCGGTATGACGGTTCGTGGCGGTATAATGAAGCTTGAAAGCGGATCACCTTTCACGACCCGTGTTTACTTCATTCACTTTAGGAGTATTAACAGGCGTTATTGCCGGGTTTTCAAGCTTTGTTGCCTGCTTCAAACCCTCGCTTACACTTTTGTCCTTTAAAATTTCATCAAGCTGCTTACTCTTTTGTTGCTCTTCGTTATTTGACGTATCTCTTTGAGCATCTTCTTTCATGCCACGAGCATTCTCTACATCCTTTTCACCTTCACCTAAAAATTTTTCTAATATTTTCTTAACAAAGCGCTTCAGAAGACTCAAAAACCCTTCTTCTTTTTGATTTTCTTGTGGTTGAGGCGTGTTATCTTTTTTGTCCGGCTCAGTGTTGAGCTTCTCTTTTACAGAACTCTTGCTTACTGAGGGATTAACGGTTTGTGAATCGTGCTCTGATGCTGTTTGCACAGAAGCTTCAGTAGTCTTTTTTTGTGTATTATGTTCAAGGTCTTTAACTGCTGTTGTAGTTTTTCTCGGAGTGTCTTGGAGTTTTTTGTCACTTTTTGGCTCTGCAACTTTTTCACTTGTGAAGATGCCCTTCCCTTTATATTGTTGGTCAAGCTCAGCAATTCTTTCAAAATCTTGACGTACTTTTTCATCTGCACGTCCTTTTTGACTTTCAAATTTCTGACTCAATTCTGCAACGTTTTTCATTTTGTTCTCAAGCTCCTTACTTTTCACAGCTTTTAGAGCCTCTGTTCCTTTTGCGATATAATTAACCTTCTTTTCTAATGAGGTACCTTCTGGAAAAGCACCTGGAGAACGTTCAAAAACATCTTTAAACTTTTTTTCAACACTTTCTTTAGATGTCTGGGCCATACCTGTTACCTATTAAAACATATCATATAATCAGTATATTAGCTAATTATATAAAAAACAGTTAACATAACTTGTGGTAAAAAGTGTTTATCAAGGGCGTCCTATTTATATCTTTTTCATTAAAATGCTATTTACTTATTAAGTTAAAATGTATAATTATATAAGAGATGAAAGATAGCTCATTAGCAGTAGTATTCGATTGGGATAATACCTTAGTTGACACTCAAGATAATATTTTTAATGCTATTAAGCATACCATAAACTCAATGGGGTATAGTAATAAAGCTGCTGATAGAAATTCCCATGAGTCGAGAAAGAGCTATATGGTCAATTTATTTGGCGATCAGTGGAAAAAAGCGAATCAGATATATCAACAATATTTAGATGATGCACTATTGCAAAACATTGCTTTGAATCAAGGAGTAGAGAAAATGTTGCAGACACTGAAAAGCCACAATATTTATCTAGCAATAGTAAGTAATAAGAAAAATACTAATTTACGTAAAGAAGTTGCCTATTTTAAACTAGATTCCTACTTTGAAAGAGTGGTTGGGTCATGCGATACTGCAGAAGATAAACCATCTGCAACCCCACTGCTATTTGCACTAGAAGAGAGTACGTTGCCTATAAATAGAGAAAATGTGTTTTTCGTTGGTGATAGCATCACAGATGTTCTGTGTGCACAAAATGCCAATTGTTTACCTATTATATACGGTCAATCAATAAGCGGTTATGAAGATTTGTTATGTTTTCAACATTTTGATAAACTTACAGATTTTATAATAAAGTATTTAGAAGATAGGTAATGACCACTGTTACAGAGATTGCCAGTATAATAAGACGCTTTTGCGCATATTTGATAGATAGAGCAATTTTATTAATTCCAAACTTATTAATCAGACTATTGTTAAAGAATTTTCCGTTAATTTCATCTATGTGTATAGATTGCAGTTACTTCACATATTTTATATCTTCAAAAGCCCAAGCAACTCCTGGTCAGCAATTAATGAACATACATACCATAAGCTTGGACGGTTCTAAAATAGATTTGAGTTTAGCATTTGATAGAAGCATTTCTCAGTTTTTTCTTTCTCTATTATATAACATAATAGTTATCCTCATCGAGCTTTTCCAAGAACAGGACGTGTTAATAAACGCTTTCGATATATTAATAGTGCTACTCACTATATTAACGGTGCTGCTCACTCTTTGCTGGTATCTAGTTGCTTGCTTCTCTAAGAAAAAACAGACATACCACGACATGCTATTTAATACGGTTGTTATCAAAGGAAATATTAAATGAGTTGCTATAACTATCGTTATCATATAAATTATGCTGATGAATTGAACTAAGGGAAGATTATGAATGAAGAGATAGTAAAACATTTGAACAAATTATTGACCAATGAGCTAACTTCTGTACGCCAGTATCTTTTGCATTTTGCGATTCTCAAAAACAATGGAATTAATAGATTTGCAGAAAAGGTAAAAAATGAGCTTAACGAAGAACTTGAACATGCAAACAAGTTGGCAGAAAGAATT
Organism: Wolbachia endosymbiont (group A) of Aleiodes leptofemur; assembly: GCF_964028465.1. Classification (NCBI taxonomy): domain Bacteria; kingdom Pseudomonadati; phylum Pseudomonadota; class Alphaproteobacteria; order Rickettsiales; family Anaplasmataceae; genus Wolbachia; species Wolbachia endosymbiont (group A) of Aleiodes leptofemur. The sequence goes on from NZ_OZ034782.1 coordinate 1,007,050, forward strand.
TTGTTATTCAAAGGAGTTCCAAATTTTCAGGATACAAACGAAATATCAAAGCATGATGGAAAGTTTACAAAAGACACAATACGGAAAATCTTAGAAGCTAATTTGAAATTAGAGGGAAAAGGTATTAAGGATATCAAAGAAACGATTTCTATCGCTGAGAAAGAAAAAGATTTTGTTAGTGTAATGTTATTAGAAGAGATGTTAAAAAATGAAGAAGAGCACTTCCATTGGATTGAAAAACAGATTGACCTTATTGAACTAATGGGTGTTGAAAACTATTTAAGAACACAAATATAGAGTGTTAAAAAAAATAGTATTTATTTTAATTGTACCTTGCTTGCTCCTTTTTTTATTAGGATTATGGCAAGTATTCAGATTGAACTGGAAGAATAATATTATCAAAAATATGAGTCTTCCTGTTGTTCATCTGTTGCCCAATAACGACCTTGAAAAATTTAACTATAGGCATGTCAAGATTGATGGGATTCTAAGTGACATAGAACTATATGTTTTTGCAGGGCAACACGGCTATCACGTGCTGTCTCCTATGTTGCTCACCACTGGACGTTACATGTTGGTGAATAAAGGAATAGTCGGAGAAAAAAAGGAGAAAAAAGTAAAAATTGAAAAAGTAGTTGCAGATGGAATTTTATATTGCGATAGCAATAAAAGTAAAAATTGGTTTATCAAGAACGATACTGCTTCGAATACATGGTTTACCCTGAGTACAGAAGAAATTTCCAATGAGTTAGGTATTAAGCTAGAGAAGTGTGTATTGTGGCCGAACAATTTTGTCAGCAAAGTAGCTATACAGCCAATGAAGCATTTGGAATATGCAATCACTTGGTTTGCACTTTCCTTAATTTGGTTGATTATGTGCGTAATTTACTATAGGCAAAACCTCAATAAAGCTTGAAGCTTTCTGTACATAAAATTAGAGAAGTAGTTATTCATCTTTATCACTACCAAGGTCTTTTAACATACTGTAATTGCCTTTTCTGAATCTACTTTTTAAAGACGTAACTCCACTTTCGCTAATACCACTAAGGCTCAGTGCAGCTCCACCTAGCTGCAATCCTATCTCAGATGTTTCAGGAATAATTTTACTAGCTCCTAGATCTCTATAAACCTCCACATTACTCAGATCTGGTAAGCGTATTACAATATTTACATGCGGAAAATTTGCTGCAACTAAAGAAACAACTTTTTTTATAGTAACTTCATTCTTCATTGAAATAACGAGAGCTTGAGCTCTTTCTATTCCTACCGATTTTAAAATTTCACATCTTGTAACATCTCCAAGATATATAGGAAAACTATCACTTTTTCCTTCTTTGACTATTTTCGATTGAATATCTACAACAACGTAACTTAAATGCTCTGCCGTAAGCATTTTTGTTACCATATATCCCACTCTACCAAATCCAGCAACTATCACATGGTTATAAAGATCTTGTGTATCTGTTTCAACAGCTTCATCATCTAATATTGTTTTCTCAGTGCTAAATGAGTTTGCTATCCAATCTCCAAGCCCCGATAAAAGAGGAGTGAAAGCCATGGTTACTGTAGTTACCATCATAAGTACTTGAGCGATTTCACTTGGTAGCACATTTAGCTCATCTGCTAAGCGAAACAAAATAAACGCAAATTCACCGCCTTGTGAAAGCAGTAACCCAGCTTGTATAGCAGGTGCACTCTTAAACCCAAAAAATCTACACAATATATATATAATAGATGTTTTTAAAACGATAAGGATAATCGATAATAAAGTAATTAGTGGTAACTTATTGAGTAAAAGTTCGGTATTGATGGACATACCAACAGTCATGAAAAATAAGCCAAGAAACAAATCTTTAAATGGCAATACTGCGTGTTCTACTGAGTGTCTATATTCTGTTTCTGCAACTAACAATCCAGCAACAAATGCACCTAATGCTAACGATAAATGGAATTGCTCAGTAATAAATGCTGCTCCTAATACTATTAAAAGCGTTGTTGATATAAAGATCTCATTACTTTCCATTTTAGCAATAACCGAAAATAAAGGTCTAAGCAATAATCTACCAGTTATAAATATCAGCACTAATGCAATAGCTGCTTGCACCAATGAACCTGCCAATGAGCTTATCAGGCTGTGCTCAGAATTGCCAGTAAGTAAAGGTACCAATACTATTAATGGTACCACTGCAAAATCTTGCATTAATAGCACTGCTATCGACAACCTACCAACCTGACTTGCTTGAGAACCTTTTTCTTGCAGAACCTGCAACACTATTGCTGTTGAGGATAGCGCAAGCCCACCACCAATAACTGTTGCTATATTCGTATTCACTCCGAAAGCAAGAGCGATGCACCATATTGCTACCATGGTAACTATAACTTGAAGAGAACCGAACCCAAATACATGAATACGCATAGCGATCAGGCGTTCAAATGTCAATTCAAGGCCTATAATGAATAATAGAAAAACTACACCAAATTCTGCAAGATTATCCATTGCTTCAGCTGAGTGTATCAGATTAAATCCGTGAGAACCAATAACTGCACCTGCAACGAAGTAACCAAGCACTGGACTAATATTCATTTTCCAAAATGCTATGACTATAAACACAGCAGCAGAAAGCAAAATTATAATATCAAACAAATGCTGAGAGCCACTGTGCATGATATTTAACCTGTAGAATTAGACCATTTAATTGAGCAGCCAATACTTGATTTTTGGTCAATTGGAGAATTACCAGTTTCTGCAATAAATTTCATAGCTTGAAATAAGTCACTACTTCCTACTTCATAGCTTTGAACCTTTTCTTTTTTTGTGTCGTTAAAACGTCCACGATAGCAAAGGTTTAAATTGGAATTAAAGCCGAAAAAGTCAGGAGTGCAAACAGCCCCGTATTCTTTAGCTATTTTCTGTGTACTATCAATTAAATATGGAAATATAAACTTATTTTCCTTGGCAAAATTAATCATATTTTCAAAGGAATCTTCTGGATATTCATTTACATCATTTGGCATTATTGCAATGGTGTTTACCTGATAATCTTTTTTCAATTGATCAACATCGCTTACCAGATTGCTAATAATTGACTGAACGTAAGGACAGTGATTGCATATAAACATTATAATAAGACCATTTTTTCCACAACAGTCACTTAATGCATAATATTTATTGTCTACTCCCAAAAGATTAAAATCTTTTGCAGTAAAACTAAAATCGACTTTAGGAGTATTCAGAGCAACCATAGACTATTATTATACCACATGTAATTTACGGTCTTATTATTTAAATGTCAAACGGTTTCTATGTATACTGTTTGCATATTCTTTTTTAGTATTATAATTATAAAACTTATGTTCATAACTTTCGAAGGAATAGACGGCTCTGGTAAAACAACACAATCTAAGCTACTTGCAAATCATTTTAAGCAAATTCGCGGCGAAAATAATGTGGTATTGACTCGAGAACCAGGTGGCACTAACTTTGCAGAGAAGGTAAGAGGAGTATTGTTAACGAATAATATTGATTCTATTTCTGAACTCTTGCTACTTATCTCGATGAGGCGCGAACATATGAAAAAATTAATATTACCAGCTCTTGCAGAAGGAAAAATAGTGATTTGTGATCGGTTTATTGATTCAACTATTGCATATCAAGGATATGGGTTTGGAGTTGACTTAGGGCTAATAAGGGACTTACATAAGCTAGTGGAAATTAAATATCCAGATATTACATTCATTCTAGATATTGATGTTAAAGTTGGGTTAAATAGAGCAAAAGACAAGAATAAATATGAAGAAATGGATGTTAATTTTTACAATAAGGTCAGAAAAGGATTTCAGGAAATAGCCATAAAAGAGCCCGTTAGGTGCAGTGTTATCACTGGAATTGAAACAAAAAATGATAATCACGTACACAATGAAATTATTGATAAAATCACCTAGCTTGTGATAGAAAATTATCAATTTCAGGTAACATTATTTCATATGAATAACTTTTTGTTTGAGTAGCTAAAAAATCCTGTATTTTGTCTTGATCTTCTTCACTTATCATCTTATATGCCCTTGCGAGGTTCATTAATTCACTTCTATTTTTTTTATTGCTTACTTCAGTAATAGTAAAAAATTGATCAAAATGGTCTAAGAGGTCTTTATTTTTTATTGAAGACACAATATCGTCAATTTCTTTCACATATAATGCAAGTTTGTGTGCTTTACTACGATCTTCAAAACAAAGATTAACAAGCACGTTACGAAACCTATCTTTCGTAGTATAGCATTTCTCATAATAGTCCGAATAGGTCATAGGAAGGCAGAATCAACAGCACGACGAAAGGATTCGAATAGAGGAATGTTTTTCCTGGCTCTGTTTTTTATAGCAAACCAATGATGCTCAATTTTGTTAAAATCTGGAGAATAAGGCGGCAGATACAAAATTTCTGCACCGACTCCTTTAGCGAGCTTGATAAGCTTATCAGACTTATGAAAAGTAGCATTATCAAGAATGACAGTTTGTCCAGGTTCTAAGATCGGTGCCAAAAATTGCTCAAACCATCCATTAAAAATATCCATATTACAGTGGCCTTCAAATGTTAATGGAGCAACTATCTTTCTTCTACTTAAGGCTGCAACCATGCTGATTCGTTGAGTTTTTTTTCCAGATTTTAGGGCATAAAATCGCTGTCCTTTCTGGCAATACCCATATGGATAGTCCTCCGTGTTATCAATCCCAGACTCATCTATATACACTAAGTTTTCTGGTTCTTTTGTTGCTATAATTTTTAAGAATTCAGCACGTTTTTCTTCGTTCCTTTCCTTGTATCCATATGTCTTTTTTTGCGCGTAAATCCAATTTTTCTGAGAGCTCGGTGGATCGTTTCGATACTAACGTTGCCCCAAAGTTTAGCCATTTCCGACAGAGTTTTTCTACCGTGTTTTTTAGCAAATTCGATAAACTTATTCCAGTCGATAATTTTCTGATTGTAACCTCCATTACCGAGTTTTTTGACTGAAAGTCGCCTGTTTCTTTTTTTCTTTGCTTCCACTCCCACAAAGTAGTTCGTCCAATTTTAAATCTTGCTGCCACTGCTTCTCTGCTTTCCCCTTCGTCTAGTGCTTCCATTGCTTTTTTTCTTAAATCATAACTATATGCTGCCGGCATCCAACCTCCTTATCGCCATCTATCCTTAATCTTATCATATCCGGACTTCTGTGGAAAGAGCTATACTTCTCACTTCTGCTAATAAGGACTTAATATTTTCTTGGCAATGCACTCTCTTTACCGATTCAGCCGGTTCAACCATACCAAGAACATTCTTTACCAAAGATTTTTCTTCACAACTAAATATGAACATGTAATAACCCATCGATAAAGTGAAGAGCAAGAACATAGCCGGAAGTAAAAACGGAGCTAATACATTTTGTGACGCAGGGAAAATAAACCAGGTAACAGTTGCTATTGACACAGTTACAAATAATCCTGATAAACATAATTGTGCTTTTCTTCTATAATTCTGATCAATATAGCTCTTTCCACAGAAGTCCGGATATGATAAGATTAAGGATAGATGGCGATAAGGAGGTTGGATGCCGGCAGCATATAGTTATGATTTAAGAAAAAAAGCAATGGAAGCACTAGACGAAGGGGAAAGCAGAGAAGCAGTGGCAGCAAGATTTAAAATTGGACGAACTACTTTGTGGGAGTGGAAGCAAAGAAAAAAAGAAACAGGCGACTTTCAGTCAAAAAACTCGGTAATGGAGGTTACAATCAGAAAATTATCGACTGGAATAAGTTTATCGAATTTGCTAAAAAACACGGTAGAAAAACTCTGTCGGAAATGGCTAAACTTTGGGGCAACGTTAGTATCGAAACGATCCACCGAGCTCTCAGAAAAATTGGATTTACGCGCAAAAAAAGACATATGGATACAAGGAAAGGAACGAAGAAAAACGTGCTGAATTCTTAAAAATTATAGCAACAAAAGAACCAGAAAACTTAGTGTATATAGATGAGTCTGGGATTGATAACACGGAGGACTATCCATATGGGTATTGCCAGAAAGGACAGCGATTTTATGCCCTAAAATCTGGAAAAAAAACTCAACGAATCAGCATGGTTGCAGCCTTAAGTAGAAGAAAGATAGTTGCTCCATTAACATTTGAAGGCCACTGTAATATGGATATTTTTAATGGATGGTTTGAGCAATTTTTGGCACCGATCTTAGAACCTGGACAAACTGTCATTCTTGATAATGCTACTTTTCATAAGTCTGATAAGCTTATCAAGCTCGCTAAAGGAGTCGGTGCAGAAATTTTGTATCTGCCGCCTTATTCTCCAGATTTTAACAAAATTGAGCATCATTGGTTTGCTATAAAAAACAGAGCCAGGAAAAACATTCCTCTATTCGAATCCTTTCGTCGTGCTGTTGATTCTGCCTTCCTATGACCTATTCGGACTATTATGAGAAATGCTATAACTGTACTTACACCAATAGAAGCTATATCAATCATTACTCACACCTCATTAAACATTAATACTAACTGAATGATAGCATTATTGTGATGAAAATGCAATATTATGAATATTTTAATACAATTTATATTGACAGTTACAATTCTGAATGTTTTATTGCAGCGTTAGCTGATTAGCATTTTTAAGATGAGGTCAACTCTCATAGAGAGAGGATTTTTTTACTTTCTCATTCTTCTCATTTTCTTCTCTAACAATTTTTTTTCCGTTTAGTATATCCTTTATTTCATCTCCTGTTAAAGTTTCAAACTCCAGTAGATTTTCAGCAATAAGCTCTAAGCCTTTCTTATGCTTGGTCAAAATGTCTTTTGCTTTTTCATAGCAAGAAGATATGATTTTTTTCACTTCTTCATCTATGAGCTTTAGCGTATCTTCAGATGTCATATGAGGATGTTGTGGATCTTGCTCCTCACGATTGTGATACACTAGCCCTATCTCATCATTCATTCCACATTTTTTTACCATAGCACGTGCTATGTTAGATGCTTGTCGTATATCAGAAGACGCGCCACTTGTAACTTTATCGTAGCCAAAAATTAACTCTTCTGCTGCCCTGCCACCCATGGCAACAGTTATATCTGCTATCAGCTTTTCTCTTGTGTTGGACACTCTATCTGTTTCCGGTAGTCTCATAACTAAACCTAAGGCCATACCTCTTGGAATGATTGTTGCCTTGTGTATAGGATCAGAAGCAGGCATATTAACCGCAATTATCGCATGACCAGCTTCATGGTATGCAGTCAGTCTCTTTTCCTCTTCTGTCATAATTAGGGATCGTCTTTCTACGCCCATCATTACTTTATCACGTGCATATTCAAAATCATCCATGGTAACAATTTTCTTGTTTCTTCTTGCAGCGATAAGTGCAGATTCATTCACCAAATTTGCTAGATCAGCCCCTGAAAAACCTGGTGTTCCTCTTGCAACTGTTTTCACGTTTACATCTGGTGCTATTGATATTTTCTTTATATGAGTATTTAATATCTTTTCACGCCCATTTATATCGGGTAAAGAAATAGTAATCTGTCGGTCAAAACGACCAGGTCTAAGCAGTGCTGGATCTAAGACATCCGGACGGTTAGTCGCAGCAATTATTATTACACCTTCATTAGACTCAAAGCCATCCATCTCAACTAATAACTGATTTAATGTTTGTTCTCTTTCATCATTGCCGCCACCAAGACCAATGCCACGATGTCTACCCACCGCATCTATCTCATCTATAAAAATTATACAAGGAGTATTTTTCTTGCCTTGATCAAACATATCACGAACACGGCTCGCACCAACACCAACAAACATTTCAACAAAATCAGATCCAGAAATGCTAAAGAATGGCACATTAGCTTCTCCTGCAATTGCACGAGCAAGTAAAGTTTTACCAGTTCCAGGAGAGCCAATTAAAAGGCACCCTTTTGGTATTTTTCCACCTAATATTTGAAATTTTTGCCTTTGTTTAAGGAAATCAACGATCTCTACTAGCTCTTCTTTTGCTTCATCAATTCCAGCAACATCATCAAATGTTACTTTTTTTCCACTAGTCATGAGTCTAGCCCTTGACTTGCCAAAGCTTATAGTTCTGTTGCCTCCCGCTTGTGTTTGTTTAAGCAAGAATAGCAAAAAGCCAATAAAGATAAATGTTGGGACCCATGAGATAAGTAATCCACCAATTACGTTCATGGCAGAATCTCCAGTTGAAAAGGAGAATCTCACTTTTCTATCATGTAAATTTTTTATTAGGTCGCTATATATGACACCGCTTGAATTGAAACTTGAACCGTCCCTGAACTTGCCTTCAATGCTCTGGTTTTTTATGACAATATTTTCTACATCATTGTCTTCTAGTCTAGTTAAAAATTCCGAAAAAGATATAATTGTTTTACTTTTACCTACATTTCCGCTGAATTGAATATAAGCAACTGAAATAAGAACAATAATTACTAACCAGATCAATAAGCCTTCTAAAAATTTTTTCATTTCTATTTCTAACTAAATACTAATCAAGCTTACCAAATTTTGTTTTATCGTGCTATTAATAATGCATTGAACCTTATCGTCATTGGTATTTTTTCCGTTATAATTTACATCAGGATAAGCAAGCACCTTGCTATCTTTTTGTACTGTAGGCAAAGAGTAGAAAACTTCAGGGCAGCAGTTGTAATCCTTCAGAAATTCAGGAACTTTTTGTGTTTTTTTTAATGGAGCGATGATAACTGAACACCCTTGATTTCCGAGTATTGTGCAGCTAAATCTGTTATCCCATTGGGTAGGTTCATTTAAAGGTAGGTTTACGGTAATTTCTTGTATCCTTGACGATTCTCTAATTATTAAGATATTTTCTCCATACTTTCTTATTTTACACCCAGAAAGTGTACAGTTAACATTACTATCCTTTTGCAATATTCTATTAAATATTGCAATGAGGCTGCTGTACCTTGGTTTATAATGTTTACTGGCAATTGCCATTATAGAGTAAAGAAGAAGCCTCAAGGCTATTTCCTCTGGCAATTGATAAAATTCACTTAGTTTAATTTCAATATAACCAAGATCATGCACATTAACGCAGTCATTAAACGCAAGGCGTGTGTAGTGCATCAACGCTTTTGCAGCTCTTTTCATATGAAGGGCTGTGAGGCATATTCGCTCTGTTAAAATCTCTTGATTATCACTTGCTTTAAGTAAGTTACGGTATAAAGTTCGTCTGTATTTTAAGTCATGATTGCTTCTATCTTCGATCCATTTTAACCGATGAAGCTTAGCGTACTTTTCTATTTCACTACGACTAAAATTTAACAATGGCCTAAATATATAAATACCATTTAGGAAAGACTTGTAGTCCATTGATGATAATCCATCTACGCCACTACCTCGCTCTAATCTTAACAAGAACGTTTCTGCTTGATCATCTTTGTGATGAGCAACAAGTAAATATTTAACATTATTATTTTTACACCACTCTGCTAGTAACTTATACCGTGCTTTTCGTGCCTGTAACTGAATATTGCCTTTAATATTTTGCTTCTCCCAATTTAATATGAACGATTCCTTTGCTCCAAGTTCCTTTGCATAACTTACAACAAAATCAGCTTCTTTTTGAGACTCTGGACGTAATCCATGATTTACTGTTAATGCTATAGGAAGTGAAAGCTTGTTTTTTTTTGCCCAGTTAGTCATTAAGTGCAGTAAGACTATACTATCTACACCACCTGATACTGCAACTGCAACTTGATTGTTATAGAAAGCAAAACTATTAACCACATTTTGAAATAATAACTCTAATTCCATTATGTCTCTTGATGGCCAGACAGGTCAGATCTCTTACGTCATACCGCGACTTATTTGTGGTATATATAGATCCCGCTAACAAGCAACGAAATATGACAAGTTTGTCCTTTTTTGTCTACCCCAGTGCCCTTTCTTTATGTCATCCCAGTGTTTGACACTGGGATCCAGGTTTTAATGCAAGAAACTATTTCTTTATTCCAGAAAATGAAAATTCCACTCTACGATTTTTAGCATGCTCTTTTTCATATTTAGAATTTCTAGAATCATCTTTTACATTAACCAAAGGCTCAGTTTCACCTTTAGAAGCAGTTTTTATTCTGTTTTCTATGTAGGGTGTACAACTAACCATAAATTTTTTAGCTGCATCAGCCCTTCTAGCGCCTAGCGCAAGATTATATTCATGAGAACCACGGTTGTCAGTGTGACCAGTTAAAGTAACCTTCGCGTCAGGGTTATCTTGTAACACCTCCATTACGTCAAGTAATGCATCTGCACTTACTTCAGCAATACTAGATTCATCATAACCAAAGAAAACTCTTTTATCACCTATCTGCTTAACAACAGAATTTATTTTATTTGTTGTATTTGCTCCTTTTTTTGGGCAAGAACTTACACCAGTAAGTAATAAACAAAAACAGCACATTATAACCAGTCTACTCCACATTACTAAACCTCCATAAATTTTAAATAGTGCGTAACTTTAATTTCAGTAGCTAATATCTCTCCATATTGTAATATAGTCAAGAGAAATAAAATACTAAATACTTTTTCTACAACCTTACAATTAATTTTCCTATAATATGCTGGACTCTGAATAGAAAAATCCAATAAAAGAATAAAAAGTACAATTTTTTATTGTACTTTAAGCAAATATACTTTTAACTTTATTATTAATCTATTACGGTATTAAACAGATGTTTTCTAAAATAATGAACAAATATGCAATCTTATAAGTTTTTAGAGGAAGTATTATATAGGGTAGAGAATATCGAAAATACGCTAAAAGTACTAAACCAAAGCCAATTGAATATAGAGGACAAAGTTGAACAAATGAGTCTTCTAGAAGAAATCAGACATGAAATTATCTCTCATGACGCAATAAAGGAATCATTAGCAGATGCTCTTGGTAACAAAAAAAGTGCAAATACTCAGCAGCTAAAGTTAATAGAGAGAATACATAAAAGCAACAGTGCTGTTCCTATTGATTTAGTAAAGTCTTTATCCAAAGCTAAGGTTGAATGCCAAAATTTATGGAAGCTATCTCATTCTGAAACCAGTAACTTAGAAAAACTAAAAGAACGTTTTACTGATTTAATCACACTCATTCGCGAAGTAGCTTCTATAAAATCGCAGCAATTAAAATGCTCAAAATACGACTCACTGCTTGCTGACTATGACTCTGATATCACAGAAAAGAATATAAGGGAAGTATTCCCCAAGGTAGGCAAATTTTTTAGCGAAAATGTAGATAAAATAATTGAAAAGCAGAAAAAGGATAAGGATAAGGTTACTAATATACAAAAAGTTGCTACTCAGAAACAGATTGAACTTGGCTCATTATGTTTACAGCAAATGGGTATTGCACTAAATGAGATTCGTACTTCTTATTACTACCCTATAGATTATGATGAATCTGATTTTTGTTATGGTTTATTTTCACTTTTACGGCATAGTGGTTATGCAATTTATCAAAAATGTTTAGCGCAAAATTCTATAAGTAGTCCAATTACGAGACATGTTATGTATGAAACTCAAGGGTTATTCATGGAAAGGATGATTGGAACATCCAGAGAATTTATTGAGTTTATTCAACCACACATAAAAGAGAAATTTGCTATAAAAGGCAAAACTAACGAGAAAGTTAGCAGTGTTGAAAATTTGTACTTGATTTTCAATGAAATAAACCTTTCTTCTTTTTTAAAAAATGCAGATGAATTTAGTCTGTTAGCTCATATTATGTTGAGAACTAGGTTAGAACAAGATATAATAAATGGTACATTGGAAGTCAAAGACCTGCATGATGCGTGGCTGGAAGGTATGAAGCACTATAAAATTCCAGTAAAAGCTGAAAATGAGCTAAACACTTATTTTCAAGATGAATATTGGGCAAGCGGTGTTATGGGCTACTTTCCTATAAAAATTATTGCTTTAATTGCTGCTGTGCAGATTTTCTCTTGCGTTAAAAAGAATCATTACGAATCATTAAGTGCTATAATAAAAGGAGATTTTAGTTTACTTATCAGTTGGTTATCTCAAAATATATACAGTGCAAAGTGTGGCCTGGAACTGCTAAAAAAAGTAACAGGTAAGGGTTTAGACGTTGAGTGTGTTACTTACTACTTATCTGAAAAGTATAATTTGTCTTAATAAATGGTTTTCTTGAGTTATGTATGAATTTTGTTCGAAAATTAACCGGAAAGTTTTATAGCCTTTTTACTTTCAAAGGTTTGTTTGCTAGCGATATTGCTATAGACCTTGGTACTGCAAACACTTTAGTTTATCAGAAAAATCAGGGAATAGTGCTTGATGAGCCTTCAGTTGTAGCAAGAATAAAAGAAAAAGGAAGTTACGTTCCTTATGCTTTTGGTAAAAAAGCTAAAATGATGCTTGGGAAAACGCCTGGAGAAATAGAGGCGATAAGGCCCTTAAAGGATGGAGTTATTGCTGATTTTAAAAGTGCGGAAGAAATGCTAAAATATTTCATACGCAGTGCAAACACAAAATTCACTGTTAATAAACCTAATATTATCATATGCGTTCCATCTGGATCCACGCCAGTTGAAAGGCGTGCTATACAAGATGCAGCAGAAAGTGCTGGTGCAAATGAAGTATTTTTAATTGAAGAACCAATGGCTGCAGCAATCGGAGCTGGGCTCCCGGTTACTGAACCTGAGGGTTCTATGATTGTTGATATAGGAGGCGGTACAACTGAAGTTGCAATTATTTCTTTAGGCGGAATTGTTTATTCACGTTCTGCCAGAGTAGGTGGCGATATTATGGATGAAGCAATAAAATCATATATTCGTGAAAATCATAAGTTATTAATCGGTGAAACAACCGCTGAGAAAATTAAGAAAAGCATAGGTTCAGCCAGTCTGCCAGGTGAAAATAACAAAGAGGGAATGATAATTAAAGGCAGGGATTTAGTGAGTGGCATGCCAAAAGAAATGCTTTTATCAGAATACCAAGTTGCAGAGAGTTTAATAGAGCCTGTACATCAGATAATTTCTGCTATTAGGACTGCACTGGAGAGCACTCCACCTGAACTTTCTTCTGATATAGTCGATAAAGGAATAATTTTATCCGGTGGCGGCGGATTATTGCGTAACTTGGGCAAAGTTATCAGTGAAACAACAAAACTACCAGTTCGTGTTGCAGATGACCCACTTTGTTGTGTTGCTCTGGGTAGCGGAAAAGTGCTTGAAAACATGGATTATTTTGGCCATGTTTTATTTAAGCAGGATTAAATTATTTTTAAAGGTAGTTCATCGAATTTTATAGCAAATTTTACCTCAAGCATAAAGATGTCATCCAAGTAGCCAACACTGGGATCCAGAAAAATTGACTATAAACAAGTATGCTGTTTCGATGAAATTGTGTAATAGAAACTAGATTCCAGTGTCAGCTACTTGCATGACACCAAGTTTGTGTTTATAAATTAAGGCGATTATGCTAAAAGAATTTGAAATAGAACCTCTGCTAAAAGATAAAGCTCCGCACCAGACCAAGGCTGTTGTTGCAATGTCCGGGGGAGTTGATAGCTCCGTTGCTGCAGCACTGCTACATAACCTTGGGTACAAAGTGGTAGGTGTGACTCTTCAACTCTATGGCACCGACGGTAATGCTAACGCAAGAAAGGGCGCATGCTGCGCTGGACAGGATATTTATGACGCTAAGCGTGTAGCTGAAAGTGTTGGCTTTCCTCACTATATTTTAAACTATGAGGAAATATTCAAAAAGGAAGTAATAGAGGATTTTGCGAGTACCTATATGCGTGGGGAAACTCCCATACCATGCGTGAGATGTAACCAAACGGTAAAATTTCGTGATCTATTGCAAGTTACAAAAAATCTTGGTGCGGATGTGCTCGTAACAGGACATTACGTGAGAAGGTTAGAAAAAAATGGTGAGGTAAAGTTGTGCAGAAGCATTGATAAAAGTAAAGATCAAAGTTATTTTTTGTTTGCTACAACTCAAGAGCAATTGAAGCTTTTGCGATTTCCACTAGGTGGGTTCTATAAAAGTGATATAAGAAAATTAGCAAAGTATTTCAGCTTACAAATTTCTGAAAAGCCGGACAGTCAAGATATATGCTTTGTTTCCGAAAGCTATAGTAAAACAATAGCTAAATTAGCTCCACAATCTGTACAGAAAGGTAAAATAGTGGATGTTAATGGAAAAGTGCTAGGCGAGCACAGTGGCATAGTAAATTTTACAGTGGGGCAAAGAAAGGGCTTGGGTATCGCACACAATGAACCTCTTTATGTGATAAAAATTAATACAGAAAATAATGAGGTTATAGTAGGTCCGATCAACGTATTAATGCAAAAAAAAATATTGATCAAGGAGTTAAATTGGTTAGAACAACCAAAGGAAGGTATGGAAGTAACTGTGAAGCTGAGATCATCACATGCGGGAAGTTTAGCAACAATACATTCAACTGACGAAAAAAATAAAGCCTGTGTCATTTTAAACGACGATTACTTTGGCATCAGTCCAGGTCAAGCCTGTGTAGCGTATAAAGATGAGCAAGTTATCGGCGGTGGATGGATATGCTCTTAACTAAAAGCTTTAATGCAGAGTGTAAACATACAATAGACTTCTTGCATAACCATATAACATTGGGAATAGAAACAAAAAAACTTGCTTGACAAACTCCGCCAGCCCCCTTATCATGAAACTGAAGCTATTTATTTATCTTCTCTGTACAGATTAAATGACAAAAAAACTCACGTATCTGGCGTCTCATGTTTAATTTTTTGCACTATGTGCACCTTATGTCTTTATAAAATTTCTAGGTTTTGACCTAACATAAGCTGAAACGCGCTTATAAAGCGTTTAAAACATAAAAAAACGCCAACTTAAAAAATGGATAGTGAATAACTAGCTACCCTAGGGTTTCTTTTGCCTTTTTTTCTGTTTAGTAAATTTCTTAACGTTTATAATTTAGATTAGTTGCGGCTTAAAAGCAGCTAAATCGCGGTTATTAAGTGTTTAGAATAAAAAAACGCCATACTTGAAAGTATAATGTAAGTAATTAGCCAACCACGGGGCTTCTTTTGCCTTTTTTTTCGTTTGGTAAATTTCTTAATGTTTGTAGCTAAACGACAACCGTCATCCCAGCGGGATCTAGAGATACCGCGGCGGTATGACGGTTCGCGGCGGCATAAAGATAAGTCTCGTCATCCCGCTGCGTGTTAGCGGAATCTCTTGTTAGCGCTGCGGCGGTATGACGGTTCGCGGTGGCATGACGATAAGCCTTGTCATCCCGCTACGTGTTAGCGGGATCTATGTTGAGAGATACCGCGAATGAATCGCGGTATGACGGTGTAGATAGTATCCCGCTGCGTGTTAGCGGGATCTCTTGTTAGTGCCGCGGCGGTATAGCTATACCTTTTTCTACTTAGTTTGGGTTATGCAAGAAGTCTAATAACATTTATTGCTATTTTGCCATGTATCCCTTATACTATAAAGTAGAACATTATAGGTTTCAGCAATGATAAAAGAAATTGAAGAACTAATAAAAATTGTTGGTAAGGGTAATTTATTAGAGACGTTATTTATTTTTTTAGGTAGCTTTCAACATGCTGACTTAGGTCGTTTTATGGATCACAGAAATCATTTTGGTTTGTCTGAATTCATACAGAAGCAAGATGAACAATTAGATTACTATTTTAACTTAAAATTTAGTCTACAAGGGTTGTTTTTAATTTATGCTCTAGCTTATCGAATTCTAAGTGAAAACAATAACCTGAATACTAAAGATGTCATAGATAAAATATATGAAGTTATTAAAGGATCTGAGTTAAATGAATATATAAATGAAGTAGTAGATGGAAGAAAATTAGATTTACTTAACATTTTAGCAAATCCAAAGAGAGAACCAATATTTAAAACAGAAAAAGATTTTGAAAGTAAAGTACTCATTGGTGTTAGAAAGTTGCTAGATGAAGAAACTACATTAAATAAATACGATAGAGAATTTGCATTAAATAAGTGCGTTATCAGCAGCTATTATTCTATTCATCAAGACATAAAAGTAGACAAGGATGTAGTGTTGTTATTTTCTATACTTGTCGACTATCATAAGCTTTCTGAACATCACAAAGAGTCGATAAAAAAAGAAAATTTACCAATAATAGATAACGTGGTCTTTCTCACATATATAACGAATTTAGCTGGATTACTGCAAAGTATTAATCTGAAAGATCAAAATAGAGCCACTAAATATACGCTGAATCGCGAAAAGATAGGTAGCCTAAACAGAACATTTAATATGTTGGCAGATCAAAATAATCAAAATTTTCCAACCTTTAAAAGCATTGGACCAACCTTGAAGCAATTGCTAAAAAACCAGAATAGTGATGAATTTGAACAATTAGTAACAAACCCTAAAAATATATACTACTCAGTGCCACAAAAAGAGAATAAATGTAGGTCAAATTTCATTGTCAGCAAGAAAAAAGAAAAGAACCATAAAAATACAGCCTGTAAACTTATTTTGGGTATGTTTGTATTATCTGTTGGGTTATCTGTTGCTGATTATTTCCTTATGGAGCAAAAATTGCTCAACTCAATAAAAAATGTTTTGCCACAAGACAACCTTACTAACCTGATAGTTGGTGCGGTGCTTACTATTGTAATAGTATATGCCTTATTTCAATTATTGGAACCACCACAGGAACCACCACTTTCAACAGTCGATGATGTGCAGAATAAAAAATTAGACTGCTCCATGCAAAACAAGCTTAGAACTACATAAATGTAGCAACTTAAAAGTACATATTGTATAATGCTTATTCTTAAGTTAAGAGGTAATTTATGGATTTAAGTAAAATAACAGCAGGACCAAATGCGGTGAATGTGGTAATTGAAATAAGTGCAAATGCTGAGCCTGTAAAGTATGAATTTAATAAAGAGCTTGGGTTGTTACAAGTTGACAGATTTTTATCTACCTCAATGACTTATCCTTGCAATTATGGATTTATACCAAATACCTGCGCAGGTGATGGTGACCCTGTGGATGTTTTGGTGCTAACTCAATTTCCCTTAGCATCTAGTGTTTTAATATCGGTGCGTCCAATAGGCGCATTACTCACTAAAGATGAAAAAGGAGAAGATGAGAAAATATTAGCAGTGCCTGTTTCCAGTGTTGATAGCTATTATGACAATATAAAGGACTATTCTGACTTATCTAAAAGCCTACTAGATAAAATTACTCATTTCTTTTCTCATTATAAAGATCTGGAAAAGGGAAAAACGGTAGCAGTTGGAGAATGGGTTGGTGTGGAAGAAGCAAAGAAAATCATTGAAAAAAGCAGAAATTAGTTTTTATTGATTTATAGCTAAAGTGGCTTAGGTTTGCCCACAATTTGAAAAACAACAAATTCGTCATTCCGCTACTTGTTAGCGGAATCTATACCGCGCACAACTGTACGAACATTGCAATATGGCACATAGTAAACGATGTCATTCCAGTGCGTGGCACTGGGATCCAGACTTTCCGTAAAAACGTTATATTTTAACATAACACTTATATGCTCACCAACTTAGTGCTAATCAAAATCCTGGATCCCAGTGTCTGGGCACTGGGATGACAAGAAAGGGAGCACTGGAATTTTTGTTTCAGCATTAGCCATGCATCTGAACAGATACAAATATTGCAATTAAAAGCATTAGACAGGCGGTAGAGGTCTTGGTATTATATAATCTTTAGGTTCTAAATTTGGAAGGGTGGCCGAGCGGCTGAAGGCGGCGGTTTGCTAAACCGTTATACGACCCAAAAGTCGTATCGAGGGTTCGAATCCCTCTCCTTCCGTATACTGTTTTTAGCACGGTTTAAATTCGCTATATTAGCATGTTTTTAGCCTATTTACCAGCGTACCTGATTTTGTTGCAATGGTTTTTATTTCCATTGTCACTGAGATCACTATTAAAAAGTTGGCTAGCATTGACTCAGTATTTATTATAGAATTGGTTATTAACTTTACTTGTATGTATAAAATACTAATTTTACTGTTGATAGTGTTGCCACTTAGGTTGCTTGCAACCGAGATTGAAATTGTTGCAGATGTAAATGGTGAACCAATTTCAAATTTAGATATCGAAAAACGCATCAACTTTATAAATTCATTGTTTGGCACTCAAAGTGTTAATCAAAAAGAAGCAAAGCCTCAAGTGCTTAGGGAGCTAATAGACGAAATTATCATTATCAATGAAGCACAGAGGCTGAATATAAAATTGAGCAACGAGGAGTTAGATAATGCTATTATGTTATTTTTAACCCAAAGTTTTAAACTTAAGGCTAATGAAGTTGATCAATACATAGAGAAGCATAATATAGATCTTGGTATTTTAAGAAAACAAATAAAATGTCAGTTACTGTGGAGCAAAATTATTGAAGTAAGAATTGTGCCATTTATTAATATAAGCGATAAAGAAGTAGATGATGTAAAAAGGCAAACAGAAAAGCCGGATTATCTTATCACGTTCCAAGAGTTTATAATTCCTGATCAAAAAGACAAGGACGTTTATGGTATAGCTGAAGATTTAGTAAAAAAATTACGCAACAGTGATAACCCAGAATCTCCAATAAAGATGCGTAAAGCAACAGTTAATTTAAGTCAGCTAAAAGGAAAACTCAAGAGCGTTTTAGAAGGATTAGAAACCAGCGACATAGCAGGTCCATTCAGTTTCAGTGAAGGTTACTCCGTTATAAAAGTAATAGATAAAGTACAACTTAATCATGCACTGCTGGAAAGCACTTTAAAATTAAAACAGATTGTGGTTGAAGGTTCAGAAAGTTTATTAGATAATCTCAAGGAGCAAAAGGTCAGTTGTTTAAATTTTGATAAATTGGCAGATAATTTTAAGCTGCCAAACGCAAAAGAATTTGAAATAAAAATGCGAGATTTAAATCCTGATTTACAGATTTTATTTAGTAAAACAAGTGTGAATGAAATAGTAGAATTGAGAGAAAATGGCACTGCAAAGTTGATGATGTTGTGTGATATCAAGAGTAATGTAGCGGGTATAGAAGCAATCAAACAGAAAATGTACCAACAAAAGATTATGATACAAAGCAACTTGTTATTAGATGATATGCGTAAAAATGCAGCTATCAGTTATCGGTATAGTTGAAGTCAGAGAGTGTTCTTGTCTTTGTGTATAGAACTATATAAATTACTTTGTTCTATAAAATTTCAAAAAATTTGAACAAATGCAGTTAAAATAGCACATGAAGAATATAATGCTAATTGGTGGTGGAGTTGGAAATGCAGTGTTATTTTCGATAGGGAAGGCATGTCTTGAAAATAATAACAAGGTTTTGTACTTTGCTGGCTATAAGAAGTTAAGTGATGTATTTAAACGAGCACTGATAGAGCGTGCATCAAATGCAGTAGTTTGGGCATGTGAAGAAGGATTGATAGAAACAAGCAGAGATCAAGATAAATCCTTTCATGGTAATATAGTTGATGCAATAGTCTCTTATCAACAAGGAAGATTAGGTATTAATTTGAACGTTATAGATAAAATTATCACTATTGGTTCTGACAAAATGATGAAAGCTGTGAATGAAGCTAGAAAAACAATTTTAAAGCCATATCTGAAATCAGGCCACATAGCGATATCATCAGTTAATTCTCCTATGCAGTGTATGATGAAAGAAATCTGCGCTCAGTGTGTGCAGCAACATATAAATGCGAAAACAGGAGAAAGGAGTTTTGTTTATAGTTGCAGTAATCAAGACCAGGATATGGGGTGTGTTGACTTTGACTTTTTAAGTGAGCGCTTGAAGCAAAATAGTTTACAAGAAAAACTTACTGCAAAATGGATAGATCATGTTCAAAGATATTAAACAGCACAAAAAGGAAATAAGAGAGCAATATAGAGCTATAAGAAAAGATATTGATGAAAGTTATTCCAGTTATGCAGCAAATTCCCTTATTAATCTCTTTAATCAGAACTTAAGCTACGTTAAAGGCAAAACAATTGCGGCTTACATTCCAATGGATGGGGAAATAGATGTTGTGCCTTTGATGCATAGTTTACTCGATTTAGATTATAAAGTAGCAATTCCTAATAAAAATAAGTTACTAAAATTTGAGAAATGGAACGAAATAAATGAAGATGTAATTCCCGACACAATCATTACTCCTGTTATTGCTTTTGATGATCATTTTAATAGATTGGGTTTTGGCGGTGGTTGGTATGATACAATGATAGAAAAACTGCGGCCACTTGGAAAAATATTTATAGGTGTAGCCTATGAGAAACAATATTGTAAAGATTTACCTGTAGAAAAACATGATCAAAAATTGGATATTATAATCACTGAGATGTGTGTTAGATGTGGAAGTGGATTGGTCAAAAAAGTGGATAAAAAAGAATAGATCTCTACCTTTTCCATTCCCTCCCTCTCCAAGCCATCAGAGGGTTTTGGTTTCTCCTGTACTCGCTTGTTCAGAACTTGGACTATCTAATTGAGGAACTGGTGACTTCATTTGGTTAACTTTATCATTAACCATTTTTTCTACCTCCTCTATTTTACCCTCACCAATGGCCATAATTTTATAGCTCTTTTTACAATAATCCGAACAGACCGTAATATGCTACTGGCCTGCTATAGCCATAAACACATATCTTATCGCATTCGGACTATTATAAGAAAGGCTATAGATTGAAATTTCTCCATAAGTTCCTCAAGTGCTTCCTTATCACTTTCATAAGTACTAGTACCTTTTTCTCTAAGCTTTTTCATGTCATCTTCTGAAAAATTTTGAATAGTTCCATTCTTTACTAACTCTTGTATAGCAGATCGCTGCCCTTCATTTTGAAGCATGCCTATGACCTTTGCTTTACTCTGGGCGTTTTTTATTTTTTCACCTTCTTCGGACATATTATAGCCTATAATCTCTTGAGCCAAACTGTTGTATAATTTACTAAAGTTATCTTTTTTTGGCCCAACCTCAGGCAATTTATCCCCTAAATTTTTAGATAAACTTTTCACTGCTTTTCCTGCATCAATCGCACCTTCTTTTATTTTTTCCCCTTCCTTTACTATACCTATTCCTGCATAACGTGCTCCAATACCTACAAGTGCTATTAATGTAGCAAGCACAATAAGTGGAGAAAATGCTGCTCCTAATACCATTACGGCAGAAGCTATTCCAATTTTTTTATTTGCAGATGCTGATTTAAAATAATTGACTAGATTGTCCAGTGGACCTTTATTATTATTTATAACATTACTTATTGCTTGCTGATTAACAGATTTTAACGCCTCTTCTATTATTTTTGAGTCAACATTTTCAGAAGTTAAACCTTCAAGCGCTTCTTCAATGAATTTTATAAATAATTCTTTGTTGACCTCCTTTTGCAAGCCTTGGTCATTAATCGCTAAACCTAAATCTTTGAGGTTCATCCCTTTAACTTGTTCTGATAGGGTTGTAAATAACTCTTTTTTCCCCTCTTGTGAGGATTGTGCAATACTTTCTATTATATCTGAAATAGCTTTTCTTAGTTCTGGATAGTCAGTGTCAAAAAACATACTATTGCTAGATTCCATATTCAGCTTCGTTGATTATAAATATGCCTAATTATACATACTAATCATTAATTATATTATAATTGATATAACATACCCCTTTCCAAATATAGAATTTGTATTAAAATATCTAGATTATATGAAATCAAGGTACTTTATGGGTGAAAAAAAATTAAAAGCTGCTGTGGTCTTATCAGGGTGTGGTCACCTTGACGGTGCAGAGGTAAGAGAAGCGGTTTTAAGTTTGCTTGTGCTTGATCAGCAGGAAGTGGATGTTAAATGCTTTGCACCTGATATCAATATCACACAAGTTATGAATCATAGAACAAAAGAGGCAACAAAAGAAAAAAGGAATGTACTTGTAGAAGCAGCAAGAATCGCAAGAGGCGAAATATATGACTTAAAAGAAGCCAAAGCTGAAAATTTTGACATGCTAGTTGTACCTGGTGGATACGGGGTTGCGAAAAATTTATCTGACTTAGCTGAAAGTAAAGACATGGT
This sequence comes from Wolbachia endosymbiont (group A) of Aleiodes leptofemur, assembly GCF_964028465.1. Classification (NCBI taxonomy): domain Bacteria; kingdom Pseudomonadati; phylum Pseudomonadota; class Alphaproteobacteria; order Rickettsiales; family Anaplasmataceae; genus Wolbachia; species Wolbachia endosymbiont (group A) of Aleiodes leptofemur. Next base: position 1,029,129 of record NZ_OZ034782.1, read on the forward strand.
GACAGTAATGCCTGAATTTGAAAGATTAGTTTCAGAATTTTTTGTTACAAAAAAGCCAATAGGAGCGATATGCATATCTCCAGCCATCATTGTTTCAATTTTAAGTAGCAAGATAGGTAAAGAAGAAAGTAAGGTTAAGGTAACTATAGGAGATGACAGAGAACAGTTGATAGAAAGGCTTGGCGGCGAGCACATAAAATGCGATACAGAGTTATCAATAGAAGACGAAGAACATAATGTATTTTCCTGTTCTGCTTATATGCGTAGCGACGAAAGTACATACTCTGTATATCAAGGGATAAAGCATATGATTGACAGCATGGTAAAAAAGATTAACAAAAAAACTAAACAGCCATTCCTATAAGGTGTACTAAATAAGACTTCTCTATTAATCACACAATTAACTGTTGAATTTTACATTTCTAGCTGTATTATGGCTACGTAGCTAAAGTAACTTAGGTTTATCGACGCTTTACTACTTGTTAGCGGTGTGGTGTAGTGGCCATATATGTTTAGTTCTTTTTTTTAAGGTATTTTGTATGTCAGATCTTTTCTATATTGAAACTACGTGTTGTGTGGACGGTCAGTGTGATGTCTATACAGGGGAAGTGAGTTTTAATGATGTCATGTTAGGCAAGTTCAGTCTAAATTCGTGTAGCGGGAAAGAAGCTATGATAAATCTAGACATTATTACATTCGATATTAATATCGCTATTGATGGTCAAAATGGAAAGACAATAAAAAAAGACCTTAAAGGTCTTGAATTTGTAACTAAAGATGATGGTTCTTGGTATATTAATAAGGATTTTGGTGATGATAAATTTGAAGTTGTAGTAAAGCAATCATAATTTTACATCTCAGGTGTAACATTTAGTATAGGCGCTATTCTATTTATAATGTTCTTTACTATAGGCGCAGCAATTATTCCCCCGGTATGGTGCATCCCTTGAGGCTCATCAATAGCAATTAGCACTATGTACCTTGGGTCAAGCATAGTTAGCACTCCTATAAATGATGCTATGTTTGCATCTTTGCTATATTTACCATCTACAACTTTTTCCGCCGATCCAGTTTTTCCTCCTATTGAATATGCCTTTATTTTTGCTTTTCTGCCAGTGCCATCTGTTACTGCTGCACGTAATAATTTTCTCATTTCCCTGGAAGTTCTTCTTGAGATAATTTGCTCTCCTATACTTCTTTTATTCAACATCAAGGTTGCGTTATGAAATATCCCATTGTTGATTAATGCTGCTGCAGTTTGTGCAAGATGTATAGGAGTTACAGCTATGCCATAACCATAAGATGCTGTTATTAAAGTGTTTTCACTCCATTTATCCGGGATTATCGGTGTGGATTTTTCTGGTATTTCTATTTTCAAAGGAGAAAATAGCTTCATAGCTTTAAAGTATTCTACCTGTTTTTCAATACCTAGTTTGACTGCAATTTTTGCTGCACCAATGTTGGATGATTTTACAAATATATCTTGCACAGTAATTTTTGGAATTTTAGATTTATGAAAATCCTGAATTTTATACTTTCCAATGGTGATTGGTGTTGATACGTCATATAAATCGCTAGTTTTTGTAGCGTTCGCATCAAGCGCTGCGGCTATTGTAAAGTATTTTAATACCGACCCCATCTCATATACCCCAAGACTGGCGCGATTAAACTTTTGTACGTCTTCTGCCTTATTCTGTAAGTTGGGATTAAAATCAGGTAGGCTGACCATCGAGATAACTTCACTATTTCTCACATTTAAAACAATTCCTACTCCGCCAAGTGCCTGATATCTGCTTACAGCTTTAGTTAGCTCTTCATGCACTATGCTTTGCACTCGTGTATCTAAGGATAGTATTATGGGCTTTTCTTGCTCATTATTTTTACTTATATATGCCTCAACTCCTGCAATACCGTTGCCATCTATGTCAGTGTAACCAAGCACGTGTGAAAATAAATTACTGTGAGGATATATACGCTTTATGTCGTCATAAAAATTTACTCCTGGTACACCAGCGTTTTTGATCGCTAGTAATTCTTTTGGAGTCAAGTGCCGCTTTATCCAAGCAAATTTCTTTTCTGAAGTAAGTACTCTATATAAGTTCTTGTATTCGAGGTCATGCAAAGTAGAACACAGTTGTGCTGCTATACTTTCCGGATTCTTTACTTTGGTTGCATCTATATATAGTGATGTTGTGGGCACATTTGTTGCTATTACCACTCCATTTCTATCTAAAATATCAGGTTGTTTATGTACTATATTATCTTTTCTAAAATTTTCTGAAGTAGTAAGTTGATCAAATGTTAAAGAGAATATGCGAAAAATAATTATTATATAAAATATAAATAATGGTACTATAAAACACAGTGAGCGGAGCTTATTTTTAAGTAATGCTTGCATATTTACTTGATTTGACAAAAATGGAAATCATCTTAGCTGAACCACGAGGTTTTTGTGCCGGGGTAAAAAGAGCTGTGGACATATTAGCTATTACTTTAGAAAAATACAAAAACGAGCGCCAAGTTTATGTGCTACACGAAATTGTTCACAATAAATATATAGTAGAGGACTTTAAGAAACAAGGAGTGGTTTTTGTAAGCAGTATCGAGGAAATTGAAGATAATGAAGGAATACTGATCTTCAGCGCGCACGGAGTATCAAAAAATATAGAAGATGAGGCAAAAAGAAAGGGTATTCAAGTGATTGATGCAACATGTCCTTTAGTCAGCAAAGTGCATAAAGAAGCAAAAAGGTATGAAAACAGTGGTAAAGAATTAATTCTCATTGGGCATGAAAACCATCCAGAAGTTAAGGGAATTAGAGGAAGAGTAAACAATCCTATCATTTTAGTGCAAACTTTGCAGGATGTATATGATTTAAAGGTTAAAGATCCAGATAATTTGTCTTATGTTACACAAACTACGTTAAGCATCGACGATACTCGCGACATTATTGCTGCCCTGAAATTAAGGTTTCCAGGCATAACAGGTTCATATTTAAAGGACATATGCTATGCAACACAAAACAGACAAAATGCTGTTAAAAAGCTGGCTGAAATTGTAGACATGGTGTTAGTTGTAGGAAGTAAAAATAGCTCAAATTCAAACCGCTTATTAGATCTGTGCACTGCCAGAGGAAAAAGAGCCTACTTGATTGATAATTACAGCTGTGTGAATAAAAGCTGGTTTCAGGGCGTAGAAAAGATAGGGATCACTGCAGGTGCTTCCGCTCCTGACATATTAGTTGATGAATTAATAGACTACCTAAAAGTAAACCTGAGTGTAAAAATTTCAGTTATGCCAGGTGGTATTACTGAAAATGTTCAGTTTAAAATACCGAATCTGGTTTAAAACACAACTTATCTACTAAACTTCTCTTGAAATCACACAAACCAGCATCTATAGCTAAGACGTCATACCGCGATTCATTAAACTTCTTGCATAACCATATAACAAACTTTTATTGGGAATAGAAACGAAAAAACTTACTTGACACCCTTCGCCAGCGCCCTTATCATGATAGTGAAGCTATTGTATTTGCTTTCGCCAATCTGCAGATTAAAAGGTAAGGATTACTTAATGTATCGGCGTCTTATGTTCAATTTTTTGCAGTATATAGATACTGTATGTCTTTACAAAACTTCATCTACATCTAGATTTTTATCTAAATAAGCTGAACGCGCTTATAAAGCGTTACAAGACATCAAAAAATGCCAATACTCGACAGAGATAGTAAAAGACTAGCTAACTCGGGGATTCTTTGTCTTTTTTTCTGCTTAGTAAATTTCTTAAACATTTGCAGCGTAAGTTAGTTGCAATTAAAAGCGGCTGAATCTCGCTTGTCAAGCGTTTAAAACATAAAAAACGCCAATATTTTAAAGCGGATAATAACCCCAGGGCTTCTTTTGCCTTTTTTTTCGTTTGGTAAATTTCTTAATGTTTGTGGCTGAACGACAACCGTCATCCCGCTACTTGTTAGCGGGATCTCTTGTTAGCGGCTGAGATACCGCGAATGAATCGCGGTATGACGGTTCGCGGCGGCATGACGATAAGGTTTATACCTTGTCATCCCAGTGCCCAAACACTGGGATCCAGTTTTCTTTACAAATTCACCAAAAGTGTTTCATTCTATAACATAAAACCCATACTCACCAAATCCAATGCATTACTTGCAATTAAGTTTCCTGGATCCCAGTGTCTGGGCACTGGGATAACAAAGGAGGACGTTATTCCAGTGCCAAGCACTGACCATTTCTGGTCTCTTAAATTGCAACTAATCTAAGTATTAAAAAATTTACCAAGCGAAAAAAAAGGCAAAAAAAGCCCGATGGTTGGCTAGTTACTTACATTATATAGCTCTTTCCACAGAAGTCCGGATATGATAAGATTAAGGATAGATGGCGATAAGGAGGTTGGATGCCGGCAGCATATAGTTATGATTTAAGAAAAAAAGCAATGGAAGCACTAGACGAAGGGGAAAGCAGAGAAGCAGTGGCAGCAAGATTTAAAATTGGACGAACTACTTTGTGGGAGTGGAAGCAAAGAAAAAAAGAAACAGGCGACTTTCAGTCAAAAAACTCGGTAATGGAGGTTACAATCAGAAAATTATCGACTGGAATAAGTTTATCGAATTTGCTAAAAAACACGGTAGAAAAACTCTGTCGGAAATGGCTAAACTTTGGGGCAACGTTAGTATCGAAACGATCCACCGAGCTCTCAGAAAAATTGGATTTACGCGCAAAAAAAGACATATGGATACAAGGAAAGGAACGAAGAAAAACGTGCTGAATTCTTAAAAATTATAGCAACAAAAGAACCAGAAAACTTAGTGTATATAGATGAGTCTGGGATTGATAACACGGAGGACTATCCATATGGGTATTGCCAGAAAGGACAGCGATTTTATGCCCTAAAATCTGGAAAAAAAACTCAACGAATCAGCATGGTTGCAGCCTTAAGTAGAAGAAAGATAGTTGCTCCATTAACATTTGAAGGCCACTGTAATATGGATATTTTTAATGGATGGTTTGAGCAATTTTTGGCACCGATCTTAGAACCTGGACAAACTGTCATTCTTGATAATGCTACTTTTCATAAGTCTGATAAGCTTATCAAGCTCGCTAAAGGAGTCGGTGCAGAAATTTTGTATCTGCCGCCTTATTCTCCAGATTTTAACAAAATTGAGCATCATTGGTTTGCTATAAAAAACAGAGCCAGGAAAAACATTCCTCTATTCGAATCCTTTCGTCGTGCTGTTGATTCTGCCTTCCTATGACCTATTCGGACTATTATGAGAAATGCTATACTTTCAAGTATGGCGTTTTTTTATTCTAAACGCTTAATAACCGTGACTCAGCCGCTTTTAAGCCGCAACTAATCTAAATTATAAACGTTAAGAAATTTACTAAACAGAAAAAAAGGCAAAGAAACCCTAGGGTAGCTAATTATTCACTATCCATTTTTTAAGTTGGCGTTTTTTGATGTTTTAAATAGCGTATTTCAGCTTGTGTAGCTAGAAATTTGATAAAGACATGAGGTGCACATAGTGCAAAAAATTAAGCATGATTTACGCCAAATACATTAAGTTTTTTTGTCATTAATCCACTGCAGAGATTGCGAAGATAAATAAATAGCTTCAGTTTCATGATAAGGGGGCTGGCGAAGGGTGTCAAGGAAGTTTTTCGTTTCATCCAATGCGCTGCCAAAAGTTTGTTATGCAAGAGATCCCATAAATTGGGTGTCATAATAACTACACCCACATTAATTTTGGTGTACGTGACCTTGAAAGATCGTGATTCAATACTTAAATTATTAGGGTAGTAGGCAAATAATGGAGCTCAAAATGCATAATGTACAAGAAACTGAAAATTTAAAATTTGACGCTGAGGTAGGGAAAGTACTGAATATAGTGATTCATTCACTTTACACCAATAAAGACATTTTTCTGCGTGAATTAATATCAAATGCATCAGATGCATGTGATAAGTTGCGCTATGAATCTCAACTAAACCCTAATTTGCTAGATTTGAGTGACGAATTAAAAATCACTATCAGCTCCAATAAAGATAAGAACGAGCTATATATCACTGATAATGGCATTGGAATGAATAGACAGGATTTAATAGACAATCTTGGTACAATTGCAAGCTCTGGTACGCAAAAGTTCTTGGATGCGATTAAGAATAGCAAGGATTCAAGCCAAACTGTGGAGCTGATTGGGAAGTTTGGTGTTGGTTTTTACTCAAGCTTTATGGTTGCATCAGAAGTAATAGTAGAATCGAGAAAAGCTGGAGAAGAGGAGTCTTGGATCTGGCAATCCAAAGGGGATGGGGAATATTCAATCAGCAAGTCAGATAATCAAGTCCCTCGCGGAACCAAAATTACGCTCATTATGCATCCTGAAGAAAACGAGTTTTTAGATAAATTTCGTGTTGAAAATATTGTCACTACTTACTCTGATCACATAAATTTTCCTGCTGAATTTATAGACGAAGAAGGAAAAAGTGAAAAGTTAAACAGTAAGGCTGCAATTTGGACTAAGCCAAAAAATGACGTTACTCAAGAGGAGCACAACGATTTTTTCCGCAGTGTTGCTCACGTTGGCGGGGAGCCCTGGATGATATTGCATAATAAAAATGAAGGTGCAATAGAATATACAAATTTGCTTTATGTTCCTTCTATAAAACCTTTTGATTTATTCCATCCAGATAGACGTTGCTCTGTGAAGTTATATGTAAATAAAGTATTTATCACTGAAGATAACGTACAGATTATACCACAATACTTGCGTTTTCTGAAAGGCGTGGTTGATTCACCGGACTTGCCTCTTAATATCAGCAGAGAAACGCTGCAGAATAATCGTGTTGTTGAGCAGATCAGAAAATCTCTCACTAAGCGTGTGATATCAGAGCTCGGTAAAAAAGCAAAAGAGAATTTAGAGGAATATACAAAATTCTGGACCAATTTTGGTGCAGTTTTAAAGGAAGGTCTTTGTGAAGCTATGCCAACTGATGAGAGAGAAGCACTACTCTCAATTTGCAGATTTCATAGTACTGGTGATGAGAAATTAGTCAGCATTGATGACTATATAAGCAGAATGAAGCCTGAGCAGGAACATATCTATTATCTCACCGGAAATAGCCTCGATTCAGTGAAAAACAGTCCGCAACTTGAGGGGTTCGTCAGTAAAGGGCTGGAGGTTCTTCTGTTCGTTGATCCAGTGGATGATTTCTGGACTAGTGTAATTCATGAATATAAAGATCAAAAGTTTAAGTCTGTGACTCGCGCTGATGTTGATTTGGAAAAATTCTCTTCAGAAGAAGATAAGAAAAATGAAGAAAACAAATCGAATGAAGAAAAAACTGAGGAAACTATATTGCAATATTTTACCACAGTGCTTGGAGATTCAGTAAAAAGCGTAAAAATTTCCAAAAAATTGACTGATAGTCCCGTATGCCTAGCGGTTGATGAAGGTGCTATGGATCTTCGCATGGAGCGTTTTTTGCGTGAACAAAAGCAGCTAAATTACCGCACGCCAAAGGTGCTTGAAATTAACACTAAGCATCCTGCAATAAAGAGTATAATGAAATCTTATGCTGAAAGTGGTGAAAACCCAACATTGGAGGACATGGTTCACTTATTGTTTTACCAAGCTTGCATCGTGGAAGGCGAAGAGATGGATGACGCGAGCAGCTTTGCTAAGAGACTGAATAATTTGCTTGGCAAGATTTCTGTTTAATGCTATACTTAGTTTAGTTATTAATTAGGGGTAAAACATGTTTGGTCCAGGTTTTAGAGACTTTGTATCACAGGATACAACTTCACATGGCCAATCAAATCCTGAAAGATTAATCAAAAGTTGGCATGGTTTTGAAAAACCAGATTCTGAAGATTCAGGTATTGAAGAAGAGTCTGAAGTTTTAGATAGCGAAAGTCAAGAGATACCAGCTACTCCATGCAGTACATTCCCTGAAGATCTAAGTTTAGAGAATGCAATACTTGCAAACTTTCCTGATGGTTGTGATAGGTCGTTTACTGTAGAGTTAAAAGATGAAGATTCATATGGTATCATTCCTAAAAACTTAACTTTTGCTGAGATTATAAATATCTTAAATCAAGCTATACAAGAAGATAATTGTGAAGAATTAGACAAGGTTGTACAAAATATTGAAGATTATGAAGGCAGGTCTATTACGCTGGATAATGAAAATCTCAAAGATTTCTGTTCAAATCAACTTAATTTGGAGTTACAAAACGGAAGCAACCATCAACATATATATTCAAATGTACTATCACAATATAAATTTGATCAAGAGGGTTTCAAGTATGATTATTCAGTAAAAGAATTGGTACTATTGGCAATTGCAGCTAATGACAAGCTAGTAGAGCAATATCAGGATTTTCTTTTTGCTGAAGGAAATTTAAGTCTTTTACCTGTACTTGTTGGTGGTCAAGAATACGTTAAAGCTTTTATAGGAAGATTCCATGATACTGATGGGATTTATGATAAATTAAAAGATCAATCCATACAACTTGGCCAATCCAATAAGATTGGCTTTTTCTCAGTTATAGCATTAAGAAAAGAGCAAGAATTATTAAATGCAGTTTTTGTCGAATACGTTTTAAGAGATTTTGGACAGGTGTTAAAAACAAGTAAACCTGATCCTTTGTATGGTGTGCTTGAAACAGCGTCTCTGATCAAAAATGAAGAATTCATCACGATAGTGCTAGATACATTTGAAAGATATATTAATGAGCTAACTAAAAAAGCCTCAACAGAAGAGTTATTAAAAAAGAGCTTTGCTACCTTGTTAGAAACTGCGATAAGCCAGGAACACACATCTGTCATTGAATACCTGTGCAAACGATACACTAATAGTGCAGATCGTGCCATTTACGATGTATATGAACAAGCATTTGCAGATGATAAAGTTATTACAATACTAAGGCAACAAATCCTGAAAAACATAGGAGCTCGTGGCAGAAAAGAAATTTATGATTTAATTCTGAAAACTGCATTGGATGCTGGTAATATTGCATTTATCGAGCACTTGTGTGAAAAATGTGCTAAATGCAGCAATGATGTTATTAATTATCTTGATCATAAATCTAAAAACAACGAGTTTGATGAAATATATGAATCAATTCTGATTGCATTGTCTAATACTGAAAGTCAAGACATTATAGTCAGTGTTCTAGCTCATGTTCAAATTTATCAAAGCATACTCAATAATAAACAGCAAGTAGTCAGGCAAACCATACAAAATATACTGAGAAATGCAATAAAAGAAGCTAGTTATGGAGTTGTTGTACCCTTATGTCAGCATGTTGACCTAAAATTCGCAGCTCTTCAGGCAATATGCAAGGAAGAATTTGAGAAAGCTTTACCAGTAGTTGCAGAACAGCTTGAAAAAATAAGTATGGAACTTTCTCCAAGTATGACTCGTAATGAGTATCAAAAAAATAGAGATACTTTGAGTCATCTATATCTAATTAGAAATTTGTTAGAAAGTAGTAAATTAATCAATACTTCCAGTAAAGCAAATATACAGACACAAGCGAATACACAAGTTAATAAAAGAAGCAGCAGTGATAATGCAGTATCACCTGTTATAAAAGGCGATACGGCTGTAGTAAATGAAGAGAATAACAATCAACCAAGCAGTCAAAGAAACCCAAAATCCAAAAGTGCTGGCAGTCAACAGACAGAAAAAAATGTTCTTGCAGGGGAGGAAGAAAATGCTATCTTAAATAACACAGGGGTTTCAACGCAGGAGCCTTTAATTAATAATTTTGAGGAGGGTGAAATCAAAAAAGGCAGCGGAAAAAAAGGTGTTAAGCAACTTGCCAGTCCTGTTAAGAAAAAGATTGATGGACTTATAAGCAAAACCAGTACTAACTCAAGAGAAGAACTCGAAAATATTCTAAAAAGTAACTCTCCTACTCTTGTACTACAATATGTAAAAAATAAAGACGGTCCCTTTAAGGGTAAAGTAGAAGAAATTAAAAACCATAATACAAAACAAGGTAATGTTAATATTTCACTGAACAACGATTTGCCAAATTCAGGAGACCAATTTACAAGTTCTAATAATACCGGAAGCAATAGTACACTTACCACAACTCCAGAAATTACGGGTTGTGAAAAGAAGTTGGGGGTAAGTGAAGTTTCTTCGAATGCTGACAATGTGTCTACAATTGGAGGTGTTATTAACAGTAAGGAAAAGCCTGCAGCAGTAGAAAAAACTAGTGCTATAAACAATCAATCAACCTCTATTACTGCAACACAAAATACGCAAAAGAGTAAGTGGCCTACCATAGCTACATGGACGTTAGCAGTAGCTGGAGTTGTTTCAGGAGTAGCTATTGCAGTTTATTTGGAAATGCTAGCTGCAGGAATAGCAGTTGGAGCTTGTTGTCTGGTTGCCGCTGCAATTATATACTACTGTACACCTAAAAGCCAAGTTGAAAACAACGAGGTTGAAAAATCTTTCAACACGGGGAAAGTACCTACTGCCGTACATGTATAATAAATATAGTAGTTTACCATTTAATAATTTATTATAATTATGTTAATTATCGGTAAATAAGGACTTGGTAAACTACGAAGAAATATTCTTGAATAAAATAAAAGATATAAAAGATGAGGGGCGCTACCGTGAATTTACGCACTTTGCGTCATTACCAGGTAGGCTCCCCCACATTATGGACTATGAAAGAAATAGGGAAGTAATAGTCTGGTGCAGTAATAACTATTTGGGAATGTCACAAAATGAGAGTGTAATTGCCGCTATCCAAAATTCATCTGTTGGTGCTGGAGGAACAAGAAATATATCTGGTACAACAAAAGAGGTTGTTGAACTTGAAAAATCCTTAGCTTGTTTGCATAAAAAAGAGGCTGCTTTAACTTTTGCTTGTGGCTACCTCGCTAACCAGACAACACTTAGCACTTTATCGTCTGTTATTCCGGGCGTAGTAATTTTTTCAGACGAGAAGAACCATTCTTCGATGATAGAAGGCATAAAATCAGGAAAAAGGCCAAAACATATATTTAAACACAATGATGTTAATCATCTAGAGCAGCTACTTAAGTCTATAGACAAAAAGACACCAAAAATCATAGTACTTGAATCCGTATATTCAATGGATGGTGATGTAGCTCCGCTTAAAGAAATATGCGACCTGGCAGATCAACATAATGCAATTACCTATTTGGATGAGGTGCACGCAGTTGGTATGTATGGTTCACATGGTGGCGGAATTGCAGAAAGAGAAGGTCTGATGGATAGAATAACCGTTATTCAAGGTACACTATCAAAGGCTTTTGGAGTGATGGGTGGGTATATAGCGTCTTCAAAGAGCTTGGTAGATGTAATAAGAAGTTCCGCTCCAGGATTTATTTTTACCACTGCTATGTCGCCTGTTTTAGCAGCGGCAGCAAAGGCAAGCGTTGAGCACCTAAAATCGAGCAACATTGAAAGGGAAAAGCAAAAGCAAGTCGTTGAAAAAGTAAAAAACTCACTGAGAAATGCAGGAATTAACTTCATTCCAACAGAAACTCATATAATTCCAATAATAATTGGCAACTCAGAGTTATCCAAAAAAGCATCAAAATTATTATTTGATGAGTATGGAATATATGTTCAACATATAAATTACCCGACAGTTCCAAGAGGAACTGAGCGTTTCCGTATTACCCCTACACCTTATCATACCGATGAAATGATAGAGCATTTAACAGAATCTCTTGTAAAAGTTTTCGAAAAGTTGTCTATCTCTGTAGCCTGTTTATGCTATAGCTAGTACAGCCCTACGTCATACCGCGATTTATTCGCGGTATCTCAGCATGGATTCCGCTAACAAGTAGCGGAATGACGAGTTTTACGCTTATCAAATTGTAGGTAAACATAAATTATAGCCTTTCTTATAATAGTCCGAATGCGATAAGATATGTGTTTATGGCTATAGCAGGCCAGTAGCATATTACGGTCTGTTCGGATTATTGTAAAAAGAGCTATACTTTAGCTATAGTTTTATATCTCCAGCAATGATTAGCCCGTTGTCTTCCGTTAGCCTTCCACCGCTTTCTTGCAGAAAAAGTCTACCGAGCAAGGCTTTATATTTGTTAACTCCAGAGTAAATTATTCCACTGTGCCTTCCTGCCGCAAGGTATGCAAAGCCTAAAATTGTTGAACCTATGGAGCGTACATTACTATTGCCAGGCAGCAATTTATTTAACAAATTACCACTTACATCTATTAGACCCCCTTCACGGCTTTTCACTCGCATTTTTACATGACGAGATCTAAAATCCTCAAGAAAAGCACCTTTCTTTTCTTCTGCCCAAAAAGTTTCTCTAAGAGCCGGAGCATCAATTACAGCTGCCACAACTTTATTTTTATGAATGAGACAGACTGATACTGCAAAATAAACCATGCAACTAGAAAAGTTCTCCCTGCCCTCTATAGGCATAATAAACCAGGTATAAGTGTTATCTTTTACTTCTTGATCAGTATCATCTTCAAAAATAAAACCATAGTCTCGTTTGTAGTCGTGCAAGCAATCGTATATGGTTTGCTTGGATTTTGAATAAGTTTTATTAATAAAGTCTGCTGATTTAACATTAGAAATTTGCAATTCATTAAAATCGCGCATAAGCTGCTTGGAAGCATTACGCACAGAATCAAGCATCACATTAATTCGTGGTGATGAGAGGGACATTCTTCCTTTTACTCTTTCACTCTTTCATAATAGCTGTCACCTGGAGTATATACTACAATTTTATCCTCTTCTTTTATAAATTGAGGCACGTTAACGCGCATTCCGTTTTCCAAAATTGCAGGCTTATAAGAAGCAGTAGCAGTTTGTCCTTTAATAACAGACTCTGTTTCTTTCACAGCAAGTGTAACATAATCAGGCACATGCACAGAAATTATTTTGTCTTGATAAGCTACAACTTTAATTTTCATGTTATCCTGTAAATAAATTTTTTTTTCTCCCAATAAGTCCAAATTTATAGTGATTTGCTCGTAATTACTTGGATGCATAAGATTTACAATGTTTCCTTCAGTGAAAAGGTAAACATATTCCTCTTCATCTAAAATTGCCCTTCTGATTGTTGCATCAGAACGAAATCTTTCATAGTGTTTTGCTCCGGTTTTGATGTTTTTCATTTCGGCTTGTATGTATGCACCACCTTTACCAGGTTGAGTATGCATAATACCTACAACCAAAAATAATCCGCCGTTATGTTCCAACACCTGACCTGGTCTGATATCGTTAGCTCTTTCTGCCATAATTACATTTTCAATTTGATCTTATAATTATAAATAGCTTTATATAAATATCAAAGTCTTTATTAGTCAATAAATTCTGGTATATTTAATACTATATACCTCCCCTTTATATTTATATGTGGAAATATCTCTTTAGTGAAAGACAGCATAATACGTTTTTTTGTGCTGATAACTAAAATTTCTAATATATCCCCTGAGCCGAAATTATACACAGATTTTACATAGCCATATAATTCATTACTTTTCAGCCTTACTTCCATATCTACAAGGTCACTTTGGTAAAATTCATCCTCATCATTTAGCTCTGGTAACTTGCTTCTTTCTATATATAGCTTCTTATTCCTTAAAAGCTCTGCTTCATTACGGGAATTTACTCCGCTTATTGTAGCTATTACTAAATTATCACCTATGACGGATACTGAGTCTATTTTATAATTCTCATCACCACTTATTAGCTTACCATATAAGGAGATATTTTCAGGCTTTTCAGTAAAGGTTTTTACTTTAACAGCTCCTTTAATTCCGTGAGGAGAGGTAATAATTCCTAAGCATACCAGATTGTCGTTCATATTAATGCAAGTATCTAATCAGAAGATTTCTCAGATAAATATTGAGTCAAAATCTCGATGCCTTCATCAATCTCTTTTTCAGTGATAATGAGTGGAGGTAAAATTCTCACAACGTTATCTGATGTTACCCCAACAGTAAGCAAGCCGCGATGACTTAACTCTTCTGCAAACTTTTGATTGTCTGCTTTCACTTTTATTCCAAGCATTAACCCTTTCCCTCTTACTTCCTCTATTATTGGAAATTTACTTGCTAAGTCTTCTAGTTTATTTTTTAAGTATTTACCTCTAATTTCAACATTTTTCAAAAAGCCGGGGCTGAGCAATTCTTCGAGCACAGCATTACCTACTGAGGTTGCAAGCGGATTGCCACCAAAAGTGGAACCGTGCATACCAACTGCCATATATTTAGCAGCCTTTTCAGTTGCAAGACAAGCCCCCAGCGGAAACCCCCCGCCTATTCCCTTTGCAAGAGCACATATATCAGGTTCCACTCCTATATGTTCGTATGCGAATAATTTTCCTGTCCTACCAGCCCCGCATTGTACGCAATCAAAAAATAACAATATGTCATTTTCATCACACAGCCTTCTTAGTTCTTTCATAAAGACTTCATTCATTACTTTGATACCACCTTGCCCTTGTATTGGTTCTATTAATATAACGCCTATACCACTTGAAATTGCTTTCTTTACGCTCTCAATATTGTGCTCGATGTTATCACACCAATCAATGTAGGGATTTAGTAATTCAGAAAATTTCTGTTTATCGTTTGTAGCACAAGTTAAAAAGGTTCTTCCATGAAATGCACCATGAAATGTTAAAATTCTGTGACGATTTTTATTGCCTTTTCCATTTTGATAGATCCTAGCAATCTTAAGTCCACATTCTACTGCCTCTGATCCAGAATTTGAGAAAAATACAGTGTCAGCGAAACTATTGTTTATTAATTTTTCTGCAAAATTATTGGCAGCAGGTATATTATAGGTATTTGATATATGCCATAATTTTTCTCCTTGCAATTTAAGAGCACTAATTAATCGCGAATTAGTGTGACCTAAGCTACTAACGGCTATTCCGGAGTGAAAATCTACGTAGCGCTCACCATCAACATCATATAGGTAGATACCTTTGCCATGAGAAAAATTTATATTAACAGGAGAATAAACTGGCAAAATAGGAGAAATTGTCATAAAATATTATATGCTAAATTTTATTATTAATAACATAAAAACCGTTGTTTCACAATAAGAAGGATATGTATAAGCTAGGTAAATTGATGTTTTCTGCGTTGAAGAAAAACAAATACACAAAAGTTATTGTATTACTCTCATCGATCTTTATGATTTTATTCAGTGTGATATATTGTAATCATTTACTAAGGAGTAATTTCCTTTCTTCTTACCGTGATTCAAGTGTAAACTTAAAAAGCGTACTGGAAAATGGCATAATAAAAAAATACCATTATTTACTAATAGAAAAGCATCACATTAAATACAAAAATTTTGACTACATAAACCAACTAGTAAAACTACGTGCTGAATTATTACAATCAGTGAGCAAAGTAAAGGATTTCAGCTTAATACTGTATGATCAAAACGGCAGAATAATATTCAGTAATTTTAACACTCAAGATTATGGTTATGAACAGTTACTTACAAACGATGAAATTGATAAACTATTAAGTAACCAAGAAATATTTTATACTACAGGAAATACATTAACTTCTATTTTCCCTATATTCCATGAAAATAGCGTTAAACCGTCGTTTTTTTTGAAGATTCTTCGAAACTACAATAATTCTTATGTTATAGCATATGGCCTGTTTTTAACATTTTTGGGCCTATTATTAATAATCTTAATATTAATAATGTTCTATTTGCACTTTTCTAATACCCAAATGCTAGCCAAGCAACATAAAACTAACATTGAATTACAGCAGATAAAAGAGACATTAGAGCAAGAAAATGCAAACAAGCTAAAGTTTTTTGCAAGCGTTACACATGAATTACGCACACCTCTTAATGCTATTATTGGATTTGCGGAGTTGATCAAAAATAAAACTTTAGGTTCAATGGATAATTCTCAATACAAGGAGTATGCAGACGATATATATAATGCAGGAACACACTTACTTACCTTAATTAATGATGTGCTCGATTTTTCTAAAGCTGAATCAAGTAGTTTAACAGTAGAAAAAGTGAAGTTTAACCTGAACAAAATAATGGATTCATGCGTAAATATGCTATTACCTAAATTAAAAGAAGCCGGGATTAATTTAAAAAAAGAGATGACTAATAAACAATTATTAGTCATTGCAGATCCCAAGAGAATGAAACAAGTTATAATAAATTTATTATCAAACTCAATCAAGTTTACTCCCAAAGATGGTTTAATAAGAATGGTGATAAAAGAAAATATAGAAAAAAACTTATTAACTATTGAGTTTCATGACAATGGAATAGGAATAATGCAGCAGGACATATATAAAGTTATGTCTGTTTTTGGCCAAGCAGATTCGTGGTATAGAAACGAAGGTACGGGCATCGGATTGCCGCTAAGCAAGAAATTAGTAGAGTTAATGGGTGGAACTTTTGACATTAAAAGTGAAGCAAAACTTGGTACTACGATAACATTGAACTTCTTTTATGAAGAACAAACATGTGAAGATTCGATTGATTTTTAATAGGATCTATTTGATATGGCCTTACATCAGACGAAAACCACACTTTATCAAAAGCGGCAAGCCGAGAAGGTAGGCAGAAATTCATCAATAAGCCCCCATCAAGAATCTTATCTGTTAGCTATATATAAAATTTGATACTCTGACTACAATATACTACTATAGATGGAAGTGTTATTAATGGAGCAAGGTATGGAATTAGCAGTAGGAAATAATGCACCCGATTTTAGCTTGCCAGCAGATTCTGGTGAAAATTTATCACTGAGTGAATTTTTTGATAAAAAAAATGTAGTTCTTTATTTTTATCCTAAAGACGATACTCCGGGTTGTACAATGGAGGCAAAAGGCTTTAGAGATAAAATAGATGATTTTTCTTTCCTTGACACAGTGATAATTGGTGTATCAAAAGATAGTGTTAAGTGTCACACTAACTTCAAAGCAAAATATTCTCTGCCGTTTTCTTTAGTTTCTGATGAGAATGCTGAAATGTTGGGAAAATATGGTGTTTGGGTAGAGAAAAGTATGTTTGGCAAAAAGTATATGGGAATAGAACGCACTACTTTTTTAATAGATAAAAAAGGTAAAATAGTGAAGATCTGGAAAAATGTAAAAGTTAGTGGACATGTTGATGAGGTTCTGGAAGAAGTAAAGAGAATATAAACTAAAGAATAGGTTAATGGCTACCCATTGCTACATAAAAAAGCTGAAATTACATAATTTTCGTAGCCACTCAAACTTTGAACTGGATTCAGATGATAGCTCAGTTGTAATAACTGGCAAAAACGGTATTGGTAAAACTAATATACTTGAAGCAATCTCGTTGCTTGCTAAAAGCAATGGAATGAAAAAAGCAAAAGCCAGTGAGATACAAAATAGATTCAGTAATGAAGATTGGGTAGTGCACTATGATTTTTTTAATGGAATGGATTTTAATTCAATTGGTATCACAAAGAGTTTTGATAAGAAACTAATACAAATTGATGGAAAAACGCAATCGAGTTATTCATCTTTGTATAAGATATCCAATGTAATATGGCTGATTCCACAAATGGACTATGTTCTTCTCAATTCTCCAAGTGACAGATTAAAATTTTTAGACCGTATAGTCTCACTGTTTGAGGAAAATTACACTTGCTGCTACATGAAACACAGAAAAGCTAAACGTGAGCGAAGTAAACTGTTGAGAGAGAACACCTTGGACGAAAATTGGCTCTCTAGTCTTGAAAACATAATGGCCGTTAATGCAGTTAGTATTTTACGTATGCGATCGTCTGTTTTAAAGACACTACAAGACACAATTGATAACCATTCCAGTGAGTTTTTTCCGAAGGCAAGTTTGAAATTCAGCAGCCAGCTAACTTTGGACGATACTGCAGAATATTTTCAGAATCGTCTAAAGGAAAACAGAGAAAAAGATTCATTGACTGGTAGAGTAACCTTTGGTGTGCATAACGATAATTTTCGGGTTTTTTGTCAAAAAAGAAACGTACCAATAAATCTGTGCTCCACTGGAGAACAAAAGTTATTACTGCTTTCTATTATTTTATCCAGTGTAAAAGCAAGGTGTATTCATTACAATAAGGCACCACTTCTTCTACTTGATGATATAATGTCTCATCTGGATAAACATTACAGAAAGGCGTTAATGGAGGAAGTGTTAAGTATTCAATGTCAAACTTGGATAACTGATGTAAATCAAGATAATTTCAATAGCTATCTTTATTCTTTCAAGTTTTTTGAATTATCAAATGAATTAAATGCAAAACTTCCTTGACAAACCTCGCCAGCCCCCTTATCATGATACTGAAGGTATTCAGTTATCTTCATCTGTGCAGATTAAACAGCAAGAAAACAACGTAGTTGGCGTCTTATTTTTAATTTTTTACACTATGTGCACCTTATGTCTTCACAACATTTCTGGGTTTTTACCTATATAAGCTGAAACGCGCTTATAAGTCGTTTAAGACAGTATAGTACGCCGATTTTGCAGGATTAGAGAGTGACAACTAGCTAACACGGGGTTTCTTTTGCCTTTTTTTCTGCTTAGTAAATTTCTTAAACATTCAAACTAAGGTGAGTTGCATTCAAAAGCAGCTAAATTGCAGTGTTTAAGACTTAAAAAACGCCAATACTGAAAATAGACAATGACCAGGGCTTCTTTTGCCTTCTTTTTCGTTTGGTAAATTTCTTAAATATTTATGGCTAAACGACAACCGTCATCCCGCTACTTGTTAGCGGGATCTCTTGTTAGCGGCTGAGATACCGCGAATGAATCGCGGTATGACGGTTCGCGGTGACATGACGATAAGCCTTGTCATTCCAGCGCGTGACGCTGGAATCCAGACTTTAACTGATATGATTACAGAAAAAGAATTTATTAGGTAATCATAGACACTGAAAGTGGTCAGCTTGACCACTTTCAAGTGAAAACATAAAGAGAACTTCAGTACAGGTTTATGGAAGGGTACATTCTTTCTTAGTTGGATCCCAAGTTCCTCCATTAGCGGCAGAGGTACATCCTGCTTGGGTGCAAGTCGTCTCTTTTCCTGTTATTGCCTTTACAACTGCAGGAGCGCCAAAAAATACAGCAGTAAATGCACCGAGTGCAAAAAGCGCTGGCCATGGCATCCTGCCAAATATTGCAAGCAAAGCTGCACCTATTATTACTATTGTGATCATCGGTCCGCCTAGACCATGAGTATAGCTTACTATTTTGCATATTACTCCTGATGTTGCATCAGCATGTGCATCAAATGCGAAGGAGAGAATTAAAGCTACAAGTAGAAGAAAATTTTTCATTACGCCTCCGATAATTTTTACTTTACACTACTTCACTTTAGTTAAATTTAAGTAAATGATACAAGAAGCATCATTTACCTAATACTTTTTAACCACACTTATAAATTCCTGATCCCGCAGGATCCTCTTTTAATGTTTTAGTACCCGTACACGGCACGCACTTGCTTGCTGTATCTGGTGCTATTTTTGAAACAACTGCGGGAGCACCAAAAAACACAGCAGTAAACGCACCGAGCGCAAAAAGCGCTGGCCACGGCATTCTCCCAAATATCGCGAGCAATGCTGCACCTATTATCACTATTGTGATCATCGGTCCACCTATGCCGTGAGTATAGCTCATTATTTTGCATATCACTGCTGATGTTGCATCTAGATCAGCACGCGCATCAAACGCAAAGGAGAGAATTAACGCCACAAGTAGAAGAAAATTTTTCATTACGCCTCCGATAATTTCTATTTAACGCTGTATTGTCTATCGCATTGATTAAATTTAAGTAAATGATACAAGAAGTATCATTTACTTAAAATTTCTTTGAGGCTGTGATACCTATTATGTACATTTACCATTAGTCAACGTTTTACCAGTAGGGCAAGCAATCGCACCATTCTGACAAAACGTACCATCTGGTGTTATTTTTGAAACAACTGCAGGAGCACCAAAGAACACGGCAGTAAATGCACCGAGTGCAAAAAGCGCTGGCCACGGCATTCTCCCAAATATCGCAAGCAATGCTGCACCTATTATCACTATCGTGATCATCGGCCCGCCTATACCTTGGGTATATTGTACTATTTTGCATATCACTGTTGACGTTTCATCAGCACGCGCATCAAATGCGAAGGAGAGAATTATAGCCACAAGTAGAAGAAATTTTTTCATTATGCCTCCGATAATTTCTATTTAACGCTGGATTATCTATCATTTTGATTAAATTTGAGTAAATGATGCAGTAAGTACCATTTACTCAATGCTTTTCACTGACAAGTATATTTTCCATCTGCATCAGGTTTCAATGTTTTCCCAGCATCACACGTCTCGCACTTACTTGCTGTAGTTGGTGCTATTTTTGAAACAACGGCAGGAGCACCAAAAAACACAGCAGTAAATGCACCGAGTGCAAAAAGTGCTGGCCACGGCATTCTACCGAATATCGCAAGCAAAGCTGCACCTATTATCACTATCGTAATCATCGGTCCACCTATGCCGTGAGTATAGCTCATTATTTTGCATATCACTGCTGACGTTGCATCTAGCTCATTAGTATTTGCATCAAACGCAAAGGAGAGAATTAAAGCCACAAGTAGAAGAAATTTTTTCATTACGCCTCCTATAATTCCTGTTCTATGTTAAATTATCTATCCCTTTGATTAAATTTAAGTAAATGGTGAGGATTTTTTGCTTAAAAGTATCCTTTATTTCATTTAGAATACTTTTCTTGGTTCGTTTATATTACATGCTACAGAAATTTTACGGTATTGTTTATTGTCTTTATCGTGCTTTGATTGACACAATTTATAATGATGGAGTGGAGCATGCAGGGTATTTATCATTTTTAATTCTGTTATCAATATTTCCTTTTCTCATCGTTTTAATGGCTGTGGCGTCAACATTCGCAAATTTTTTAGACCAGTACAACATTGGCTGGGTATTTATCATTGATAACATGCCACAGGATATTTTATCATCTTTGATGCCGCGTATCAGAGAGATAATATCAGGCCCGCCGCAAAGCTTACTAACTTTAGCAATTGTAGGTGCTGTTTGGACCGCTTCATCGACAATTGAAGGGCTTAGAACAATACTCAATAAGGCCTATAAAGTTCCGGTTTCGCCGCCTTATATATTCAGAAGAGTACTAAGTATATTACAATTTTTAGTAATCACGCTTATTATAACTCTAACTATAGTGTTCTCTACATTAGTGCCAATGCTAATTGATTTTTCCTATCATGGACTAAGTTACACTAAATACCTACTCATTGAATTTGTACTTTTCACAGTAGTCTCTTGGCTATATTTTATGTTGCCAAACATAAAACAAAATTTATCAGACGTATTTCCTGGATCTTGTGTAGCTGTTATTCTTTGGACGATTTCTGCTTCAGCTTTTAAGCAATACTTAAAAGCTTCCTTTGACCAACTGGATTTGATATATGGAAGTTTAGGTGGTGTGGTAGTGTCATTACTATTTTTTTATATGCTAAGTTTGATTTTTATATATGGAGCAAAATTCAATTTTCAGCTAAAATATTTCAATGGATCTCGCTAAGGAGAAAGAAATGGGTAAGTTAGAAGGTAAAGTAGCTTTAATCACCGGAGCTTCAGGTGGAGTAGGCTCTGCTGTTGCAAAAAGGTTTATAAGAGAAGGTGCATGTGTGATTCTGATTTCAAGATCTCTTGATAATCTCAAGCCACTATATAATGAAATTGAAGAGCTTGAAGAATTTAAAGAAGGCTCTGTGAAACTAATTCAGCTTGATCTTTTAGACTTTGAGAATGTAAAGATACTGACAAACATGATAGAAAGCCTGAAATTATCAGAATCTGGAGCACTTGATATATTAGTTGCGTGTGCTGGAATTTTAGGCAAACTGAACCCCATTCATGACTGTGAGATTGAAGAGCTACAGAACGTAATGAATACAAATTTTACTGCCAATTGGTACTTACTAAAAAACTTAGATCCAATGCTAAAAAAGTCTAATGCTGGAAGAGCGATATTCATGACCTCAGAAGTGACACTTTCTCCTTCCTCTTATCCATATTGGATGCCGTATGCTGCAAGTAAAGTTGCACTAGAAATAATGGTGCAGATATATGCATCTGAGACAAAACATACAAAATTATGTGTAAATGCTGTATACACGGAAGGACCTGTGGGTAGTGAGCAGGCATTTCCTGGATCTGAATTGGTGTCACCTGATAAACTAACAGATAAATTTGTGGAATTAGCTTCTGAAGACTGCAGCATATCAGGAAAAATCTTACCGCTCAGCAAATCTCCCGAATAAATTACCATAGTATCTGCAAAGATACCGTTAAGCCCACAACTGTATGAACATTGTGATTTGAGAGTAATCTCCACTAGGAAGGATGTCATCCCAGTGCCTCTATGGTGTCATTCCAGTCTGGAATCTAGTCTTTATTATGCAGCCACTTATTTAAAGTTAAGTTTTCTGGATCCCAGACTGGGATGACACCTCTGGGCACTGCCGTCATAAAGGAACCAGTGTCAGCTACTTGAATGACATCATTTGCTGTGCAATTTACCTTCAAAAATGAATGTTTGTACAGCTGTGTGTCAAG
Source organism: Wolbachia endosymbiont (group A) of Aleiodes leptofemur (assembly GCF_964028465.1). Classification (NCBI taxonomy): domain Bacteria; kingdom Pseudomonadati; phylum Pseudomonadota; class Alphaproteobacteria; order Rickettsiales; family Anaplasmataceae; genus Wolbachia; species Wolbachia endosymbiont (group A) of Aleiodes leptofemur. The sequence continues at coordinate 1,051,776 of NZ_OZ034782.1, forward strand.
CACTGGAATCTGCCACGCAAATTGCAATGTTCGTACAGTTATGCGTCAAGCCTAAAAGTAATTAGCTAATAGGTTTAATAAAAATTCACATATACAGGAAAGATTGGTAACATTACTTGAATAGAGACCGTTATTGTAATTATGCCGAAACGCACAGATATAGAATCTATATTAGTAATAGGAGCAGGCCCAATAGTTATAGGTCAGGCATGCGAGTTTGATTATTCCGGAACGCAAAGCTGTAAAGTATTAAAAAGTGAAGGTTATAAAGTCATTTTAGTTAACTCCAACCCCGCAACTATAATGACAGATCCTGAGTTTTCTGATGCAACTTATATTGAGCCGGTGCTGCCTGAAATCATAGAGAAAATTATAATTAAGGAGAGGCCAGACGCAATATTGCCAACAATGGGCGGGCAAACAGCGCTCAATTGTGCAATAAAACTTGCAGATGATGGAGTGTTAGACAAATACAACGTAGAATTAATAGGGGTAAATAGAGAAGCAATAAAAAAAGCAGAGGATAGAGAGTTATTCCGTCAGTCCATGGATAAAATAGGGCTAAAATACCCCAAAAGTATCATTATAAAAAATCAAGAACAAATAAGAAAGGCTTTGGATTACATTGGATTACCAGCAATCATCCGCTCGTCATTCACCCTTGGTGGTGCAGGTAGCGGCATAGCATATAATAAAGAGGAGTTTTTCAATATCGCAGAAAGTGCTCTCAAAATTTCGCCAATAAATGAAGTTCAGATAGATGAATCAATTATCGGCTGGAAAGAATATGAAATGGAAGTTATCCGCGATTGTAAAGATAACTGCATAATAGTCTGTTCGATAGAAAATGTTGATCCGATGGGAGTGCACACTGGGGATAGCATAACTGTTGCTCCTGCTTTGACTCTGCGTGACGTAGAATACCAACAGATGAGAAATGCATCTATAGCAGTGCTGAGAGAAATTGATGTTAGTGCCGGTGGTGCAAATGTTCAATTTGCAGTGAATCCTAAAGAAGATGGAAGCCTCGTTGTGATTGAGATGAATCCAAGGGTTTCTCGCTCTTCTGCACTTGCTTCGAAAGCAACAGGCTATCCTATTGCAAAAGTTGTAACTAAACTTGCTATTGGCTATTCGCTCGACGAAATACGTAATGACTGTGCTCCAATAATACCAGCAGCATTCGAACCAGTGATTGATTATATCGTCACTAAAATTCCTCGATTTGAGTTTGAGAAATTTAAAGGAACGAATTGTGAACTATCAACCTCCATGAAATCAGTGGGAGAAGTAATGTCTATAGGCCGCACTTTTAATGAGTCACTGCAGAAAGCTTTTCGTTCACTTGAAACTGATCTTACAGGACTTGATGAAGTATTTCCTGAGAACATTGATATTGATCACGTAAAATCTCAATTAGCAAAATTGCTACCAAACAGATTACTGATTGCTGCTGACGCAATGCGCCACGGAATTAGCATAGAAGAAATAAATTCGATTACAGGATATGACTTATGGTTTCTGCAAAATATACAGCAAATTATATTAACTGAACAAAAAATCAAGGAAAATGGATTTCCTGGAACTGCGTACGAAATGTTAGAGATGAAAAAAATGGGATTTTCAGATGCAAGATTGGCAAAGTTAAGTAATAGACCTACCTCTGTCATCCCAGTACCCTCTAATGTCATCCCAGTGCGTGACACTGGGATCCAGCCAGCGTTATACGCTGGAGATCGAGTAAAACAAATCGAAGAAATAAGAAAAAAATTTGGCATTAAACAAGTTTATAAACGCGTAGACACCTGTGCAGCTGAATTTGAATCGAGCACTGCTTATATGTATGGCTGCTATGAGGGTGATGTTGAAAATAAAACGGAATGTGAGGCGAATATTTCTGACCGAGAAAAGGTTGTCATTTTAGGAAGTGGTCCAAATCGCATTGGTCAAGGTATTGAGTTTGATTATGCATGCGTACATGCAGCTTCTGCCGCCAAAGAAATGGGGTATGAAACAATAATGATCAACTGTAATCCCGAAACTGTCTCAACTGACTACGATACCGCTGATCGTTTATATTTTGCACCACTCATTGCAGAGGATGTGCTTGAAATACTAAGTAAAGAGCAAGAAAATGGCACACTGGTTGGTGTAATAGTTCAAATAGGTGGTCAAACACCTTTAAAGTTAGCCAAAGTGCTTAACGAGAGAGGTTTCAAAATTTTGGGAACTTCGTTTGATTCTATTGACCTTGCAGAAGATCGCATGAGGTTTAAAAACCTTGCTTTGCAACTTAATTTAAAACAACCTGAAAATTCTATCTGCCATTCAGTAGAAGAAGCGTTAACCAACGCAGAAAAGGTGGGGTTTCCACTAGTAGTCAGGCCATCATATGTCCTCGGCGGTCAGTCTATGTCGATTAGACACGATACTCAGAGCTTTAAAGAGTACGTCTTAGATCAAACTAAAATCTTTGAGCATGGTTCGCTGCTTCTTGATAAATTTTTAGTCAATGCAGTTGAGGTTGACGTTGATGCTGTATGTGATGGGGAAAAAGTTTTCATTGCAGCGGTCATGGAGCATATTGAAGAAGCTGGTATCCACTCTGGTGATTCAACATGCTCAATACCGACAAATACATTGAGTGACGAAGTAATAAAAGAGATCGAGCTCCAAACTGAGAGAATAGCATTAGCATTAAAAGTGAAAGGTCTGATAAACATTCAGTTTGCTGTTCAAGAGAATAGACCTCTTGCAGAACCTGTTTGTGATGAGAAATCTTTAGGAAAAGTGCAGATGAGCACCACAGAATACTCGAATGTATTTGAGGAGCGCAGACAAGCTTTGACGACAAAATTGCCTTCAGAAATCGAGTTATGCAAGAGGTCTAGTGATGTATACATACTTGAAGTGAATTTAAGGGCTAGTCGAACCGTTCCTTTTATTTCCAAGGTAATAAATATTCCTATTGCAAAGCTTGCCACTCAGGTTATTTTGGGTAAAAAATTGAATCAGGAAAACAAGCCTTTCAATCATTTTGCAGTTAAAGCTGCTGTTTTTCCATTTACCCGCTTTGCAGGAGTTGATACTTTACTTGGTCCTGAAATGAAATCAACAGGAGAAGTGATGGGAATTGACTCATCATTTGAAGCTGCACTTGCAAAAACGCACATGGCTGCAGAATACAAGTTACCAACAGAAGGAACAGCTCTGGTTTCAGTAAAAGATGATGATAAAAAGTATATATTGCCAGTTGCACGAATGTTGAAAGAACTGAGTTTTGAAATATATGCCACCAAAGGCACAGCTTCGTATCTGAACAATAACGGCATTGCTGCACAAGCTGTAAATAAAGTAAGAGAAGGCAGACCCCACATAGTTGATATGCTCAAAGATGGAAAAATAAATCTAGTGATTAATACTTCAAAAGGTGTAAAGTCAGTCTCAGACAGCAAAGATATCAGGAGAACTGCTATTTTGCAAAATATAGCTTACAGCACCACAGCTTCCGGAAGTAAAGCGTTAGTGCTTGCAATTCAATATGTAAAGAATAGCAAACTGGAAGTGAAATCATTACAGCAGATACAAAACGTTTAAATATCAAAACTAGAATAATTCACTCTCAAAATGCTAAAGAGAACATAATAAAAAGATGGAAATTTTGAAGGAAATAGTATACCTAAAGAATCAACTAGCGTAATTGAACAGCCAAATGCTGCAACGAATGCTCCACAATCTCACCTAGAGGACACTTCCCTTATATGTTAAGAACAAGTCTTTATAAATATCAAAGTAGTGAGATTAAAGACACACAGAGAAGAGGAATCGTCACGCCCCTTGATTATAAGAATCGTTGTTCAGCAAGGTTCTCTTCTCTGGTTTATTATACTGAAAGTTCCGAACAACTGATTGAGCTTTTAGGCTCGTATATAAGGCTGGAAAATGCAGTATATGTTATTATTACGGAGGAATTATGAATTCATCAAACATTATTGCTGGCATTGATGTTAGCAAAAGTAAATTAGATCTCCACATTCACCCACTTGAGCATTATAAAATATTTGAAAACAATGTACAATCCATTGATGAAATGCTGGACTTTTTACGTTTGCATAATGTAACCAAAATTGGTCTTGAGGCAACTGGTGGATACGAAAAATTATGTGCCTATACTTTACTAAGCAATGGTTTTGAGGTGTACGTCATTCAACCAAGGTGGGAGAGACTATGCTAAAAGCCTTGGTATTACTACAAAAACTGATAAAATAGACTGCAGTATCATCTCACGTTATATTAATAATACAGATATGCGTGTTACTCCTTTAACAGTTAGTAATGGTAATATTGATTGCTTGAAACAAAAATTATCTCGTAGAAACCAACTTGTAGAAATAGCAAAAATACAAAAAACCCAAATCCAACAGGTAACTGATACATCTATAATCAAACAAATAGAGGAACTTCTTGCAATTTTACGTAATCAAATTAAAACTTTAGAAGATGAAATGATTACATTTATCGATCAAAACCAAGAGCTTAAAAGAAAATATATATCAATAACTATATAGTAGCGGGATGACGGTTTTTCAAATTATCGGTAAATCTAAGTCAGTTTAGCTATAGGCAGCAATTTTCTGTATTTATTTTAAATTGAAGAAAGCTCAAATGAAAGATCGTGTTTTGCTAAAAATCACAGAATGCAGTCTGGTTACTATTTAAAAGGATATGTTCAAAAAACTGTGTCAAATCAACTCATACACTTCATTACCAACTTCATGATGAAGTTCCGCAGTTGGATGGAAATAATCAAAAAAGAAATAATCCTTTAGTGTTTCTTTGCTACACCCAGGGTTATAGTGAACGTCAAGTTCCCCTTTAAATATCAACTTTAAGAGTATTTTTATATTTTCTTTAAATCTCCCAACTTGGTCTGCAATGTTCGATGTGCATGCATCTTGACAATTTAAACCTTTGCTCTTGTATTCGCTAAACATACTTCTCATTTTAGAGTTAAGATCAAATGCTTTTATTTCAAGATTTGTACTTTTCTTCATATAATCTAAGCCTTTAGCCAGTTTTGCATTGAAACTCTCCGTGAGCTTTGTAGCTAGTTCCCTTGCTTCTTCATCTCTATTAAAAGCTGGTATTGAGCCAACTTCAGGTGCATTTGCAACAACTACATGCTTAACACCATGTTCATTTAGAACCTTAAGTGCATTACATATTTCACTCACTGCTTGTTCCAACACTTCTTCCGCTTTAGTATCGTCATAAGCAGTGGCAACCATAACATCATTTCCGCCGATTATGATGCAAAATAAATCTTCTTTACCTATATCTGGATGATGTTTAATTACCGCATCTAGCTGGTTAGCTAAACGAAATTTATTGAAGAAATAAGAAAAAATAGGGTCAAAAATTTCAGATGCTGTTGCATATGAAACTGCGTAATTCTGACCTTGCTGTTCGTGGCATCTCCCAAAAAATGAATAACTCCACCCAGGTTTAAATTCATCTAAATCTAAATATTTTGCTATATATTCAACAGCAGTAGGGCCATTGCTAAAAGATCTTCCTTGATAAAAAGGATCATCAAATTTTACGCTTTTTGCAAAGGATAAATTATTTAAAATTCCAATGATTGCGCCATTATCGGATAAGCTATCACCCAGAACATAAAAATTTCTATACTTTGAATTAGAATTGTCATTTTTGTTTGTCATAATATTTACCGTAGATTAGCATGTTGTTTCATTAGATTCATAGAAAAAGAAAAATAGCGGTGAAATTATACAACTTTGGCCTAACTTGCTCTCCACTTTTTCCGGACAAAATCAGCTTCTTCTTAACTTGACACGTATACTTAAAAGAACCCTCTAAGTTTTCTAGCACGGCTTGGATGTTTCAACTTGCGCAGTGCTTTTGCCTCTATTTGCCTAATTCTCTCACGTGTTACATTAAAAATTTTTCCTACTTCTTCTAAGGTATGTTCCTTCCCATCTTTACCAAGGCCAAAACGCATTCTTAAAATTCTTTCTTCCTTTGGTGTTAAAGTTGCAAGAACATTGGTTGTAATGCCACGCAAGTCAGCAAGTATTGCAGCATCCTCTGGCCTGGAGACTCGCTTGTCTTCTATACAATCACCAAAGGTACTACTATCATCTTTTCCTGTTGGAGCTTCAAGACTTACTGGATCCCTTGCTATTTTCATAACTTTGCGTATTCTTTCCAGTGGCATTGTCAGTTCTACACTCAATTCCTCTAACGTCGGCTCTCTTCCCATCTCATGAGTCATCTTTCTTAATGCTCTGTTGATTTTACTGATAATTTCCACCATATGAACTGGTATTCTAACTACTTTAGACTGCTCAGGTATTGCTCTAGTGATTGATTGTCTTACCCACCAAGTGCCATAAGTTGAAAATTTATATCCACGTTTGTAATCAAACTTATCCACGGCCTTCATAAGACCAATATTGCCTTCTTGTATCAAATCAAGCAGATCAAGGCCTCTTTTTGAATACTTCTTAGCAATGGAAACTACTAGCCTTAAGTTAGCCTTAATCATTTCTTGCTTTGCTTCAGAGACTTCTCGTTTGTGTTTTTGTATTCTCTTGATTAGCTCCTTAAATTCTTGTACGTTATCTTCCTGTATATGCTGCTTAATACCGTTCAAGGTACTAGCTATATGTTCAGAGTTATCGTCTATAAACCTTAAAAATTTGTTTTTTAATTCACCTGTAAAAGAGGACTGATTTTCATTGATCTTTAAAAGACTTATCTTTTTCAATTCGTGCTTTAAAAGCACGTCATCATAAACTTTATAGAAACTTTCTCTATCGATATCGTATTTTCTAGCCTCAGCAATAAGATTAGCCTCTTCAAGCGTAATGGATCTATTTATCTTATAAAGTTCTTGTGTAATTCTGGCAACAGCAGCATCACTTAACTTAATTTGTAATGCTATAGACCATATTTGATTATACAAATTTTCTAGCTCATTAGAGAAATTTTTAGAATTTTTTCTTAATATCAACGCTTCATTTGTTAAAGTAATTATCTCATCCAATGCAACTATGACCTTTGGCAATAAGTCACTTTCCATTTCAAGAATAGAAACATTTAAATTGACTGAACTTATATCTTCATTATTACCGTCTTTCTCATCATCACTTTTTTTACTATCTTTCTCATCATCACTACAGTACTCAGCATCTTCAGAAACATCCTCAGAATCCTCAACATCTTCAGCACTTTCTTCACTCTCTTCACTTTCTTCTTTGGGTACCACATTAAAATCAGAGTTATAAATTGCATCCAGATCTATAATTTCTCTCAGTAAGAGAGCTCCATTACTTAAATCATCACGCCATACTTTTATCACCTTTAATGTTACTGATGTTTCAATTATTGCACGTAACATGTTATGCTTTTCAGATTCAATTTTTTTTGCTATCTCGATTTCATCTGCCCTTGATAAAAGCTTTACGGAGCTCATGTCTTGTAAATAAATCCTCACTGGATCATCATTTTGTACTAAAGTTGCAGTAACATTTGGCGATGTGTCATCATCATCAAGTTTACTATCATCACTGTTGGAAGGAATATCTTCTTCATCTTCGCTACTTTCAAGCACATTAATTCCGGAATCCTGCAATAAAGATATAGCATCATCTATAAAGTCAGACGAAAAATTTTCATCTGATAATTTATCATTTATATCATCAAAGGTGATAAAACCACCCTTTTTTATACTCTTAGTTACCAGATCTTTGATAATTTTTTTCTTATCTTCTGCATCATTAATAGTTGACATCATTACCTTTATAGTTTATAATTTTATTTCTTATTAACAAACAAACTTACAACGAGCAAGTCTATAATTTTACTTTTAACTTGTGGCTATTTGTTACTTCATATAGTTTAAGATACTGTTAATTTATGTACACTTGTCTTAATCGATTGTTCCATACTTTTCTTCCATTTTTACTGCTATGGATAATCCAACTGAAAATGTTGCAATTCCAACCACTATAGCAGTAAGCATTAAAACATGGGGTATAGGATTGCTATATGAATAAAAATTTGAAACCAATATAGGAGGCAAGGAACTTTTTATATATCCTAGAGATATGTAAAATAACAAAACAGATGCTTGGAAGACGCTTACCCCTATCATTTTCTTGATTAAATTTTTATCGTTTATAATAATATATAAACCTAGCACCATTAATACAATAATAATCGTATAATTATATAAAGTCATTGTTTTTTCCTACGAGCAAAATTTATATATATAATTAACATAGAGGAGCAGACAGTAAATGCTACACCTAATTCCACCAAAAAAATACCTAATTTTTGACCGGTTCTATTATTGGTTAACAAGATATCATAAGATAAAAAATTTTGGCCAAGTAAAGTTGTTGCAACGCCCGTTCCTCCATAAATTAAAATACCTAACACGTTAGTCAATCTAATCACAGAATAAGGTATTGCTTTTAGAGTTGTAGATACACCAAATAGCATTGAATATAATATTATCCCGGAGGCAATAATTATTCCTGCTTGAAAACCTCCACCCGGAGTGTAATCACCGTGAAATTGTATGTATAAACCAAATAAAATGATAAAAGGTATCATCAAAAATGTTACTGCATTTAATATCGGATCTTTAATCATTTTCTTTTTCTTCTTTTAATATCAACGTTATACAAAGCGCAGCAGTAAAAACTACTATAGTTTCTCCAAACGTGTCATAACCACGAAAGCTTGCCAAAATAGCTGTCACTATATTAGGAATACCGGTAGCTTTTTCGGTATTTTCCACATAATAAGGAGCAACATGCAAGTGGATCGGAGCATTGTGGCTGCCAAAATCTGGCAATTGAATCATAAAATATGACAAACATACAGCCAGAAATAACATAAAAAAAAGCGTTATAGGGTTATGAGATAGATTTACTTTATGATTCTTTATCAAGGAGAGTGCTGCAAACGTAAAAACTGTACTGAGCCCCGCACCAACAGAAGCTTCAGTAATTGCAACATCAGGTGCATTCATAATTAAGTATATAAGCGCAATCAGTGAACTAAATACACACATTAGAACAGCACTTACGACTAAATGTCGCGAGAAAACTATAAAAACCGTAACTGTTAGTAACAACAAAAGTAACACTACATTTAATATTTCTAACACCTTAGCCTTCTTTAACAGTTTTTTTCTTAACTTTATAATGAGTGCGCGCTAAAATATAGCTATTAGTTGAGTTAGCTACCCATATTATAAAAATTAATAATACTATTTTAACAGTATTGATTGAAAATCCATTCTGCAAAGCAAAACCAATTAACAATAACGTTGCACCGCTAGAATCTGTAATACCTGCTGCATGTAACCTAGTATAGAAATCAGGAAATCTGATCACCCCTATATTTGAAATAATTATCAAACAAATACCTAAAAATATGAAAATGGATCCTATCATAAATTATCAAAACAACATTAATCTCATTAGTGCTATAGTTGATATAAAGCTAACGCTAGCATACAACAATGCTATATCAATTAAAAAAAAATTATTCAGAATGATTGATATTGCTGTTATAAGTACAACTACTTGCGTTGAGAAATTATTGAACGCTAAAACCTTATTGTACACATCATTTGACTTAGACACTATGTAACACAACATTACACTCATACAGAACAACAGTGTATAGATAGCAATGCAAATCATTTAAAGACTATGTAACTTCAGTAGATTTCTAAACGGATACTTCTTCATCGCCATCTTGATCATTTATTTCATCATCTATTTCACCATCCACTTCATAATCTTGGCTTTCTTGACTTACATCAAGATCTGTGTTATCAGAAAAATTTAATAAATTCGCTAGCTTACTTGTATTACTGCTGTAAACATTATTCATATTTCCTTTCATGTATTCCTTGCATCTACCTACCAAAAGGCTAAACAGCTCATGAGTATCCACCTGTTTTCCTGCTATTTCATGTAAGGAAACTATGGTATTTTTATGACCTTTAAACTTAGCTGCTTGAATTGGATTACTTGCCCCTGTATTTAAATCATGTGTTCTTTGACTTGCCAACAGAACCAATTTGAAACGGTTACTTACCCGTTCTATACACTTTTCTACAATAGACTCAGCCATAAGATACTACCTTAATAAATTTTATACTATATCACAAAAAACAAGTTGTCAACTTTGTATCTATTGCGATTCAACTTCATGTTTTACTTTTTCTGCCTCAGATTTTATTTCTTGGCTTTCTGTCATCGTGATTGTTATCTCATGATCAAGTTTTTTTAGAAATCCTAACAATCGCTCTAAAGAAAAACCATCTATTTTACCATTTTTAATTTGCGATACCTTTGGCTGATCAATACCAAGTTTCTCAGCTGCAAAAGCCTGAGTCCAAGCATTTTTTTCTATAATTTTATTTATTATATAAAGCAACTTTGTTTTTATTCCTGCACTGTCTAAGTTATTTAACGATATTATTTCCATAATTCTTACACTCACATATCAATTAACTTTATTAAATATTATAACATAATATTTAATATACCAAGATATTAATATCATGTAACTTGTCAATAATTATATGATATCAATATTTAAAACTTTAAGTTGATTATATATTAATATTTTTATCAAATTTCTAGTAATTTTAAATTACCATTTTACCATCAGTCTATCTGAAAAAACCATTTATAGAAAGAACAAGCTAAGATTACAAAGCTTGAAATACAAAAATAATTATTTTATAAATTTATCTTACATAAGAAGTTTATATCTCTATATCTTAACATAGATATTTATTTAAATTTTTAAAATTTCTATTTTAACAAGAATTCTATATATTATATTTATAATATAATTTAAATATTTGTTGCTTTTTAGCTGGAACATTATTTAGTTAGTAAGTAAAATTGTGTTGAATATGACAAAAATAAAAAAAGATGTTGCTGTTATTATGGGAAGTGAGTCAGATTACACCACTATGGTCCATACTGTTGATATGTTAAAAGCATTAGAAGTTTCACATGATATATTCATAATATCTGCACATAGAACACCAGAAAGGCTCTTCAATTTTGCTAAATCTGCACAAGAAGAAGGTTTTAAGGTTATTATAGCTGGTGCAGGAGGTGCAGCTCATTTACCTGGTATGGTTGCGTCACTAACTTGTTTACCAGTTATCGGCGTTCCTGTGCATAGTAAACAATTAAATGGGCTGGACAGTCTACTCTCTATAGTTCAAATGCCAAAGGGTGTTCCAGTTGCAACCATGTCTATAGGAGAAAATGGAGCATATAATGCTGCCATTACTGCCATATCTATATTGTCAATTTCCAACAGTGAAATTGCAGGTAGGTTAAAAAAGTGGAGAGAGAAACAGACCAAAGAAGTAAAAGAAAAACCAGTTTCATAATAAATCTATGGCAATAACTCTTTTAGACACAAAAACCATAAACCGTATAGCAGCGGGGGAGGTGATAGAAAGGCCAGCAAGTGTAGTAAAGGAATTAGTGGAAAATGCAATAGATGCTGGAAGTTTAGAAATAGAGATCAAAATAGAAAGTGGTGGGCGTAACCTTATTATTGTGACAGATGATGGTAACGGAGTAGAAAAAAACGATTTAGAACTTGCGTTTATGCGCCATGCTACTTCAAAATTGAGCGATAGTGAATTAATAGAAATCAAGCATCTTGGCTTTAGAGGAGAAGCTCTGCCTTCAATAGCAGCAGTAAGTAGGATAAAATTATCGTCTAAGGCAAGAGAAGCAAATGAAGCATGGTCTATAAGTTATGAGGGTGGAGAGAAAATAGGGGAGCTAACTCCTTACCCTTTATCACAAGGGACACATATTGAAGTACGAGATTTGTTTTTTGCCACTCCAAATAGACTAAAATTTCTAAAAACCGAAAGAGCAGAAACTCAAAGCATTGTTGATATTGTAAACAACCTAGCAATGATTAACTATCATATAGGGTTTACTCTCACTTCAGGTAATAAAAAGCTCTTAAAATACGCTAAGCAGACTTCGTTATTTCATAGATTGTGTGAAGTAGAAGAAGAATTTCAGGGCAATTCTTTGGAGATCAATGAAGAAGAAGACGACATTAAACTTACGGGACACATCTGTAAGCCGACCGTCAATCGTGGTAAGTCCACTCAGATCTATACGTTTGTTAATGGAAGGCCAATCAAAGATAATCTACTTATTGGCGCAGTTAGGTATGCATATCATGATTTTATTCCAAGCGATAGGTATCCTTTTACAGCGTTACATTTAGAGATACCTTATGATCAAGTAGATGTAAATGTGCATCCAAATAAGTCAGAAGTAAGGTTTCAGAATAAGAAGCTCATATATGAGATAATGACAAGAGGATTAATTAAAGCATTGTCAAGAAGGATAGGCACTTTTCCAGCGCATGACCAGAAAATGGATTCAACATTGCCGGATCCTTTTGATAAACCTAATGTTCAAAAAGAATTTTATGAAAAAAGACCAAGTCCTTTTAAAAATCAACTAATAAAAGAATTTGCTTCTCCAAATGAAAAAGCAAAAGGCTTATCAGAACAGTCAAAATCGTTTGATTATACCGGCATACAGAAATTTCCATCACAAGCGGAGACTATGGTTCTGGAAAAAAAGGTGTTAGAGCAAGTTGATTTGATAGAGAGCCACCCGCTCGGGTTTGCACGATGTCAGGTCTATAATACTTATATTATTGCAGAGGTAAGGGACAAATTGATTATAGTCGATCAGCATGCAGCCCATGAAAGACTAGTATATGAATGCTTAAAACAAAAATCAAGTATAAAAAGACAAAAACTGCTTCTTCCTGAAACGGTTGAAATTAAAGATCAGGCTGGAATGGAGATGATTGAAATCTATAAAGATAAGTTATTTGAAATGGGTTTTGATATTGAAATCAAATCAGAGAATAAAGTGATAGTAAAAGAAATCCCTGCAATCTTGGGCACAATAGATGTGAAAGAGATGCTAATTAACATAATTGATAGATTAACGGAAATAGAAGATACATTGCCAGTAGAAGATAAAGTGAACAAAATATTGGCCACTATCGCTTGTCATGGATCAATTAGAGCGGGTAGAAAAATGAGGTTAGATGAAATGAATGAGCTGCTGAGACAAATGGAAAAAACCCCATATTCCGGGCAATGCAACCACGGAAGACCAACTTATATAGAAATGAAACTCAGTGATATTGAAAAACTTTTTGAGCGTAGGTAATGAGGTTGCCATAAATATGTAAGTGCTCCTTTCTCGTCATCCAAGTAGCTCATAGAAACGAAAAAACTTCCTTGACAAACTCCGTCAGCCCCTTTATCATGAAACTGAAGCTATTTATTTATCTTCGCAATCTGTGCAGGTTAATGACAAAAAACTTAGGGTATTTGGCGTCTCATATTTAATTTTTCGCACTACGTGCATCGCATGTCTTTAAAAATTTCTGGGTTTTTACCTATATAAGCCGAAACGCGCTTACAAAGCGTTTAAGACAGCAAAAAACGTCAAATTGACAAGGGAGAATTTGAATACTAGCTACCCTAGGGTTTCTTTGCCTTTTTTCCTGCTTGGTAAATTTCTTAAACACTTGCGGTGTAGGTTAGTTGCAAGTTAAAAGCAGCTAAATCGCTCTTAATCAAGCGTTTTAGAATAAAAAAAACGCCGATATTTTAGTACATGGTAAATAGCCAACCACCACGGGGCTTCTTTTGCCTTTTTTTTCGCTTAGTAAATTTCTTAATGTTTATAGCTAAACGACAACCGTCATCCCGCTACGTGTTAGCGGGATCTATGTTAAGGTATGACAGTTAAGTAGGGGATCTATGTTAAGAGATACCGCGAATGAATCGCGGTATGACGGTTTGCGGCGGCATAGTATAGCCTTTCTTATAATAGTCCGAATGCGATAAGATATGTGTTTATGGCTATAGCAGGCCAGTAGCATATTACGGTCTGTTCGGATTATTGTAAAAAGAGCTATAATTCGTCATCCCGCTACGTGTTAGCGGGATCTCTTGTTAGCGCCGCGGCGGTATGACGTCTCGCTTGCAACCTATAGCTTTGTCATTCCAGTGCTCCTTTTTTTGTCATCCCAGTGCCTTGACTATTTGGATCCAGAAAACTTAGCTTCGAGTCAAGTAGGCTGCAAATAAAAACTGGATTCCAGCGTCACGCGCTGGAATGACAACCTGACAATCGTCATCCCGCTACGTGTTAGCGGGATCTATGTTAAGAGATACCGCGGCGGTATGACGTATAGAAACTAAAAAAGTTCTTTTTTAAAAAACTTAAGTTATACTTATAAGTATTTGATACTTTTTATAGTGATTATGTCGAGTTTAAGCTGCCTTTATGGTGATAATGCAGAATTTGTGGAAGAAATGTATAGCCGTTATTTGCAGGGTGATAAATCAATCGGGGAGGATTGGTATAGAATTTTTTCAAGCAATTTAGAAGTTAATAAAGCGGAGACCTGCGGTGCACAACATGTAACTAAGGTGGATGATTCAGTTTCTAGTTTAGCAAATTTTTTCAGATCTTACGGTCATTTTTTTGCGGATCTTAATCCGTTATTACCCAATGTGAATAAGGAAGTAGATTATCAGAAATATTCGAATCTATATCCGGCAAGTGACGCTGGAATCTATAGAGATATTTACTGCAAGAACATCGGTTTTGAATTTATGCATATCTCCTCTTATGAGGAGAGGATGTGGCTGCAGGAAAAGATCGAAAATCAAACCTATACGCTGAGTTCACAAGATAAAAAGGAAATACTGAGGCACTTGATCGAATCTGAGATGTTCGAGCAATTTCTCCATATGAAATTTCCTGGATATAAACGCTTTTCTATTGAAGGTGGAGAATCAGCTATCGTTGCAATTGAAAAAATCATTAGTGATTCTACGGTTTTTGGTATTGAAGAAATAGTCCTTGGCATGGCTCACCGCGGACGACTCAATGTTCTAACCAAAGTGATGGGGAAAGAATATGCGGCAATGCTGTCTGAATTTCAAGGCAATCTTGCATACCCAAGTGGTCTTGAGGTGTCCGGTGATGTTAAATATCACCTTGGTTACTCTTCTGATCGAGCACTTTCAGGTGGCAAAAAAATACATTTAAGTTTATGCCCTAATCCATCTCACCTTGAAGCGGTAAATCCGGTTTTGGCTGGAAGAATAAGAGCAAAACAGAATATAAGATCTGTGCTTGGCATATCAATTCATGGTGATGCGGCTTTCATCGGTCAAGGAGTGGTTGCTGAAACTTTAACCTTAAGCAATATTGAAGGCTATAAAGTGGATGGCATTGTGCACATTGTCATTAATAACCAAGTTGGTTTTACTGCTAACCCATGTTGCGCACGATCCTCTTTTTATTGCACTGATATAGCAAAATCAATAGAAGCTCCAGTGTTTCACGTCAATGGAGATAACCCGGAAGCTGTGAGTTTTGCTACAAGTCTGGCGATGGAATATAGGCAGAAATTTAAAAAGGACGTAGTAATTGACATAATGTGCTACCGCAAATATGGCCATAATGAAGGTGATGAACCGAATTTCACTCAGCCACTTATGTATAAGGCGATATCAAAGCATAAAACTCCTGGAACATTGTATGAAGAAAAATTGACTGCAGAGAAAGTATTAGATGGCGATGAAGTAAATAAATTGCGTAGTGAATTCAGGGCAAAATTAGATAAAAGTCTTGCTGAATCAGCGGCTTACACTCCAAAAAAAGCTGACTGGTTCGGTGGAGTGTGGTCAAAATTAAGAAGAGCAAAGCTGAACGATTTGAGCGAATACTACACGGATTCTGGTGTTCCGCCAGATGAGCTGAAAAAATTAGGTGTGCGTATAAATAGCAATATCCCAAGTAACTTTAACATTAACAATAAGGTTAGAAAAATACTCGATGGCAGAATAGACAGCATAAATTTTGGTAGTAATATAGACTGGGCAACTGCCGAAAGTCTTGCGTTTGCATCACTGCTCACAGAAAGAATAGGAGTGCGTTTATCAGGACAAGACTCTGGTCGTGGAACTTTCTCGCACCGTCATTCAAGGCTTGTTGATCAGGTAACAGAAGAAGCATTTATTCCGCTAAACAATATAAATGAAAAGCAAGCTCACTTTGAGGTCATAGATAGCGCACTATCTGAGTATGCTGTAATGGGCTTTGAATATGGATATAGTCTTGATTCTCCGTATTCACTGGTGCTCTGGGAAGGACAATTTGGTGATTTTGCAAACGGTGCGCAAATTATGATCGACCAGTTTATCGCATCTGCAGAAACAAAGTGGTTGCGATCAAGCGGTCTAGTTTTATTGCTGCCTCATGGTTATGAAGGACAGGGACCTGAGCATAGCTCCGCACGTATAGAGAGATTTTTGCAACTCTGCGCAGAGGATAATATGCAGGTAGTTAATTGTTCCACTCCGGCGAATTACTTCCATGTCTTACGCAGACAAATGCATAGAGACTTTCGTAAGCCTCTGGTAGTGTTTACACCTAAATCGCTACTGCGCCACAAAAGAGCAGTATCTAACCTATCTGATTTTGAAGGAAAATTCCTCACAGTAATTCCAGAATGTAGAACAGGTTTAGTTTCGAATGATAAAATACGTAAAGTTGTAATATGCAGTGGTAAAGTTTATTACGACATATGTGAAGCACAAAAAATAAACGATATAGCAGTAATACGTTTGGAGCAATTCTATCCTTTTCCTGCAGATAAACTAAGTAATGAACTTGAAAAGTACAAAAACGCTGAAATTATATGGTGTCAAGAAGAACCAAAAAATATGGGAGGATGGTTTTTTGTCAACCCATTGATAGAAGAAGTGTTATCTAATCTCGATATCCAAGCAAAAAGACCTAAGTGTATCGCAAGACCTGCTGCTGCATCTCCTGCATGTGGTTATGTTAGTGTTCACACTCAGCAGCAGGAGGAGATTTTAAAGCAGGTTATGCAGGGGATCTAGCACAATTGTGCAAATATTGAAGCGAAAGCTGGCAAGCGAACATTGTTCATCAGATCTTGACGCTGGGCACTGCAGCCAGGCGCAATAGAAAACGCATTACACCAATAAAGCCCTTTTGGTACTCAAGCAAATATAAAAGATTTTTATTCTATTAAAAAAAATTTAATTTTTATTAAAATTTTCATTTATTTTTATTTAAAAAGTAAACATTATTAATATTTACTTTAATTAATATAGGATATATATGAATACAAAAATATTTGAGATGTTAATAAGGAGAACTGGTCTACGCAGAGATAGCAAAGCTGAGATCATACAGTTATAGCATTTCTCATAATAGTCCGAATAGGTCATAGGAAGGCAGAATCAACAGCACGACGAAAGGATTCGAATAGAGGAATGTTTTTCCTGGCTCTGTTTTTTATAGCAAACCAATGATGCTCAATTTTGTTAAAATCTGGAGAATAAGGCGGCAGATACAAAATTTCTGCACCGACTCCTTTAGCGAGCTTGATAAGCTTATCAGACTTATGAAAAGTAGCATTATCAAGAATGACAGTTTGTCCAGGTTCTAAGATCGGTGCCAAAAATTGCTCAAACCATCCATTAAAAATATCCATATTACAGTGGCCTTCAAATGTTAATGGAGCAACTATCTTTCTTCTACTTAAGGCTGCAACCATGCTGATTCGTTGAGTTTTTTTTCCAGATTTTAGGGCATAAAATCGCTGTCCTTTCTGGCAATACCCATATGGATAGTCCTCCGTGTTATCAATCCCAGACTCATCTATATACACTAAGTTTTCTGGTTCTTTTGTTGCTATAATTTTTAAGAATTCAGCACGTTTTTCTTCGTTCCTTTCCTTGTATCCATATGTCTTTTTTTGCGCGTAAATCCAATTTTTCTGAGAGCTCGGTGGATCGTTTGGATACTAACGTTGCCCCAAAGTTTAGCCATTTCCGACAGAGTTTTTCTACCGTGTTTTTTAGCAAATTCGATAAACTTATTCCAGTCGATAATTTTCTGATTGTAACCTCCATTACCGAGTTTTTTTGACTGAAAGTCGCCTGTTTCTTTTTTTCTTTGCTGCCACTCCCACAAAGTAGTTCGTCCAATTTTAAATCTTGCTGCCACTGCTTCTCTGCTTTCCCCTTCGTCTAGTGCTTCCATTGCTTTTTTTCTTAAATCATAACTATATGCTGCCGGCATCCAACCTCCTTATCGCCATCTATCCTTAATCTTATCATATCCGGACTTCTGTGGAAAGAGCTATACTTACATTATACTTTCAAGTATGGCGTTTTTTTATTCTAAACGCTTAATAACCGCGATTTAGTTGCTTTTAAGCCGCAACTAATCTAAATTATAAACATTAAGAAATTTACTAAACAGAAAAAAAGGCAAAAGAAACCCTAGGGTAGCTAGTTATTCACTATCCATTTTTTAAATCGGCGTTTTTTGATGTTTTAAATGCTTTATAAGCGCATTTCTGCTTATATTAGGTAAAAACCTAGAAATTTTATAAAGACATAAGGTGCACATAGTGCAAAAAATTAAACATGGGACGCCAGATACGTGAGTTTTTTTGTCATTTAATCTGTACAGAGAAGATAAATAAATAGCTTCAGTTTCATGATAAGGGGGCTGGCGGAGTTTGTCAAGGGATTTTTGACGAAATGATTTTGAAAGCAAAGAGCGGGAGAAGGGGTTCGAACCCTCGACCTCAACCTTGGCAAGGTTGCGCTCTACCAACTGAGCTACTCCCGCAATTAAATTAACCTAAATTTACTTAATTATAGGCATATACAGCGATTTGTAAACCCCGTGTACACGAAAAATGTGAGAGCCCATAAATTTGCGTGGTTCCTTCTATGATCTTTTCGTATACTTAAGACTCATTTTTGATTATCATAGGTTTTCGATTGTGCCAAAAAATGTATTAATTTTATGGGAATATTTTTATATAAAGACGACTTGCCAGCTAGTTCAATACCAGATGATATAAGGTCTATAGCTGTTGATACCGAGGCAATGGGGCTACTTCATAGCAGAGATAGATTATGCCTTGTGCAGCTCTCTTTTAATGATGGCAACGCTCACTTAGTTCAACTCAAGAACGATTATACAGCGCCAAATTTAAGAAAAATATTAGAGGATAAAAATATAACTAAAATATTTCACTTCGCGCGATTTGATGTGAGCATAATACGTTATTACTTGGAAACTTGGGCACTTCCGTGCTATTGCACAAAGATAGCTTCACGTTTAGTTCGCACTTACACAGATAATCATAGCTTAAAAGAGTTGTGCTTAGAGCTGCTTGATACCAAACTAAATAAGCAGCAGCAATCTTCTGATTGGGGAAATGAAAATTTAACAGACAAACAAAAAAGTTATGCTGCATCTGATGTTTTGTATCTCCACAGGATAAAGGAAAAGCTAGACTTAATGCTGGAACGTGAAAATAGAAAAGAATTGGCCCAAAAGTGCTTTGAATTTCTTCCTACTCGTATTGAGTTAGACTTAATGGGTTGGGAAAACGTGGATATCTTTAACCACCAGATGTAATAGGAGTTTTTTGTTTGTGCAAAACACTTTAGGGCAATTTTTCAAGCTCTGCGGTAAGAATTTAGTTGATTAACTGCTAATAGATACGCTATATTTTACAAAAATTTAGGTATTTTATGAGTGATGATATTACATCGGTAAATGATCAAAATTTCAAATCTGAAGTCACTGACTATAAAGGGTTTGTTCTGATAGACTTTTGGGCAGAATGGTGTGGGCCATGTAAAAGTCTAATGCCACGTATTGAACAATTGGCTAAAGACAGAAAAGGCAAGATTAAGATCTGCAAATTCGACATAGATGAAGGGACTGAAGTGCCAAGTAAGTATGGGGTTCAATCTATACCTACTTTGATTATATTTCAAGATGGTAAGGAAATTGCACGCAAAATTGGTGCAACAAATGATCTGCTAAGTTGGGTTGATAGTGAAATAAGCTAATAGACAAATTTGCTTTTGTGTGTATTATAAATATTGATAAAAGGGATTGTAGCTCAGTCGGTTAGAGCAGTTCGCTCATAACGAATTGGCCGTAGGTTCGAGTCCTACCAATCCCACCATTGTATTGATCTTAGCATGATCGTAACAATGAGAAAACTATAGTATATGAGCTATATATTAATGTAATGGGGGAAATGATGGAATTTACTAAGTCTCTAAATAACAAGTTAGATGAATTGCACTTACTAAATCATCCATTTTACCAGTCATGGAATACAGGAAGCTTAAGCTTGCAAGCTTTACAAACCTATGCTAAAGAATATTATCACCACGTTGCTGCGTTTCCTCGTTACATCAGTGGTATACATTTTCTGTGCCCAGATCTAAAAATGCGACAGGTTTTACTTGGTAATTTAATAGAAGAGGAACAAGGTGATGAAAATCATCCAGAGTTATGGAAACGTTTTGCTGAAGGGCTTGGCGTTGCGCGATCTGATCTTCGTGAAAGTGCACAGATTAAGGAGACACAAGAATTAATTGATGGTTACTTTGACATTGTAAGATCAGGTTTTGCAGCAGGTCTTGGAGCCTTGTACGCTTACGAACGTCAAACTCCAGAGGTTTCCAAGTCTAAAATTGAAGGTTTAAAAAAACACTATTCAATAAGTGATGAGCGTTCTCTTCAATTTTTTACGGTCCATATGCATGCTGATGAATGGCATTCTGAGGAGTGTGCAAATCTTATTGAAGACCTAGATGAAAAAGAGCAAGATAAAGTTATGAAGGGTGCTCAAAAGGGAGCAAAGCTCTTGTGGGGTTTTCTTGATGGAATGATGAATGCTAGCGTGTGTTAGTAGTTGTAAGTAGCTTAAACTCAGTGATGTTGGAATGCAATGTCTGCATGTAATCTTCTTATATCTGACTTACGGCTTTGGGTTCATTTAGGCTATAGTGCAGAAGAGAAGTATCATTCTCAATTAGTTAGTGTTAATATTGATTTTACCTTTAAATCCCCCCCTTTAGGACTTACAACTGACCGGCTTGAGGATACTATATGCTACTTGGAGGTAGTTCAGAGTATTCAATCTCTCGTTCAAAGCAAGCAATTCAACTTAATCGAGCATTTAACTCATGATATATACAGGACCATTAATAACCTTGTGATGCAAAAAAAGCTTATTATTTCTTCTATAGGCGTAACTATTCACAAAGTTGCACCACCTGTCCCCAGTGTGCATGGAGGTGTTTTCTTTACTTATCGTAATGCGTTGCAAGAATGATTTACATTTCTATTGGCTCAAATATGGGGAATCGCTTTTCCCATTTACAAAAGGCTGCTCAGTTACTGCAGGAGCGCTATTTTAAAAATTTAAAATCTTCAATTATTCTGGAAACTAAGGCTATTTTACCAAATGATGCTCCACCTGGGTGGGACAGGCCATTTCTAAATATGGTTGTGTATGGAAGTTGTTCTTCTTCTCCTGAAGAGCTGTTAAAGGGCCTTAAACAAATTGAATGTGACATTGGCCGTCTGCAGGTCTATGAAAAATGGGCACCTCGCGTTATTGATTTGGATATTTTGTTATGGGATGACCTGACACTTGATACATCCTACCTTAAGATTCCTCACCCAGAATTGATAAACAGACCATTTTTGCTTCACTTGATGGCAATGCTGAGCCCTATGGATAATACTCCAATAATCAACAAAACGTTCGGTACTGTTGCTTATGATATCCCTAATATTCAAGATTGTTTTTTAAAGAGTTTTACGCTTTCGCCAGAGCTTGTGGGTATTGTCAATATTACTCCTGATTCATTTTCAGATGGTGGTCTTTATTATGATGCAGATCAAGCAACCAAGCAGGCACTGCGGCTGTTATCAGATGGTGCAAGCATAGTTGAACTTGGTGCTCAATCAACAAGACCTGGCTCCTCAATACAAACTCCAAAAGCAGAATATGCACGCTTAAAACCAGTGCTTGATGACCTTAATCAATATATGAAAGTTGGTGACATTAAAGTCAGCATTGATAGTTTCTGGCCAGATGTTATTTTGAATGTTTTGGAGCACTACAACATTGCCTGGGTAAATGATCAGAAGGGAGATCTAGATGATAATACCTTAAAAGCGATTGCTAGCAGTGGATGTAGTATCGTTATTATGCATTCACTCTCCATACCACCACATAGTGACAACATTATCCCAAGTGACATTGATCCAATTGATACCATAAGTAATTGGGCAGAAAGGAACATTAATAGATTACTAGCTCTAGGTTTTGATCAAAGCTCGATCATTATTGATCCTGGTATTGGTTTTGGCAAATCTATGTACCAGAATATCCAGATTTTACGCAGTATAGAAACGTTACAAAATTTTGGCTGCAAAGTTCTGGTTGGTCATTCTAGAAAGTCATTTATTTCTTCTTTTTCTACAGAACCTGTCTTTAACCGAGATTTAGAAACAATTGCTTTATCATCTGCATTGCACAACAAGGTTGATTTCCTTCGAGTGCATAATGTGCGTGATCACATGCGATTCTTTGTAGCTCAAGCTGCTTTACAGGGATGCTAGTTATCGGAATTATGGCTGTTGATCCCAAGGGGGTAATTGGAATAAATAATGGATTGCCCTGGCATTATCCAAGTGAGTTAGATCATTTTCGTCAGGTGACTGACAAACAAGTTATTGTTATGGGAAGAAAAACATTTGAAACTATGCCTCAAAACATATTGAAGGATCGTATCCCTGTTGTTTTTTCTCGTAACAAATTAAATTCTTGTTTTAACAGAGGAGTAAAATGCACTATTATTTCTTCTATGCAAGAGTTTTTGTCAATCCAAAGTAATTCTAAAGTCTTCATGATTGGTGGAGCACAAATAGCGCATCTTTTTTTGGAGTATGATCTAATCTCAGAATTTATCATAACAGAAATTCACAAACCCTATAAAGGTGATGTATATTTCAACTTAACACTTCTTGATGGATGGCATAAAACTATTCTCACCAAAACGAAAGATTATACTATATGTAGGCTAATACGTTAATATGCATGTTAAAGCAATTTATACCCACCGCATTGAATGTGGGGAAGTATTAGAGCAGGTTCTTGATCGCTATGTTTCAGAGTTGCTAGGAGAGGAAGTTGTTCTTGCTATCACATCAAAAATCATTTCTATTTGTCAAAAACAAGTGGTTTGCAAAACTGCTTGTTCTAAAGAAGAGCTAATCAAAAGAGAAGCTGATGCAATTGTTGATGTAGACCATAATTCTTACGGCATCTATTTAACAATCAAAGACAATATCTTAATTCCATCTGCTGGTATTGATGAATCAAATGGTAATGAAATGTATATTTTATACCCAAAGGATGTTCAGAAAACAGCTCTATCAATATGGAACTATCTCAAGACAAAACACTGCATAAAACATCTTGGTATTTTGATTACAGATAGTAACATAACACCTATGCGCCTTGGGGTTACGGGCGTTGCTCTTGGTTGGTGTGGATTTGAACCACTTTATTCCTATATAGGCAAGCAAGATCTTTATAATCAACCACTGCAAGTAACACAAGTCAATCTTCTTGATGCACTGGCAACATCTGCTGTTTTAGTTATGGGAGAAGGGGCAGAGCAAACACCGATGGCAATAATTAGTGGTGCACCAAAGGTTCACTTTCTTACTCATCCGCCAACTACAGAAGAAGAAAAAAGTGTGAAAATATCTATGGAAAAAGACCTTTACTCTCCTCTCCTCATGGGAGCCCGTTGGTTAAAGAGTTAAAGAGAAACTTAAAAATTTGCTATTAGACTTCTTGCATAACCATATAACAAACTTTTATTGGGAATAGAAACAAAAAACTTACTTGACAAACTCCGCCAGCCCTCTTATCATGATAGTGAAGCTATTGTATTTGCTTTCGCCAATCTGCAGATTAAAAGGTAAGGATTACTTAATGTATCGTCGTCTTATGTTCAATTTTTTGCAGTATATAGATACTATATGTCTTTACAAAACTTCATCTACATCTAGATTTTTATCTAAATAAGCTGAACGCGCTTACAAAGCGTTACAAGACATCAAAAAACGCCAATACTCGACAGAGATAGTAAAAGACTAGCTAACTCGGGGATTCTTTGTCTTTTTTTCTGCTTAGTAAACTTCTTAAACATTTGCAGCGTAAGTTAGTTGCAATTAAAAGCAGCTTAATCTTGCTTGTCAAGCGTTTAAAACATAAAAAACGCCAATATTTTAAAGCGGATAATAACCCCAGGGCTTCTTTTGCCTTTTTTTTCATTTGGTAAATTTCTTAACGTTTGTAGCTAAACGACAACCGTCATCCCGCTACGTGTTAGCGGCTAAGAGATACCGCGGCGGTATGACGGTTTGCGGCGGCATGACCTCGTCATTCCCCTACGTGTTAGCGGGATCTAGAGATACCGTGACGGTATGACGGTTCGCGCGGTGGCATGACCTCGTCATCCCGCTACGTGTTAGCGGGATCTATGCTTTGAGATACCGCGAATGAATCGCGGTATGACGGTTCGCGGCGGCGTGACGATAAGCTCGTCATCCCGCTACTTGTTAGCGGGATCTAGAGATACCGCGAATGAATCGCGGTATGACATAGGGAACCCTTTCTTGGGTTAGCTATAGATTTACTTCGCATATTCAGCTAATTTTTATTACAATTACAACAAAATAATTTTGGCTTTGATGAAAACTATATATGTATGTCAATCCTGTGGTCACAGCACTGGTAGGTGGGTAGGGAAGTGTATTGCATGTGACAATTGGGATACAATTGTTGAGGAAATAGCAGTAAAAACGGGCAAAAGAAGTATATCTGCGCCAATTTTAATAAAGACGTTATCGGGTAGCGAAATTATCACTCCAAGTCGTTTTTTAACAGGAATAGAAGAATTAGATAGAGTTTTTGGTGGGGGTATCGTTCAAGGTGCTAGCATTTTAATTGGTGGCGAACCTGGAATTGGGAAATCTACCCTTTTGCTTAGAATTGCAGCTAATGTTGTGCAACTTTCCTCTTTTGAATGTCTTTATGTATCCGGCGAGGAATCTTTAGAGCAAGTGAGCCTCAGAGCAAAGCGTCTTAAGATAAATGAACCTAAAATTAAGCTTTTGTCTACAGTGTCTTTAACTGATGTAGTAGCAACAATAAAGGAAAACAAAAGTATTAAATTCTTAGTAATTGACTCTATACAAACAATGTATGATAGCAGAATTACATCAGCACCAGGAACTGTAACTCAGGTCCGCACTTGCGCACATGAATTAACCATTCTTGCGAAACAATATGGTATTTCCCTCTTAATAGTTGGCCATATAACTAAGGATGGACAAATAGCTGGACCTAAAACTTTGGAGCATATGGTAGATACGGTATTATATTTTGAAGGTGAAAATAGTAATCAATATCGCATTTTACGCACTATTAAAAATAGATTTGGCCCTGCAAATGAAATTGGTGTTTTTGAGATGTCTGAAGCAGGACTTGTGCCTGTTGATAACCCATCATCATTGTTTCTGATGGCCCATGACAGAGAAGTAGTTGGCAGCGCCGTATTTGCAGGAATTGAAGGTTCAAGACCAATTTTAATGGAAGTGCAAGCATTAATAGCAGGGACTAATATGGCAACCCCAAGAAGGGCAGTAGTTGGGTGGGATATTAATCGATTGGCTATGATCATTGCGGTGCTAAATGCTCGTTGCAAAATGTTTTTGCATGATAAAGAGGTATACCTAAACATTGCAGGGGGACTCAAAATACAGGAACCATCGGCTGATCTTGCTGTTGCTGCTTCCCTTATTTCAAGTGTAGTAAATTTACCGCTGCCAACTTCTTCAATAATCTGCGGTGAAGTTGCACTTTCAGGAGAAATTAGGAATGTCTCGCATGCTGATCTCAGACTAAAAGAAGCACAAAAGTTAGGATTCAAAAAAGCAATTATGCCTAAAAATGGTAATTACTCTTCTCACGATATTGAGATAATTAAGCTTGGTCACGTAAGGGAATTAAGAGAAATTTTTAATTACAATTAAATAACGCTTCAGCAAATTCTTTGCTAGTAAACTCCCTTAAGTCCTCTATATTTTCGCCAATTCCTATAGCATGTAACTTTATCTTATAAGCTTCTGCAAGTCCAATTACCACTCCGCCCTTAGCAGTGCCATCTAACTTTGTTACGATTAGCCCGGTAACATTAACCATTTTGCTAAATGCTTCTAATTGGCTATAAGCATTTTGGCCAGTAGTTGCATCAAGAACTAAAATAACGTCATGAGGGGCAGTGTCATCCAATTTCTTTATCGTTCTATATATTTTTGATAATTCCTCCATAAGGTTCACATTATTTTGCAGCCTTCCTGCTGTGTCAATTAGAACAACATCAACGCTATCTTTCATAGCTTGACTTACAGCTCTATATGCCACACTCGCAGAATCGCTACCGTACTCTCCAGTAACAATCAAGCAATCAGAACGTTCTGCCCAAATGTTTAACTGCTCACTAGCAGCAGCTCTAAATGTGTCACACGCAACAAGCATAACGGATTTTCCCATCTCCTTATATTTATATGCAAGCTTACCTATAGTCGTGGTTTTACCATTACCGTTTACTCCGCATACCATTATTATATGTGGTTTTTTATTTAAAATTAACGGCTGTACAACTGGGCTCAATATAGCTTCTATTTCGTTCATTAACTGCTGTGTGATAATGTTATGTTCAACTTCCTTGTCAAACTTGATGCTTGTGAGCCTATCGATAATCAACTTGGAAGTTTTATGACCAATGTCCATGCTAATTAGCAATTCTTCTAGCTCATCTAAAAGCGACTGATCTAATTTTTTTTTGTCAGAGAAAATACTTTTTACTCCGTTGCTAAAGCGAGAAGAAGTTTTTAACAAGCCTTTATAAAGGTTACCAAATAAACTCAAGAGAATACTCCTTTTTAATTACAATATAGAGAATGACATGCACTACATGTATTTGTAAAGTAAATACACTCGTAACCCATATATTTTGTGAGTAAAATATACTGTTTGCTAGTGCATTTTTCTTTAGTTTTTAACCTAAATATGTTATAATGTAGAATAGCGGTTTACAGGTAATTTTATGAGTTATAATGAGAAAATTTTAGATCATTACGAAAATCCAAGGAATGTTGGCTCTCTGGATAAAAATGATCCAAGTGTTGGTACTGGTTTAGTTGGTGCACCATCGTGCGGTGATGTAATGAAATTGCAGATAAAGGTCAATGACAAAGGTGTTATTGAAGATGCAAAATTTAAAACTTTTGGTTGTGGTTCTGCCATTGCTTCAAGTTCCTTGTTAACAGAGATGATAAAGGGAAGAACCATCAGTGACGTTACACAGATAAAGAATACTCAAATAGTGGAAGAGTTGTCTTTACCTCCAGTGAAGATACACTGTTCGGTACTTGCTGAAGATGCTATAAAGGCTGCTATTCATGACTATCAAAGTAAACAAAAGAATTAAGAAGCATGGGTGAATATCAAGAAGTAGGCGGAGGTGAAACTGTAAAAAAGAATAGAAAACTTATCACTATAACTGCGGAAGCAGTAGAAAGGATAAGGTATTTATTGGACCAAAAGAAGCATACTAACCTTGAGAAACCGGAAGAAGCAATAGGAATAAGAGTGCTAATTAAGCAAAAAGGATGTTCTGGTTTAAAATATGATATTGAATATGCATATGATACTCGTCCTTTAGAGTCGATAATTGAGGAAAACTGTAGTGATGGCCAAAAAGTTAAAGTGTTGATCGACCCAAAATCCGTCATGTTTATTCTTGGCTCTGAAATGGATTATGTAGAAGAAAAATTTTCATCGGGTTTTGTTTTCAAAAATCCTAATGAGAAAGGAAAATGTGGTTGTGGAGAGAGTTTTCATGTCTAGCAACTATTTTGCATTGTTTGAAATTGAACCAGCTTTCAATATCAGTTTTGATGAGTTAGAGAAAAAATATATTGAGCTAAGCAGGACTGATATAAATGAAAGACAGTCCCAAAACATGGAAAATATTAACAGAGCTTATCAAGTGCTAAAGTCACCACTAGAACGTGCTGAGCATTTGTTGAATCTTTTTGGTGTGGCAAAGGATCATCCGAATTCTGAAATATTAAATGAATCAATGGAAATAAGAGAGTATTTGCTGGACTGCGACGATCTACAATTTGCAAGCAGGATGATTGATGAAAAAATAAAAGATTGCGTTAAAAACCTAATTAACACTTTTGCTGTAAAGAATTTTGATGGAGCTGCTACACAAGTCTTAAGATTGAAATATTTATATAAGTCATTTGAGGAGGTGAAAAAGAATGCAACCAATTCAAATTTCTGAACCAAATTCAAGTGAAGTAGTTTTTGGTATAGACCTTGGCACCACCAATTCTTTGATTGCTATGGTAAATAAAGCTGGCAACGTGGAGATATTTAAAGATGAACAAGGAAGAGAACTGCTGCCTTCTGCTCTTTCATATGAAAATAATACATTGAAAACTGGCTACGATGTCGGTCAAAATGCAATCTACTCAATAAAGCGTTTAATGGGTAAAAGTGTTGAAGAATTAAATAAAGAAGGCGTCAATTTTGAAATAGATCATGAAAGCGAAAAAGTTATTAGAATAAAATGCGCAGAGGAAAAGTATCTTACTCCTATTGAGATTTCTGCTGAGATATTAAAAGCTTTATGTGAGAGGGTAAAAAAGTCTAAGGGGCTGGAAGTAAAAAAAGCAGTGATTACTGTGCCAGCTTACTTTGACGATTCAGCACGTAACGCAACCAAATATGCGGCAAAATTAGCTGGAATAGAAGTTCTTCGCCTCGTTAACGAGCCAACCGCTGCAGCGCTTTCTTACTCCATTGAAAAGAACAATAG
The DNA here is from genome assembly GCF_964028465.1 of Wolbachia endosymbiont (group A) of Aleiodes leptofemur. Taxonomy (NCBI): domain Bacteria; kingdom Pseudomonadati; phylum Pseudomonadota; class Alphaproteobacteria; order Rickettsiales; family Anaplasmataceae; genus Wolbachia; species Wolbachia endosymbiont (group A) of Aleiodes leptofemur. The sequence continues at coordinate 1,080,772 of NZ_OZ034782.1, forward strand.
CAGTGGAATATATGCAGTTTATGACCTTGGTGGCGGAACGTTCGATATTTCGATATTGAAATTGCACCAAGGAGTGTTTCAAGTCCTTGCGGTTGGTGGTGACACCAAACTCGGCGGTGATGATTTTGATCATTTGCTGAGTTCAATTGTGATTGATAAGTATAGAGAAAAGACGGCTAAGCAACTAAATTCCTTATTTATCGAATCACGCTCTGTGAAAGAGTACCTAAGCAATCACACTATAGGTATCTTCGAATTTAATGTTAACGGCAAGCCATTTGAGTGCGAAATTACCAGAGAAGAATTCGAGCAGGCAATCAGTTCTTTGGTCAATAAGACTATCAATATAGTCACTCGTACTATAAGTGATATAGATCTTAAAATTGATGATATAAAAGGAGTAATTTTAGTTGGTGGTGCAACTAGAACACCATTGGTTCAAAATTCACTAGTCAAACTCTTTGGAAATAAAGTACTAAATGACGTGGATCCAGATAAAGCAGTTGCCATTGGGGCAGCTCTGCAGGCTCATGATTTAACTTCGAGCTCAAAAGATAGGAATATTCTCCTGGATGTTCTACCTTTATCACTTGGCATAGAAACTATGGGAGGCATAGTTGAAAAAATCATACCAAGAAATACACCACTACCAGTTTCAGAGATAAAAGAGTTTACAACTTATGTTGATGGGCAACCAGCAATGAAAATTCACGTTTGTCAGGGAGAACGTGAAATGATAGAGGATAACAAATCTCTAGCGCAGTTTGAACTAAAAGGTATACCGCCACTGCCTGCAGGTTCTGCAAGAGTTGAAATAGAATTTACAGTTAACGTTGACGGAATCTTGACTGTTACTGCAAGAGAAAAAACTACTGGAATTGAGCAGACAGTTAAAGTAAATTCAAGTTTTGGCTTGAGTGAAGCTGATGTTCAAAATATGGTTAACCAGTCAATAAACAGTTTTGACGAAGATATGAAGGCTCGTTCCCTTGCAGGTGCTAAAATTAATGGAAATAAACTCATACACTTGGTTGAAAACAATAATAACCTTTCCACTGATCAAAAGTTGAAAAACCTATTACAAAATGCAAAAAACGCTTTACAAGGCAATGACTTGAATGAAATTAACAACACTATTGCCGAGTTAGAAAATTCTTCTTTAGAGTTGTGTGAATTAACAAATAGGTAGAAAAAGCTTACACAACCTTGTGCAATACCCTATTTAATCTCAAAGCAACAGGTAACCTGAAATTAAATGGTAACCAATCGACCTTTCCTAATTTAAATGATAAACCAACTATGCTTACACGCCCAATGATATTTTCCATTGGTACAAAACCAACTTCAGGAAACCTACTATCTAAAGAATTATTTCTATTGTCTCCCATAACGAAAAATTGATCGTTAGGTACATAATAAACCGGAGTGTTATATGATAGCTTATTAGAAATGTCATCTACCAAAATCTCATGTTCCTTGCCACTTAAAAGCGTTTCTATATATCTTGGTATGTTACGATTTGACTCATAATCAAAAAAACTTTCAATTTGCCTTCGCTCTACTTTCTGATCATTTAGGCATAATTCTCCCTCTATCATTTGCACTTTGTCACCTGGTGTTCCTATTACTCGCTTAACAAACCTGATGCTGTCATTTCTTGTGGGTTTGAAAACTACTATGTCGCCACGCTTTGGAGGGGTATAAAAAATCCTGCCGCTAAAAATGTTTGGAGAAAATGGAAAGGAGTGTTTACTGTAACCGTATGAATATTTACTAGTAAAAATGTAATCCCCTTCAAGTAGGGTGCTTTTCATTGAACCAGAAGGTATATGAAATGGCTCGAATAAAAAACTACGTATTGATAGCGCAATCAACAGTAAAAAAAACAATGAAGATAAAAATCTTCCCGTTCTTATCACCCAGTTTTTGCTTAGTTCTTCCAACTTTTCCAACTTTGTTTTTCTTATAGATTAAGCTTATTATAATACATAAATTAAAAAATGGTAATATGAAATTTTACTTGTGAATGTTATTCCTCTATTCAAAACAATTTTGAAAAGGCGGTTCATTTCTTTCAACGGTGTCATCCAAGTAGCGTGACACATAACTGTACGAACATTGCAATTTGCAGGTGGCAGATGAAAGTAGCTGATGCACATCTGTACGAACATTTGCTTTTGTTAAGGTAATATGGTGTTATGAAAGTAGCTGACACTGGAATGGCTTTGTTGCATCGCTACTTATGAAAGGCTAACTATAGTTAGGATTATAAGCAACCTATTGAAAATCTTGTTTTTTTGCAATCAATCTGATCAAATTTAAGAATAGTAATTTGTTATTTATATTAATAAATTTAATTCTATTGAAAATAGCTAAAGCATTGAAATTCTTGAATTTTAGCCGGATTGGTATAGCTCTTTCCACAGAAGTCCGGATATGATAAGATTAAGGATAGATGGCGATAAGGAGGTTGGATGCCGGCAGCATATAGTTATGATTTAAGAAAAAAAGCAATGGAAGCACTAGACGAAGGGGAAAGCAGAGAAGCAGTGGCAGCAAGATTTAAAATTGGACGAACTACTTTGTGGGAGTGGCAGCAAAGAAAAAAAGAAACAGGCGACTTTCAGTCAAAAAACTCGGTAATGGAGGTTACAATCAGAAAATTATCGACTGGAATAAGTTTATCGAATTTGCTAAAAAACACGGTAGAAAAACTCTGTCGGAAATGGCTAAACTTTGGGGCAACGTTAGTATCGAAACGATCCACCGAGCTCTCAGAAAAATTGGATTTACGCGCAAAAAAAGACATATGGATACAAGGAAAGGAACGAAGAAAAACGTGCTGAATTCTTAAAAATTATAGCAACAAAAGAACCAGAAAACTTAGTGTATATAGATGAGTCTGGGATTGATAACACGGAGGACTATCCATATGGGTATTGCCAGAAAGGACAGCGATTTTATGCCCTAAAATCTGGAAAAAAAACTCAACGAATCAGCATGGTTGCAGCCTTAAGTAGAAGAAAGATAGTTGCTCCATTAACATTTGAAGGCCACTGTAATATGGATATTTTTAATGGATGGTTTGAGCAATTTTTGGCACCGATCTTAGAACCTGGACAAACTGTCATTCTTGATAATGCTACTTTTCATAAGTCTGATAAGCTTATCAAGCTCGCTAAAGGAGTCGGTGCAGAAATTTTGTATCTGCCGCCTTATTCTCCAGATTTTAACAAAATTGAGCATCATTGGTTTGCTATAAAAAACAGAGCCAGGAAAAACATTCCTCTATTCGAATCCTTTCGTCGTGCTGTTGATTCTGCCTTCCTATGACCTATTCGGACTATTATGAGAAATGCTATAAATGGTAGTGAAATTTCTTTTACTCAAATTTAGGTATTCATTGACCGTTCTTGTTATAAATACCAGAATAATAAGCTACTGATATTCCCTATCTTTTTTATCTTTAATCCATCATAGCTAGCGATGCAACAAAGCCCACTGGAATCTAGGTTGTAACCGTTCACGGATTGTGAGAATGAATAAAGAACTAAGCAGTCGTAACTTTTGGAAGGGATTTTGGCCATTGAGACGTGATGTCAAAAATATCGACAACATTCTTTCCACAAATCTTTCTCCATGTTCCGACCAGGTGAAAAAGCTGTTTTTACGATAGCCGTCTAATTTGCCGTTCTGCAAGGTTGTTGATTGACTTCAGGCTTTCGTAAAAACTTCCACACCATATCCTCGGCCTTAACATCTTAATGGCCATTCTCAAACCATTTACAAGCCTTGTCATTTCATGCCCCACCTTTTTGCATTAGTTGTGTAGCATCTTTTAATATTAGCAAGGCCTATAATAGTGCAACACTGCCTTACGTATTGCCAATCCAAATTCTACTTGCTGTAAAATAACACAATCTGCTACATCGCTGCTAATCTCAATCCCTCTGTTTATTGGCCCTGGGTGCATAACAATCGCATCTGGTTTTGCGTATGATAGCTTTTGTGAATCAAGTCCATACAAATAAAAATATTCTTTCTCTGAAGAACTATTATTCATGCGCTCTTTCTGCAATCTCAAAAGCATAATTACGTCAGCATCCTTTATACCTTCAATTAATGAATAATGGACTGAATCTACTTCAGGAAAATGCTTACAAATCAAAGTTGGTGGTGCGACCAAGTTTATCTCTGCTCCAAACATTTTTAGCAATCTTATATTTGATCTTGCAACTCTACTGTGCAGAATATCTCCACATATCACAACTTTGAGGTCCTTTATTTGCTTTTTGTGATTGCTGATTACAAGATAGTCTGCAAGAGCTTGAGTTGGATGTTCACTACTTCCATCGCCTGCATTGATTAGCGAGCAGTTAACATACTTTGCCAGTGTATTAATGATACCACTACTTTTATGCCTGATTATTATGTAATCAGGATTCATTGCATTTAATGTTTTGATCATGTCTTTTAGATCTTCTCCCTTGTTAATAGAAGAAGATCTTATTGGCAAAGTTACAACATTTGCTCCAAGGCTTTTTGCTGCTATTTCAAAAGACGCAAGTGTACGCGTTGAATCTTCAAAGAATAAATTTATTACTGTCTTATTTTCCAAGATATTACTATTTGCAACTTCTTTTTTAAGGTACTGGTTGGCCAACTTGGTTATATTTTCTACATCATCGACTGTAAGGTCTGAGATGTTTAACAAATTCCTTCTCTTGTTCATAGTTTCCTTTTCAACTACTTGAACCTATTCTACTTTCTTATTACCTTTTTTCAATAGACTTCTTGTGCAGCAATTGTTTTGGTGAAAGAACGGAAAAAGATAGTAAAGTCAAAATTAAGTTAGAAGGAAGAAAAAGTTCAGCGAGTCAAGAGTAAGGTATATTAGCATAAATCTTTCATCCCAATGTTTAGTGGCGCTGGGGATTACTTCCACTTACACTCATCCGCTATCATAACAGCCTCAAAAAGATGCTTCTCAAGTTCACTTAGAGGCAAATCACTTTGTGAATAATTTCCCCAAGATTTTAGTATATCGGAAGTTTCAACGCCTTCAATAATAGGATATTCTTGGTTTTTTTTAGCGTATAACTCTTGAGCCTGCTTGCTTACTAAAAATTCCAATAAGACTATAGCATTTTCCCTGTTTTTTGCGTTTTTTGTTACTGCTGCACCACTGATGTTTACCATTACACCGTGATCGTTGCGATTAGGAAAAAAAGCCCCTAGCTTGTCTGCAACATTCTTTTTATTTTCTGATGAAAGAATTCTCGCAAAGTAGTAGCTGTTTACTATTGCAACATCTCCCTCACCCGCTGCTACGGCGTAAATTTGATCAGTATCACCACCACTTGGTTTTCTTGCCATATTGCTCACAATTCCGCTTACCCATTCTTTCGTCTTTTCAAAACCATTATTTGCAATCATAAAAGCAATTAACGATCTGTTATATGGACTTGTAGAAGAACGCACTAATATTTTTCCTTTCCATTTTTCATTTGCTAAATCTTCATAAGTACTTAAGTCCTTAGGGTCTACTGACTCTTTATTGTAAACCAATATCCTAGCTCTTTTTGTAAGACCAAACCAATAATCTTCACTGTCTCTAAATCTTGCAGGTATAACACTTTTTAAAACCTCTGAATCTACTTGAGATAAAAGTCCTCTTTTTTTTGCTAGAATTAAGTTGATTGCATCAGCAGTCAAAAATAAGTCAGCTTCACCACCGTTTTCCATTCGTGAAAGTAGCTGAGAATAATCATCAATGATGTAACGTACTTTAATACCTGTATTTTTCGTGAATTCATCAAACAAAGTACGTACTAATTCTTCTTTGCGCGATGAATAAACATTTACCACTTGTGAGTCATTAGTTCCGTCGTTTCTGTATAAATAAGTAATAACTATCAATATAATTGCTATTAAGGATGTGAATATAAAGGCTTTTTTCATATTGGATAAAAAATAACTTCTTTCAGTTAAAGTTACCAAGATGGTACAACTTTAGCAAGTGTAAAGTTCGTTAGATAAATCATAAAAACTTCCTTGACAAGCTTCGCCAGCCCCCTTATTATAACACTGAAGCTATTTATTTATCTTCGCAATCTCTGCAGTGGATTAATGACAAAAAACTTAATGTATTTGGCGTAAATCATGCTTAATTTTTTGCACTATGTGCACCTTATGTCTTTATAAAATTTCTAGGTTTTTACCTAATATAAGCTGAAATGCGCTATTTAAAACATTAAAAAACGCCAACTTAAAAAATGGATAGTGAATAACTAGCTACCCTAGGGTTTCTTTTGCCTTTTTTTCTGTTTAGTAAATTGTATCCGTTCAGCGGAGTGGTAGAATAAGGTAGACAAAGCAAGATAATAAAGATAATCATAGAGCAAAAGTGAGGTAATGTGGTAAACCTTTGAAAACTTTGCAAAAATTTACAGCAAAAAATAGAAAAACTGAAAGCAGAGATAGAAAACTTAAAAGCAGAAAATAAAGCTTTAAAGATAGAGAACGCTGAATTAAAGGAAAGGCTCGGTTTAAATTCAAAAAACTCATCCCTGCCCAGCTCAAAAGAGCTATACAAAATAAAAAAGGACAAGCCAAAAAGCGAAAGGAATGTTGGCGATCAGGTTGGGCATAAAGGAAATTTTCATGCCACAATGGAAGCGGATAAAGTAGTAAAAATAGAGTTGCCTAATATTTGCGAATGCGGAGGAAAGCTTGTAATATGCGAAAAACCTTATGTTCACCAAAAAGTTGATCTTCCGGAAATTAGGCCTTATGTAGTAATTGGAACATGGTCGTTGTTGGAGATGCAGAAAAAGAAAAAGTAGCAAGTTACCAGAAGGTGTTACGCCAGATACATTTGGTCCAAGGGTTAAGTCTATAATTGCAGCACTCAGCGGATTTTACAAAAACTCAAAGCGTGAAGTGGCTAGTATCATAAATGACATTTTTAATTTGAACATAAGTGTTGGCAGCATATCAAATCTTACTATTACCCACAAATATGAGGTTCGTGAGCAAGTCGCCATCCTTCTGCTAAATCAAAGAGACGTTTATATCCTTTCCAAAGAGTAATTGGTCCTGGTTTTGGGTCATTTTTTCTTGCTAAATGGCCTCCAAGTTCATGAAACAGCTTCTTTTATGTTGGGAACTACACTTGGACATGGTTTTCTGTGTATTTTAACGTATAAAACTTTCCATTCTTCTTCAGCTAATAAGGTAGTATAGCATTTCTCATAATAGTCCGAATAGGTCATAGGAAGGCAGAATCAACAGCACGACGAAAGGATTCGAATAGAGGAATGTTTTTCCTGGCTCTGTTTTTTATAGCAAACCAATGATGCTCAATTTTGTTAAAATCTGGAGAATAAGGCGGCAGATACAAAATTTCTGCACCGACTCCTTTAGCGAGCTTGATAAGCTTATCAGACTTATGAAAAGTAGCATTATCAAGAATGACAGTTTGTCCAGGTTCTAAGATCGGTGCCAAAAATTGCTCAAACCATCCATTAAAAATATCCATATTACAGTGGCCTTCAAATGTTAATGGAGCAACTATCTTTCTTCTACTTAAGGCTGCAACCATGCTGATTCGTTGAGTTTTTTTTCCAGATTTTAGGGCATAAAATCGCTGTCCTTTCTGGCAATACCCATATGGATAGTCCTCCGTGTTATCAATCCCAGACTCATCTATATACACTAAGTTTTCTGGTTCTTTTGTTGCTATAATTTTTAAGAATTCAGCACGTTTTTCTTCGTTCCTTTCCTTGTATCCATATGTCTTTTTTTGCGCGTAAATCCAATTTTTCTGAGAGCTCGGTGGATCGTTTCGATACTAACGTTGCCCCAAAGTTTAGCCATTTCCGACAGAGTTTTTCTACCGTGTTTTTTAGCAAATTCGATAAACTTATTCCAGTCGATAATTTTCTGATTGTAACCTCCATTACCGAGTTTTTTGACTGAAAGTCGCCTGTTTCTTTTTTTCTTTGCTTCCACTCCCACAAAGTAGTTCGTCCAATTTTAAATCTTGCTGCCACTGCTTCTCTGCTTTCCCCTTCGTCTAGTGCTTCCATTGCTTTTTTTCTTAAATCATAACTATATGCTGCCGGCATCCAACCTCCTTATCGCCATCTATCCTTAATCTTATCATATCCGGACTTCTGTGGAAAGAGCTATATCAATTCCTTTATTCCCTTTCTTTACCCCTCGTTCTATCCCACATAGAGTGCTGGCCCATAGCTCCACTTTTTGGAAAAATTCTTTTCCTTCTTCTGGCGAAAGAAAACGTCCTTTTATATCTTTCACCCAATCTGATATTTTCTCCAGAAGGTCATTGCAAAAGATTTCATTGTCACCAACATAGCCGAACTTTTTGGCCAATCTACCACTCATCTCACCTTTAAACAATTCTTTTAGCTGACTTTCATTGGGCAAATTAACCGCAAACACTAATTCATTTAAAAAGTCTTCGACTTCTTTATCACTGACTTCTCTACCTACCTTACCCTTTATAAAATCCATATTTTGCTCTAAGTATTGAGCAATACTACCGTCTGAATCATTAATTCTATATCTTGCACCATCGCCTACATCCAGAAATTCATCTTGTATATCTACCCTTATAACTGAAATTTCCTTTTCTTTATTCTTTCCACTCGACATCATTCTTAGCTTTCTCACTTCGTGTTGTGCTGAATCTGTAAAATCAGAATCAATATTTGTAACAATAGCAAAATACTTCATTTCACCCTTGAACTTTCCATTACTTTTGATTTTTAAATAAGCAATAAAATATTTTAACAAGTTAAACTCACTACTCTTTGTCAATAAGCTACCTACACTGATTTTTTCAGTTCCATCTTGTTTGTGTTTGACTTGCACAAACCTATGTATTGTTGTTTTATTTTGCTTACATTGGAGAACAACATCATCAAAGCCTGCAGCTGACTTCAATTCTGTAGCTAGGCGGAAAGGACATTTTTTATCCATCACACGCATGAGAAATAATATGAGCCACAACTCTTGATAGTCAATACCATGGCGAGAGCATTTTGACCCCCAAACAGGATAAGTTTCAAGCATCCTCAACCTCACATAATTTTAAAAATAGTACCGACAAATAGTAAAAAAGTTATATGTCATGATATACAGATATCGTAACAAAGACCTTGGAATATCTACGAGATGTGCTGTTATGTAAATAAAAAAATGTGACTAATTACTTAATCTTTCACTCAAAATTGAATTCACGACATCAGGGCTGGCTTTCCCCTTGGTGAGTTTCATAACTTCGCCGACAAAGAATCCGTATAACTTTGTTTTACCGCTTTTGTATTCTTGAACTTTATCTTGGTTGTTATTGATGATTTTGTCGATAACTTCTGATATTTGACCTTTATCGGTTATTTGCTTTAGGTCCTGCTCTTCTATAATAAGGGATGCAGGCTTTCCAGTTTCAAACATAATATCAAAAACTTGTTTACCAAGTTTAGCAGAGATCGTTCCATCAACGATAAAATCTAAGAGCTCGGACAGGGCATTGGCTTTGATTGGAGAGCTCACAATATCAATATTTGCTTTATTTAAACGACCGAAAAGCTCTACAGTTAACCAGGTGACCGCGAGCTTTGAATCATGTTTTTTTATCAATTCCTCAAAATAATCAGCAATTGCTTTATCGGAGGTAATGACGTTTGCATCGTATTCGTTGATACCCAATTCCTCAATGTATCGCAGCTTTTTTTGATCTGGCAACTCGGGCAAAGATGATTGAATTAAATCAATTTTCTCCTGGCTTACCTCAACAGGTAATAAATCAGGCTCAGGGAAGTATCTATAGTCGCTTGCATCCTCTTTGCTTCTCATCACTTTTGTTTTTCCCAAAGCAACATCAAACAATAAGGTATCTTGACTTATTTCTTCTCCACTTTCTAAAATTTCAATTTGTCTTTGTATTTCATAGTCTATAGCTTGCACAATATAACGTATCGAGTTCAGATTTTTTATTTCACAACGAGTGCCAAATGTACTACTGCCTTTTAGGCGAACAGAAACATTTGCATCACAACGAAGTGATCCCTTTTCCATATCACCATCACACGAACCAATATAACGCAAAATCTGCCTTAATCTTTTCATGCATTCTGCAGCTTCCGCAGATGAACGGAGATCTGGTTCTGAAACAATTTCCATTAAAGCAACCCCTGCACGATTTAACTCTACATAAGTTCTGCTTTCCTCATGAACGCTCTTTCCTGCATCTTGCTCTAAATGAATTCTCGCAATTCTTATTTCTTTTTCATTGTCGTTGATAAATACTCTACCGTTTTTAACTATTGGCTCAAAAAACTGAGTTATCTGGTAACCTTGTGGTAAATCAGGATAAAAATAATTTTTCCGATCAAAGTAAGAATACTTATTAATTTCTGCAGAAAGTGCAAGACCAGTGCGTATTGCTTGCTCTATGCAGTAATAATTTAGTATTGGCAGCGTACCTGGCATTGCCGCATCAACTAGAGAAACTTGAGTGTTATGCTCAGCACCAAACTCCGTTGATGAGCTAGAAAATAGCTTCGTATTAGAAGAAACTTGAGCGTGCACCTCAAGCCCAATTACTGCTTCCCAATCCTCTTTCGTCATGTATTTTATTTAAATGATAATCTTAATATTCTGCAAAATTAACACAAAAAGTCAAAACAAAACTCATGTTAGCTAAGTGGTATGCAACCCGTAGAAACAGGACGAAAAATTAAACGAAAAACTTACTTGACAAACTCCGCCAGCCCCCTTATCATGAAACTGAAGCTATTTATTTATCTTCTCTGTACAGATTAAATGACAAAAAAACTCACGTATCTGGCGTCTCATGTTTAATTTTTTGCACTATGTGCACCTTATGTCTTTATAAAACTTCTACCTACATAAGCTGAAACGCGCTTATAAAGCGTTTAAAACATAAAAAAACGCCAACTTAAAAAATGGATAGTGAATAACTAGCTACCCTAGGGTTTCTTTTGCCTTTTTTTCTGTTTAGTAAATTTCTTAACGTTTATAATTTAGATTAGTTGCGGTTTAAAAGCAACTGAATCGCGGTTATTAAGTGTTTAGAATAAAAAAACGCCATACTTGAAAGTATAATGTAAGTAATTAGCCAACCACGGGGCTTCTTTTGCCTTTTTTTTCGTTTGGTAAATTTCTTAATGTTTGTAGCTAAACGATAACCGTCATCCCGCTACTTGTTAGCGGCCGAGATACCGCGAATGAATCGCGGTATGACGTAGGATTGCTGTCATTCCAGTGCCAAGCACTGGGATCCAGCCTTTATTATTTGGTTGAAATTAAGTCTTCTGGATCCCAGTGGGCTTTGTTGCATCGCTACTTATGAAAGGCTAACTATAGTTAGGATTATAAGCAACCTATTGAAAATCTTGTTTTTTTGCAATCAATCTGATCAAATTTAAGAATAGTAATTTGTTATTTATATTAATAAATTTAATTCTATTGAAAATAGCTAAAGCATTGAAATTCTTGAATTTTAGCCGGATTGGTAAATGGTAGTGAAATTTCTTTTACTCAAATTTAGGTATTCATTGACTGTTCTTGTTATAAATACCAGAATAATAAGCTACTGATATTCCCTATCTTTTTTATCTTTAATCCATCATAGCTAGCGATGCAACAAAGCCATCCCAGTGTCAGCTACTTGGATGACACCATTCTTTTTCCTGGATTCCAGTGTCTGGGCACTGGAATGACATCCTCCCTTGTGGAGATTGCTCTCAAATCACAATGTTCGTACAGCTATGCAAACACAAAGGTGTCATTCCAGCGCGTGACGCTGGAATGGCTTTGTTGCATCGCTCAAGTAAAAAGAACTGGCAGTTACTGACAAAATTCATTATAAATAGCCATTTAACTGTTGAAGAAAAAATATGCCACAAAAAATGAGAGTCAGTAACTGCCATGAATATAACAAATTTCTCCAAGAAAGAGGAAGCATTTTTTGTTATATCAATGACGCCATAGAAAATTGGTACGAGAATTGTCCAAAAATGCAGGGCGGCAACTATATTTATAGTGATAAAGTTGTGATTTTGGTGCATATAATCGTCAGTTTCTTTAGAATTGGTTTAAGACAAACAGTCGGGTTTATAAAAGGGTATTTGCAACAAATAGGAAGAGATTTGGCAGTTATCAGCTATTCACAAGCATCAAGAAGGTTTAAGAAACTTAATATTAAGATAAATGATTGCAGAATTGATAAAAATAATATGGAAGATATCGAAATTGCTATAGACAGTACAGGAATTAGTATATACAACAACACTCCTGGTCACAGCAAGGAAAATAGCACTGACAGAAAATATCGTGGCTATGAGCAAACGAGAAAATTGCACGTAATGTTGAATATAAACAACAAAAAAGCCATAGCTGTAAAATACAGTAACGGTGTCTACTCTGATCACTATGGAGCTTGTGATTTGCTAAAAGAAGTCGATTTTCAGTATGTCATAAAAGTACTATATGCAGATAGGGCATATGACAGAGAAAAGCTCTATAAGCTGTGTAATCAATATGGTATAAAAACGAAAATTCCTCCGAAAAACAACGCAGCAGAGCATCCAAAGTTAGACTATATGGCTGAGAGAAATTCTGCAGTCAAGCTCATAAAGTCATATGATGAAGATGGTATAAAGAAGTGGAAAAAAGAGATGAGTTATGGAAAAAGATCTTATATAGAAAGTTTTTTCTCGCAACTGAAACAAACATTCGGGTTTAGTTTTAGGAATAAATCTGAGACAAATAGAGAGAAGGAACTACTTGTTAAATGCTATTTGCTCAATAAGTTCACTGATATTGGTATGGCTAAATTTGAGATAGCTTCATAAATTTATTGTGCGTTACCTACTATCCGAAGAGCGATGCAACAAAGCCCGCTGGAATCCAGTTGAGCTATTTCAACAAAAATACTGCATTTTGAGATGAACGTCTATTCTCACCAGACTTATTTACAAGTATAACAATTAAAGTCTGGATTCCAGTGTCAAGCACTGGAATGACATCATAGGGGCACTGCCCTTTTGGATGGAAACCAGTGTCAGCTACTTAGATGATACCTTTTTTCTACTTAGTTTGGGTTATGCAAGAAGTCTATTGCATTCCTGAGCAATTTGATTCATTATTCTTTTTGTAAAAAATTTTCTTAACTTTCTCTCCACTTTTTTGGTAAGGTCACTTTAAAGGAAGTCTAATAGATGCTACATAGAAATCCAGATGAGTTTCTAAAGTCTATTCCAAAAGATAAGCGCATAATGTGCCTTGACATGGGAGAAAAGCAAATAGGCATAGCATTTAGCGATAAAACACAGCTCATAGCCACAGCTCATAGCATATATCACAGAAAAAATATGAGCAAAGATTTAGGTTATCTGCATAGAATATTCAAAGAAAATGAATCTGGATCAATGGTAATAGGACTACCATTAAAAATGGACGAGCAAGAAACTAAATGGTGTAAAACTATAATCCAATTCGCAAATAAAATAATAAAAAAATATAAAGTAAATATATACTTACAAGACGAAAGCTTCTCAACATCTATCGCAACTCATACACTAAAAATTACTGGAATATCAATCACAAAATCGAAAAAAATAGATGATAAAATCTCCGCATGTATTATTTTGCAACGAACGTTAGACAAGATAAATACAATCAAATAGTTTTTCCAGATCTGGAAATCTTCAAACTGAATCCCATATAAAAGTTATTCAACAAAACAAGAACCTTTCGTATAAGCATGACAAATTGCTACAGCAAGAGCGTCAGCAGCATGGTGGCATTTTATACTCAAATTTTTAACTATTTGCTTCACCATAAATATAATCTGATCCTTATCAGCATGGCCACTTCCGGTAATGCTTTTTTTTACATAGTTTGCATCATATTCATTCATAGTTAGCTTTGTTATTTTTAACGCTAAAATTACAACCCCTCTTGCATATCCTAAAGTTAGTGAAGATTTAGGATTTTTATTAACAAAAATTTTCTCCACCGCAGCTTCATTCGGAGAGTATAGGGAAATTACTTTCTTTAATTGTTCAAAAATTATATGTAGGCGTTCACCTGTACCCAATTTACCATCAGTTGATATGGTACCGCCGCCCAAAAATTCAATATTATTTTTTTCGTTCAGGCTGATAATGGCCCACCCAGTCTTGCTTATTCCTGGATCTAGACCTATTATTTTAACCACTTAATAAACGCTTAACCAATAGACAAACAAAAATAAAAATATCCAGACTACATCTACAAAGTGCCAATACCAGGAGGCAAACTCAAAGCACAAATGGTCCTGAAGTGTAAATTGGCCTTTCCGTGCTCTAAATAAACACACTGATAAAAATATTATTCCTATTATAACGTGTGCGCAGTGAAAACCGGTAATCATATAAAAATTGGATGTATAAATAAGCTTTTCTCCTGTTTCTTGTAGAGAAAAACTCGCTTCATGATACTCTATTGCTTGCACTATTATAAAAAAAACTCCAAGCAATATAGTTATGGACAGCATTTTAATCATGCTCTTTTTATCATTTTTAAGTAAAGAGTGATTTGCCCAAGTAATTGTTGTACCAGAAAGCAATAATATTAATGTATTCATGAATGGTAGTGACCACGGATCAGGTGGCAAAATTCCCTCAGGGGGCCATTCAACTTTTTTTGCAGGAGAAAACGCCTCAAATAAAAAAACTGGATCAAGCCAGGCTTTAAAGAATGAACAAAAGAACACTATAAAAAATACGACCTCCGAGAGAATAAACAAGTACATTGCAAATTTGAGTCCATGTTTTACAATGGCAGTGTGACATTTGTCATAAATGGCCTCCCTTATTACATCTCTCCACCAATAAAACAGCACCCCTGATACTGCGGAGATTCCCAAAACTAAACAAAACATTCCGACAATTTGTTTATGAAGCGCGCCAACTAATCCAAGTGCAAGAATAAGAATTGCTGCTGATACAGCAATTGGCCAAGGGCTTGGATCCACTAAATGAAAATCATGTTCTTTACTTTTCATAGCATTTTAAAAAATACTTATTAAGGATACAAATTAGCTTAAAATTGTCAATGTTCCTTAGGAAATTGATTGAATCTTGAAAAATTATATGCACCGTTCAAAAAATCTAACACAAATTGTGCAGTTATTCTAAACAACTCAAGCATTCTGCTCTTTTCGTTTTCTCTTGCTCTGCTGCAATATCCATCAACAATATTTTCCAAAATAATGCATCCAGACTTTACTGAATCACTGTAACAAAAATTAAACCAATCCCTATATCTATTATTTTTCTTGAATCTATTTTTCATGCTATCAACGACAGTCTCGTATATAAACATGCAAGAATACAAAACCGTCATAGCCTCATAGGTATTACTATGCGAGATGGATAAAAGAAAATTAGTGAAATTAAAACACTCAAGAGATTTCTTTTCGCGACTTATACCGTACATAGTAAAGTAGTAGTCATATAGCATTCTATTAACAGTCACTACTCTTTGGGCTACTTCAGCAAGCGAGATAATACTACTATAATCTTCCATTTTGGATGCAGTAATTAAGGTGGTACGAATATAATCACCTAAGAACAACGTCTTTTGTTGAGCATAGAATTTGAAGTTCTCTATATTTAGGGTGTTATTCGCTAACTCAACATTAAAAGGATGCTCAATTATATCCTTTAAAAGATTTGACCCGTAACAGCTCCTAATTATGCCACTGAACACTGTAGTTACCGATAAAAGATCAAGTTAACGTAAATAATCCGCTGCTAATATTCTTTGCTAGATATATTAGAGTAATATGCCTCATCCCAAAACATTATTTCTAATTCCAGCCCTTTCTTAAAAAACTCATACATCCTCTTTTTTTCACAGTCACTAGCTTTTTTATATAGCTTATTTGTAATATCAGTAACCTCATCAATTACAGCATTTACTGTTTCGCTACTATAAATGTTGATCCACTCTTTGTATTTGTTATTTTTAACCCCTTTAGTTGTTATCTCATTTACCATATGGCGTATAACGATTTGGTATATGTTAAAGCAAGAATAAGATGCTACTAAAGCTTCATTAACAGAATTGTGATATGCGGCACTCATGAAAAAGTCAGTAAAGGCAGAACAAGCTCTTGACTTTTTGTGATCATCAGATAGATCACAATCTTCAAAATATTTTTTATACTGTTCTCGAACATAAAATGCTCCTTGTGCCAAATTGATTAAACTACTCATCATTTCAATATCATCAACTCTAGCTGCAACAATTAAAAAAGCACGAGCGCAATCTATACAATACAGAAAATCCTGCTGAAGGTAGAATTTGAATTTTTCATAATCTAATGTATTATTTATCAATTCAACATTAAAAGGGTGTTCTTTTATTTTATCAATAAGATCAGAAAACTCTTTTAGAGGTTGTCCGGAAACAAGTAAAAGGCTATAATATCTGAAATTTTAGTACGGGGTAAAGATGAGAAAAAAGTATCCAACAGATCTAAGCGAAAGGGAATGGGCAAGAATAGAAAAACACTTCAGAGTATCATACAAGAAAGGAGGAAGGCCGCCAAAGTATAGCAAAAAAGAAATATTAGAAGCAATTTTCTATGTATTGCGTACAGGGTGTCAATGGCGGTATTTACCAAATGATTTTCCGCTATGGAAGACTGTGTATGAGCAGTTCAGGCAATGGAAGAAGCAGGGAATTTTTGAGAAAATGAATTATGAAATTACAAAATATAGTAGAAGAAAAATAGGAATGAATGAGCAGCCGAGTGCCTGTATAGTAGATAGTCAATCTGTAAAGACTACAGAAAAGGGGGGATCAAAGGCTATGATGGAAGTAAAAAAGTAAAGGGTAGAAAAAGGCATATAATTACAGACACTCAGGGTTTTATACTAGGTTGTTACGTAGGCGCTGCTAACGAAAATGATAGAGATGGTATTAAAATAGCATTAAACAATATGAGAACAAAATATACTAAAGTTAAAAAAATGTGGGCTGAAATGGGATACCAAGGAAGAAATTTAAAGAATCACATAAAGGAAGAATATGACATAGATATTGAAATTGTTAAAAGGCCTCCATGTAGATTTTGGGTGCACAAAGATACTCCACCTGAGCTACTACCAACAAGAGAACAAGGGTTTAAAGTACAGCCAAGAAGATGGGTTGTAGAAAGGACTTTTGCTTGGGTTAATAGGAATAGAAGGCTATCGAAGGAGTATGATTTACTCACAACATCCACTGAGAATTTCATATACCTAGCTATGAGTAGGGTTATGTTAAAGAGGGAATATGCTTGAATTTACTAGTTTCCGGACAACCTCTTATAGCATTTCTCATAATAGTCCGAATAGGTCATAGGAAGGCAGAATCAACAGCACGACGAAAGGATTCGAATAGAGGAATGTTTTTCCTGGCTCTGTTTTTTATAGCAAACCAATGATGCTCAATTTTGTTAAAATCTGGAGAATAAGGCGGCAGATACAAAATTTCTGCACCGACTCCTTTAGCGAGCTTGATAAGCTTATCAGACTTATGAAAAGTAGCATTATCAAGAATGACAGTTTGTCCAGGTTCTAAGATCGGTGCCAAAAATTGCTCAAACCATCCATTAAAAATATCCATATTACAGTGGCCTTCAAATGTTAATGGAGCAACTATCTTTCTTCTACTTAAGGCTGCAACCATGCTGATTCGTTGAGTTTTTTTTCCAGATTTTAGGGCATAAAATCGCTGTCCTTTCTGGCAATACCCATATGGATAGTCCTCCGTGTTATCAATCCCAGACTCATCTATATACACTAAGTTTTCTGGTTCTTTTGTTGCTATAATTTTTAAGAATTCAGCACGTTTTTCTTCGTTCCTTTCCTTGTATCCATATGTCTTTTTTTGCGCGTAAATCCAATTTTTCTGAGAGCTCGGTGGATCGTTTGGATACTAACGTTGCCCCAAAGTTTAGCCATTTCCGACAGAGTTTTTCTACCGTGTTTTTTAGCAAATTCGATAAACTTATTCCAGTCGATAATTTTCTGATTGTAACCTCCATTACCGAGTTTTTTTGACTGAAAGTCGCCTGTTTCTTTTTTTCTTTGCTGCCACTCCCACAAAGTAGTTCGTCCAATTTTAAATCTTGCTGCCACTGCTTCTCTGCTTTCCCCTTCGTCTAGTGCTTCCATTGCTTTTTTTCTTAAATCATAACTATATGCTGCCGGCATCCAACCTCCTTATCGCCATCTATCCTTAATCTTATCATATCCGGACTTCTGTGGAAAGAGCTATACATGGTAATGTTGGGTTAGCTCTTGCAATTGATGTAATAAAGAAGATCCTCCAAGCAATAATACTCATAACTGTTAGATATCTCATTAGTCTTTCTGCTATTCCAAGCCTACATTCTTCAACTTTGAGACCGGATTTAAAATTTTATGTAATATCTCTATTTTCCATCTAAGGCAATTGTAAGTTAAAAACGTGATATAAAAGAGATAAGAGAGAAAGATAACCCTGCTCACTAGGAATAGCGGGCGTGCGCGACCGAAAGGAAATTGGTATTACAACCGTTGGTATCAAGGTACGCTAGCCCTATCTCTCGATACGTTTGAATAGTTGCTTGGGACATATATATGCACCCGTTTACAATCTTAAATTAACTAAAACTATCGAGGTTTATTATGGTTACATCTTATCAAAATTTTATTGGCATTGACATCGGAAAATTTAAAAATGTCGTTGCAATTCACAAACAGAAGAATGCTGTCGAATTTGATAATAATGCTTCTGGTTGGCAACAATTATTTCAAGAGTTTTCAGATATTCTACCTAATGCTTTAGTGACTTTAGAAAATACAGGGAAATATGAGCTTGGCTTATCACATTTTCTTACCGACAAAAATATTGCCGTGCATCGAGCTAATACTCGTAAAGTAAAAAGCTTTATTTTATCTCACGGAACTTTAGCAAAGTCTGATAGATCAGATGCAAGAGCTCTTGCTCAATATGGATTTGAACGCCATAGAACTATCTCTCTATTTGTACCTACCTCTACAGAACAATCAACTTTGGCTGCACTTTGTCAACGTCGTGATGATATTACGCAAATGAGAACTCAAGAAAAATGCAGACTTGAAGCACCGGAAAATGATCATATAAAAGAAAGCTGTCAAAAGACCATTGAGTTTTTCGATAGTCAAATAAACGAACTCAATGATACTATACAAAAGATTATTGATGAAAGCCGCGAATTACAACAACACCAAAAAATTCTTAAAACAGTTCCTGGAATAGGTAAAAAGTTATCACAAGATTTTTTGTGTTTAATGCCAGAGCTTGGTTACTTAAATAGAAAAGAAGTAGCAAGTCTTGCCGGAGTTGCACCGCATCCAAAAGAAAGTGGTAAAGCTGTTGGTTACCGAAGGATTACAGGTGGTAGAAGTAACGTTCGTTCAAAGCTCTTTACAGCCGCTATGGCTGCTACAAGGTCAAAATCTATACTTGGCGCCTTTTATTCTAAGCTTGTTGAAAGTTGTAAGTTAAAAATGTGATATAAAAGAGATAAGAGGGAAAGATAACCCTACTCACTATAGGAATAGGGCTATCACGGGCGTGTGCGACCGAATGAAAGTTGGTATTACAACCGTAGCCATCAAGGTAAACTAGCCCCATCTCTCGATACGTTTGAATAGTTGCATGGGACATATGTATGCACCCGTTTACAATCTTAAATTAATTAAACTATCGAGGTTATTTATTATGATTACATCTTATCAAAATTTCATTGGCATTGATATCGGAAAATTTAAAAATGTTGCTGCAGCTTATAACCAAAGGAGCGCTATCAAGTTTGACAATGATGCTACTGGTTGGCAACAGTTGTTTCAAAAATTTTCAGATATCCTACCTAATTCTCTAGTAACTTTAGAAAACACTGGAAAATATGAGCTTGGCTTAGCACATTTTCTTGTTGATAAGAATGTTGCTGTACATCGAGCTAATACTCGTAAAGTAAAAAGTTTTATCATATCACATGGAACTTTAGCAAAGACAGATCAATCAGATGCAAGAGCCCTTGCTCAATATGGTTTTGAACGCTATAGTGCTCTATCTCTATTTGTGCCTATGTCAAAAGAACAAACCGCCTTAGTTGCACTCTGTCAACGTCGTGATGACATTACGCAAATGAGAACTCAAGAGAAATGTAGGCTTGCAGCACCTGAAAACGACTATATAAAGGAAAGTTGCCAAAAAACAATAGACTTTTTTACCAGTCAGATATAGCTCTTTTTACAATAATCCGAACAGACCGTAATATGCTACTGGCCTGCTATAGCCATAAACACATATCTTATCGCATTCGGACTATTATAAGAAAGGCTATAAATGAGTTCAACGATGCCATACAAAGAATTATTGATAAAAATCCAGAGTTACAAAAGCGTCAAAAAATCTTGAGAACAGTGCCAGGAATAGGTCTCAAGTTATCACAAGTTTTTGTGTGTCTAATGCCAGAACTTGGCCACCTAAACAAAAAAGAAGTTGCAAGTCTTGCTGGAGTTGCTCCACATCCAAAAGAAAGCGGTAAAACTATTGGTTACCGAAGGATAACAGGTGGTAGAAGCAATGTTCGTGCAAAGCTTTTCACAGCTGCTATGGCTGCTGCAAGATCTATAGCCTTTCTTATAATAGTCCGAATGCGATAAGATATGTGTTTATGGCTATAGCAGGCCAGTAGCATATTACGGTCTGTTCGGATTATTGTAAAAAGAGCTATAAATCTGCACTTGGTGCTTTTTATTCTGATCTTATTGGTAGAGGTAAAAAGAAGATGGTAGCTATAACAGCTCTAATGCGAAAAATCATAGTAATTGCCAATGCAAGACTTAAAGAAGCAATTAATATGAAATAAAAAAAAATCTGCATAGAAAATAGGTTAACGGATATGTGCGTCTACACACATTTAAAGCACATATTCGTTAACCATAAAATCTAAGCAGTGGTTGCTGTTTGATATAAATTTCTTTCTGTATAAACTAGGATCTTTGTTACCAAAATACATTTTTCAATTGAATAAAAATACAAAATTATCAACAAATGAGACTAAATTCAAAAAATTTTAAAAAACATAGTTGATGGTTACAACGTTTTCGATGAGATTATATGGAAAACTGGATCCCAGTGTCTGGGCACTGGGATGACACCCTTCCTGGCGGAGATTATTCTCATATCACAATGTTCGTACAGTTGTGGCGGTATGACGTAGAAAAACTGTTAACTTAAATCTATATTGACATGTCCCATTTTACGCTTATCTCTAACCTCTTTTTTCCCATATATGGTTAAACTAGCTTTTTCGTTGCTCAAATACTTATGAGAATCATATATATCATTACCTATTATATTTTTTGTCATACAAGGAAAGCGTAATACTACTTCCTGCATAGGTAGCCCGCATATTATCCTAACTAGCTGTTCAAATTGACTAACGTTACATGCATCCAAGCTCCAGTGGCAAGAATTGTGAGGTCTGGGAGCTAGTTCATTAACTAACAATTCGTTATCTTTAGTAACAAAAAATTCAATAGCCAGAATTCCTATTACATCAAGCGCATTTGCTATTTTCTTTGCAGCTCGTTGTACCTCTTGAGTTAATTTGCTATCTATTTTAGCTGGCACTGTTGAAGTATCAAGTATTCCATCAACGTGGTAATTTTCTGCTATAGGAAAAAAAGCTACTTTACAGTTTTTATCTCTTGCAACGACTATTGAAACCTCTTTCAGTAAATCAACACTTGCTTCAAGAATGTACTCTGTATTCCAATCAAAGGAAGCAAATTGCTTCACTTCAGAATCATTCTCAAGCACATATTGTCCTTTTCCATCGTAACCCATTTCTGTTGTTTTCAGCCTTATTGGATAGCCAAAAGCTCTACTGCTTTTCAGTAGCTCATTATAATTTTGTATACTCTTATAGTTAGCAGTTTTTATACCCAAGTTTTTAATAAAATCCTTTTCTCTCAGTCTGTTCTGCGAAATGTGTAACGCTTTTTTACCCGGATAAAAATTTACATCGATATCAATTGCACTACATGGAATATTTTCAGACTCAATAGTAACTAAATCCACACTCTGTGCAAAAGATTCAAGAGCTTTCTTATCAGAGAAATCTGCTATTGTGAAATCATCAGCAACAGAGCAAGCCGGATCGTCTTTAGCACTGGCAAAAACATGTGTTTTTTGTCCAAGTTTTGTTGCAGCGATAGCAGTCATTTTACCTAATTGTCCACCACCTATTATTCCTATTACTTTTTTGCTCAGCGCATCTGGTTCATTCATACTATAAATTGATATTTCCTAATTAAAGTATACTTGAAAAATCTATGAAAAAAGTATATAATTAGAATGTTATCTTTTTATCATGAATATTCTATAATGATTCTAGAATACACATTGACTACCAACTTTGTTGAAGTTACAGTTTTACCAATTTACATTGAAGAGCAATCCATTCCTTATGAAAATTGCTATGTATGGATGTATAACGTTAAGATAAAAAACAAAAGCCAATCAACTATTCAATTGTTAAGTCGTCATTGGCAAATAATAGATTATAAGGGCAAAGTAAATGAAATTGCCGGAGTTGGTGTTATCGGAGAACAGCCTGTGATAAAATCTGGAGAGGTATTTAAATACACAAGTGGAACCTACTTAAATGTACCGTCAGGAATAATGCAGGGTAAGTATGAATTTCTGAATGAAGAAAGCATAAAAGTTTTTGAAGTTATGATACCACCCTTTTCTTTGGATAGTCCATACATCAAAACTAGACCCCATTAACTGTCAAAATAGTTTATTTGTAACCAGACTGCATTCTGTGATTTTTAGCAAAGCACGATCTTTCATTTGAGCTTTCTTCAATTTAAAATAAATACAGAAACTAGCTATCTTCAAAAATATGGTTGAATAATTGTTAATAATAGTGTATAATTATTAATATTTTCAAGCATTTTTGCCATGGCTCTTTCAAAATTTCTCGATCCTCGCAATGATTTGTGTTTCAAAAAAATCTTTGGAACGGAAAAAAATAAGAATATCCTGATCCACTTTTTGAACGATATTTTAGGGTTTACTGAGATAAATGCAATACAAGAAGTTGAGTTTCTTAGCACTATTATGGATCCCGAAGTTGCCTCTGATAAACAAAGTATTGTTGATGTTCTCTGCAAGGATTCTCACGGAAATAGATATATAGCAGAAATGGTGCGACCTGAAAGTCTTCGGTCATATTGTTTAAAAGGAGAGGAATTCATTCAGAAAGAAACTGAAAGGATTCTAAAACTTATTAAACCAGATGTTTTGCCGTCTGAGTCTACGCATCAGTGCGAATCGGGCAACCGGTTGGTGCCAAGCGATGCGGACAATGAACCTCCTCTTGAAAAAGAAGATGCTCAATCGTGAGAGGGGCATAAACTGCAAGCATCATGTGGTTGGAGGGCTAGGCTAGTGGTATGGTGAACGTAAGTGAAGCTTTATAAGTACCGATACGATGAAAGAGCTAAAGATGCTGATAAGCTCTGACCAAAAGGTAATGTGGATAAGTTACATTTTTCATTTCTAGATGTACGCAAATAATAACTCCACCGGTATAGAGAAGCCACCTAACCCACTATTGTATGAATGGAGAAACAGGGTAAGCCTGTATTTTCGCCTACATGGCAAGCAAACCGCAAGGAATGCTGATGGAAGTGCAGGTAAAGGAGAATGGAGAAAGCGAATGCCATTTTGTAACGAAATGGATAGAATTTGTAACATTAATTCGCGTGAAAACGAGCAGACTTCCGTTTGGTCCCTCGTGACAAGAAACTTTGTTAACCACTTAAGGTAGGAAAGCAGATGATTACAAGTAAACCTGTAAGTGCATCTACCAAAAGCTTTGAAGCATGGAAGCAGTTGCCATGGAAGAAATGCCAGAAAGTTATTGTGAGGCTACAAAGATGTATTGTTAAGGCTGTCCAAGAAGGAAGATGGGGTAAGGTAAAAACTTTACAACATCTTCTCACACGCTCTTTTAGCGGAAAAGCTTTGGCTGTTAAGAGAGTAACTGAAAACCAAGGAAAAAACACAGCGGGTGTAGATCGTCAACTATGGTCAACTTGCAATGCTAAATTTCAAGGAATAAAGCAGTTAAAGCAAAGAGGATATAAACCTTCTCCGCTAAAACGGATTTATATCAGTAAATCTAATGGCAAAAGAAGACCTCTTGGAATACCCACGATAAAAGATAGAGCCATGCAAGCATTATATCTGTTTGCTCTGGAACCGATAGCTGAAACGATCAGTGATCGTCACTCCTATGGCTTTAGACCTAAAAGATCCTGTGCAGATGCTACAGTAGCTTGTCATTTGTTACTGGCAAGTCGTAATCAACTACAATGGATACTTGAAGGTGATATCAAAGGATGCTTTGACAACATTAATCATGAATGGCTTATGAAGCATATTCCTATGGAGAAAAAAATTCTGCATAGTTGGTTAAAAGCTGGCTTCCTAGAATCAAAAACTCTGTATCCCACAACTGCAGGTACCCCGCAAGGTGGTATAATTTCTCCAATACTAGACAATTTAGCCTTAAACGGACTTGAAAAGTTATTGGAAAGTCGATTTGGTAAACTCGGCAGTAGAAAAAGAAACAAAATCAGAAGTGGAGTGAATGTAATCAGATACGCAGACGACTTTATTATTTCAGGTTTCACACATGAAGTACTGGAAAAGGAAGTTAAGCCTTTAGTATCATCTTTTCTTCATGAGCGAGGTTTAATTCTGTCAGAAGAGAAGACAAAGATTACATCTATCACAACAGGGTTTGACTTTCTTGGTTGTAATGTACGTAGATATAATAAGAAGTTAATTATTAAACCTTCGAAAGAAAGTATTAAAAGACTTCTTAATAAAGCACGTACATTGATAAAAGCAAATATAGCGAACACTCAGGCTATAGTAATTAAGTCACTCAACTCTCTACTGAGAGGATGGGGAAATTACTATCACCATGTGTGTGCTAAAAAAGCGTTTAGAAAGATCGACAATGAAATTTGGCATAGTTTATGGAAATGGGCAAAGAAAGGACATCCTCGTAAAGGATTACGTTGGATAAAGAATCGTTACTTCAAAGTAATGGGTCAACGCCAATGGGTTTTTGCTGCACCCCTATGCAAGAACAAACCAAAAGAGATACGGTATTTAAGACTGCTTAAGCTGATTGATATACCTATCAGACGACATGTTAAAATCAGAGCGGATGCAAATCCCCTTGACTTAAAATGGAAAAAGTATTTTGATGAGAGAGTGAAACGAACAAGAATGTTAGCAAGCTCTTTCTCAAGAGAAGGTTCTCTACTGTTGGTGTCACCATTAAGAATGATGTTTCCTGAGGAATCATGAAGGACAAGCCGGTTCTAGAAAAGAAGAACTTAGATAAGGGGCTCAAGCGTAGTGTTGGGAAACCTGCATGCTGCGTTTCTAAGGGAGGGGGTAGTAGTAATACTGCTTCCTTACCTGACCAGCTCGCTAGAGACAAGGGCTTCGAAAAACGCGCTCAATTATATGCCGCTAAAGCCTACTCAAGACAATTAGATAAATCTGGCAACTACATTGATTTAAAGAAAGTCTTCTTTATTGCTATATCAAATTGTAACTTACTTCCTGAAGAAGTTGATTATATTTCTACTCACAATATACGTGATATAAAAACTAACGGCCATTACTTAAAAGATTTTCAGTTTGTCTTTATTGAGTTGCCTAAATTCGCAAAAAATAAAGTAGAGCAGTTAGAAAGTATAGTAGAAAGGTGGTGTTTCTTTTTTAAATACGCAGAAGAAACAACAGAAGAGGACTTAAAAGAGATAGCAGAAAAAGCGCCAATAATAAAGCTAGCATATGATGAATTAGACAAGTTTCGTTGGAACGAAAAAGATTTAGTAGCTTACGAAGAAAGGATAATGGATCTACGGAAAGAAGAAGCCATTCTTGAATACAGACTTGATCTTGCTACTGAAAAAGGCAAAAAAATTGGTAAAGAGGAAGGGAAAATTGAAGTCGCAAAAGCAATGCTGGCTAATATAGCTCTTTCCACAGAAGTCCGGATATGATAAGATTAAGGATAGATGGCGATAAGGAGGTTGGATGCCGGCAGCATATAGTTATGATTTAAGAAAAAAAGCAATGGAAGCACTAGACGAAGGGGAAAGCAGAGAAGCAGTGGCAGCAAGATTTAAAATTGGACGAACTACTTTGTGGGAGTGGAAGCAAAGAAAAAAAGAAACAGGCGACTTTCAGTCAAAAAACTCGGTAATGGAGGTTACAATCAGAAAATTATCGACTGGAATAAGTTTATCGAATTTGCTAAAAAACACGGTAGAAAAACTCTGTCGGAAATGGCTAAACTTTGGGGCAACGTTAGTATCGAAACGATCCACCGAGCTCTCAGAAAAATTGGATTTACGCGCAAAAAAAGACATATGGATACAAGGAAAGGAACGAAGAAAAACGTGCTGAATTCTTAAAAATTATAGCAACAAAAGAACCAGAAAACTTAGTGTATATAGATGAGTCTGGGATTGATAACACGGAGGACTATCCATATGGGTATTGCCAGAAAGGACAGCGATTTTATGCCCTAAAATCTGGAAAAAAAACTCAACGAATCAGCATGGTTGCAGCCTTAAGTAGAAGAAAGATAGTTGCTCCATTAACATTTGAAGGCCACTGTAATATGGATATTTTTAATGGATGGTTTGAGCAATTTTTGGCACCGATCTTAGAACCTGGACAAACTGTCATTCTTGATAATGCTACTTTTCATAAGTCTGATAAGCTTATCAAGCTCGCTAAAGGAGTCGGTGCAGAAATTTTGTATCTGCCGCCTTATTCTCCAGATTTTAACAAAATTGAGCATCATTGGTTTGCTATAAAAAACAGAGCCAGGAAAAACATTCCTCTATTCGAATCCTTTCGTCGTGCTGTTGATTCTGCCTTCCTATGACCTATTCGGACTATTATGAGAAATGCTATAATTCTATAAATTCTGGCGTATTTGCAAAAACTGCAAAGTGCATTGGTGTTAGATCATCTTTACCATGATTTTGAGTTTTTGCATTAACGTTTGCTCCATTTTTTATCAGCAATTTTGCTATTTCTAATTGTTTGCGTCCGATGGCAATATGCAGTGGCGTACGATTGCGTTCATAATGATCATTGACGTTTGTGCCACATTTTATTAGTAGTTCTGCAGCTTCAATATTATAGCCTTTCTTATAATAGTCCGAATGCGATAAGATATGTGTTTATGGCTATAGCAGGCCAGTAGCATATTACGGTCTGTTCGGATTATTGTAAAAAGAGCTATACCTTCCTGAATTGCAACGTATAAGGAAGCATATCCATCTTTTGTTTCCTCTGTCATACGAAATTGCAAACATGTTAGTTCATATATTATTAAGGATTATTATTAAGTTTTTATTAATACAATATTAATGTAGCGGGATGACGAGCTTATCGTCATCCCGCCGCGAACCGTCATACCACTGCGAACCGTCATACCGCCGCGGTATCTCTAGATCCCGCTAACAAGCAGCGGGATGACGGTTTTTCAAATTATCGTAAGTCAGTTTAGCTATAGCTACAAGTTTCATTCTTCCCTTACAAATAACTTTACTGCGTCCTTTTTTCGGATTCAGAATTAGCAAGAAACGTTCTTGTAAGGTGGTCTACTAAAATTTTGCTTTATAAAACAATGTCTGAACTATGCAATTAATACATTATCAACACAACTGATTCATAAAAGCAAATATTATAACCACGAAGAGAGAAAATGTTATGCTTAGTTTAATAAGAAAGACCTTGAGAAAAAAAATGACTCATCAGGTAAACGATTCGAAATTGAAAGAGAAAGATGAAAAAAGTATTTTAAAATTAGCATCAAAAATAGAAGGCAAAAAAAGTAGCATTGCTGAAGAACTAGAAAAAATATCTGAAAAGGAAAAACAAAGGATTCTTACTACGGAAGTAAGTAAACATCGGGGTAAAGAATCAACTATTATATCACTTGCTTATGCTATACTACGTAAAGATAGTATAGCTGTTGAGAAAATGTTAAGAGTAGCTAAAGAAAACGGTATTCTGAAAGACATTCTTGACGCAACAACAACTATAAAATATCCAGGTGGTCAGGAAGAAACTTGCACACCACTTACTTATGCCATATTATGTAAAAATAGCAAAACTATTGAAGAAACTTTAAAAGTCTCTAAAGAAAACGGTATTCTGAAAGATATTCTTAACGCAACAACAACTATAAAATATCCAGATGGTCGGAGAGCAACTGTTACACCACTTGCTTATGCTATACTATATGAAGATAGTATAGCTATTGAAGAAATTTTAAAAGTCTCTAAGGAGAACGGTATTCTGAAAGATATTCTTAACACAACAGCAACTATAAGATATCCAGATAACAAGGAAGTGACTTACGCGCCACTTGCTTATGCTATGTTCTGGAAGGATAGCAAAGCTATTAAAGAAATTCTAGTAGCAGCTGAAGAGAACAGTATTCTGAAAGATATTCTTAACACAACAACAACCATGAAATATCTAGACCGGGAAGTGACTTACACACCACTTGCTTATGTTATACTACGTAGAGATAGTATAGCTGTTGAGAAAGTGTTAAGAGTAGCTAAAGAAAACGGTATTCTGAGAGATATTCTTGACACAACAATAACTATAAAACATTTAGATAGCCGGGAAGTGACTTACACACCACTTGCTCATGCTATGTTCTGGGAGGATGGCAAAATTATTAAAGAAATTCTAGTAGCAGCTGAAGAGAACAGTATTCTGAAAGATATTCTTGACGCAACAACAACTATAAAATATCTAGATGGTCAAGAAGAAATTTACACACCGCTTACTTACGCCATATCATGTAAAAATAGCAAAACTATTGAAGAAATTTTAAAAGTCTCTAAAGAAAACGATATTCTGAAAGACATTCTTGACGCAACAACAACTATAAAATATCTAGATGGTCAGAAAGAAATTTACACACCGCTTACTTACGCTATATCATGTAAAAATAGCAAAACTATTGAAGAAATTTTAAAAATCTCTAAAGAAAACGGTATTCTGAAAGATATTCTTGATGCAACAACAACTATAAAATGTCCAGATGGTCATGAAGAAACTTGCGCACCGCTTACTTATGCTATACTACGTAAAGATAGTATGGCTGTTGAGAAAATGTTAAGAGTAGCTAAAGAAAACGATATTCTGAAAGACATTCTTGACGCAACAACAACTATAAAACATTCAGATAGCCGGGAAGTAACTTACACACTACTTGCTTATGCTATACTGCGTGAAAATAGTATAGCTATTGAAGAAATTTTAAAAATCTCTAAGGAGAACAGTATTCTGAAAGATATTCTTAACGCAACAATAACTATAAAATGTCCAGATGGTCGGAGAGTATAGCTCTTTTTACAATAATCCGAACAGACCGTAATATGCTACTGGCCTGCTATAGCCATAAACACATATCTTATCGCATTCGGACTATTATAAGAAAGGCTATAACTGTTACACCACTTGCTTATGCTATACTACGTAAAGATAGTATGGCTGTTGAGAAAATGTTAAGAGTAGCTAAAGAAAACGGTATTCTGAAAGACATTCTTGACGCAACAACAACTATAAAATATCCAGATGGTCAGGAAGAAACTTGCACACCACTTGCTTATGCTATACTACGTAAAGATAGTATAGCTGTTGAGAAAATGTTAAGAGTAGCTAAAGAAAACGGTATTCTGAAAGACATTCTTAACACAACAATAACCATAAAACATAAAAATAATCAAAAAGTAACTGATAAGTTACTTGCCGCATTACATGATCGCAAAGTTATTCAAAAAATTTTAGACATAGCTAGAGAAAATGATATTCTGAAAGACATTCTTAATGCAACAATAACTATAAAATATCCAGATAGTGAAGAAAAAATCTACACACCACTTACTTATACAATATCATGTAAAAGCAACGAAGCTTTTAATACAACAAGAGCTATAAATCAAGATGGTCAGGAAAAAACTCACATCCCATTTCCTACCCTTGATAAAAGAGAAACTGAATTAAAATTAAAAGAAAAAAGACAAAGTAGAAGAGATGAGGGATTAAATTTTAACAATGGTAGTAGTGACAAAAATGTTGAAATAAAAGTTAATGGGGATATCTTGTTGCAGCATAGTAGTGGAATTGAAAATGAAATAAATCATACTGCTGTACGTAATGATGTAAGGGGGGTAAAGCCTCTAATAGAAAGTAGAGTAAATGTTAAAGTACAGAATATAAATGCAGTGATTGCAACTTCTGTGACATTTAAAATGATTGCAACTTCTGTGACACTTGAGTTGGTAGCTAGTAAAATAACATGTGTACTGTCAAAACCCACCACTAAATTGGAAGAAGTAGCTATAACATATTTTCAAGGTTTAGCACTATATTTGTGAAACTTAATTTATATGTGCTAAACAAGATGCTGATTAGTTTTATAGCTAACCCAAGAAAGGTTTCCCTACGTCATACCGCCGCGGTATCTCTAGATCCCGCTGCGGGATGACGATTGTCGTTTAGCCATAAATATTTAAGAAATTTACCAAATGAAAAAAAAGGCAAAAGAAGCCCTGGGGTTATTATCTGCTTTAAAATATTGGCGTTTTTTATGTTTTAAACGCTTGACAAGCAAGATTTAGCTGCTTTTAATTGCAACTAACCTATGCTGCAAATGTTTAAGAAATTTACTAAGCAGAAAAAAAGACAAAGAATCCCCGAGTTAGCTAGTCTTTTACTATCTCTGTCGAGTATTGGCATTTTTTGATGTCTTGTAACGCTTTATAAGCGCGTTCAGCTTATTTAGATAAAAATCTAGATGTAGATGAAGTTTTGTAAAGACATACAGTATCTATATACTGCAAAAAATTGAACATAAGACGCCGATACATTAAGTAATCCTTACCTTTTAATCTGCAGATTGGCGAAAGCAAATACAATAGCTTCAGTTTCATGATAAGGGGGCTGGCGGAGTTTGTCAAGGAAGTTTTTCGTTTCTGTGAACCACCTGCTAACCGACAGCTAACATTAACTACCGATATCGTATCTGAAGAAGCCCCCTGGCCATTCTAAAAAATTTAATGCTGAGTACACCTTACTTTTGGCTTCCTCTATAGTGCTCCCTTCTGCTACTATATTTAGCACTCTTCCGCCATCGGAAACTAAGTTACCACTTTCATCGAATTTAGTACCAGCATGAAACACCAACACACCAGGAATGCTTTCAATCTTATCTAATCCTTTAATTACTTCTCCCTTTTGATAATCACCCGGATAGCCTTTACTTGCAACAACTACACAAACTGTAGATTTGTTGTTAAGTTCCACCATTTTGACATTTAACTTTCCTTCTGCAACTGACAACATCAATTTTAACAAATCGCAATTTGAATCAAATCTAGGTAATATAGATTGCGTTTCTGGATCACCGAATCTAACGTTATACTCGAGAAGTTTTGGGCTATCTTTGCAAATCATTAAACCAGCAAAGAGTACTCCTTTATAAGACGTACCCATGTTAACCAATGCTTGAGCTGTAGGGTATATTATTTTTTGGATAATTTTTTGCTCCATGTCCTTACTTATAATTGAAGGTGATGAGTACGACCCCATACCTCCAGTATTTTGGCTTTCATTACTTTCATCAACTCTCTTATAATCTTTTGCACACCCAAGAGTTACTACTTTCAACCCATCAATAAGAGCAAAAAAACTTACTTCTTCTCCAACTAAAAACTCTTCTATGATTATTTCTTGACCTGATTCACCAAATTTTTTCTCCACTAGCATTGAATTTATTGCTGAAAAAGCTTCGCTTTCTGTATTACATATAACCACCCCTTTTCCTGCTGCAATTCCATTTGCTTTCACTACAAGTGGAAACTTTATTTTATTGCTACGTACAAAATCTTTAGCTAACCCTTCATCAACAAAACACTCGTACTTGGCAGTTGGTATACCATATCGTTTACATAGTCCCTTGGTGAAAGACTTCGATCCCTCAAGTTTTGCAGTTGCTTGACTTGGAGCAAAAACATTTATTCCCTCTGCAACTAAATCATCAGCAAGCCCATCAATTATTGGTTGTTCTGGACCAATAACAACCAACTCTATATTTTCTCTCTTGCAAAATTGTGTAACATCCACTGAATTTTGAATATTTACATCCACAAGAACTCCCAAATTTTCCATGGCCTCGCGACCAGGAGTTACATATAACTCAGTCAAGATAGGAGATTTTTTTAGAGCCCAAAGTAGAGCGTGCTCACGCCCACCAGAACCTATAACCAGAACCTTCATCTTTATTTCCTCGCTTTTCTATATGTCAAAATTATTATTTGCTTATAACAGTATCATTACTCATGTATTTTTGCAACACGTTTGGTATTGCAATCGACCCGTCAGAATTTTGATAATTCTCCATTATGGCAATAATCGTTCTTCCTATAGCTAAAGCTGAGCCGTTTAAAGTGTGAATATATTTTTTCATCTTTTTATCAGTTTCTGAAGAGTATTTAGCGTTCATCCTTCTTGCTTGAAATGCACCACAATTTGAGCAGCTTGATATTTCTCTATATTTATTTTGCCCAGGTAACCATACCTCTATGTCATAAGTCCTTTGTGCAGCAAAACCCATATCGCCACTGCAAAGCAGCATTACTCTGTATGGCAATTCTAATTTTTTTAATATCTCTTCAGCAACACTCGTCATACGCTCAAGCTCATCATTTGATTGGTCTTCAGTTGTGATGCTTACCAACTCCACTTTACCAAATTGGTGTTGCCTTATCATGCCCCTGGTATCGCGACCTGCACTACCTGCTTCTTTACGAAAGCACTCCGAATATGCAGTAAAGCGAATAGGCAGTTCTTTTTCTTCCATTATTTTGTCAGCAACTAAATTTGTTAAAAACACTTCACTTGTGGGAATCAACCTCAATTCGTCGGTAGTTAAATACGAATCGTCAGAAAATTTCGGTAGCTGACCAACATTATACATAGCTTCGTTTTTCACCAAAGCCGGGTGGTACACCTCAGTATAGCCAAATTCATTAACATGCATTTCAAGCATACAATTTATTAGCGCTCGTCCAAGCTTAGCTAACTGTCCTTTTAATATCGTAAATCTTGATCCGGAAATTCTCGCCGCTTGTTCGAAGTCCATTAAACCTAATTTTTCTCCGAGTTCATAATGAGATTCTGGTACAAAATCAAACTGTCTTTTTCCTCCATATCTTCTCACCTCTAAATTAGAGTTCTCATCTGCGCCTATTGGCACATCTTGCGCAGGAATATTCGGCAAGTTAGATAAAACATTCACTAACTTATCCTTTTCTGCTTGTTCTTTTAAGCTGATTGCCTCTATCTCATTTGTGATGCTTTTTGACAACTCTATTTGCTCTTCACAGGGGCTCTTGCTCATTTTAAGCTTTTTTATTTCCTCTGTGATTTCATTGCGCTGCCTATTCAAATCCTGCAGTTTAGTGGTTAATGATCTTTTCTCGTGATCGATTTCTAATATCTCTTCCGCAGTAGATTCTCTAATTCCCCTGCTTTTCATTGCCTTTTCAAATCCTTCAGGGTTTTTGCGTATATATTCTATATCGTGCATATATTGTGCTATTACTAACATTGTTACTGTACTCCAAAAGCTCTTAATATTCAATATATTCTCATACTACTAAAATTATTATGGTTGATTTTTTTGTTAGAATTTGTTTAAATTTAATTAACTTAGCGTTCATAGGGTGTAGTATGTTGGGCATTACAAAAAATAATCAGAAAGAGAGCACTTACTTTGCTGGTGAGGAATTCGTTATCTACGCTACTTGTGTATGCCTAGCAGCCACATTCGCTGCTGGCTGTTTAGGGGCGGTAATAGGGTCCCCTCTATTGACCTTTCCACTTGCTATGCTCATCTCTAACCCCGTAGTTTGGGTTTTAATGGGAACAATTCTTACAGTAGCATACAAAATGGTTGTTGAACCTTTATTTTACTTAGCGAAGGGTTATATTAATGGAAAAAGAGCAAGTCAAGGTGAGCAAAAAACTCCAGATGAGGATAGTGGTATTTTTCCTGGACCAGATAATGAAGATGGGTAAACTGTTTCAGAGAACAGTAGTCGCAGAAGTTCTATTGCTTCAAAAGATAGTGGTTTGGGTGGTAAAGAGTTTCATGAAAATTTGGACACTCTTGTGCATCAGACAAACAGAGGAAATTATGCTTACTGGTTATGTGATGATGACATTACACATATTGCAAGAGTTGTGTATGGGTACTCACAAAGTGAACATAGTAATAATAATGTCTATTTTCTTGCTCCTAGCTATTCTAATGGTTGGGACGAACTCACAAAAGAATTTCTTCAGAATTATAGAGGTGAATTAAAACAAAATTCTAAATTGATATTTACTTCGGTTCTTCATATTAACAACAATCATTGGGTAACTTTGGTTATTAAACCTGATGCAGGTGATAAAAAATTTAGAGCTTATTACTGTGACTCATTTGGTAATCAATTGCCAGATAATGTGCTAAATATTGTTAAAAGAGAACTGCAAAAAGAGGAATGGGTATTAGACATAAGAATTTCCCCAACTAAGCAGCAAAGTGACGGGTATAACTGTGGAATATTTGCGTTAGAAAATGCTCATAAAATTACACAAATGCTTAACGAAGACAAATCATTTGACGAAATTGACAAAAAGTTATCAGAATATAAATTTGATTTGAATGAGAAAAGAGAAGAATTTACAAGAGCGCTTATGGAAGATGAGAAATGTAAGGAAGATCTAAGAAATCGTAAGCGTCCGCCAAGGACGAAAACATCTCAGTCTTCTATTTCAAGGGAGAATGCAAGTTTGTGTTGCATTATGTAATCAATGAAAAATTACCATTGACCTTATGCCCCTCCAAATAGGAAATTTGACAATTGATTCTCCAGTTATTTTAGCTCCAATGTCTGGAGTGACTGATTATCCGTTTAGAAGTATTGTGAAGAAACTTGGTGC
Organism: Wolbachia endosymbiont (group A) of Aleiodes leptofemur; assembly: GCF_964028465.1. NCBI lineage: Bacteria > Pseudomonadati > Pseudomonadota > Alphaproteobacteria > Rickettsiales > Anaplasmataceae > Wolbachia > Wolbachia endosymbiont (group A) of Aleiodes leptofemur. Next base: position 1,116,028 of record NZ_OZ034782.1, read on the forward strand.
AAGTTTGTTAGTTTCAGAGATGATCGCAAGCAGAGCTATGATTATGCAAACTCGCCAGAGTTTGCAAAAAGCAAAAGTCGATGCATTAACTGCTGTGCAGCTTGCTGGGTGTGAGCCAGATGTTATGGCGGAGGCTGCAAAATTAAACGAGGACATGGGAGCAAAAATTATAGACATAAACTTTGGTTGCCCTGTTAAAAAAGTTGTAAACGGTTATGCAGGATCAGCGCTAATGCGTGATGAGAAAAAAGCCGCTGAGATAATTGAAGCTGTGGTCAAAGCAGTGAATATGCCAGTTACGGTGAAAATGCGCACTGGATGGAACGATGAAAATCGCAATGCCCCGAGACTTGCGAAAATTGCCGAAGACTTAGGAGCAAAAATGATCACTGTGCATGGAAGAACAAGAGCGCAGCTTTATAATGGTCAAGCAGATTGGAAATTCGTTAGAAATGTTAAAGAGCAAGTGAAAATTCCAGTTATAGTAAATGGCGATATTAAAAATTTAAATGATATTCAGAATGCTCTCAAAGAATCTGGAGCAGACGGAGTGATGATAGGTCGTGGTGCCTACGGTAAACCTTGGCTGATTAATCAAGCAATGAACTTTCTCAGTGGAAGTGAAACTTCTGAGCCAACAGCTTCAGAGAGATTAAGCATCATACTCGAGCATTACGACAATATTCTTGAGTACTATGGAAATGACACAGGAATAAAGATGGCCCGCAAACACATAGGTTGGTACAGTAGCGGGCTTCAAGGCTCATCTGAATTTCGTGTGAGAGTAAATAACATGACAGATAGCACAGAAGTGAAAGAAAATATTATTGGCTTTTTTGGTCAAGAGACACACTAGCTGTACTCAATTCGACTGATCGTATGCCACTACGCTCTCTTCCTCACCAGAGTGTAAATGACAACCATTATCCATCAACCATTCCTCGTCATAAGTTTCAATATCAAAATATTTTTCATATTTATCCACATTATCACAAAGTGAAAGTGCTCTGATCTTATTCATAATCAAACCTGTACCAGCAGGAATTAATCTTCCTACTATAACATTTTCTTTTAATCCACTTAAAGGATCACTCTTCCCGCAGAATGCTGCTTCTGTAAGTACTTTTGTTGTCTCTTGGAAAGAGGCAGCAGAAATAAAGGAGCTAGTTTCAAGACTTGCCCTAGTAATCCCCTGCAGAATAGGAAGATAATGAGTAGGCCGTTTGCCAGAGTTACTCATAGCATCATTTTCCCTATCAACTTCCAGCTTGTCAATGCTTTCGCCAACCAAGTACATAGTATCACCAGGATCAGTAATTTCCACTTTTTGTAGCATTTGTTTTAAGATCACCTCTAAATGCTTATTGTCTATACGAACACCCTGCAATCTATAAACTTGCTGTATTTCAGAAATCATATAGTGCGCTAAAGCTTCTAACCCAAGCACACGTAAAATATCATGGAGATCAGGGTCACCATCCATCAATAGATCACCTTTACGTACAAAATCACCTTCATTGACTATTACATGCTTACTTCTTGATACCAAATATTCAACTGGAGAAATTTGTTCATCTACAGGTTTAATTAACATACTGCGTTTTCCTCTACGGTCTTTTTCAGAAAACGCTACATAGCCATCTATCTCACTAACAATAGCATGCTCTTTAGGACGACGTGCTTCAAATAACTCTATAACCCTCGGTAAACCACCAGTAATATCACGAGTTTTAACTGACTCTCTTGGTGTTCTTGTAATAACATCACCTGCATGAACCTTCTGGCCATCTTGTACATTGAGCACTGCACCGATTGGTATAAAATAACATGCTTCAACGCCACTTGCGAGTGTCATTACTTTACCATTATCGTCAAGCAGCACAATACGAGGACGTAAATTAGCTCCACCAGAATGCAATTTCCAGTCTTTTACTACTTTGCTTGATATTCCTGTAGATTCATCCATCACTTCAGTGATCGAAATTCCATCTTTTAAGTCCTGATAAGACACTGTACCAGTCTTCTCCGTGATAATAGGCAATGTATAAGGATCCCATTCCGCAACTTTATCGCCAATTTTTACTGACCCACTCTCATCTACATAAAGCTTAGCGCCGTAAGGTACACTGTGCTTCAACTTCTCACTACCAAGGCTATCAATCAACACGACTTCACAGGAACGGCTTATCACAATTTTATTTCCGTTTCTATCTATAATTATATTACTATTGTTTAACTTTATTTTAGCATTAATAGAAGCTATAATATTCGAGGATTCAACGCCTCTAGTCATTACTCCACCTATATGAAAAGTACGCATCGTTAACTGAGTACCTGGCTCTCCAACAGATTGAGCAGCTATAACACCAACTGCTTCACCTATTGAAACAATTTTACCAGTTGCAAGGTCTCTTCCATAACATAAAGAACATACACCAGGACTTATTTCACAAGTTAAAGGCGATCTAATTTTTACAACATCAAGACCTGCAATGCTGATTTGCTTTACTTTATCCTCATCAATTAATTCCCCTGCTTTTACTAATAATTCTTTTGTCACTGGGTTATATATATCATTTGCAGCTGTTCTACCCAGCACAACACTCTCTAGAGATGCAACTATAGTACTTCCTTCAACTGTAGCTCTCACAACAAGACCATTTTTTGTTTTACAGTCATGCTTTGTAACTATGCAATTTTGAGATACATCAACTAAACGACGAGTTAAGTATCCAGAGTTTGCAGTTTTAAGTGCAGTGTCAGCTAAACCTTTACGCGCACCGTGAGTAGAATTAAAGTATTCAAATACGTTCAATCCTTCACGGAAATTAGAAATTATAGGTGTTTCTATAATCTCACCAGAAGGTTTGGTCATGAGCCCTCGCATTCCTGCTAGCTGTTTCATCTGTGAAGTAGAACCCCTTGCACCAGAGTTAACCATCATATACACTGAGTTGTACTTACTATTTCCATCATATATAGATATTGCTTTTAACATATCATTAGCTATCATATCCGTACACTTAGACCATTCATCTATAACCTTGTTATACCTCTCACTTCTAGTTATTAGCCCATCTTGATATTGCATAGAGAATTTCTTAATTTCACCCCTCGCGTGATCAACATGTGTAGCTTTAGTTTCAGGTATAACCATATCACAACGACCAAAAGAGACACCAGAAAATGTGGCATACTCAAAGCCAAGTACCATTAATTTATCAGAAAATGCCACTGTAGCACTTTGACCACAGTTACGATATACCAAATCAACTATACCAGTTATTTCCTTGACTGTTAATATCTGATTTATTAGATCGAAGCCTAGATTCTCATGCTTAGGAAAAATTTGCCATAATATTAAACGGCCAGGAGTTGTACAAACAGTTTTATAGTGAGTTTCACCGCTGCTATTAATATACTCCATCCTATACTTTATACTAGAATGAATATGTAAAGTACCATCACTCAAGGAATGCTCAACTTCACAAAAAGCACCAAAAGATGGTAAATTATCTTCCTTAGGTTCTTGTAAAGTCAGATAATATATACCAAGTACTATATCTTTACTAGGAACTATAATCGGTCTGCCATTAGAAGGACTTAAAACGTTATTAGTGGACATCATCAACACCCTAGCTTCAAGCTGAGCTTCCAATGAAATTGGCACATGCACTGCCATTTGATCACCATCAAAATCAGCATTAAACGCCGTACAGACAAGCGGATGAAGCTGTATTGCTTTGCCTTCAATAAGGATTGGCTCAAAAGCCTGAATACCAAGTCTATGTAGCGTAGGCGCTCTATTCAACAAAACAGGATGCTCTTTTATTACCTCTTCAAGCATATCCCAAACTTCTGGTTTTTCTGCTCTTATCAACTTACTAGCAAACTTAATAGTTGGAGCCATACCATACATCTTAAGCTTTGAGTAAACAAAAGGTTTGAATAGTTCAAGAGCCATTCTTTTTGGTAATCCACACTGATTTAGTTTCAAAGTTGGACCAACAACTATTACAGAACGTCCAGAGTAGTCTACCCTTTTTCCTAAGAGGTTCTGGCGAAAACGACCCTGTTTTCCTTTTAACATATCACTAATGGACTTTTTATATCCAACAGCACCAGCTTTATTTACCAAAGTATTACGACGACTATTATCAAAAAGAGAATCAACTGCTTCTTGTAACATCCTTTTTTCATTACGAATCATAATCTCAGGAGGATTTAAGCTCAACAATTTCCTCAACCTGTTATTTCTATTAATAATAGTCCTATAATGATGATTCAGATCAGAAACTGCAGGACGACCACTCTCAAGCGATACCAAAGGACGCAAATCAGGTGGTAAAATAGGTATAGTTGTAAGTATCATCCACTCAGGCCTATTTCCAGATTTAATGAAGTTTTCAACAATACGCAATCTCTTTATAATTTTCTTTCTTCTTATCTCAGAAGCAACAGATTCTAATTCTAGTCTTAAATCCTTCCTAATTTCATGTAAATCAAGGCGCGTTAGCAACTCTCTTATAGCTTCAACACCTTGCATAGCTACAAAACTATCGATCCCATAGCTATCTTTAGCTTCATTATAAGCTTTTTCACTAATAATCTCACCTTTTTCAAAAGGCGAAACAAGAGGATCTATTACGATATAATTATCGCTATATAAAATATTCTCAATATCTCTGAGAGACATATCCAATAATGCTCCAATTCTTGAAGGAAGCGATTTCAAAAACCATATATGAGCAACAGGAGATGCAAGCTCTATATGACCCATCCTTTCTCTTCTTACTTTAGAAGATGTAACTTCTACTCCGCATTTTTCGCATATGCGACCTCTGTGTCTTCTTTTTTTGTATTTTCCACATAAACATTCATCGTCATTGACAGGGCCAAAAACCTTAGGGCAAAATAATCCACCTTTCTCAACTTTGAACGTACGATAATTTGCAGTTGAAACATCTTCTATCTCACCACAAGATATACGCTTAATACTTTCAGGGCTAGCAATCGATATGCTAACCTCATTAAAAGGTTGTGCAATGTTAGTGTGAGATATATCTTCAATCACTACATCATTTTGCTTTAAATCTACATTTAAACATAAAGAACGTAGTTCTTTTATCATCACATTAAAGGATTCAGGAATTCCACATTCAAAATTACTGTCACCTTTTATTATCGATTCATAAATCTTAACTCTACCATTAATATCATCAGACTTCACAGTTAACATTTCCTGCAAAGTATAAGCAGCACCATAGGCTTGTAATGCCCAACATTCCATTTCACCAAAACGCTGACCACCAAAATGAGATTTTCCTCCAAGAGGTTGTTGAGTAACCAAACTATAAGGCCCTACTGAACGCGCATGAATTTTACCATCAACCAAGTGGTGCAACTTAAGCATGTACATGTAACCAACTGTAACCTTGCGGTCGAATTTTTCACCACTGCAACCGTCATATAATACAGCTTGTCCAGAGTTATCTAAACCAGCAAGTTCAAATAATTTTGCTATTTGTTCATCTTTTGGACCCTCAAATACAGGTGCAGCAACAGGAACGCCATCACGTAATTTGCGTGCAAATTCAATGAGATTATTATCACTAATATTACGAATATCATTACAGATAGATACGTTACTGCCATAGCTATAAACCTCAATCAGGAAGTTACGTAAATTGCTGTATGAACTTTTACAAGAGTTCAAATAGTTCTCTACTAACTCATTCAACTCGTCATTTAGTGCATTCTTATTAGGTGTATTTAAAACAGAAGCCGTTATTTCATCATCATCAATATTTTCAATTTTTTTATTATCAAGGTATGCTACTGCAAATTGTGTAAAATTATCATCGTTAAGGGACCTAATTCCCTTGCAAAAAGCACTTTTGATCTTATTGATCTCATCGAGAATATTACTTACCTTTTCCCCTAATTTTCTACAAGCCCAACCTACATGCGTTTCCAGTATTTGCCCTACATTCATTCGTGAAGGAACACCAAGAGGGTTAAGAATAATATCAACAGGAGTACCATCTTCAAAATAAGGCATATCTTCCACTGGCACAACTCGAGAAATCACACCTTTATTTCCATGTCTACCAGCCATTTTATCCCCTGGTTGCAGACTATGTTTCACAGCAATGAAAACTTTTACTGACATCGACACACCTTGAGGCAGGTCATAACCTTCATGTAATTTTTCTACTTTTCGCTTAAACTGTGCTATTGCATGTGATACTTTTTCATCAAAATCTTTTTTTAAGCTCTTAACTTGCTCAGAAATGGATTGGTTTTTTAATCCTATACCCCACCATTGCTCACGTTCAATAGAGTCAAATTTTTCTCGATCTTGAGAACCAGAATTAATAAGAAGTTTCTTCAGTTCATCATAGAAATATTCACTAGTAACATTGATTATATAATCTCGCTCTTCCTCAAAGTCATTTATCTCTTTTTGTTTGATGAGTAATGCCCTTTCATTTTCTTCAACCCCCCTGCGTGTAAAGACTTGTACATCAATTACTGTCCCTTCAACATCTGGAGATGTATATAAAGAGGAATCCGCACAATCGAATGACTTTTCACCAAAAATTGTCATTAATAACTTCGTTTCAGGAGGCAATGAAAGAGAAGGTTTAGGTGTAACTTTACCTACCAGAATATAGCCTGGACCAACTCTTGTACCAATTTTCACTATACCACTATCATCCAAGTGATATAGATTTTCTTCATTAACACCAGGTATAGCACGAGTTATTTTTTCTGATCCTAAAGGGGTATCATGTACAACACAGTCAAATTCTTCTATATGAATAGAAGTAAAGAGATCTTTTTTAACAACTTCACTAGAAATAATAATAGAGTCTTCAAAATTATAACCTTGCCAAGACATAAAAGCGACTAGCAAATTTTTACCAAGCGCCAACTCACCACTGTTAATTGCAGGACCATCAGCTATTACATCACCCTTTTTAACATAATCACCTACGCACACTAGCGGTCTTTGATTAATACAAGTATTATGGTTAGAACGCTGAAATTTCCTTAGATGATAAATATCTACGTCCAAGTAGTTAACCCTTTCTTTATCAAAAGCACGTATAACTATAGAGTTACTATCAGAACTATCAACTATGCCATCGCGTTTTGCTAAAACTACAGCACCAGAGCCAGAAGCTACAAAAGACTCCATACCAGTAGCAACCAGAGGAGCGGTAGGCTTCAATAAAGGTACGGCCTGACGTTGCATATTTGAGCCCATTAATGCTCTATTAGCATCATCATTTTCTAAAAATGGAATCAAGGAAGCTGCAACTGATATTACCTGCTTAGGAGATACGTCAATGTAACTAACTTGGTCGCTACTTACCATGACGAAGCTACCAGCATATCTACAGTATAGCATGTCATCAACAAAGCAATTATTTTCATCAAGCTTTACGCTAGTGTCAGCTATATGATGTGAGCCTTCGTCTATAGCAGAAAGATACTCAATTTGATCAGTAACAACCCTATTGACTACTTTTCTATAAGGGCTTTCAATGAAACCATATTTATTAATACGCGCGTATATAGCTAAGCTGTTGATTAACCCTATATTTTGCCCTTCAGGAGTCTCAATAGGGCAAATTCTTCCATAATGAGTTGGATGAACATCACGCACCTCAAATCCTGCCCGTTCTCTTGTTAAACCGCCAGGACCTAACGCGGATAACCTTCTTTTATGTGTTATTTCAGATAACGGATTAGTCTGATCCATAAATTGAGATAATTGAGAAGAATTGAAGAAATCTCTTAAGACATTAGTTAACACTTTTGGATTAATAAAATCAGATGGAGAAACTTTATCTAAACTAGAAGTGGACATATAATCAACTATTGCGCGTTCCAATTTCAACAACCCAGTTCTAAATTGATTTTCTATAAACTCTCCAACTGATCTTACTCTTCTGTTTCCTAAATGATCAATATCATCTACAGATCCTTGACCGTCACGTAACAATACTATTTTTTTCACAATTTCAATAATATCTTCATGCGTTAAAACAGTTAAATCCTCATCATAATTTAATCCAAGGTAAGAGTTAAGCTTCAACCTACCAATGTTAGACAAATCATAATATTCCGGACTGAAGAAAAGATTACGGAAAAACTCTTCTACTATCTCTAAAACAGGAACTTCACCAGGACGCAAAACTCTATATATTTCATATAGTGCATCCTGATAAGACATGTTTTCATCTAAGAAAAGCGTATTTAATATATAAGGTCCAACAAACAAATTATCTATGTTCAACACTGATATTTCATCTACAGATAATAACTCAAGCTTCTTTATGTCTTCCAGCTTTATAGATTCACCAGCAGATAAAATTTTCGTAGAGCTAGCACTATCCATTAAATCTTCTGCGAGGAATAAACCACATATAGAATTAAAAGGAACCAGATACTCTTTCAATTCATTATCATATAGCTTTTTAGCTAGTCTTGAGGTAATACGAACGTTAGCTTTAAGCAGCACATTACCTTCAATATCCATTAAGTCGAAAGGCAGCCTCACTCCTTTAAATTTATCAGGAACAAAAGGCACTTTCCAACCATCTTTATGTTTTACATACTTTATTTTCTCATAAAATCTATCGAGTATATCATTATTTGATAGACCCAACGCCTTTAATAAAACTGAAATTGGCAATTTTCTTTTTCTATCAACACGAAAATACAAATGGTCTTTAACATCAAATTCAATATCAAGCCAAGAACCCCTATAAGGAATAATTCTAGCAGAATAGATCAATTTACCAGAATTGTAAGTTTTTCCCTTATCGCTATCAAAAAATACACCAGGAGACCTATGCATTTGTGAGACGATAACTTTTTCCACACCATTAATGATGAAAGTGCCCTTATCAGTCATCATAGGCAACCCACAAAAGTGGACTTTCTGCTCTTCTATAGATTTTACAACGGTTGCAAGTTTAGAATGATCTCCACTCTCTTTAATCGATTTATATTCATCAAGAGAAATACCATCCTGCATAACAACAAGACGTATAGAAGCAATAACCTGAGCAGAAAAAGTTACGCCACGCTTTATACACTCAGATTCATCATACTTAGGATCATCTACCCTACAACTTATAAACTCAATAGTAGCCCTACGCAAAGGATCATTTATTGGAAAGATTGTATGAAAGATAACTTCAAGTCTTTCATTACCCTTATTCTTAGGAGTAAAAGAATCATATGATTCTTTTTGAACCTTAACCAAATCCAATAAAGAATCTTTTAAATCAATCGACCTAGAATAAGAAACTCTAGGAACAAAAGCACCAGAAGCGTACATATAAGAAGAATCAACCATTAAAATACCCCAAACTAATTAAAAGAGCTATATCAATATAAAATTAATACATTAAATATTATTCAAGCTCCACTTTAGTTGCTCCTGCTTCAATAAGTTTTTGCTTGATTTTTTCTGCTTCGTCTTTAGGAACATTAGCAGTCAAATCTTTAGGTAAAGATTCAACCAACTCTTTTGCTTCTTTTAAACCCAATGTAGAATTAACCTCTCTCACAGCTTTAATAACTCCTATTTTTTTACTCGCATCAATTTCTTTAATCACAACTTTATACTCAGCCTTTTCTTGAGCAGCAGGAGCAGCAGCATTATCACCAATAGGCGCCCCAGCACCAACAGCTCCACCAAGAAAAGAACCAGCAGGCAACCCTATTTTCTCTTCTAAAACTTTTACAAGTTCAGAAGCCTCTAATAGGTTTAAAGATAATATTTTATCAACCAAATCACTTGTTACATTACTCATAATTACCACCTTACTTAACAACAAATTTATTTTTTAGAACTATAATAATCCAAAACTCTCATAAGCCTCATAGAAGATGAATTAATAGACAACGCTAACCGAGCAGGAATATCATAAGATATTAAACGCATAATTTTAACACGCAATTCATCCAGAGAAGGCAACTTAGCCAGTTTATTAACATCTTCCACTGTTAACAATTCATTTAAATGAGCTGCGCAAATCACAGACATTTTTTCTTTGTTAGCATTAGTAAAATCAACTATTAATTTTGCAGCTTCTACTATGCCACTAGAGTATATAATAGCAACAGGACCGGAAAATTTGCCTGATAAATAAGAGAATTTACCAGTCCTTTCCAAAGCCAAGCGCGCTAGAGTGTTTTTAACTACTAATACCCCACCTGCTATAGACTTCAGACTATTCCTCAGAGTTAATGAATCATTAGCATTTATAGATTTAAAATTTACTAATATCAAGAAATCATTATTTACAAATACGTTTATTGTGCTCTGTATAAATTCATCCTTATCTTTACGCTTCACGGTATCACTCCCTTAAATTATATCTTCCACTTTGCCTATCTTATAAGCTTTACCCATAGTTGAATTTAAAAAAACACCCTTAAAGTAAATTCCTTTCGCAGAAATAGGTTTATTATCTTTAATTACTTTAAGAAAGGCTTTTAAATTTTCTAGCAAGTCATCAATATCAAATTTAATATTTCCTAATTTACCATGAATAACACCATTTTTATCTGTTCTAAATTTTACCTGACCAGACTTAATGGTTTTAATAGCTTCTGCAATGTTAGAAGTCACAGTACCAAATTTAGGGTTAGGCATCAGCCCTTTAGCACCCAATACTTTTGCAATAGGAGTGATTTTTGCCATAAAATCAGGAGTAGTAATGCACCAATCAACATCTAACTTTCTACCTTTTTTTATTTCTTCAACTAAATCCTCTCCTCCTGCAATATCAGCACCAGCTTTTTCAGCTTCTAATAAATGTTTATCTTGAGCGAAAACAGCTACTTTAATATTCTTCCCGATACCTTTAGGCAAAACTACTGTACCACGCACCTGCTCTTCAGATTTACGTGAATCTACGCCTAAATTGACCGCAATATCAACTGATTCATTAAATTTTGCTGAAGCAGACTCAACAATCTTCTTCAAACACTGCTTAGGATTATCATTATATGTATTCATTTACCTAACCTTCCACAACTTCTATACCCATAGATTTTGCAGTGCCTACAACCATTTTCACTGCTGAATCTTCATTATCCACTTTCATATCAACCATCTTGCACTTTGCTACTTTAATTATAGCAGACATAGGTAATTTAGCCACTAATTCTTTACCAGGATTACCAGAACTTTTACTTAATTTAGCCTCCTGCTTAAGTAAATAAGCCACAGGCGGACCGCTGACAGTAAAATCATGAGAGCGATCATCCTTTATGGAAATTCGCACTGTTACTAAATCGCCTACTTTATAATTAGCGTTAGCAGCACTAGTAACTTTATTAAAAGCTTCACAAAACTTAGGAACAGGTATACCACGTGGACCAAGTACTGAAGCAATTTTCGGTCCTGGAACTGCTTTCCCAGCTTCCATAAGTAAGTTAATCTTAGCAACTATAACACTCATAATTAATCCTCTATTTTCTCTACTTGAGCCAGATCAAGCTCTATTATTGTCGGCTTACCTAAAATCGATACTTCCACATTAATAATTTTTTTCTCATCGTTTACCATATTTACCTTACCAGTAAAATTTTGAAAAAGACCATCATTAATTTTCACTTTTTCACCTTTTTCATAACCATAACCTAACTTCTTTGTCTCTTGAGCATTATAAAGTGCATTACACATTGAGTGAATCTCATCATCCAAAATCACCTTTGGAATATTACCGTTTTTCAAAAATCCATAAACCTTAAGAGATTTTGGTATATTATTGATAAAATTCAATACTTCATCGCATAAATTCACGTATAAAAAGACATAACCAGGAAAGCATTTCCTTCGTGTAGCAATTTTCTTAGATTTCAGCTCTACTTCACTTAGCTCTTCATATGGAATAAAAACTTCCTTAAAGTAATCATTAACACCCAATCTCATAGAATTTTCCAATATATGTTGGCGCACTTTCTCTTCACAATTGGAAGCAACTCTCAAGATATACCATTTATATCTATTAAATTCTTTACACTTTAAACTTATCTCATCATCTGAAATCATCTCAAAATCACCAGATTCGCCACTGCAGAATCCAGGCGTTTGATTCAAAATATTTTTGCTTTCATCACACAGATGCATATATACATACACTTCACATAATTCTTTTATATCAGACTTTGAATTACATACCGTTTGATAAGGAATAAACACTTCCTTAAAATAAACAGCATTACTTACCAATTCGCGTATGTTTTGCTCATATCCATAATCAACTTTAATGATATACCATTTATATTCACATTCCATAAATAATTCCAAATAAAGCCTTAATTACGTAAAGAGACATAAAATCCACAAAACAGAAGAAAATCGAAAAGCATAATATAACAATCATTACAACAAATAGAGATGACAACACCTCCTGTTTCTTTACCCAAGCAATTCTTCGTATTTCTTGCTTTATATCACAGAAAAAACCACACAAACTTTTTAACATTTCCACCACAACATTAATGCAGGAGCGATAGGAATTGAACCTACAACCTCTGGTTTTGGAGACCAGCGCTCTACCAATTGAGCTACACTCCTATAACTCAAACTCTCACTCCAAAATTTCAGAAACAACACCAGAACCAACAGTTCTACCGCCTTCTCTTATCGCAAAACGCAATCCCTTATCCATTGCTATCGGTACTTGCAATTCTACTTCTACACTCACATTATCTCCTGGCATTACCATCTCCTTCCCATCTAGCAATTTTATGCTCCCAGTTACATCCGTTGTCCTTAAATAAAACTGTGGCTGGTAATTCGCAAAAAATGGTGTATGCCTTCCTCCTTCCTCTTTCTTTAATATATAAACCTCCGCCTTAAACTTTCTATGCGGTGTTATCGTCCCCGGTTTCGCTAATACTTGCCCTCTCTCCACTTCTTCTCTTTTTGTTCCTCTTAACAATATTCCTACATTGAGTCCTGCACTTCCCTTATCCAGCAACTTCTTAAACATCTCAACACCTGTGCATATCGTCTTTTGCGTCGCTTTCAGACCTATTATCTCTATCTCTTCTCCCGTCTTTATCTCTCCCTTCTCTATTCTTCCTGTTACCACTGTTCCTCGCCCCGATATCGAAAATACATCTTCGATTGGCAATAAAAATGGTAAATCCACAGGCCTTGGTGGAACCGCTACATATTCATCTAACTTTTCCATCAATTTATCTATTGATTTCTTTCCATATTCGCTGCTGTCATCCTCCAGCGCCTTGAGCGCTGAACCAACCACCACAGGCACTTCATCCCCTGGAAATCCGTATTTACTCAGTAATTCCCTCACTTCCATTTCTACTAAATCTATCATATCAGCATCAGCAACATCAGCTTTATTTATATACACCACGATATATCCAACACCTACCTGCTTCGCCAGCAATATATGCTCTCTCGTTTGTGGCATTGGCCCATCAACCCCCGACACTACCAATATCGCCGCATCCATCTGTGCTGCACCTACTATCATGTTCTTTACGTAGTCAGCGTGTCCAGGACAATCAACGTGTGCATAATGCCTTTTTTCCGTCTGATACTCAACATGCGCTGTTGCTATCGTTATCCCCCTCTTCCTTTCTTCTGGCGCTTTATCTATCTGATCGTACGCTACAAAATTTCCATAATGCTTCGTTATCGCCGCTGTTAACGTCGTCTTCCCATGATCCACATGTCCTATTGTTCCCACATTTACATGCGGCTTTCCAAATGCTTCCACTACTGCTGTCATAATTATTACCCTTAATTATACTCTAACTTTAACTCATCAACCACATATTGTGGCACTTGCTCATAACAAGAAAAATGCATACTATACTGTGCCCTTCCCTGAGACATAGAACGCAAAACGTTGATATAACCAAACATATTTGCAAGAGGTACCGAAGCAGTAATTATTTTACTATTATTACCTAAATCGAGCATATCAGCAACATTTCCTCTTCTACTATTTATATCACCCATAACATCACCCATATATTCTTCAGGAGTAATGATTTCAACTTTCATTATAGGCTCCAGCATTTTTGGACCAGCTTTATTTGCCATCTCTTTAAAAGCACCTTTAGCAGCAAGTTCAAAAGCTAAAGGACTAGAATCAACCTCATGAAAAGCACCATCAAGAAGGGTAGCCTTAAAATCAATCAACGGAAATCCCGAAATTATACCACCTTCTTTTATCAACTCCAAGCCATTTTCTACCCCAGGAATATACTCTTTTGGAATAGCACCACCTACAATTTTACTTTCAAATTGAAACCCAGAACCAGGCTCAAGAGGTTCAAATTTTATTTTAACCTTAGCAAACTGACCAGCTCCACCAGATTGTTTTTTATGAGTGTAATCAATTTCAACAGATTTAGTGATAGTTTCACGATATGCAACCTGAGGAGCACCGACGTTAGCCTCAACGTTAAATTCGCGCTTCATTCTATCAACAATAATCTCAAGATGGAGCTCACCCATGCCTTTCAATATAGTCTGGCCACTTTCCGCATTTACTGACATTCTCAAAGAAGGATCTTCTGCAACCAACCTATTTAGAGCAATACCTAATTTTTCCTGATCTGAAGTGGTTTTAGGTTCCACAGCAATTTCAATAACAGGCTCAGGAAATTCCATACGCTCCAATAATATAGGAAAATCAACAGAACATAAAGTATCTCCGGTGGTTGTTTTCTTTAGCCCAACTAAAGCAACTATATCTCCAGCCCTAGCCTCAGTTATATCTTCTCGGTTATTTGCATGCATAAGTAACATTCTGCCAATCCCTTCAGTTTCGTTTTTTAACGCATTTGAAACGGTAGATTTAGACTTTAATTTACCAGAATAAATACGGATAAACGTCAAGCTTCCTACAAATTTATCCGTCATCACTTTAAATGCAAGAGCAACAAATTTCTCTTTTTCTGAAGGTTTGACCTCAATTTTCTTTTCTGAATCTTTAGGATCAATTCCAACAATTACATCAACATCAATAGGAGAAGGTAAAAAGTCAACCACACCATCTAAAAGTGGTTGTACGCCTTTATTTTTAAAAGCTGATCCACATAACACAGGAACAAATTTTCCTTTAATGGTCCCATTTCTCACGCATTTTTTCAGTAAATCCACTGGCAGATCATTAGACTCAAAGTAAGTATTCATCGCTTCATCATCCATCTCAGCTGCAGCATCTAATAAAAGATTTCGATATTCTTGAGCCTTATCAAGCAAATCAGAAGGAATATCTTCATAAGAAAATTTAGCGCCCAACGTTTCTTCTTGCCATATAATGGCTTTCATAGAAATAAGGTCAATTATACCTTTGAAATCTTTCTCACTCCCTATTGGTAAATGAATAACTAAAGGTGCTGCACCAAGCTTCGTCTTTATCATATCAACACATCGATAAAAATTTGCCCCTATTCTATCCATCTTATTAACAAAGCAGATACGAGGAACGCTATATTTATCAGCTTGACGCCACACTGTCTCAGATTGAGGTTCAACTCCAGCAACTCCATCAAATACAGCAACTGCACCATCCAAAACCCTTAAAGATCTCTCAACTTCAATAGTGAAATCAACGTGACCAGGAGTGTCTATTATATTGACCCTATGATCATTCCAAAAACATGTTGTTGCAGCAGATGTGATTGTAATACCACGCTCTTTTTCCTGCTCCATCCAATCCATAGAAGCTGCACCATCGTGCACTTCACCAATTCTATTTTGCTTACCAGTATAAAATAAAATACGCTCTGTTGTGGTAGTCTTACCAGCATCTATGTGAGCCATTATCCCTATATTTCTGTATTTAGATATTCCAATTTCCATATCACAATTAATTAGCTAACATTAAAAACGAAGATGAGAAAATGCCTTATTAGCTTCAGCCATTTTATATTTTTCTTCGCACATCTTAAACGCACCACCGCGTTTATTATAAGCATCCAGTATTTCAGATTGCAAACAATCAACAGTGGTTTTTCCACTCTTTTTTCGAGCAGCAGAAGTTGCTTTAGCAATCCACCTTAACGCTAAAGAAACCGCTCTATCTTGTCGAACTTCAACAGGTACTTGATAAGTTGCACCACCAATGCGTCGAGAACGCACTTCTATAGAAGGAGTAACATTTCCTACTGCTGTCTCAAAAATTGATAACCCACCTTCGCCTATTTTCTTTTCAGCTAAAGACAAAGCGTCATAGATAATCTTTTCTGCAGTAGATTTTTTACCACATTTCATGATTGTATTAATGAAACGCATCAGCAAAACACTGCCGTAACGCGAATCAGGACTTATTTCTCTTTTTTTTGCTTTATTCCGACGAGCCATAAACTTTAACCAGATTTCTTTACACCATATTTTGAACGAGCTTTCTTTCGATTTTGCACACCACGCAGATCAAGAGCACCTCTTATTATGTGATAACGCACACCTGGCAAATCTTTAACCCGCCCACCACGTATCAAAACAACAGAGTGTTCTTGTAAATTATGACCTTCACCAGGTATATAAGCCGTCACTTCACCATACCCACTAATTTTTACTCTGGCTACTTTACGGAGTGCTGAGTTAGGCTTTCTAGGAGTTGTAGTATACACCTTAGTGCAAACACCTCTCCTTTGAGGGTTGCTTTCTCCCAAAGCTGGTACCTTTTTCTTATGGGTCAATCCTAATCTACCCTTACGTATTAATTGATTTATCGTAGGCATATGTTATAAACTCAAGCTCATTAAAATAACTAAGTTTTTAGTTATAAAATAATAAACCTCAATAGTCAATATAAAAATAAACATTACTACTCTAATAATTAAGCTCAACTGCCTTGAAAGCCATCAGTAGACTTCTTGCACTACCTCCCAAGCCACAACTGTCATTCAGTAGAAACGAAAAAACTTACTTGACACCCTTCGCCAGCCCCATTATCATGGTACTGAAGGTATTCATTTATCTTCAATCTGTGCAGATTAAATGACAACAGTATTACGTGATTGGCGTCTTATTTTTAATTTTTTGCACTATGCACACTTTACTTCTTCACAACATTTCTGGGTTTTTACCTATATAAGCTGAAACGCGCTTATAAAGCGTTTAAGACAGTATAGTACGCCAATTTGCAGGATTAGAGAGTGACAACTAGCTAATACGGGATATCTTTTGCCTTTTTTTTGCTTAGTAAATTTCTTAAACATTTAAACTAAGGTGAGTTGCATTTAAAAGCAGCTAAATTGCAGTGTTTAAGACTTAAAAAACGCCAATACTGAAAATAGACAATGACTAGGGCTTCTTTTGCCTTTTTTTTGCTTGGTAAATTTCTTAATATTTATGGCAACATGAACTGGGCAGGAAGGTGTCATTCCAGTGCTTGACACTGGAATCCAGTTTTCCATATAATCTCATCGAAAATGTTGTAACCACTTTCTGTGCTAGTTTGCTTGCTTACAAGCAAACTTTTCTGGATCCCAGTGTCTGGGCACTGGGATGACAGGGGAGGGAGGCTACTTGGATGACACCATTCTTTTTCCTGGATCCAAGTAGTCAGGGCACTGGGATGACAGGAGAAGGTACTAGGATGACACCCTGACCTCGTCGTCCCGCTACGTGTTAGCGGAATCTAGAGATACCGTGACGGTATGACGTAAAGCTCGCATTAGCTATACTTTTATGCTCACCAACTTAGCTGGATCCAAGTAGTCAAGCTACTTGGATCTGCAAATTGCAATGTTCGTACAGCTGCGTGCTTGACACTGGGATTTAGTGCAGCTACCCTAAACTGGAAGCTCATCTTGCTATTTTTGGCTGAAAGAAACATATTTTTAGAATAATGAAAACAATCAGCACTTTAATTCAAGAAGGATCGGAGTTATTATCGTCACATAAAGTTGAATCACAACATTTAGATTGTGAAATCATCATGCAGCACGTACTTGGAGTGGAAAGATCATTTATAATTGTGAACCATGCTGATCAAGTGCCGATGGAGAAAGAACTTTTATTTTGGAAATTAACAAAAAAAAGAGCGGAAAGATATCCAATATCGCAAATAATAGGTAATCGTGAATTCTGGAGTAAAAATTTTATAGTTAACCAGCATGTTTTAGATCCAAGGCCAGATAGTGAAACAATAATCCTAGCAGTGTTAAAATATTACCCAAACAAAAAACAGAAACTAAAAATTGCAGATTTTGGTACAGGCACAGGTTGTTTATTGATATCCGCACTTAGTGAGTATGAATATGCTGTTGGCGTCGGTTTTGAAAAAAGCTTGGAAGCATATAAAGTTGCCTATCAGAACACAAAAAAACATGATCTTCTCAGCAGAGCCAAAATATTTCCAAGTTCGTGGACAGAGTGCAGAGGTTCATTCGATCTTATAATCAGTAATCCTCCATATATTAAAAGAAGCAAATTGAAAGACTTGCAAGCTGAAGTGCAAAAGGAACCAAGAATTGCCCTTGATGGTGGTATTGATGGTTTGAGCTGTTACTTGAGCATTTTTCCAATATTAAGGAGGTGCCTTAAAAAAAATGGGTTTGCGATATTGGAGATAGGTGAAGATCAAAGCAATATTGACAAAATAATCCCCTCATACGAATTAGCTTTTCAGGAATATGTATACGACTTAGCGGGAATGAAGAGATGCATTGTTATGCAAAAAACATAGCTAATGTTTTCTTGTATTATCTCCTTCATCCCATATTATCCTATGTCATTCCAGTACCCTCTACCTCGTCATCCAAGTAGCGTGACTACTTGGATCTATATTTAGAGGTTGTCCGGAAACTAGTAAATTCAAGCATATTCCCTCTTTAACATAACCCTACTCATAGCTAGGTATATGAAATTCTCAGTGGATGTTGTGAGTAAATCATACTCCTTCGATAGCCTTCTATTCCTATTAACCCAAGCAAAAGTCCTTTCTACAACCCATCTTCTTGGCTGTACTTTAAACCCTTGTTCTCTTGTTGGTAGTAGCTCAGGTGGAGTATCTTTGTGCACCCAAAATCTACATGGAGGCCTTTTAACAATTTCAATATCTATGTCATATTCTTCCTTTATGTGATTCTTTAAATTTCTTCCTTGGTATCCCATTTCAGCCCACATTTTTTTAACTTTAGTATATTTTGTTCTCATATTGTTTAATGCTATTTTAATACCATCTCTATCATTTTCGTTAGCAGCGCCTACGTAACAACCTAGTATAAAACCCTGAGTGTCTGTAATTATATGCCTTTTTCTACCCTTTACTTTTTTACTTCCATCATAGCCTTTGATCCCCCCTTTTCTGTAGTCTTTACAGATTGACTATCTACTATACAGGCACTCGGCTGCTCATTCATTCCTATTTTTCTTCTACTATATTTTGTAATTTCATAATTCATTTTCTCAAAAATTCCCTGCTTCTTCCATTGCCTGAACTGCTCATACACAGTCTTCCATAGCGGAAAATCATTTGGTAAATACCGCCATTGACACCCTGTACGCAATACATAGAAAATTGCTTCTAATATTTCTTTTTTGCTATACTTTGGCGGCCTTCCTCCTTTCTTGTATGATACTCTGAAGTGTTTTTCTATTCTTGCCCATTCCCTTTCGCTTAGATCTGTTGGATACTTTTTTCTCATCTTTACCCCGTACTAAAATTTCAGATATTATAGCCTTTTACTTGTTTCCGGACAACCTCTAATTTATAGCTCCGCTTCTATCAGGGCATAGGATGACAGAAGTGGGCTTTAATGGCTGTAGTACTATAGCTGTTATACTCCAAAAGTAAGTATTAGATATAACAAATAGAAGAAATTAGATAGAATGATTAAAGGGGCAAGGGTATAAAGGTTTAACTTAAAATAACCTGATAAAATTTGAATCACACTTCCAAGTGCTGGCACCCATGAAAGTAATGTAACTGCACAAATCAGTAGATTTTTTACGATTTTTGGTGTTTTATGCTCGTTCTCTAGTTTGCGGTATGATTTTCGTATAGAGATTGTTATTCTACCTAAATACCAGTTAACTATTCCACCAAGGCTTGATCCTAGTACTCCAAAAAATAACATCAGTAGTGGAGTCTGATACGACCTGAAATAAAGCATGGTATTGAACACAAAACCTTGATGTATGGGTAAGACTAATGATGATACTAGACTATCTGTGAATAACAGAAAGTAATTTTCCATATGAGTTTACCAGGTTGTTGTACCATCTTCATTGTCAGAAATTGTAATCCCCATTTGTTTCAACTGATCCCTTATTTTGTCTGCAGTATCGTAATTTTTATTTTTTTTTGCAATTTTTCTTAAGTCTATCAACCTTTCTATTTCTTGATGATTTACATCCACAGCAAACCACTTTTCATAACTTGACTCAAGAAGACCAATAAATCTGGCACTCTTAACAAAACTCTCAGTTAATTTTAGCTTTTCACTTTCATTACTCATTTTGTTAATTTTTGCAGCCATTTCATGTAATATAGCTAGAGCTTCAGGAATGTTTAAGTCGTTTTTTAAAGCGTCTATAAAATCTTTAGAAATCTCTGCGTTACTTTCATCAATATTTATTGTATCTAAACCACGTGATAGCCGATAAAATTTATTTAAGGTTTCCTGTGCGTCAGAAATAACGTTTTCTGTCCAATCAAGTGGTTTTCTGTAGTGAGTTTTGAGCAGTGCATAGCGTATTACTTCACCCTTTATTCCACTATCTAGCAAATCTCTTACTTTGACTATATTAAATAAGGACTTGCTCATTTTCTCTTCATTTACTGTAAGAAAACCGTTATGTATCCAGTATTTTGCAAACATTGATCCAGCAAATGCAGACTTACTCTGTGCAATTTCATTTTCATGGTGAGGAAATTGTAAATCTATGCCGCCACCATGAATATCAAAATCTTTGCCAAGGTAAGCATATGACATTGCTGAGCATTCTATATGCCATCCAGGTCTGCCCTCTCCCCATGGGCTATTCCAATAACTTGAAAGTTTGTAGTCAATATCATTTGCAGGCTTCCACAGCACAAAATCTCCCGGGTGCTTTTTATTTTCATTAACTTCAACTCTGCTACCTGGAACCAATTCATCAGTTTTTTTTCCTGATAAAGCACCATATTCATGGTAAGATTCTATATTAAAATACACATGTTTGTCAGATTCATAAGCGTGGCCTGATTGCAGCAAATGTTCAATTAATTTTATAATATAATCTACGTTTTTCGTTGCTTTTGGCTCGTGTGTTGGCTCTGCACAATTTATGCTTCTCATATCTTCATGAAAAGCCTTGGTGTAATATGTGCTGATACTTTCTATGTTGCTATTTTTTTCACTTGCTGCATTAATTATCTTATCATCAATGTCGGTTATGTTACGCACATAGGTAACTTTGCCATAACAAAACTTAAGTAGCTGAAATAACACATCATACACAACAACAGACCGTGCATTGCCTATATGTGCTGTGTCATATACTGTTGGTCCGCAAACATACATTTTCACATGATCTTTATCGATAGGTGTAAAAAGCTCCTTTTTTTTTGTTAAGGTGTTGTAAAGCCTAACCATATACGAAGCTTTTGAGAAAAGAAAATGCCCCAATGATAAGTTGTGGCCCTTTGACTACTACAACAAGAGTAAGCAATAGCCCACACAATGATATTAAAACTCCCAATATGGATAGAAACCCATCTTTACTCATAATGCCAAGCGAAATAAGAGTCGTACCAATTGCAGGAATGAAGTTAGTAAGAGGCAATGGAAGAGCTATCGATAATGCAGAAAGCAACATTACAAAAGCTAAAATCTTTTCACCGGGCCCATAGAAAATAAAAGACATTCTTGGTTTCATGAACTTTTCTATTTTTTTTAATGCTGGAGAAGTTTTCTCTACCACAAAAGCTAGTGTTGAACGCTGAAAAGACCTTCTTTCCAACCAATGCGGCATCCAAGGAGAATCAAATCCAAATAGAAGCTGCAGTGAGAATAAGATTAAAGGTATAGAAAGAATAGTTGTATAACCAGGTGGAACCGGTATAGGCACCGATAGCGGCAAGGAGAAGATGATTATTAAAATACCAAAACCACGCTCATGCAAAGCTGTTTTAATGTCAAACAAAGTTACTTTATCGCTATCATTGTTATTGGTATCTGCAACTTCTTTTAGAATATCAGAAGCTAATTTATCACTTTTAGTCAACTTATCATTTTTTGACACGAAAAACCTTTGATAAAAATAATTCTTAACACAATTATTGTTTTATTTCAATATGCATTATTCATTTTGCGCTAGTAATTCGTTCTTTTGTTAAAGTGTTGTAAAGCTTTTAAGAAGAGAAAGTGCTCCGGTTATAAGTTGTGGTCCTTTGACTATTACAACAAGAGTAAGCAACAACGCGCACAATGATACTAAAACTCCCAATATGGATAGAAACCCGTCTTTACTCATAATGCTAAGTGAAATAAGAGTTGTGCCAATTGCAGGAAGGAAGTGAGTAAAAGGTAATGGAAGAGCTATTATTATTGCACAAAGCAACATCATAAAAGCCAGAATCTTCTCACCAGGCCCATAGAAAATGAAAGACAGTCTTGGCTTCATGAATTTTTCTATTTTTTCTAATACAGGGGAAGTTTTCTCTACCACAAGAGCTAGTGTTGAACGCTGAAAAGATCTTCTTTCTAGCCAACTGGGCATCCAAGGAGAATCAAATCCAAATAGAAGCTGCAGTGAGAATAAGATTAAAGGTATAGAAAGAATAGTTGTATAACCAGGTGGAACCGGTATAGGCACCGATAGCGGCAAGGAGAAGATGATTATTAAAATACCAAAACCGCGCTCATGCAAAGCTGTTTTAATGTCAAACAAAGTTACTTTATTGCTATCATTGTTATTGGTATCTGCAACCTCTTTTAGAATATCAGAAGCTAGTTTTTTATCTTTAGTTAGTTTCTCACTTTTTTGCACAATTATCCTTTAATAAAATATTCCTCTTAAGCTAACATAGTTGTTGCTGTATTTCAATATTTGTTATTTATTTCATACCAACACTTCATCTCTTTCATTCTTTAACCTGACTAAGTTTTTAAACAGATGACATGCACTAAGGTGCATGTCACGAAGTATGAGGACGCTAACGATCTGGTTCATTAGACGATAATTTTTCTGAGTCCTTAAGCTCCTGTTTAAGGTTTTTGATGCCTTTTCCTAAATCACCCATAACTTGCGGTAATCTGCCTGCACCAAACAGAACTAAAATTATTATTAAGACTAGAAACAATTGCCATGGTCCTAAACTCATTTTCACCTCCATTTAAAATATTGACCTTTAAATATTAAAACTTGACTGAAGTCAAGTAACACATAGATTATATCACCTTTATTTAATTATAAATCAAGGTTTTTTAATTATTTTATAACAATCCCAAACTAGATTATTTTCTTGCAGCGAATAAGTGGAAACTTTTCGCTTAACTGTAGATTAGAAGAGAGCTCACTAAAAAACTTTGCTAGCGTATCATCTTTAGGCTTATGGTATATATCGCTAGAAACTCCTGATTGAATAATTTTACCATTTTTCATTACGTAGATAAAATCTGCAACTTTCAATGCTTCTTGCGGGTCATGAGTTACCATTAGCACAGGGATATTTTTACTTCTAAAAAGGGACAATATATGTTGTCTTATTCGGCACTTGAGCAGTATATCTAAATTAGAAAATGGTTCATCTAACAACACAACATCAGGGTTTTGTGCCATCACTCTTGCTATTGCAACTAATTGTTGCTGTCCTCCAGATAAGGCGTTAGGGTACATATTTTCATATTTTTCTATATTGAGTAACTTCAAGATTTCCAATGCAATTAGGTGCTTTTCTCTCTTGGAAGAGCTGCGGATAGCAAAGGTTATATTTTCTACTACTGTTTTATGAGGAAATAATGCAGAATGCTGAAAAATCAATCCGATATTTCTATGCTCTATAGCGACTGATGCCTTATTACTTGCAACTAACCTATCATTTATAAAAATAGTTCCAGATTTTGGATTTTCTATCCCCGCAATTAATTTCAAAATTGTTGACTTGCCACAGCCAGAATGCCCCAATAAACATGCAACATTTCCTTTCTTTACTTTAATGTTTATATTGCTTAAAGCAAAGTCGTTTTGATTGTTATAGAAATAACCAATATTGTTAACTAGCATTAATCTTACTTAAACCATGTTATTAAATATAATAGCATTATACTCAAGAAGTACAGAAATGTTTTTTGTCGTCATAAATTGGTTATGCAAGAAATCTAGAAAAGAAAGGATTTTTTGCTATAACTTTACATGAATGGTAGGAAATACGGGACTATAGCTCAGCAGGATAGAGCGTTGGACTCCTAATCTGAAGGTCGTGCGTTCGAATCGCACTAGTCCCACCACATTGCTTCACAAATTTTATGGAGATTTTTTTTCACAAATACGCACACCTTTTTTTGCGGTTTTAAGATATAAATTCCCTAATAATAAAACGGGTTTTGTGTCATTCCAGTACTCCTCTCTTATAATTTACGTGTTTAAGAATAACTTCTGCTAAACCTTTACTAATTCCAGGTATGTTTTGAATTTCAGCCAGAGAAGCTTTGCTTATATTTTTCACTGAACCAAAATAAGACATCAACGCTTTTTTTCTTTTGTTGCCAATGCCGGGTATTTTGCTTAATTGTGAAACTATAAACTGTTTATCGCGTTTTTTTCTATGTGAAGTTATCGCAAAACGGTGGGCTTCATTACGCAGCGATTGTAAGTAAAGCATGACTTTGCTGTCATTTGCCAGACTGAATTCTTCCCTGCCCAGCATATAAAATCTTTCATTTCCTGCGTTACGATCAGGACCTTTTGCCATACAAGCAAAAGGAACGTTTATATTCAATACTTCCAGTACATTCTGTACTATGGAAACATGTCCTGGTCCACCATCAATCAGTAAAAAATCAGGTATTATGCCTTTTATATTGCCGGAGAAACGTCTGGTTAGCACTTCCCTCATCATTTTATAGTCATCGCCTGAAAATTTTTCCTTTATAGTAAATTTTCTGTACTCACTTTTTAAAAAACCCTCCTGCCCTGCAACAACCATTACACCAATTTGTTGGTTTCCAAATATATGGCTATTGTCATAAACCTCAATACGCTTTGGAATATTTGGTAACAAGAAGATTTTGCTAAGCTCCTCAAGCTTTTCTAGGTTATTTCTATAATCGATAAGCTTCTGCTCTAAGCTATGCTGAGAGTTATCATAAACAAATTTCAATAAATCACGCTCTTTTTTATTCTTTGCATGCAGAACTTTTACTGGCTTTTGAGCAACCTTATATAGTGCTTGTTCTATAATTTCCTTATCCACAATAGAATCTGGAACGTAAATTTGTATTGGAGGTATGTTAGCTGAATTATAAAAATTGACCAAAAAGGTGGATAAAATTTCATCATTTGAGTGATCACCACAGTTCTCGGCAAAGTAAGGAGTGCTGCCGTAGTTGTCTTTATTTCTGAACGATAACACACTAATACATGCTAGATCCTCTTCACGTACAATACTGAAGAAATCTGCATCTTTTTCAAAAGAAAAATCCTTGTGCTGTATTTGAATTTGCTCAAGAAACTTTACCCGATCTCTATATATAGCAGCAAGCTCATAGTTTTCTTCACTGCTGCACTTTCTCATTGTGAAAAGTAACTGTTCTTTCACTTCCTTATTTCTTCCAAGCAATGTATTTCGTGCCTGTTTTACTGATTGGCAGTAGTCGTCTTTTGTGATTTTGTTTATGCATGGTGCTGAGCAGCGCTTAATTTGATATTCAATACATGGTCTTTTTGTTGAGGAAAAGTATTGATCTGAACATACTCTTAGGAGAAAAGCTTTTTGCAATGACAATATAGTTTGCTTAACAGCAGCGGCAGATGTAAAGGGACCATAATAATGAAACTCATTTTTCTTAAATTTGCCTCTATATTTTGCTATTCTTGGATAATCGTGCTTGGAAATTGTCATATAAGGATAAAATTTTCCATCCTTGAGCACAATATTATAAAGTGGTTTCAATGATTTTATTAGCTGTGCTTCAAGAAGCAGTGCTTCGATTTCATTCTCAGTGATGAATATTTCAACCTTAATAACCTGTAAGAGCATAACTCTAATTCGTTCAGAAAGGTTTTCGAATTGAAGGTAGTCGGATAACCTTGACTTTAAGTTTTTTGCTTTTCCAACATATAAAACTTTATTCTTATCTCCAACCATCTTATACACGCCACAGGATTGTGGAGATGATTTGATTTGTTCTTTATATTGCCTGAGCATTTATCCATTGTTTAACCTGTATGAGGTTAAAATCTGCTACTAAATGAAAGATGGAAACTACATTTTCAAGCAAAGATAATCTGTTTCTTCTCAGCTTATCAGAATCACAGTTAATCTTTATACTGTCCATAAACTGATTGATAAACGGATCAAAACCAGCAAGTTCATCAAGTGCTACATTAAAGTGGTTATTTTTTATCGCTTGTTTTATGTTTTTACAAGCAGTTATAGCACAATTTGATAGCGCAATTTCTTCACTTTCAATCAAAAACCTCTTACCGTAAGATGCACTATAAGTAGTGCCATCACTTTTCCTTGCTTTGCTCATCATGTTACTGACTCTTTTGTAAGTGCTTAGAATTTGTTCACCTTCTGGAGTACTAAGATAACGATCCAATATAACAGTTTGCTTTTCTGCTGTCAGCAGATCATTAATATCGATTTTATATAGTATTGAATCTACAACATCTTGCCTTATATCTCTATTTTTTAAAATAACCTTGAATCTTTCTAAGCAAAATCTAAATACTAGTTCTGAAATTTGTTTTCTATTCGGCTTATCAACTGACGCTGTATTTTTATTAAATAGAAGCCTTGAATATAAAGATACTGACTTGTCTATCATTAGCCTAATTGGAACATGCAAATTATTTTCAAGTATTGTCCTAATTATACCAATTGTCATTCTCCGCAAACCAAATTGATCATACGAACCAGAGATTTTCTCACCTGCTGCAATTAAACCAACTAAGCTATCCACTTTGTCTGCAATTGACACAGCAATTGCAGAAGGAGATTTAGGACACTCCTGCTCTGGCCCGATTGGCTTATAATGCTCAGTTATAGCTTCCACTATTTCTCTATCTTCTTGAAAATAAGAAGCATAATATCCACCCATTACTCCTTGTAATTCTGGAAACTCTCTTACTATCGATGTTGCCAAATCAGCTTTTGCCAAATATGCAGCACGTTCAACTTTTATCAGCGAAGCATGTGGAATAAATATAGCTATATACTTTGACAAAGCCGTAATACGCTTCACCTTTTCCCCCACGCTGCCAAGTGAAGCATGAAATAATATTGAACCTAATCTTTTGACATAATAATCTAGATTTTCCTTTTTATCTTGAGATATTAAAAATTGGGCATCAGCAAGACGTGCTTCTAATATTCTTTCGTGTCCTTTAACAACTTCACCATTGTTGACGTTGACAACAGTGACAAAGTGTGAAATTCTCTTTCCATTACTTAAAGCAAGGTATTTTTGTTGTGTATTAACTATACTAAGTATTACTTCCTTCGGTAATCCAAATGACTTTTCTTGATTCACTTCACCAAACAGTACGATTGGCCACTCTATAAGCCCTGTCAATTCATTTAGTAAATAATCATTTTTCTCAAGTTGTAAATTCTGCTCTTTTGTGAATTTATTAATCTGATCTAGTATAAATTGCTTTCTTTTGTCCATTTGGAGAATTACACTGTTTTTTTCTAGCAATTCAAAATAGTCTTTAGGTGTTTTAACAGTAAGCGCCGTACCACTTGAGAGAAATCGATGGCCATATGTTGTGTTAGATGCTGTAATCCCTGCAAAAGATACAGGTATTATTTCATCATTTAAAATGCATAAAATGTTTTTAATTGGCCTAACCCACCTTTCTTTTCCTTTGCCCCATCTCATACTTTTTGGCCAAGAGAAATTTTTTAATATTTCTCCTAGTTGATTTTTAAGAAACTCTTGAATGTTAAATGAGCAGCTTTCTCTTTTAATGAAGTAAAAATCCTCATTATTTACTTTTCGAACGAGCAAATCTTCTTCATTTTTCTGATATTTTCTTAAAAAACCTTCGATAGCACTTTTTGGTGCGTTAATGTTTGGTCCCTTAACTTCGTTATTGGAATCCTTTAGCTCCAAAGCATTTATGTTGTCGACAAATAGGGTAATGCGACGTGCCGTTACAAAAACCTCCATTGATGTAAATTTTACATTATTTTTGTTAAAAACATTGGCAATACAGCTCTTAACTTTAGTTGCAGCTACATTCTGCATTCTCGGTGGTATTTCTTCTGAAAGGCACTCAAATAATAACTGCAACGACATACGCTATTTACTCATGTACAATTCACAACATTTTTTTGTTAGCTCTCTAACTTTACCAATATAAGCTGTACGTTCATTCACACCAAGCACACCTCTTGCATCAAGCAGATTAAGTAGGTGACTAGTTTTAATACATTGGTCATAGGCTGCCATTGGTAGCTCCTTTTCAATAAGGAACTTACACAATTTTTCCGTATCTTCGAATTGCTGCTGTACCACTTTAGTATCATAATAGTCTAACGCTAGATAAGAAAATTCATATTCTCTTTGTTTAAAAATATTTCCGTAAGTTACACCGTTATCGTTCCAAATTATATCGTAAACATTATCTACACCTTGTATGCACATTGCTAAACGTTCCAACCCATATGCCACCTCACCAGGAATCATCTTGCAGTCAATCCCTCCAACTTGCTGTATATAAGTAAGCTGTGTTACTTCCATTCCATTGCATGTAACTTCCCAACCAAGTCCTGATGCACCAACACTCGGATTTTCCCAATCATCTTCAACAAACTTAATATCATATTTTTCTGTAGATATGCCAAGAACTTTTAAGCTATCTAAATAGACGTCTTGTAAATTATTACCAGATGGCTTTATTATAATTTGATATTGGTGATGTTGATACAAACGATTAGGATTATCACTATAGCGCCCATCTGCTGGCCTAATTACTGGTTGTAGATATGCAATTTTTGCCGGTTTTGTATCAATTGCAGACATAATTGTTGCAGGATGTAATGTGCCAGCACCAACTTCAGATGTGTATGGGTGAAGTATAACACATCCTTCACTAGCCCAAAAATCTTGTAACTCTTTTATTATACTTTGTAAGTTCACACAAATTGTACACTTTTTATACTAAATATATAAATAAATAAGTACTATTCAATACCTATTTTTTTAACAGTATCATGTAAATAATCACCTAAAACTGCTGAACTTTCCCTCACATACTGAATTATGCTTTTATTTAGGACAATTGCATCATGCATAGTTAAATCGCAGAATATAAATGCTGTTAAATACAGTAAAATCACCGCATAAAATGTGTGAAAAATCCCCTCAAATGTAATTGACATTGCATTATTATAGCTGAGCTGTATTGAACTTATTGGCCATGGTTTTATCACTTCTACGACATTAAAAAATACGTAAGGTATCATAAGAAAAAAGAAAAAGTGCATAAAATCATTAAACCAAAATGGGCATTGAAACATCTGCTTACATATATTCCCATAGAGTTTACTTACAGCATAATAAATTGACATTATTGCTGGCATTGAAAGTGCTACAGTCAGTACTTGCCCTGACGCTATTTGTATTACTATTTCTTCACCACTGTTTGCTGAAGGGTCTTGAGCATGAAAAATAAATATTCCAATTAATTGCATTACTAACATAACTATTGCCAATTTTGTAAAAACAGCAGCTACAACTATTCCTGAGTCTGGCATTTTATATAGTAAGTATTCGCCTCCATATGTAAGAATTAATATAACATCGACAATAAATAATATTAAAAAAGAAGACCAATAGTTCTGCCAACTTGGTAAATATCCTATTCCTAAAAGAGAGCTTACTGTTTTAGCAGGAAAAACCTTGCCTAGCATCTTTCCCAAAAATTTAAAAAAAATCCCCATGTTCTAAGTAACACTTGGTTTATATTATTTATAATACTGTATTGTAACGGACTTATCAACAACTTAAAACATGTATTGGAAAACTTTAAGTAATATGCAGCAACAGTAGAAGAACGTGCGCCAAAAATTTAATAATTTTATAGGGCTTATGCACTTAAATTTTTTGCAATATCAAGTGCAGCGTAAGTGAATATTGCACTTGCACCCGCACGTTTGAAACCAATCAAAGATTCATAAATCACCTTGTCATAATCTAGCCAGCCATTATTTGCAGCAGCTTTTATCATTGCGTACTCACCGCTTACTTGGTAAGCAAAAATCGGAAAATTAAACTTATCACTTGCTGTTTTGATAATATCTAAATATGGCATACCTGGTTTAATCATAATAAAGTTTGCACCTTCATTTATATCCATTTCAATTTCGCACATTGCTTCGCGCGCATTTTTATAATCCATTTGATAACCACTTTTGTCTATAGAATGTGATAGCCCACATGAACCAACGACTTGCCTGAATGGAGCATAGAAGCTAGAGCAATATTTCACTGCATAAGATAATATTAATACGTCTTGAAAGTTGTTATCATCTAATGATTTTCTGATTCTTCCTACTCTACCATCCATCATATCAGAAGGAGCAACTATATCACATCCTGCCTTCGCTAAAGCAAGTGCTTGCTTACACAGTACTGATATAGTTTCATCGTTTTCTACATCCATCTGATTATCTTTTAAAATGCCGTCATGGCCATGAATAGTGTATGGATCCAGTGCAACGTCTGCAATAATACCAATTTCAGGTACCTTTAATTTTACAGCACGGATTGCTTTGCAGATTAAGTTGTCAGAATTATATGCTCCCTCAGCGTTTTCAGATTTTAGTTTACTATCAACTACAGGAAAAATTGCAACAGCATTAATTCCTAAATCCTTAGCTTCCTTAACTATAGACACTAATCCATCTATTGAATAACACTTTACGCCTGGTAAGCCAGAAATTGGTTCAGTTGTTTCTTCTCTGTCATGAACAAACAGAGGAAGAACCAGATCATTTACTGATAAACTATTTTCACTTGTTAAATTGCGAACCCATTTGCTCGAGCGCCTGAGTCTTAATCTTGTATTTGGGAAATTAAACATTGGATCCAGGCAAATTCCCAGTAAAGAGCAACACCCCTGAAATGAGTATCACCCAAAGCACCGATATTGGTAGAAATACTTTCCAACCAAGGCGCATTAGCTGATCATATCGATAACGAGGTATTGTTGCTCTAATCCAAATAAATATAAACAAAAGTATAACTATTTTCAAAATGAACCAAATTAAACCTGGAATTTTGTAAAGTAAACTGAACTCCAGCGGCGGATACCATCCTCCTAGAAAGAATATCGTCATCATAGCACTTGCTAGAATCATATTTGCATATTCTCCAAGAAAAAAGAGGGCAAAAGGCATGGATGAATATTCAACGTTATATCCAGAGACAAGCTCTGCTTCAGCTTCTGGTAAATCAAATGGGTGACGATTAGTTTCTGCAAGCAAAGAAATAAAAAATATTATTCCTATAGGCATTAGTAGCAAATCAACCCAAAATGGCATATTGTGTTTCGCTACCACCATCTCTCCAAGATTTAATGTTCCAGTGGTAATAACGACTGCAGCAACTATTAAGCCTATTGAAACTTCATATGAAATCATCTGAGCAGCCGACCGTATAGCGCCAAGGAATGCATAATTGGAGTTGCTTGACCAGCCTGCAATAATCACGCCGTATACTCCCAGCGACGATATAGCTAGCACGTAAAGCACTCCAACATTAATATTTGCTATAACCTTAGGAATAACTACTTGCTGGCCATTTTCTACAATTACTTCAGCACCAAACGGTATAACTGCCCAGGCAATTAATGCCAAGATAAAGGTAAGCATTGGAGCCATAATGAACAGTATGGTGCTCGCTCTAAATGGTATTATCGGCTCTTTAATCAGTAGTTTAATAGCATCTGCAAATGGCTGCAATAGTCCAAAAGGTCCAACTACACTTGGGCCGTGCCTCAGTTGAATTGCAGCAAGGACCTTACGCTCAAAGTATGTCAAATATGCAACTGAAAGTAGTAGCGGTACTAAAATAAATAAAATATTAACTAGCGTGTTCATAAAAAGCTTTAGTACAATCTGCCATTATTTTTGAAGCGCGACTTATTGAATCCGTCATATAAAAATTACACTCCTTTAAAGTAAAAGGTGTATTACTTAAATTTATTTTACCATTGCTAATTGGCACCCATGTGTTTTTTATCACTTGATCAGCATTTCTAAACTGTGGACCGATAGTATCTAATTTTTTTCTCACGTCAAATAAACTATCATATGGTAAGGAGAGATCCAAATATTGCGAGAGATTTTTAATAATTAACCAGTCCTCCTTTGCTTCACCTGGAGGAAATACAGCTAAATTTGTTCTTTGCACTCGACCTTCAGTGTTTACATAAGTTGCATATTTTTCTGTATATGCAGCACCAGGCAAGATAACATCTGCCACATGTGCACCCTTATCACCGTGATGACCTTGATAAATTACAAATGTGTTTTCTAACTTTGATGTGTCAATTTCATCTGCACCAAGAAGATAAACCACTTCTATTTCACCACTTTCTGCATGTTCCAATATTTGATTAATATCCCTTTCGCCTTTTTTAGGAACAAACCCAGTATCTAGCCCACCAACTCTTGCTGCAGCTTTATGTAGCACATTAAAGCCATTCCAGTCATCTCTGACCATGTTAAATTTTTCTGCAATTTTGCCAACTAGAATTAGAATTGATTCAGAATCATCTCTTATTAATGCATCTTGACCAATGATCAGCATAGGGTTTTGAGCAGCCACCAGCAGCTCACAGAATTTATGACTTCCATTTGCTATTTCACTCAAAATATCAGGATTATCGCCCAATTTCTCGACATAATATAAATATTCAATGTTAGGACCAACACTTGCAATAGGAAAGTTGCCCTGTAAATATCTCTTTCTCAATCTTACGTTAATGATCGGTGCTTCTATCCTTGGATTTGTATTTATAAGCAGGCATAAATCTGCATTTTCTATACCTTCAATAGTGGTATTGAACACATACGATCCACGATTACTTGGTATAAGCTTTGCACCATCTTGCCTGCAGTCTATATTCCCCGAGCCAAGCTTCTGCATCACTTCTTTGAGTAGAAGCATAGACTCACAATCTGCTAAATCACCTGCAATTGCAGCTATTTTATTTGATTTTGTATTCTTTAATTTCTTTGCAGCAACAGTTAATGCTTCATTCCAATCAACTGGGGCTAATTTACCATCTTTTTTTACATAAGGTCGATCAAGACGCTGAACTTTTAGTCCATCATAGGCAAAGCGGGTTTTATCTGATATCCATTCTTCATTTACCTCTTCGCTCAGCCTTGGTAATATTCGCATAACTTCCAGGCCACGATAATCAACTCTAATGCTACTTCCCACAGCATCTAGCACATCTATAGTCTCACAATGTGATAGCTCCCATGGACGCGCTGTAAAGGAGTAAGGCTTTGAAGTTAAAGCCCCTACCGGGCAGAGATCTATGATATTTCCAGATAATTCAGAACTAATATGCCTTTTTATGTAAGTGCTAATCTCTACATTTTCTCCCCTTCCGATTCCTCCAAGTTCATTTGTACCTGCAACATCGGACAAAAATCTAACACACCGAGTGCAATGAATGCATCGATTCATCGCGGTCTCAATCAGTGGTCCGAAGTGTTTTTTTGGCACAGCCCTCTTATGCTCATCAAGTCTGCTGGTTCCTTTCCCATAAGCCATCGTGATATCTTGCAAATCGCATTCACCACCCTGATCGCAAATTGGGCAATCAAGCGGGTGGTTAATTAGCAAAAACTCAAGCACACCTTCACGTGCTTTTTTAACCTTAGGGGTATCAGTGTGAATAACCATCCCTTCTGCAACTGGTATTGCACAAGAGGCTACTGGTTTTGGAGGTCCACCCTCCACTTCAACCAAACACATTCTGCAATTACCAGCAATTGCTAAACGCTCATGATAACAAAAACGTGGAATTTCAACGCCCACAACTTCACAAGCTTGAATTATAGTGAGCCCATGCTCTACTTCACATTCCTTAGAATTAATAGTAACTTTAACCACAACTATTATACAGCTTCCCACTTTATAGGATTGCCGCTTACCTCATCTTCAACCAGATTGCCGTTGTCATATTGAGCAGACATATAATTCATGCGCGAATCACGATCTATATATCTAACAGGTTTTACCGGTTTATCTTTATACATTTTTTGCTCAGCTTTCTTACGCTGAGTAGGGTTATTTTTACTAGCTGTCTTTGCTTTCCCACCTGCTGCCATATAAACTCCTAAAAACTTTTCATTCTATTTTAACACTTAAGTATATAGCGTCAATATTTAATAACTTTAAAATTTCAATAGATCTCTTATTATAATCATTTTACAATCATTGTTTAAATAAAAAGTTACCCCTTGATGCCATTCCAGCGCATGACGCACAGCTGTACGAACATTGCAATTTGCAGGCAATTTGCGTGGCAGATTCAAGTAGCTGACACTGGTTTCCATCCAAAACAGCAGTAGCCCTTTTGGTGTCATTTCAGTGCTTGACACTGAAATCCAGGATTTTGATTGGATACTGAGTTGGTAAGCATAAAAGTATAGCTAACGCGAGCTCTACGTCATACCGCGATTTATTCGCGGTATCTCAAAGCATAGATCCCGCTAACAAGCAGCGGGATGACGATTGTCGTTTAGCTATAAATATTTAAGAAATTTACCAAATAAAAAAAAAGGCAAAAGAAGCCCTGGGGTTATTATCTGCTTTAAAATATTGGCGTTTTTTATGTTTTAAACGCTTGACAAGCGAAATTCAGCTGCTTTTAATTGCAACTAACCTACGCTGCAAATGTTTAAGAAATTTACTAAGCAGAAAAAAAGACAAAGAACCCCCGAGTTAGCTAGTCTTTTACTATCTCTGTCGAGTATTGGCATTTTTTGATGTCTTGTAACGCTTTATAAGCGCGTTCAGCTTATTTAGATAAAAATCTAGATGTAGATGAAGTTTTGTAAAGACATACAGTATCTATATACTGCAAAAAATTGAACATAAGACGCCGATACATTAAGTAATCCTTACCTTTTAATCTGCAGATTGGCGAAAGCAAATACAATAGCTTAAATTTTATGATAAGGGGGCTGGCGGAGTTTGTCAAGGAAGTTTTTTCGTTTCTAACGATTGTTAACATGCTGCAAAAAACTATGCAAGAGGTCTACCACTTTATTAGGTATTTGTGCAGTTATTGGTGTTATCAAGATACTCCCTAATCTTTTTCAAATCCTCCCAAGCTAAACGTTTTTGTGCTGGTTGGCGAAGTAGGTAAGCTGGATGAAATATAGCAGCTGTGGTGATTGAATTGGACAAATATTGGTTAGTGTACGTATGAAATCTGCCACGCAAATTCGATATAGTTTTTGTGCTGTCAAGAAGGCTATAACATGCGATTCCCCCGACCAAAATTAAAATTTGTGGTGAAACTAGTGCAACGTGTTTTTCGACAAATGGTCTGCACATATCAAGCTCTAGGTCGGTTGGCTTTCTATTGCCAGGTGGACGCCAAAATACAGTATTGCTTATGTATACCTTAGTGCGATCAAGATTGATTGCATTTAACATTTTATCGAGCAACATTCCACTTGCACCACAAAATGGTATGCCTTGAAGGTCTTCATTTGCTCCTGGAGCTTCACCAACGAGCATAACTTTTGCGTTTGGATTACCATCGGAAAAGACAGTATTAGTTGCAGTTTTTTTTATCTCACAACCTTCAAATGATTCAACTGCACTTCTTAGTTCATCCACACTATTACATTTGCTTGCAAGTTTCCTTGCTTCGATTATCCAGTCACTTGGAAACATGTCTTTTCCATCTTTAGTGTCACCCCAGCGCGTATCTGCATCTTTCTTCTGGGTCCCAGTTTGGATAACAGAGGGTTGCACACCCTCTTTGCTCTCCAACTTTTTTTCCTCTTCACCCTCTGTTAGTGTGCAATCAACGCCCACTTCATGGTAAAATTTTAATAATTCTAGGTCTTCATTGCTCATAATGCTTTTTAACCTTTTGTGCTTTTTTCATGGCCATATCATACTTTAATTTAGATAAATGTCTAATATATAATATGCCGTTTAAGTGATCTAATTCATGCTGAATACACCTTGCAAGCCAACCACTAGCTTTTAGCGTCTGTTCTTCGTTATTTAAGTCTCTGTATTTCACAGTTAAATACTTTGGACGCTTAATTTCATGACTTTGCTCTGGAATTGAAAGGCATCCTTCCTTGAGAATTACTTGTTCATCGGATAATTCTGTAATCTCAGGATTAATCATGTAAAATTTGCCAGTTGAGCCATATCCTGCTGGCTCATTTTCAATCGTTTCTAGCTGAATATCCATAACAAAAATTCTCTTTAACACTCCAACTTGCACTGCAGCAAGGCCAAGACCTTCTGCATCATACATAGTTTCGAACATGTCGTTTACTAATTCTTTAATTTTATCGTTTATATCTGTTACTTCACTGGCACGTGTGATTAGTCTTTCATCAGGGGCAATTACAATTGGTAATATGGACATAAAAATTATAATTCTATGTTTTGCTTTTCCTTTTGTCCAGAATTTAGTGTATATTAAAATGTTGCTATATCTATAATAGAAATATAAATTATTAAAGAAAGCTACAATTTAAATGAAATTGCGTAATAAGGTTAACTAATGTACTCTGCAGTAATAGCAAAACCAAAGAGAAACGTTTTTGCTGTTTTAGACATAGGTACAACAAAGATTATTTGTCTAATCGTTAAAATAAATAGCAACTTCAGCTATAAAGTAACAGGAACGGGTTATAAGATTGCAGAAGGTGTAAACGGTGGGTCGATAACTAATGTAAAACACGCAAATTACTCCATCTCATCAACTATAGGTTTAGCTGAGCAAGTATCAGAAGAAACCATAGATCAGATATATGTGAACATTGCTGGATGTGGCATCTCATCTTTCAATGTACATAATGAAATTATTGCAGCTAACCATGAGATTTCTGAGCGTGATATAAGACGTGTAGTTTTTCAAACATTTGAGAAATATATTGAAGACAATGTTATCATTCACAATATACCACTAAAATATCACTTAGATGACATGACTGACATAAAAGAAGTTGGTGGATTGTACGGAAAAAGACTATCTGCTGATGTTAATGTTGTCACTGCTTCGCGTCCAGCGCTTACCAATATTGAAAACTGTATTACCAATAATGGTGGATTAAATATGGCAGGTTGTATTGCTTCTGCATATTCTGCAGGTCTTGCCTGTCTGAGTGGAGATGAAAAAGAGCTCGGGACTGCTATTGTTGATATAGGCGGTGGGTGCACTGCAATTGGAATTTTCAAAAGAGGGAAACTTGTGTATGCAAGCAGCGTTCCAATTGGTGGTGTTCATATCACTCGAGATATTGCTTACGGGCTATGCACAAGCATAGAACGTGCAGAGTATATAAAAATACTGTATGGCAGCACTATCGTAACTTCAATAGATGAGAATGAGTACATTACAATGCAAAACAACGAAAATGATGAACCTAC
The DNA here is from genome assembly GCF_964028465.1 of Wolbachia endosymbiont (group A) of Aleiodes leptofemur. NCBI lineage: Bacteria > Pseudomonadati > Pseudomonadota > Alphaproteobacteria > Rickettsiales > Anaplasmataceae > Wolbachia > Wolbachia endosymbiont (group A) of Aleiodes leptofemur. The sequence continues at coordinate 1,153,873 of NZ_OZ034782.1, forward strand.
TCAAGTATTCAAATCTGAGCTTATTAACATCATAAGACCAAGAGTTGAAGAAATACTTGAAATGGTAAGAGAGCAATTTCAAGAGCAGAAAGATCCAATTAATAAAGTAGTGATCACAGGTGGAACTAGTCAACTCACAAGCATGAAGGAAATTGCAGGCTATATATTCAATAAGCAAGTTCGAATTGGGTGCCCTGAGTCTTGTAGCGGTCTTGATGGCGAATATGATAAAAATCCTGTATTTTCTGCTGCTATAGGCTCTATAAAGCTAATAGTTGACACTTTTTATAAAAATAATTCTGGTATTTTAGGTCAGGATGGTAAAATGAGTAAATTGTATAATTGGGTTAAATCAAAAGTTACAGTCTAGATTTCTGTTTTACCACCTTTCATACAAATGACTTGACACTAGGATCCATAGGGCTTATTTTTATAATATGTAAAATTATTATGTTTATGTACTTGCGAGTAAGCGTACCAATTACAATAAGACATGGAAAATATGAACATAACTATACACTCACAAGAAGATTTTGAATTTATGCGCAAGGCTGGCAGGCTTGCTGCTGAAACTCTTGATTTCATTGCACCGTACGTAAAGGTAGGGGTGACAACTAATGAGTTAAATGATCTATGTCATGATTTTATAATTAATGCAGGTGCAATTCCAGCACCACTAAACTATAGGGGGTATCCAAAATCGATTTGCACTTCAAAAAATGCAGTTGTGTGCCATGGTGTTCCCGATAATAAACCACTTAAAGATGGAGATATTTTAAATATTGATGTCACGGTGATTTTAAATGGCTGGCATGGTGATACAAGTCGCATGTTTTGGGTTGGCAAGCCATCAATAAAAGCAAAACGCTTGTGTGACGCTACTTATCATGCATTGATGGAAGCAATCAAACAAGTTAAGCCCGGCAATAAGTTAAATGAAATAGGGCTTGCTATAGAGAAATATATTAGAGATTTTGGATATTCTATCGTACGCAGCTACTGCGGACATGGTATAGGAAAAGTCTTTCATGCTCCACCAAATGTAGTGCATTTCTATGATCAAGATGAAAATCTCGTCTTGAAGGAAGGTATGTTCTTTACAATAGAGCCAATGATTAATGCTGGAAAACATGAGACTCTGCTCAGTAAACTCGATGATTGGACAGTGACAACACGCGATCTTTCACTTTCTGCTCAATTTGAACATACGCTCGGAGTAACAAAAGATGGTGCTGAAATATTCACATTATCACCTAAAAATTGGCACTTCCCGCCTTATAATTAGATTTTTTTAAATTCTGCTATACTGCAACTATACTTGGTTTACTTTGGGTGATTTTGAAGAAAGCTCACCCTTAATTTGCGATATAGCAACTAGCCCAATTAATGCACAGAAAATCATGTAAAAACTAGCTGAAGTCTCTTGTCCTGTAACCTTGATAATTGTTGTGCATATAAATGGTGCAAGGCCGCCAAAAAATCCAGCAGCTATATTTCTTGACAAACCAAATCCGCTGTACCGAACCTTTGTTGGAAATAATTCACACATAAATGCACTGACAGGGCCAAGCGATGCAGCTATTGGAATTATAAAAAGAATATGTGCCATAAAAGTGAGCAAGTAATTGCCACTACATAACATTGAGAAAACTGGATAACTCACTATTACAAAAGCTATAAATGCAAATTTCATAACTTTTTCTCTTCCTATCTTATCAGAAAGTATAGCAAATAATATTGTCAACCCTCCGAGCGCAATTTGACTCAGTATTTTCACTATGTGATTAAAATGAGTATTTACTGTTAATATTTTATTCGTAAGCACATTGAAAAATACCAGATATATGTAAAGAGATGAGTTTTCAACTATATCAACCCCAACTGATATCAGAAAAGGTTTTTTATAGCTATTTAATAACTCTTTTAATGGCAATTTAGATGGATTTTTCTGTCTTTTATACTCTGGGCTTTCATCAAGTATATATCTCATATATATGCTGATTAATCCCATTGCTAAACTGAAAATGAAAGGTAATCTCCACCCCCAAGATTCAAAATCAGATACTTTTTTGCATATGAGTACCGCTATCAAGCTTAATACTGAACCAAAAATTGCGCTTAATACTTCAATGCTGCCAAAAAATCCTTTTTTGTTTTTAGGAGCATGTTCTATTAAAAATGGTGCATTTCCTGCTTCTCCTCCAAGAGATATACCCTGCAATAATCTTAAACACACTACCAGCATTGACGCTAGTATTCCAATGCTTTGATAACCTGGAACAAAAGCAATTAATACGGTTGATAAAGTCATTAATATAATCGAGAGCAATAAGGCAACTCTTCTGCCATGTTTATCACCAATGTGACCAAATATAGCAGCACCGACTGGTCTCATTAAGAAACCCACTGCAAACACTCCAAAAGCCTTCAATACGCTGGTTAGTTGATCATCCGATGGAAAAAACACACCACCTATTATGTTGATTAAGTGGCCAAAAAGCATGTGGTCATACCACAATAAAGTGTTACAAATCAAACTTGAAAATATTACTTTTGTTATTTGCTGCATAATTTCCCTATAGCCTGTTTGATCTTATATATAAAAAAAAATGTGAACGTTATGTGAATATTATATTAACAATATTAAACCTTAATTTTAATATTATTGCTCATATATTCCGATAAGATACCATATTTTGGCAAGAAAATCTATGTACATAAATAAAATTGATGTGAAGAGTAGAGTAGAGTAGGATATCTACACCAACTGTACTTAAATTTTTTGATATGACACACACTCCAGTTTTGTTAAAAGAGATGCTATCACTACTATCACCGCAGGATGGTGGCATATACGTGGACGCCACATTTGGAGCTGGAGGGTATAGCAAAGCAATATTGGAGTCAGCTGATTGCAAAGTATATGCAATTGATAGAGATGAAACGGTAACTAAGTTTTATGATGATTTAAGCGTTAGATATCCAGATAGAATAAAACTATTCATTGAGAAGTTTAGTAATATTAAAAGTATACTAAGCAGCGTTGAGCCATCTCCTGTCATCCCAGTACTTGATACTGGAAAAAATAACTGGTCACGCGCTGGAATGACATCAAACGGGGTGGATGGAGTGGTCTTTGACATCGGAGTTTCATCTATGCAGCTTGATAACGGAGATAGAGGGTTCTCATTTTTACATGATGGTCCACTCGATATGAGCATGGATAACTCTTCTTATATAAACGCTTCAACGTTTGTTAACGCTTTACGCGAAGAAGAAATCGCAAATACTATATATAACTACGGAGGCGAACGTCATTCTCGCAAAATTGCAAGAGCAATAATAAATGCACGGAAGAAGAAAACTATCAAAACTACATTTGAGCTTGCGGATATTGTACGTTCCGTGGTATTTCGTGGAAAAAGCAAAATTGATCCTGCAACCAGAACATTTCAGGCAATCAGAATATGGGTAAACGATGAGCTGGGAGAACTTGAAAAGGGTATTAAAGCTGCATCTGAGATTTTAAGTGAGAATGGCAAATTAATTGTCGTCACCTTTCATTCCTTAGAAGATCGTATAGTCAAAACTTTTTTTAAAGATTTATGTGCTACTGATTGCAAGACATTCTCTCTGCTAAATAAAAAAGTGATCGAAGCAAGTATAGAAGAAGTAAGTGCAAATCCGCGTTCACGCTCAGCAAAACTAAGAGCTATACAGAGGTTGTCGTGAGAACTTTCTGCATCATCTCAATAGTTATGTTTTTTCTTAGCATTGTAGGACTATTTAAGGTAAAATTACATGTTCAGTCGTTAAATAGAGAGCTAATAAAAATAAAAAGTGAAATTAATTTAGTACAAAGTGATATAAAAGTTTTACAAGCAGAGTGGAGCTATTTAAATAATCCAAAAAGACTTGCAAGCCTTGTAAAGAAATACCTGAAAAATAACTCTTTAATACTGGCTAGCCAGGTTAAAAATCTTGACTCTTTAAATGGCCGCAGTGTGTTAGCACAACTTAAAATCCATGATCAACAGTGAGATTAAGTCTTATTTTTTACAGATGAGCACATCACAATAAAACTTACTTTGTATCCGTTCAGGATAGCGGCAAGGTAGTATAACCATAGAGTAAAAGTGAGTTTACAACAAATGGTGTCATCCCAGTGCTTGACACTGGGATCCAGCCTTTCCATAATCATCAAAAACATTGTATTTTAACGTAAAACAGCTATTTTTATGCTTACCAACTTAATAAAATTCCTGGATCCCAGTGTCTGGGCACTGGGATGACAAAGGAGAGCAGTGTCAGCTACTTGCATAACACCATTTGTTGTGCAACTTACTTTAGTATGAAATTGCTTGCGTAAGATTTTGGCAGCCTCTTAACATTTTTTGGCATTTCAATTATGTATTTAACGTTGCGTTTTTTTGCGTAGAATACTGCTTTTTCAAGAGAATCAAACTTTAATACAATCTGTTTTTTTGGATCTTTTGAGCCAACCCACCCCATCAAAGGTTCAATGTAGTAAGAGCCAGATTCAATTTTTAGGTGCCAGAAATTTGTATTACCTAAACCAGATTGTGTTGCAGTTCTTGTTGGTTTATAAATCCTAAAAACTACTTTATCGTCAATGCCCATAGTTCTTGTTAAATAAGCTTAAATATATATCTAAATAAATCCTTTCACAAACAATTAGTATGAAAGAATGAAGTTTGAAATAAATATTTTTATGTTATATTATTATTAAATTATATTAAAAGGATTAGCTGAATAGGAGTAACCGATGACGCAACAGGAAATAGTAACAATTAATGCAGAGTTACGTGATATAACAAAAACAAAAGCGATGCATTCTCTAAGGAAGAAAGGAAACATCCCTGGAATCATATATGGAAAGGGCCATGATAATGTAAATTTGACATTGTCTGCAAAGGAATTCACAAAGCAATATAAGTCAGGCTCTCTTTCTGCACATTTGATAGAGCTGAATATTTCGGGCAAAAAGGAATATGCTCTTGTTCGCGATATCCAATTGCATGTAGTAAAGGATACTGTGCAACATGTTGATTTTCAGTTTGTTGATAAAGGCAGTGAAATTAAAATAGACATACCTCTATCATTTGTGAATGAAAGTAAAGCTCCAGGAATCAAATTAGGTGGAGTGCTTAATGTTTTGTGTCGTTCTATTGCTGTTAAATGCTCTCCTGATAAAATACCTCAGGTCATTGAAGTTGATTTATCCGGTAAAATGATTGGCCAGTCTATACATATTAATGATGTAAAATTACCAGAAGGTGTTAAGTTTGTAGCTCATGAAGAAGAAAATTTTACCATTGTTACAATTTCTGCTGCCGATAGTGACGTTGAAGAACCTCAAGCAGAAACAGAGGAATAGTGCACCTGATAGTTGGGCTTGGTAACCCTGGTGGTCAATATGAGTTAACTTATCATAATATCGGCTTCATCGTAGTTGATACAATTTGCAAATATTGGAATTTCCAGTCGTTCTCTAAAAAAGCCGATTATCTAATAACCTCTGGCATAATTAATGATAATAAAATCATGTTAATAAAGCCTTATTCATTTATGAATAATTCAGGCATCCCTGTTGCAAAAATACGAAATTTTTACAAATTATCGCTAGATAATATTGTTGTCATACACGATGACGCTGATTTGGAACTTGGAAGAATAAAAATAAAGAAAGGTGGTAGCTCTGCTGGACATAATGGACTTAAATCCATAGATAGTTTTATTGGCAACGATTATTGGCGCTTGAGATTTGGAGTGGGTAGACCTGAAGATCAAAGAAGCTTAGCAGATTATGTGTTATCAAAATTTTCAAATTTTGATAATGTTACTCCCTTAGTGGAAAAAATAGCAAAAAATATACACTTAATGCTGCAAGGAGATAATACAGCTTTTATCAATTTGATTGTATAATATTACGAAACACAGGAAAGTGTATGGTCCCAGAGTGTGATGGTGTGGATTTAGTATGAACAATTCAGGAGATTTTGTCCACTGTAAAGATATAAACTCAAAAGGTGTAAGACCCTTAAGAGTTTTGAGTCTTTTAGCATAATTGTAGGCCATAACAAAGTCATAAAGATGCTCTTTGAGTTGCTGGTGAGACTGATAGTAATACTTCTTAACAGTGGCATTCTTTAAAGTTTTGTTCATACGCTCAACTTGCCCATTTGTCCAAGGATGGCTAACTTTTGTTAGACGGTGTTCAATGTCATTTTCTTCACAAGCTCTATCAAATATATGTTGAAAAGCGTATTTATGGCGTTTTTGGTTGGTAAATTGTACACTGTTATCTGTCAAAATAGTGTGGATTTTATATGGTAAAATTTTAATCAAATTACGTAGAAACTCAGCAGCTATAGGTTTTGTAGCACTTTTATGCAACTCAACATACGTAAATTTGGATGTTCTATCTATTGCAACAAACAAATATAACTTTCCTTCTTCTGTTCTAACTTCTGCAATATCAATATGGAAATAGCCTATAGGATATTGTTTGAATTTCTTTTTTGGTTTAACTTCGCCATCAACATCTGGTAGTCTGCTAATGCTGTGCCTCTGTAAGCAACGATGTAGACTAGAGCGAGTCAAGTGTGGGATTGAGGTTTGCAAAGCGTAGAGACAATCATCTAATGGCAATAGAGTATGCTTACGAAATGCAACAATTACAGCCTCCTCTTCTAAAGTTAAAACAGTTGATCTTGCATGCTTCGGACCCATATCAGCGTCTTTGGCAAAAGACCGTTTTCTCCATTTAATGATAGTTTTTGGATTAAGGTTATAGTATAGCATTTCTCATAATAGTCCGAATAGGTCATAGGAAGGCAGAATCAACAGCACGACGAAAGGATTCGAATAGAGGAATGTTTTTCCTGGCTCTGTTTTTTATAGCAAACCAATGATGCTCAATTTTGTTAAAATCTGGAGAATAAGGCGGCAGATACAAAATTTCTGCACCGACTCCTTTAGCGAGCTTGATAAGCTTATCAGACTTATGAAAAGTAGCATTATCAAGAATGACAGTTTGTCCAGGTTCTAAGATCGGTGCCAAAAATTGCTCAAACCATCCATTAAAAATATCCATATTACAGTGGCCTTCAAATGTTAATGGAGCAACTATCTTTCTTCTACTTAAGGCTGCAACCATGCTGATTCGTTGAGTTTTTTTTCCAGATTTTAGGGCATAAAATCGCTGTCCTTTCTGGCAATACCCATATGGATAGTCCTCCGTGTTATCAATCCCAGACTCATCTATATACACTAAGTTTTCTGGTTCTTTTGTTGCTATAATTTTTAAGAATTCAGCACGTTTTTCTTCGTTCCTTTCCTTGTATCCATATGTCTTTTTTTGCGCGTAAATCCAATTTTTCTGAGAGCTCGGTGGATCGTTTCGATACTAACGTTGCCCCAAAGTTTAGCCATTTCCGACAGAGTTTTTCTACCGTGTTTTTTAGCAAATTCGATAAACTTATTCCAGTCGATAATTTTCTGATTGTAACCTCCATTACCGAGTTTTTTGACTGAAAGTCGCCTGTTTCTTTTTTTCTTTGCTTCCACTCCCACAAAGTAGTTCGTCCAATTTTAAATCTTGCTGCCACTGCTTCTCTGCTTTCCCCTTCGTCTAGTGCTTCCATTGCTTTTTTTCTTAAATCATAACTATATGCTGCCGGCATCCAACCTCCTTATCGCCATCTATCCTTAATCTTATCATATCCGGACTTCTGTGGAAAGAGCTATAACTCGTCACCCCGCTACTTGTTAGCGGCTGAGATACCGCGGCGGTATGACGTAGAAGCTATACTTTTATACTCACCAACTCAGTATCCAATCTGGATCCAAGTAGTCAAGCTATTCGGATGACACCCTCATAAAGTGAAATGAGATCCCGCTAACACGTAGCGGGATGACGGGAAAAGAGGTACTGGGAGACATCCTTCCTGGTAGACCCAAATCACAATGTTCGCACAGTTGTGCGTCACGCGCTGCCGAACACTGTATGGTTATACAAGAAAAATTAAGGCTTAAAAGGAATTTTAAGTATCAGGACTCAAGGTTTTTATTCCTTCTTAATAAAACATAAAAAGCCCCTTTACCACCATGTTTTTTCGTAGCTTGTTGGTAGTATAGAACCATATACTGGATTTTAGTATCATTTAACCACTTATTTAAGTTATTCTTTATAGTGTCTGTTTTATTTGTTGCACTGCCGTATCCCGTAATTACCAATAAACATCTATTTCCTGCTCGATAATTTTTGATAATAAAATCTATCAATTTACAGTAAGCATCCTCTATATTATAGCCATGCAAATCGAGCTTATCGCTTATAAAATATTTACCCCTATCAATCTTTGATTTTGTGTTGTAGTCAAGACAAAATGATGAGTTACCATTATTGGTATTAAGAAAATTCCCTTGTAAGTCGGGGGTACCTTTATCAACCATAGACTTTATATTTACTTTATGATCAACTTTCAAAGTAACTTTTCTACATTCTATTGGCTTAACATTTTTTTGCCAATCCAACTCATCGTCCGACATAAACGCATTAATCGAATTGTATAATTTTACAACAATATCTAAACATAGTAAAATGTTGCTTATTCTATAAAAACCCGATTTTCAATAATACGATGAAATCGTCAAAAACTAATGAGAATTTTTGGCTGTATGGAAAGCACACCTGCATGTCAGCACTGAAGAATAAAAATAGGCGGTGTATAGAACTGTTAGTAACAGAAAATTTCTATAGAGAACACGAAAAAGAAATTAAGCAATATGCAAATAGTAAGGGCATTAAAGTTCGATTAGTAGAAAACAAAATACTTAATGACGTTTTACCCAAAGGTGCTAACCATCAAGGAATTGCTTTAAATGTTGCCCCTATTCTCTATAACTTAAGCATCGAAGAAGTAGCTGAAAGCTCAAACGACAGTTCTACTATAGTCATTTTAGATCAAGTCACTGACACGCACAATATTGGATCAATTTTAAGAACTTCAGCTTGTTTTAATGTCGACGCATTGGTTTTACCACATAACCATTCACCGAGTGAAAATGCATCTATTGCAAAAGCAGCAAGTGGGGCTTTAGATATTGTTCCGCTAATATACGTTACAAATATAGTAAAAACTATGCAGTATTTAAAAAAGGTCGGCTACTGGTGTTACGGGTTTGATTGCAATGCTAAAGAAAATATAGATGAAATAAAGAGTTTTGAGAAAAAAAGAGTAATTATTTTTGGTTCTGAAGAGAAAGGAATGCGGAGGTTAGTTAAAGAAAATTGTGATTATCTTTTAAAAATCCCAATGTCAAATGCAATTAACAGTTTAAATGTTTCAAACGCAGCAGCAATAGGCCTATATTCTATTTATATTAAAACAAATGCCAGCGCATAGCTGTTTATAATAAAAACACTTGATAAAAATATGGTTTTATATTATAATGTGTTAAGTAATGGATAAAAGGAGTTATATTATGTCTTATATGAGAAATGAACAGGATATTCGCTCTCAAGGCGTTTATTATAGTGCTGGGCTTAGAAGTTACCTAACTAAAGTATATAATTACATGGCTTTAGCTTTGGGCGTCACAGGGCTTGTTGCATTTTTAACAGTATTTTCTGGTCTTTTTCAAGTAATTTATTCTAATCCCGTTCTATCGCTTGTGGTAATGTTATCTCCGGTTGCATTGGTGTTCTACATGTCTTATAGAATTCAACACCTAAGTGCTCAGTCTGCCGTTACTATATTTTTCTCGTTCTCAGTGTTAATGGGGCTTTCCTTATCTTATGTTTTTATAGTTTATACTGCAGAAAATATAGCAAGGGCGTTTTTCATTACATCAATCATGTTTGGCTCTATGGCTTTATATGGCAATACTACAAAAAGAGATCTTACAAGTATGGGCTCTTTCTTGATTATGGGAGTTTGGGGGTTAATCATTGCGTCTATAGTAAATTTATTTCTTGGAAGTAGTCCTCTCCACTTTGCAATATCGTTCATATCAGTAATAGTCTTTACCTTAATGACTGCGTATGATGCTCAAAGAATCAAGGACGTTTATTATAAACATAATGACGGATCAGAAGTTGCTACTACTAAATTGGCAATACTCGGTGCAACTAATCTTTATTTTGACTTTATTAATATATTTCTCAATCTACTCAGGTTACTTAACTTGTTCAACAATAGGGATTAGATGTTTTCCTTTTTAAGGAAAGGCAGTAAGAATTCTATAGTTTTCTTTTTAGTATCTTTAGTTGTGTCGATGATATGTCTTGCATATGCATCGGTACCTCTATATAGCATTTTCTGTAAAGCTACTGGGTATGGTGGCACAATAAGAAAAGTAACTAACACAACAACAAATATAACTAACCAAAAGATCAGGGTCCATTTCAATGCTGATATAATGTCCGATCTACCTTGGGAGTTTAAATCAGAAACTAACTACGTTGACGTAAACATAGGAGAACAAAGTTTAGCGTTTTATTACGCAAAAAATCTATCTGATCAGCCTTCATTTGGTATGGCGGTGTATAATGTTACGCCTTTCAAAGCAGGTAAGTATTTCAATAAAGTTGCATGCTTTTGTTTTGAAGAGCAAATGTTGCTACCAAAACAAAAAGCAGCTATGCCTGTATCTTTCTATATAGATCCTGAGATAATGCTTGATAGTAATACAAAAGATTTGGGCGAAATAACACTATCATACACGTTCTTTAAGCTTAAGTAACAGAATGTTTGCAAACCGTGTCATTTCAGTAATCAATAGGGTGTCATCCAAGTAGCTGACACTGGAATGACAGGAGGTAACGCAAGAAGTCTATTGATTGTGAAAACAATAACTTTGCAAAATATTAATTGTTAGATAACATAATCAAAGTTTTTATCTTAATATTCATCATGGTTAGAGCTATACAAATTAAAAAAACTGGGGGACCAGAAGTATTAGAATTTGTAGATAAGAGTATAGGTGAGCCAAAAGGCGAGGAAGTTTTAGTACGTCACACAACTATCGGCTTAAATCGTTATGATTTAGAGCACAGAAAAGGTACGCGCAAAATTAAAAATTTACCATCAGTGCTTGGGGTAGAAGCAGTGGGAGTTATTGAAAAGCTTGGTAAAAAAATCAGTGATGGATTGAAGGTTGGAGACAGAGTTGGATATTGCACAGCTCCTCCAGGGGCATATTGTGAAAAGCGCATTATACACCAGAAATATCTGATAAAAATTCCAGATGACATATCTGATGAAGTTGCTGCTGCAGTGCTGTTTAAAGGTATGACAGCTCACTATTTAGTTAATCAATCTTATAAAGTTAGGCCTGGTGCTTTCGTGCTAGTTCATGGGGCTAATGGTGGTTTAGGACAAATAATATGCCAATGGGCAAAGGATAAAAAAGGTGTAGTGATAGGTTCTGTAAGCTCTGATGAAAAAATGAAGATAGCTTTACAAAGTGGCTGCACATACGCAATAAACTACAATGATAAAGACTTCGTTTCTAAAGTTATGGAGATTACGCAAAACAGAGGAGTAGGTGCAGTGTATGACCCTATAGGTTACGCTACAAGCAAGCTTTCTTTTGAATCTTTAGGCAGGTTCGGCATATACGTTTCCTATGGGCAGATATCAGGTAACGCTCCTATTAGTTTTTCTTTACTTAGTTCACGTTCGTTATTTGCAACTGGAACCTCAATATACCATTATAAGCATGATAGATTCACATTAGTGCTTACCACAATGGAAATCTTCGAGATGATAAGAAAAAAACTTTTAACTGTACGGATCAATAAAAAATATAAATTTGATGAAATAATTCAAGCACATCGTGATATGGAAAATAGAAAAGCGAGTGGGTTAAATATTATCAAAATCTCTTAAATATAGCTCTTTCCACAGAAGTCCGGATATGATAAGATTAAGGATAGATGGCGATAAGGAGGTTGGATGCCGGCAGCATATAGTTATGATTTAAGAAAAAAAGCAATGGAAGCACTAGACGAAGGGGAAAGCAGAGAAGCAGTGGCAGCAAGATTTAAAATTGGACGAACTACTTTGTGGGAGTGGAAGCAAAGAAAAAAAGAAACAGGCGACTTTCAGTCAAAAAACTCGGTAATGGAGGTTACAATCAGAAAATTATCGACTGGAATAAGTTTATCGAATTTGCTAAAAAACACGGTAGAAAAACTCTGTCGGAAATGGCTAAACTTTGGGGCAACGTTAGTATCGAAACGATCCACCGAGCTCTCAGAAAAATTGGATTTACGCGCAAAAAAAGACATATGGATACAAGGAAAGGAACGAAGAAAAACGTGCTGAATTCTTAAAAATTATAGCAACAAAAGAACCAGAAAACTTAGTGTATATAGATGAGTCTGGGATTGATAACACGGAGGACTATCCATATGGGTATTGCCAGAAAGGACAGCGATTTTATGCCCTAAAATCTGGAAAAAAAACTCAACGAATCAGCATGGTTGCAGCCTTAAGTAGAAGAAAGATAGTTGCTCCATTAACATTTGAAGGCCACTGTAATATGGATATTTTTAATGGATGGTTTGAGCAATTTTTGGCACCGATCTTAGAACCTGGACAAACTGTCATTCTTGATAATGCTACTTTTCATAAGTCTGATAAGCTTATCAAGCTCGCTAAAGGAGTCGGTGCAGAAATTTTGTATCTGCCGCCTTATTCTCCAGATTTTAACAAAATTGAGCATCATTGGTTTGCTATAAAAAACAGAGCCAGGAAAAACATTCCTCTATTCGAATCCTTTCGTCGTGCTGTTGATTCTGCCTTCCTATGACCTATTCGGACTATTATGAGAAATGCTATACTATACTCAGGTTCATTTGAGTTGTCAAGCAAAAAAATAAAATTTTATGGCAAACTGTAACTAGCCTTGCTTGTGACTTAATTCATCTACTTTTTTGCGTAATACATTCAAATCAGTTGCTCCTACAAACAGGCTATCTCCAATTATTAAAAAAGGTGTACCACCTACTCCCAAATCTCTTACTAGAAGCTTACTGTTGTTTATCATTTGCTCAATTTTGTCCGCGTTATCTTTTATGGAATCATTAAAATCGTCCTCATCAATCCCTATGTTTTTCACTATATCCAATATGCTTTCGTCTGAAAATTCTCCTTTGTGACTTAAAGCAGCATGGTGAAAATCGAAATATTTTTCTTTATCGAGAAAATAGACAGCTAAAGCACTTTTTGCTGCCTTTAAAGAAGCGTTACCAAGTATTGGAGCATCCCTAAAGATATACTTAATTTTGCCGTCGTTAATTAACTGCTTTATATCATTCTTTATAGCTTTGCAATGTCCACAAGAATAGTCAAGGAAGCCTACAGCTATAACACTACTATTTTCATTTCCGGAGTAAGGATAAGTAAGGTCAAATATTTGATCCTTGTATTGTGAAATTTTACTTTTGGTTACATTATCTCGAGCAGCGTAACTACTTTTAATCGACTCCTCTTTGAGAGTTTTTACGATCTTATCAAAATTTCTGCTTATATAATTATCTAATTTCTCACCTATATAATCATCGTTTAGCATTTGGCTGCGATTTGAAAGCCAATTGTTTATTATCGGCAAGCTTGCTATTGCTATTATTAAAATTAATAAAAACGATATTCTAGACATACAATTTATTTAAAAACCTACAACATAAAACTTTTAGTACACATTTATCTGTATATTAAAAGAAGCATCTAATGTTAATATATAAAAACATTTATATCAAGTGTATTTTATAGTCAGTTTTGCCTCGAATACAAACTTTACGTACAATGATTAGGTATATTGTCACAAAGTTCATCAGAAGACTTGATAATGTAGGTGACCAAACTACCCCCAGAATAGCCAATTATGAGATGCTCTATCTTTTACCGCCACGCTGTAAATACGGCGGTAAAACAAAGTTGATAATTTTATTCCGCTGTGTATAATTTTCCGTGGAATAAACATATGAGTGAACCAATAATTGGCAGAGAAAAAGAAATAGCTATTCTACAAGACAAACTTCTTTCTCAATCAGCCGAATTTATTGCTGTTTATGGTCGGCGTCGTGTAAATGTTGTATTATCTGCATTTTATCAGCATAATATAGAAGTAATGTAATGCAGATATTATGCCGATGCCAAATTATACGATTACTTCTAAAATTGCTAATTGCCTTATGAAGATTGAAGCAGCAAAAGAAAAAGTGTTACATTTGCCACTCACTGTATCGATGCTCTCGTCCCTTCGTGAAACTGCACGGCTTTATACCACACACTATTCTACTATGATTGAAGGAAATCGACTTGAACCTAAACAGATTGAAGAGGTTTTAAGTGGTAAAAGCCACTTTCCAAAATATAGGAGAGATGAAAATGAGGTTAAAGGATATTATGCAGCTTTAACTCAAGTTGAACAATGGGCAGCAAGGAGAATACCCATTACTGAGAAAGCTGTTCAAACACTACATGCTCTAGTAATAGCAAGTGGAAAATCTAAAATAAAATCAACACCTTATCGTGATGGTCAAAATGTTATCCGCGATAGTCTTACACGTGCAATAATTTATATGCCACCTGAAGCAAAGGATGTACCAAAGCTCATGAGCAGTATGATTGATTGGATTCGTAACAGTGAGCAAGTGCCTTGCCCAATTATTGCAGGTATTGCGCATTATCAATTTGTAACAATTCACCCTTACTATGACGGTAATGGTCGTACTGCAAGATTGTTGACTACATTAATTTTACACCTTGGTGGGTATGACCTAAAAGGACTTTATTCATTGGAAGAATATTATGCTAAGAATCTAGGAGCGTATTATGAAGCAATCAGTATAGGTCCATCGCACAACTATTACATGGGACGAGCTGAAGCAGATATTACTAAGTGGGTGGAGTATTTCGTAGAAGGTATGGCAAATTCATTTGAGAACGTTTTACAACGTATAAATAAAGAAGAATACCACGCTGATCAGACTGATCTTATACGTAAGCTTGATCCTAAACAACGCAAAGCTCTTGAGCTCTTCCAGGAGTTTTCCGCTATTACAGCTAGTCAGGTTGGCGAACTATTTAATTTTAAGCCTCGTACCAGTGCGCAACTTTGTAAAAAGTGGGTGGAAATGGGGTTTATCAAGATTGTAGATTTTTCCAATAGAGGAAGGAAATACAAACTTAGTAAGCAATATGAGGATTTGATCTCAAATTAGCTGAAAGCTCGCTAGGCAGGAAAGTAGTGCATAGGTCAAATTTCAATAAAGTGCTTGAAAACTAAATGTAAACTTAAAATTTTAAAAACTGGAATATGTACAACAACTTACGTGACTTCATCAAAGCCTTAGAAGAAAAAAAAGATCTGATTAGGATTAAGGAGGAAGTTTCAACAGTTCTTGAAATGACAGAAATTCATCGCAGAGTTTTGTCAAGCAAAGGGCCAGCGATCATTTTTGAAAATGTTATCACAGAAAATGGCAAAAATTCGATTCCAGTTTTGGTGAATTTATTTGGTACTATTAAGAGGATTGCATTGGGGTTGAACATAAACCCTGATGAACTAAGAGATCTTGGTAAACTTTTAGCATTTTTGCAATCACCTGAGCCGCCAAAAAACTTTAAGGATGCTATAAAAATGTTTCCTTTGTTGAAAGTCGTGTTATCGATGCGAAGTAAAGTCGTGAGCAAGGCTCCATGTCAAGAGGTAGTGCTAACCGGAGATGAAGTGGACCTAAGTCTACTGCCCATTCAAACATGCTGGCCAAATGAACCTGCACCACTTATCACCTGGCCAATTGTGGTAACGAAAGGACCCACGAAAGAAAAGCAAGATAATTTTAATCTTGGAATATATCGTATGCAGGTTATAGATAAAAAAACAACACTAATGCGTTGGCTTGCACACAGGGGTGGCGCAACTCACCATAAGCGTTGGAAGGAAGAAGGCAGAAATATGAAATTTCCTGCTGCTGCTGTGATCGGTAGTGATCCTGCAACGATTATTGCTGCGGTAACTCCAGTGCCAGAAACATTGTCAGAATACCAATTTGCTGGACTGTTGCGAAAGAAGCCGCTTGAACTTGTAAATTGTAAGACTATTCCACTTCAAGTGCCAGCTCACGCGGAAATCGTTCTGGAAGGCTATGTGAGTTTGGATAGATATCAAGATGAGGGACCATATGGAGACCACACTGGCTACTATAATTCTGTTGAGCAATTTCCAGAATTTAATATTACTGCAATTACTATGCGTAAAAACCCGATATATCTTAGCACTTTCACTGGCAAGCCACCTGATGAACCATCGATTCTTGGTGAAGCACTCAATGAAATTTTTGTGCCCATTCTTATCAATCAATTTCCAGAGATAGTGGACTTTTATCTGCCACCGGAAGGTTGCTCATATAGAATAGCGATAGTGTCGATAAAAAAATCCTATCCAGGGCAGGCAAAAAGAATTGTTATGGGCATACTTTCTTTTCTAAAGCAGTTTTTATACACGAAGTTTATTATCGTTGTTGATAATGATATAAATGTACGTGATTGGAAGGAAGTAATGTGGGCAATGTCAACGAGGATGGACCCTGTGCGTGATACAATCATGATAGAAAGTGTACCTATTGATTATTTAGACTTTGCTTCCCCTGAAAGTGGACTTGGAGGTAAAATGGGATTTGATGCGACAAATAAAATCCCGCCTGAAACCAAACGAGAATGGGGAAAGAAAATTAAAATGAGTGAGGAAATAGTAAGAAAAGTCACGGAAAAGTGGGAGGAATATATGGACTAGACTTCTTGCATAAAAGCAGAAAAAAGTTTGGCGTTTTTTATAATGCCGTAATTAGCATTAACTGATAATTGTGCGTCACAGTGCCCTTTTTTTGTCATCCTATAGCTATACCGCCGCGGTATCTCTTAGCCGCTAACAAGTAGTGGGATGACGAGCTTATCGTCATCCTGCCGCGAACCGTCATACCGCGATTCATTCGCGGTATCTCAGCCGCTAACAAGCAGCGGGATACTTAGGGATGACGGTTGTTGTTTAGCTGTAAATATTAAGAAATTTACCAAATGAAAAAAAAGGCAAAAGAAGCCCTGGGGTTATTATCCGCTTTAAAATATTGGCGTTTTTTATGTTTTAAACGCTTGACAAGCGAGATTCAGCCGCTTTTAATTGCAACTAACTTACGCTGCAAATGTTTAAGAAATTTACTAAGCAGAAAAAAAGACAAAGAATCCCCGAGTTAGCTAGTCTTTTACTATCTCTGTCGAGTATTGGCATTTTTTGATGTCTTGTAACGCTTTATAAGCGCGTTCAGCTTATTTAGATAAAAATCTAGATGTAGATGAAGTTTTGTAAAGACATACAGTATCTATATACTGCAAAAAATTGAACATAAGACGCCGATACATTAAGTAATCCTTACCTTTTAATCTGCAGATTGGCGAAAGCAAATACAATAGCTTCAGTTTCATGATAAGAGGGCTGGCGAAGGGTGTCAAGCAATTTTCGTTTCTGCGAGTACCTGAGTTTATTGACTTCATTAGAGCCAAAACTCTTGAGACCTAGGTGATAATTCTATCTAAAAGGATGCCAAAAAAGAGAAGCAACCCTACGTAGGAATTATTTTTAAATATGGACATGCATTGACTGGGATCGTCAGGATTGAAATTTTTGTATTGGCGGTGAAATATGAACCCTACAGCAAGTAGAGCAATATAAAAAATGTTATTTAATGATGATAAGATACCAGCATATAGCCACGTCATAAGAGATATTAAATAAAATCTTTTCAACCAAGATTTTGTTGTATCACCAAAATATAATGCGGTAGATTTCATCCCGAGTTTTTCATCATCTTTTTTATCTTGATGGGCGTATATGGTGTCATAGCTAAGTGTCCAAAAGACGCATCCTATATAAAACAGCAAGGATTCTATACTGATCTGGTTTGTTATTGCTGCTGAGCCCATGAGCGATCCCATATTGAAGGTAAACCCTAAGAACAATTGTGGCCACCAAACATACCGCTTTAATAAAGGGTAAGTAGCTATCATACACATTGAGATTATTCCAAGTATGAGTGTAGTTTTATTAGTTAATAATAAGATTACCAGGGCAATAGACAGTAACAGTGAAAGTAAAGCTAAAGCCTGCTTTATGTTTAATGCACCACTTGCAAGTGGCCTATATTTTGTTCGTTCAACGTGCGCATCTATTTTTCTATCGAAGATATCATTGATTATGCACCCTGCGGGTCTCATTAAAAATGCACCTATAGTAAACAAAACAAGGAGAAAAAGAACCTGATACGATAGAGAAGTTGAGGCTAAAAGAATACCGCTCAAACTGGGAAATAGCACAAGCCACAAACCCGTTAAACTGTGCAACCTCATTAATGAAAAGTAACGATTGAAATGCATTAATTAAGTGTGATTATGTAATATTTTGCTTACATTAACAAAATTATCGAACGCTAAGTCAGGCTTGAAAACTAGTTCAGGTATAAATCGCAAATCAACATAACACAATATAGATTTACGTATTGACCATGCAGACTGGTTCATTTCATTAACAACAGTGTTAATATCACAATTATTCTCAGAAGGATCTCCAGTGCGTCTTTTTTCTGGATCTAAGTAGTCAGCTACTTGAATATTCAATGAAGATAACACAATATATACATCTGCTTTTTTCAAATCTTTACTTAATTTTACGTCAGATACCGCTACATTTTTATTGAACACCTTACCTTCCATTAGAACTCTTGATATTGCTCTATGCAATACCGATGCTATCTTTAGGTTTCTAATTTCCTTTTTCATATCCAGCTACTATAACACCCTTTCTTCTTGCACTAATTGATAAGCTTCCAAAATATCTCCAACTTTAATATCGACATTACCCTCTAGTGATACTCCGCATTCAAAGTTTACACCTACTTCTTTAACATCATCTTTAAATCTACGTAGTGCTTTTAACTTTCCTTCATGCACCAATTTGCCACCACGCATTACCTTAATTAAAGAATCTTTTCTTATGACTCCATCACTTACGTAACATCCAATGATATTACCAGCTTTAGATACATTAAATATTTGCCTTACAGATGCAGAACCAACACGAACCTCTCGTGTAACAGGCTTTAACATTTTAGTTAAATACATTCTCATGTCATCAATGAGCTCGTATATTATGTTATAAGTATGTATTTCTACACCTTTTTGTTTTGCCAAGTCCCTTATTTTTGAGTCCACTTTTACATTAAAAGCTAAAATTACTGCACTTGATGCTTCTGCAAGCAGCACATCTGAATCTGTTATCCCTCCTACTGCTTTGTGTAGGATATTTAATTTCACTTGATCTTTACCGAGTTTATCAATTGAACTTGATATTGCTTCAATAGAACCAGTTACATCGCACTTTAAAACTACAGATAGTTCTTCTATTTCACTGTTATTACGGCTGAATATATCTAAATTATTGTCGCCCAAATCTTCTTTCTTTTTCTTGATCAACTCTAGCCTGTATTCAACAATTTCACGCGCCTGCTTTTCAGAATTTACAACAACAAATTTATCTCCAGCATTTGGTACACCATTTAGACCAGTAATTTCAATTGGAGCGGAGGGTAGTGCTGCTTTTTCTCTTTGACCAAGGTGATTAACCATACTACGTACTTTACTGTATGTTGTACCAACTACCAATATATCACCAACCTTTAACGTTCCTTCCTCAACTATCAATGTAGCTGATATTCCTTTCGCTTTATCTATTTTGGATTCTATTACCCATCCAAGTGCTCGACAATCTTCTATTGCTTCTAGCTTCATTAATTCAGCGATTAACAAAATCGTCTCTTCTAGTTTATCTAAATTAGTTTTCTTTTTTGCTGATACTGGCACAATCATAACATCACCACCAAGCCCTTCAGGGATGAGATAATATTGAGGCAAACTATTAATTATTTTTTCTACATCACCAGGCTCAGATTTATCAATTTTATTAATAGCAACTATAATGGAAACATTTGCTGCTTTTGCATGATTTATTGCTTCAACTGTTTGTTTCATGATTCCATCGTCAGCTGCAACCACTATTACAACTATATTAGTAATATTGGCACCACATGAACGCATCGCAGTGAACGCTTCATGTCCTGGTGTATCAATAAAAGTAATTTTTTGCTTATCTTTTGTCGTTATTTGATAAGCACCTATGTGTTGAGTTATGCCACCTGACTCTCTTTCTGCAACATTAGATTCACGAAATGCATCGAGCAATGAGGTTTTACCATGATCGACGTGGCCCATAAAAGTGACGATTGGTGGTTTAAGTTTTTTAAGCAGGCTTTCTCTGCCTTCTATAAAAAATAAATCCTTTTCTTTGTTGACATCGCTCACTCGTTTGGCCGTATGATTAAATTTTTTCACTATTTCACATGCTATATCTGGATCCACCAGATCATCTACTCTATAACTCTCACCAACTTCTTCTTTGAACATTTTTAGCACACTCTTGCTATCTTCTGCCATACGAATAGATAACTCCCTGATAGTTATTTTGTCTGGTACAATAACTTCTCTTGATATATTTTTACCCTTAGTAAACTTTGACTTTCTACCTCTTATACCAAACCTTTGCTTAAATACAGGGGGTTGTTCAGTTTTTTCATCTATTGCCTGTGCAATTACCAGTTTAGAATGCTTAGAATATATATCTTTGTTGACTTTAAAAGACTTTTTATCGTTGTCCTCATGGTCAATACTATCTTCTTTTGGTTCAACTAAGTGGGTATTACTTAAAACTTGCTTATTTATTTCCTTAGATAAAGCGTCCGCTTCATTTTTCTCGTCAATCTCTTTATTGCTGTCTTCTTTTGCTGTTTTCTCTTTTTCTTCTCTCTGATTTCTTTCTTTCAGCAAAGCAGCATTCTGCACAGCATTAATGCGAAAAATTTGTTCTTTCTCTGTTAAAGAACATAATTTACTCTCGTCAAATAAATTATGTTCTTCTGCATCATGAGATTTTTTTCTTCTTTTTTTTACTACTGTAGCTCCAGTACTTGGGCTAGCTGAAGAGTTTAAATTGAGGTCTAATTTAAGCTTGCTTAAACCTTGGAGCGTTAATTTTTTATCACTGATATCTTCATTATTCATATTATTTTATTATATTAATCCAAGCTTTTTACGTGCTTCTATGATTATTGAATCTACTGTATCTTTTAGATCTTCTTTGCTATCGGATGAGGAAGAGAGTATGCTGCAAAACTCATAACTTGATAAATCTGCTATGTCCTCTAAAGTCTTAATATCATGCTTACTAAGAGCAATTTTATTGTCTATTGATAAAGTTAAATTGATTACATCATCCTCCATACCTAAACTTTTTAGCTCTTCTATTTTTCTATCATTTTCTGCTTTCAGGTACTTATTTGCTCTATTGTGAAGTTCGTTTGCAATATCTTCATTAAAGCCCTCTATTGAAGCAAGCTCTTTAATTGAAGCGCTAGATATGTCTTCTACACTTGAAAAACCTTCTGTTACCAATAGCTGACCCATAATCTCTTCTAAGTTTAAAGCTTCAGCAAATAAAGCTGAACATTGACTAAGTTCTTTACTTCGCCTTTCTGATTCTTGCTGAGTGCTTAATATCTCAATTTTCCATCCAACAAGCTCTGAAGCTAATCTTACATTCTGGCCCTTTTTTCCTATCGCTAAACTCAATTGATCTTCAGCAACTATTAACTCTATGCAATTTTCATTTTCATCAATAATAACCTTCGATACTTCTGCAGGAGTAATGGCTTTAATAACAAATTGACCCAAATCTGAGGAGTAATTTATAACGTCAATTTTTTCACCATTTAATTCGTGTATAATAGTTTTTATTCTATCTCCCTTAACTCCAACACAAGCACCTACTGGATCAATGTTCTTGTCGGGAGAGAAAACGGCAACCTTAGACCTTGAACCAGCATCTCTAGCTATACCTTTAATTGTCACTAATCCGTCAGCAATTTCTGGTATTTCTTGATTTAATAATGCCTCCAAAAAGCCTTCATGAGTCCTAGAAAGAATAATTTGACGTCCATCATCAGAGCGCTTAACAGTCTGTATGTAAGCTTTAACCTTATCACCTTCACGAAATGATTCACCACCAGTTAAATTTCGCAATGGAAGATATGCCCTAGTGCCATTTATGTCTATAATAAGATCTGAATATTCTACTTGTTTAACAATACCATACCTTATTTCTCCCACCTTATCTTTAAATTCCTCATATTGCTTTTTTGACTCTTCATCTTTAATTATTTGAGCAATCTTTTGCTGGGCAATTCTTGCTGAAGCAAGATCAGTGTTAAGAGAGAGTAATTCACTAACAGTATCTCCAACTTTTGCATCTCCTTTTATTAATTTAGCTTGTGTAAGCGTAATTGATTCACACTCGGTATTCTCTTTTTCATTTGATTCATCATCAATAACTTTTAGTTTTCTATATGAAGTAACTTTGCCTGTGTTTCTATCTATATCAACTACAATTTTACTTTTGCTACCATATTTTTGATGAGCCACTGCTTCTATAGCACTTTCTAGTGCCTTTATTACAACATCAAAATCTAAACCTTTTTGAAGTGAAAGCTCTCCTGCTGTTTTTATTACATCAAGGCTTCCAACTATGTTATCCTTGTTACTTTTCTGCTTAACACTGCTTTTACGATTAGCAATCATAATAAATAAATCCAATGTAATTAGTTATAATTATAGCTCCAACGGGCAAAGAACACTACCTTAAATGTTAAATGATTGCTAATTTAAGTCAAGTTTTTTCATGTTTTTGTATAACAAGCAACGCAGGAGTAAAGAATAAAGTTAAAACCGTTGCAGCCAATATTCCACTTGCTATGGTTGTTGAAATGTCAACCCACCACTGGCTTGATGGAGCATCATATGTGATTTGTAGCGTAAAAAAATTGATATTTAACCTGGTAATCATCGGTATTAAACCAAGAACTGTGGTTGCAACGGTAAGCAATATTGGCCTAACGCGAGAAATTGCAGCGTTTATTACACATCGCTTGATGTCATTTTTGTGTACCTTAATTTGGTGATGAAAGGCATCAAGCAATAGTATGTTATTATTTACTATAATTCCCGCCAAAGCAATTATCCCCACTCCACACATAACAACTACGAAAACTTGTTGGATAAGAAAGAAAACAAAAAACACACATGTTGTGGATAAAAACACTGCTGTCATTACGATAAATGTATGGTATACATTATTAAACTGTGTCACTAATACCAATATCATTAGTGTAATCGCTAATATAAAAGCCTTTAACAAAAATGCTCCTGATTTTTGTTGATCTTCTTTGTCGCCTTTAAAATAAATTTTTACTCCCTTGTCCCAATCCTGGGCAATAGAATTCTGAATGAACTTTACTCTTTCATCAACAAGATAGCCAGTATCAACGTCAGCAGAGATTGTCACTATGCGTAATCCATCAATCCTGTTTAGTTTGTTTACCTTTTTTTCGGGAGCATATTTTACTATATTGCTCATAGGATACGGGCCATTAACTGTATTGATAAAAAGATTGTCTATAGTCTTCATGTTGCGATCCTTTCCAGGGAAACGGAGTACAATATCGATTTCTTCATCCGTGTTATTTGGTCTATATTTTCCAATCAACACTCCATTTGTAACCATCTTTATAAAATCGCCAATGGTTGCAACACTTACTTCAGAGCTTGTAGCCTTATTCTTATCAACACTCATATTCCACTCTATTTCAGGTGCTGATCTGCTATCTTGAATATTTATAAACCCGGATGAAGGTTGGTTCATAATTTCTAGAATTTTCTCTGCTGCTAAATTCAAACTGGATGCACTCCCGCTGAGGTTGATTTGTATTGGCTTGTCAGCCGACGGTCCTGGCTTTTCCTCTTGAACATTAATTATTATTCCTTTCATGTCTTGCACACTGCTCCTTATATCATTTAGTATGTGCTTAGCTTTGCGCCTGAAGAGCCAATCCATAAGTTCTAGTTGTATTCTGGCGATAACGTTGTCTGAAAATGCTCCTGATCTAGCATAAGAAACATGAATTTCTTTTTCAATGCTCAAAATGCGTTCTTCCACTTCTTTGAGTATCAGATCTCGTTCTTTGGCTGATAAGCTTTCTTTTGCTTTAACACTGATTAAAATATTATCTGAATCCACTTTCGGAAAAAACTTTACTCCAGGACCAAAAGTAAAGTACAGCACACTAAATGAAAACAAAACGAATACAGTAGCACATACGAATTTTTTAGGATGATCCAAAACCTTCTCTAGCATGCGTACGTAAGCTCTTATTATAGGCCCAGCATTTTTTATTTCACCACTTTCTATAGCACTCATTTTTTTTATTTCTTTTTTTGAAGTTATCGAAGGCTTACCAAATATTGCACCAAGTGTTGGTATAAAAACCAAAGCCATAATGAGCGATCCAGTCAAAGTTAGAATTATTGTAATTGGTATGTACTGCATGAATTTACCAACAGTATCAGGCCAGAATAATAGAGGAAAAAACACTGCTAATTTAGTTAACGTTGATGATAGAACCGGATAAAACATATCACGAACTGAAGTGTAAAAAGCTTCTACTTTGTCCATTCCGCAGATCATCTTTCTATCGGCATATTCGCTGATCACAATTGCATCATCAACCAGCATGCCAACAGCCATAATTAAACTGAAGAGCACAACGATATTTAAGGTTATACCCATAAAGTAAAGAGCTATTATCCCAATGAGAAAGGAACCGGGTATCGAGAGTGCCACAAGAATAGCAATCCTTGTTCCCATAGAAAGCATCATTATGATCAATATTAACAACACAGCAAATATTATGCCGTTTTCCAAGTCATCAAGCACATCGCGGACGTTTTTTGACTGGTCGTTTAAGTACACCACTTTTAAATTTTCAGGTAATTGATCTTTTGCCTTATCCATTAAGTATTTTACTTGATTTACTGTGTCTATTATGTTTTTTCCGTTACGTTTTGAAATTTCTAGCACGACACTAGGTAATCCATTAATGCGAGCAAATCCTTGGTGATCCTCAAACCTAGGGTATACTTTTGCTATATCTTTGATTCTCAAAACTGCATCGCCTTGAGATCTAATAGGAATATTCATAATATCTTCTATATCTTTTAATAACCCTGATATTTTAATCGAATATTTACCGGCCAGTGACCCAGCTCCCACTAGTCTATTATTGCTTGATATAGCTTGGAATATTTCGTTTGATTGAATGTTATATTTTGTTAGAACTGTGGGCTCAATTATAACTTCCACTGTTTCTTTACGAATACCTGCCACTTCAACTTTGAGAACATTTGGCAGAGATTCTATTTCTTTCTTTAACTTGCGTGCTATTTCAGTTAAGGCTCTTTCTGGCAGATTACCAATTAAGCCAACATTTAATATGGGAAATAGACTCAAGTTTATTTCATTTATTATTGGAGATTCCGCTTCAACAGGTAACTTCGATTTTATGTTTGAAAGCTTTGAACGGACATTATCGAGCACTTCTTTATTATCATACTCTGTTCCAAATTCGAGTATCATGTGAGCACCATCATTAGTTGCAAAAGCTCTCAATTCTCTTACACCTTCGATGGATCTTAGTTCATTTTCTATAGGAAGCACTAATAGCTTTTCACTATCTTGAGCAGAAATCCCAGGAAGTCCAACAAACACGCTGATTATAGGAATCTGTATATCAGGATTGCTTTCCCTTGGCATTTTTACATAAACGTATGAACCGAAGATAAAAATTACTATAAGTAATAATACCACCGCCCTGTTTCGCTCTATGAGTAAGCTCTGCATGTTGAATGTTAGCTGAATATGTGTGTTTGTACAATATTATAGTCGAGATACATTGCATATTAATTAATCCTTGTGTAGCTTTAAAACTTTATGCAAATAATTAAAATTTTCGCAAAATTGCAAGTATAAGAAAATTCCTGTATAATAATTCTAGAACAGTATTTGAGAGGTTATTATGGTGGCAATTCTAAATATAACAAAAGGCAAAAATAAAGTTATTGTGTCTGGATTAGCTGGAGCTTTATCAGCTTTAATATTTTTAACAGCAATCCACATTGCCGCAAAGATAGCCATTATCGTTTCTGCTGCTGCAGTTACTTACTTATTACTTTCGCTGATTCATAAAATAAGAACTAAAGCTGAAATTACTCGTGTTTCAGGAGATAAAGTTTCAGAAGATGAAGGTGAAGAAAAAGATACCGTAAAAGAACCAAAAAGAACTGAAACTGAGCTAGAAGAAGAATTAAAAAATAAAAGAGCAGAAGAAGAAATGAAAAATGGACTACCTAAACATATGGATTTCAAAGGTAATTCACTTTCTAAAAGCGCTGATACTAAAGATAGTCATTCCGTTTCTAGTGCTACAAATATTGTTATGGAACCTTTACCTAAACACATGGATGCGCTTGGTAATCCACTTCCTGAAAGACCAAGTGCAAATATTAGTATAGAATCTAAACCTGAGAGAAAACTATCTCCTGCAGAGTGGCTATTACAGTGCGGGAATGTAAATAATGATGTGAGGGAAGTGCTAAAACAGCCAATTATCCAACAGCCATTTAACGGGTTAGGGTTTTAGATGTAGTTGCTATATCAAACTCTCCATCTTATATTGAGGATCAGATGCAATGCCATACACTCTATTTGGCGGAGCAATTTTGTTCTCTATACCAAAAACTATACCTTCAATTATTGCTGTGAGTACTTTTTCAAGGTTGCAATCTGCTCCAGGAACACGGTGCTCTAGGCGGCATCTTTTGGAATCGTTGCCAAAATAGGGAATTCTTATTGCAGCAGTTCTGTTATTTATTCCCCAACTAATCGTAGTTGGAGTGTGAATATCCGGGTACTGAAATCTTAAATATGAATCATCATTTGGAGCAAAAAACAACATATGTTTTTTCATCATTGCACATAATCCACCAATACTATGAATCAGATAGTCACTGTACTTTTGCTCATTGATATAAAATAAGTTACCGTTATTTGAATTCACGAGATTAACATGCACATTTAATGCACTGCCTGCTCTATCCAAATAAGGCTTTGCTTTAAAAGAAACATTCCCACCTAGTTTTTGTGCTGTTTCAGTAAGTGATTGTTTTGCTAACTCAAAATGCTTAATTAAATTGTAGGAGTTCGCATAACAACCACTTTTTATCTCATACTGATGTGTAGAATTCTCCTTCTCGCAAGAAAATTCAAGAGATGCTATTTTATTTTTGATGCTATTCAGAAATAAGTATTCTTTTTCTATTCCTTCAATGTAAAACTCTAGTTCAATACCGAATACAGCATAACAACTCAAATTACTTAATATAATCATAAATTTGCTTCAGTAAATCTATATTAGGTTAGCTATATTTATATGAATACTTTATTTATATGAATACTTTACTTATTTGCCAGTAAATTTAACATCTTATTTATACATAATGTATTACTGTTTTTAATAGCATGCTTCTAATCCTCGATACAAGCGACATTTACAAATTTTTCATTTTTTTGAAATAAAAATGATCAATTTTAATGTTTTTATACCCTTTACAACCCATCAAAAAATCACCATAATTTTTAGTATGTATTAAGTAGTATTAGCTTTTCATTTTGCAGTAAGCTATTGATTATCTTATATTTTTCTAATTATTGCTTTTTTCTTGGTGTGGTATATGAACTTAACTAGCCCTAAGGTTTCTACTATGTTTTTTGATCAGATTATTACAGTAACGGATCACAATGTTACTTGGGAAAAAATCCAAAATTGTCTTTATAATCTTTATGGAGAAGCAACATATAATAGCTGGCTGAGTTCACTAAAATTTGTCAGTAGCAGAAATGGGGAAGTTCTTTTATCCGTGTCAACAAGGTTTATAAAAGAGTGGATTACAGTTCATTACATGAAAAAAATATTATCATTATGGCAAAGCGAAGATAAAAGTATACGTTCTATTGATATTCAAGTAATTGAGGAGAGGAATTCAAATTTTAATGTTATACTAAAAAACAGAGAGGAAAGTAATCATAATCTTGGTTCGCCGCTGGATCCAAGGTTCACCTTTGATAATTTTGTAGTGGGAAAGCCAAATGAATTAGCATTTACGGCGGCAAAGCGTGTGGCAGAATCTATAGATCCAATATTAGGCAGCAATCCTTTGTTTCTATATGGTGGAGTGGGACTTGGTAAAACACATCTAATGCATGCTATAGCTTGGCACATAGTCAATTCCCCATCAGCAAAAAGAAAAGTGGTGTATTTATCAGCAGAGAAATTCATGTACCAATATATTACAGCGCTGCGAAGCAAAGATATTATGTTATTTAAAGAGCAATTTAGATCAGTAGATGTATTGATGGTAGATGATGTGCAATTTATCAGTGGTAAAGATAGTACACAAGAAGAATTTTTTCACACTTTCAATGCATTGATAGACCAAAATAAACAATTGGTTATATCAGCTGATAGGTCTCCTAGTGATCTTGATGGAGTGGAAGAAAGAATAAAATCACGACTCGGTTGGGGGTTGGTGGCAGATATTAATGAAACAACTTTTGAATTAAGGCTTGGTATATTGCAGGCAAAAGTGGAGCAGATGAATATGTATGTTCCGAAAGATGTCCTAGAGTTTTTAGCAAGGAACATAAAATCTAATATAAGAGAATTAGAAGGAGCATTAAATAAGGTTACCCATACCTCATTAATTGGAAGAAGTATGACGGTAGAATCAGCTAGTGAAACCCTAATCGATCTTCTTAGGTCAAATCATAGGTCAGTCACAATAGAAGAAATACAAAAGAAAGTAGCTGAATTTTTCAATATAAAGGTTGCAGATATGCAATCCAATAGAAGGCTTCGCAGTCTTGCAAGGCCAAGACAAGTAGCTATGTATTTTGCCAAAAAATTTACGCAAAAAAGCCTACCAGATATTGGGAGAAACTTTGGTGGCAGAGACCATGCTACTGTTATACATGCAGTAAAACAAGTAGAAAATTTTATAAAGACCGACTCAAAATTTGCTGATGAAATCAATCGATTAAAAAAAATGTTTAAGTAGCGTTTTTAAAATAGCTAATAACAAATCCTAAAATGAATCGACTATAGTTTTAATCCGTTTAAGTTTAAAATCTTCTGTTAGCTTCGCAGAATACATTTCCTTATTGTGTTGATTATAGAAGGTAAATTCGTGATCATCTAAATTTAGTATTGCAAAGCCAAAGCCAAAAAAGTTTCTAACCTCGTGTGCTAAGTAGTTTTTACCATTTGAATAGTCAAATTCTACATTTTGATAAACAGATTCTTGATCTTGAGCGTGTAATGATGCACCACCGTTTCCAACTATAATTTGGTCTGGAACATTATCCATTAATAAAATCTGGGCTATATGAATGTGGCCAGAAATTATGGTAGTAACATTGCTTGGAAATTTATCTCCAAAAGCTTCGATTTGTGTAAGATTACCATGGCTTTTTAATGTCAAAAATTCTTTTTTTGGAGATCTCCAAAGCGGTTTATGAGTTAAAAACCACATGGGCTTGTCAGAACTATTTTGTATCAATTTATCAAATTGCCTCTCAAAAGCATCAATTGTGCTTTGGGTTGTAAAAATATCCTCACCGGATGAAGAGTCGAAGATAAAAAATTTCATCGGTCCAGCATCTAAGGACCAACTAGAAACGAAGTTTCCACATTTTTCAGACGAAAAGGGGTATGAATCTAGATACCTGAACCATCCTTCATAAGCTCTATCACAACTCTCATGGTTTCCACGAACAAAAAGGAAAGGGGATTGTGATAAAATATCCTTTGCAGGCTCAAACCAATCAGCGTACCAAACTTCTTTATTATATCCATAAATATCGCCACACTTTTTTGTATTTCTACATTTTGTTTGTCTATAATGATAATCACCAACATGGATAATTAAATCTGGTTTATGAAGGGCGATTGAATCTAAATTTTTTTTTAAAGGCCAGCTATCTACCGAATTACATTCCTGCTGAAATAACATATTTATTCTACAGCCCGTGTCACCAATGAAAGCAATTTTATTAACCTTTTTTGGTAATATAGGAACCCGTAGATCCTCAATACTAATGTTTTTGGCACTTGTTTGTACTGTCAGTTCACAAACTGTTTCGTTATGATCACCATTGTTAATTGAGCTGCGATTCAGCATTTCTGTTTCCTCGCCATCAACATAAACAATGGGACACATGTCATTGTCCGTAATTGCGCGTATGCTTAGTTTATTTTCTGGGATAACTTGAGACCATGTGTATAATATTTGTGCATGGACGAAATGAAAGCTAGTTATAAGAGAGAGAGCTAAAAAAATAAAGATATTAGCTATATTCATTTGTATAAAAACCTAAGTTAAAAATTAGTAGTAAGGTTATCTTAAATGATTAAAATTTATAATCACAAAATTCATAATCAAATTATACAAACAATTTCTAAATTATTCTAGTATCAGATTGACACTCTAGATGAAAAATTCTAAAATGATTAAGTAATTTAAAATAATTATATAAAAACTAGAATATAGTGCGGCCGTGGTGGAATTGGTAGACACGCAGCGTTGAGGTCGCTGTGGCTCATAAGGCCTTGGAAGTTCAAGTCTTCTCGGCCGCACCAGTTTTTATCGCTGTTTAATATGGGTAAAAATGTTTATAGGAAATCAGAGTAGCAATAAGGTAGAAAGAGCTATCAGCGAAATCAGGCGCGGTCGGCCAATTGTAATATATGATGAAAGTAATTACCTATTGTTTGCTGCTGCTGAGGCTTTAGAAAGAGATTTATTTAATCAATACAAGCTTACATCAAGTAATGTATATGTTACTTTAACTTCAAGTAAGGTAAAATACATATCTCAGAATAAAGAACATAACAGCAAACGTCTGTTGGTGAATAATTTTGATGAACTGCTCTATTTAATAAACTGTTCAAAGGAAGATTGCATAAAAGAGTTGCAATGCTCAAAGACAATAGATGAATGTGCTATTGCCTTGCTTAAGTTCTCAGAATTATTGCCATACGCGTTAGTGGCTGATATGACTTTTGAGAATAACCATGAAATGCGAAATTGGTGCGAGAAAAATGACGTTATTGCACTGGACACGTCATTCATAAATAATTTTCAAGAAAATCAGGATGTATATGAAGTGTGCAAAACATCATTATTTTTAAAACAGACTCAAGAAGTAAATATCATATCTTATAGAACCGAAAGTGGTGGAAGAGAACATCATGCAATTATCATTGGCAATCCAGATAAAGATGACGAACCATTAGTGAGAATTCATTCTTCGTGCTATACGGGTGACTTGTTAGATAGCTTGTCATGCGATTGCAGAAGTCAGTTACATCAAGCAATTCAAATGATAGCTGACTCTGGAAGTGGTATTATATTGTATTTGATGCAAGATGGAAGAGGCATTGGTTTAACTAATAAGTTAAGAGCGTACAGTATGCAAAGAGGACATAATCTTGATACTGTTGATGCAAATAGAATATTGGGTTTTGAAGATGATGAAAGGAGTTTTGCTGTTGCAGCTAAAATGCTTAAGAAATTGAACATTAACAAAATCCAATTACTTACAAACAATGATAGGAAATTGTCAGAATTGGAAAGTAGTGGTATAGGAGTTACAAAGTGTCTACCACTTATTGTGGAACGTAATAAATATAACGATTCATATATGGAGACAAAGTTTGGTAAATTAGGCCATAGATTAAGAGTTTTTTAGCTTTTTTGCTGTAACTACTTTGTTAATTTGCTATGTTTATTAACATAAGTTAAGATTTTTAGGAATACTAAAATGCTAAGATTTTTTAAGCGAGAAAAAAATACTGAATCCTTAGATAAGGATATAAATTGGAATTCAAACCGCTACAGCACAGTTATTGCTCAAAGGAATATTCTACTTTTATTTGCATTAATATTATTAGCAACGATCTCTATCAGCATATTAGTCATATTTAAAATTAGCACAAGTAGCACTATTGAGCCATTTGTTATAGAAATTGACAAGAAATCAGGAATAGTGCAATTGGTTGATCCTGTCACAGTAAAACAGTATTCTGCAGATGAAGCGCTAAACGATTATTTTATTTCAGAGTATATAAAAGCAAGGGAGGTTTTTGATCCATATCATTATAATTATAACTATTATACAAAGGTGAGGTTGTTTTCCTCACCTAATGTGTATAATGAATTTAGAAATTATGTAGGATCGCAGAATATGGATGATCTTTTTAATTTATATTCAGATACCAAAAGTGAATTTAAAATTCGCTCAATTCAAAAGTTGGGTAACGATG
Organism: Wolbachia endosymbiont (group A) of Aleiodes leptofemur; assembly: GCF_964028465.1. Lineage (NCBI taxonomy): Bacteria > Pseudomonadati > Pseudomonadota > Alphaproteobacteria > Rickettsiales > Anaplasmataceae > Wolbachia > Wolbachia endosymbiont (group A) of Aleiodes leptofemur. Next base: position 1,186,340 of record NZ_OZ034782.1, read on the forward strand.
CTCTTCAGGTGAGATTTTTTGTGGAATTTACACGGAAAGATGGAAGTTCTACGAGAAAAAATAAGATAGTTATTATGTCATATAGATATGCATCGCTTGAAATGGATGATCAGCAAAGATATATTAACCCATTAGGATTTCAAGTTATTTCATATAGAGTAGATGATGAATATGTATAGGATATTATTAGTTTTAGCTTTACTTGTAAGTGGCAATTTAAACGCATCCATTAATTATAATGAGCCTATTTCTATAGATAGTAGAATAAAGACTTTTGTGTATAGCCCTAATGAAGTATTTACGGTGGTTTTTAGTCAGGGTTACTATTCTTATATTGAATTTGCGGAAGGAGAAAAAGTTAAAAATATCGCTGTTGGTGATGCATCAAGTTGGAAAATTAATCCTTATGACAATAAATTGCTTATCATGCCATTTGAAGTTAGTAGTCGCACTAACATGATTATTACGACAACTAAAAAAAGAAATTACATTTTTGATTTAATCTCAAGGCCAAACTACGATAAATACCCGGATACTGATGCTAAGAAAGTAGATCACGATTATTCTGCTGAAAAGGATATATCTTACGTAGTACGTTTTTATTATCCTCAAGAAGAAGGTGAATTTGATGTTGATTTAGATGAGGTTTCTTTACCTACTCAAATGCAATATACTACAGACAAGCTAGAAAAAATAATACAAGAAAATGATACGAAGTACAATTATACATATATTGATGAAGGTGGTAATGCGGATATAGTTCCGATCGAGTTATTTGATGATGGTTATTTAACCTATTTAAAATTTAGAAATAATAATAAAATACCTCAGGTTTTTGTAGAAGGGGAGGATAAACCTTGTAAAAGGCTGTTATTTGATGATTATGTTATAATAAAAGGAGTACATAAAAAGCTATTTATGCGTTATGAAGATGGTGAAGTTGAAATTATAAATAGGTCACTTTAGCTGTGGTACATGCAATATGAATAAAGAAAGGCGTAACAATTCAGAAGATGAATCAGAAATAGAGAATAAGGTAGTAACAGTTGGCTCTAATCAAGGTCATAGGGCATTGATGGTCATTATTTTAGTGCTTCTGGCTGGTGGAGTGTATTATCTCTATTTTAGTCCTTCTCCTAAAGAGGGTTCAGAAGTTATTAAAAAAGAGGAAACAAAGCAAAACGTTCAAGAATTGAAAGGAAAGTTGGAACAAGTTCCAGATAATGTAATGGTTCCTGAAAGAATAATAACTGATCCCTTACCACCCTTACCTCCTCTTCCTACACCACTAATCATACCAGAAATAAAACAAATTAGAAAAGAAGAAGTGATGAAAAAAGAAGAAGAGAAACCAAAAGAAACTCCTGTGTCAAATATACCTATTTTGCCAAAGCAAAATTTTCCTTCTAGTAATGTTATGGGCAATTTACCTACCTCGTTTCCTACAATAGGGGGTGGCGGTTATCCTAGAGACAGACGTAGTGCACAGATGTTGACAATTTCAGGTGGTAGTGGAGAGAACAAGGCTGCTGATGCTATTTTATCCGACACTTCAGCACAATCGAGCAAAGCTACCAGAGTAGGAAAGCTTGGTTTAATGATTACTCAAGGTAAAATTATTGATGCTGTTCTTGAAACTGCAATAAACTCTGATCTGCAAGGAATGCTGCGTGCTATGGTGAGTAGAGATGTTTATGCAGAAACTGGTGATACAGTTTTAATACCTAAAGGCTCAAGATTGATAGGCAGTTATTCATTTGACTCGAATGTTGCTAAATCTCGTGTAAATATAAACTGGAATAGAGTGATTCTGCCACATGGAATAGATATTGCAATCTCATCACTTAGTACTGACGAGCTTGGTAGAGCAGGAATAGCAGGAATAGTTGATAACAAAATAGTAAGTGCGTTATTCTCTTCAGTGACACTTGCTGGTGTTTCGATTGGTTCTGCTGTTATAGGGCAAAAGGCTTCTAATCTTGTTGATACGCTAACTGTCAGAGATGCAGTAAAGTCTATCACTGCAACCGAAATAGATTTTTCTTCTCTCCAACTCATTATTGACCCAGAAAAGAAGATATCTAGTGACAAATGGAAATTAGGCCTTGGGGCTATCGGAAGAATTCGGAGTGCCAAAAGCAGACAAGATTTACTAAAAATAATGAAAGAGGAAATAGCAAAAGCACTAGGAATTGAAGAAGACGAGGTAAATATAAGCCTGGAAATTGTAAATCAACTGTTAGAACAAATTCAAAGAAAAAGCAAGTCTGTTTATGATGAAGCAATCGGGAAATCAATCGAGGATTTTTCTAAAGATATGCGGGATGTAGTGGGCAGATATACAGATAAAAAACCAACTATTTATGTTGATCAAGGCACTGCATTGAAAGTATTTGTTAACCAAGATATAGTATTTCCTCCACAGGCAATATTAAATCAATGAAATGAACTATGCTGCACTTGATACATATTTGGAGCCATTACAAGGCATATTTCAAGAAGAAGGCGTAAATGAAATATCAATAAATAAGCCAAAGGAAGTATGGATTGAAAATCGCGGTGAAATAAGGTGTGAAAAATTAGAAGTATTCGATCTTAACCATTTGAAATCTCTTGGCAGACTGATTGCTCAAGCTACAGAACAAAAACTTAGCGAAGAAGCGCCGTTACTTTCGGCAACATTACCAAATGGTTATCGTATACAGATAGTATTTCCGCCAGCATGTGAACCTGATAAAGTAGTCATGTCGATTCGTAAGCCTTCTAGCATGCAGTTAGCACTCGATGATTACGAAAAAATGGGGGCTTTTTCTGAAACTGTTACAGAAGCAACTGATAATCCAGTTGACCGTCATTTGGATTTATTGTTAAGGCAAAAAAAAATAAAAGAGTTTTTAGAATACGCTGTAATAAGTAAGAAAAATATTATAATTAGTGGTGGAACTTCCACTGGTAAGACTACTTTTACTAATGCTACTTTGCGTGCTATTCCAGCTGAGGAAAGAATTATTACTGTTGAGGATGCAAGGGAAATCGTTTTGAACGATCATCCCAATAAAGTCCATCTAATTGCCTCTAAAGGAGGGCAGGGCAGAGCAAAAGTAACCACTCAAGATTTGATAGAAGCGTGCTTACGTTTAAGGCCAGACAGAATAATAGTTGGTGAGCTCCGTGGAGCGGAAGCTTTTAGTTTTCTCAGGGCGATAAATACTGGTCACCCTGGATCAATATCAACCCTTCATGCAGATAGTCCAACAATGGCCCTTGAGCAAATAAAATTGATGGTTATGCAGGCAAATCTTGGCATTCCTCCAGACCAAATTATACCATACATTAGAAATGTGATTGATATTGTTATTCAGCTAAAAAGAACCGGTGGGGGCAAAAGAAGCATCTCTGAGATATTATTTACTAGATCTGCGAGCGAAAATGCTTAAATTTATACATAAGTTAAGGAAGAGTAGTTTATGAGTAATGGAAATCACCTACGTAATATTCTCATAGGAGGTGTAGTAGCTTTTAGCGTACTTGAGTTTTGCTTCTATCTATCTGGTATATTGTTTGTTCTGTTTGCTGATGGTCCGGATGCTGTGGATTTTAAGGCAATTAATCCTAGTTTGACGCCTTTCCCTCAAGCTCTTTGGCCAACGATTTTTGATCATATACAATATTGTTGGCATCATCCAGAGTTATATAGCCTTGAGCTCAAAATCACATTAATTATATCTTCTGCACTGCCTATCATTGTTTTAATGATTATCTTATGGAATTTAAGAGAAAGGATAATTGAGTGGCGACCATTTAAAAAGAAGGAATCACTTCATGGAGATTCGCAGTGGGCATCAGAGAAAGACATACGAAAAGCAGGATTAAGAAGCAAAAAGGGATTATTGCTTGGTAAAGATAAAAGAGGATACTTCATTTCTGATGGGTTTCAGCATGCATTGTTATTTGCACCTACAGGTTCTGGTAAGGGTGTTGGCTTTGTAATTCCTAATTTATTATTTTGGACTGACTCGGTAATTGTACACGACATAAAATTAGAAAACTATGAAATAACAAGTGGTTGGCGAGAACGACAAGGACAAAAAGTATACGTATGGAATCCAGCGCAGCCAGATGGAATAAGTCACTGTTACAATCCATTACAATGGATTAGTGAAAAACCTGGGCAGATGGTTGACGATGTGCAGAAAATAGCTAACCTAATCATGCCTGAACAAGACTTTTGGCAGAATGAAGCAAGAAGCTTATTTGTTGGAGTGGTATTATACTTACTTGCTGCACCAGAGAAAGTTAAATCTTTTGGTGAAGTTGTGCGTACGATGCGTAGTGATGACGTGGTTTATAATCTTGCTGTTGCTCTTGATACAATGGGTAAAATACTACACCCTGTAGCATATATGAATATTGCAGCTTTTTTACAAAAAGCTGATAAAGAAAGGTCAGGTGTTGTATCAACCATGAACTCATCACTTGAATTGTGGGCAAACCCATTGATTGATACTGCAACTGCGTCAAGTGATTTTAATATTCTAGATTTTAAAAAGAAGAAAATTACAGTTTATGTTGGTTTAACTCCTGACAACTTGACTAGGCTCAGGCCTTTAATGCAGGTTTTTTACCAACAGGCAACTGAGTTTTTATGTAGAAAATTGCCATCGGATGACGAGCCTTATGGCGTATTGTTTTTAATGGATGAGTTTCCTACACTTGGAAAAATGGAGCAATTTCAAACAGGTATTGCATATTTTCGTGGTTATCGAGTTAGGTTATTCTTAATTGTTCAAGATACTGAGCAGCTCAAAGGAATATACGAAGAAGCAGGGATGAACTCCTTTTTGTCAAACTCGACTTACAGAATAACTTTTGCAGCCAATAATATTGAAACAGCTAATTTAATATCGCAACTTATAGGAAACAAAACTGTACAACAAGAATCGTTGAATAAGCCTAAATTTTTAGATTTAAATCCTGCTTCAAGGTCATTACATATCTCTGAAATACAGAGAGCATTGCTATTGCCTCAAGAAGTTATTATGTTGCCACGTGACGATCAGATAATTTTAATAGAGTCGACTTACCCAATTAAATCAAAGAAAATTTTGTACTACAGTGATACCACCTTCACAAGAAGGCTGCTCAAACAAACTCGTGTGCCTACACAAGAACCATATGACCCAAACAAAGTTCTTTCTGCCGCTGCGAGCAAAGATAAGGTTAATAACGAGGGGAATAATGTTCTTGAGGGACCTAATTCAGTTGATTATCCTGCTGAAACTAAAACCGAAGATGCAGTATATGATGAATCAGATGAATTTGCAGACGAAGATATTGATGATGAAGATATCGACGATAAGTTTGAAGATGATGACGAGGAAGATGAGGATAGGAGCGATGATGGGTTTGATGACGAAGAAGAGGAGGATGAATTTGAAGATGAGGATAAATTAAAAAATGACGAGAAGTAAGGTTAACTTTGCCTATTTTTAGCTCAGAAAAGTGCAAGTTATGCAAATAATTAGGTTTTTCATATTAAGCCATTTTTAATTAATTAGTATTAGATTAGCTATTTTAACTAGGGGAGTAGTAATGATTAGTAAAAAAACATTAGCGGTTACAGCATTTGCTTTATTGTTGTCACAACAATCTTTTGCAAGTGAAACAGAAGGGTTTTACTTTGGTAGTGGGTATTACGGTCAATATTTAAATAACACAAGCGTACTAAAAACAAGCACTACAGGTATCAAAAATTTGTCTATAAATGACAGGGGTGCTCAGAACACAGAAGGTCAGTCACTAAGTGAGTATAAAGGAGATTATAATCCACCTTTTGCTGCAAATGTGGCATTTGGTTACACAGGGGAATTGGGTAACAACAGCTATAGGGCTGAATTGGAAGGGATGTATTCTTCTGTAAAAGTGGATAATATTGGTTTAACAAGTAGCCAAATAACTGTTTCATACCTAAAGGAGACTGGTGAGGATCCTGATAAAGAAACTTATCTCTATAGTGCTGCAGTTAGTCATGGCCAAATTGAGAACATATCTGTAATGGCAAATGTTTATCATCATTGGAAAAGTGACCGTTTCTCTTTTTCTCCTTACGTTGGTATTGGGATCGGTGCAACAAGAATGACGATGTTTGAAAAACCGTCAATAAGACCCGCAGGTCAATTAAAAGCTGGCTTTGACTATCGCATAAACGAAGATGTAAATATGCATATCGGATATAGAGGTTTTGGTGCTATTGGTAGCGATATTAAGCTTACAGCAAAAAGGTTAGGACAAGTGGTAGACGACCCTAATAATGATAAAAAAAAGAAGCTTGATCCTAGCTCAGGTAGCAAAGTAACTGAGGAAATAAATATAGGTAATCAACTATTTCACACACACGGTATAGAGGCTGGTCTTACTTTCCATTTTGCCAGCAAAGCTTAAACATGTTGCCCTTTAAAAAATGCATAAAACCGTTCCTGTCATCCTATGGCTTGACCATAGGATCTAGTTAGAGGTTGTCCGGAAACAAGTAAAAGGCTATAATATCTGAAATTTTAGTACGGGGTAAAGATGAGAAAAAAGTATCCAACAGATCTAAGCGAAAGGGAATGGGCAAGAATAGAAAAACACTTCAGAGTATCATACAAGAAAGGAGGAAGGCCGCCAAAGTATAGCAAAAAAGAAATATTAGAAGCAATTTTCTATGTATTGCGTACAGGGTGTCAATGGCGGTATTTACCAAATGATTTTCCGCTATGGAAGACTGTGTATGAGCAGTTCAGGCAATGGAAGAAGCAGGGAATTTTTGAGAAAATGAATTATGAAATTACAAAATATAGTAGAAGAAAAATAGGAATGAATGAGCAGCCGAGTGCCTGTATAGTAGATAGTCAATCTGTAAAGACTACAGAAAAGGGGGGATCAAAGGCTATGATGGAAGTAAAAAAGTAAAGGGTAGAAAAAGGCATATAATTACAGACACTCAGGGTTTTATACTAGGTTGTTACGTAGGCGCTGCTAACGAAAATGATAGAGATGGTATTAAAATAGCATTAAACAATATGAGAACAAAATATACTAAAGTTAAAAAAATGTGGGCTGAAATGGGATACCAAGGAAGAAATTTAAAGAATCACATAAAGGAAGAATATGACATAGATATTGAAATTGTTAAAAGGCCTCCATGTAGATTTTGGGTGCACAAAGATACTCCACCTGAGCTACTACCAACAAGAGAACAAGGGTTTAAAGTACAGCCAAGAAGATGGGTTGTAGAAAGGACTTTTGCTTGGGTTAATAGGAATAGAAGGCTATCGAAGGAGTATGATTTACTCACAACATCCACTGAGAATTTCATATACCTAGCTATGAGTAGGGTTATGTTAAAGAGGGAATATGCTTGAATTTACTAGTTTCCGGACAACCTCTTATAGCATTTCTCATAATAGTCCGAATAGGTCATAGGAAGGCAGAATCAACAGCACGACGAAAGGATTCGAATAGAGGAATGTTTTTCCTGGCTCTGTTTTTTATAGCAAACCAATGATGCTCAATTTTGTTAAAATCTGGAGAATAAGGCGGCAGATACAAAATTTCTGCACCGACTCCTTTAGCGAGCTTGATAAGCTTATCAGACTTATGAAAAGTAGCATTATCAAGAATGACAGTTTGTCCAGGTTCTAAGATCGGTGCCAAAAATTGCTCAAACCATCCATTAAAAATATCCATATTACAGTGGCCTTCAAATGTTAATGGAGCAACTATCTTTCTTCTACTTAAGGCTGCAACCATGCTGATTCGTTGAGTTTTTTTTCCAGATTTTAGGGCATAAAATCGCTGTCCTTTCTGGCAATACCCATATGGATAGTCCTCCGTGTTATCAATCCCAGACTCATCTATATACACTAAGTTTTCTGGTTCTTTTGTTGCTATAATTTTTAAGAATTCAGCACGTTTTTCTTCGTTCCTTTCCTTGTATCCATATGTCTTTTTTTGCGCGTAAATCCAATTTTTCTGAGAGCTCGGTGGATCGTTTCGATACTAACGTTGCCCCAAAGTTTAGCCATTTCCGACAGAGTTTTTCTACCGTGTTTTTTAGCAAATTCGATAAACTTATTCCAGTCGATAATTTTCTGATTGTAACCTCCATTACCGAGTTTTTTGACTGAAAGTCGCCTGTTTCTTTTTTTCTTTGCTTCCACTCCCACAAAGTAGTTCGTCCAATTTTAAATCTTGCTGCCACTGCTTCTCTGCTTTCCCCTTCGTCTAGTGCTTCCATTGCTTTTTTTCTTAAATCATAACTATATGCTGCCGGCATCCAACCTCCTTATCGCCATCTATCCTTAATCTTATCATATCCGGACTTCTGTGGAAAGAGCTATACTATGCTTCTCCTTAAATTGACCATTTACCCTAAACGCTATTAGCTTCCTTAAAATTTACATTAATGCCTATTTTGCCTAAACTGAAGCGTCTTTTCCAATTTTTTCTAGCATCAACTCAGAAGCTTTTTGTTCAGCAATCTTTTTACTAGAAGCGCATGCAGAAACTTTACCATAATCTTCTATGCAAACTGATATAGTAAATTCAGGATTGTGCGCTGGTCCAGTTTGTTTTACAAGCTCATACTCTGGTAAAGGCAATTTGTTTTTCTGAGTCCACTCTTGCAGTGAGGTTTTAGGATCTTGAGGGGGGTCAAGCATGCCTTTAGCTAGCTTTTCCCAATATTGGATAATAAATTTTTCAACATTTTCAAGCCCGCCATCAATATAAATTGCACCTATTAGTGCTTCAAGCGAGTTTTCTAAATTTTTTAAGTTACATCTCCCTCCATTGCAGCGTTCACTATTATTCATGATGATAAAGCTGCCTAATTTTATTTCTTTAGCAACATTAGCAATGGTGTTGCCACAAACTAAATCCGTCTTTCTTTTTGCCAATGCTCCTTCTTTTTCTTCAGGAAATAGTTTAAACAGTGTGGCAGATACAACCATATTCAAAACACTATCGCCCAAAAACTCTAGTCTTTCGTAGCTTACAATCTGGTTTTTGCTATTCCTTTTATTTACGCTTGGGTGAGTTAGTGCCTCTTCTAATATTGCATAATTTGTAAATTTATAATCAATGATCTTAGATATTGCATCATTCAAACTCTTCATACCAATTATTTAAAAGAAAAGCACTTTCTACCACCTTTATACCAGAGAATTAGTTTTATTTTATTAAAATAATACCACCAACTTCCAAAATTAATGTATACAACCCACCACCTCACTAATGTTACTAAATCCATCTCTCCTTATTAGTTCTGCAAGTTCTAGATTAATTTTGTTTACAACTTGAGGTCCGTGGTATATGAGAGCAGTGTACAACTGCACCAAAGAAGCTCCTGCCTTTATTTTTTTATATGCATCAGCACCACTTGAGATTCCTCCGCACCCTATCAATAATATTTTGCCCTTAGTAAATTTGTACATATCGCCCAATAACTCGGTTGAAAGTTTAAACAGCGGTTTGCCACTCAACCCACCACTCTCATTATGGTGAGAATGCAGATTATCTCTACTTACCGTAGTGTTGCTTACTGTTAATCCGTCAATCTTATATTCCAACGCAAGCTCAGCGATATTTTCTTTCGTTTGCTGATCTACATCTGGTGAGATTTTTAATATTATTGGTATGGATTTAGAATTATCAATTGATTTTCGGGTTAGAGTTACGGATTTCAACAATTCCGATAATTCTTGCTTATTGTGCAGATTGCGTAAATTAGGCGTGTTTGGGGATGAGATGTTCAGCACTATATAATTGCTCTTTCCATATACTATCTTTATTAAGTCAACATAATCGCTGATTTGGTCCTTTGATGTACTGTTTTTTCCTATGTTGATGCCAAAAATGCAGTCATCAAGCTTGGTTTCACCTATTTGTTTAAGAAAATAGTCTATTCCTTTATTGTTAAATCCCAATCTGTTAATTACCCCTTGATCTTTAATTAACCGAAAAATTCTTGGCTTTTTGTTTCCATATTGTGGATTACGAGTTACAGTACCAGTTTCAATAAACCCAAAACCAAATGAGAGCATAGGCCTTATAACTTCTGCATTCTTGTCAAAACCTGCAGCCAGACCTATGGGGCTTCTGAGCTTATTACCAAAAAAATTCACACTCAAAGATTCTGGTAGCTCTATAGGATTCTTATAAGGCATTTTCTTTAATGCCATAATTGCCAAAGAGTGAGCAACTTCGGGCGGTAGTAAAAATAGTAAATTACGTTTGTAAAACACTTTGCTTATTTTTAGTTTATTTTTTACCATGAAACGCTATAAGAGTATAACCATAACTTGAAAAGAAATTGATTTTACTATGGACAAGCTTTCTCTATAGGTTACACACTTAAAGCTACTGTTAACTTTTACAAGATATAGAGAATGAAAGAGGCCGGGACCGGAATTGAACCGGTATAAAAGGATTTGCAGTCCTCCGCATAAGCCATTCTGCCACCCAGCCGTTTTTTATGTGTAGATATCCATTATATCTTTTAGCATAGATAAAGCCTCCTCCCTTTTGCGTTGAAAAGTGTTACGTCCAATGATTGAACCATTACCGCCACCCTGCTTAATTTCTTTCGCTTCATTGTATATGTTATCTACTTCCTTCGATTCACCACCAGAAAAAACTACTATTCTTTTCCCTGCAAAACAAGACCTTTTAACATATTCAATTCTTTTAGATAATGATTCAATATTTTCTGTTTCTATTTTCTCCCTTTCCAAATATTTAGTTGGAAGTTTTACTTTTATTATATTAGCGCCAAGCAAAGCTGCTATGTGTGCAGCATAGGCAATAACATCAACTGCTGTTTCACCTTCTTTGGAAATCCCTTCACCGCGTGGATAAGACCATAGCACTACTGCAAGCCCGTAAGATTTGGCTTCAGCTATGATTCCACGGGCTTCCTCCATCATATCGAAACACTTAGCAGAACCAGGATATATAGTAAATCCGACAGCTAAGCAGCCCAAACGCAGCGCATCTTTCACAGAAGAGGTTATTGCCTGATCAGAGGTTAGATCCTTTGAATGTAAAGAGTTGGAACTATTAAGTTTCAAAATAAGTGGGAGCATTCCAGCATAAGTTGCAGCACCAGCTTCAATCATACCAAGTGGAGCAGCATATGCACTTACTCCCGAATCAACCGCAAGCTGAAAATGATAATGTGGGTCATAAGCATCAGGGTTAACTTCAAAACTTTTAATTGGACCATGCTCAAATCCTTGATCTACTGGCAGAATCACTAACTTGCCAGTGCCGCCAAGCTTTCTATGCATGAGAATACGAGTAAGATTTGCTTTTACCCCAGGGTTTTCACTTTCGTAGTAGCTTAGGACTTGTTTTACTTTATCACTTATCACTATAATTCAAATTGAATTTAAGTTATAGATTGTAACAAAGATGAAGTTCAATACAAGGATTTTAAACTATATCAAAAGCAATTTTATTTTCTACTTTATTCATATAGATTCTTAATTTCTTTCCTTTTATTAATTTACGATTCAGTATTTCTTCCGCTAAGTAACTTTTTATCTCTTTTTCAATAAGTCTCTCTATCGGACGTGCTCCCATTTCCTTACTATAACCTGTTTGTGCAAGATAAGATTTCACTTCATCTTCTACCAAGCAGTTTATGCCTTTTTGCGTCAGCTGCTTTTTCAGTTCCTGAATAAATTTATCTACAATATGCAGAATTATATCCGCATTTAAGTCAGAAAAAGAAATAATCGCATCAAGACGATTACGAAATTCAGGGCTAAAAACCTGTTCTATCGCTTTTTCACTATCACCAGTGTTAAATTTTTTATGCCCAAAGCCAACAAAACTTTTGCTGCGTTCAGCTGCTCCTGCATTAGTTGTCATAATTAAGATTATATTGGAAAAGTTAACTTTACGTCCGTAAGTGTCTGTAACGCAACCATAATCCATAATTTGTAGCAATATATTATAGATATCGCTATGAGCCTTTTCAATTTCATCAAGCAGCACAACACTATATTGATTATTAGATACAGACTCTGTGAGTAATCCACCCTGATCATAACCTACATATCCAGGAGGAGAACCAATCATCCTTGATATCGTATGAGACTCAATATATTCGGACATATCAAAGCGTATAAGATTCATGCCCATGCTTTCTGCTAATTGTTTTGCTAGCTCGGTTTTACCAACACCGGTTGGCCCTGCAAAAAGATAATTTGCTAAAGGCTTATTGTAATTTCTCAACCCAGATTTAGCAATTTTAATAGAATTAACAAGAGATTCTATTGCCTGCTCTTGGCCAAAAATCACCTTCTCTAGATTAGCTTTTAAAGACTTTACTTTCTGCAAATCATCAGATTCAGATCCGCAAGGCACATTTGTAATTCTAGTAATGGTATTCTTAATATCTCTACTATTTACAATTTTACCCCTGTTTCTTAGCAATTTACAATATGCCCCTGCCTCATCAATAACATCAACCGCTTTATCAGGTAATATTCGCCCAGTAATATACTTATGCGAAAGTTCAGCCGCAGACCTAATGGCATTCTTTGTATAATATACTCCATGATACCCTTCATAGTAGTGCTTTATACCATCTAGTATCTTTATCGTTTCGTTAACAGAAGATTCCTTAACATTAATTTTTTGAAACCTCCTCGCTAATGCTTTATCTTTTTCAAAACTATTGCTGTATTCTCTATATGTAGTTGCACCTATACAACGCAGTGTACCTCTTGCAAGCGCAGGTTTGAGTAGGTTACCTGCATCAAGAAAGCTACCACTTGTAGAACCTGCTCCAATGATAGTGTGTATTTCGTCAATAAAAAGGATAGCACCTGGTTTTGCCTCAATCGCTTTTATTATAGATTTTATTCTCTCTTCAAAATCACCTCTATAGCGTGTCCCTGCAAGGAGTGACCCTAAATCCAAAGCATAAATTATACTGGACCTGAGCGCACTTGGAACACTGTTTTCAATGATTTTGAGTACCAAACCCTCAACTATTGTGGTTTTGCCAACACCTGGATCTCCAACATATAAAGGGTTGTTTTTTCTACGCCTCAATAATATTTCTATAGTGCGATTTAATTCATAATCACGACCAATAACATAATCTATTTTTTTGCTTCTTGCATAGTCATTTAAATTTTTACAATAACTTTGTAGAATTTCCTCATCTTTTAGTAGCTCACCTTTATTTACTGTAGTAGGAGCATCATTATTTTTATCAAGTTTTACTTTATGATTAGTGGTGTATTCATCTATATCGTTAGAGTATTTCATGTTAGATATGTGGTAAATCAAATTGGAATCTTTCGCACTTTGTTTCTGCAATAGATCTTCAACGTATAAATCTTGCCCAGACAAAATTTCTACTAGAACACTTGCTCCATTTATTTCTTTTTTCCCCAAGCTATGAGCCCGTATTATTGCTCTGTGTATTATGCATTGAAACATTGAGCTAGGTTTAACTCCACTGATAATCAATTCAGAACTGCTTTGTAAAAACCCTTTTATATTATTATTATAATCATTAGCCTTAATATTGCATCTTGATAGAATGTTATCCATACTGATGATTTCATCGGCTCTGATATTACATCTTGATAAAACGTAATTTACATCCACGTCTTTAGTTAACGCCAGCAATAAATGTTCTACTTTCGCATATTTAAGATTAAAATTAGAAGCAATGAATAGTGCTCTATTCAAACTTGCCTCTAAGTTTTTGGAAATCATCTCCTATTCTCTTTAAAAGTGGGAACTCATATATAATGAATAGCACACAATTATTAAAAAAATTGAAATCCAGCAGTTCGCTGTAGCCAATTTGAATCCCACTCTGGATCTACGTCATAGCACCGCAATATCTCAGCATAGATTCCGCTAATGAGTAGCGGAATGACGAGTTTTACGCTTATCAAATTGTAGGTAAATCCTATTTAATACGCTTTTTCTAGTACTCTGCTTTTCTTCTTAAATGCATTGATCTTTTTTCTACCGTATTTAGTCTTTAACGTACTTGGCCTTTTAAAGACCTTTTTGCTGTTACGTTTTTTAAATTGCACACTACAATCAAAATTTAGCTCTCCTTCTTTGTCTGCCAGTGCAGGCAGTCTTCTCTTATCTTGAGGTGTAACAAAAGATAGCGCATACCCTTCAGCTCCAGCGCGTGCAGTTCTACCTATACGATGAATATAGTCAGCTTGCGATTGTGGTGCATCATAATTGATAACATGTTGAATGTGGGGAATATCAAGGCCGCGAGAAGCAACATCTGTTGCAACCATGATTTGATTACGGCCACGACGAAAAGAATTAATGACCCTTTCGCGCTTGTGCTGCCTTAAATCACCATGAATTGCTAAAGCGCTATAGTCATCTTTGTGCAATCTGTTAGCTAGCTGATCCGCTCCTCGCTTTGTTTTGACAAAGATAATGATTGATCCTTCGCGCTGACATAGTTGTGTAACAAGCTTTTCATATTTTTCTGATTCTGATGCATAAACAATTTCTTGCTTAATTTTTACAGAAGTTGTAACCTCACAATCAACAGAAATACGTTCTGGTCGATTAAGGTACTTCTCAGCAAGTTTTACTATATCTCCAGGAAGAGTTGCAGAAAACATAAGAGTTTGCCTTATTTTAGGCAAATGCTTCATAATTTCTTCAATCTGAACTCCAAAGCCCATATCAAACATACGATCCGTTTCATCAAGCACAAGAACGCTAACATTGCGAGTAATCAAAGTTTTACGCTCAATATGGTCTATAATACGACCAGGAGTACCTATTACAATTTGTGGTTTTTTCTGAAGCTGATTTAGCTGCCTAAAAATAGGCTCACCACCAATCAACAAAGCGACCCTTAGTGCAGAATTTTGAGATAAGAGTTTTCTTATCTCATTTGTTACCTGATGCGCAAGCTCTCTGGTTGGCACGATGACTAAAGCTGAACCAGTGTTAGGCTCATTCAGCAACTTAGCAACCAACGGAATAGCAAATGCTAAAGTTTTTCCAGTCCCCGTTTGAGCAGATCCGAGAATATCTTTACCTTGTAGCGCTAAGGGAATCGCTTGTATTTGAATCGGAGTTGGGACGAAAAGATTATTTTTATCTAGAGCTTGTCTAAGCGAAGCTGGGAGACCCATCTCATGAAAATTATTCACAATACGTTAATCCTGTTAAAAGACTTCATAATAGATTAATCTTCCAATCTTAAATTTATTGCAGATTTTTTATCTTCTCCGTTTCTACCGCGCTCCTCTTTAACCTCATAACTCACCCTTTCTCCTTTTATTCCCTTCTCTTTATTCTCTCCTTTAAGTGCCTCAGGTCTTATTCCCGAACGTTCCAATGTGCTAATATGTACAAAAACGTCACCCCCTTTACCTTCTGGCTTGATGAAACCATAGCCTTTTTCGGCATTAAACCATTTTACATTACCAAATTCCATTTAAACAACTCCTAAATTATTAACTAACATTACTAATGTGATGAAAAACTTTGAAATTACGATTGAGAATGCTTTAAGCTTAGCTATTGAAACTAAACCTTTATACTCCATAGTCTATTCTTAACATTACATGACAATAATACACAATTGTTGTACTTGATGCAAATAAATTTTTTAATCGTTAAGCGAACCTGCAACCGTCATTTCGCTAACTTTAATCGTTGGTGAATTAAATTGCCCACAAAAAGTTAGATCATCTGCAACGACTAAATTGCTAAACATATCCTTCAAATTGCTAGCAATGGTAATCTCATGTATTGGATACGTTATTTTTCCATTTTCTATAAAAAATCCGGAAGCGCCTTGGCTGTAATCGCCATTGATTAAATTGACACCAAAACCAAATAAATCAGTTACATATATTCCCTCTTTCACTTCCTGAATTAATTCTTCAAACGATACATCACCATTCTCAATGTAGAGGTTACTAGCTGCAGGAATAACTGCAGCATTACTTGCACGAGTTGCACTTCCGGTTGTTTCTGAGTCTAATTTTCTAGCCGAGTATAAGTCTAAAATCCAATTTTGTAATATTCCGTTTTTTACAAATATATTTTTCTTGCTAGTTATCCCTTCTCCATCAAATGGTCTCGATGCTATGCCTCTTGGCAACAATGGATCATCGATAATATTAATTCTATCGTTGAAAATCTGAGCGTTTAAACTACCCCTCAAGAAAGAACTGTTGCTTATAATACTGCTCCCATTTATAGCAGAAGCAAAACTTTTTACTAGCCCTTTTGCTGCTCTTTTTTCAAAAATAACTGGAAATTTACCAGTTTTCATTGTACGTGAATTCAATTGATCAACTGCTCTTTTTGCTGCTTCTTTTCCCATTAACTCTGGCAACTTTAAATCACTAAAATTACATGCTATATCATAATCGTAACCAACCTTCATTTCACTTTCTCTTCCAGCAACAACAGAGACCTGATTAGCAAAGGTTGATTTACTAAACGAGCCAATAAAACCAGAAACAGTCGATAATACTGTATTCACTAAAGCGTATGAAGAAGAGGCTCCTTCAGAATTAGTGATACTCTTATGTGCAAGGGCTGAATTTTCTGCAGCTTCAGCAATTTCTTTTAGGTTATCAACGGTTACAACATTATTATCTGAGATACTTAAATCTGCAGAAGAGATATAATTACTACCATTTACAGCAAAATTAATGCAAGGATCTTCTGGCGCATTCTTTGCCATTTCTACCACTTGGCTTACTGTATCACTCAGATTATTCAAATCGTTTGTAGAAATATACGCAGCTTTGTTTTTACCTGCTATAGCTCTGATTCCTACAGTGCAATTTTTAGATTGTGATATTTGCTCAATTTTTGATAGACGCTGAGAAACTGAAGTCTTATTAGTTTCATATATTGTAACTTCCGCATCTTGATTTTGCTTTTTTATTAGTTTAGTAATATCTGCTGCAATATTTAATATATTCATTTTCTATTCCTTAGATTTCTATAAAGATTCTGCACCACCTATAACTTCAATTAAATCAGTCGTAATCGCTGCTTGACGAGAACGATTATAAAGCAATGCTAATTTGTTCAGTATCTCTTTAGTGTTTCTGTTTGCTGATTCCATAGCAACCATTCTAGCACTATTCTCACTCGTTGCACTTTCAAGTAAAGCAGAGTAAAGAGCAATTACAACGTAATCTTGAACCAAAGATTTTAAAATAAATTCAATATTTTGTGGTTCATACTCATAGCCGTAATCTGTTGTTGGACCAGCCAGAGAGCTATCAATCAAGGATGAGTCTTTACTCCATGGTTTTATTGTTTCCAACATTGGTTTTTGCGTGAAGGTATTATAGAATTTACTATAAAAAACTTTAACTTTATCGTATTTACTTAAATCTATACCATCAACCAAAGCTTCTACGTGCTTTAACGTGATTCCCTTACTATTTTCAATTTTTAAGATACTTTTAGAGTCAAATCTATTTTTACCTACATCAAAAGCTTTTTTACCAAGAAATACAATATCTACTTTTTTGCCATTTGCGATTGACTTATTTACACGCTCTTGACTAAATTTGACAATAGAAGAGTTAAAGTTGCCGCACAAGCCACGATCAGACGCAATAATGAATACTAGGTAAGAACCGTCGTTACTGACATTTAGAATTTTTGCCAGTAATTCTTGATCAACTGATAGCATTAATGAAAAAATAATGTTATGCAGCTTAGATACATATAATTTTGAATTTAATAACTTCTTTTGGCTTTGTAACAACTTTGCTGCAGAAACCATTTGCATTATTTTCGTGGTTTTCTGTACAGACCTAATATTCTTAATTCTTAAGGATAATTCCTTTAAGCTCTTCATTTTGTATACAACCCTGATTTATTAAAATATATAACTGTTAGTGTCTAAAAGCAAGTTTTTTTGACATTAAAACCAAGTCTAGCTAAGAAACTTGCAGGTTTATTGTTTGGAGATAAGGATTATATTAAGAAAGTGCTCTAACTTCAGCAATATCAATGTGAAAGTAGCCTAAGATGTATGGTCCCAGAGAGTGATGGTATACTATCATCATCATTTAAGGAGTCATTATGGGACAGATATTACATGGGTGCGCCAAAACAACACAGACGATTCGTAGAGCAATACAAAATAGAAAAGAGAGCATAGCAAAACTCTCCAAGCATTATAACCTTAATCCAAAAACTATTATTAAGTGGAGAAAACGTTCATTTACGAAAGATGCTGATATGGGTCGAAAGCATCCAAGATCAACTGTTTTAACGCTAGAAGAGGAAGCTATAATAGTTACATTTCGCAAGTATACACTACTGCCACTAGATGATTGCCTTTACGCTCTGCAGTCTACAATTCCGCATTTGACTCGCTCTAGCTTGCATCGTTGTTTACAAAGACACAACATTAGCAGATTACCAACTGTTGATGGAGAAGTTAAGTCAAAAAAGAAATTCAAACAATATCCTATCGGTTACTTTCATATTGATATTGCTGAAGTTAGAACTGAGGAGGGCAAATTACATTTGTTTGTTGCTATTGATAGGACATCCAAATTTACCTATGTTGAGTTGTGTAACAGTGCTACAAAACCCATAGCTGCTGAGTTCTTACGTAATTTGATTAGAATTTTACCGTATAAAATCCATACTATTTTGACAGATAACGGTATACAATTTACAAACCAGAAGCGTCATAAGTATGCTTTCCAACATATATTTGATAGAGTTTGCGAAGAGAATGTTATTGAACATCGTTTGACAAAAGTTAGCCATCCTTGGACGAATGGGCAAGTCGAGCGTATGAATAAAACTTTAAAGGATGCTACAGTTAAGAAGTATTACTATCAATCGCACCAGCAACTTAAAGAACACCTTTATAACTTTGTTATGGCTTATAATTATGCAAAGAGACTCAAAACTCTTAAGGGTCTTACTCCTTATGAATTTATATGTTATCAGTGGACACAGTCTCCAGAATTATTTATACTAAATCCACACCATCACACTCTGGGACCATACATCTAATGGTAATTTCTACACTTTGTGGAATTTTATAATATATAATAAACACAATTAAAACTATTACAACTTGAACACTTATGATCCCATTGTTCTAGTTCCCTGTTACAATTTTTACATTTCCAGCCTGGATCAGGCAAAGCTTCTGAGCCCATCTTGTTTAGCCAATAAATTACCTTGTCGTGTTCTTGCAATGTAACCTTGAGTTGTATTACAATAAAGTAGATTGACATGTAATTAGCTTTTTTCATAGCAGTGTCTAAATATTGACTTGCAAGATCATATTTACCTGAACTCATTGAGGACAAAGCAAGTAAACAGTAACTAAAATAATAATCAGGGCGTAAGTTGTATAGTCTTTCAGCACCTTTACTATTTAAATTGATGTACATTTTAGCTGACTGAGGAGTAGGATTTACTGTATACTCTGCCTCTAGCACTGCAGAAGCTTTTCTGATTTTTCCAAGTTTAATATATAATTCTGCCTTTAAATAATTGATGGGCTGAAAAATTGCACTATAACGTTGTGCTCTAAATAAAGACTTTATAGCCTCCTTAAAATTTCCTTTACTTTCATATTGCTTTGCTAAAGCGCAATAAAACACTGCAAACATTTCTTTATGATCAAAGGGGAGAAAAATATTGGACTTAACTGCTTCCTTCAACCTCAAAATTGCATTAATCCAATCTTCTTTCAATATGCAATGCTCTATTTGAAAGGGAATAGATAGCATTTTATCGTTAATTGAACTAGAGCAATATTCTATAAATTTTTGAAAGACTACTTTTTCTTGTTTGAGGTGGACAATCAGCTTATTGGCTAGAAGTAGAGCTAAGTTACGATTTTTATTTGCAATATTTGTTAAACCGTTACTGAAAAAGCTGTAATTTCCCGTCTTACCTGAGTTAAAGAGCTTTATTAAAGACAACCTATCGCTCTCCTCACTCAGACTTTTAACTAGCTTTTGGGCATTCTCTATATTGTCTAAGTCTATGCTAAAGAAAGCTTCAAAGAGAAGCAATTCTTCCCTATCCCTTCTTCTATTTCTTATGTTGGCAAATGTTGATGAAATGGAGGAAAAAAAGCGTACAAGTGTAATTAATAAAAATAATAAAACTACACAAGTAAAAATAATGAAATATAGATCAATACTTATAGTGTAATTGCCTAATTCCAATTTTATTACTTCACCACTTACCTTGACCCATATACCAAATAAAAACGAAAAAGCGAAAATTATAAAATAAATCATGAGATATATTGTAATAAGTGATGATATATTGTTGAAATATTCTTAGAAGCTACAATAAAACCATTCAATTTATTCAGCCATGGCTTGAATTCTGAATGCGTTAAATTGCTTACTGTAACAGTTATATTTTGCCAATCATTATCATTTATTGACTCCTCAATTTCTGCGAATTTTACTCTTAATGGATCATTTCGGTCGTCTACCTTTATCCAGTTTGAAATGATTTTTTTAGACAATGTACTTTTGTTGTAATCGATAGTATCAATAGTTTTTTCAAAAGATAACTTCAATTCGTGTAAGGTATTTATCTCTTTCAAATTTTCTAATTCATCTACTGCATTTTCTATCTCTGGATCGTCAAGCTCTGATATCAAAGGCTTTATTGAATTTATATGGTTATCAAATTTTGCTTCTCGCAATAACGAATTCTTCATTTTAACCACAAGTAATAGCAATTTTGCAAGGTTCTTACATCTTGAGTTATTATCACCTTGCTCACATTGAGTATGCTGACTTCTCTTGAGGTCAAATATCTTTTTTTCTATTCTAGATTGATTAACTTCAAGCAACATTCTAAATTCATCCATGTTTTCCGTTAAAGCTTTCACATTGTTTTCACTCTCTTGCTGATTTATTTTTAAAAAGATTATGTTATTTATTGTGATGTAACCGGTAAATAACAATACAATTAAGAACCAACCTATGTACTTTTGCTGAGTATCATTCATAACGTAGTATCTCCGCAGGATCTTGTGCAGCTGCCTGCAACGCAGGAGCAATTGTCGCTAAAAATGATAAGAGTAACGCAAGTGCAGAAATATTTACTACGTCTTGGGGTACTAATATCACTGGCAAACTTGAAAAAAAGTATATCATAGGATCAAACAGCTTGACGTTAGTAATGTTTTCTAAAAACACTCTAATGCTTTCGATATTGAGAGAAAAAACGACACCTATAATACAGCCAAGACAAGTTCCCGTAAAACCGATTAATAGACCACAAGCGCAAAATATACGCATAATGCTTCCACTTGTTGCACCAAATGTACGCATAATTGCAATCGCGGATTTCTTTTCTTGCACTATCATCATTAAATTTGAGATAATATTAAACGCTGCTACAACTATAATCAAAGTGAGAATTAAAAACATCACATTTCTTTCAGTTTTTAAAGCACTAAAATAATGGCTTTGCTGTGATTGCCAACTTTCAGCTTCCATTCCTATTTCTTTTTCTATAGCATCTGCCAGCTTATCAGCTCTAGTAACGTCGTCTACAAGTACTTCTATATTTTTTATGCTATTTTTATAATTAAAAAAGGCTTGTGCTGATTTTAGAGGCATATATATCAAGGTATTATCATACTCAAACATACCCATATCAAATATTGCTATAACTTTATATTTTTTCATTCGCGGCATTTCACCAAGTAATGCATCAAATTCTTCAGATGATATAAACGTAATTTCGTCGCCATAGTCAATGTTCAAAACTTCTGCTAAGCGTGCTCCTATTATTATCCCTTCATCAAATTTTTTTACATCACCTATAATTACATTATTTGTAACGGCAGTACTATCAAGCAAATCTTTAGTTGACACACCTCGCACTACGCTACCTGCAATTTTACCATTTGCTACAATAATAACTTGATCATTGGTCATAGGAGTAGCTTTTAATATACCAGGAATTCTCTCAATAGATTTTGAAACTGCGTAGTAATCTGAATTTATGTTCCTATCAAAATAAACGTTAATATGGCCATCAATGCCAAGTATTGAGTCAAGCAACTTTGCTCTGAATCCGTTCATCACAGACATCACCACTATTAGTGTTGCAACTCCAAGGGCAATGCCGATAATAGAGAACAAAGTCATTATAGAGCAAAATCTGGCATTTCTTGCTCGCAAATAGCAAGCAGCCATAGTAATTTCAAAGGCAATGGACATTACAAAATATTTTGAGGTTAGACATTATATTTTTGAAACTTCGTATAATTGTAGACTTTTCTTTATTTAAAAACTAGAGATTTTTGCTTCCTTAAATTTAGCAGACTTATAGAGTATCTTTAACATTAGAATTTCAAAATCTTCCATATACATCATCCAACCTCACTATATCATTATCAGATAAATGCTCTCCTATCTGAAATTCAACTATTTCAAGTGGAGAGCTTGTGCTTTTATAACATAGAAAAAATCAAGAATATTATTGGGTTTATTCAATAAGTTATAATTCTTTCCTTCCATAATTTTCAAATTGTACAACTAGTTGCTTTACATTTACATCTGTGAGAAGAGCATTTTTGCTAACATGAGGTCTCGGATCAGATTTTGCTGATAAGGGATTCATCTGAGATATTTCATCCCTCATTGGAAATAAGCGAGATTGGGAAGCAACTTTTGGTGATGGCCTAGTTTTTTTCTCCACATCTATATTCACTTGTGCAACAGGAGGGGTCCTGCTTTCAATAGTTTGCGCATTAGGACTTTCTTTTGCTTGATTTTGTTTGAATTTTTTTCTTATCTCTTGTACTTTAATATCGATATTATAATTAATTTCTTTTTCCATAGAAGATACTACCATTTCTAGCTTTGTGCTTGATTTTTGATCAGTATGACCTAACTTTTTAAGTTTTAGTGGTAATTCAGGTTTATCTTTAGTTGATTTAGGAACAGTTCCTACTACTTTTGGTTTTTGTCTAACTTCTTGACCAGCAGTAAACATTTTTTTTGGCAATGGGGGTGCTATTGATGGTTTTGGCAATATTGGAGGTTTAGATTGTTGTTTTTGTTTAAGTTCTCTTTTTGCTTCCATATGTTCTTTAGGAACTGTTACATAAATTAGCTCTTCTCTAGGCGATTTTGAACTTTGTGAATTTTCTGTTAAAATTTTACTCTTCTTCTCTTGATAATTTGATATCTCTTTGTATCCAGGCTTTTCATCTAATGAATTTCCATGGCCTGAATCATTATAATTATAGCTCTTTTTACAATAATCCGAACAGACCGTAATATGCTACTGGCCTGCTATAGCCATAAACACATATCTTATCGCATTCGGACTATTATAAGAAAGGCTATAACTTCTACTTGTCTATCTTCTTTTAGAAAACTGCGTTCTGGATTTTCTGGAGCTATTGCAATATTTCCTCTTTCAACTTGCTCCAAACCTGAAATTTTACGATAAGCCTCTAGATATTCAAAGATTGTCATTGAAGTAGGAGGAGGTAATTTATCAATAAAACTACTTATATTCTCAACTGGAACATTTCTTCCCGAGATTCTATTCAATATTTCCTTTAATATCTTAAGACCTGATGGCTTTCCATTCATCGATTTTACATAATCAATTGAGTCACTACGTATAACAAACTTAGCTACATCTTCTGCCTTATCTGTAAAACGCTTTAAGAGGTTGTCCGGAAACAAGTAAAAGGCTATAATATCTGAAATTTTAGTACGGGGTAAAGATGAGAAAAAAGTATCCAACAGATCTAAGCGAAAGGGAATGGGCAAGAATAGAAAAACACTTCAGAGTATCATACAAGAAAGGAGGAAGGCCGCCAAAGTATAGCAAAAAAGAAATATTAGAAGCAATTTTCTATGTATTGCGTACAGGGTGTCAATGGCGGTATTTACCAAATGATTTTCCGCTATGGAAGACTTGTATGGTCCCAGAGTGTGATGGTGTGGATTTAGTATAAATAATTCTGGAGACTGTGTCCACTGATAACATATAAATTCATAAGGAGTAAGACCCTTAAGAGTTTTGAGTCTCTTTGCATAATTATAAGCCATAACAAAGTTATAAAGGTGTTCTTTAAGTTGCTGGTGCGATTGATAGTAATACTTCTTAACTGTAGCATCCTTTAAAGTTTTATTCATACGCTCGACTTGCCCATTCGTCCAAGGATGGCTAACTTTTGTCAAACGATGTTCAATAACATTCTCTTCGCAAACTCTATCAAATATATGTTGGAAAGCATACTTATGACGCTTCTGGTTTGTAAATTGTATACCGTTATCTGTCAAAATAGTATGGATTTTATACGGTAAAATTCTAATCAAATTACGTAAGAACTCAGCAGCTATGGGTTTTGTAGCACTGTTACACAACTCAACATAGGTAAATTTGGATGTCCTATCAATAGCAACAAACAAATGTAATTTGCCCTCCTCAGTTCTAACTTCAGCAATATCAATATGAAAGTAACCGATAGGATATTGTTTGAATTTCTTTTTTGACTTAACTTCTCCATCAACAGTTGGTAATCTGCTAATGTTGTGTCTTTGTAAACAACGATGCAAGCTAGAGCGAGTCAAATGCGGAATTGTAGACTGCAGAGCGTAAAGGCAATCATCTAGTGGCAGTAGTGTATACTTGCGAAATGTAACTATTATAGCTTCCTCTTCTAGCGTTAAAACAGTTGATCTTGGATGCTTTCGACCCATATCAGCATCTTTCGTAAATGAACGTTTTCTCCACTTAATAATAGTTTTTGGATTAAGGTTATAATGCTTGGAGAGTTTTGCTATGCTCTCTTTTCTATTTTGTATTGCTCTACGAATCGTCTGTGTTGTTTTGGCGCACCCATGTAATATCTGTCCCATAATGACTCCTTAAATGATGATGATAGTATACCATCACTCTCTGGGACCATACATCTAATGCCTGAGATAAATCCCTTACCGTTTTATTATAATGTCTAATAGTTATAGCTCTTTCCACAGAAGTCCGGATATGATAAGATTAAGGATAGATGGCGATAAGGAGGTTGGATGCCGGCAGCATATAGTTATGATTTAAGAAAAAAAGCAATGGAAGCACTAGACGAAGGGGAAAGCAGAGAAGCAGTGGCAGCAAGATTTAAAATTGGACGAACTACTTTGTGGGAGTGGAAGCAAAGAAAAAAAGAAACAGGCGACTTTCAGTCAAAAAACTCGGTAATGGAGGTTACAATCAGAAAATTATCGACTGGAATAAGTTTATCGAATTTGCTAAAAAACACGGTAGAAAAACTCTGTCGGAAATGGCTAAACTTTGGGGCAACGTTAGTATCGAAACGATCCACCGAGCTCTCAGAAAAATTGGATTTACGCGCAAAAAAAGACATATGGATACAAGGAAAGGAACGAAGAAAAACGTGCTGAATTCTTAAAAATTATAGCAACAAAAGAACCAGAAAACTTAGTGTATATAGATGAGTCTGGGATTGATAACACGGAGGACTATCCATATGGGTATTGCCAGAAAGGACAGCGATTTTATGCCCTAAAATCTGGAAAAAAAACTCAACGAATCAGCATGGTTGCAGCCTTAAGTAGAAGAAAGATAGTTGCTCCATTAACATTTGAAGGCCACTGTAATATGGATATTTTTAATGGATGGTTTGAGCAATTTTTGGCACCGATCTTAGAACCTGGACAAACTGTCATTCTTGATAATGCTACTTTTCATAAGTCTGATAAGCTTATCAAGCTCGCTAAAGGAGTCGGTGCAGAAATTTTGTATCTGCCGCCTTATTCTCCAGATTTTAACAAAATTGAGCATCATTGGTTTGCTATAAAAAACAGAGCCAGGAAAAACATTCCTCTATTCGAATCCTTTCGTCGTGCTGTTGATTCTGCCTTCCTATGACCTATTCGGACTATTATGAGAAATGCTATACTAACTCATCTCTTGCTTTTATAGCTTCTTTAAGGAAACCGAGATTTTCTCTATAATTGTCACTTTTAAATGGATCCTTCATATTAATTACAACTCATTATTTATTAAAATATGGGTATAGGTTTAAAATATTAAGATTTAGTAAATATTATTTTTTACATAAAGCAGCTATACCCATATTATAAATTGCCAACAAATGCATTTATGGCGTTACCATATTCTTCCATATACATCATCCAATCTCACTATATCATTATCAGATAAATGCTCTCCTATCTGAAATTCAACTATTTCAAGTGGAAAGCTTGTGCTTCTATTTTCAATCCTATGGGAAACTTCCCTTGGGATTTCTATCATATGGTCCTTTGCTATAGCATATTCTTTGTCTTCTAAACTAACATATCCAACTCCTGATAGCACTATATGGTATTCATCTCTATAGTGATGGAATTGCTTAGAAGTGCAGCTTAATGGATTGATAAAAAGATATTTTATAAGAAAATTTTCGCTCATTAAAATTATACTACAAAATCCCCATGGTTTAACTTCTTTCCTTATCACCTTTACTTTCTTAACTTTATGAATAAATGAAATTAGACTTTTGTTTGGTTGCTTACAAGCTCCACTCAATAAATTTTTATTACTTTCTGTCGTTGAAACTGGTTCTTTTTCTCTAATCACATGCTGAAATGATGCCGGTTCTTTACTAAACTTCTCACTCAATTCTAAAACTGAATTCCAAGTTCCAACATCCAACCAATCGAAATTAGCTTCTATCATTGCAACGTTTTTTGCTTTCTCCATCACCAAGTAATCAATGGATATGCCTTCAATTCCTGCAAAATCTCGTTGTTTTAAATACAGAAATCTCTCTTGCGGTGTGAAATATTTAAAACATAAATTGTAAAGATTCGGGGCAGATTTTTTAATCTCATCTATGTAGCGTTTTGCTTTAAACACAAATATTCCAGAGTTCCAATAATGATCGTTACTTAACTTACGCTCGGGCTTTTCTGTAAAATCTTTCACTATATGACATTTTTCTTTCTGATCATATACTGCATTTATATAGCCGTATTCAGAATTGAATTCATGAGGCTTAACCCCAAAAGTGACTATAGAGTTAGTTTCAGAGGCTAACTTAGACGCTTTTTGAGTAGAAGCATAAAAACTATTCAAATCACCTATAAAATGGTCTGAAGGCAGAATTAACATTGTCTCGTTTTCATTGCAGAGAAGTGCAGCAATTAATATTGCCGCTGCTGTTCCAATTTTCACTGGTTCGAAAATCACTTTATATTCTTGCAGTGCATGCAATTCCTCCATCACTAATGACTCGTACTGTATATTTGTAGCAATTATGGGCGGCATATAATCGCTTTTTAGCCTCAACAAAGTGTTGTGAAACATAGTGTTCTGACTAAATATTTTCTGAAATTGCTTTGGCTTAGATAAAGGCCAAAGTCT
Source organism: Wolbachia endosymbiont (group A) of Aleiodes leptofemur (assembly GCF_964028465.1). Classification (NCBI taxonomy): domain Bacteria; kingdom Pseudomonadati; phylum Pseudomonadota; class Alphaproteobacteria; order Rickettsiales; family Anaplasmataceae; genus Wolbachia; species Wolbachia endosymbiont (group A) of Aleiodes leptofemur. Next base: position 1,213,802 of record NZ_OZ034782.1, read on the forward strand.
GCTACCACTACCACCACACAATATTACAGGGCGCATTTAGTTAAGATATTAATTAAATAATTAATATCTTATACTGAGGGCAAAATACATGCAAGTTTTTGTTGTGGAATAGTTAATAAAGAAAGTAAATGTTGATTTAAAGTAATTGCTAATGAGAGTGATCATGTGTAGCGCCTTGCCCTTGCTGTGAATTTCTTCTATTTTGTAATTCCTCAACATGACCTTTTCTTTTATCACTTAATATTTCATTACCCTTATTTTGTTCTTCCTCAGGACTCTTTAGTATTTCATTACTCTTGCTAACTTCTTTATCATCCCCTTGTTTCTTTGGCCTTCTAGCGTTAAGCTCATCCCATGTGCCCACTAGTGAATCACGATTCCCATGATCCGGCTTTAGCCTTTCTTCACCTTTAATAACATTAAAGTCACTTTTTGCTTCTTCCAAACATCCTTTCAGTTGGTGTTTCCACATGGTGTAGTAAGCATCACCATATTTTTTCTCATTTGCTACAAACAATAAAATTGGAGCCTTAAGTATGGTAGCTCCCATATCCACTAAATTTTTTACTGCCATTGCAGGAGTAAATAAAAGATAACCAAAAGACTTTGCAATTGGGTTTTGTTCGCTTATTAAATGCTCCCCTAACTTTATAGGAAGAGAAGTCAACAATTTAGTACAAACTTTAGCTAAACTTGTAGCAAAAACGATAGGAACAGATATAAGACTTTTATCTAGCTCTAGATTACCATTCTGATCTCTAATTTCTGAAAAATGGGTGCTTAGCTTCTTGTAATCACTAGTGTATAATAATTCTCCATTTCTTCCTTTTTCATCAACAACTTCCTGAACTTTACCTTCTTTATTTTTTACCTCTTTAGTTAGCACAGAAGAATTAGTTAATTCAAATGGATATTGAGGATCCTTAGTTTTTTCAGCTTCAAAAATTGGCACGTGTTTTTTCAAATCCATTCTCGAAAAGCCTAATGGCTCAAAATATGACTTATGCAACTCATTTATCAGAATTTGCTTACCCTGATTGTCTATATAATTGATAGTAAAATAAGATCTATCATTATCTTTATCTTTGGTAACTAAAGATAATCTGAAACTTGGTTGTTCTCCATTCTCATCTTTTTGACCATACAAAAGTTTATAGGTTGGATTTTTATCTTTATCTAGTATAGCATTTCCATGCATATCCCTGTTTTCTATGATTTTAGCAGACTGTACAATTTGATCATAATTTTTTGGATACTGGCATTTCCTTCCATCATACATCATTACCTTTCTAAGGTCTTCGACGTAAACTTGAGATTCAGGTGAAGTAAGCAGACCTTTTGCTTTAAGTGTAAGATCTATTGCTCCCTTTTTTAATGCTTCAAACATATTGTCAAACCAAAATCGCTATAATGCTATAGTTCAATAATAAAACTAGTACACTAATAATATATTAACACAGCACCGGTGATTTTACAAGAAAATATGCCTGTAGAAGATAAAGATTGTAAAAGCGAGGGTTATATAAGTAATGCTTGATAAGTACTTTATGCATGTAATTGTAAAAATCCTCAAAGGTACGCTGTGTATATAATCTTCGCATACTACCTGCATTCCAAGAACTGCGTGCCAAAAAATGCAAAACAACAATACAACAAAAAATAAAAGCTCTAGAGGGTGATTAATAAATTTTTCACTAAAAGACAAAGAGCTATCAGTATAAAATGTGCAAGAAAATGAATAGATAAACCAAGGAAACAGGAACAGTAAAATTACCGCAGAAACACGCTGAACCCACCAATGATGTACTGAATTTCCAGACTGACTCATATAAACATAAATAAAAAAGCCATAGTAGAAAGAAGTAGCGTTACTGTCAGCAGTATAGCACTCCTTGAAACGCCAGTAATTTCTAAATTAAGCCCAACATCCCACAATAAATGACGAATACCATTAAGAAAATGATATACAAAACTTATAAAACATAAGACATAAGCTAATTTAGCAACAGGAGTGAATAATAATGCATTTAAGTACCTTACTATAAGTAACTCAGGAAAGTAAACATGTAATATGAAATACCAAGAAAGTATCATTAATAAAAGGAATAGCAAGATACCAGTCAATCTATGCATAATAGAGAAAAAACTAGTAACTTGTACTTTATATATTTGTAAATGTGGAGAAAGAGGTCTATCACTCATAAAATTCCGTTATCGGGAAATTAAAATAAAGTAGAAGTAAAGACAGCAGTATAGCACATAACAACACCATCATTAAAAATGGTAAATTATGTGCAAAGCCTAAGGAGGTAATCCAGCTGCAGATTCCCCTACTGCTACCTTGTTACGACTTCACCCCAGTCACCGATCCCACTTTAAATAACTCCCTCCTTGCGGTTAGGTCGTTAGCTTCGAGTGAAACCAATTCCCATGGCGTGACGGGCAGTGTGTACAAGACCCGAGAACGTATTCACCGTGGCGTGCTGATCCACGATTACTAGCGATTCCAACTTCATGCACTCGAGTTGCAGAGTACAATCCGAACTGAGATGGCTTTTAAGGGATTAGCTTAGCCTCGCGACTTTGCAGCCCATTGTAGCCACCATTGTAGCACGTGTGTAGCCCACTCCATAAGGGCCATGATGACTTGACATCATCCCCACCTTCCTCCAGTTTATCACTGGCAGTTTCCTTAAAGTCCCCAGCATTACCTGATGGTAACTAAGGATGAGGGTTGCGCTCGTTGCGGGACTTAACCCAACATCTCACGACACGAGCTGACGACAGCCATGCAACACCTGTGTGAAACCCGGCCGAACCGACCCTATCCCTTCGAATAGGTATAATTTCCATGTCAAGGAGTGGTAAGGTTTTTCGCGTTGCATCGAATTAAACCACATGCTCCACCGCTTGTGCGGGTCCCCGTCAATTCCTTTGAGTTTTAATCTTGCGACCGTAGTCCCCAGGCGGAATGTTTAACGCGTTAGCTGTAATACAGAAAGTAAAACTTCCCATATTTAACATTCATCGTTTACAGCGTGGACTACCAGGGTATCTAATCCTGTTTGCTCCCCACGCCTTCGCGCCTCAGCGTCAGATTTGAACCAGATAGACGCCTTCGCCACTGGTGTTCCTCCTAATATTTACGAATTTCACCTCTACACTAGGAATTCCTCTATCCTCTTTCAATCTCTAGATTAGCAGTTTTAAAAGCAATTCCAAGGTTGAGCCTTGGGATTTCACTTTTAACTTACTAATCCGCCTACGCGCCCTTTACGCCCAATAATTCCGAATAACGCTAGCCCTCTCCGTATTACCGCGGCTGCTGGCACGGAGTTAGCCAGGACTTCTTCTGTGAGTACCGTCATTATCTTCCTCACTAAAAGAGCTTTACAACCCAAAGGCCTTCTTCACTCATGCGGCATGGCTGGATCAGGCTTTCGCCCATTGTCCAATATTCCCCACTGCTGCCTCCCGTAGGAGTCTGGACCGTATCTCAGTTCCAGTGTGGCTGATCATCCTCTCAGATCAGCTATAGATCATTGCCTTGGTAGGCTATTACTCCACCAACTAGCTAATCTAATATAGGCTCATCTAATAGCAATAAATTTTTCCCCCGTAGGGCGTATACGGTATTAGTTGCCGTTTCCAACAATTATTCCGTACTACTAGGTAGATTCCTATACATTACTCACCCGTCTGCCACTAAGTTATACCATAGCAAGCTACAATATAACTCCGTTCGACTTGCATGTGTTAGGCCTGCCGCCAGCGTTCATTCTGAGCCAGGATCAAACTCTCAAATTTAGACTTCAACCTATAAAAGGTTGAGGGTACATCGGATAAATCCGACAAAAAATAATTTAGCTTAATACTGCTGTCTTTATTTCTACTTTAGAAATATTTTAATCTCCAACTATTCAAACAACTTTAAGAATATTATTATGTGATATAATCACTATGTCAATATGTTTTTGCAAATCAAAAGCATTAATGTATAAATATATAACTATTTGGAATATTACCATGAAAAAATACATCTTTCTGCTTGCACTCGCGCCAATGTTAGTTGGCATCACATTATACTTATTGCGCAACATTGATAACACAAAACAATCTATAACTGCAGGTGACAAGTTTTACGAAGTATTATTCTTAAAAAAAGATAATAAGCCGCTGCTAGAAGAAATAGATTCAAATTGGGAGTATTTAGCAAATTTTGAACGCGCATTCAATCATATCTCAGATTCAATGCCAACAGACACAGCATCTATTTATAATGATTTGGCAGATGATAAAGATGCTCCTAATGTTTTGCGTGAGTTAGCACAATATTTAGAAGTAATGAGCTTACTTCACTCCAACGGTGAAAAAATAAATAAAGATAAAATTGATAATTTAGAATCAAGTGCAGTGTATCCTTATTCAAGCCAAGAAGCTATCGCTGTAGTAAAGATACACAATAACGACATTAAAGGTGCAACTGAAGTATTGCGTTCCCTATTAAATGACAGAAAATGCCCTACTCTAATAAAGGCTAATGCACAAGAATTACTCAGGATATATGGGAGTTAACTCATTGGACTTTTTGCATAGCTTTTGGCAGCGCATTGGATGAAACGAAAAACTTCCTTGACAAGCCTCGCCAGCTCCCTTATCATAAAACTGAAGCTATTTATTTATCTTCGCAATCTGTGCAGGTTAATGAAAAAAAACTTAGGGTATTTGGCGTCTCATGTTTAATTTTTCGCACTACGTGCATCGCATGTCTTTAAAAATTTCTGGGTTTTTACCTATATAAGCCGAAACGCGCTTACAAAGCGTTTAAGACAGCAAAAAACGTCAAATTGACAAGGGAGAATTTGAATGCTAGCTACTACGGGGTTTCTTTGCCTTTTTTCCTGCTTAGTAAATTTCTTAAACACTTGCGGTGTAGGTTAGTTGCAAGTTAAAAGCAGCTAAATCGCTCTTAATCAAGCGTTTTAGAATAAAAAAACGCCGATATTTTAGTACATAGTATAGCATTTCTCATAATAGTCCGAATAGGTCATAGGAAGGCAGAATCAACAGCACGACGAAAGGATTCGAATAGAGGAATGTTTTTCCTGGCTCTGTTTTTTATAGCAAACCAATGATGCTCAATTTTGTTAAAATCTGGAGAATAAGGCGGCAGATACAAAATTTCTGCACCGACTCCTTTAGCGAGCTTGATAAGCTTATCAGACTTATGAAAAGTAGCATTATCAAGAATGACAGTTTGTCCAGGTTCTAAGATCGGTGCCAAAAATTGCTCAAACCATCCATTAAAAATATCCATATTACAGTGGCCTTCAAATGTTAATGGAGCAACTATCTTTCTTCTACTTAAGGCTGCAACCATGCTGATTCGTTGAGTTTTTTTTCCAGATTTTAGGGCATAAAATCGCTGTCCTTTCTGGCAATACCCATATGGATAGTCCTCCGTGTTATCAATCCCAGACTCATCTATATACACTAAGTTTTCTGGTTCTTTTGTTGCTATAATTTTTAAGAATTCAGCACGTTTTTCTTCGTTCCTTTCCTTGTATCCATATGTCTTTTTTTGCGCGTAAATCCAATTTTTCTGAGAGCTCGGTGGATCGTTTCGATACTAACGTTGCCCCAAAGTTTAGCCATTTCCGACAGAGTTTTTCTACCGTGTTTTTTAGCAAATTCGATAAACTTATTCCAGTCGATAATTTTCTGATTGTAACCTCCATTACCGAGTTTTTTGACTGAAAGTCGCCTGTTTCTTTTTTTCTTTGCTTCCACTCCCACAAAGTAGTTCGTCCAATTTTAAATCTTGCTGCCACTGCTTCTCTGCTTTCCCCTTCGTCTAGTGCTTCCATTGCTTTTTTTCTTAAATCATAACTATATGCTGCCGGCATCCAACCTCCTTATCGCCATCTATCCTTAATCTTATCATATCCGGACTTCTGTGGAAAGAGCTATACATGGTAAATAGCCAACCACCATGGGGTTTCTTTTGCCTTTTTTTTCATTTGGTAAATTTTTTAAATATTTATGGCTAAAGATTGCACGAATGTTGCAATTACAAAAACGATTTCTACTAGGGTGTCATCCCAGTGTCACGCACTGGGATGACACCATTCTTTTTCCTGGATCCAAGTAGTCAGGGCACTGGGATGACAGCTACCCTGACAATCGTCATCCCGCTGCTTGTTAGCGGATACCGCGGCGGTATGACGTAGAAGTTATACTTTTATGCTTACCAACTTAATAAAATTCCTGGATTCCAGTGTCAGCTACTTTCATGACACCAACAGTTGATATTGGTTTGTTGCTTTGCTAGCCAACTACTAGCTATGCCTCAAGTTTCCTATTCAAAATTTTCAATATCAAATCCAATTCATTTGGATTATCATACCGTATCATAACTTTACCCTTAGAATTGTTGTCATTAATTTTGATCTTTAAACCAAGTTGAGAAGATATAGCGCCCTCTATTACTGCCATATCTTGATTTTTAGTATATTTCCGCTCTTTTTGATTATTATTTTGGTGTAAGTCTTTTATCAATTTTTCAGTTTGTCTAACACTTAAGCCCTGAGAAACTATTTTTTCTGCGATACTTTCCGCATTTTCAACATTAATCAGTGTTCTTGCATGGCCCATAGACAATTTTTTTTCGTTGATCATTGTTTTCACCCTACAGGAAAGTGACAACATCCGAATCATATTGGTTATGTGGCTGCGGCTTTTGCCTATAGCTGAGGCTAGTTCCTCATGTGTATAGGAGAACTCATCTATCAGTTTCTTATACGCTTCACCTTCTTCTATTGGATTAATATCTTGTCTTTGTATGTTTTCAATAATGGATACTTCCAAGCATTCCTTGTCGTTCAAATCTTTTATGATAACCGGTGCACTATTAAGATTTGCAATCTTGCTTGCTCGCCAACGACGTTCTCCAGCTATTATTTCGTAACCATCATCATTTGAATCTTTGCGTACCACAATGGGCTGTATAATGCCACTCTTCTTTATCGAATTTGCAAGTTCTCTTAATGACTCCTCGTCAAAATGTTTCCTCGGTTGAAATTTACTTGGGTGCAGTAATGAAATAGGCAAATACTCTTGTCGATCTTCTTTATTATCATAATTATCGCCTATGAGACCGGCAAGACCTCTGCCGAGGCGTCTATCATCCTTCATACCACGCCCTCGCTCACTAGCTTCTTCTCCTTACAACTGCTCGCGTGCTTTTTTAAAATTTCCCTTGCCAAACTTATATACGCTTGTGCACCAGGACATTTAAGATCATACACAATAGCAGGTTTTCCATGAGAAGGTGCTTCTGATAACCGTACGTTACGTGGAATAACAGTCTCATACAATGGGATGATAGTTTTGTATACTTTATCATTTAAATACTGACAAATATCGTTTTTAATCTGCTCACTAAGTTTGTTGCGCCTGTCATACATTGTTAACACTATCCCTTCTATTGCCAAAAAAGGGTTTAGGTTATTCCTTTTTATTAGCTCCACAGTTTTAACTAAATGGCTTAATCCTTCCAGAGCAAAAAATTCACACTGAAGAGGAACAATAATAGAATTAGCAGCAGTCAAAGCATTTATGGTCAGAAGCCCAAGTGATGGAGGGCAATCGATGATTATATACTCATAATTATCGCGTATCTTCTCCAATGCGCTTTTTAGTACGAATTTTCCTCGCTCAAGTTGCGATAATTCAATTTCTGCAGCTGACAAATCAACTACTGACGAAATTAGCGATAAATTCGGAATTTCCTTTATATTGAAAATTGCCGATTCTATCAATTTATTTTCGCTGCTTAGTAGTATTTTGTATATGTTTTTTTCTTCCCTACTACGGTAAGAAATCCCGAGTCCGGTGCTAGCATTTCCTTGAGGATCAAGATCTACCAATAAAGTGCTTTTTCCCACAGCAGCAAAGGCTGTCGATAAATTTATACTAGTTGTGGTTTTGCCAACTCCACCCTTTTGATTTACTATTGCAATAATCTTGCTCACGCCTTTTATCTTATGTATAAAATAATTCTATTGTATATATGCAAGAAACTTTTGCATTAGAAAATTTTTTTGTTGTTAACCACACTAAAATTAGACTGTCTTTTTTGCTTTGTGTAACACACTTTGAACCTTGTTTCCTAATTCATTCAGAGTGAATGGTTTTGGCAAAAAGTGAAAATCTTCTATATTGATGTCATCACTCTTTAAAAAAGCATCTTCTGCATACCCAGAAATAAAAATAACGTTGATATTTGGCCTATGGATCAATGCTTCTTTAACTATTTCTGGGCCGCTCACCTCTGGCATGATTACATCAGTGATTATAAGATCTATATGTTGACTTTTTTTACTGATTATTTCTAGCGCCTCGCTGCCTATGCTTGCTTCTATTACATCAAATCCTTTTCTTTTGAGTGCTTTAGAGATGAATTCCCTTACTGAATCTTCATCTTCGATTAATAAAATTATACCATTACCTTTAATTTCACTTACTACCGGTTTTTCTGTTTCTTCACTATCTTCCTCTCTATCATTTTCATCTGATATGTAAACCATGGGCAAAAATATGCTAAATTTAGTTCCATGATTTACTTTGCTAGCAACATAGATGTATCCTTCAGTTTGTTTAATAATGCCATATACAGTAGAGAGGCCAAGACCTGTACCAGAGGTAATATCTTTGGTAGAAAAAAATGGATCAAAGATCTTTTCAGTTGTATCACTCGTCATTCCACATCCAGTATCAATTACTTCAATCACAACATAATTTCCATGTTCAATCGCTTCCTTGTCTGGAGAAAACATATCCTGAGGTGTAGAATTTAATGAGTCAATCTTTTGATTAAAGGTTCGTATAGTTAATTCTCCGCCCTTTTCCATAGCAGCACTAGCATTGACTGCTAAGTTAAGTATAACTTGCTCTAATTGCCCTTGATCAGCCCTAACAGCACCCAAGTCTCTACCATAATAAATATTAAATTTTATATTTTCACCTATTAATCTTTTTATCATTTCATAAAGATTAGCTATAGTATTATTTACATCAATAATTTTTGGCTGCAAGGTCTGTCTTCTTGAGAAAGCAAGCAATTGTCTTACTAAATTTGATCCACGCTTTGCATTTTGCTGTATCTGTATTATATCTCCAAAAGATGGGTCACCAGCTGAGTGTTGGAGTAAAAGCAAATCGCAAAATCCTATTATCCCAGTCAATATATTGTTGAAATCATGCGCAATACCACCTGCTAACTGCCCTATAGCTTGCATCTTTTGATAATGCTCAAGCTTTATCTCTAGGTTTTTGTGTTCAGTATTGTCAATAAAATAACAAAGTATGAAGATCATTTTATTATGAAGAAACTTATTGAAATATATTTTTATGTTATTACCGCCGTTGAGCTGTACATCAAAAGACGCATTATTTATTCTATTACTCGAAAAATATTCACGTATTTTCACATGATAACTATCCAATATCAACGTAAAGATTGAATTATTATCTGACCCTGCAAGCTTTATTAGTGCCGTATTTTTCTTTACAAAGTTGCCGTTTATGTCACATTGTGCAATAGCAATTGATGAATTTGCAAAACAAGGGTGTAATTGATAATCAACAATATTTGATTCGGTTGGTGTTATAAAGCCATATATATAGCTATGGTTGTATTTATCACAAAATATAGCAGTGCTCATATAAGCCTTGAATGGAATACCACTTATAGTAAAAAACAAAATTTCATTATCGGTTGTTGTATTGTTATATTTAGATTGAGATATAAAATCACTGATTGAGCTACCTTTTTCCAGTTTTTTTAGTTCAAATATGTCTAAAAATCTTTTATTTACAGATAAAATCACCCCTTTGGCATTTGCAATGTAAGTTCCTATGCTGTGTTTTTCTATTAACTCTTCATATATCTGCTCCTTGTTTATCTGTGTTGCTTTTAATACAAAATACCCATCTGGCCTTGCTATTGGCACTAATGATAAATTTAAAATCTTATTACTATTTATAGCAATTTGGGGATTATCTGGTATCGGCTCAAAGAGCAAAAGAAAGTTAGATACTCTATTCTTCTTGTTTAAGGAAATGCATACCTGTACAGAAGAGTTATTTTTTAGTGCATGATAGAGTACTTTTTTGTCTGCTTCTGAAACATCTCCTATTTCAAGAATCTTGCCTAACGTAATGTCATCATCTATATGATCTTTAAACCTTTCGTATAACCTTGCGTCAGCATAAATAATACCTTCATCTTTATGTAAAATAAGGCAAAATTCTGTATTATGATTTAGTGCATTTGCAAATATTGCATTTTGAAATTCTATAGTATTAAGTAGGTATCTGTAGCGTTTTACATTATACATCATAAAGAGAGTTGTTAGAATGCTAACTAATAAATTAATCTCTATATTAATATGCTGACTATATATATCAAAAAAGTAGAGTATCGATATTGCTACTGGAGGTAAGAGCATAATAACTGCCATCACAACAATTGACATTCCATAATTTCTTAGTATGAAGTCAACCCTGTTCTCTTTTTTGTTATCTATGTATCTTTTATTCATTATTGTTACTTGGCATTGTTGTACATACGAAAATGTTCTATTATATTGATTTAATTATTATAGATTTATTAACGTCTTTGATAGATAATTATCATCCAAATCTAATTAAGTTCCTTAAATATCAGATATAACAATGTTAATAAGCTAGCAAGAGGATATTATGGAAAAACAAAAAACACAAGCATTTAAATGGTTCTGTGCACTAAGAGATAAGATTATAGAATCTTTCTTATTAATTGAAAAACAATCATCCGCAGAGCCAAAAATCGAAAAGAGAAAGTGGGATCGCCCAGGTGGTGGAGGTGGTGAATCTACAATTATTTTTGGTAATGTTTTTGAAAAAGTTGGAGTAAACGTTTCAAAAGTACACGGAAAATTTGCAGATTCAGCCATTAATGAAATTCCTGGTGCAAGTGAAAGTAACGGAGAGTTCTGGGCAAGCGGTATATCTTTAGTGTCTCATATGCAATCGCCCCTTATCCCTGCAGCACATATGAACACAAGGCTGATATATACTTCAAAACAATGGTTTGGTGGAGGAATGGATTTTACGCCAATATATAGAAATGAAGAAGATTGCAAGTATATTCATGAATCAATCAAAATGACATGTGATAGATTTGACACCGGATATTATCCAAAATTTAAAGAGCAATGTGACAACTATTTTTTCTTACAACACAGAAAAGAGCCGCGTGGTATTGGTGGCATTTTCTATGATAATCTGAGTTCTAGCAACTGGAAAAACGATTTTGAGTTCACAAAAGCAGTAGGTGAAGCCTTTTTGGAAATTTATTTGCACATCATACGTAAACATATACAAAAATCTTGGACAAAAGAACAACGAGAAAATCAATTAATAAAACGTGGCAGATATGTAGAATTCAATCTGTTATACGATCGTGGCACAAGGTTTGGTTTAATGACTGACGGCAATCCAGATGCAATTATGATGTCAATGCCACCACTTGTTAAGTGGTTATAGAGAGCTGCTATTAGTAGAAAATAAATCATCATAGTTTAAAATTGTACCATGGTAGTGAGCTTTTATATAGGGGGTATAATCATGGGCATAATAGATAATTTTTTAATTAAATCTGTCAAAAACAATGACATAAAAGGTGTTAAACTGACTCTAATTCTCTATGATGCATTAAATAGTTTTAGAAAATTCTTTTCAAAGACTATGTCTCTCAAGAATACAGGATCATTTGATATAAATAATAATCAAGCTTTAAATCAGGCTTTAGGACATGCTACAGATCACAAAATAATGGAATTGCTGATTAATCGTGGAGCTGATATCCACTCAATAGATGAGAATGGAAAGAATGTTATAATTCGTGTTATTGAGAGTTTAGCAGAATCAAAAAATCTAAAATTGGATAGTGAGAAAAACTTACCAGCAGAGATAATTCTTCACCCCACAGTTTCCTTTTTACTAGGAAAAGGCGCAGAGTATTATTCTACAGATGATTTGAATGTTGAAGCTATACAACAAAAACCTCCTAGAACCTCTGAATATGAGCCAATAACTATGTACGCTGAGGTGAACAACAATGTAATACCACCTCAAAAACCTTCTAGAACTTTTGAGTATAAGCCAAAGAGCACTAATTATGATGCTTTGCCTTCAAAAGAGCCAATTTACGCTGAGGTGTATGATGCTAAGGTTAGTAACTCATTAGGGGAGAATGGTTATTTGAGTGTATCAGAAGAATCTATTTATGCTGAAATATATGATTCACATAAAAAATCCACTGAAAATTTATCATTGGAAGATAGTGGTTATTTGAGTATATCAGAAGAACCTATTTATTGCACTATAGATGATCTTTCAGAACAAAAAAGCCTACTAGCCTAAAACAGAAAGAGCCAGAACAGTCGTCAGAACCTATTTATGCTAGGGTAGATTTGTCCAAGAAAAGAGCAGAAAGAAAAGCAAAAGACATAAAAGCTAATTCTGGAACTTGCCATGGGTTAGTGCAAGATAAAGTGAATGATTGGCAAGTGAAGCTAAATGAGCTAAGTGCTAATAAGTCGATAAGTCAGCAACAGACTAATGATCAAAAAATTAAGACCAAGGCTGGCTTTAGTGTAGAAGAAATAAGGCAGAAATATGAGCGTAGAGATTCTGGCTACGATTCTGGCTATGATTCCGATACAAAAGTTGAACAACAATTAGAATTAGCTCCTAAATCTGAGATAGGTTCAGTGAGTATTGAGCATGGAGTAATAGGAGGCTGTCGATATAAGATTACTGATATATCCCTCTAACTATGTGATTCAAAATAATTGAATTGACTTTATATATGTAATCGATATAACCTAGTTAGATTCAAGTTGACTCTTTCGTCTAGTGGTTAGGACACCACCCTTTCACGGTGGTAACACGGGTTCAAATCCCGTAAGAGTCACTCAAGTAGAATATAATTAAAGTTTTGAATGGGAAAAATTAGGCTCTATGTTGAAGAAGCTTTATCACAAGGCGTGAGTTTAGCACTTAATCCACAACAAAGTCACTATATTTGCAATGTAATGCGGCTTAAGAAGTATGATAATCTCTCTCTTTTTAATGGAAAAGATGGAGAATGGTTAGGAGAAGTAGTTAATATATCGCGTAAATTGACAGAAGTTACACCCAAAGAATGCACTAAACAACAGCAATATGAGGAAAATTTATACCTGTATTGTGCCATGGTAAAAAGTGCTGCTTTGAACAACATAGTAAGACAGGCAACTGAAATGGGAGTAATCTGCATTCAATTTATTTCAACAGAACGTACAGTGGTAAAAAATATTAACCTAAGTAGAGCAAAATTACAAGCAATCGAAGCAGCGGAACAATCAGGTAGGATAAGTATACCAGAGATTTTGCCTCCTATTAACTTTTGTGAGTTACCTGATTCCCAAAGTAAAAATTTTGTTTTGTGTGATGAAACAGGTAAAGCTGACAAAGTGCTGAAAGGCAAAAAAAATGTTGCTATTATTGTTGGTCCTGAAGGTGGTTTTTCATCTTATGAACTTGATCTTGCCGATAAGTTTTGTCAAAAATTGAGTCTAGGAAAAAGAATTTTAAGGGTCGATACTGCTGTAGTTGCTGCACTCACTTTCACCAATTGGTGTAGCTAGATTTTTAAATATGGCTAAGGTTTGGGTCATAAAGAAATCTGGTTCAGTGTTGCGCGCACAAAAACCCTGTAGACTTTCTACGAAGCAGTCTGTTGTTAAAGAGGAGCTAATAAAAAACATATTCTAAGATAATATTAAATCTCATATTATATTTTTTCTAAAGTAAACAAATGAATCTTGCATTTTGCCTGAGTTATTGATACTCTGAGTAAAGAAGTCGGGGCGTAGCGCAGCCTGGTAGCGCATTTGGTTTGGGACCAAAGGGTCGGGAGTTCAAATCTCTCCGCCCCGATGTTAGTATAATTGTAAGAACGCTGTAACATAAGAGCAATCTCCATCAGTAAGCAAGTAGCTGACACTGGAATGACATTATTTACCATGTAAATTATGGCATATTACATTTTAACGCTCAAGTTTATAAAATAATTGACAATGTTAATTTTCTAATTTATAAATAGATTTTGAAATGATTACCGAAGGAGGTATAGAGTTTGATAGAAGTATCAGTCCATTATGGTGATGTAGACAGAGCTCTTCCAGTATTGAAAAAAACAATTCAAAAGGAAGGAAGAGGGTTGAAAATGAAAAAACAATATCATGAAAAAAAATCAGAAAAAAGAGCTAAAAAGAAAGCTGAAGCTAAAAAAAAGAGGTACCAACAAGAGTGCAGAAGGCAACGTTATGGTTGGTAGTTTGTACTCAAGTTAATAGTTTATCATTGGTTATTTTATGAATATTCACGAATATCAAGCGAAAGAAGTTTTGCATAAATTTAATGTCCCAGTGCCAAAAGGTTTTGTTGCTACATCTGCAGAAGAAGTAAAGACTCAAGTAAGTCAATTAAAATCTGACGTGTTTGTAGTTAAAGCTCAAATTCATGCAGGTGGTAGGGGTAAAGCCGGTGGCGTAAAGCTAGCAAAGTCAGTTGAAGAAGCTCAACAGTTTGTAAAGGACATGATTGGTATGACTTTAGTTACTCATCAAACAGGGCCAAGCGGGCAGCAAGTAAGAAAAGTGTACGTTGAAGAAGGCTCAAGCATTAAGAAAGAGTATTATTTAAGCCTGGTAATCGACCCGAAGCTCAGTAGGCCAATATTCATATTTTCCTCAGAAGGTGGAATGGACATCGAAGAAGTGGCAAAAAATTCTCCTGCAAAAATTGTGAAATTTGATATTGATCCTGCTACAAGTTTTGATAGCAGCAAGTTAAGCAGCAGTTTTCATTTGAGTCCAGAACAAATAGAAAAGATATCGAACATTGCAAAAAAAATATATGATGCGTTTATTGCAACTGATGCGAGCCAAATTGAAATTAATCCACTGGTTGAAACAAATTCTGGAGATTTTATTGCGCTCGATGCAAAAATTAATTTCGATGATAATGCTTTATATCGTCACCCAGAAATTATGGAACTTCGTGATTATGATGAGGAAGTGAAAGAAGAGATAGAGGCTTCAAAGTATGGGCTCAGTTACATCAAAATGGATGGCAGTATTGGTTGCATGGTAAATGGTGCAGGTCTTGCTATGGCAACAATGGATATAATAAAATACTACGGAGCAGAGCCTGCTAACTTTTTGGATGTTGGTGGTGGAGCGAGTAAAGAAACTGTAACTGAAGCATTTAAAATCATATTGTCTGATAGCAACGTAAAAGGAATTCTGGTTAACATATTTGGTGGTATAATGCGTTGCGATATTATCGCAAGTGGAATTGTTGCGGCTGCAAAAGAAATGAGCATTAAAGTTCCTCTAGTGGTTAGATTATCAGGTACTAATTTTGAAGAAGGAAAAAAAATTTTAGAAGAGTCAGGATTAAATATTATTGCTGCAGATGAGCTAGATGAAGCTGCGCAAAAGATAGTAAAAGAGGTAAAATAAAGCATGTCCGTTTTAGTAAACAAAGATACAAGATTAATATGCCAGGGTTTTACTGGTGCACAAGGCACATTTCATTCAGAGCAAGCAATTGATTACGGAACGAAAATGGTGGGAGGTGTAACTCCTGGAAAGGGTGGGAGCACTCACCTTAATTTACCGGTTTTTAATACTGTAGCAGAAGCCAAAGAAAAAACCGGTGCAAATGCTACAGTTATATATGTACCTGCTAAATTTGCTGCTGCTGCAATACTTGAAGCAATAGATGCAAAAATAGAATTGATAATTTGTATTACAGAGGGCATTCCTATACTTGATATGGTGAAAGTTAAGCGTGCGCTTATCGGCTCAAAAAGTCGATTGATTGGTCCCAACTGTCCGGGAATTATTATACCTGAAGAATGCAAAATAGGAATTATGCCTGGCCATATCCATAAGCGTGGACACATAGGAATTATGTCTCGCTCCGGAACTTTAACTTACGAGGCAGTAGCACAAACAACCGCTGTTGGTCTTGGTCAATCCACGTGTATCGGAATTGGGGGGGATCCAATTCATGGTATGACATTTGTCGACTGTATGGAGCTCTTTTTAAAAGATGACGATACTCATGGTATTGTAGTTATTGGTGAAATAGGTGGAAACGAAGAAGAAGATGTATCACATTTTGTGAAAACAGAAAAAACTAAAAAGCCAATCGTTGGTTTTGTAGCAGGCCAAACGGCACCTCCAGGAAGACGTATGGGACACGCTGGAGCAATCATCTCCTCCAGCGGTGGAAGTGCTGGTGCAAAACTAGAAGTTATGCGGAGTGCCGGAATTGCAATTGCTGAAACCCCTGCAGTAATTGGTAAGAAGGTATTGGAAGTAATGCATCACTAGAATTAGGGTCACAAAAACCCTATATCACCGGTCATGAATACGTTATTTGCCCATTCGATTAATAACTTGCCTCCTGGTAAATTTACTGAAGTCTGTTGGGCAACCAGATATCCACGTAGTGTGGATGCAACAAGTGCTGCACAGGCTGCACTACCGCATGATGCAGTAATGCCTGTACCTCTTTCCCAAACTCTTAAAGCTATTTCTCCAGACTTTTCAACTTGTGCAATACTAATATTAATTTTCTGAGGAAATAATACGTGACTTTCCAACTTTGATCCTAAACTTTGCAATGCTATTTCATTTACGTTATCAACAAAAAAAACTATGTGAGGATTACCAATATTTACTGCAACAGGATCTTTTAGCATTTCAAGCTCTATAGGTAAGTGAAGAGTGTCACACTCAGTAGACAAGGGAATTTCATGCCATTTTAGCAAAGGTTTGCCCATGTTAACCTTTATGGATTTATCACCCACTTTAAAACACTCTAAAATGCGTTTGTTTACCAGCTCAATAGTGATATACTCAGTACCTTTTTCTGACATTATCAAATATCCAACACAGCGTGCTGCGTTTCCGCACATTTCAGCTCGACTGCCATCAGCATTATAGATATGCATAAAACAGTCTGCAGCATTAGACATTGTTATAATTATCACTTGATCACAACTGCTTTGATCAGCAATTTGTCTATGGTTCCAGTCTAAATTGTTTGTTGAACGTGAGTCTATGATAACGAAGTTGTTACCAGTGCCGTGCATTTTGATAAAATTTTCAGGACCTTGGCCACTCATCATAAAAAAACATTTCTTCTATTGGTCTCCTTTTTTTCTTACTTGTTTCAGCGCCCTCTTCTTCGTAACCAACCGCTATCACTGACATTACGTTAAAGTCATTGGGTATATTGAACTCTTTCACTATTTTATCTCTATCAAATCCACCCATTTGATGGGCCATTAAGTTCATAACTGCAGCTTGTAACATAAGTCCATAATTCGCTGCACCAGTATCGTGATTAGCCCAAAAATTTTCACCTTTATCAGATTTGCGGAAATTCTTAGCGCTTAAAGATATGATTAACACTTGTGCATCTTTTGCCCACTTTTGATTAGATTCATCAAGGCAATTTAGCAGCTTTTCCCATGCGCTTTGATTGTTCTGTTTGTTGCATATTACGTATCTCCAGGGTTCATCACCAAAACATGAGGGAGTCAGCCTTACAGCTTCCATTAAAATATCCATGTCTTCCTGAGATATTGCTCTTGTAGGATCGTATGAACGTCCGCTGTGTCTTGCTTTCATCAACGATAATAGATCTTGTTTACTCATCATTTTTAATTTAATAGTGCATAAATAATTCATTGTAGCACAATATAAGCAAAATTTAAATTGCAAAACCTCTCATACACATATATTACATTTAATAAGTTATTTTTATTGGGAAGGTATGTTTATAACACAATCTAGCAGCAGATCAACACTGGCTGAAATATTGTCTTGCGTTTTACTTTTATTCTTGATGGCTCAAATAAGTATACCATTGCAGCCTGTGCCTATCACATTGCAAACTTTAGGAGTAATGCTTATTGGGCTTAAATTTAACCGCAGAACAGCATTCTATTCTGTGCTTACATATCTATCACTTGGTGCAGCAGGATTGCCTGTTCTTGCAAATTTTTCTGGTGGTTATCACGCTCTCCTTGGACCAACAGGTGGATATTTAATTGGCTGTTTAGCTGCTGTTATGGTAATGAGCAAAGTAAATGAATTACTGAACTCTAAGTATAAATCATTTGTATGTAATTCTTTAAGTTGTCTGGCTGGTACAGTTGTAATCTTTATTTGTGGTGTTAGTTGGCTTGCTGTTTACTTGGGTCTGGAACAAGCAATAATGGTGGGTGTTTTACCATTTATCCTTCCTGGTTTGATAAAAATTTTTCTACTTGTAGCAGCTTTGCAATATTTGAAAAAATGATAAAATTTCGCCCTCATCATTTTATGTGCACCCTCGCGTTTCGGGGATATGGGTATTCTCAGGGTTTTGTAGAAAATTATAAAAGGATAGCAAGCAAAGTAATTAGTACTCAAATCGAAGTAGTTGGTAACCTTGATAATATCTGTAGTGCTTGTCCAAATCAGACTAAACAAGGTAAATGCACCACACAAGCTAAAGTTTTAGAGCTAGATAGAAGGCATATGGAAATTTTAGGAATTAAAATTGGCGAGACTTTGACCTGGAGTGAAGCGGTAGAAAAGATTAGGGAGAAAATGTCTTTAGAGAAATTCGAGTACGCATGTGAGGGGTGCAACTGGCAGCCATATGGAATATGTAAAAATGCCCTTTTAAATCTACAAAGGTAGTTGACAAAATGTTAAGATAAATTGAAGCATTTTTGTGGAAATAAAGCGAAATATGGAAGACAAAAGATAAATGCATTCTGAAAGGCTACACAGCATGTTCGTCCCGCTAATTAATAATATCTTTATTATTGTATGAGATAGGTAATTTAGCATTTATGAATTTGTAATGTGTTGCATATAGCTCAAAGAAATAAGGTTTACTGGTTACACGCTGCAGCCAATGCCACAACACTAGGACCTATGTTTATCTGCATGTTAATTTGCGTTGTGATTTTATGGAGGTCTTCTGTTACCTATGCTAGTGAAAATTTGGAGATACAGAAGGCCTTTGATAGTGTTGTCAAGCATATAAAAGCTGATAAAAAATATAAAGATCTTGATGTTATTGAGAGAAAAAGTGATAAATTTAACATCAAAATTGCGCAGAATTCTGGCAAGAGTTTTGACATATACTCTACTTTAAAAAAAGCAAAAGATTCCTTTGAATCAGGAGATAATGAAACAGCTATTTCTCTCCTTAATCAGATCATTGCAAAGTTTCCTTATCATAAAAATGCTTTAATTGGATTGGGAAATATTTATTACGCTAATAAAGAATACAAAAAAGCTGTAGAGATTTACACAAGACTGTTAAAAGAACACCCTAGTAACCCTTACATATTAAAAAATTTTCTGACGATAATCTCACAATATGATCCTGATCTGGCGTTGAGTGAAATGTTAAAATTGTATGATATACATAAAAATTATGCTCCTTTATTAGCAAATTTAGGTCTGATCTATATGAAAAAGGAGGATTATGTAAAAGGTAAAGAGTATATGATAACTGCTATTTCCCTCGATGAAAACAATATTTTTTATACTTATAATTTAGCTGTTATTCTAGATAAACTTTCAGATTTTCAAAATGCTACAATATTCTACTTAAAGTTGTTAAACATGGCTACAACTTCGAAAGATGTGAGTGAAAAAATACCTTTATACAAAGTGACAGCAAGACTAAAATTTATAAAACTTCACAGCACGCACCCAAAGATTTCATAAAAGCTTATAGCTTACCTAAAGCTAATTTATCGCTATTTTTGTTTACAATAATAATATTGAGCTATAGAATTAGATCTAAAGGGGCAATTAGCTCAGCTGGTAGAGCATCTCGTTTACACCGAGGAGGTCGGCAGTTCAAGTCTGTCATTGCCCATTTGCTTAACTGAATGTTAGTATTATTAATTACTTCAATTAAAGTATAGAAAATGCAGGATAATATAGTACCAATCTCAATAGTAAAAGAGCTGGAAGATTCTTATCTTTCCTACGCAATGAGCGTTATCATAAGCAGGGCTATACCTGACGTGCGGGATGGATTTAAACCTGTTCATAGGCGTATATTATATGCAATGTCGAGAGCTGGATTCGATGCCGGTAAGCCATATAAAAAAGCGGCTCGTATAGTTGGGGACGTAATGGGGAAATATCACCCACATGGTGATGCAGCTATTTACGATTCCTTGGTTAGGATGGCTCAAGATTTCTCCCTTCTTTTACCGCTTATTGATGGGCAAGGTAACTTTGGTTCGATAGATGGAGATCCACCAGCTTCAATGCGATACACAGAAGCAAGACTTCAAAAAGTGTCACACTTTTTACTGAATGATATTGATGAAGATACAGTTGATTTTAGGACAAACTACGATGGAAATGAAACAGAGCCTGTTGTGCTGCCTGCAGAGTTTCCGAATCTATTGGTAAACGGTGCAAGTGGTGTTGCAGTTGGTATGGCAACCAATATTCCTTCTCACAACCTTGGAGAAATAATAGATGCTTGTATATTATATGTAGATAATCCTGAAGTTACTTTGGATGAGTTACTTGAAGTGATGCCAGGGCCGGATTTTCCAACTGGGGGAACAATTCTTGGAAGGTCTGGAATAAGATCAGCATTTGCAACTGGTCGTGGATCAATTGTTGTGCAAGGCAAGACTCATATAGAAGATCTGCCACAAGATAGGCAAGCAATAGTGATTGATGAAATACCTTACCAGGTAAATAAAGTAAAATTAATTGAGAAGATAGGTGAGCTTGTAAAAGAAAAAAGAATTGATGGTATAACAGAAATTAGGGATGAGTCCGATAAGTCTGGTATTAGAGTAGTAATTGACCTCAAAAGAAATGCTGAAGCAAGTTTTATACTTAATCAAATATTGGGGCTAACTCCACTAAGAAGTAGTTTTAGTGTTAACACTTTAGTGCTCAATAACAACAGGCCTGCTTTGATGTCATTGAAAGAAATCATAGAGGCCTTTATTGATTTTAGAAAAGAAGTGTTAATCAGGAGAACAGAATTTCGTCTAAGAAAAACGAGAGAAAAAGCTCATATATATATAGGGCTCTACATTGCGGTCCTCAGCATAGATGAAGTGATAAAAATCATCCGCGGTGCAAAAGATCCTGCGGAAGCAAGTAGAGAACTTTTAAATAAAGAATGGAAAACTTCGAATGAAATCAACACTATTATCGAGTTGATTTCAGATAGCGCAAGTTTTTTGAAAGATGGAGTGTATAGATTAACTGAGCTACAAATTAAAGCTATCCTTGATATGAAACTGCAGCGTTTAACAGGCCTTGAAAAAGACAAATTAGAAGCTGAGCTAAGTTCAATGATCAACCTGATAAAAGAATATATCGCTTTTCTTGGCTCAGGAGAGAAGTTGATGAAAGAAATAAAAAACAATCTACAAGAAATAAAGAACAGATTTGCTGTGCCGCGAAAAACTTCAATAGAAGAGTCAGACGCGGACATTGAAGCTGAAGATCTAATTCCACAAGAGGATATGGTGATAACCGTAACTATGAATGGTTATATCAAGCGTGTAAAACTTTCTCACTACAGAACTCAGCGTCGTGGTGGAAAAGGAAAGCTAGGACAGGGATTAAAAGAAGAGGATGTAATCACAGAATTATTTGTTGGAAATACCCATACTAGCTTTTTATTCTTTTCTAACATTGGTCGAGTTTATAGATTAAAAGTTTATAAGTTACCTCTTGCAGAGCCAACCGCACGTGGAAGAGCACTTGTTAACATATTTCCGCTTAGCGATGGTGAAACTATAACTAATATCATGCCATTGCCAAGTGAAAATGACGAAAATCAAAACATAGTTTTTGCTACTGCCTATGGAAACATAAGGCGTAACTCCTTAGCGGACTTTCACTATATTCCAAGCAATGGAAAAATAGCAATAAAGCTCGATGAAGGAGACAAATTAGTATCGGTTAAGGTATGTAATGAAATTGACCATGTTTTACTTTCAACAACGCTTGGAAAAAGTATCAGATTTGTTGTAAGTGATGTGCGTCAATTTAAGAGTCGCAATTCAGATGGCGTAAGAGGTATCAAACTTGTAAAGAATGACAGCGTGATATCCATGACCATATTAAATGGGATAGGTGTAGCAACAGAAACAAAAGAACTTTACTTAAAAGTTCCACTTGCAAAAAGACTGGGGGCTGCAATTAATAACTCCATTGATTCTAAATTGGAAAAGACTTTGAATGATTTAGGAATAGATAACGAATTATTCTTAAAACTTGCAGTGAATGAGGAGTTTATATTAACTATTACTGAAAATGGCTTTGGTAAAAGAACTTCTGCGTATGAGTATAGAGTAACTAACAGGGGTGGTGTTGGTATCACCAATATTCTTACTACTAGCAGAAACGGTAATGTTGTTGCTAGTTTTCCAGTTGAGCAGGGTGATAATATAATGCTTATTACAGATAAAGGAAAGTTAATTCGCATTTCGGTCAATGAGATTAGAATTGCAGGACGCAGCACTCAAGGAGTCACTCTGTTTAAAACAGAAAGTAGAGAAAAAGTGGTGTCAGTAGCGAAAATTGAAGATCCTGATTCCACTGAAGATAGTATTTTTGAAGTTGAAAACTCTATCGCTTCTTAACCGTAGTATAGGTTAAACAAAAAGCGCAAGTTTTTGTTGATTAATACGCAGTATTTAAATTAAAATATATACTTATGGCTAAGTAAAGATCAATGGACAAAAAATTAACTAAAAATAAAAAACCACTGGCAGACAAAGAGGATAAAAAAACACCTCCTGTTAAAGATCTTACTAAAAATAAGAGTAGGAGAGATTTTATAACATTAACTACATGCGCTATGGCAGGTATAGGAGCTGCAAGCGGACTTTGGCCACTGGTTAAATCTATGAATCCTTCTGCTGAAGTTCTAGCAACTTCCACAGTGGAGGTGAATTTGTCTGGAATTCAGGAAGGACACGGAGTAAAAGTAAAGTGGCAAGGTAAACCAGTATTCATTCGTAGACGCACAAAGCAAGAAATTGAGGCTGCAAGAGCTGTGAATGTGAAGAGCTTGAGGGATCCTCAATTAGATGAGCAGAGAGTATACGAAGGAAAAGACGAATGGTTAATTATGCTTGGAATATGTACACATCTTGGGTGTGTACCGGTTGACCACGCTACAAGAGATGGTAATGGTTGGTTCTGTCCTTGCCACGGTTCATATTATGATACATCAGGTCGAGTAATTGGGGGTCCTGCACCGAAAAATATGGCTGTACCTGATTATTTTTTTCCCAGTGAGAATGTTGTGGTAATTGGCAAGAAGGCTTAACGAATATAAATAAACTCGTTAAAAAAAACTCACAGGATCAACATCTATTATCACTGCAATACTCGGATTCAAGTTACAATTTTTAATCCAATATTTCAGCTTTTTTTGTATGGATAGACTATGCTTATTGTGTATTTTTAATAATACCCTATACCGATACTTATTATTTAAAAAATTTATCGCTGCTGGTGATGGGCCAAGAATTTCAAATTCCTTTTTGTCTACACCTACATTTTTTTCCTGGATACAAATAGTTGAGCTACTTGAATGACAGAGAAGAGATTTTACTATTTCATTCGCTGCTTTTTGTGTTGCAATCTGATTCTTACCACAGATTATAAGCGCTATTAATCTGCTAAATGGTGGCATTTTGGCTTCGCGTCTTGACTTAAGTTCGATTTCATAAAATGAGTCTCTTTTTTGATGCAGCAATGCTTTTATTATTGAACTTTCAGGATTATTGGTTTGCACTATTACCATTCCTTTTTCATTAAACCTTCCTGATCTGCCTGCAACTTGGTGCAATAATTGATACGTCTTTTCCGCTGCTCTCAAATCAGAATTTTCGAGACTCAAATCTGCATTCATTACTCCAACCAAAGTTAATTTGGGAAAATTGTGCCCTTTAGCAATTATTTGTGTGCCGATTATAATGTTCACCTCTTCTTTCAATATCAAGTCAATTACGTTACTAACCGACTTCTGATCGCTGCTTATCATCGCAGTTTTTGCGTTTGGTATTAATTTCACCATTTCTTCAAGCAACCTTTCAATTCCTATGCCGTAGAGGGACAATGGCTGTTCACTTTGGCAATTAGAGCATTTTTCTGGAAGTTTCAATTGATAAGAGCAGTGGTGGCACAAAAGAGCATTTTTTTTCTTGTGATATGTAAGCCAAACAGCACAATTTAAGCAGGAAATTTTATATCCACACTTTTTACAAATTGCCAGTTGTGCATACCCTCTGCGGTTTAGAAAAAGCATAACCTGCTGTTTTTTCTCTATGGTTTGTTTGATGCTTTCAAAAAGCTCAGAGGAGATCCATTGCTTGTTGTTCCTCATATCTACTACTTTAATGAGTGGCAATTCTGCACCACCAAATCGTTTAGTTAGCTTTACATGATTGTAATTCCCGTTTTTAACATGATGAATCGTTTCAAGCAGTGGAGTAGCTGATGATAAAATAATCGGAATATTTTCAAATTTGGCTAAGATTATCGCCATATCTCGAGCATTATATATAATTCCCTGTTCTTGTTTAAAAGATGAGTCGTGCTCTTCATCAACGATAATCAATTTTAGGTTTTTATAAGGCAAAAAAAGCGCTGACCGTGCACCAATAATTATCTGCGCATTTCCATTTGCTATATTGAGCCAATTATTCCGGCGAGTTTTTGGAGTGAGCCCTGAGTGCCATTCAACTAAGTTTTTTGATATCTGACCGCGAACACGATTTACCAATTGTGAAGTTAAAACAATTTCAGGTAGGAGGATTAAAATTTGTGTATTACCTTCTCCTGATGTCATTTCAACATATTCTGGTGTCATACTAGTACGTGGCAAAGACGGTATGCTAAATGTTACAGTGGGTTTTGCCTTGAGTATAAAGGTTTCATTCCAGTGCTTGACACTGGAATCCAGGAATTTTGATTGTAAATTAGGTATTGGTTTTAAGTTAAAATAAACATTTGTAATGAGGTTATATGAAAAACTGGATCCCAGTGTCAGGCTACTCGGATGACACCCTCTTGGTAGACCCAAATCACAATGTTCGTACAGTTGTGTCTCTGGGCACTGGGATGGTAAAGTCTGAGCAGCATTTGGAACGGCAGTGTAATTCTTAATCAATTGTGCAATCACAGAGAGATAAACTTCCGTTTTTCCAGATCCTGTCTCACCGTCAAGCAAAGTCACTGAATACTCGTTCAAATTGCTGATTATTTTATCACTAGCTATCTGCTGTTCAGGGCTTAATTGGCAACTTATTTCACTTGTTTCCTGCTTTTGTTCAACACAAACCAATTTATCTATGTGATTTACTTTTAACACTCCTCCCATTATCACTTTGGCAAGCATACCAATAGGTATTAAATTGTATTGTGCAACCCACTCTGCAAATGCAATCAATTTTGGTCTAATATTTGGTAAATCGATTTTTTGCTCAATAAATTTTAATTCTCGGTTACTTTTATCACTGTATTTCCAAACTATTCCGATTAAGCGTTTTTTGCCAAATGGCACCACTACGTAATCTCCAAGTAAAATCTCAGTATTTTCCTCAATTGCATATGAAAATAACTGATCAATTGGAAGTGGTAGTAATACGTCAACTGTTTTTGCCATAGTGATTGAGTTTAACATTGTTTTAAAGAGCTTGTAACTTTATTAAGCTTGGCAATATAGATGAATCGGTACAGAGAAAATCTTAACGTTTAACACATTTTTCATAGTACAGACCGTATGATTGATAAATAAAATGATTTATAGAATTTGTGGAGGCTACCAATGGTCAACGACAAGATTACTTTGAACTTTGAAATAGAAAAAGGCGAACCTATAGATCGATACTACTTTTCTGCACATATAAAGCTTACAGATGAAAGCAAAAATCTTTTGCGCGAGAAGCTTGGCAGTACAATTCAATTCGATAATCTAGATGATCACTTCAATCTTAACCATGAGAATTTTTATATCTACTACAACAAATATAGTGAGCACAATGGTAGAAGTGAGCTACACGTTAGGGATGATAACGGTAAATATTTAACCTCCAATCTTCCACTTAATTACTATGGATTCTCAATGGAACTATCACCTGACGGAGCGTCAATTGCAGATTATGGTTTTTATCCTCTGTATGCAATCTATAACCCAAATCACTATGATAAAGCAAAGGAAAAAGTATTTGATGATCACGGTGAATTGTCACCAATTGCATCAAATGTGTTAGATAATTTTTTAAGCAACACAAATAGCTTAACCACACAAGATATATTACAAAATGTATTCTCACAACTGCAGAAGAAAGCTGATGAAGAAGCAGAAAGATTGGCAAGAGAGAGAGAAGCAGAAAGACAAAGGGAGGAAGAGTTAAATGAAAAGAACGAGGAGTTAAAAGAACTTGTAGAAAAGGATGAGATTAAAATATTCAAAGTGGTAAAAGGTAATGATTTAGGTAATGGGCATTCAGCAGTAGTTTTACAACTTGATGGGGAAGAAGGTGACAAGATACCTCTCGACTCTAGTAAATACTACATAGCAGAGTATAGACACCACCCAGAATGGGAAGGCGATGAATATTTAAATTTTGTTAGCCCTGATAGTGATATGCTGGTTAATTATGAAAACTTATTTTTTGTGCTCAATCAAAGCTCCTACTCAGACTTTGAAAGTGGGTTTTATTCAGAAAACAGAACCGATCCCCATAATTATGCTAAATATTCAAAGGAACCATATTTGAGTGGTGACCAGCTATCTGAAAAATTATCTAATGAATTGGAGGAAGATAGCAATCAGATAGGTACTGAATTTACAATTGATGATGAGCAAGTAGACGAAGAAGTTGTGGTAGAGAGTGAAGCCAAGTCTGGGGAGAAAGGAACGGTTGGTGAGGATAACGCAAAAAATACTATACAGGAAGAAGAATCTAACTATATAGATCAAATGCAAGCGGATGATAGCAGCAGTTATAAACCAGCTTTGCAAAGCAATCGTGATGATTATGCTGATACGAAAAAAGCTCTGCAGGAAAAATTGCATGGAGATGAAATACACAAGCAAAGTAATGAGAAAGCTCAAAAAGATATAGAAGTAAAAAAAGTAACTGTGGAAACTGACAGTAGCAGTAATAAGACTGAAAAACAAACAAAACCAACAGAAGATGAACAAGAAACTGTTATGGCAAGTGTGATAGAAAATATGGATAAAAATTCTGATATTGAAGCAGAAACTTCTAACAGTGTTGCAAATTCACAACATCCCTTAAAAATAAAGACAGGAAGTCCTCTTGAAGTGGGAAAGTATAAGGTGGAGCTGCAAGTGACATATGATGATGTAAAGAATTTTTATGATACCGTACGTGGTAAATATCATGCTGGCGATGGATATATAGCCTTTCTTATAATAGTCCGAATGCGATAAGATATGTGTTTATGGCTATAGCAGGCCAGTAGCATATTACGGTCTGTTCGGATTATTGTAAAAAGAGCTATAACTACGAACAAGTAATGGTTTTATATAATGAAATTGTTAGGCCCGCTCACAATCATCATTACGAGCTGTTTACTCTTGATGAAGCACATGTTGCTAATGATCACCTGTTTATCAAGGGTCAGGATTTTGGAACTCTAAATGATTTTAATGAGATGTTCTATAAAAGTGATGAGTTAATGTGATGTAAAAAGCAAGATTCAATCTGGTGAACGAGAGTTAACTGACAGAGGAGATTGACACGTATGCCTTTATCTTTAAGATTGTTTATCAAGTATAGACATCAGCTCGCCCCATTCTCTTTTACCAATATTACTTTCTTCTCTAGTAACGTTTTCCCCTTTAATTAATTTGCGAATTATTTCTAGACCAGTTCTTGAAATACAGGCTGATTCTAGGCAATATTCAACAAAGGCATTGTAGGCCAGTGGAACCCATTTTTTTATTATATCCAGCATAACTTCTGCATAAACTCTGATTTCATATTGGGCATGCTTATCAGCTCTAAGCTTCAAAAAATGAAGGAGATTATGCAGATCTATTTTCCAATAAAATTGCGTGTAGTAATTAAGCATTAGGTTAGTTCTGGCAATTTCTCTTGCAAGCCCCTGCTCAATAAATTTTTCATAATGAGAATATACTAAATTAGAGTCATTTATTAGAGAATCTATTATTTCCTTTGAGGTATCTGGATCAAAAGCTTCCCCGCTACCTTGTTTATTATTGTCAGATTGTTTTGCAACTTGTTCTGGTTTAGGTGTATAAAATTCATTATCAAGTATTGAATACCTTGCTGAATATTCATTCACATTTGCAGTTCTATGCCTTATCCATTGCCTTGCAACAAAAATTGGAAGTTTCACGTGAAACTTAATTTCACACATTTCAAATGGAGTTGTATGATGATGTCTCATTAAATACTTTATAAGTGCTTCATCCTGACTTATCTGTTTTGTTCCCTTGCCATAAGAAACACGAGCAGCTTGAACTATAGCGCTATCAGAGCCCATATAATCCACTACTCGAATAAATCCATGGTCTAATACCTTATGTTCTTCATATAAGATTGCATCTATTTCTTTTACTATAGTTCGTTTGGTTGCTTCATTCATAAAATATCCTCAAGACGAAATGGAGATATCAGCTCCACATGAATTGAGTTTTTCATGCATTGCTTCATATCCTCTCCATAAATGATGTGAATTGTTTATTATAGTTTCTCCACCGGCTACCAAAGAAGCAAGCACCAAAGCTGCTGTTGATCTTAAGTCAGTAGCATATAGATTAGCTCCAGATAAGCTTTTTATTCCACTTATAGTAGCTTTGCTTTTCTCGATGCTGATATTAGCACCTAACTTTCTCAATTCATCTGCATGTGTAAATCTGTTTTCAAAAATGTTCTCTTCAATTACTGATATCCCATCAGCGATGCACATTGCAGACATCAGTTGTGGTTGCATATCACTGGGAAAATTGGGATATGGATCTGTCGCAACGTTAGCAGACTTAATAGAGCCATTTTTTCTGGAAATAACAATGCCTCCATCATACAGTTCAACCATAGCTCCTATAGTCTCCAACTCATTTGTAATACACCTTATATCAGATAGATTTATTCCTTCCAACTCCAACTTACCACCGGTTATTATAGCAGCTAGTGCATAGGTGCCTGCTTCTATGCGATCTGGTATTATTTTATGAACACATCCATTTAGTGCTTCAACTCCTGTTATTATGACCTTTGTATTATCAATTTCAATATCAGCACCCATTTTCTTCAGAAAATCTATTAAATCAAGAACTTCCGGCTCAGTTGCAGCATTGTTTATTGTTGTCACTCCTTCTGCAAATGTTGCTGCCATTATTACATTTTCTGTTGCGCCAACACTTATTTTCTCAAATGTGATTTCTTTTCCTTGTAGCTTTCCTTTCACTGTTGCAATTATATTATAGCCGTCAATTTCAATTTTAGCTCCCATTTCTTCTAATGCTTTAATATGCATATCAACGGGACGCTTTCCAATGTTGCATCCACCAGGAAATGCTGTTCTCGCTTTGCCAAATCTGCTAAGCATTGGACCCAATATTAGAAAAGAAGTTCTTAGCTTACTTGCGGTTTTATATGGCATCACGTGATTGTTGATATTGCTGCAGTCAATTTTCAAAGTATGGTTCGCTTTATAATTTTTATTGTGCATAAAGTTCACTTCTGCTCCAAGACTTTCAAGCAACTTAGACATTAGATGCACATCAATTAAATCAGGTACATTATGCAAAATTACCGGGGAGCTACTTAATAGACTTGCTGCCATTATTGGTAAAACAGCATTTTTTGAGCCATTAATCTTGATTTTTCCGACCAAAGGTTTGTAGTTATTTCTTATTAATATCTTGTGCATTTAATTAGATATAAAGTATAATTCATTAGTTTATTGAAGTCTTACTAAGTATAATAGATTGACCGTAAAAGGCAAAATTTGCTTTTTCTTCCTCATCATCCCAGTGTCATGCTACCTGCATGACACCTGATGCGAATTGCCCCCGAAATTTTATACTATGAATTACTCAAATGACGCTCTCGAGCTTTATCAAACCAAATAACACCAATTGCAACAATGAAATAACCAGCTGCTCCTAATGTAAGGCGAATTACTGCATCGAAAGTTGACAGAGGAGGAGACGGCATTAGAATGCTCAAAACACTATACACAAGATTATTTGTTG
Organism: Wolbachia endosymbiont (group A) of Aleiodes leptofemur; assembly: GCF_964028465.1. NCBI lineage: Bacteria > Pseudomonadati > Pseudomonadota > Alphaproteobacteria > Rickettsiales > Anaplasmataceae > Wolbachia > Wolbachia endosymbiont (group A) of Aleiodes leptofemur. The sequence continues at coordinate 1,244,240 of NZ_OZ034782.1, forward strand.
CATGAGCAATAGTTACTGGCCAAATCGAGTTGTCTTTTTCAAACAACCAGGTAAACATTATAGACATTGCACAAATATAAAGGGTATAAGCACAAATATTCGGGAATGTAAACCATCCTTCCACAAAGCTGAGCCAGCAACCACATAAGTTGGTATGTGCCATACTGACCAAATAATACCGACAATAATTGCTCTGATATAAAAATTTGATATTTTGCTTTTAAGATTTTTCAAAAGATAGCCACGCCAACCGATCTCTTCACCAAGAGACATAATGATCCACATCACAAAGGTTGATAATAAAACAAATAACATCACTAATGGACTCAAAACTGCACTCAAATCCTTTACACGGTCTAACGTAAAAGACTCTCGGAAAAATGAAAAACCGCAATAAATTGACAAAAGACCATTGGAAATTAGCATACTTACCAGAATAAGTATAAACCCTAATAGACAGTTTTTTGGCGAACTAAGTTTAAAAAGATCCCTTACCTTCTGTTTATTATAAATGGTTAGCAAAATTGCAACTGAAGCCGGAACAAATGTTGTTAATAATGTTATGTCTTTGAAAGGTAAGCACCAAGCTATAATGCACGTCAAAAAATATGTAATTACAACAAATAATGTACAATTAATAGTGGTTAAATTCATGCATACGCCCATCAATTCCTTTTCTGCATTATTGATCTTTATTCATAAATTGTCAATAAAATACTTCTTCAGGGATGAATAGAATATTTTTTCTTTTTGAATTGCTATTGATAGTTTAATTTTTATATGTATTCCCTTTCACAACCGTTTGTCATCCCAGTGTCACGTGCTGGGATGACAGTAGGAGAGCTGCTTGCATGACAAGAGGAGGGTACTGGAATGACAAGAGGAAGACACTGGGGTGACATCAACTAAACTTGTCCAAATATGAGCGATGCATTAGTGCCACCAAAACCAAACGAATTAGAAAGTGCATATTGAATTTTATGCTCCTGAGCTTTAAACGGTACAAAATTTAAATCACATCCTTCTGAAGGCTTGTGTAAATTTAAGGTTGGCGGAATAATTCCATTATTTAACGCAAGAATACTGAATATTGCTTCAACGCTCCCTGCAGCACCAAGTAAATGTCCTATAGAAGATTTAGTTGAAGAAACAGGTATTTTATAAACGTAGTCACCGAATAACTGTTTCATTGCTATTACTTCAATTTTATCTCCAAGTGGCGTTGAAGTTCCATGTGCATTGATATACCCTACTTGATTGGGATTAATTTGTGCGCTCTTTAAAGCAAGCTGCATTGCCTTAAATGCGCCTCTTCCTTCTGGATGTGGTGCTGTAATGTGGTGCGCATCTCCTGTGAGTCCGTACCCAACCAGTTCAGCATGTATTTTTGCCCCCCTTTTTTTCGCATGTTCGTATTCCTCCAGCACCAATATACCTGCTCCTTCACCCATAACAAAACCATCGCGTTCTTCATCCCATGGCCTTGAAGCTTCTTCCGGTTTATCGTTAAATTTAGTTGATAACGCCTTCATAGATGCAAAACCTGCAATTCCAACTCTACACAGTGCACTTTCTGCTCCACCTGCAATCATAACATCCGCTTCACCAAGTTTTATAGTTCTTGCTGAGTTTATGATTGCATGCGCACCTGTTGCACATGCGGTTACTGCTGAATCGTTTGGACCTGTAAATTCGTATTTAATAGAAATATGGCCAGATATCAAATTTATTAGACTTGCAGGGACAAAAAATGGACTGACACGTCTGGGCCCTTTTTCCTGCATGGTAATAACATTTTCCTGAATTGACGGAAGACCACCTATACCAGAGCCAATAGTCACACCAACACGTTCCCGATTGATATTTTGGCTTTCCAAAATTAATGAATCATCTACTGCCTGAATAGCTGCTGCAATACCGTAATGGATAAAACGATCTGTCCTTTTTGAGTCTTTCTCAGAAATATAATCTAGTGGATTGAAATGGTGCTCAATGTTGTCTGATTGCAACGGCACCTGCCCTGCAATTTTGCAAGCAAGATCAGAAGAGTCAAATCTATCCGTATTGATTGCTTTTATGCCAGACTCACTTTTTATTAGCCTTGACCAAGTGTTGTCAACATCTGCCGCTAGTGGAGTGATTAAACCAACACCAGTGACTACTACTCTTCTGCTCATTTAACACCAACTATTAGCCTTTTTTATTATTAATGTACTCAACTATTTGCTCCATAGTTTCCATTTTTTGTGCGTCTTCATCTGGAATTTCTATTCCAAACTCTTCTTCTGCTGCCATGATGATTTCAACTGCATCTAAGCTGTCTGTACCATGCTCCGAAAGCTTTGAAGAGCTGTTGAATTTCTCTACATCCTTACTAATATGCTCTAGTATAATCTTTTTCACTTTTTCTTCTATGTCTTCTCTAGTGCTCTTTGCTAGTTCGCTATTCACATTTCTTACCAAAAAAATAACCTATTCTTTGATGTTATAAAAAATTTTTATGTTTGCAATATCTTTTATAACTGGTAAACTACAGTAAAGTTTTCTACTGCCCTAGCTGGCTAGCGTTACGTGCTAAACAATTAACAATTCAAAAATGCTAGACGAAACAACAAAAAATTTGCTTATTGTAGAAGTAAATAAACTCTTACCCGAAAATAGCGAGAATAAGCTTATATCAGCTATGCGTTATATACTCCTTGCTCCTGCAAAACATATACGCTCCTTTTTAGTCGTAGCTTCATCGCGAGTGTTTAACGCGGAAGCTAAAAAAGTAATATCAGTTGCTGCAGCAATTGAATTTGTTCATGCTTACTCTCTAATTCACGATGATTTACCGTGCATGGACAACAGTGATACTCGCAGAAGCCAGCTAAGCTGCCATAAAAAATTTGATGAAGCAACAGCAGTGCTTGCCGGAGATGCACTACTTACTCTGGCTTTTGAGGTATTATCTTCGTTAAATGAGAAACGCTGTGAGATCATAAAAGTTCTTTCTCAGGCAATAGGAATTAGGGGAATGGTGGGAGGACAGGCTTTAGATATTAACAGTGAGCATATAGATTTTAGCCCCCAACCCTCTGTCATTCAAGTAGCGGACACTGGGATCCAGAAGGCTTTGCCTACAAGCATTTCGTGCAAAAAGCCATGCGATAGTGGAGCTGAACATGAAATGGATTCCAGTGTCAGCTACTTGCATGACACCCTTTCTACCTTAAAACTACAACATTCGTACGGCTGTATGTATGACGCTGGAATGACGTCGGGCCAAGCTGATAAAATAAAAGAAATTCATTTGATGAAAACCGCAAAACTATTTGCAGCTTCATGTGAAATAGGTGCTATAATAGGGGGTGCTACAGACAAGCAACGTAAAGCGTTATATAACTATGGAATAAATCTAGGGCTTATCTTTCAAGCTAAGGATGATATTGAAGACTACGAACAAGATAAAACAAATAATCTTATGTCTGTGCTTGGTAAAAGTGAAGTAGAGGACTATATAGACGGCCTCTTTAAACAAGGCTTGGATAATTTGAGTGCGCTTTCAGGGGATACTAATTATTTATATGATTTATTGAATCAAGTAAAGAAAGATGGTTAGAAAAATTATATTACAAATGCTTATTTCCGTAGTAATGATTCTCACTTTAACTTCTGCTTTTGTGTTTACTATTGTCTATATAAACAAAGGTAAACCGGAAAAAAAGGACAAGCTTTATGAGATAAATGCCACGCATGGTGGTTTGATACAGACGATAGCACATTACCTAGTGAAGCCAATACTTGAATCAGCACTTGACCGCTATATTGAAAAGCATGGGCTGACAGAATATTTAGAAGAAATAACGCAGCAAAAGGAAGAAGATTCAATAAATTTTTATGAAATTACTGAAGGCAGTGGCAGCAAGGCTTTTTGTGGCCTGGAAGTCCTATTGCAAATATATAAAATTTCTAATAATAACTCAGCAACACTCCCTAGCAAAGTTTCTGATGTTACTTTGAAAATAGGTCAAGATGACCTAAAAGAAGTGAGTTTAGGGGTAATAGGTATGAAAGAAGGCGGAGAGCGTGTAGTTACTATTGCCAATGAGAACAAAATGAATTTTAATTCTTATTACGTCAAACTGATCGAAGTAAAGGATAAATATCCCGACTCAGTAAATAATCTGATGGTTTTTAATGACTTAATTAACAAGACTGGAAAACAAGTAAGGTGCGGTGATGAGATATCGGTTAAATATAGCGTAAAGGAGCATAATGGGGAATATATAGTCAAAGATCAAACAGTGCAATTTAGGGTTGGCGATAAAAAAATACCACTTGCTATAGAGCTTGGAGTTGTGGGAATGAGAGCTGGTAATAAAAGAACTATTCTTTCTCCGCCTGACCTTTTGACTATTACTGACGATATGTTAATAAAAGACATAGATTATGATGAAGAAAATATCTCAATAATTGACTTAAGCTTAGATGTTAAGCAAGAGGTCGCAGCACACCATTCTACTGTTGAAAAACAGCCTAAAGAATATAGCTGAAATTTTAGGTCTACTGGCTAATCTTCTGAACACTCTCTATACTACTTAAAGTAGGCTTTTCGTTTTTCCTAAAGTATAAACTTAGATAAATCAAGCTGCTTCGAAATTGACTCAAGTTTATCTTTTACATACTTGCTGTCTATAATGAATTTTTCGCTATTTTTCTCAGAAGCAATGAAACTTATTTCATCTAAAAGCTTCTCCATGACAGTGTGAAGCCTTCTTGCGCCTATATTTTCCACTTGCCTATTAACTGTAAACGCTATTTCAGCTATGGTTTTTATACCATCATCAGTGAACTCAAGTGTCACATTTTCTGTTTTCATTAAAGCTATGTACTGCTTTAACAAACTAGATTCTGGTTCCTTTAATATTCTTATTAAATCCTCTTGAGTAAGTGCCTTAAGTTCTACCCTGATCGGTAATCTGCCCTGCAATTCCGGTAAGAGGTCAGATGGTTTAGACTGATGAAAAGCACCAGATGCAATAAATAATATATAGTCTGTTTTTACATGGCCATACTTAGTTGTAACAGTTGTTCCTTCAAGTAATGGTAACAGATCGCGTTGCACTCCTTCTCTGTTTACTTCACCTTTTATTTCTGTACGCGCTGCAATTTTGTCTATTTCATCCAAAAATACTATACCGTCATTACTAACAAGATCAATGGCTTCTTTGATTATCTTATCTTCATCCATTAGCCTTTCACTTTCTTCATTAATTAATATTTCACGCGCTTCTTTTACCTTCACCGTAATAGTTTTTGTTTTTTTGCTCCCGTTAAACATCTTGCCCATTATTTCTGTTACATTCATCACACCAACTTGCCCACCTGGCATGCCTGGTATATCGAAAGTAGGTAACATACTCTTGCTCTCTCTGACGTTAATAGAAACTTCTCCGTCCTCAAACTCTTTATTCCTCAACCTTTCTCTAAAAATTTTTTTACTCTCTTCGGTTGCATTTTCGCCTACCATAGAGTTTACTATTGTTTTCTCAGCTAAAATTAAAGCCTTTTTAGCTAAGGCTTTACGGGCTTTCTCTTTAACTAAAACTATTGCTGCATCAACTAAATCGCGTATTATCGAATCAACGTCACGTCCAACGTACCCTATTTCAGTAAACTTCGTTGCCTCAATTTTTATGAACGGTGCACCGGCAAGTTTTGCTAAGCGACGAGCTATTTCAGTTTTACCAACCCCTGTATGACCGATCATCAATATATTCTTAGGTATGATTTCATCACGCAATGGAAATGGAACCTGATTGCGACGCCAACGATTTCTGAGCGCAATAGCAACAGCACGCTTTGCATCATCCTGTCCGATTATGAATCTGTCCAATTCTTTAACTATCTTCTGTGGTGGCAGGTCATCTAACAAAACTTGAGTGCTGTCATTAACTTGAACATCGCTGTCATTTGAATCAAAACCACTCTTAGTATCTTTATAGAGGTTATCTTTTTCATCGTAGGTGTCACTACTACAAGACCGCCCTTCTGAAAGGGTTATGGGCTGATTGGAAAAATTGGTGCATAAAGTTTTTTGCTTGGAAGACATATCACTCCTCTATCTTTTCAATAACTACATTATGATTTGTATAAACACATATATCGCCAGCTATCTTCATAGCCTTTTTCGCAATTTCCTCTATTGATATTCCTTTAATGTCAATTAAAGCTCTTGCTGCAGATAGAGCAAAATTTCCCCCAGAGCCAATAGCTGCGACTCCATCTTCAGGTTCAAGAACATCACCTGTTCCCGTAATTACTAATGAAATAGATTTATCTGCAACGATCATCATAGCTTCTAATTTCCTCAGATATTTATCCATTCTCCAGTCTTTTGCAAGTTCAACACATGCTCTCATTAATTGCCCTGGGTGCTTGTCAAGTTTAGATTCTAATCTTTCAAAAAGAGTAAATGCGTCGGCTGTTGCCCCGGCAAATCCAGCAATTACGGAATCACCAGAAAGACGCCTAACTTTTTTTGCTCCAGATTTTATAACAGTGTGGCCCAGTGAAACTTGTCCGTCACCTATTACTACTACACTTTTATCTTTTCTAATTGATAATATAGTAGTGCCATACATTTTATTGTTATCGTGTTGAATCATTTTTCTATCACTTTAAATAAGAATCTCATTATACTTTAATCTTTAGTCAAATTTACTAAATATGCTCAACTATAGCTTATAATATAATACCTTCCTTATAACATTTAAAGTGCAGATGCAAAACATAATTCACCCAGATTTGGAAAAAAGTATAAATAATTGGTTCGAAGCAAAATTTAATGGCCTTACATCGCCATTTTATAGCTCTATAGATCTTAGAAACTCTGGCTATAAAATCGTTCCAGTAGACGCTAATTTATTTCCTGCGGGGTTCAATAACTTAAGTGAAGAATCAAGAACAATGGCAGCAAGATTGATAAAAAGCTACTTTAAAAGACATCAATACAAAAAGGTTCTTATAATACCGGAAAATTATACACGCAATAAAATGTATATAGAAAACGTATTTGTTATAGAGAAAGTACTACAACTCGCAGGTTTTGAAACTAGAATTGGACTTTTACATAATGAAGTATACAATTTAATAGAACAGTATGAAACTGTTGTGAAAGAAAACTCTCTGCTAAAGACAACTTCAGGATTTGTGCCTGATGTTATTATACTGAACCGTGATATGACGAGCCACATTCCAGACACGCTAAAAGACGTAAAGCAAGATATAGTACCAAGCCCACTATACGGTTGGCATAGCAGACAGAAATTTAAGTATTTTGAAATCTATCAAGAATTAGCGTCTGAGTTTTGTAGCGAATTTAAAATGGACCCATGGCTAATTTCTGTGCTTACAGAAAGCTGTGATGGAGTCGATTTTGATGATGATTCATCACTAAAAGCAATAGCAGCTAAAGTTGACCAAATATTATCTCTAGTGCAAAAAAAATACGAAGAATATAAAATAAAAACACAACCTTACGTTTTTATCAAAGCAAGCAATGGCACATATGGGATGGGCATTATAACAGCAACAAGTGGAGAGGAAATATTAAACCTCAATAAAAAAAAGCGTCATAAAATGAAAAAGATAAAAGAAGGAATAGCAATCAATAGCGTTATTATACAAGAAGGTGTACCAACCATTGACATGTTTAAAAGCAGTTCTGCAGAACCGCTAATATACTATATAGGAGATACTTCAACATGTTACTTATACCGATGTAATAGCAGAAAAGATGTATATTCTAGCTTGAATGCCACTGACTGTGAGTTTCATGATGTTAGCCAGGTTGTGGAAGGTAAAATTCTATCACTTTGGAGTATTGTTAGCAAATTAGCAGTACTAGCGTTGGCAGTAGAAATAAAATCTTTTCATCCCTAATTCTTATACCTCTACAGTGCTGTCATTAGAATGACCGTTTATATTATGAACATCATCAAGTTCAGTGGAAGGATCATCATTGACAGGTTGATTAAACAACTTATCAAGTTGAACTGCAAGAAATACTGCACTATATATTATGCTGACTGTTACGCTTAAGTTGAAATTATAGATTATACCACTACCCAAGTTTATTGGTATAGTTGGAGTTTCTATCCTTCTTAATATGAAGTTTAATAAACCTAACGACAAAGTTAATGTGCTGATAATAAGGTCCTTCTTACACTTAGCAGACTTTTCAGGATCCTTATTATCCAGATATTTCTTGCATGTATAATAATAGCTTATAGGTTCTGAAATGAACAAAAATAGGATCGTTGATGTTGAACTAATATAACTTGTTACATCTGCATTACCTCTAGCCAAAAAATGGATGACTTTCAACATCATCAATGCTTCTATGGTGCTGCTTGCAAGGTTAGCCGATTTACCCAAAATTTTTGCTAATTCTTTTTTACCCTTAGGGTCTTTATAATCTTTTACCAAATCCCGTAAGATAAATGCAGAATGGGCAATGTATAGGGTAGATGTCGGAAATTTCACCCATCGGGCAACATTCTTTATAAAGGAGATATTGGATCTATTATTGTCAATGAACTCGCAGCAAAATTGCAGTGAAATCTTACACAATAGGGCTGTTAAACCTGTTGTGATGCAGATTACCTTTCTGATATCATGATTATAAGCATCATGTACCTTTTGTGCGGGCGTGTTAGATTTCTTTTTTAGCTTGTTTAGCATAAAATAGTTAATAAAATAATAACTTTCTGTTATTCTATCACATAAAATCCTAAAAGAAAAGCCCTATGAATCAGGACTTTAAGGGAGATTTATGCACAAATCGGCTAAGCATTTTATAAACAAGGGATCGGTACTGAGAGTTGGCACACGAAAGTAATATCCATCCTTGATAATTGCTTTATATTCTATATCAAGTTCAACTAGAGTTTCTGAATGCTCAGAAACAAAAGATATAGGTGATAGAACTACAGGTACACCATCAGCTTTTGCGCGTAATAGCTCACTTTCAGTGCTTGGCTCTAGCCATTTTACAGGACCAATCTTACTCTGATAACATATTGACCAATCTAAGTTATTGATAGCTAACTTTTCTACTATTAACTCTACGCTTCTTTCTACCTGTGAAGCGTAAGGGTCGCCCTTTTTAATGATACTAAGAGGTAAGCTATGGGCTGAAAATAGGACTCTTGGTTTACCGATTTTGCTAGCCAATTTATAGTACTTAGCTATCAGATTAGCGTGAGCTTCAATAAAATCTTGGTTATCATAATAACGGTGAATCATTTTTGTATTGCATTTTAGGCCATACCGTTTAGCATTTTTTTGCCAATTCTCGATGGATGACAGAGTTGTGGTAGTTGAATATTGTGGATACAGTGGCAGCAGAATTACTTCGTCAGGATCAAACTGTTTTACACTTTCAATAACTTCGTCAGCAAATGGACGCCAATAGCGCATGCAGATGAATACCTTGTGTACATGGTTTCTATTTTCGTTTAATTTTAGTTCTAAAGCATTAGCTTGCATTTTTGTATTCTCTAGAATTGGCGATTTACCTCCAATTTCCTCGTATATTTTTCGTGCAGTATTTTCTCGTTTCGCAGATATAAACTTTGCTAAAAGAAACCGAAAGGGATTCGGTAGATTGATTATTCTCCTGTCATAAAAAAGGTTGAATAAAAAAGGACGGACCGCATTTAGTGAATCAGGCCCGCCAAGATTAAATAAGATAACTGCCTTTTTCACCTACGCACTACTACAACAAGTTACTTCTGGGGTGCCTATAAAATTAGCTACACACTCATCAAATTTAGTTATAGGCACTAAATTTCTTACACTGGCATACAATAAGTGGCCTGATCTCTTCAGGTTACTCTTGGTGGATGTGAAGTTCCAATCGAAAAATGTATCGACAAAAAGACTTGGTACCGTTTCAAGAAGTTCAACAGCAGCTAAAGATAGCATTATATAACTTTGCAGGACCTTCAAAAGAACCTTTAGAGGGAAAAGTAAAACTTTAACGAAAAGAGAGGTGCTACTCGTTTCATCCGGTGGTTGCTCTGAGTTAGGCGAATTATACTCGATGTGTTTTCTACTTTTATCGAAAATAGGGTAGATTATAGTATCTTTCTCAAATTCCTTATTCACTGTTTCTTTTGGGCAACCTGTTTGTTTTTCTAATAATTTTTCACGTAGATTAAAAGTTCTGACAATAAAACATGTGGCAATCATTAAGACAGCACAAGCAAGTGCACATTGTAAAAGACTTAAACCACCTACTATAGCCGGCAGTGCAAAACAAACAAGCGGTGCTATGATTATCATTTCAAGCAATGGAATAGTATTCCTTTTCATTGCAAAGGCAGCACCTTTTTTTAATTCTGTATTATGATGTGAACTATATTCCAAATAACTTAAAAAGGCCAAATTAAAAGTTAAAAATCCTTTTGTTCCACAAAAAAGTGATGACTTAAAGTTACTTACTAATTTTTTAGTAGTAGATTTAGCTTGTTTTTTAGTGGTAGGCTCAGCTTGTTTAGTAGTGTTATTTTTACAATATTCACCCATACAATACCTCCTTGATGGTTTATTCTTAACTATAAATAAAAAACTACTTTTATCAAATCAAAATTTGCAATAAAATGAATCCATAAATATACAATCTTATATAAGGAAATAATATGGCAATTGAGAAGACACTTTCAATCTTAAAACCTGATGCAGTAAAAAATAATATTACAGGCAATATAAATTCCTACATCGAACAATCTGGGCTGAAAATCACAGCACAAAAAATGATGTTACTAACAAAAAAACAAGCAGAGCTGTTTTATGAAATTCATAAAGATAGGCCTTTTTTTGGGGAATTAGTAGAGTTTATGACCTCTGGTTCTGTGGTAGTTCAAGTTTTAGTTGGTGAAAATGCAGTAAGTAAATACAGACAAATCATGGGAGCTACCAATCCAAAGCAGGCAGATAAAGACACAATCAGGGGTGATTTTGCTGATGATATTAGTGAAAATAGAGTCCACGGCTCGGATAGTCTAGAAAATGCTCGTAAGGAGATAGCTTTCTTTTTTGCTGAATGTGAGTTGGTGTAGTTAACTCAGATTGGCGTCATCCAAGTAGCTGACAACATAGAAACGAAAAAACTTACTTGACACCCTTCGCCAGCGCCCTTATCATGATAGTGAAGCTATTGTATTTGCTTTCGCCAATCTGCAGATTAAAAGGTAAGGATTACTTAATGTATCGGCGTCTTATGTTCAATTTTTTGCAGTATATAGATACTGTATGTCTTTACAAAACTTCATCTACATCTAGATTTTTATCTAAATAAGCTGAACGCGCTTATAAAGCGTTACAAGACATCAAAAAATGCCAATACTCGACAGAGATAGTAAAAGACTAGCTAACTCGGGGATTCTTTGTCTTTTTTTCTGCTTAGTAAATTTCTTAAACATTTGCAGCGTAGGTTAGTTGCAATTAAAAGCGGCTGAATCTCGCTTGTCAAGCGTTTAAAACATAAAAAACGCCAATATTTTAAAGCGGATAATAACCCCAGGGCTTCTTTTGCCTTTTTTTTCATTTGGTAAATTTCTTAATATTTATAGCTAAAGTAATTTAAAAGTCCGTGAAGGGTGTCATGCCAGTGCTTGACACTGGCATCCAGTTTTCCATATAATCTCATCAAAAATGTTTATTTTCTAGCTACTTTTATACTTATCAACCCAGTATGCTTACTTACAATTAAAATTTCTGGATCCCAGTGTCTGGGCACTGGGATGACAGCTAGCCTGACAACCGTCATCCCGCTACGTGTTAGCGGCTAAGAGATACCGCGAATGAATCGCGGTATGACGGTTCGCGGCAGTATGACGTAGAGCTCACGTTAGCTATACTTTTATGCTTACAAACTTAATAAAATTCCTGGATCCCAGTGTCTGGGCACTGGGATGACAAAAAAGGAGGCACTAGGATGACAAAGGAGAGCTACTCGGATGATACCTTTTTTCTACTTAGTTTGGATTATGCAAGAAGTCTATTATAATCAGGCTTTAAGTGTGCGGAAGTAATTTTTTGCGTTAGAGTAAAAAATTTTTTCTATAGCTAATCAAAGTGGGATCAAGAGAAACTTACCACTTTCTTTACAAAGGGTTTGATGTTACCATTTGACTGCCTATTCTGAATTTATTGAATGAACGTTAACATAAAGAATCTAGTTCATGCTTTCTCTAAATTGCCAAGTTTAGGGCCATCATCATCACGCAGGTTAGTTATACATTTACTCCAAAACAAAGAAAAAGTTATGCTACCGCTTGCATCTTTGATTAAAGAGCTAGCAGATCTTATAATAGAGTGTGAAGTTTGCGGAAATCTAGATACTAAGTCACCTTGTTCTATTTGTACTAACCCAAAACGTGACACTAAGTTACTGTGTGTAGTAGAAGAATTGGGTGATCTATGGGCGTTTGAAAAAGGAAATATATATTCAGGTTTATACCATGTTTTGGGTGGCAGATTGTCTGCGATAAATGGCATAGGTCCAAAAGAACTCAACCTTGATACTATTCTGGAAAGAGCGACAAAATCTAAAGTTGAAGAGATAATTATTGCAATTAATCCGACATTAGAGGGTCAAGTTACTGCACAATATATAATTGAATTGCTAAAAAATTTGGATGTGAAAATATCACGTCTTGCTTGCGGCATACCAATGGGCGGAGAAATTGACTATCTTGATGAAGGAACGCTGAGGATAGCACTTACTTCAAGACAAGAATATGAGTTAAATATAAAATAAGACATGTGCTTAAAAAAACTTATATCGCTAATAACATTCAAAAAGAAAGGAATAGCGCCACCACTTAAAGTGGTGGCTTGGAAAAATGACCGCCTAAACTATAAGCAATTTACGAATAAGTTCAGCACTATAGTAAAAACGATTGATCAGTCTTTTACAATAATATCTTTGGAAGGATATAGTGGATGGGGCAAGACGTTTTTTTTGAAAGAATGGGTAAAAGAGTTAAAACAGCAAAATGAAATTGCAGCTTATTATAGCGCATGGGATATCAATGCATTGGACCAACCACTTCCTTCTTTTTTAAATTTTCTATTTGAAGATTTATTTGCATCGTATGAAGTAAAAAGAAGCGTTATACAACAGTTCAAGAACATAAACCAAGAGCTATTTTCTCTAAACACACTAGGAAAGCTGATCAGTAAATCTCCACTTGCTATGCTTTCAGTATTTCTTGATGCTGCAAAAGAGGCTGATAAAAAAGACATAGGTTTTGTCTTGAGTGAATTAAGTCTTCTCCAAAGAAGAAAAGAGAGTACTAGAGATTTTAAAACACAGTTAGCGGATGTGGTTAATAAAATCAGAAAAGACAAAAACATTTATATAATGGTGGATAATCTTGATGTGTGCCGTCCTAAATTCGTTGTCGATTTTTTGGAATCTATAAAGTATATGCTTGATGTGGAGGGGCTGGTTTTCATTATTCCTGTAAGTAAAGATAAGAGTAATGTACAAAGAGCAATCAGCACAATACTTGGACCAAATTTTGACCTAAAATCTTTTACTGATCTCTCTTTACATTTGCCAAAACAACCGATAGAAAAATTTACAAAAGAACTATTTGAAAATATTAAATTACCGAAAAAATCAAAAAGTTTAATTATAGATAGTTTTATATTTTATGCAGAAAGTCTATTGCTATCGCTGAAAACAATAGAATACTGCGTGAAAAAAATAAAACTATGTCTTCTGAATTATATAAAGGAAGAATTACCTGATCCGAATTTGTTTTCATTTTTGGTAATACTGCAATCGATAAATATTGATATATATGAGGAATTAGGTTTTTCATATCAAACAGCATTGGAAAAAATTGAAAGTGAATATAAATCTTTAGTTCTAAATGGTCAAGAAGAATGGGAAAAACTTAAAACCTCTCTAGAAACTGCTTTTGCAGAGAAGGAGTCAAAAATTAACAAAGCTATAAAGGACATAATATTTTAAAAAGATACCCTACCTTTGCATATACAAGGATAGGGTAACATTTGATTAACGCCCTTTTATAGCTCTTTTTACAATAATCCGAACAGACCGTAATATGCTACTGGCCTGCTATAGCCATAAACACATATCTTATCGCATTCGGACTATTATAAGAAAGGCTATACTATGTCACTACCTTGTTCAAACTTTCTGATTAATTCGCTTACATTGACATTAGATAATTTTTTGCCTGCAGATTTGTCATTATGTGAAGCATCAGGTTTATGAAGGTCCTCCTTACTGTTACTCCTAGTAATATTACATCTAACAATGTTTGAATTATTAGACTTATCGCTTATATCTGAAATATTACTTTTTTCACTGTACGAAGACGAGTTGCTCGACATATTGTCTAAACTAAAACGCTTTTTACCTTGATAGATTGGATTCCAATCAAGAGGATTATAAGCTTTAGCTTTTTTATCAAGAGTACTGCTACTAACATCACTGATACCACTATCCCCTGAATCACGGCGTTGTTTGTTAGGAGTGCTATGAATGTTGTCTTCCATGAGTTTTTGCATTGTTGAGCCAAATGTTCTTCCAAGATTGCTACTTACTGTTTTATTACTATCATTTGCTTGGGAATGAGATGCATTTCGCTCAAAAATCGCTTTTATTCCAGCAAATTTAGCTTGGGAAGATTTCGGAGGAACAGGTGGGGCAACCATGCCTTTTGAGTTAATCTTTCCTTCATTTTTAGGAAAAATTTTTGAATTATTTTTTTCTACTGTAGTATTCATTTTTTTACCTCTAAGCCTATTAACTAGTAGAATTATAAACTTAGAGGTATTAATTTTGTAATAACGATGCTAATAAGTTACCGCAGTTTCAATAAACATCACCAGAGGATTCTCTATATAATGCTTAAAGGCATTTAAAAACTTTGCTCCGAGTGCCCCATCAACTGCTCTATGGTCAACAGAGAGCGTTACTGTCATTATTTCTGCTATTTCTATTTTCTCATTCATAACAATTGGTTGTTTTTTAGATGCACCAACTGCCATAATGCAAGATTGCGGCGGATTGATTATAGCACTGAAGGCTTTTATACCAAACATCCCTAAGTTGGAGATAGTAAACCCTCCTCCTTGAAACTCTTCAGGTTTCAATTTTCCAGATCTTGCTCTGCTTACTAAATCTTTCACTTCTTTTGATATAGATAAAATACCCTTTTTATCAGCATTTTTTACTATAGGAGTAATTAGCCCATCTTCAAGTGCCACAGCGATTGAAATATCTATATTTGAATATCTCAGTATTTTATTATCTATCCACGAAGAATTTATATCAGGAAATTTTTTCATGCTGAAAGCTGCAGCTTTTATGATTAGATCATTAATTGTTACTTTATTGTTTTCATCTGCTGAGTTAATCTCGTTTTTTAACGATATTAACTTATCAACCTGGCAGTCTACAGTTAAATAAAAATGTGGAACATTCTGTTTTGATTCAGTCAGGCGCTGTGCTATCACTTGGCGCATGTTGCTTACTTCAACTATGGTATCTTTCTCAGGACTTTCAGTATGTATACCACTGCCTAAAAACTCCAACACATCAGCCTTAATTATGCGACCATATGGTCCTGTACCTTTTAATTGCTGCACATTAACCCCTTCATTTTGAGCTATTTTCTTAGCTAATGGGCTTATTTTTGTTCTACCTTCTGCATAACCCTCTGTCATCTGAGTAGCTGACACTGGGATCCATTCTTCTTTTCTAGATCCCAGTGTCAAGCACTGGGATGACATTGAGGGGTTGGATTCCAGCGTCACGCGCTGGAATGACACCGAAGAATGACTTATTGGCTTTCCGTTTAAATCTTGGTGTTCTAATTTTTGATTATCAACAGCACTTTTTGTCACTTCCTTTTTAACTGCACTATTGATGGAAGTTGAAGTATAGTTGTTAAGTGCACTTTCATCTTCTCCTTCTTCCAGCATTAAAGCTATTGGTTGATTTACAGGCACGCCACTTGTTCCTTCTGTTACTAAAATTTTTGCTAAAACTCCTTCATCTATAGATTCAAACTCCATTATGGCTTTATCAGTCTCTATCTCAGCAATTACGTCGCCTACTTCAACTTTGTCTTGTTCTTTTTTATGCCACTTTACAATTTTTCCTCCAGTTTTGCTCATTGTCGGTGAAAGAGCAGGCATTAATATTTCTATAGGCATTGATTTTGCATTTAAAGATCTATTCAATTTTTAATTTACTCTTTATCTTATGTCAACCTAATCGTGAATTATGATGAATAAGTCTGTTACACTATCCCTCACGTTATCCCAGTGCGTGACACTGGGATCTTGGTTCAGTACTATTATCCTATTGTTTTTATTATTTAGCCATAGCTTGTTTGCTAATAACTTTGTTTCAACCAAATCAAATAAGATCAACATGAGAACGGGGCCAGGGTTTCACTATCCTGTAAAATGGATATACACTTGCAAAAATCTGCCCCTGAAAGTGATAGAAGAGTTTGAGAGTTGGAAAAAGGTCTGCGATATAGATGAAGACTGCGGATGGATAAAAGGCAATCTTCTTAGTGATAAGCGCTACGCGATTGTAAAAGAAGATACTTATGGATATCAAAAACAGAGTGTAGACAGCAAGATTACTATGAAAATAGACAAGTTTGTTGTGATGAAGATAGAAAAATGCAACGAAGAATGGTGCTTTCTTTCCACCCCAAAACGCAAAGCATGGGTACAAAAAAAACATATATATGGGGTTGATTAGGTTGACAAAAGATCTAAATTAACACTAGTTTCTGGGCCTTCTGTAGCATGCTCTTCAGATGAAGCAGAGGGTTCTTGAGGCTCTGGAGACTGTACAGGGCTATCACAGAAACTCCTTAACATCTCCTCAGCGGATGAATCTAAAATTTGTACAATAGACTTTTCACTCTGCTCTTTTAGCGATTGATCCACTCTAGAAATCAACTCAGAAAACTCGCTACCTGATTTTTCAGCTTCACTTTTTATTTTACTTTCTATGCTTGCAATATTACCTTGGTCAATTTCTTCTTTTGTTATGTTGAATGACTTTGCAACATCTTGATATCCAATCTTGCAATTTCCACAACCAATTATGCAAAAAGTAATAGAATCAGATATTTCGCTTGCAGCCCAATTATGTATAGTGTAAGCCAAATAATTGTCATGGTATTTAATGCTAAATTGTTGTTCTATTAACTCAGAAATTTTATTCTTTAGAGACATAAAGCACCCTCCTCTTACATTCGTTATACCTTTTTGTTAAGATACAGCAATTACACCATTTACTACATGCTTTACTTTAATTAATTATTAAAACAAGAGCATCATTTCCAGAGCTATATCTTTTTACCTTGATAATTCTTTTTTGACTTCCTCTTTAATTATCCCACTTATATTCACGTTAAGATCCCCTACCCAAAAATCAGTCATAGTTTCAAGATCGTATAGATCCTCTATTACTTTTTTAATAGCAGCATTTATTTCTTCTTCGTCAAATTCCTTTATAATAGGTCTAATCTTCACATACCCTGGAGAGCCTTTACCATAAATTCCTTTGCTTTTATTAATGCAGCCACCTGCACCAGATCTACTGCTTCTCAAACCACTTCCACACTCTACTGTTTCATACTTGATTTCACCATTTTCTATACATGCTATTTGATTGTCTTGTGTAGACTTCAGTTTATCTGCCTTTACAATTTTCTCCTCTAGCTTTAAATCTTGCTTATGAATTACTGTTTCCTCATAACCCTTACCACCGTATGTTCTATACTCACCTCCACCTGCAACAGTAATCAGTTGCTGGCAATGTTGCTTCTGCGAATTGCACATTTCTATGAAAACAGGTCCCCCGTACTTATCTGAGAAGTTACTTTCCTGGTTACCCCCTCCCTCTGTGACTTGCACCTTAATTATAGGATAATTAGGATCGATTTTCAGTTTAGCTTTAATATAATCTCCTGGCATCCCTACTCTGCTTTCAGTAGAATGGCATTTTTGATTGTCACAGCCACTACCTTGTATATGACCTGCTTCACCACTTCCCCACGCTTCTATTTTAATACGATCAAATTTTATTGATAAGTCATCTGTATAAACATCTTTATTTTTATGATCATAGGATTTTTCATTATTTTTTTCAAGATCTGGTTTCTTATTTTTCAGATGTTCCTTGATTATCTCTTTTAATTTTTCTTTTAATTTCTTTTTGAGACCTTCTAAATCGAACCTACACAATTTATCAGCGTAAAAAACCTCTGTTCTGTTTGCTTTAATCAGTTGATCTTTTAATTGTGTACACTTTCGTACTTCATTTTTTTCATCTCTTAATACTTTACCATCCTTATCTTTACAATCCACTTCCTCATACCTTAAGTAGAATGGCTTATCATCTTCATTTTTATTCAAATATTGTTTTGAACGGCTACACTTTCCATCAAAGCAGATGCAACCATCATCACCTTGCTCACATCCTTCTTTATGCTCTACATCCGTCAATTTGTATACTACTTTCAGTCCTTCACCAGATTTTAATTTTTCGTCTATTTTGCTATCTTTCTTCACACAATAACTGCATTCTTCCTTCTTCTGCTCATTTTCATCAGGGAAGAAAACATACTCTTGCTTATTAAATATTATTTTATCCAACCTCTCTTGAGTTTCTTTCAAAGGATAAACTATTTCCTTGCTTGGAAGATAATAGAACTGATTTGATTCCTTGGAGTAAACAGCATTGTATTTAGTATATCTTGTTCCCATTAATTTTAGTGGTATTATTTTATTTTCTCTTTTAAGAACAAACTCCTCTGGTTCTGGCTGCCATCCAGAAAGACAAAGCATTTTACTGTTAGAATTTCCTTTATACTTTACTTCTATTTCCGGCTGCCCAGAGTTATTAAATTCACATTGAATAGATTTGTCTTTTAACTTTTTCTCAAAATCATTAAAATTATAAAAACTTCCGCCTTTAGAACATTTAATTTGCACATCAGGAACATAGCCATATTCTTTCAGAACTTTAAATTGTTGCGGATTACTTTCTAATATACCTTCTATAATATTATCAATATTACTATCAGTTGTTTTTGCTACTATTGCTGGTTTTACTACTTTTAAAGATAGGGGGCCAATGTTTATAGGATGGTTGAGGTCAGTATTAACATTAAAAGTACAGGAACCATTACTATAGGTTCCATGTGCTTTAGCACAAGTGCTCTCACTCATCTTCATTTCTACTTTCAATGTATTTGCATTTACTATCTCCACTATCTCAGGTTCTGGAGCAGGTGGTGCAGGAAAACAGCGGATGAACTGTGGATTGTTTTCATCTATACTTTGAGTTCCAAGGTATTCAGCGCAGAGCTTATCTTTTTCTCTATAAGTTTTGAAGTAGTACGTGATGCCATCTTTGTCTAAAATAGAGCGCCACTCAGCTTTATTTTCTCCATACCCTTTAGGGAAATCTAATTTTTCTCCAATCTCTCCGTCTCTTCCTTTCAGATCACCAATGATTACCTTAACCTTAGGATTAAAGTAATCATTGTCTTTATCTGTTATAGGAACAATTCTAACTTGTGGAAGCGACATTGCAAGTTGTTCACAAAATGGAGGGGGGCCAGGTGCAAGTGGAACAGGAGCACATTTTACTGCCGTTTGGTAGCAGGTATCACAGACTTTTTCCATCTCCCCAGGACGGAAAATATTCTCACCCGAAAATACTCTAGAACCCCATGAAGAAATTCCTGACATACAAGCCCCTTTTTGACTGCAAGCACATATTTTAGGAGAGTTAGCGAATCTTCTTTTTTCCTCATCAGTAACACCGTCTGCCCATTCCCATTTAAGACCCCGAGCAATTTCTCCTCCAGCTTTTGTTTTATCTCCTTCCCAGTCGATAAAAGCTGCAGCAGAAACTCCAGCTCCTGTACCTTGCGTTCCATATATCTGGCGGCAGGATTCCCCACTTTGTAAGTCATAACAATAACTTTGTCCATCATAAGCACATACTCTAATTTTGGGATTAAAGTAACCATCAACTCCTTGATCTTTTATTGCTTGCACCTTAATTTCCTTTACCCAATCTCCACCAACTATTGCTTCCCACCAAGTATTACTTTCTACAAATGTTGGACAATCAGCATATCCTTGATACGAAAGACCAAGTATCAAAAAAAATATCAATAAGAAATTAAGCCTTACACTTCTCATAAAATACCGGTAACCACTCATTAACTTCTTCTCCTTTTTCTTTTATTGCCTCATACATATACTTTATAGTCTCTTTGTTAGCTGAAAGTACATGTATTTCTTGCATATCCTTCAAATCCAGATTTAAGGTTACTAATCCTTTGTACTGTTTTATCAAAAATAAACCTTCCTGTGTTGGCGTCTGCAGAATTATATTCAGCTCCTCTTTCGATAGAGAAAATGCCTTCATGTATAATCTATTTGCATTGACGTTCGGCATCAAGATTCTTGTATCAACATGTTTATCTAAATATTGAGTAAATTTGCTAGCAAATGCGAGATTTAAATTCTCAGTACTTAGGATTACTACAACATTTAGTTCCGTCATTCTTTGCATCCAGTTATCAAACTCTTTCTCTGTAGGAAAAATATTACTTATCTCCCATGCTTCATCCAAAACAAGTATTGCAGGCGAGCCATCACATTTTGCCTCAAAAGAATATAAAAAATAGTAAAGTATCACGGACATACATTCCTTTTGTTTTGTAAGGTTTGCGGTGTTGAGAGATATAATTTTTGTTTCCCAGTCAATATCTGATTCATCACCATCTTGAAATAAGTAAGCAAAGTCACCATCGTCACACCATCTACTTATCTTACCCCCAAGGAGCAAGAGCACCTCAGAAATTTGTGAAATAGAACGTGATTCCTTGGGTATAGCAAATATAGAATCCACAATTTTTCTTATCTTTTCTTCTACGTCCACCAAGCTCGTATCGGCTACCATTCTTCTGATCAGTTCAACCAACATATTGCGATTGGAAGCACTATCTTCAATGTTTAGTGGATTAAATTTTAGGCTTTTGTCCTTATATTTTGGATCGATTATGTAATATTTACCACTCACTGCTTTAGTAAAAATTATTGATTTTCCAGTGTTATCCAATATGACAATTCTTGGGTTAAACTTTCTTGATTCTGATAATAGAAAATTAATGAGTGAAGTTCTGCCTGAATTTGGAGCTCCGAGTATCGTAGTATGGCCATTATTTCTTTTTCCATGAAAATTAAAGAAGTAAGGATTTCCTTTTTTTGAGAAAAAAATCATTACCGCTTCTTTCCACCTTCTTCCTTTTAATGTACCTGACGTAAAATCGTGCAGCATAGCAAAGCTGCAAGCGTATTTTGTTAAGATATTTTTCGGTTGCGTAATAAAAGCAAAATTGCCTGGAAGTTGTGCCCAAAAATGACTTTCCATATGTAAATCAGTTCTAAACATCATGAAGCCAACTAATGACATTATAGAAGATAAATCACTAATACTTTCAGCTAACTTATTCCTATCATCTGCAAATATTGTAAAAATAATTTTCTGTTGGCAGAAGTCTATACTAGAGGTCTTTTCAAGCTCTATTATTTCTTCAATTCCTGAGCTTTTAAGTAAGGTATTATCCTCACTAATTTGCAGCATGTTGATTTGTTTTTTAAATTCTTTTATTGCTTTGTTATTACTAGTAAATATCATTATTTCTGTAATGATAAATTCAGATTCAAGCTGCAAGCATCTATCTATATTACCTAAAGAGATTTCCCGGTATTCTTTTATGCTGAAAACAGAGCCAAATTTCTGTTGATTTTCAAATATTGTTTGAAACGTATTGAAACCAAAAGCTATTTTAAAATTTCTAATATATTGCGACAGGTCCCTTTCATGTATTGGATAATCTTTGTGCGTTAATGTAACAATATAGTGGAGAAATTCTATCATTTCAGAATATATTTTACCTTCACTAAACCTTAGACTCAGTTTTTTAGCTCCAAAAGGTCCTAAATCATCTTGAATTACGTCAGTTATCTTTTGCAACTCCTGATGGCTTTCTTGTAAAGACAACTTATGCTTATTCTTTATTCTATTGAAAAAAAACGAATTATTAGTATGCTTGCCAAAATCGCTAAACAATATTACAATGTATAGTTCATTTATATACTGTAATTTACTATCAGTTAGTTTATTAAACCACGTTGAATGTAGGTTGTCAGAGAAGTCTTCAGTTTTATTCCATTTCAAGCTCAGTTTATTGCGCTTTCTAACGGTATGAATCCAAACGGTAAAACACAGGCTATTAATATTTTTTGATATGCTTTTTCTAATTTCAGTTCTGAGGTCGCTGTAGTTATCAACAGAAGAATAATCTTCTAACTTGATTATTTTTAACAATTCTCCCTGTTTTGTTAGTATGGTTTCTTCATCGTAATGACAAGCATAAGGAACAAAATCTAAATCAATGCTTTCTAGTAATGCTAAGTTGTTCTTTTTTTTAAGCTTAGAGTTAACTGTTGGTACTTTTAACTGCATATGCGTATTCAATAAAGATAATTAAAAAAGATAAAAATACTATCTTAATTTTTATCTTTTTTTTCGCTATCGGATTGTAATTTTATATCTTTTGCAAAGTTAAATTTTTCTTTTAAGTAGTCTGTTGCCTTTTCTGTACTACCGAACATCAGGACCAGTACACCAAACATTATCATAAAAAAGATTAGACCTCTGAACACTACTGCAAGTATCACTGCAGCTATACACAACCCTATGATTGTTGAAGGACTCATATTTTCTACAGTATCTTTAACTGAAAATGAAGAAATAAAATTTTTTACCGTTTCTTGTATACCCTTTAATTCATCACTCGCCGAACTTGCTTCGCTAGAATATGATGCAAAAATGAAACTTAATAAGGCTATAAAAACCAAAACTTTATTCAATTGAATGCGCATCAACTAAACACCTTTTAAACATCCCTCAAATATAACAACTTTTATATCAATAGGCAAGAACTGAATTCACTTATCCACTACAAGTAACACATATTTAATTTTTACCGCTGCGAACATGCTGTAAGCTCTTATCATCAACAAGAGGACTCACATTAATGGATGTTAATTTACTTGATAGGAAGTTTGAATGCAATTCAGCTACTGCTGCTATAGCAAGCACTGCAACCATAGCAAGTAGTCCTGCTCCTATCAATCCTGATGTCATTGCTCCTGCAACAATGCACCCTATTGTGGAGAGAGCACAACCTGCTACAAGTGCAACGTGAAGATTTCTGTTATTGGGTTGGTTTTTAAGTAGGATATCTTTCTTAACTTGATCTGGATTTGCTTGACCATCTGAGTTTTCATTTTCTTGCATTTTTGGCTCTTTTTTTACAGTCTGCTCTGGCTGCACTTGAGTCTCGTTTTCTTTTGGGGATTCCAAATTTGATTCTAATAACTCAGTTTTTTCTCCACCCTCTGGTTGTAAGCCATTATCTCCTTCAACAGAGCTCAATGTTGAGTTTAAACTTTCCTCAGATGAAGTGCTTGTTACTAAAGTTAAACTGCTCCTTCTGCTACTTACTGGTGATTTCAAACTTTCTTTACTCGTTCTAGGTGAGTCTATTCCACTATCTGAGTCATTGCCACTACTGAGTTTAGAAGTTTTCTTCTCCTCTATTTCTTTCACAACCTTGCTATATTTTTCAAACACTTCCTCTGCAACATCTGAATTACTAAGTATTTTATTATCACCACTTTTTTTCTCAGCTACATTCAAGGGTGTTTCTTGTGTGTTGTTTTGCTCTTCAATATGTTTTAGCTGCATTTGATCTTCAATATTTTCTTCAACAGCATTTGGTATTGAGCTTACACTGCTGCTCCTGTTAGTAATATCCAAAATTGTTTTTACTATTTTTCCTCTTATTGTTTGTGGTCTTTGTGATTGTTCTCTTTCATTGTTAAATACTGTAGGTACAGCTAGTTCTTCTGATTTTATTACTTCATCTTTCAATGCAGGAAGAAAGTTTTCGATATAATACTTATAATGTTTTTGATATTCCTCTTGTTTTTCTGGTGATTTTTCTAATTGTTCTCTCAGCGATTTTTCTAATTCAGTTAATACCTCAGGACTAGCTCCTTCCTTGAACAACTCTATGCATTTTTTGATAGTTCCATCTCCCTTTTGTGGGCTTCCATATTTATGATTTTCTTTTGTTACCTTTTTGTATATAGTGTCGTGCAATTGTTGGTTAATATCTTTTTTAGAACTTAGCATAGACTCCTCCATACATAACAAAATGTATAGATACCTCTTTAGCGTTAATTTTACATTAAAACTGGGCAATTATGCCATATTATAAATAATTGCGGCAACTTGCTTATTGGAAGGTCGCTTAACTATTTGCTTTCTGGGCTTTCTACTTCTACAGATTTGCTATTAATATGATTCTTTGCTTGTTGAACTAACATATCCACTACTTCTTTTACAGGCTTTTCCTTATCAACCATGCCAACACTTTGGCCAGCCATTAAAGATCCCGTTTCA
Organism: Wolbachia endosymbiont (group A) of Aleiodes leptofemur; assembly: GCF_964028465.1. Taxonomy (NCBI): domain Bacteria; kingdom Pseudomonadati; phylum Pseudomonadota; class Alphaproteobacteria; order Rickettsiales; family Anaplasmataceae; genus Wolbachia; species Wolbachia endosymbiont (group A) of Aleiodes leptofemur. Next base: position 1,268,865 of record NZ_OZ034782.1, read on the forward strand.
ACATCTCCATCAATTACTGCTCTTCTTAAAGCTCCAGCCCAGAATTTTTCTATTTCAAGCTGCCCATCTTCTTTTGAGATCTGTCCCTTTTGGTATTCATCAATAACTTCTTTTTGACGCTTCATAAAGTCATCGCTTGCTTTGTTGGCTATAGCTCTTACTGGAATTACAGGAAAATCAGCACTTATCTGTACAGAAGGTATTGCATTACGTGCGGCTGATTTAATAAACACTTCCTTAAAATTTTTGTGGGCAATTGACTCATTAGTGCAGACAAATAATGTGCCTATTTGACAGCCACTTGCTCCTATTTCTAAGTAATTAACTATCACTTCGCCTCTACCTATTCCACCTGCAACAAACACTGGTATTTGTTCATTTTTAAAATGAGGCAATATCTCTTGTGCAAGAACAGAAGTGCTCACTGGACCTATATGTCCACCTGCTTCCATTCCTTCTATTATTAACGCATCTACTCCCATTTTCACTAACCTTTTCGCAAGGCTTAATGCTGGTGCAAAGCACATAACTTCAATGCCTGCACCCTTGATTTTTTCTATATTAGGCTTTGTTGGCAGTCCACCGGCAAGCACTATATGGCTCACTTTCGTTTCAATACACACATCTATCAACTCACTCAACTTTGGGTGCATAGTAATTAGGTTTACACCAAATGGCTTGTTAGTTAATTTTTGTGTCTCTATGATTTCTTTTTCCAGTAAGTCTGGGAACATTGCACCACATGCAATCACACCAAAACCACCAGCGTTTGAGATTGCCGAAACCAAATTTCTCTCTGAAACCCAGCTCATAGCACCACCCATTATAGCAAACTCACTGCCAAGAAAATCTGTTCCTTTTTTCCAGAGGCTACTTAACATATAACCTATATCATGCGTTTAAAAATGTTTTGTTTATCTATAAATGTGTGCTTCAAAGCGCCAAGTATATGTAAGATTATAAAGAGTACCATAAAATATGCAAGCATCGAATGTAGCTCGTTAGCCGTGTTAGCTAGATCTTTGTTTTGATTAATCAACAAAGGGATATGAAAAAAATATTTGATCTGTTTGCCAGAAGCAGAAGACATGACATAGCCAGATAGTGGCATTAGCACCATCAAAGAATATAAACCAAAGTGTACTGCTTTACTTATATTGATTACAAACCGAGAAAAATTTGCTGGAAGTGGTGGAACATAAGTAAAGACGCGAAAAAATATGCGTACTATGATTAATCCAAGAATAGTGATACCGCAAGCCTTATGAATAGCGTATATGTTGAACTTAATTTCATTGCTAAGTGGCAGGCTTTTCATATAAAGTCCAGAACAAAGCATACCGATAATAAAAACAGCCATCAACCAATGGATAACCCTTAAACCTAGGCTATATTTATCGTCTTCCATTTTGATTACCCTAAAGTAGCATTTATATAATAGAAAAACTATTTTTCAATCAAAATTATTAAAGCAATTTAGATTTACCGACAATGTAGCTATACAAATTCGACCCAGCCGAGAGTCAAGTAGCAGGCACTGGCATCTAAGTCATAGAAACGGATCAAATGCAAAACTTGCTTGACAAGCCTTACCAGTCCCCTTATCATGAAACTGAAGCTATTTATTTATCTTCTCTGTACAGATTAAATGACAAAAAAACTCAACGTATCTGGCGTCTCATGTTTAATTTTTTGCACTATGTGCACTCTATGTCTTTATCAAATTTCTAGGTTTTTACCTATACAAGCTGAAATACGCTTATAAAGCATTTAAAACATCAAAAAACGCCAACTTAAAAAATGGATAGTGAATAATTAGCTACCCTAGGGTTTCTTTTGCCTTTTTTTCTGTTTAGTAAATTTCTTAAACATTTATGACTAAAGGTTAGTTGCATTAAAAAGCAGCTAAATCGCGGTTATTAAGCGTTTAGAATAAAAAAACGCCATACTTGAAAGTATAATGTAAGTAATTAGCCAACCACGGGGCTTCTTTTGCCTTTTTTTCTGTTTAGTAAATTTCTTAAATATTTATGGCTAAACGACAATCGTCATCCCTGTAAAGGTCAAGTATCCCGCTACGTGTTAGCGGCTAAGAGATACCCGGCGGTATGACGGTTCGTGATGGCATGACGATAAGGTTCCAGTGTCAAGCGTTTGGCGTGCAAATTTCCTTAAACGTTCGTATAACTCAAAACTTTACTTTAGGTCAAACTGCTGTATAGTGGCTTTATAGCTTTAGTTTTACAATGAATATACCCAGTATAGAAAATTGTGATCTTCACAATAAAACCGTCTTACTCAGAGTTGACTTCAATGTTCCTATAAAAGATGGAGAAATTCGTGATGTCACTCGTATTTTGAGAGCATTGCCTACTATTCAGTATTTAGTGAATGCGAGTGCAAAGATTATTATTATATCACATTTCGGACGCCCAAAGGCCAGAGACAATAATCTGTCGCTAAAAAATGTAATTGACACTTTATCGCAGTTACTAAATAAAAAAGTGAAATTTATTGACGATTGCGTTGGTGAAAAAGTACAAAGAGCAGTAAGTGTTATGGATGCAGGAGATATAATATTACTAGAGAATCTAAGATTTTATGAAGGGGAAAAGGAGAATGATGCAAACTTTGCCAGACAATTAGCATCTCTAGTGGATATATATGTAAATGATGCATTTTCTTGCTCTCACAGAGCTCACGCTTCTATTTCACGCATTACAGAATTTTTACCTTCCTATGCAGGATTTTGCTTGCAAGATGAGCTAAAGTATCTTGAAAAAGCTGTATCGTTTAAAGCTAAACCTATTACTGCGATAGTTGGGGGAGCTAAAATATCAACTAAAATAAAAGTGCTTATGAAGCTAACAGAAAAGGTTAATTACCTAGTTCTAGGTGGTGCAATAGCCAATAATTTTTTGTCATTTAGCAAAGTAAATATAGGGAAATCTTTCTTTCAAAATGGTGTTGACGACCTTCTACATAATATTGTTGAAACAGCAAATAAAAACAATTGCAAAATAGTTGTGCCAGAAGACGTTCTGGTTGCAGTAAACTCTGATTACAGCACTAGTATTTCAAGAAGAACTGAGTCCATTTTGGACGGTGATATAATTTTGGATATCGGACCACAAACTTTGAGTACAATAAGCAGTATAATAGCAAGCAGTAAGACTCTGCTGTGGAATGGACCTATTGGTGTTTTTGAACATTCAGCTTTTGCAAGCGGTACAATAGGGGTAATGAAAATCGTAAGTGACTTAACGCACAAAGGAAAGTTAACCAGCATAATAGGGGGAGGCGATAGTCTATCTGCAATAAGCGCTGCAGGCCTTACCGATAAGGATTTTACATATGTTTCCACTGGTGGAGGAGCATTTTTAGATTGGTTAAGTGGCGATGAAATGCCGGGAGTTGCTGCTCTGCAAAAACGATTAGATTAAAACTTTTTTAAATTATTTCTTATAGGCTAGCTTTTTTGTGAACGTGATTATGTCGAAGACAGTTAAACTAATTTTGTGTTTAATAATACCAATAATAGGATTTATTTTTTATATTAAGGATCATTATTTTCACACCGGCTATGTAGAAGAAAATGTTGAAGTCAATTTTGAACCATTTTTCAGTTCACAACCAGCCACCGTTTCAGAATTAACTGACTTCGATAGAGGAGTGTTGAAAGTTTGTGGAGATTGGGGAGCACATCCAGATAAAGAAGATTTCAAAATTTTACTTAGTTGTCCGCAGCATCAAGAAGTAGTGAAAGGAATATATAAGTGATTACGCCAGATGCGGATTTGGAGTTACTTAAAGATGAACTGGCTAACATTTGGTTTACAAATAGTGGAAGTGAAAAAGAAACTATAGGAACAAATGGGTGTCATGCAAGTAGCTGACACTGGCATCCAGTTCTTTCGCGCAGTTCCATCAAAAACGTTGTAAAGCGCTTTCGTGTTTACCAACTTAGTGCCCAATCTGGATCCCAGACTGGGATGACAAGAAAGGAAGCACTGGGATGACACCATCATAAAGTGAACCAGTGTCAGCTACTTGCATGACACCCATTTGTTGTAAACTCACTTTTTCTTGATTTTTTGGTTTATCTTATCTACCTACTTTGCTACTCTGCTGAACGGATACCCTTTCTTAGGTATATTTTCAAACTCACCAATTAGAGGTTGTCCGGAAACTAGTAAATTCAAGCATATTCCCTCTTTAACATAACCCTACTCATAGCTAGGTATATGAAATTCTCAGTGGATGTTGTGAGTAAATCATACTCCTTCGATAGCCTTCTATTCCTATTAACCCAAGCAAAAGTCCTTTCTACAACCCATCTTCTTGGCTGTACTTTAAACCCTTGTTCTCTTGTTGGTAGTAGCTCAGGTGGAGTATCTTTGTGCACCCAAAATCTACATGGAGGCCTTTTAACAATTTCAATATCTATGTCATATTCTTCCTTTATGTGATTCTTTAAATTTCTTCCTTGGTATCCCATTTCAGCCCACATTTTTTTAACTTTAGTATATTTTGTTCTCATATTGTTTAATGCTATTTTAATACCATCTCTATCATTTTCGTTAGCAGCGCCTACGTAACAACCTAGTATAAAACCCTGAGTGTCTGTAATTATATGCCTTTTTCTACCCTTTACTTTTTTACTTCCATCATAGCCTTTGATCCCCCCTTTTCTGTAGTCTTTACAGATTGACTATCTACTATACAGGCACTCGGCTGCTCATTCATTCCTATTTTTCTTCTACTATATTTTGTAATTTCATAATTCATTTTCTCAAAAATTCCCTGCTTCTTCCATTGCCTGAACTGCTCATACACAGTCTTCCATAGCGGAAAATCATTTGGTAAATACCGCCATTGACACCCTGTACGCAATACATAGAAAATTGCTTCTAATATTTCTTTTTTGCTATACTTTGGCGGCCTTCCTCCTTTCTTGTATGATACTCTGAAGTGTTTTTCTATTCTTGCCCATTCCCTTTCGCTTAGATCTGTTGGATACTTTTTTCTCATCTTTACCCCGTACTAAAATTTCAGATATTATAGCCTTTTACTTGTTTCCGGACAACCTCTTATAGCTCTTTCCACAGAAGTCCGGATATGATAAGATTAAGGATAGATGGCGATAAGGAGGTTGGATGCCGGCAGCATATAGTTATGATTTAAGAAAAAAAGCAATGGAAGCACTAGACGAAGGGGAAAGCAGAGAAGCAGTGGCAGCAAGATTTAAAATTGGACGAACTACTTTGTGGGAGTGGAAGCAAAGAAAAAAAGAAACAGGCGACTTTCAGTCAAAAAACTCGGTAATGGAGGTTACAATCAGAAAATTATCGACTGGAATAAGTTTATCGAATTTGCTAAAAAACACGGTAGAAAAACTCTGTCGGAAATGGCTAAACTTTGGGGCAACGTTAGTATCGAAACGATCCACCGAGCTCTCAGAAAAATTGGATTTACGCGCAAAAAAAGACATATGGATACAAGGAAAGGAACGAAGAAAAACGTGCTGAATTCTTAAAAATTATAGCAACAAAAGAACCAGAAAACTTAGTGTATATAGATGAGTCTGGGATTGATAACACGGAGGACTATCCATATGGGTATTGCCAGAAAGGACAGCGATTTTATGCCCTAAAATCTGGAAAAAAAACTCAACGAATCAGCATGGTTGCAGCCTTAAGTAGAAGAAAGATAGTTGCTCCATTAACATTTGAAGGCCACTGTAATATGGATATTTTTAATGGATGGTTTGAGCAATTTTTGGCACCGATCTTAGAACCTGGACAAACTGTCATTCTTGATAATGCTACTTTTCATAAGTCTGATAAGCTTATCAAGCTCGCTAAAGGAGTCGGTGCAGAAATTTTGTATCTGCCGCCTTATTCTCCAGATTTTAACAAAATTGAGCATCATTGGTTTGCTATAAAAAACAGAGCCAGGAAAAACATTCCTCTATTCGAATCCTTTCGTCGTGCTGTTGATTCTGCCTTCCTATGACCTATTCGGACTATTATGAGAAATGCTATATATGTACATATACCATTACTATCCTTATGAATATAAGGTTTTGGTTTCTTTTTATTAGTGGTATTAGTAGAAGTGTTGTTCTGCATTATAAAGAACTCATTCCATTCTTCTGCATTATTAAGAGTGACGTATTTAGGTACATTCTCATCTAGTGTTGATTTAGGTACATTTTTAGTATCCGAAATCGAATTATTATCAGAAGGACTGATATTTAGATTAGAAGAAGTTTCAATTAAAGATACAGTTTCAGTGCTATTAGTTAACATATATGCCTCCATTATTTTTAATATATCAATGTTAGCATATAGATACCACGCCAATTAGTCAATATAAATTATGATGTTTAATGTTGAAAGCTCAAATACTCCTTTGCTTGATCGGTTAGAACGCGCCCTCTTGGTGTGCGCTTTACAAAACTAATTTTGATTAAATAAGGTTCTACTGTTTCTTCAATATTGCCAACATCTTCGGATAGCGCAATAGATATGGTGTCAATTCCAACAGGGCCTGAAGTGTTGAATAAAAATCTTAGATAATTCATATCAAGTTTATTGAGTCCCATTTTATCTACACCCAATTTTAGTAATACAGAATCAGCGACTTCATAAGTAATTTTTTTATCATCTTTCACTTCAACAAAATCCCTTATTCTTCTGAGTAACCTCAAAGCAATTCTTGGAGTGCCGCGTGCACGGCAGGCAATTTCCCGTGCTGCATCCTCTTCAATTTCAGCAGAAAGAACTCTTGCGCCTCTTTTTATAATATTAACCAGCTCCTCAAAGGAATAAAACTCAAGATGCAAAGGAATGCCAAAACGATCTCTGAGTGGCGCAGAAAGTAATCCAAGCCGTGTTGTTGCTCCAATTAGCGTAAATGGTGGTAGATCTATCCTTAAAGTGCGAGTAGATGGACCTTCACCTACTAATATGTCCAGGCAAAAATCTTCCATAGCAGTATATAAAACTTCTTCGATGCTGCGATTTAATCTATGAATTTCGTCGATAAATAGAACATCTTTTGCATTTAAAGTGGTAAGCACTGCGGCCAAATCTCCAGCTTTACTAAGTAAAGGACCAGAAGTTGCGCGAAAGCTAACTCTTAATTCTTTAGAAACAATTTGTGCTAAAGTTGTTTTGCCAAGCCCTGGAGGACCATATAATAAAACGTGATCTAAAGCTTCAGTTCTCGTCTGTGCAGCGTTTATAAACACTTTTAAATTTTGTATTAAGTCTTTTTGCCCGACAAAATCATCAAGTTGTTCAGGCCTGATGTTGATATTGCGCACATCTTCAGTATATTCTTTACCGCACGATATTGATTTCATAGTATTGAAAGCTCCTTAAGCGCCATGCGAATAATATCCTTAGTGTCCAGATTTGGCCTGTATTTTTTTATCGTATCATAAGCTTTCATTTTTTCATACCCAAGATTGATCAATGCTGAAAGGGCATCTTCATTAATTGGATGAAAATTATTGTTATTTATTTCTAGTTTACTCACTTTGCCACTCAATTCAGTGATGATTCGATTTATGAGTTTCAGGCCAAGTCCGCTCATCTTGAGTGCTACTTTATCTTCATTCATAATTGCCAAAAATAGCTGTTCTGGAGTTAATTTGCCCAAAATTGACATTGCAGTTTTATAGCTAACGCCGCTTACTTTAACTAGCAACCTCAAGCACTGCTGTTCTTCTTCGCTTATAAAACCATATAGCTGAGTAGTGTTTTCTCTGTTATTTGCATAGGTTTCGATAAGTAATTTGATTCTACTTCCAATTGCACAAGCACTTAAAGTTTTGGCTGAAAGATACACCATATAGCCAACATCATTCACGTTCAGGATTATGTGATCACTGCGCACTTCATCAACTATTCCGCTTAGATTTCCTATCATTTTTAGCACTGTATAGGGTTCAGTTTAAATACTCCTGGATCTTAGGTCAAGCAAACGAACATTATAACAGGGAAACGTGGCTAAAAAACCACTTGACAAACTCCGCCAGCCCCCTTATCATAAACACTGAAGCTATTTATTTATCTTCTCTGTACAGATTAAATGACAAAAAACTCACGTATCTGGCGTATCATGTTTAATTTTTTGCACTATGTGCACCTTATGTCTTATAAAATTTCTACCTACATAAGCTGAAACGCGCTTGTAAAGCGTTTAAAACATAAAAAACGCCAACTTAAAAAATGGATAGTGAATAATTAGCTACCCTAGGGTTTCTTTTGCCTTTTTTTCTGTTTAGTAAATTTCTTAATGTTTATAATTTAGATTAGTTGCAGCTTAAAAGCAGCTGAGTCGTGGTTATTAAGCGTTTAGAATAAAAAAACGCCATACTTGAAAGTATAATGTAAGTAATTAGCCAACCACGGGGCTTCTTTTGCCTTTTTTTTATTTGGTAAATTTCTTAATGTTTGTAGCTAAACGACAACCGTCATCCCGCTGCTTGTTAGCGGGATCTATGTTAAGGTATGACGGTTAAGTAAGGGATCTATGTTAAGAGATACCGCGAATGAATCGCGGTATGACGGTGTAGATAGTAATTCGTCATCCCGCTACGTGTTAGCGGGATCTCTTGTTAGCGCCGCGGCGGTATGACGGTTCGTGGCAGCGTGACGATAAGCTCGTCATCCCGCTACGTGTTAGCGGGATCTCTTGTTAGCGGCCGAGATACCGCGAATGAATCGCGGTATGACGTAGGACTGCTGTCATCCCAGTGCGTGGGCTTTGTTGCATCGCTCTTCGGATAGTAGGTAACGCACAATAAATTTATGAAGCTATCTCAAATTTAGCCATACCAATATCAGTGAACTTATTGAGCAAATAGCATTTAACAAGTAGTTCCTTCTCTCTATTTGTCTCAGATTTATTCCTAAAACTAAACCCGAATGTTTGTTTCAGTCGCGAGAAAAAACTTTCTATATAAGATCTTTTTCCATAACTCATCTCTTTTTTCCACTTCTTTATACCATCTTCATCATATGACTTTATGAGCTTGACTGCAGAATTTCTCTCAGCCATATAGTCTAACTTTGGATGCTCTGCTGCGTTGTTTTTCGGAGGAATTTTCGTTTTTATACCATATTGATTACACAGCTTATAGAGCTTTTCTCTGTCATATGCCCTATCTGCATATAGTACTTTTATGACATACTGAAAATCGACTTCTTTTAGCAAATCACAAGCTCCATAGTGATCAGCCGTTACTGTATTTTACAGCTATGGCTTTTTTGCTGTTTGTATTCAACATTACATGCAATTTTCTTGTCTGTTCATAGCTGCGATACTTTCTATCTTCGCTATTTTATTTGCTATGACCAGGAGTGTTGTTGTATATACTAATTCCTGTACTGTCTATAGCAATTTCGATATCTTCCATATTATTTTCTGCAATCATTGATCTTAATATTGAGTTTCTTAAACCTTCTTGATGATTGTGAATAGCTGATAACTTGCAAATTTTTCCCAATTTGCTCAAGGTATCCTGCTATAAACCCAACTGTTTGCCTCAGGCCTATTCTAAATAAACAAGTTATTATGTGCACCAAAATTACAATTTTATCGCTATAAATATTGTTGCCACCTGGTATTTTTGGACCATTCTCGTACCACTTTTCTATGGCTTCGTTGATATAATGAAAAATATTTCCTCTTTTTTCTAGAAATTTGTTATATTCGCTATGGTTACTGACCCTCATTTTTTGTGGCATATTTTTTCTTTCAAGGTTAAATGGCTATTTTATAATGAATTTTGTCAGTAGCCACCAGATTTTTTCAGTTGCTATGCAACAAAGCCATCCCAGTGTCAAGCACTGGGATGACAAGAAGAGGGTACTTGGATAAGAGGCATTGCCCTCCTGGTAGGCCCAAATTGCAATGTCCGTACAGTTATGGATTCATTCGCGGTATAGATTCCGCTAATGAGTAGCGGAATGACGAATTTGTTGTTTTTCAAATTGTAGGTAAACCTAAGCCACTTTAGCTATATATAATAGAATTTCGCTTTCTACTATCTTTCCAGTTGTTTTATACATAATTCTCGAATTTTGAAAATTTGCTCCATATCTAATTTCTCACTTGTATAAAATTTGTTTTCTTACTTCGAGACCTAATCTACCACAACTTTTATATGGCGCTTCTTTCCTGCAGATAATTTTATAAATGGCTGATCTTTAAAGCTTTCGAAATTTATTACATGATCAATATTGTTTACAACATTATCATTAATCTTGCATCCGTTGCCCTGTATTAAACGCTTTGCAGCGCCTTTTGAAGGTTCAAAACCGGTGTCATGTAGTAGGTCTACTAAGGATATGCCGCTTGCAACTTGTTCTTTTTTTATGATGTAATCAGGAAGTAGTGAGCTATCTTCATTCTCAAAAGCAGAAATTGCAGCAAATTGTGCAAGTTCCGCTTCTTTGTCACCATGACATATTTTTGTCACTTCTGTTGCCAAGACCTTTTTTGCTTCATTTATTTCTTGATCCTTTAAAGACTCTAATTTTCTAATCTCATCAATTGGCACATCAGTGAGCAATCTTAAAAAACGTCCAACATCTTGATCATCAACGTTGCGAAAATATTGCCAGTAGTCGTAAGGCTTTAGCATATTATCATCAAGCCACACTGCTCCACTTTCAGTTTTGCCCATTTTTTTTCCTTGTGCATTTAATAAAAGAGGCATGGTAAGGCCAAATAGCTCAGGTAAATTCAACTTTTTTCCAAGTTCAATTCCGTTTACTATATTTCCCCACTGGTCTGACCCTCCAATCTGCAGACGACAATCATATTTTTTGTTTAATTCAATAAAGTCGTAAGCTTGCAATAGCATGTAATTAAATTCCAGAAAGCTTAAGGTTTGCTCTCTATCCAGCCTGGTTTTCACACTATCAAAACTTAGCATACGATTTACAGAAAAATAAGCTCCTATATCACGCAAAAAATCTATGTATTTTATGTTATCCAACCAATCTGCGTTATTTACTATCATTGCACCAGTCTTGCTGTCATTAAAAGACACCATTTTCTCTAATATTCTCCTTATACTGGATGTATTTTGATTGATGTTCTCTACAGGCAAGATGCTTCTTGCTTTATCTTTGAAGGATGGGTCACCAATTTTTGTTGTGCCACCTCCAAGTAAGACTATCGGCTTATAACCAAATTTTTGTAGGTGACAGAGCATCATAATCTGAATTAGGTGACCAGCATGAAGACTTGGTGCTGTGCAATCAAACCCAATGTATGCAACTATATAATTGCTCTGCAATAATAATTGATCTAGTCCTTCAATGTTTGTGCATTGGTATAGGTACCCTCTTTCTTGGATGAAATTTAAAAATTCAGATGCGTGTTTCATTTTATAAACCCCAGTCTATCCTGTCATTAATGCCGAAGGTAACCCTAATAGAGAAGCCAGTGCCCAGACACTGGAACTTAATTATAAACAAGCACACTATACAACGTTTTCGATGAAATTGCATGAAAAACTGGATTCCAGTGTCAGCTACTTTCATGACACCACTACCTGTGCAGGAGTTGCCTTCAAAATTACAACGTTTGTGCAGTTGTGCACCAGCTATCCAGGCAATCAGTTCCATAACTCTTCTATTTTATAATACTCCCTTACTTCCGGCCTGAATATGTGAACCATTATGCCTTGAAAATTCAAAACTACCCAATTGCCTTCATCCATACCTTCTACATCTATTTTATCATGTGGCTTGAGGCTTTTTATTACGTGCTCAGCTAAAGCTTTAACGTGACGGCTTGAATCACCAGATGCAATAATCATATATTTTGCAATAACGGTTTTATTCTGCACATCAAAAGTTACTATATCATGACCTTTATTTTGATCTATTATCTCTTCAATTGTACTTCTTATCGATTCCATATCGCTAAGCATTGTTTACAGGTTATATGATTCATTTATAATTATATACTCAAAATTTCTAAATATGAACTATTTTCAACGCAACTACTTGTTAAAGGTATTACCTGCATCTATTTTATCATCATGTTTTTAGCATGTACAATGTATATACTTTTTATATAATTGAAAATAGCTTTTTACTAGTATTCATTATGGGCAAGACTCTCATCTACTTAATCGGCTTTCCAGGCAGTGGTAAGTTTACTACTGCAAAGGAACTGTGTAAAATCATTGGTGCAGTAATAGTAAGCAATAATCTATTCAATAATATTATATTTGATATTGTTAAATTACAAAACGCTGAAGTTCCAGATGACCTATGGGAAAAAATTTTTGCAGTTAGGGAAAATGTATTAGCAATACTGGAAAAACACTACGTAAAATCAAAACATTATATATTTACAAATGAATTGATAGAGGGTGATCCCTATGACCAAAGATTATATAACTCAGTGGTAAATTTAAGTAAAAAAATGGACATGGAAATTTTTTCTGTAGTATTACATTGTAATAATGAAAAACTAGTAAGACGTGTCCAATCAGAAGAGAGATATCAGGAAAATAAAATTACTGATCCGGATTTTGCTATAAAGAAAATTGAAGGGAAAAGGCTATTTATAGCCTTTCTTATAATAGTCCGAATGCGATAAGATATGTGTTTATGGCTATAGCAGGCCAGTAGCATATTACGGTCTGTTCGGATTATTGTAAAAAGGGCTATATACCTGAGGGTTCGCTTGAAATTGATAACTCGAACTTGAGTGCAAAGGAAGTTGCAAAGAAAATTGTTGAAGAGATGAAGAAAGAAAAAAATGGAAAATTAATTAAAACTTCTGTAACAAATCATTTAAAAACAGAGCGTACTCGTGGTTGAGCAGAAAGATAAGTACCGTCCTTGTGTTGGCATAATGCTATTTAACAGACAAGGACATGCCTTTATTGGAAAACGCTTTGATAGCGATTCTTACTGGCAGATGCCACAAGGAGGTGTTGATGATGGTGAGGAACTGGAACAAGCAGCGTTACGTGAGTTGCTAGAGGAGGTTGGTACTAATAAAGTAAAGGTTATAACTAAAAGCAAGGATTGGATATACTACAACTTGCCTGAAGAAGTTATACCAATATGCTGGAATGGAAAATATTCTGGTCAAAAGCAAAGGTGGTTCTTAATGAAGTTTTGCGGAGAGGATGAGGACATTGATATTAATTATACTGGTCATCCAGAGTTCAAAGAGTGGCGTTGGCAAGGTATAGATAGTTTAGTAGCCAGTGCTATATCATTTAAAAAAGAAGTTTATAAAACAGTGATAGAAGAGTTTTCTTCTATAATAAAAGCCTCAACAATAAGCTCATGATAGTAGATTCTCATTGCCACTTGATTTATTTTTCTGACGATGAAATACCAAAAGTAATTTCAAGGGCAGAGCAAAATGGTGTAAAGGTTTTGCATAACATATGCGTAAGCATTGACGATGTTCCTAAGTTATTAAAAATTTCTTCATCCTATGATCAGGTCTACTCCTCTGTTGGTATACATCCGCTTGATGCTGCTATAGAAAACGGTGAGTGTATACATGTTGATGAATTAGTTGAATTTACCAAGAACCAAAAGGTAATTAGTATCGGTGAAACCGGGTTAGATTTTTATAAATCTGACAACAAAGACAATCAGAAAAAAAGTTTTGCATTACATATAGAAGCGTCAAGAATAACTGGACTACCTTTAGTTATTCACACAAGAAGCGCTGATAATGAGATGATCGATATGTTAAGGTCAGAAATGAAAGCCGGTGCTTTTAGTGGAGTAATGCACTGCTTTGCTTCCTCTAAAGAACTTGCTTATCAATCTATAGATTTGGGGTTATATATTTCATTTTCTGGAATTATTACTTTTAAAAATGCGAGCTTACTCAGAGAAATTGCACAAAATGTACCACGCGAGCGTGTTTTAGTCGAAACTGATGCACCATATCTATCACCTGAGCCTTATAGGGGAAAAAAGAATGAACCAGCAATGGTGAAATACGTTGTTGATTGTTTGGCAGAGTTGTGGAATGAGTCACCAGAACAAGCAGCGAAGGTAACCACAAGCAACTTTTTTAGGCTGTTTGAGCTATAAAGAAGCTCTATAAAACCATTAATTTGCTTATGAACCTAAAGATTTCACCAGCTCTCTCACCGAGTTTACAGACTTATTAAACATTTCTTGTTCACTATCATTCATTTTAACTTCTAGGATCTTTTCAATTCCGTTTTTTCCAATAATTACAGGAACACCAATAAACAACTCTTCTACACCATATTCACCATTAAGGTAAGCAGCACATGGTAATATGCGCCTCTTATCTTTTAAATATGATTCTAACATGCATATAGCTGAAGATGCAGGAGCGTAGTATGCAGATCCAGACTTAAGCAGATCAACTATTTCTTTACCGCCATTGCGAGTGCGTTCAACTATTTCATCGACTTTTTTCTGTGTGATAAGACCCATATCGATAATTTGAGTAAGTGGAACTCCAGCAACTGAAGCACAATTGATTAGTGGTACCATAGTGTCGCCATGTCCTCCAAGCACAAAAGCAGATATATCTTCAACTGAGATATTTAACTCACTTGCAAGAAAGTAACGAAAACGGGAAGAATCAAGCACTCCTGCCATGCCAACAATCATATTAGTTGGAAGGTTTGAAAATTTATGCACCACTGAAACCATGGCATCCAAAGGGTTGGTAACCACTATTACAAACGCGTTTGGAGAATATTTTTTAATATTTTCGCCAACCTCCTTCATTACTTTAGCATTGGTTTGCAGGAGGTCATCCCTGCTCATTCCAGGTTTTCTAGCGATGCCAGCGGTTATTATAATTGCATCGGAGTTTTTTATATCTTCATACCTATTTGTGCCAGTAATATTGACATTAAATCCATCAATAGGGGATGATTCTGCTATGTCGAGTGTTTTACCTTGTGGTATTCCATCACTAATATCAAGTAAAACAACATCACCGACTTCCCTTAGTGCAATCATATGGGTGAGAGTTCCACCGATATTTCCTGCACCGATTAAAGATATTTTTTTTCTTTGTACTGTCATTTTCTACTCCTTTGTATTTACTTTTATGGTTTTACCTTCCCAAGGCGATAAGCTATCAAACATACGAAAATCTTGCGGTAAATCTATAGGATTATACACAACCTTTTTTGTCTCTATATCATATCTTACTTCCTCATAACCAGTGAGAGGGAAATCTTTTAACATTGGATGACCTTTGAATCCATAGTCTGTTAGAATCCTACGCAAATCAGGGTGATCAGAAAACTCTATTCCATACATATCAAACACTTCACGCTCAAACCACAAAGCCGTACTAAATATCTTCGCTACACTTGGAGGCATGTCGCTTTCACATAACTGAAGCTTTATGTGTACTCTAATATTATGCACAATGCTGAGCAGATTGTATATTAGCTCGAAACGCTTCTCTCTATTTGGATAGTCAACCCCAAAAATATCAACTAATAGTTCAAACCTACACTTTTCATCATCACGTAGAAAGAATAGGTACTTTTCAATTTCATCTAAAGTTGAATATATTACAATAATGCCATCATCTTTTTGAATGCACTCGCATTTGGTCTTTTTTTGTATATACTTTGCAGTTTTATCCATTCCGAGTCCGTTTTATTTTGTTTTGTAGGCATAGCATTCCATATAGCAACGCCTCAGCGGTTGGTGGGCATCCAGGGACATACACGTCAACTGGCACAATTCTATCACAGCCTCGGACTACTGAATAAGAGTAATGGTAATAACCACCACCATTTGCACAACTTCCCATGGAAATAACATACTTCGGGTCTGCCATTTGATCATAAACCTTGCGCAATGCTGCTGCCATTTTATTAGTTAGTGTGCCAGCAACAATCATCACATCTGATTGACGTGGGCTTGCACGAAACATTATACCATATCTATCAAGATCATAACGGCTGGATGCAGTATGCATCATCTCAACTGCGCAACATGCAAGACCAAATGTCATTGGCCACAATGAACCAGACCTTGCCCAATTCATTACATAATCTGTTAAATCACCAAATTTAGTGACAAGAAACCCTTCTTTTTTATAACGACCCCAGTCATCATTAGATAGAATTTGATTTGTCATAAACTACTCCCACTCTAATGCACCTTTACACCATTCATAGATAAAACCTATAGTGAGTATTGCAAGAAATACCATCATAGACCAAAATCCACCATAGCTTATCTTAGATAAAGAAACAGCCCAAGGAAAAAGAAAAGCAATTTCTAAGTCAAATATTATAAATAATATTGAAACTAGGTAAAATTTAATGTCAAAATTTTTCCTTGCACTGGATAGTGGATTGAAGCCACACTCATATGTGGAAAGCTTTTCACCATCTGGCTTACTCACTGCAAGAAACATAGGCAATATACCTAAAGCAAAAGATACTACAATTGATACGCAGATAAAGATTACTATGGTTAAATATTCGCTCATTTAACAAAACATATAACACTATGAGTTTACATGCTTTCCTAACTTTTTACCACCTAAAATATGCACGTGAAAGTGTGGTACAACCTGCTCTCCATTTTCACCGTAGTTAGTGACTAATCTATATCCTGTTTTTTCTAGATTATATTTGTGTGCTATCTCTCTTACAGTTTTGAAGAAATCCGCTATTTCCTCTTCAGGAGCTTTTAGAATGAAATCATCATATGAAATATATTGATTTTTTGATATAACTAAAATATGAACTGGTGCGTCAGGGTACTTATCATGAAAAGCTAGTACATTTTCATTTTCATGTACCCTCTCACAAGGTAACTCACCTCTTAATATTTGAGCAAAGATGTTATCGCTATCATAAACTTCATTGCTCATATTTTAAGAGCGACCTTTCCCTCTTTCTTCGTTTTTCTCTACATTAGGTGTAGATAGTGGTTTTATCGCTTCACCAGAAGCATCTTCAAGATTTAAAGAGCTTACAAGTTCCCTTACTTTTACCATGTCCTGCTGTTCTTTCAAAAAGGGTTCTATTCCACTTACCCTTTTTCCAGTAATAACTCCTGGTTGTAAGTGATACATATCCCCAGGAACAGTTAGACTATGATGTCTTTCCTCTATTTTTTTAGCTTCACTCATAATACTCCCCTATAACTTATTTTTGCATTCCACAACTTTGCGACTTACCTGCTTTTATAGCTTCTTGCGCCCATTTTTTCTCACCTGAAGCTATAGTTTCTGAAGGCTGACCAACATCAGACTTCACAACTTTGTCTGATGACTGCTTTTGATTATCATATTCCTTATACAATTTTTCTGCAATACCATACAGCAATTTTAAGTCTGTGTGAACTTTAAATTCTCCACCAGTAATTTTTGCTAGATCTTTAAGGTTACCGTCAACTTTTTGTTTAATTTCTTCAATAGCAAGCTTTTTTATCTCCTCTGGACTCTTTCCTTTATAGTCAGTTTTAATGTCTTCAATTATTTTTTTAACATCAACTTCAATTACAATTTTATTTTCTTCTCTATGTATAGTGATGTTTGAATACTCACTTTTTAGTGCTTTTATTTGTTCATCATTCAAATAAGGTATATCTCCCGTCAGAGTTCTTGACACTAAAAAACTTACCTTTCCTATCCCTTTCTTTTGCTCTGTTATTTGTACACCAAGATCCTTACTAGCCTGTGTGGTTTCTATAGGTGGATCATATTCCCTTTCTTCTTCAGGTACATCTATACCAACAGCTTTCTTTAACGAAACTGTAGCATCATGTTTCATTTCACCCGTTGAAGCAAACGGCTTCTTTATAGGGTAAATAAGTGCTTTAGGCACAAGAGCAAACACCCGACCTGTAGCTTCTACACCTGTTTTAACTGCTCCGCCTATCTTAGCCCAAATAGATTCTGCCATACATACCTCCAAGGTAGTTTCTATAACTAAATACATTTTAACTATAGACGAAAAAATTTAAACTTCTATATCCATTATAAGATAGAATTATAGGGATTGCAACCATTATTTGCACATTGTCTAAAACATGTAGTATTTTCGCTACTTTTATTGTTCAATTTATTATAAAGAATACTCTAAATTATGTTTAAATGGAACACAAATAATATCATTGATGCAACTGGCGGAAGAGACGTAAATGGTTGTAATTGGATACATAGCTCAAATATTTCAACGGACACAAGAAGCATAAAAAAAGGTGATTTATTTATTGCCCTCAAGGGAAAGAATTTTGATGGCCATAATTTTTTGCATGAAGCGTTTTTAAAAGGGGCTGTCGCTGCAATAGTGAGTGAGGGTAAATATAAAAGTTTCCCTCTCATGATTGTACAAGATACCCTGAAAGCTTTGCACGATATGGCATCATACTACATTAGAAATGTTCTTATTGATGCTAAAGTTATTGCAGTTACAGGCAGTGTCGGGAAAACCACTACAAAGGATATGCTGCATACTGTTTTATCGCAATATGGAGTGTCCCATGCAAACGAAGGTAACTTAAATAATAATATAGGATTGCCTTTGACAATTCTGAAAGCTCCAAAAAACTGCCAGTACTTAATTCTTGAAATGGGAATGAATAAAGCTGGTGAAATAAAAGAATTATCAAAAATTAGTAATCCGAATATTGCAGTTATTACCAACATCGAACCTGCACATACTGAAAATTTTTCATCACTATTTGACGTTGCACAAGCGAAGTTAGAAATTCTGTATGGTATGAAAAATAACGGTACTTTGGTTTTAAGCAGAGATAATAAATATTATGATTATCTCTCATCACACGCCAATAGAAATGTAATAAGCTTCGGTAAAGATAAAAATGCTGAAGTTTGTTTACTAAACTTAATAAGAAACGATGAATCTTCTGTCATTTCAGCACTATCTTCTGTCATCCCAGTGCTTGACTACTTGGATCCAGGAAGTTCAATTGCAAATGAGCATATCAGACGGTTGTATAATAAAGACTGGATTCCAGCGTCACGCGCTGGAATGACATCAAACCGAGTTGCTAATAGATTAAGTTTAAAAATCAGGCTGAGTGATAATCAAATTATAAACTGTAATTTACGTGTACAAGGTGAGCATTTTGCTTATTCGCTACTTGCTGTTGCAGCAGTTGTGCAAAGCCTCGGACTTGATTTATCAAAATTACCACTTGCACTTAAGAATTTTAGTGTAGCGAAAGGTAGAGGCAATATTCATAAGGTCAAATGCAATAAAAAATATATACATTTAATTGATGACTCCTATAACGCCAGCCCTGCTTCGATGAAAACTGCAATAAAAACTTTGAGTACATATTCTAATCAGAGAAAAGTAGCTTTGCTTGGTGATATGTTGGAACTTGGTGATGAAAGCATAGAGTTTCATACAGATTTGGTTAAGATTATCACAGAAAATAATATAGATAAAGTTTATACAGTTGGTAAATTTATGTTAGAATTGCATGAGCTTTTGCCAGATAATATAAGAGGCACGCATTTTAATGATTCTAATCAATTGAAAAGTGATTTAGCTAACATTATTCAGAATAATGACGCAATTCTAGTTAAAGGCTCGCGAGGAATGAAAATGGATCTTATTGTACGGGAATTCGTAATAAAATATTAAGCGAAATCATTGTATTAATTTACAGTAACAAATTATTAGGAACTTTAATTGTGACAAAACTTGTAATTATTTTTGGTGGAACGGGGTTTATAGGGAAACACATCGTAAGACGCTTGGCAGCAGAAGGATATTTAATAAAGATATTCACTCGTAATCAGGAAAAAGCTGCTTGTTTAAAATTGTGTGGCAATTTAGGACAAATATCAATATTTAAAGGCGATTTTTTTGATGAAAAATCAGTTCTGGATGGTATGGAAGAATGTGATGTAGCTATAAACTTAGTGGGAATATTATATGAAGCAAAAAAGCACGATTTTTACGCTGTTCACGTTAAAATAGCTGAAAGGATAGCAAAAGCTGCAAAAATGAAAAATGTACCTATGATGATACATTTTTCTGCTATGGGAATAGAAAATAGCAAGTTGTCAAAATATGCCAAAAGTAAATTGGAAGGTGAAAAAGCTGTAACTTCAGCATTTCAAAAAGCAATAATAATTAGGCCAAGCCTTGTATTTGGTAAAGAAGACAACTTCTTTAATAAATTTGCAAGATTAGCAACTATTCTTCCTTTCTTACCACTAATTGGCAATGGAACAACTAAATTTCAGCCAATATGTGTAACAGACTTAGCTGAAGTGGTATATCGTATTATCAGTTTTAATAAGCAAGACAAGAAAATTTATAACATGGGTGGACCAAAGGTTTACTCTTTCAAAAGCTTATTGAAGTTTATTCTGAATGTTACTAACAGAAAGTGTTTGTTGATCAATGTATCTTTTCCAATGGCAAAGTTAATAGCTTTCTTTTTAGAAAATAAAATTATTTCTATGCTGCTAAAACCAATAACCGGAGATACGAACCCTATGCTTACTCAAGATCAGGTGAAAGTTATGATGAATAGTTCAATCGAAAAGTCAGTTGACCTTGAAACAATGAAGGTTCGACCATTAGCAATTGAAAATGTGGTGCCAGAGTACTTGAAGATTTATAGAAAGTATTGATAAAAGAGTGTGCCCGGTGGGATTCGAACCTACGACCCACAGCTTAGAAGGCTGTTGCTCTATCCAGCTGAGCTACGGGCACACAACATATATAAAATGCTTCTTAGTACAAGTGAAGTCAAGTACTTCGTGTGAATATGATGTTTATCTTGCGACACCTTGTCATTGCAGTTGTGTGTCGCGCGCTGCCAAAATTGGATGCGAGAAGTCTATTTATTTTAGAAAATATTATATAGAAACTTACTTGACACCCTTCGCCAGCGCCCTTATCATGATAGTGAAGCTATTGTATTTGCTTTCGCCAATCTGCAGATTAAAAGGTAAGGATTACTTAATGTATCGGCGTCTTATGTTCAATTTTTTGCAGTATATAGATACTGTATGTCTTTACAAAACTTCATCTACATCTAGATTTTTATCTAAATAAGCTGAACGCGCTTATAAAGCGTTACAAGACATCAAAAAATGCCAATACTCGACAGAGATAGTAAAAGACTAGCTAACTCGGGGATTCTTTGTCTTTTTTTCTGCTTAGTAAATTTCTTAAACATTTGCAGCGTAAGTTAGTTGCAATTAAAAGCAGCTAAATCTTGCTTGTCAAACGTTTAAAACATAAAAAACGCCAATATTTTAAAGCAGATAATAACCCCAGGGCTTCTTTTGCCTTTTTTTTCATTTGGTAAATTTCTTAATATTTATAGCTAAACAACAACCGTCATCCCGCTACGTGTTAGCGGGATCTATGCTTTGAGATACCGCGAATGAATCGCGGTATGACGGTGTAGATGATGGTTAAGTAATTCGTCATCCCGCTGCTTGTTAGCGGCTAAGAGATACCGCGAATGAATCGCGGTATGACGGTGTAATGATGGTTAAGTATAGCTCTTTCCACAGAAGTCCGGATATGATAAGATTAAGGATAGATGGCGATAAGGAGGTTGGATGCCGGCAGCATATAGTTATGATTTAAGAAAAAAAGCAATGGAAGCACTAGACGAAGGGGAAAGCAGAGAAGCAGTGGCAGCAAGATTTAAAATTGGACGAACTACTTTGTGGGAGTGGAAGCAAAGAAAAAAAGAAACAGGCGACTTTCAGTCAAAAAACTCGGTAATGGAGGTTACAATCAGAAAATTATCGACTGGAATAAGTTTATCGAATTTGCTAAAAAACACGGTAGAAAAACTCTGTCGGAAATGGCTAAACTTTGGGGCAACGTTAGTATCGAAACGATCCACCGAGCTCTCAGAAAAATTGGATTTACGCGCAAAAAAAGACATATGGATACAAGGAAAGGAACGAAGAAAAACGTGCTGAATTCTTAAAAATTATAGCAACAAAAGAACCAGAAAACTTAGTGTATATAGATGAGTCTGGGATTGATAACACGGAGGACTATCCATATGGGTATTGCCAGAAAGGACAGCGATTTTATGCCCTAAAATCTGGAAAAAAAACTCAACGAATCAGCATGGTTGCAGCCTTAAGTAGAAGAAAGATAGTTGCTCCATTAACATTTGAAGGCCACTGTAATATGGATATTTTTAATGGATGGTTTGAGCAATTTTTGGCACCGATCTTAGAACCTGGACAAACTGTCATTCTTGATAATGCTACTTTTCATAAGTCTGATAAGCTTATCAAGCTCGCTAAAGGAGTCGGTGCAGAAATTTTGTATCTGCCGCCTTATTCTCCAGATTTTAACAAAATTGAGCATCATTGGTTTGCTATAAAAAACAGAGCCAGGAAAAACATTCCTCTATTCGAATCCTTTCGTCGTGCTGTTGATTCTGCCTTCCTATGACCTATTCGGACTATTATGAGAAATGCTATAAGATGTATGGTCCCAGAGTGTGATGGTGTGGATTTAGTATAAATAATTCTGGAGACTGTGTCCACTGATAACATATAAATTCATAAGGAGTAAGACCCTTAAGAGTTTTGAGTCTCTTTGCATAATTATAAGCCATAACAAAGTTATAAAGGTGTTCTTTAAGTTGCTGGTGCGATTGATAGTAATACTTCTTAACTGTAGCATCCTTTAAAGTTTTATTCATACGCTCGACTTGCCCATTCGTCCAAGGATGGCTAACTTTTGTCAAACGATGTTCAATAACATTCTCTTCGCAAACTCTATCAAATATATGTTGGAAAGCATACTTATGACGCTTCTGGTTTGTAAATTGTATACCGTTATCTGTCAAAATAGTATGGATTTTATACGGTAAAATTCTAATCAAATTACGTAAGAACTCAGCAGCTATGGGTTTTGTAGCACTGTTACACAACTCAACATAGGTAAATTTGGATGTCCTATCAATAGCAACAAACAAATGTAATTTGCCCTCCTCAGTTCTAACTTCAGCAATATCAATATGAAAGTAACCGATAGGATATTGTTTGAATTTCTTTTTTGACTTAACTTCTCCATCAACAGTTGGTAATCTGCTAATGTTGTGTCTTTGTAAACAACGATGCAAGCTAGAGCGAGTCAAATGCGGAATTGTAGACTGCAGAGCGTAAAGGCAATCATCTAGTGGCAGTAGTGTATACTTGCGAAATGTAACTATTATAGCTTCCTCTTCTAGCGTTAAAACAGTTGATCTTGGATGCTTTCGACCCATATCAGCATCTTTCGTAAATGAACGTTTTCTCCACTTAATAATAGTTTTTGGATTAAGGTTATAATGCTTGGAGAGTTTTGCTATGCTCTCTTTTCTATTTTGTATTGCTCTACGAATCGTCTGTGTTGTTTTGGCGCACCCATGTAATATCTGTCCCATAATGACTCCTTAAATGATGATGATAGTATACCATCACTCTCTGGGACCATACATCTAACTATTGCATTCCAGAACAATTTGATGCATCATTCTTTTTGTAAAAAACATTCCACACTTTCTCTCCACTTTTTCTGGGTAAGGTCATTTTTGCCTTGACCAAGAAAAAATTCAGCTATTGCCTTACTTTCTCTTGCAACAACTTCTTCCTTAACAATTTTTCCTTTCTCATCAACGATACTTATAAAAGTTTCTTTTAGTGAGATCGCTATAATATTCCATGAGACTGCTCCTACTAATAAAAGTTTAAATTATTTTTGAAGAACTTATTCTACTGAATTCGTTACTTCGTGCTAAAATAATGGACTCCATCATTCAACAGCAATTACAGTATGTTTACCCTTTTTCTTGTTATTTTTCTAATCTATAGCTAGCGTTCAAAACCATATTCGAAAATACGTTTTCGGATTTTTTTTAATGCTGTTTATTTCATCCTCAACATCGTCTCTACCTTTATGAACTAAGTAGCAGCATTAAAAATTATAACGTACCCCTATCTCTAGAGTTGCATCTGGTATTTGTTTTGCTTTTATACCACTTAGTTGCCCACCCATGGTCATACCAACTGCACCAATTATCTGCGGAGTAATTTCATAATCAACACCTAACTTTAGTTTATAGGAAATAGAACTCAGTATTTTATCTACTACAGATGAACCAGCAGCTTCACCACCTGATTCTGGAGCACCTTGTGTTTCTTCTTCCTTTTCTTTTTCTTCTTGTGAACTATTGCCATCACCATCAACTGTATCACTAACACCAAAGCCAAAAGGTGTTATTTGGAGATATCCTCCTAAACCTCCGCTGACATATAGTTTAACGGGATCAATATCAAGGTCAGGATAGAAGCGGTAGTTTGCCAATAAGCTAGCTCCTATGCTCTTTAATGACTTAATATTACTGAGAACCTCAAGTTCAAATTTAGAGTTTTGGTCATAGTGGTAACCAAGAACAACACCAGGTTTCATTTTAAAGCCACCACCCCAACCAGCACCAAAGTTTAAACCTGCATAGTATAGCATTTCTCATAATAGTCCGAATAGGTCATAGGAAGGCAGAATCAACAGCACGACGAAAGGATTCGAATAGAGGAATGTTTTTCCTGGCTCTGTTTTTTATAGCAAACCAATGATGCTCAATTTTGTTAAAATCTGGAGAATAAGGCGGCAGATACAAAATTTCTGCACCGACTCCTTTAGCGAGCTTGATAAGCTTATCAGACTTATGAAAAGTAGCATTATCAAGAATGACAGTTTGTCCAGGTTCTAAGATCGGTGCCAAAAATTGCTCAAACCATCCATTAAAAATATCCATATTACAGTGGCCTTCAAATGTTAATGGAGCAACTATCTTTCTTCTACTTAAGGCTGCAACCATGCTGATTCGTTGAGTTTTTTTTCCAGATTTTAGGGCATAAAATCGCTGTCCTTTCTGGCAATACCCATATGGATAGTCCTCCGTGTTATCAATCCCAGACTCATCTATATACACTAAGTTTTCTGGTTCTTTTGTTGCTATAATTTTTAAGAATTCAGCACGTTTTTCTTCGTTCCTTTCCTTGTATCCATATGTCTTTTTTTGCGCGTAAATCCAATTTTTCTGAGAGCTCGGTGGATCGTTTCGATACTAACGTTGCCCCAAAGTTTAGCCATTTCCGACAGAGTTTTTCTACCGTGTTTTTTAGCAAATTCGATAAACTTATTCCAGTCGATAATTTTCTGATTGTAACCTCCATTACCGAGTTTTTTGACTGAAAGTCGCCTGTTTCTTTTTTTCTTTGCTTCCACTCCCACAAAGTAGTTCGTCCAATTTTAAATCTTGCTGCCACTGCTTCTCTGCTTTCCCCTTCGTCTAGTGCTTCCATTGCTTTTTTTCTTAAATCATAACTATATGCTGCCGGCATCCAACCTCCTTATCGCCATCTATCCTTAATCTTATCATATCCGGACTTCTGTGGAAAGAGCTATACTTATCTTCTGACTTACTTGCACTATTACTAGCTGCACCTGCTAGAGATGAAGTAAGCAACACAGCCAAAACGCACAATCTCTTTATTTTCATATAACTCCTCATACAAAAAAATATATAATGCATAAGTATATATCCTTTATATTAAAAAAGATATAACTACATGTCAAAAAAAGTATAGCCATAAAATCAGATTATATAAAACGTACTACTCAGGTCTTTTATATAACTATATTTACTATCTTATTTGGTACAGCATATACAGTGCGAACTTTGCTTTGATCGATCTTACTGGACACAGAGTCTATCGCTATTTTCTTCAATTCTTCTTGAGGTAAGTTAATTGCCACCTTGATTGTTGTACGTAATTTTCCATTGATTTGCACTGCTATAGTTACCGTATCGTCAACTAATAATGATTCATCAGCTTTTGGCCAAGGTTGACCTCCTATTTCTTGCCATAGGCTTTCAGCTAGATGTGGTATGAATGGTTCGATTACTCTGATTAATATACATATACCTTCATCAATAAGAGATTTTCCAGTTTTTACGTCTATTTCAGCTATTAAATTCGTCATCTCACGAAATTTTGCCACTACACAGTTTAATCTGCAGTTTTCCAAGTCATCTGTAAGTCCGTGTAAGAGTTTATGAATTTTTTTTCTGTACTCTAGAAGTCCACCCATAACATTTTCATTATCATAGTGTATATTTACAGGTCTTAGCTGCATGACCATACGCCACAATTTATTTACATAACGAGAACAACCTTCCACGCCATCATCGGACCATTCCATATCTTTCTCCGGAGGAGTGTCGGACAACACAAACAAGCGAGCAGTATCAGCACCATACTTTTCTATGATAAAGTTTGGGTCAACTGTATTCTTTTTCGATTTGCTCATTTTTTCAACTTTGCCCACTTGAACTTTTGCACCTCGCGCTATTAATTCTTTTGCTTCTGCGGGAAATAGCCACTTACCATTTTCGTCTTTATAAGTTGCATGGCAGACCATTCCTTGAGTGATTAAAGTAGAGAAAGGCTCTTTAATATCAAAATAGCCACATTTGGTTAAAGCACGGCAGAAAAATCTTGAATAAAGCAAATGCAGAATTGCATGTTCTATCCCACCTATATAATAATCAACAGGCATAAAACGATTACATGCATCTTTGTCTATTGATTTATCTTCACTACAGAATGCAGCAAAATACCAGGAAGATTCAAAAAAGGTGTCGAATGTATCAGTTTCACGCTCTGCTTGCTTTCCGCACTTTGGACAATCAACAAATTTCCAAGTTGGGTGCTTATCCAGCGGATTGCCACCACTTGTAAATTCTACATCTATTGGTAGAACTACAGGAAGGTCTTTTTCTGGCACTGGAACAGTTCCGCAATCTTTGCAATATATGATAGGTATAGGGCATCCCCAATAACGCTGCCTTGAAACTCCCCAATCGTGCAAACGATAGTTTATTGTTTTTTTGCCTATTTTTTTTTCTTCAAATTTTTTAACTATGGCTTCCTTTGCTTCACTAACCATTAATCCGTTTAAGAATTCGGAGTTAAACATTGTCCCGTCTCCAGTATACGCCTCCTTTGTCATCTGAGTAGCTTGACACTGGGATCCATTGTAAGAATTCTGGTCACGCGCTGGAATGACACCTAAGTGGGCTGAAGAAATAACGGGAATTATCGGCAAATTATATTTCTGTGCAAATTCAAAGTCACGCTGATCATGTGCAGGGCAACCAAAAATCGCGCCTTCCCCATATTCCATCAACACAAAATTCGCTATGTAAAGCGGCAATTCCTTATCAAGAAATGGATGTTTGACGTTTAATCCGGTGTAAACTCCTATTTTTTCATCGTTCTCTCTTTTTGATTTTATTTCCTGGATCCCAGTGTCAAGCACTGGGATGACAACAGAAGAACCATTCTTTAAATCCTGCACAATAGGATGCTCTGCTGCCACTGCACAAAAAGAAGCCCCAAACAAAGTATGAGGATAAGTTGTAAAAACTTTTAATTTCTTATTCAGGCCAACTACTTCAAACTCTATAGTTGCTCCTTCAGATTTTCCTATCCAACGCTCCTGCATTGTTTTGACTTTTTCTGGCCAATTTTTCAAACTTTGCAGGCACTTGAGTAAATCTTCAGCGAAATCAGTAATCTTTAAAAACCATTGGGACAACTTACGTTTTTCAACAACTGCACCTGATCGCCATCCTTTTCCATCAACCACCTGTTCATTTGCAAGCACTGTTTGGTCCACTGGATCCCAGTTAACCCATGATTCTTTTCGATAGGCAAGCCCATGCTTTAAAAAATCCAGGAAAAATTTTTGTTCGTGTTTGTAATAATCAGGCTCACATGTGGAGAGTTCACGCTCCCAATTATAAGAAAGACCTATAGATTTCAACTGTGTACGCATATTATCTATATTCTCTTTTGTCCATGTTTCGGGGCTAATATTGTTATCCCTTGCTGCATTTTCAGCTGGTAATCCAAACGCATCCCAGCCAATTGGATGCAAAACCTCAAATCCATTAGCTCTCTTGTAACGCGCTATCACATCCCCTATTGCATAGTTACGTAAGTGTCCCATATGAATTTTACCAGATGGATATGGAAACATTTCCAACACGTAACACTTTTCTTGTTTACCACTCTTGCTTACAGAAAAATCCCATTTATCTTGATAAAATTTTTCAACACTTTTAAAATCATATTTCATATAAATCCAAATTCAATTACAGTTCATATGCATCAAAGGATCAACCGCTTGGCCATTATGTCGTATTGTGAAACACATCTGTGGATCTTTATCTTGTGTGCTTGATTTACCTGCAGATCCAATTACTTGACCTTGCTTTACTTTATCGCCAATTTCAACATGTATGTTTTTTAAATAGGAGTACACAGTCATGTAATTATCTTTGTGTTCCACTATAATTAAATTCCCATACCATCTCAGCCCTTTGCCTACATATATCACTTTGCCTGGTGCAGAGGAAACTACGTTCGTTCCATTTTGAGCAGCAATTTTTATGCCATCCTTACACATTTCATCAGAAGAGGTAGCTGAACCTTTAACTGGCATTACAAATTTACAATTTACCCCCACATTTTGTGTATTATTGTTATCTTTGTATATCCTATTTATGATGGCTTTTCTACTTTCTTTTTGCACTGAAGGCTCCCTAATTAAATGGTACTCTCTTGTATATTCCAGATCTCTTTTTCCGTAAAATTCTTCGCCTTTAAGCA
The DNA here is from genome assembly GCF_964028465.1 of Wolbachia endosymbiont (group A) of Aleiodes leptofemur. NCBI lineage: Bacteria > Pseudomonadati > Pseudomonadota > Alphaproteobacteria > Rickettsiales > Anaplasmataceae > Wolbachia > Wolbachia endosymbiont (group A) of Aleiodes leptofemur. The sequence goes on from NZ_OZ034782.1 coordinate 1,297,593, forward strand.
GCACAGGTGCAGGTTTTTGCAGGCCACAGCCTATTAATATTGCTAATAATATAAGAAATGAGGCTATATGCCACATTTTAAACTCTCACAAAACTCCAAAATTTTAGCGAGACGTAGTGTTTCACGCCTGCTTGTTACTTTCCTCGTTATTTATTTTACTAGTTAAATAGTCCCTCAAATCGGTGAGTTCTTGCAACAAATTCTTTGTGACTTTTATATCATTACCAAATTCTTTTTGCACTCCTTTTATTGTATATCCTTTATCATATAGCATGTATTTTACTTTCTTTATGGCCTCTATACACTTGCGATCATATAGCCTTCTTCCTTTACGCTTTGTAGGCTTAATTTGATGAAATTGACCTTCCCAAAATCTCAAAACATGCTGTTCCAAATGTAGCTCTTCAGCTACTTCCCCAATCGTATAAAATAATTTTTCCTTGTTCATTAATTATTGATTGATTTTTTTATAATTTTTGAAGGCCTAAAAGAAACTGAATTTCTTGCCTGAATCATCACTTTCTCCGATGTATTTGGTATATTTCCTGGTCTTTCCTTCTTTTTCTTAACCAAGAATGTTCCAAATGACGATATTTTTACTATTCCATCCTTTACCAAGCTTGTCTTTATTTCGTCCAATATATCATCTATTATCGAAACAGAGTCTTCCTTTGATAATCCTATTTCTTGGTTTATATCTCCAGCTATCGTTGCCTTAGTTACTGTTGTGTCTTTTGTTGTAACGTGATCCATTATTGATAAATATTACAATACGTAAATATAATATAGCAATCGACTCGAGATTCAGCTACTTTATTTTTTAGAGTATGTCTCTTTTGTTGCATAATTTAAAATACCGGCAACTATCAATATTGCAAAAAGTGCCATTTTATGATCTGTAAAAAGTGCTAACATTGACACTATAACTCCACTGCCAATAAACATAAATCCATTGATAATGGATGATGATGTGCTGATGTATTTTCGTTTCACAATCTCGCTGCCGACAGTAAAATTAAGCATATGTCCTCCCGCAAAAAACCCGAACATTAACATACAAAAGTACACAACGTGGACTGTTAAATGGCTGTATAGTAAAATAATAATTGAGACGCCTTGCAATAAAGCAAAAGCAGAAATTACATGTTTCCTATTTTTAAATAAGTTTGAGATTCGATCTGCAATTGGAGCACCAACTGCAAGACCAAGCCATAGTATTGCAGTTGCTATACCTGACTCCATTGCATTGAGTTCTGAGTTGCCCAGTAACCTTGGAGCCCACAAGGTATTAAGTGCTAAAAATGTTCCAAAAGTAATAGCACCCACCACTGAAGTTATCCAGATATCTCTTAATTTTAGCACTGTTAATATAGAGCACATTACTGTCTTCATAGAGCTTTTTATTGTGCGCTTTTCTGAGCTGCTTTCTGGAAGTGTGTTTGGACAAAAAAGCGTAAGTACAAATATCAACACACCAAATAGTATTATGCATACAATCAGATTTTTCCAATATGCATCTTCGGCAAGCAAGTTAGAGAACAGTATTTGAATTACCAAAGCAGAAAGGCTTGAAATTGTCTGCACTAGTGAAAACATTAGTCCAAATTGGGCAGCGGAAAAACATATGCTACTTGTGTGAGCAGCACCAATAAAACCAAATGATGCTCCAGTTGCAATCAACACTTGAGACAAAATCAAATGGGAGAAATTGTCACTATTAATAAGGACAAAAAACCCCAAGATCATAGTTGATAACGAGAAAAAATAAATTTTTTTACTGGAAAAAACATTAAACGTTGCTCCACTAAAAAATTGTAAGATGGCGAAAGTCCAAGTATATGCTGAATTAGCCAGTGCAACTTGCGCGATTGTAAGTCCAAGTTCCTTTTCGAGATTTACACTTATAAAGGTATAAATTATCTGCATGTTGCTGAATATAACAACCAAGTTACTAATCAGCCAAATGAACCAAGCCTTAGCTCTGCTTTCCATAAGATTTATTTTTATAAGTAATCTATTAGAAATTTAACACTAAGTCTCTTTTTAAGCTATTGTTTCCTGACTACTGTTATAGCTAACCCAAAAAACGGTTTCCCTACGTCATGCCGCCGCGGTATCTCTAGATCCCGCTAACAAGCAGCGGGATGACGAGCTTATCGTCACGCCGCCACGAACCGTCATACCGCGATTCATTCGCGGTATCTCAGCCGCTAACAAGTAGCGGGATGACGGTTGTCAGGGTGTCATGAAAGTAGCTGACACTGGAATCCAGAAAAAAAGAAATATGTATCAGCTACTTTCATTTGCTGCGCCTCGAAAATAAACGTTCATGTAGCTAAGCCATAAATCCAGTATAAAGACCTTTAATCATTGGCTTCGTAGTACTTCTCAACCAACTTATTAAGTAACCTTACACCAAAACCTACTGCTCCTCTTGGACAAATGTCAGTACCTTTCTCGTGCCAAGCAGTGCCTGCGATATCTAAATGTGCCCAGCAAGTTTCATTCACAAAACGCTGTAAAAACTGTGCAGCCATTATGCTATCTCCACCAGAGCCTGCAGGAGCGATGTTTTGAACATCAGCAATCGGTGAATCAATAATTTTGTCATAAGTTTCATTCATAGGAAAACGCCATAACTTCTCATTTACTTCATTTCCTGCATCAATCAGACGGTTTGCTAATTCATCATTATTTGAAAAAAGACCAGCATATTCGTTATTTCCAAGTGCAACCACTATAGCACCAGTTAAAGTTGCAAGATCAATCATAAATTTTGGTGAGAATCTATCTTGCGTATACCATAAAGCATCTGCAAGTATGAGCCTTCCTTCTGCATCGGTGTTCAACACTTCTATTGTTTGTCCAGACATTGAAGTTACTACATCACTTGGTCTTTGAGCATTACCACCCACTGCATTTTCTGCAAGTGCGACCACACCGATCGCATTTACTTTTGCTTTTCGTCCTGCTAAAGCATGCATCACCCCAACCACAGTAGCAGAGCCTGCCATGTCATATTTCATTGACTCCATACCACGTGAAGGTTTGAGTGATACTCCACCAGTGTCAAACGTTACACCTTTACCAACAAAAGCTATAGGCTTTTGTTCTTTAGAAGCTCCATTCCATTTTATCACTACTAATTTTGGTTCTTTACTACTTCCTTGTGCAACTCCAAGCAAGGCTCCCATTTTTTTCTCTTCCATCTGCTTTTTATCAAGCACCTCGATTTCAAGGCCAAGCTTAGTAAGTTCTTTTTTTATATGATCAGCATAGGATTCTGGATATAGAATGTTAGGAGGCTCTGTTATAAAAGAGCGCGCAAGGAATATACTCTCACCTTCTTGCCTTAAGTGCTCAAATGATCTTTCAGCATTACTTAATTGTTCATCTTTTACTAATACGGTAATCTCCTCTACCTCTGTAATTTTCTCATCCTTTTTAGTTTTATACTTATCAAACTTAAAACTACGCAGAAACGCACCATATGCAACATTTGCTGCACTACCTTCGATTAAAACCGCTGCTTTTTTAATTTTTAATCTGCTTAGCTCACAATATATTTTACCACCAATATTTAATTCTTTATTTTCATTCCATTCATCCTTCTTACCCAGTCCAACAACTATAACATTTTTTTCTTCTGGCAAAGCAGTAGAGAAAAATTCACCAAAACTTCCATTGAAATCGCTAAATTGCTTTATATTATCTATGACCTGTTTTCCTTGCAAAACTCCGCCATCATTTACGGTTTCGTTGTCTTCAAATAAACCCATTACTATTGTTTTAAAATCGGGCGAAATTTTAGAAATTGTTATTTTCATTGCTGGTATCTCCGTTGCAAATAATTGTAAACTGTACATAAAACATAGCAAAAACATCAGTAAGATATTTTTCATATACATCCTAAGTACAATAACACTTAAGTTTACTATGGACTCCCTTACATGCAAGGTTTTTTATCTTTTATTAGAGAACTTATTATATCCGCCCAAGGTAATGTTAAACGTATAGGTTTTTATGACCTGATCACTGTAAGTAAATGGTGTTATGAGAAGGCTTGCAAGCCCATTACTAACAAAATCTTCAAGAACAGGATCAGCGCAATTATGGTCAGCAAAAAACATTTGCGTTGTGAATTCTGGAAAATCCGGATGTTGAACTAGAAAGTTGATATGTGGAGCTCTATCACCAATTTTACCAGGTGCTATCGTAATAAAATTATAATAGCCAAGATTATTCACTACAAACCTTCCTGATCCAGCAAAATTCAGATCATCCTCTATATTCTTATCGTAATGGTTCACGCCGCGTGAATTCGCGTGCCATATAGAAACTACAGCATTTTGTATTGGTAAGCAGTTTATATCAGTAATTCTACCCACTATGTGTATTAATTCCCCTATTGCACTATTTGGAGAACCAGGTTTCCTTCTTAAATTGTTTGAAGAGCTAAAATTTTTTGGCCTTGCATCAAGGTCATATATTTCCGGAGTTTTAATGCAGTTGAGCAAAACAGGATCAGCTGCAAATAGCGGCAAACTGAATATCATTTGTACTAAAAGTGCTAACAAGATATTTTTCACATTCATTTCATTTATAATAGACTTCTTGCATAACCATATAACAAACTTTTATTGGAAATAGAAACGAAAAAACTTGCTTGACACCCTTCGCCAGCCCCCTTATCATGAAACTGAAGGTATTCAGTTATCTTCATCTGTGCAGATTAAACAGCAAGAAAACAACGTAGTTGGCGTATTATTTTTAATTTTTTGCACTATGTGCACCTTATGTCTTCACAATATTTCTAGGTTTTTACCTACACAAGCTGAAACGCGCTATTTAAAACATTAAAAAACGCCAACTTAAAAAATGGATAGTGAATAACTAGCTACCCTAGGGTTTCTTTTGCCTTTTTTTCTGTTTAGTAAATTGTATCCGTTCAGCGGAGTGGTAGAATAAGGTAGACAAAGCAAGATAATAAAGATAATCATAGAGCAAAAGTGAGGTAATGTGGTAAACCTTTTAGAACTTTGCAAAAATTTACAGCAAAAAATAGAAAAACTGAAAGCAGAGATAGAAAACTTAAAAGCAGAAAATAAAGCTTTAAAGATAGAGAACGCTGAATTAAAGGAAAGGCTTGGTTTAAACTCGAAAAATTCATCTCTACCGAGCTCTAAAGAATTGTACAAAACAAAAAAGGACAAGCCAAAAAGCGAAAGGAATGTTGGCGATCAGGTTGGGCATAAAGGAAATTTTCATGCCACAATGGAAGCGGATAAAGTAGTAAAAATAGAGTTGCCTAATATTTGTGAATGCGGAGGAGAGCTTGTAATATGCGAAAAACCTTATGTTCACCAAAAAGTTGATCTTCCGGAAATTAGGCCTTATGTAGTATAGCCTTTCTTATAATAGTCCGAATGCGATAAGATATGTGTTTATGGCTATAGCAGGCCAGTAGCATATTACGGTCTGTTCGGATTATTGTAAAAAGAGCTATAATTGGAACATGGTCGTTGTTGGAGATGCAGAAAAAGAAAAAGTAGCAAGTTACCAGAAGGTGTTACGCCAGATACATTTGGTCCAAGGGTTAAGTCTATAATTGCAGCACTCAGCGGATTTTACAAAAACTCAAAGCGTGAAGTGGCTAGTATCATAAATGACATTTTTAATTTGAACATAAGTGTTGGCAGCATATCAAATCTTACTATTACCCACAAATATAAATGTACTTATAAATAAAGTATTACAATATTAAAGTTTGCAAATATTGAGGGTATAAAAATGGCAAACGAGAGTAATGAATGGGCTAAAAATGAATTTGGAGATGCTGTACTTGGAGATAAAAGATTAACTGACCGATTAGTAAAGATTGCTGATAGTTTGATAAGTTTACCTGAAAGCTCAATTAATGAGGCATGCGGAAGTTGGTCAGAAGCAAAAGCAGCATAACGTTTTTTTCAAAATGAGAACGTAAAAGAAGTCGATATTCTAGCTTCACACATTGATAAAACAGTTGAAAGAACAAAAGCTCATAAAAGAATTCTTGTGATTCAAGATACAACTTATATTTCATACTCAAGCCATAAGCGGATTGGGAACTATTGCTGGAAAAGGAGCAGTAATGCATACAGCCCTTGCTGTTAGTACGGAAGCTGGGAATACTGGATCAAAAGATTTACTCGAGGCAACTCATTTCTGAAGAAGAAAAAAGACTAAAGAGCCATCGTAACAACGTTCATATTGAGGATAAAGAAAGTATGAAATGGCTAGAAAGTTTAAAGAAAACAAATAATATTATAGATCTGGCCCAAACCGAAGCTATAACTGTATGTGACAGAGAAGCAGATATGCATGATTTTTTTGAACTTGCACATAATCTTAACTCAGCAATTTTAGTAAGAGCTCGCCACAACAGAAATGTAAATAAAAAATTCATGCATACCAGGAACAAGCAAAAATTATGGTCATTTATCCAAGGCCTCCCTTGCGCTGGAAAAGTAGAAGTTGAAATCCCTGCTAGAGATAACAAGCAAAAAAGGACAGCGTTTTTAGAAATTAGATTCGGAAAATTTATCACATGAAGGCCATATAAAATGTAAAGAAGGTCACATAAAATATAAACCGACAGAGTCTACAACTTCACGCAATTCATGTTGTTGAAAAAAACTCTCCTCCCGAAGCAAGTCCTCTAGAGTGGATGCTTTTTTCCGGTCAGTACTTTTGAAGAAGCTGTTGAAAAAGTTAGTTGGTATTGTTTGAGATGGAAAATAGAGATATTGCATAAGATTTTAAAATCTGGTCTCAAAGTTGAGGAATGTAGACTTGGAACAGCAGAAAGATTAATGAGGTATTTAACAGTCATGAGCATTATTGCTTGGAGAATTTTCTTTATTACATCAATTGCAAGAACTAACCCAACATTACTATGTACTGCCTTATTAGCTGAGGAAGAATGGAAAGTTTTATATGTTAAAATACACAGGAAACCATGTCCAAATATAGCCCCTACTATAAAAGAAGCCGTTTCGTGAACTTGGAGGTCATTTAGCAAGAAAAAGCGACCCAAAACCAGGACCAATTACTCTTTGGAAAGGGTGGAGACGTCTCTTTGATCTAGCAGAAGGATGGAGACTTGCTCATGAACCTCATATTTGTGGGTAATAGTAAGGTTTCTAAGGGAGGGAGTAGTAGTAATACTGCTTCCTTACCTGACCAGTTTGCTCGTGATAAAGGTTTTGAGAAACGAGCTCAACTATATGCTGCTAAGGCTTACTCAAGGCAAGCTGATAAATCTGGTAAGTATAGCCTTTCTTATAATAGTCCGAATGCGATAAGATATGTGTTTATGGCTATAGCAGGCCAGTAGCATATTACGGTCTGTTCGGATTATTGTAAAAAGAGCTATACATTGATTTAAAGAAGGTTTTCTTTATTGCTATCTCTAATTGTAATTTATTTCCTGATAAGCTTGATTATATATCCAGCCACACTATAAGAGATGAGAAAACCAATGAGCATGACTTAAAAGATTTTCAATTTGTATTTATTGAACTACCTAAATTTCCTAAGAATAAGGAAGAACAGCTAGAAAGCATAGTGGATCGTTGGTTATTTTTCTTCAGTGCGACCCGGAAAGCCGTGGTTTTGTGATGGTTAAATTCCATCTTCCCTAGACATCGGGGATAATGTATGTCTCACATTTCAAAGGATGGCAACCCTTGGGATGCAAGCATGAGATAAAAGCAGGTAACACTAAACCTCATGGTGAATCCCTGCAAACAGAGTTAGATATGATTACGAGAGGAACCTATGTTTGAATTGTCGTCAAAGCATAGTATGCGAAAAGAGGTTGAACTACGCATAGACCAAAATGGTACGAAGCAAAAGGGGAACTAAAGATTGAAGACTTTAGTTATTGATGTTCCCAGCTTCCGGCAAATAGTAGGAATCTAAGTTTAACGTGAAACGAAGCTATGGAACGGAGTAACCACATAAAAGCTCTTATATTCATTAAATATAAGTAGGTAGCCAACCACAAGCTGCTATGTGGAAGGATTGTTTAAGAAGCTAATGCCCAAAGTAATATCTGGGATATGCAGACGTAAACACTTTAATTTGGAAGGTAAAGTGGTGAATAGTAGTGAATATGTTATGGACCAGCAAAAAGCTAGGTATGAATGGAATGGAATTCCTTGGCGAAAGCTGAAGAAATCTTCATTTAAGCTACAAAAACGAATTTACCAAGCCTCTAAATGTAATGATATCAAAAAGATGCATAATCTTCAAAAATTATTGCTCAAATCAACAAGTGCAAAAACACTCGCTGTTAGGAAAGTAACACAGGACAATAGGGGGAAGAAGACTGCAGGTATTGATGGAAAGGCTAATCTTAATCAAAAAGAAAGATTACAACTATCATATTCTTTAGATATAAAAGAAAAAGCAAAGCCATCAAGACGCGTCTGAATCCCAAAACCTGGTAAGCCATCCGAGCATCGCCCGCTTGGTATACCTACTATATCACAAACACTTGTAAAAATGGCTTTAGAACCAGAATGGGAGGCAAAACTTGAGCCAAACACTTATGGTTTTAGACCTGGTAGATCATGTCATGATGCAATTGAAGCCATATTTGATGTGCTAAAACAGAAAACAGCATATGTATTAGATGCTGATATTTCTGGATGTTTTGACAATATTAACCATAATAAACTGCTTGAAAACCACACCAACGTTAAAGAAAATCATAAGAAGATGGTTAAGGGCAGGCGTTATGGAAGATGGAAAGTTTCAATCCACAAAACGTGGTACAATTCAAGGAGGCACCGTTGCTAGCTTGTGTTGCATTACACGGATTAGAGCAACATGTCAAAAAAGCATTAACAAACGAACTCTTTCAATGCATGAAAAGAAAATATGGTAGGATATCGCATAAAAACGCGCAAAAGTCTATTAGTGTAATTTTCTACTGTGATGATTTTGTCATCATACATGAAAACGAAGAGATTATTCTTAAAGCAAAAATTTTAGTTGAAGAATGGTTAGAAACCATTGGACTAAAATTAAAGCCCTCTAAAACAAGAATTTCTCATACATTAAGAACCATTGACGAAACAAAACCAGGATTTGATTTTCTTGGATTTTCAATAAGACAATATCCAACAAAAGAAAGTAAAAAAGGTTACACATTATTAATAAAACCAAGTCGTAATTCTATAAAGCAGCATACATTTGCTATTAAACATAAACTTAGAGAAATGCGTGGGGCGCCACAGGAAGTAATAATAAGGAATCTCAATCCAATAAACAGAGGATGGAGTCAATATTACTCTTCGGTAGTTTCATGTAAAATCTTTAGCTCATTGGATAATACTATACATAGAAAGCTCTGGAAGTGGGCAGTCTTTAGGCACCCAAACAAAGGGAAATGCTGGATAAAAAGAAAATACTTTAAAAAGTATAATAACGATAACTGGCGTTTTATGACAAGTAACAAGATACATCTTATTATACACAGCGATCATGTTATTAAACGACATATCAAAGTGCAAAAAACCAGATCTCCATATGATGGTGATTGGGTATATTGGGGTAATCGTCTTAGAGAAATACCAGATAAGCCATCGAGAGTAATAAAACTATTGAAGTTACAACAAAGTAAATGCGGTAATTGTAGACTATGGTTTGAAAGTGATGATATAATAGAAATACATCATAAAGACCGGAATAGACGAAACAATATGATCAAAAATTTATCTTTGTTACATGGGCATTGTCACGATGAATTACACAGGAGGTGTGCATGACAAGCACCAAATTAGAGAGAAGCCGTATGAGGCGCAAAGTCTCACGTACGGTTTTGAAGTCGAGTGAGGAGGGGCGACCTTCTTCACTTAGACAACAGTATGCAGATGAAACTACAGATGAAGACCTAAGGCAATTGTAAGTTAAAAACGTGATATAAAAGAGATAAGAGAGAAAGATAACCCTGCTCACTAGGAATAGCGGGCGTGCGCGACCGAAAGGAAATTGGTATTACAACCGTTGGTATCAAGGTACGCTAGCCCTATCTCTCGATACGTTTGAATAGTTGCTTGGGACATATATATGCACCCGTTTACAATCTTAAATTAACTAAAACTATCGAGGTTTATTATGGTTACATCTTATCAAAATTTTATTGGCATTGACATCGGAAAATTTAAAAATGTCGTTGCAATTCACAAACAGAAGAATGCTGTCGAATTTGATAATAATGCTTCTGGTTGGCAACAATTATTTCAAGAGTTTTCAGATATTCTACCTAATGCTTTAGTGACTTTAGAAAATACAGGGAAATATGAGCTTGGCTTATCACATTTTCTTACCGACAAAAATATTGCCGTGCATCGAGCTAATACTCGTAAAGTAAAAAGCTTTATTTTATCTCACGGAACTTTAGCAAAGTCTGATAGATCAGATGCAAGAGCTCTTGCTCAATATGGATTTGAACGCCATAGAACTATCTCTCTATTTGTACCTACCTCTACAGAACAATCAACTTTGGCTGCACTTTGTCAACGTCGTGATGATATTACGCAAATGAGAACTCAAGAAAAATGCAGACTTGAAGCACCGGAAAATGATCATATAAAAGAAAGCTGTCAAAAGACCATTGAGTTTTTCGATAGTCAAATAAACGAACTCAATGATACTATACAAAAGATTATTGATGAAAGCCGCGAATTACAACAACACCAAAAAATTCTTAAAACAGTTCCTGGAATAGGTAAAAAGTTATCACAAGATTTTTTGTGTTTAATGCCAGAGCTTGGTTACTTAAATAGAAAAGAAGTAGCAAGTCTTGCCGGAGTTGCACCGCATCCAAAAGAAAGTGGTAAAGCTGTTGGTTACCGAAGGATTACAGGTGGTAGAAGTAACGTTCGTTCAAAGCTCTTTACAGCCGCTATGGCTGCTACAAGGTCAAAATCTATACTTGGCGCCTTTTATTCTAAGCTTGTTGAAAGTGGTAAGAAGAAGATGGTGGCTATAACAGCCCTAATGCGTAAAATTATAGTATAGCTCTTTCCACAGAAGTCCGGATATGATAAGATTAAGGATAGATGGCGATAAGGAGGTTGGATGCCGGCAGCATATAGTTATGATTTAAGAAAAAAAGCAATGGAAGCACTAGACGAAGGGGAAAGCAGAGAAGCAGTGGCAGCAAGATTTAAAATTGGACGAACTACTTTGTGGGAGTGGAAGCAAAGAAAAAAAGAAACAGGCGACTTTCAGTCAAAAAACTCGGTAATGGAGGTTACAATCAGAAAATTATCGACTGGAATAAGTTTATCGAATTTGCTAAAAAACACGGTAGAAAAACTCTGTCGGAAATGGCTAAACTTTGGGGCAACGTTAGTATCGAAACGATCCACCGAGCTCTCAGAAAAATTGGATTTACGCGCAAAAAAAGACATATGGATACAAGGAAAGGAACGAAGAAAAACGTGCTGAATTCTTAAAAATTATAGCAACAAAAGAACCAGAAAACTTAGTGTATATAGATGAGTCTGGGATTGATAACACGGAGGACTATCCATATGGGTATTGCCAGAAAGGACAGCGATTTTATGCCCTAAAATCTGGAAAAAAAACTCAACGAATCAGCATGGTTGCAGCCTTAAGTAGAAGAAAGATAGTTGCTCCATTAACATTTGAAGGCCACTGTAATATGGATATTTTTAATGGATGGTTTGAGCAATTTTTGGCACCGATCTTAGAACCTGGACAAACTGTCATTCTTGATAATGCTACTTTTCATAAGTCTGATAAGCTTATCAAGCTCGCTAAAGGAGTCGGTGCAGAAATTTTGTATCTGCCGCCTTATTCTCCAGATTTTAACAAAATTGAGCATCATTGGTTTGCTATAAAAAACAGAGCCAGGAAAAACATTCCTCTATTCGAATCCTTTCGTCGTGCTGTTGATTCTGCCTTCCTATGACCTATTCGGACTATTATGAGAAATGCTATATTTAAAAATTCCGACACCTGATGTTTAGCAACAGCTTGAATAAATTTCTTATTAAATCTTGAATCGTTATATAGATCTTCTAAATTTTCATCGTAGTGTTTTGCTTCATTTACAGCAAGCTTTATTATCTCTTCTATACCACTTAGAAGTTTCCTATACAATTTGTCGTATCTATTCCCTAGCACGTGTGTAGCGAATGTTTGTTCAATGTATTTTGTTATGTAATTTTGCAGCGTATTATCTATCGTGCTTATATTCATCAGCCTGCTTTAATATTATATTAACTATTTTACACATAAAAAGGTTAATGTTGAATTAATAGAATACTTCTGAAGTCAAATTTTACTGAAAATTATGGTATTTAAGATATAATTGTCAGCATGAAATAAAAACATAAATAAAATGGATCTTGTAACAAAAGTGAAGCTCAAGATAAAGATGAATAAGGGTAAAATCATAAATATACTTATCATTTGTGGTGTAATTTTTTTCATATACCTTATTCATGAGCCAGTTGTAGATATGGTAGAAAAAATTATAAGTAAAATAAAAGGTCTCTTTTAAAAATAGAAAAAGTGAACTTTTTCCATCATCCAAACTTGAACCTGGAAAATTTAGTTAATGCATAAACTACTTATGTTGGCTATGAGTTCAACTGTATAAAATTCCGGTAAATTAAAATAAGTATTCATAAAAATATTGTTTTCTATAAACAGAGTATCTATAGCCTTTCTTATAATAGTCCGAATGCGATAAGATATGTGTTTATGGCTATAGCAGGCCAGTAGCATATTACGGTCTGTTCGGATTATTGTAAAAAGAGCTATAATACTGATTTAGAAATAAAATATTTGCATTTCTAATTTTGACTTGTACAATTAAAACACTTAGATTTATGTGGGGGAATTATGATTAGTTTGAGAAGAAGCGATCAACCAGGCACTTCAAGGGAAAGTGCTGAAGTAGTTTTTGTTCATCAACCGCCCATGGAGGTAGGGAGGAAATTATTTTTTTTTGCAGAATCTTTTATGAGTAATGCTTACATCTTATTCGAATCAGCTAAATCTCACCAGATGTCAAAAAGGGGATTTGCTAAAAAAGTCTTAAAAGAATTTCCGGTTTCATTCGCTGGGGCGATGGCAGGTTGTGCAGTTACCGGTTCCTTTTTAGGAGCTGCACCTTCAGCGACATTATTTGCCAGAAACTTTACTATTGCGGTTATTAGTGGTCTGTCTATGAGAAAAAGAAAAGCTGAGAAAATTGTTGAAGTTTTTGAATCCAAAGCTAAGATTGCTTCCGATCTAATCTTATTGGAAGCTGGAATTAAAATTTTCCAAAGTTTTGAAAAGCAATTTATAGAATTGACAGGTAGTCGACTTAATACTCCAGTCCTGTCAAAGCTATCATTATGTGCTGTCCTTAGAGCAGTATACTATGCTTGTGAAAAATTGGAGGATTTATCGGTTGATTCGATAATAGAAGGTGTTCTTTTAGGTAACATTAAAGGATTAGATGAGTCTTCAATGAGCTTTAAGCACAATGGAAAATATGTGTCTTCTAATAAAGTATACAATCAAACGGGTATAATTATAAAGGAAGAATCAAACTCTGTGTATTTACAATTTTGCGGAACTTCTGCCGATCGATACGGCTACAGACATCCTTTAAGCTTTGAGGAAGAAGGGGTTGGCGCTATAATGAAAAAGCGAAAAACAGTCCACGTGAATCGCAATTCAACTGTCCAAGAAGATGAGTATCAATATACTTTAGGAGGAATAAATTTAGAAGAGAAAGCTCAGGAAATACTAGAACAAATCAAAATCAAAGGAATAGCTCAGAAAGGTGATATTGCTTCTCTTAAAAGTGAAATAAATAGTATAAAGGATTTGATTATAAATCAAGGTCCAGGAGGTGGACAAGGTCCAGGAGGTGGACAAGGTCCAGGAGGTGGACAAGGTCCAGGAGGTGGACAAGGTCCAGGAGGTGGACAAGGTCCAGGAGGTGGACAAGGTCCAGGAGGTGGACAAGGTCCAGGAGGTGGACAAGGTCCAGGAGGTGGACAAGGTCCAGGAGGTGGGGAAAGTAGACAATCAGAAGGTTCTAGTAGTGATAATAGTCCAATAGCAATGCTACGTTGTTTGTCACTTCGTCGAGGTGACACCAGAGTTTCTTCAGATAACTCAAGTGGAACTGGTGGAACTCAATCAGCTTTAGAATATGCTGAATATGAGAAAGCCATTTTAAAGGCAGTGAAGAAAGGAAATTCAAAGCCGATTTGGTTTGAAGTAAAAGGTCCAGTGGCATTATTTACTGGAAGAGAAAAAGAATTAAGTGATTTACATAGTAGGATACAAAGTTCAGAAAAAACGTCAGTGATATCACAAATGGTGTCTATTGTTGGGTTGGGTGGCATAGGCAAAACTGAGTTAGCTAGGAAGTATGCGCAAAAATATTTCAGGGATTACGACGAAAATGTAATATGGATAAATGCTGGGGGCAAGGCAGAGCTTGTACAGTCTTTTCTTGGATTAGCTAGAGATAATAGGTTGGGGATTAATCTTGATTGCAGAGATGGAAAGAAAAAGACTGCAGGAGATATTGTGAAAGAAGTATATAGTTTTTTTGCAGATAGGAAAAGTCTCTTTATTTTTGATAATGCTTGGAATGTTAAGTGTCTAAAGGAGTTTTTACCATTGTACTCTCTAAAATCTAGTGATAACAAGCCTTATATTTTAATTACTTCTCGTGATCGAGAATTGGAAGGAATAGGATGTATAGAACTAAAAGGGTTGTTATCAGATGATGCGTTGCAATTTGTAAAAAAAGGACTGGAGATAAAGGATGATTCTCAAGACGAAGAAATAGAAGAATTGGTAAGTATAGTGGAATTTTTTCCCTTAGCTCTACGACAAGCAGTGTCACATATTCTAGATCAAAGGTCAGGTAGGTTTGGTCTTAGTAATTATTTGAATCAATATAACAAAAAGAAAAAGGAACTGCTTGGTTCTGATGTGTTTATGGGTGTTGATAATACTTATACTAGTACAACTTTTACGACGTGGAAGGTTACACTTGATATGATATTAAGTAATAAAGAACATGGATGTCTGGCTTTAGAGATTTTGGACATTGTGTCTTATCTTGAACCTCGGAATATCGATAGGAGAATGTTTTTAAATTTAGCGGGAGGTGATGAGAATAAGTTGGAGTTAGCTATTCGTTTGCTTACAAGATATTCTATGGTGAACGGTAAACAAGAACAAAGCACACTAAATGTTCAAAGATTGGTTCAAGAAGTAATCCGATTACAATTAGATGATCAGAAAAGAACGAAAGAGGTTATCAAAAAGACTTATGAATTACTAAAAAGTCTTTTCCCTGTTGGTATTGAAGGTGTGGAAGACTATGATAGGAAGGAACAGTTGTCACCACACTTAGAGGAGTTTTTGTTTCATGTAGAGAGTTGGGCAGCAAAGGATCCTGAAAGTGCATCAGATGTAGAAAGATGTTATGTACAGCCTTTATTATGGTTATTGGCTGAAGCATATTCCGACCTGGAAATAGCAGAAAATGAAGTATCAGTGCTTACAAAGCTCTTGAGGATTGAATCCCGACTTGATGCAACTCAGGTGAAGGTGGCTAAAGTATTTATAAAACTTGGTAATGCTACTGGATTTTTACAAGACGATATTGGAAAGATCTTATATCTTGAAAAAGGTATAGAAATTTTAAAAAATTATCCTGGTTGTGCTTCTGAAACAGCTTATGCACTATTAAATCTTGCTGATGCTCAGCGAAATTTGGGAGAAAATGTTGCAGAAATCAATAGTCTTGAGAAGAGCATAGAGATTTTTAGAGAGCTTTATAGAAATCAGGGTTCTCCTTATGATCATGAAGTATCTGGAGCTTTTGTAAAACTGGTTGATGCTTGTCATACTTTGGGCTCTTATGTGGAAGAAACTAGTTTCATTTTAAACGAGGATTTACTGTCTACAGTTTACGAATGTTATTATCATAAGGATGAATTGTCATTAGCCAAGGTTCTGTTAGCTGTTGCTAGGGTTGGGAGTAACCCACATATAAAGAAGGTTCTAATTAAAAGAGCTATGTCCATTTTTTTAGACAAGCACGATTCTTCTCTTTCAACATCTAGATATGTCATGGAATGTTGTGATCTTGAGAATGAACTGG
Source organism: Wolbachia endosymbiont (group A) of Aleiodes leptofemur (assembly GCF_964028465.1). NCBI lineage: Bacteria > Pseudomonadati > Pseudomonadota > Alphaproteobacteria > Rickettsiales > Anaplasmataceae > Wolbachia > Wolbachia endosymbiont (group A) of Aleiodes leptofemur. The sequence goes on from NZ_OZ034782.1 coordinate 1,313,803, forward strand.
AGTATTCTATAGCAGAAGAAGAGTTTTCTGATAAACTTATTAGCTTTGTTTTTGAGCAAAATTCTTTTTTGAGTAAATACCAAGCAACTGATTTACTATTAGAAATAGCTCAACATTATAAAGAACAAAATAATATTTATTATGAGATGATTGCGCTTGAAACTGCCTTTGCTACTTGTGTTTTTTTTAATCCGAGTGGTGATTTTGCCTATCACAAATTGATTGACCTTTTGTGCAGAATTGCTAGTGCTCATAGGGATACTGACAATTATTATGAAGAAGTCGATTGTCTTGAGGAAGCCTTGAGTTATTATGAACAACTTTCTACTAGCGATCTTGATACAATGTTAAAAATAAGATTAAGACTCGGTATTGGTTATAGAGATTTAGAGAATTATGATATGCAATATTATAATCTTGATATGGTATTAAAGACTTTAAAAGGTTCAGTTAGTATCAATAATGCAAAATATCATACAATAGTAGCTGAAGCGCTAGAAGGCTTTATTGATACTTGCTTATATTTAAAAAAATATAAGCAAGTATTTAGCTACGTTAGTCAGAGCTCGGAAGTTATTAGTTTAGTTGATTATTCTGACGAATATCAGGCTTCTACTGTACACAGAGTGCTATTAATGCTTGAAAAAGTTTATAACATTTTAGGTGAGCATGCTAAAGGAAGATCCTGCAAGGAGAAAGCTTTGTTGGTTATGGAAAGATTAAATGAAGTGGATTTCCAAACATCAATTGGTATACTAGAGGAGTCTAGTGGTGTGCATGCGTATCCAAGAAAAGAACAGGGGGGTGGAGAGGTCTCATCATCTGGGTATTCGTTAAATAAGAAAGCAAGGGAAATAGAAAGTGTAGAAATTGCTCACAAGGATTCATTGGATAAAGAAGAATTTACAGGGAAAAAAAGGAAGTTATTAAATGCTGATGATAGAATAAAAAGAGTAAAGAGTACTGGAAAATTTAGTAGTCAGGTTGCCGAATTTTCTAAGCAAGTGTCTGAGAACAGAACTATGGATGTTGAAGAAGCACTTATTGCAGAGATTAAAAATGTAGATCCAAATGCGGTAGGTTCAAGAATTATGAATGTTGCAAAGAAGTTTAAATCGTTACCCAATAATTATCTTAATGAGGTATCGGTTGTTAGTAACTCGACTGGATTTCAGAAATAATATGTAATATCTTCTTTAAAAGACAAGATTTTATCTGACACAGAAGAATTGATGTAGTAAAAATTATAGCATTTCTCATAATAGTCCGAATAGGTCATAGGAAGGCAGAATCAACAGCACGACGAAAGGATTCGAATAGAGGAATGTTTTTCCTGGCTCTGTTTTTTATAGCAAACCAATGATGCTCAATTTTGTTAAAATCTGGAGAATAAGGCGGCAGATACAAAATTTCTGCACCGACTCCTTTAGCGAGCTTGATAAGCTTATCAGACTTATGAAAAGTAGCATTATCAAGAATGACAGTTTGTCCAGGTTCTAAGATCGGTGCCAAAAATTGCTCAAACCATCCATTAAAAATATCCATATTACAGTGGCCTTCAAATGTTAATGGAGCAACTATCTTTCTTCTACTTAAGGCTGCAACCATGCTGATTCGTTGAGTTTTTTTTCCAGATTTTAGGGCATAAAATCGCTGTCCTTTCTGGCAATACCCATATGGATAGTCCTCCGTGTTATCAATCCCAGACTCATCTATATACACTAAGTTTTCTGGTTCTTTTGTTGCTATAATTTTTAAGAATTCAGCACGTTTTTCTTCGTTCCTTTCCTTGTATCCATATGTCTTTTTTTGCGCGTAAATCCAATTTTTCTGAGAGCTCGGTGGATCGTTTGGATACTAACGTTGCCCCAAAGTTTAGCCATTTCCGACAGAGTTTTTCTACCGTGTTTTTTAGCAAATTCGATAAACTTATTCCAGTCGATAATTTTCTGATTGTAACCTCCATTACCGAGTTTTTTTGACTGAAAGTCGCCTGTTTCTTTTTTTCTTTGCTGCCACTCCCACAAAGTAGTTCGTCCAATTTTAAATCTTGCTGCCACTGCTTCTCTGCTTTCCCCTTCGTCTAGTGCTTCCATTGCTTTTTTTCTTAAATCATAACTATATGCTGCCGGCATCCAACCTCCTTATCGCCATCTATCCTTAATCTTATCATATCCGGACTTCTGTGGAAAGAGCTATAATATAAGACTCTTGTCTAATCCTACCAATGTTTTTCTGAAAAGCAAATATGTTTACTGTCAAAAAATGTTTGTATAGGTGTAGAAGTATTCGCTGAGTGAGGTCTTGTTTGATTATAAGAACGCAACCAAAGATCAACATCAACCTGTAGATCTTTCAAAGAACTAATGTTGTAACGCTCATCTTGTATAATTCTATGAAATCTTTCATATATGCTATAAGAGGTTGTCCGGAAACTAGTAAATTCAAGCATATTCCCTCTTTAACATAACCCTACTCATAGCTAGGTATATGAAATTCTCAGTGGATGTTGTGAGTAAATCATACTCCTTCGATAGCCTTCTATTCCTATTAACCCAAGCAAAAGTCCTTTCTACAACCCATCTTCTTGGCTGTACTTTAAACCCTTGTTCTCTTGTTGGTAGTAGCTCAGGTGGAGTATCTTTGTGCACCCAAAATCTACATGGAGGCCTTTTAACAATTTCAATATCTATGTCATATTCTTCCTTTATGTGATTCTTTAAATTTCTTCCTTGGTATCCCATTTCAGCCCACATTTTTTTAACTTTAGTATATTTTGTTCTCATATTGTTTAATGCTATTTTAATACCATCTCTATCATTTTCGTTAGCAGCGCCTACGTAACAACCTAGTATAAAACCCTGAGTGTCTGTAATTATATGCCTTTTTCTACCCTTTACTTTTTTACTTCCATCATAGCCTTTGATCCCCCCTTTTCTGTAGTCTTTACAGATTGACTATCTACTATACAGGCACTCGGCTGCTCATTCATTCCTATTTTTCTTCTACTATATTTTGTAATTTCATAATTCATTTTCTCAAAAATTCCCTGCTTCTTCCATTGCCTGAACTGCTCATACACAGTCTTCCATAGCGGAAAATCATTTGGTAAATACCGCCATTGACACCCTGTACGCAATACATAGAAAATTGCTTCTAATATTTCTTTTTTGCTATACTTTGGCGGCCTTCCTCCTTTCTTGTATGATACTCTGAAGTGTTTTTCTATTCTTGCCCATTCCCTTTCGCTTAGATCTGTTGGATACTTTTTTCTCATCTTTACCCCGTACTAAAATTTCAGATATTATAGCCTTTTACTTGTTTCCGGACAACCTCTAATATGGAAGATATCGAAATTGCTATAGACAGTACAGGAATTAGTATATACAACAACACTCCTGGTCACAGCAAGGAAAATAGCACTGACAGAAAATATCGTGGCTATGAGCAAACGAGAAAATTGCACGTAATGTTGAATATAAACAACAAAAAAGCCATAGCTGTAAAATACAGTAACGGTTTCTACTCTGATCACTATGGAGCTTGTGATTTGCTAAAAGAAGTTGATTTTCAGCATGCCATAAAAGCACTATATGCAGATAGAGCATGTGATAGGCACAAGTTTTATAAGTTGTGTAACGAATATGATATAAAGACAAAAATTCCACCAATAAACAATGCGGCAGAACATCCAGAAATAGATTATATGTCTGACAGGAATGCTGCTATTAGGTTAATAAAATTATACGGTGAAGATGGCATGAAAGAATGGAAAAAAGAAGTAAATTATGGGAAAAGATCTTATATTGAAGGGTTTTTCTCAAGATTAAAGCAAATATTCGGATTTAGTTTTAGGAATAAATCTGAGATAAATCGAGAAAAAGAACTAAATGCTATTTGCTTAATAAATTCACTGATATTGGTATGGCTAAATTTGAGATAGTTACATGAATTTACCATAAATCACCATCTCATAAAGTGTGATGCAACAAAGCCATCCCAGTGTCTGGGCACTGGGATGACACCCTTTTGGATGGAAACCAGTGTCAGGTACTAGGATGACACCATTTACAACCACTCTCCTACCCTTTCTAGCTGTTTATAGCTGTTAAATCTCAGGAATTTATCAAAATATGGAGAGGCAATAAAGGGTGTGGAATTACTTAAATAGTTAGATAAAAAACCAGGCAGATCATTTTTTAATTCTTGCATTTTGTATCTATAATTTTGTATAGAAATAACTTTTATTTTATCATAATCAAGTTTCCAATAAGCAAGTTCTGAGACTTCTCTTTTTGTTATATGTTCTACCGCTAAGGCTTGTAAAATTAATTGCGGAAAAAATCCCGACATTACTTCTTCATTGGAAGGTGGTGTACCAAGCTTATAGTCTATAATTGCCACTTGCCCACTTGGTAGATACTCAACTCTATCACATCTTGCTATCAGTGAAATTTCTTGTGGCTTATTTGTCATCCAAGCAGTTTCATACTGATCACAAGAACCAGTGTCACGCGCTGGAATATGAAATATCGGACAGGAAAAGTTCTTTTCCAACTCAACATAATTGCTTCGAGTTTCATCAAATTCGACAAAAGATTGAATTATCCTTTGCAGTCTTACCCACCACATATTTGAAAAATTAAACTGACTAGTCGAGAATGCTTTTCGTGCAATGCTCATTGGCGATTTTTTGTTGCGTAAATATCTTGCAAGAATGTTGTGTACCATAGTGCCAAATTCCAATATCGATGGCTTGAAATTCAAGTCTCTTAATTGTTTAAGACCCAGTATATATTCAACGTAAAATGAATAAGGATTACGAATTAGCTTTTCTATTGCACTGCAAGACATCACCTGCATTTTTTCTTTTCTAACTTCGGTTTGAGGTTTTGGCATAGGCTGAGTACATGGAACAGTACATTCAGGCGTATTTAATATCCTTAGCCAATCACGATACGGCTGCTTCCCCTCCTTGAGTAGAATTTCCAAACGCTGCAATAGAATTGGCTTTCTATGGCTTAGCGATCTTGTAATATAAACCTTACTTGCACAAAACAAATTGTGTAAAGTATAAAAAAAATACCCCTGCTCTTCTTGCACAGAAGGAAGATTAAATTTTTCTCTCGTAAGTGCATTCAAAAGCGGACTTTGAAAGCTTGGCGCTTCATTAAATCCAGCAAGTATTACAACTTTGTTGTGATATAAGCTGAATTTATTCAAGTCACTTGCTACAAAGAAAAACTCTTTCCCTAAAAATAAGGTCAGAATTTGGCTATATAACTCTAAGGAGCATTTAATTCCTACACCCTCACATGCATTTGAGAAATTACAGGTAAAATTACCTATTTCACTATTTAGCTCTGAAAAATTTATACCAGATAATATATTAATACACTGCAAATGAGTTGCTACCACATCGAAAATAGAGCAATTTATAGAACGAAGTAAAGGATTAAATATAACCTCTAACTTACTGATAATAAGTAATATATCTTCTTTGTATTTTAGCTTTTTATGGGCATTGATAGCATTTATAATATCGCTCAGACCATTTGTACTAAAGTTGCGTAATATCTCTATTTCAAATTCAGATAAAATCCGAGTGTACTCTTCTTGAGTGTAACCAAAAGTCACTAGCCTATGTTTAAGGAGCGAAAGTAATGACACACTGCTCCAATTTGAGGTCAAAACTTCGATACTATAAAGCAGAAGCGTTATATAAGGGTAATTTTCCGGTATGGCACTGTGTTGCCTTGATAAACATGCTATACGAGCTGCAAGTAATTTATCAAAGACGACCAAAGAAATGTTTTCATAACCTTCATTTTCTATAATTAATGATGTCACTTGTGCTTCTTCCTCTCTGGAATCACAAGTGATGACTTCAATATTGCCAACATGTCCACTACTAACTTTGCTTAGATCGGCAGTTGTATCAAAGACGTAATCTAGATATTCCTCAGGACTTCCTGTTATCCCAGCCCTTTCTTCTGTCATCCAAGTAGCTGACACTGGGATCCAGTTTTCATTATACAGCCACCTGGTGCGCTCATTTAAAGTTAAGTTTTCTGGATCCCAGTGTCTGGGCACTGGAGAACACGCTTCTGGCAGAAAACTAACATCCCTTCTATCCACTTTTAAATAATCGAGCAGATCTTTCAGGCAATATTGATAATGTTTTTTATCAAGCGATTTCCAGTCTTTCTCTTTAATTTTCAAATTCAAGTTAGGCAAAATTATTTTTCCAAATGGCAGATCATATATAGCCCTAATTAACGACTTATCCTTTCCAATTCCAACAAAGATTATATATTGGTCTTTTTGTAAAGAGATTATCATATTGTTTATGTAATCACTCTTATGTTTTAATATATCTACTACTTCTAAATCTTTTAAAGTTTTACTCCAAGTCTCAGTGAGTAAGCTTATGAAATTCTCTATTTTTTTTGAATGTTCATCAAATTGATAACAATCCGTTGTTTGGGTAGATTGAATTTTATCAAGCAGTGATGGCAGGCTATAAGCTAAATCAATTGGAAAATTATCATTATTTTTTCTATTCCACTCCAATATGAATTGAATGAGTAGCAGTGTCCTTTTTGTTGGCTTGATAACTTTAACCCTATCAAGATTTAATATTAAATCTTCCTCATCAATATTCTCTAGCGAAACTATCTCTGGCAAAATTATGCATTTTTTAGCGTTATGATTCTTGAATGCACTCAGCAGCGCTATCACATCCCTCTTGCAAGGAAGTATGATTTTTACTTCAGGAATTTTTTCTCTTTCATATTCAGAAAATATGTGCTGAACCAGCACATCAAAAAGAGATTCATCCACATTAACGGTAAAAACTCTTCCCACTAACAGTAACAATTAATACAATATTTTATTGTATAGAAATTATTCAAAATATAAACGTGCTTGTATGCTATTATATATTAAAATTTTTTATAACATTACATGGCAAACATTAGAATAGAAGTTTTAAATAAATGCGAGCAAATTGGCCGCAGATGGTTAGTCAACGTTTACTCGATTTACATACGCAAAGGATTACCATCCAAATTATATGAAGAAATTTGCGGGCTATTTTATAATAAAGTCATACAAGACTGCCGTTATTATTCCTACAATGAAAACCTTGAAGAAGTTCCGTATGATTTCATAGAACCACAAGCAAAGTGGGGCTTGGAAATAAGCTTCTTACCTGGCATGACCGATAATGTAGGCAACACAGTGAAACAAATTGTTAGAGAATATTTAATAAACAAGAACTACATTGATGAAAATGTTTATATCAAAGCAAGAAGTTCAAAATTGATTCTAAGTCAAGGGAATTTGCCAACTGAAGATGATATAAAGCAAGAATTCAACCCTATCACTGAGTATTGCACACTTATCTGTAAGAACTATAGCTGGAAATATTATGGTAAATCGAATACCCCACCTGGTGTCATCCCAGTGCCCAGACACTGGAATCCAGAAAACTTCAAGCAATTGTATAATGAAAACTGGATTCCAGTGTCAAGCACTGGAATGACAGGAAAGGGTATTGGGATGACAAGAGAGGGCACTGAGATGACAGAGGGTAGTACTAAACCTGTTAACCTAAATGTGAGTGACCAAGAGCTTGAAAAAATTAGTAGAGATGGAATCGATGGCAATGGCACTTTAGGTCTCTCCCTTGCAGCAATGAAGGATATAAAGGATTACTTCAAAAAACTCGGTAGAAATCCATATGATATTGAACTTGAATCTCTGGCACAGACTTGGTCTGAACATTGTAAGCACAATATCTTTTGCTCTCCTATTGATGAAATAAAAGATGGCCTATATGCACATTATATCAAGCGTGCAACGCGTGAGATAAATTCTGACATATGTGTGTCAGTTTTCTCTGACAACGCAGGAGGAATAATTTTTGATGACGATTACTTGATTGTAGATAAAGTTGAAACCCACAATAGCCCTTCAGCTCTTGATCCATTTGGTGGAGCAATGACTGGGGTACTTGGAGTAAATCGTGATATAGTTGGTTTCGGGAAAGGCGCGGAGCCTATAATGAATACCTATTACTTTTGCTTTGCCAAAGAAGCAAAAGGCAAATTTTATAGGGATAAAGAGCGCACTGATGAGATCTTACCGCCAAAATATATAATGAAAAAAGTGATCCATGGTGTTAATGTTGCTGGTAATTGCTCTGGTATTCCAACACAACTTGGATCGGTATATTTTGACGATAGATTTTGTGGCAAGCCGTTAGTTTTTGTTGGCAGTGTCGGAATTATTCCGCGCAACATAAATAACGCACCTTCACACATTAAAGGACCAAAAAATGGCGATAAAATCGTAATTATTGGTGGAAGAGTTGGAAGGGATGGAATTCACGGTGCAACTTTTTCTTCAGAGGCATTGTCGGGAAACAGCCCTTCAACAATTGTGCAAATTGGTGACCCTATAACACAAAAAAAATTATCCAACGCCGTCGTAGAAGCAAGAGATCTTGGTCTTTATAATGCAATAACGGATAATGGAGCAGGCGGTCTATCATCGTCCATCGGTGAAATGGGGAAGGACGGATTCGAAGTTGATTTGAGCAAGGTTCTCCTTAGAAACGATGGTATGGCTCCGTGGGAAATATGGATATCAGAATCACAAGAGAGAATGACCTTAGCAGTGCCAGAAGAAAATCTTCCTATGTTTAAGCAAATCATGAAAAAACATGATGTGGAGGTTTGTGTGATTGGAGAGTTTAATGAGAGTGGTAAAGCTGTTGTTAAATGTCCTGAAGGGACAGTAATAATGGATATGGAAACCGAGTTTCTGCATGACGGTAATCCTAAAGTGCATTTACAGACAAAGCCGTGGACTGGAGGGTGGATTCAAGCGTCAGCTACTTGCATAACATCAAGCCAAGAAGTCGAACTAAAAGAAATGCTGAGCAGACCAAACATACGCAGTAAAGAGTTCATAGTGGTGCAATATGACCATGAGGTTCAAGGGTCGTCAGTGCTGAAACCACTGCAGGGCAAGGGAAGAGTGTGCAGTGAAGCTATTGTTTCAAGACCAATCCTTTCTTCAAATAAAGGTGTTGTAAAATCGCAAGGATTTGGCTCAAGTTATGGAGAAATTGACACCTACCACATGGCAGCATGTGCAATTGACACCGCGATACGCAACTATGTAGCCGCAGGAGGAAATATAAATCATCTAGCGTTGCTCGACAATTTTTGTTGGTGTGATGCTTATAATCCAGAAAGGTTGTGGCAACTAAAGAGAGCTGCAGAGGCTTGTTACGACTTTGCAACTGCATTTAAAACACCATTCATATCCGGAAAAGATAGTATGTTTAACGACTTTAAGGGATATGATGAAAATGGCGAGAAAGTGATGATATCTGCACCACCTTCATTACTCATTTCAGCAATTGGAATTATAGAAAATATTGAAAATGCGGTATCGCTTGATGTGAAAATGCCGGGAGACTTGATATATGTACTTGGAGAAACACTTGATGAACTTGGTAGATCTGAATATCAATTATACAGTGGAATAGGTAATAACAACGTACCAAAAGTTGATGCAAAGAGCGCTAGGAAGTTGTATGAGCGTTACAACCAAGCAATAAAAGATGGCATAATTGCCTCTGCAATTGCACCAAACTTGGGCGGATTAATTATTGCTCTGGCAAAATCGTTAATTGCAGGAGATCTCGGTGCTGAAATCGATCTTTCACTAGTGCCAATAGGAGAAACACAAAATACAGACATAATAAACAAAATAATAATGTTTTCTGAATCGCAAAGTAGAATTTTGGTTACTATTGCACCACAAAATCAGAAGAGGTTTGAAGAATTGTTTGAAGGTGCAGTTTATTCATGTATTGGCAAAGTAACAGAGAAAAAGGTGCTAAACATAAAGGATGTTTTAAAAGTAGATCTGAAGGATGTGGCATGCTAATATAAAATATTTTTCTTATTATGCTAAATAACTCTTTTACTATATGTAATGTTTATTTAGAATGAATGTATGTTATTAATTTTGGGTAGGTAATTATGTCTATTTTATCGATACTCCTGTTTATCAGTCTTTCTTTACTCAACACTTCAAATAAATTGATGATATGTGCTGCCTTATTTGTGGGAGCTGCTTTAGTTGTAAATTCAATGGTTGAATTTTATGGCAGAAGCAAAGCTACGTACAACTTAATAGTGTGTACAGCGCTATGTTGTGTTTTTAAATGGCAAAGTTTTAATTTGATGATATTGATTTCATATACTGCAATTTTAGTATCTCTTCTCTCAAGCATAATTATTTTTGAAAAATTGAAGTCCAAGTTGAATTTTCATATGGCAAATTTCATTACTTTAATTATAGCATCAGTGGTTGATAGTGCCGTTGTATGTGTTGGATTACTATACAAATTTTCTGCAGGTAAATGCTTATCAATATACATTAGAGATTTAATTTTTAAGTTTTCTTATGTGTCAGTATTGAGCATCTGCTTGTTTGTAGGAATGTATTTATTTTGCTTGGCGAACAAGAAGTATTTTAAGATTTCCACATAACCTGTTTTCTGATATAGCTAAACTGACTTTGGGTCCTGGGGGTGTATTTGGTGGTCCTAATACGTAACAACAGTTTAGAATTTATAGGTAGCCTAAACCCACAACTGTACAAACACTATGATTTTAGCCTATCAGGGGGGTGTCATTCCAGTGCCCAGACACTGGAATCCAGAAAAAAGAATGGTGTCATCCCAGTGCTTGACACATAGCTGTACGAACATTCATTTTTGAAGGTAAATTGCACAGCAAATGGTGTCATTCCAGTCTGGAATCCAGAAATTTTGCTTATAACTGAGCTGATGAGCTAAAGGTAGTTGTCTTACGCTAAAACAAACGTTTTTAATTAAGTTGCATAGAACCAGTGTCTGGGCACTGGCCCACTGGTGGGAATTGCTCCTAAACTACAACGTTCGTACAGCTATGTGCTTGACACTGGGATGACATCATAGGGGCACTGGCCTACTTAACCGTCATACCGTCGCGGTATCTCAGCCGCTAACAAGTAGCGGAATGACGATTTATCAAACGCTGCTTAATTTTCCGTAACAGTTGAAAAAATCAATAGAAAATCAATATATCACTATAAATTCACGTATTTTGAGGCTATAATGGTTAATACGCTATATGGTATAATATGGACGATTTTATCAGAGTTAAGGGCGCAAGGGAACATAATCTGCAAGGTGTAGACGTCAATATACCGAAAAATAAGCTAGTTGTTATAACTGGGCTAAGTGGTTCTGGCAAGTCTAGCCTTGCATTTGATACGATTTATGCAGAAGGCCAACGCCGGTACGTTGAAAGCCTGTCAGCTTACGCGCGTCAATTTCTCAACATTCAGGATAAACCAGATGTTGAGTCGATTACAGGTCTCTCTCCTGCAATATCTATCAACCAGAAATCGATCTCAAAAAATCCAAGGTCAACAGTTGGAACTGTTACCGAAATTTACGATTACTTGCGCTTAGTATATGCACGAATAGGAGTTCCTTATTCACCTGCAACTGGATTACCAATAACAAAACAAACGGTGTCTCAAATTGTAGATACTATAATTGCGTTACCTTTAGAAACTAAGATATATATACTTGCCCCTGTTGTGCGTGGTAGAAAGGGAGAACATCTTAAAGAGATATTGGAAATTAAAAGACAAGGTTACGTAAGGTTCAAAATAGATGGTGAAGTGTACAATGTAGATGACTTGCCTAAACTCGATAAGAACAAGAAACACGACATTTTTGTGGTTGCAGATAGAATATCAATATTGGGCGATATAGGAAATCGACTGCCAAGTAGTATAGAATCCGCACTAAAACTTGGTAATGGTCTAATGTATGTAGAAATAGTAAACCTACCTGACAACCATAATTCCGAGTATAAAAATGGTCAAATTCTGACTTTTTCAGAGAATTTTGCATGCCCCGAGTCTGGTTTCACTCTTGAGGAAATAGAACCAAGATTATTTTCTTTTAACAGCCCTTACGGTGCATGTGGTTCGTGTAATGGGCTTGGTAAAAAGCTGGCTATTGATGTGAAGCTGATAGTGCCAGATGAAACTCTTTCAATATCTGAAGGCGCTTTAAAGCCAGTGGGATCAATGTTCCGTCAAGTGCACACAGGTTATGGATTTTTAAAAAGTGCAATTCTATCACTGGCTGAAAATTGTAAATTTAGCCTTGATGTTCCGTGGAAGAACATAGATCAAGAAGTAAAAGATATGATACTCTTTGGCTTCGGTAAATTTCAAGGTTTGGTCAGTATCTTAGAAAACCAGATGGATTATGATGAAACGCTTGTTGAGCGATATTGCTCTGTTACTCACTGCAGAGAATGCACTGGCTATAGATTGAGAAAAGAAGCGCTTACAGTAAAAATTGATAGCAAACATATAGGTGAAATATCAGGGCTTAGTATCGATGAATCCCTTAAGTGGTTTGAAAATTTGCCAGACAAGCTCACAGAACAACAGAAGCAAATCTCAAATAAAATACTAAGTGAAATAATCAAGAGGCTAACATTTTTAAAGAATGTAGGGTTGAATTACCTAACGCTTGATCGAGAATCTAGCACTCTCTCTGGCGGCGAGAGTCAGAGGATCAGACTTGCTTCGCAAATTGGCTCAGGATTAACGGGGGTTTTATATGTTCTTGATGAACCCTCGATTGGCCTTCATCAATGTGATAATGATCGGTTAATTGCCACACTAAAAAACTTAAGAGACATGGGTAACACTGTAATCGTTGTTGAGCATGATGAAGATACAATAATGGCTGCTGATTATGCGATTGATATTGGTCCTGGAGCTGGCGTAAATGGTGGAAAAGTTGTTGCAGAAGGAACACCAGACCAGGTGCAAAGAAATTCGGGGAGCATAACAGGGCAATATTTGAGTGGAGAGAAAAAAATTTTAATTCCAAGGAGAAGAAAGCAAGCAACTCAGTTCATAAAAGTAATAAATGCATGTGAAAATAACTTAAAAAATGTGAACGTTAAATTTCCTATAGGGAATCTTATTTGTGTTACTGGAATATCAGGAGGGGGAAAATCAAGTTTAGTCATAGAAACGTTATATAAATATTCAGCACATAAGATACATCATTCGTCTGCAAGGTATGGTCAGTGTGATAGAATAGAAGGCCTTGAATATATAGATAAAGTTATAGAAGTTGATCAGTCGCCAATTGGTAGAACTCCTGCGTCAAATCCAGCAACATATGTTGGTATGTTCACTCATATAAGAAATTGGTTTGCAGGTCTTTCGGAGTCAAAAGCAAGGGGATATAATATAGGCCGGTTTTCATTTAATACCAGAGGGGGAAGGTGTGAGGCTTGTAAAGGTGATGGGCACTTAAAGATAGAGATGCATTTTCTACCGGACGTTTATGTGAAGTGTGAGCAATGTAAAGGGCGAAGGTATAATCGGGAAACATTGGAAGTTACTTATAAAGAAAAATCAATCTCTGATGTCCTTGATATGACGATAGATCAAGCTTGTGATTTTTTTGAAAACCTTCCAATGGTAAAAGAAAAGTTGATTTCTTTGCAGGAAGTGGGGCTTGGCTATATAAAACTCGGACAGTCGTCAACAATGTTGTCTGGGGGTGAAGCACAACGAATAAAGCTGTCCAAGGAGCTATCAAAACGATTTACCGGAAGAACATTGTATATTCTTGATGAGCCAACAACTGGATTACACTTTGAAGATATAAATAACTTACTAAAAATACTCCATAGATTAGTCGATCTGGGAAACACTGTTATAGTTATCGAGCACAATTTGCACGTTATAAAAACTGCAGATTATATAATAGACATCGGACCAGAGGGCGGAATAAAAGGCGGAGAAGTGATTGCTACTGGAACTCCAGAAGAAGTGGTAAAAATTCCAGAAAGTGTTACAGGCAGGTATCTTAAAACGTATTTATTATAAACTATTTCTTAATTATATTAGGCTAGGTTGCATATTTATGATTTGGAGATAAGAATGTCAGTATATCGATACTTTAGAAGGTACGTTGAATATGGAGTTGTACCTGCTAAGAAAGCAGAAGATAACACACTAGTTCCAGAAAATAGTTTCTATAAATCTGTACGTTACGTTGATAATGTGCTAGGACCTGTGAAAGATGTAATTTGTGGAGTTGAGAGTAAAGACAATTATAACAAGTATAGCATTTCTCATAATAGTCCGAATAGGTCATAGGAAGGCAGAATCAACAGCACGACGAAAGGATTCGAATAGAGGAATGTTTTTCCTGGCTCTGTTTTTTATAGCAAACCAATGATGCTCAATTTTGTTAAAATCTGGAGAATAAGGCGGCAGATACAAAATTTCTGCACCGACTCCTTTAGCGAGCTTGATAAGCTTATCAGACTTATGAAAAGTAGCATTATCAAGAATGACAGTTTGTCCAGGTTCTAAGATCGGTGCCAAAAATTGCTCAAACCATCCATTAAAAATATCCATATTACAGTGGCCTTCAAATGTTAATGGAGCAACTATCTTTCTTCTACTTAAGGCTGCAACCATGCTGATTCGTTGAGTTTTTTTTCCAGATTTTAGGGCATAAAATCGCTGTCCTTTCTGGCAATACCCATATGGATAGTCCTCCGTGTTATCAATCCCAGACTCATCTATATACACTAAGTTTTCTGGTTCTTTTGTTGCTATAATTTTTAAGAATTCAGCACGTTTTTCTTCGTTCCTTTCCTTGTATCCATATGTCTTTTTTTGCGCGTAAATCCAATTTTTCTGAGAGCTCGGTGGATCGTTTGGATACTAACGTTGCCCCAAAGTTTAGCCATTTCCGACAGAGTTTTTCTACCGTGTTTTTTAGCAAATTCGATAAACTTATTCCAGTCGATAATTTTCTGATTGTAACCTCCATTACCGAGTTTTTTTGACTGAAAGTCGCCTGTTTCTTTTTTTCTTTGCTGCCACTCCCACAAAGTAGTTCGTCCAATTTTAAATCTTGCTGCCACTGCTTCTCTGCTTTCCCCTTCGTCTAGTGCTTCCATTGCTTTTTTTCTTAAATCATAACTATATGCTGCCGGCATCCAACCTCCTTATCGCCATCTATCCTTAATCTTATCATATCCGGACTTCTGTGGAAAGAGCTATATTATCAAGATAATGATAAATGTGAATACGTGGGCCACAGAGCAGAGGGAGTGTATTCATTGTGTACACTGGGTGCTGTTTTAGCAGCCAACATAATATTGCAACCTTTATTTTTGATAGTGGCATGTTTGTCATACTTTCCAGTCAAGTGATTGTCAAAAATAACAGGGGACTATTGTTTAAAAGCAAGTACAAAGTCATTAGTTGATCATTCAAATGCATTTTTAAGTGCTGGGCAAGATTGTGCTAATGCAGTAGCTAGAGTATTTAACAAGATTGTAAGTTATGCTTGCGCTGCTATCGTTTGGGCTGCCGCGTCAATCATAACGCCACTTGTGTGGGCTTGTGACAAAGTGCAAAGTAAGTTGAGTGAAATACAGGAACCAGAAAAATATCAGCGTTTATCTACTGAGTTATAAGTTCTGCTTTTTCAGCAGTGGCTTAGTTTGAACTATATTGAGATGAAATAAAAAGTGAAAGAGTGTAAGCACAAGTTACTTTAGCTATACTATATAAATTTTATAATATATTTAATGAATTGTGAACCTTCTCTTACTAAACAAAGCTACAAATCTCATATTTCCAAACGTATGCGTAAGTTGCGAGTGTATCATTGATGAAAATCTTAATCTGTGTAGTGAATGTAACAAAAAAATCAATTTTCTAACTAAGCATTACTGCAATGTTTGTGGCGTAGTAATCTTAGACAATATTTATACGTGTGGTAAGTGCATCATCAATCCTCCACCGTTTAAAGTATTAAGATCAGTTTTTGCTTATGATCAACATAGTAGAAACATGATTATAAATTTCAAATTTTTTGATAATTTGAATTACGTAAAAATCTATGCAAAGTGGATACACCAAGCTAATCAGGATACATTTCAGAACGCAGAGATCATAATCCCTATACCGTTACATAAAATGCGCTTGTTTAAACGTAAATATAATCAAGCAGCACTGCTTGCAAAAGAATTGAGTAAGTTGTCCAATTTATCCTATACGCCATTTGCAATAAAACGCCTTCGCCATACTGCGCCTCAAGCTGGTCTTTCACTTAAACAGCGTGAAAAAAATTTAAAGAAGGCTTTTAAAACAAGCAACAAGAAAATTATCGAAAATAAAATCGTGATATTAGTTGATGATGTGGTAACAACCGGAGCAACTGTAAGATCTTGCTCTCAGGAAATTTTAAACTCCGGTGCAAAAGAAGTGAGAGTGCTATCACTTGCAAGAACGGTGAATGATTGGACCTCTTGCATAAAAAATTAGCAGTCAGTATCATCCAAGTAGCTTGACTACTTGGATCTATTTTTTTCTAGATTCCAGCGCCAGCGTCACGCACATAGCTGTACGAACATTGTTTGCCAAGGAGGGTGTCATCCCAGTGCTTGACACTGGGATGGCTTTGTTGCATCGCTCTTCGGATAGTAGGTAACGCACAATAAATTTATGAAGCTATCTCAAATTTAGCCATACCAATATCAGTGAACTTATTGAGCAAATAGCATTTAACAAGTAGTTCCTTCTCTCTATTTGTCTCAGATTTATTCCTAAAACTAAACCCGAATGTTTGTTTCAGTCGCGAGAAAAAACTTTCTATATAAGATCTTTTTCCATAACTCATCTCTTTTTTCCACTTCTTTATACCATCTTCATCATATGACTTTATGAGCTTGACTGCAGAATTTCTCTCAGCCATATAGTCTAACTTTGGATGCTCTGCTGCGTTGTTTTTCGGAGGAATTTTCGTTTTTATACCATATTGATTACACAGCTTATAGAGCTTTTCTCTGTCATATGCCCTATCTGCATATAGTACTTTTATGACATACTGAAAATCGACTTCTTTTAGCAAATCACAAGCTCCATAGTGATCAGCCGTTACTGTATTTTACAGCTATGGCTTTTTTGCTGTTTGTATTCAACATTACATGCAATTTTCTTGTCTGTTCATAGCTGCGATACTTTCTATCTTCGCTATTTTATTTGCTATGACCAGGAGTGTTGTTGTATATACTAATTCCTGTACTGTCTATAGCAATTTCGATATCTTCCATATTATTTTCTGCAATCATTGATCTTAATATTGAGTTTCTTAAACCTTCTTGATGATTGTGAATAGCTGATAACTTGCAAATTTTTCCCAATTTGCTCAAGGTATCCTGCTATAAACCCAACTGT
This sequence comes from Wolbachia endosymbiont (group A) of Aleiodes leptofemur, assembly GCF_964028465.1. Taxonomy (NCBI): domain Bacteria; kingdom Pseudomonadati; phylum Pseudomonadota; class Alphaproteobacteria; order Rickettsiales; family Anaplasmataceae; genus Wolbachia; species Wolbachia endosymbiont (group A) of Aleiodes leptofemur. The sequence continues at coordinate 1,331,182 of NZ_OZ034782.1, forward strand.
TTGCCTCAGGCCTATTCTAAATAAACAAGTTATTATGTGCACCAAAATTACAATTTTATCGCTATAAATATTGTTGCCACCTGGTATTTTTGGACCATTCTCGTACCACTTTTCTATGGCTTCGTTGATATAATGAAAAATATTTCCTCTTTTTTCTAGAAATTTGTTATATTCGCTATGGTTACTGACCCTCATTTTTTGTGGCATATTTTTTCTTTCAAGGTTAAATGGCTATTTTATAATGAATTTTGTCAGTAGCCACCAGATTTTTTCAGTTGCTATGCAACAAAGCCATCCCAGTGTCAAGCACTGGGATGACATCACTTTTGCTTCAATATTCGCACATTAGCGGAGGTAAGCCCATTGCGAAAATCAGTATGTTAAGGCATGATTTTTAATAACCTCAACATCGCTAAATTCAAAAGTTTGGTTGCCTATAATTTGAAATTTCTCATTTCCCTTTCCTGCAACTAGCAGAATCATACCCTCGTTATAGGCAATATCTACGCCTTTCTCTATAGCTTCTCTCCTACCTCCTATCTCCAGTGCATCAGGGCAATGTAGCAAAATATCGTGGCGAATTTTTGCCGGATCTTCATCACGCGAATTATCATCTGTAATTATTACTTTATCTGCATACATTTGTGCTATTTTGCCCATTTCTGAACGTTTCGTCTGATCGCGATTTCCACCGCATCCAAAAACTAGAATTATTTTTTTGTTGATATGCCATTTTAAAGACAATAGGGCTTGTTTAAGCGCACTTGGAGTATGAGCGTAATCCACGAATGCAAAAGGTTTCACTTTTTCCATTCTTCCTGGTGGAGAAACGAGTTTTTCTACGCATATTTCTCTGTAATTTAATCCAGATATACCAATTGCACATAGCAGATTATATGCTTGAAATTTTCCTAAAACTGGGAAAAATGTATTGTAAATTTGGTTATCAATTTTTACTGTAAGATGTTGACCATTAGGGGTTGATGTTTGCTCTAATAAAGTAATATCAGAGCCTTTTTTTCCATAAGTCACAACTTTATTACTGCGTTTTTCAGCTATTTTAAGCAATGCGCCGTATTCATCTATATCCGCATTTAAAATCGCTGTTTTTCCTTCTGGTAATACTTCGTAAAATAACCTTTTTTTAGTTTCTAAATATCCACCAAGACTTTTATGGTAATCTAAATGATCTTGCGAGAAATTAGTAAAAGCTGCAGCACTCAACTTTAATCCATGGATTCTGTATTGATCAATCCCATGACTTGATGATTCCAACACTAAGTGTTCTACACTTATACCACGCAATGTTGCGTAAAGGTCTTCTGCACCTGGAGTGGTAAGGCTGTTGCTATTACCTTTTCTGCCATTATTGATGCATGTTCCAAGTGTTCCAATAGACGCAGCATTATAGCCAGAGTTTTGCCAGATCTGGCGGCAAAATTCTACTACTGAAGTTTTACCATTTGTACCAGTTACAGCAGCAACATATTTGGGCTGTTTGAATTGATAAAACCTGCTGACTATTTCGCTGTATATTTCTTGAGGGTTTGGGTGTTCAAGCACTGCAAAGCTCGAAGTATCTGTCATTCCAGTGCGTGACACTGGAATCCAGTTTTTATTATACAATTGCCTAGTGTGCTCATTTGCAATTAAATTTTCTGGATCCAAGTAGTCAAGCACTGGGATGACATCTTTCTTGGCCCCTTGTATCACAACGTCTACACAGTTGTGTACGTAACACTGTGATTCAGTAGGAAGGATATGGATTCCAGTATCGCATGTTGCGTATTCTTTACTCCTTTCTGACACACAAACAAAAAGATAACCTTCCTTGACTCTCTTGGGATTACATGTAACGCCCTTGATTTCAATATCAAAGTTAACATCAATAATGTTATGCAGTAATTCTCTCAGTTTCATCTGCCAGCTTTGATATTCAAACATGGCAGTCTTGCTAGTGCAGCATTTAAATCAGAGATCAAATCCTCAGAATCTTCTAGTCCACAAAATATCCGCATGAAACTTCCACCATAATCTGAATTCATTACAGATCTTGACATAGATCTACGATCTATTGGTAATATCAAACTGTCGCACCCTCCCCAAGAAGCACCAATACTAAAAATTTTCATATGATCAACCATGCAGCTTAGTTCTTCACATGAATATTCTCTATCCAGTATTATACTGAATACGCTACTTGCTCCTTTGAAGTAACTTTTCCATAATTCGTGTTGAGGATGGGAGGGAAGTGCTGGGTACAAAACTTTTTTGATTTTTAAATGTTTTTCTAGCCACTTTGCCACTTCCATTGCTGTATTTTGGTGCCTTTTTATACGTGTGTGCAGTGTTCTTAGTCCCCTATGTGCAAGGTAGCAGTCGTGCGATTGAATGGTTACTCCATAATTTTTATAGCTCTCATAAAGCAATTTAAAAGTTTCACCTTCAGCAACCATAGCTCCCATCACTAAATCTGAGTGACCGGCTAGATACTTTGTCACCGCATATAGTGCAACATCAACTCCATAATCAAGCGGCTTAAATAACAAAGGAGTGGCCCATGAATTGTCACAAACGGTCACAATTTTATGTTCCTTAGCAACTTTTACTATATGCTCTATATTCGAAATCTCAAACGTTACAGAACCAGGAGTCTCGATCATTATCAATGAAGTATTACTCTGAATTAAATCAGTTATATCCTGTGTTGGATCATAAAAAGTTACTTCTGTTCCTCTTTTTGGTAGCTCATTTTCTGCAAACCTCCTAAGCCTATAATAACTATTATCTTGAATTAAAACGTGCGAGCCTGCTTTAGCGAAAGTTAGAATAGCAAAAGTAAGTGCAAATAGTCCGGAAGGATAAATAAGCGCTTGTCCACTCCCTTCAATTTCAGCCAGTGCATTTGAAAGATAATGAACAGTAGGAGTACCAACATTACTGTAGCTATAATCCCTTGCAACACCATCATTGATTACATCGTATATACTTTCTCCATTTGCTGCATTTAAGTAGTCCTTGTAAGTAGGGAATAATATGGTAGAAGAATGATAAACTGGCGGGTTCATGGAACCTTTATAGTCATTAAATTTTCTTCCTGCTTTAACTAATATAGACTCTTCCTTCACATTTTTATTATTTATTTTTTAAATTGTACTCATCTTGCGTATACAAGTGAAGAGAAATTGCATGTATTAGCTCTATCTCACCCTTCAATAACTCATAAATCAACTTGTGTCTTTTTAGAACGCTCATTCCAATAAAGCCGTCAGATATTAATATTAATTTAATGTGCGAAGGTAATGTTGAAGATGAAGCAAAATAATGATCAGCATGCTTTGCTGATTCATCGATAATGTTGATATCAATTACATCTATCGAATCGCGTATCTTTTCTTCTATTGTTTTAATAATATCCATAATGGTTTCTTTAAGCAACAATATGCTCCTCTTGTCATCCCAGTATCAGCTACTTGGATGACAATCGCAATTACTTATTCTCTTCTTTATTATCTATGTCTTGATAATCAGAATCTACTACTTTTTCCTCTTTATCATTTGGATTTCCTTCTGATGAAAAGCCATTTTCAGCACTATTTTGTTGAGATGCTTGATACATAGCTTCTCCAAGTTTCATAGATAATTGAGAAAGATTAGTGACTTTCTGCTGTATTGAATCAGCGTCATCAATGTTATCAGATTTACTAACTTCTTTTAATTCGTTAACTGCATTTTCAATAGCAGATCTATCTTCTGGTGAAACTTTACCACCATACTCTGTCAGAGACTTTTCTGTAGAATGGACTAAGCTATCCGCTTGATTCTTCACTTCAATAAACTTTTTGCGCTTTTCATCTTCTTGCGCTTTTTCTTCAGCTTCTTTTACCATGCGATTTATTTCATCATCAGATAAACCACCTGAAGATTGAATGCGTATTTTTTGCTCTTTTCCAGTAGCTTTATCTTTTGCAGAAACGTGTGCTATTCCATTTGCATCTATATCAAATGTCACTTCAATTTGTGGCCTTCCGCGCGGAGCAGGAGGTATCCCTTCCAAACTAAACTGACCGAGTAGCTTATTATCAACTGCCAGTTTTCTTTCACCCTGATGCACCTTAATTGTAACAGCTGTTTGGTTATCTTCTGCAGTTGAAAACACCTGAGATTTTTTAGTAGGAATTGTAGTATTACGCTCAATAAGTGGAGTGAATACTCCTCCTAGAGTTTCAATACCAAGAGAAAGTGGGGTCACATCAAGTAGTAACACATCTCTTACATCACCTTGAATGATCCCCGCCTGTATTGCAGCTCCAATTGCTACAACTTCATCAGGGTTAACTCCTCTATGTGGATCTTTGCCAAAGAATTCTTTAACTTTCTCTATGACTTTTGGCATACGAGTCATGCCACCAACAAGAACCACTTCGCCAATTTGACTAGCAGATAAACCAGCATCCTCAAGAGCTTTTTTACAAGGAGCCACAGTTCTTTCGATTAAATCATTCACTAAGCTTTCAAGTTTTGCTCTCGTTAATTTCATATTTAAGTGTTTTGGACCACTTGCATCAGCTGTAATAAACGGTAGATTTATTTCCGTTTCCATTGCACTTGATAATTCAATTTTCGCTTTTTCAGCAGCTTCTTTGATTCTTTGCATAGCCATTGGATCATTTTTCAAATCAATGCCATTACTTTTCTTGAATTCATCTAGTAAATAACTCACTACTCCATTATCAAAGTCTTCACCTCCAAGATGGGTATCACCGTTTGTTGCTTTCACTTCGAAAACTCCATCACCTATTTCAAGTATTGAAACGTCAAATGTACCACCACCAAGGTCATATACTACTATTGTGTGCCCATGTTTCTTATCAAGACCATAAGCAAGTGCTGCAGCAGTCGGTTCATTTACTATTCTGAGTACATTTAATCCGGCAATTTTTCCTGCATCTTTTGTTGCTTGACGTTGAGAGTCGTTGAAGTATGCTGGCACTGTTATCACAGCATCTTTTACTTCCTCTCCAAGATAAGCTTCTGCTGCCTCTTTCATGTTTTGTAGTATAAATGCACCAATTTGACTAGGAGAATATTCTTTATTATCAGTTGTTTTAACCCATGCATCACCACTTTTTGCTGCAAATACTTTGTATGGTACACTTAGATTTTTCATCTCAGGATCACTATATTGACGGCCTATTAATCTCTTAGTAGCAAAAAAGGTATTACTTGCATTGGTGGTTGCTTGCCTTTTTGCTGGAGCACCAATCAACCTTTCTCCTGAAGAAGTCAATGCAACTATAGATGGAGTAGTTCTTGCCCCTTCTTTATTTTCTATTACCTTTGTATCCTTGCCCTGCATTATTGCAACACAAGAATTTGTTGTTCCGAGATCTATGCCTATTGCTCTTCCCATAATGAGTACCCCATTGTAAATATTATCTGATATAAGAATATATAAGTATAGGGCTCATTAATTACAAGCCCAATTTAGGTTTCTAATTAGTTATTAGAACTTAAAAGGCGCGAAAGCCACTTAGTCAGCCAAAAATTGCCTCGTAGTTTATTTGAATTATCAGCTTCTTCATTGCTGCTATCCCCAATTTGGTATCCAGAGTTCTGTAATGGCTTATAACCGTTTAAATTAACATCATCTCCTTGTTTTAAAACAAATGTATTTACATCTAAACTGTTATCAATACTAACGTTCAATGTAATATTAAACTCTTTTTCGATTGTAGAAACTGTATTGCGTTTGTTATTAAAAATGTGCGCTATAACTGCACTGTGTGCTACTAAATCAAAAGACTTATTTCGATTCTTGTTAGCAATATGTTGTAAATCCCTTAGTATTGATGAAACAATTACTTCGTTTGATTTTACTCTTCCAGTACCTTTGCAGTGTAAACACTCTGTAGTATTAATTTCTTGTATGTTTGGTTTAATTCTTTGTCTTGAAAATACCATTAAACCAAAGTCATTTATGTAGCTAAATTGAACTTTAGCTTTATCATCTTTAAACGCTTGCTTTATAGCAGACTCAACAGCTCTGCAATACTGATATTTCAACATATCAATAAAATCGACTACTATTAATCCTGATAGGCCCCTAAGATTCACCTGTCTTGATATTTCAGGTACTGCTTCCATGTTGGTTCTATAAGCTGTTTCTTCTATGCTATCTTCTCCTGTCATCTTTCCTGAATTTACGTCTATTGAAACAAACGCCTCAGTTAAAGTTATTATCAAAGACCCACCAGATGGCAATTCTACTCTATTACTATATAACTCAGAAATTTGATCTTCGATTCCGTAGTAAGTAAAGATCGGAGCATAACCTCTATACAATCTATAGCGCAACTTACTACCTTTTAGTGCATTGTTAGCATATTGCCTAACTGCCTCAAAAGCTTCCTTTCCAGACACTATAACTTCTATACCATCGCTACAAAAATCACGAACAGATCTCATAATTACATCTGCTTCATTGTAAATTAATGATGGAACGTTTACAGAGAAGGCATTTTTTTGAATGCTCTGCCATAATGAGGATAAGTAATTGTAATCCTGCTCAATTTCTTTCTTATTTTTTCCTGAACCAACAGTTCTTACTATTAAACCTGATCTTTTTGGCAAGTTTATTGAACTCAGTATCTCCTTTAACTGCTTTCTGACATTAGCATCTTCAATTCTGCGGGACACTCCACCTTTGCTCATGGAATTTGGCATGAAAACACAGTATCTACCCACTAAAGTTATGTATGTTGTAAATGAAGCTCCTTTATTGCCTCGTTCCTCTTTAGTTAGCTGGACCAATACTTTTTGATTTACTGAAATAACATCTTGTAATTTGTATTTTTTATATAAAGGTACCTCTCTTACAAAACCACTACCTGATCCGTTGACATTCTTACTAGCTGCAGAATCTGAAGAAACATTTGCTGAGGCTTCTTCTATACAATCGTCATTTGAGTAGCCCTCAAAGATAGTTTCCTTTTCTTTTTCTGGAATGTTGAAGTAATCTAGAGATATCTCGGAAAAAGACAAAAAACCTTGCTTATTTTTCCCATATTCAATAAATACGGCTTGCAAAGAAGGCTCTATACGCTTTATATAAGCAACGTATATATTACCTCTTAATTGTTTTTTTTCCTTGAATTCTTGTTCAAATTCTACAACCTTGTTATTAATTGACAAGGCAACTCTTACCTCATTAGAACAGATAGAATTTTCTATCAATAATACCCTTTTACCACTATTTGTCACTTATTTACCGTTTGCTTTTTATTCTGAAGTTAACTTTATGCTACTTAATGCACTGTTGATTGTCAAGGATTTTGCAATCTGCATTATTCGATTGACTTTTAGTATTTTGCGTAATAAACTCGCATAGAATTTATTATATCATTATAAGTATGGCGAAAAAAAATGCTTCTTTGCTCGTTAAGTTAGTCAGCACTGCAATCAAGATAACAAAAACTGGTGAAGAAAAATCAACTGGCTATTTTTATGTAAAAAAGCGTAATCCAAAAAAGCTCACCAAAAAACTGGAGTTTAGGAAGTATGACCCAGTAGTCAGAAGGCATGTGTTATTTAAAGAAGAAAAACTAAAGTAATTTTTTTATAAGGAATTTTATTATTATGCAAAATTTACAATTAAGTTATCCTATAATAGTAGAGTTGGGGGATGTGAAAGATACAAAACTGAAATTAATAAAGGTCATTGCACAATTAATAAGTAAGAAGTACACAACACAGAAAAAAGCAGCAAACGCTCTAAAGATTGATCAACCTAAAGTATCTCAAATCAATAGGTCAAAAATCGAAGGGTTCTCCTTAGAATACTTGCTTAACTTATTGATTGTATTGGGCCAAGACATAAACGTAAGAATAAAGCATAATTCTAAACCTGCATAATATGGTATCCGTTCAGCGGAGTGGCAAAATAAGGTAGACAAGATAAATCAATCTCGGTGTCAAGCACTGGGATGACAAGGTATAAACCTTATCGTCATGCCGCCGCGAACCGTCATACCGCGATTCATTCGCGGTATCTCTAGATCCCGCTAACAAGTAGCGGGATGACGGTTATCAGGCCAGCACCCCTACGATGTCATCCCAGTGCTTGACACTGGGATGGCTTTGTTGCATCGCTCAAGTGAAAAGAACTGGCAGTTACTGACAAAATTCATTATAAATAGCCATTTAACTGTTGAAGAAAAAATATGCCACAAAAAATGAGAGTCAGTAACTGCCATGAATATAACAAATTTCTCCAAGAAAGAGGAAGCATTTTTTGTTATATCAATGACGCCATAGAAAATTGGTACGAGAATTGTCCAAAAATGCAGGGCGGCAACTATATTTATAGTGATAAAGTTGTGATTTTGGTGCATATAATCGTCAGTTTCTTTAGAATTGGTTTAAGACAAACAGTCGGGTTTATAAAAGGGTATTTGCAACAAATAGGAAGAGATTTGGCAGTTATCAGCTATTCACAAGCATCAAGAAGGTTTAAGAAACTTAATATTAAGATAAATGATTGCAGAATTGATAAAAATATAGCTCTTTCCATAAAAGTCCGGATGTGATAGGATAAGGATAGATCATGATAAGGAGGTTGAATGCCAGCAGCATATAGTTATGATTTAAGAAAAAAAGCAATGGAAGCGCTAGACGAAGGAGAAAGCAGAGAAACAGTGGCAGCAAGATTTAAGATTGGACGAACTACTTTATGGGAGTGGCAGCAAAGAAGAAAAGAAACAGGAGACTTTCAATCAAAAAAACTTGGAAATGGGGGTTACAATCACAAAATTACCGACTGGGATACCTTTGCCAAATTTGCCAGAGAACACGGAGGAAAGACTCTATCGGAAATGGCTAAACTTTGGAACAACGTTAGTATCCAAACGATCTATCGAGCCCTTAAAAAAATTGGATTTACGCGCAAAAAAAGACATATGGATACAAGGAAAGAAACGAAGAAAAACGTGCTGAATTTTTGAAAATTATAGCGACAAAAGAACCTAAAAACTTAGTGTATATAGATGAGTCTGGCATTGATAACACCGAAGACTACCCCTACGGATATTGCCAGAAAGGACAGCGGTTTTATGCCTTAAAATCTGGAAAGAAAACTCAACGAATCAGTATGGTTGCAGCCTTAAGTGGAAGAAAGATAGTTGTTCCGTTAACCTTTGAAGGCCACTGTAATATGGATGTTTTTAATGGATGGTTTGAGCAATTTTTGACACCGATCTTGGAACCTGGACAGACTGACCTTACCCAGAAAAAGTGGAGAGAAAGAAAAGAGTTTTTTTGGGTAAAATAAAATTTTGGAGGATTAGAAATGGTAAGAGAATATACAGCAGAATTCAAATTGGAAGCTGTTAAGCTGGCAAATGAACAAAGAAAGGTAGGTCAACCAGTTGCAAAAGTAGCAAGAGATCTAGGGATAAGGGATAGTGTATTAGGAAAATGGATGAAGAAATATAACGAAAAAAAGTCAGCGGCAAATGCATTTCCAGGTAGAGGTATAGCTCTTTCCACAGAAGTCCGGATATGATAAGATTAAGGATAGATGGCGATAAGGAGGTTGGATGCCGGCAGCATATAGTTATGATTTAAGAAAAAAAGCAATGGAAGCACTAGACGAAGGGGAAAGCAGAGAAGCAGTGGCAGCAAGATTTAAAATTGGACGAACTACTTTGTGGGAGTGGAAGCAAAGAAAAAAAGAAACAGGCGACTTTCAGTCAAAAAACTCGGTAATGGAGGTTACAATCAGAAAATTATCGACTGGAATAAGTTTATCGAATTTGCTAAAAAACACGGTAGAAAAACTCTGTCGGAAATGGCTAAACTTTGGGGCAACGTTAGTATCGAAACGATCCACCGAGCTCTCAGAAAAATTGGATTTACGCGCAAAAAAAGACATATGGATACAAGGAAAGGAACGAAGAAAAACGTGCTGAATTCTTAAAAATTATAGCAACAAAAGAACCAGAAAACTTAGTGTATATAGATGAGTCTGGGATTGATAACACGGAGGACTATCCATATGGGTATTGCCAGAAAGGACAGCGATTTTATGCCCTAAAATCTGGAAAAAAAACTCAACGAATCAGCATGGTTGCAGCCTTAAGTAGAAGAAAGATAGTTGCTCCATTAACATTTGAAGGCCACTGTAATATGGATATTTTTAATGGATGGTTTGAGCAATTTTTGGCACCGATCTTAGAACCTGGACAAACTGTCATTCTTGATAATGCTACTTTTCATAAGTCTGATAAGCTTATCAAGCTCGCTAAAGGAGTCGGTGCAGAAATTTTGTATCTGCCGCCTTATTCTCCAGATTTTAACAAAATTGAGCATCATTGGTTTGCTATAAAAAACAGAGCCAGGAAAAACATTCCTCTATTCGAATCCTTTCGTCGTGCTGTTGATTCTGCCTTCCTATGACCTATTCGGACTATTATGAGAAATGCTATATCATCTCAACTTCTTCTTTTCCTCCATCTAGGTGGTATAGCAACTGACCTTCTTCTCTTAAGTATAGTATTTTTGCAGGTAATGCTGTTTTATTTCTGGTGTACTCATTTATAGTTGACCAAGCTATTCTGGTGACAGGAACAGGAGGCGCTGGCTTTTTGATTGAATAAGTAATCTCCTTATTTTCAGCTATTATTGGTAAACAAATATGATGCCATATGCTTTTCGGTTTGGAGAGAAGGTGTCCGGTCAAATCTTCCAGGTGGAGCCTATGCATCACAAGAACAATTACTCCTTTTTTTCTATTGTTGAGCCTGGCTACTAAAGTCTGGTCAAACCAATTTGTAGCACGCTTTCTAAACGTTTCACTCAAAGCTTGGGCGGGACTCAGTGGATCATCCACGATGATGAAATCACCACCTTCACCTGTTAACGTCCCTCCAACTGACGTTGCGATTCTGTATCCTCTCTGCACTGTTTGAAATTTGTATTTGGTATTCTGATCTTTGGATAGTTCTACCTCTGGAAACAGCTCTCTATACCAACTAGACTGCATTATGCATCTTGTATCGAGCGAGTGCTTTTCGCTAAGCAGCCGAGAGTAGCTTGCAACTATTATTCTTGCAGTTGGCTGATTTCCCAGTATCCATGCGGGCCACGCAACACTTACACATATGGACTTCATCGAGCGCGGAGGCATATTGAATATTATTCGTTTCACTTCACCAGCGCTCGCTGCTTCCAGCCTATCTGCTATGACTTTTATGTACCGATAATTATTATACTCACACCCCGGCACTACCGTTTGAAAGCATAACTCAATGAATTTTAGAAAGTTCATGATATAATGTTGAAACCAGCGCGTGACGCTGGGATGACAAAAAAAGGAGCACTGGAATGACAAGGCTATAGGTTGCAAGCGAGACGTCATACCGCCACGGTATCTCGGCAGATCCCGCTAACACGTAGCGGGATGACGAGGCTTATCGTCATGCCACCGCGAACCGTCATACCGCCGCAGACCGTCATACCGTCACGGTATCTCTAGATCCCGCTAACACGTAGCGGGATGACGGTTATTGTTTAGCTATAAATGTTAAGAAATTTACCAAACGAAAAAAAAGGCAAAAGAAGCCCCGTGGTGGTTGGCTATTCACTATGTACTAAAATATCGGCGTTTTTTTATTCTAAAACGCTTGATTAAGAGCGATTTAGCTGCTTTTAACTTGCAACTAACCTACACCGCAAGTGTTTAAGAAATTTACTAAGCAGGAAAAAAGGCAAAGAAACCCCGTAGTAGCTAGCATTCAAATTCTCCCTTGTCAATTTGACGTTTTTCGCTGTCTTAAACGCTTTGTAAGTGCGTTTCGGCTTATATAGGTAAAAACCCAGAAATTTTTAAAGACATGCGATGCACGTAGTGCGAAAAATTAAACATGAGACGCCAAATACCCTAAGTTTTTTGTCATTAACCTGCACAGATTGCGAAGATAAATAAATAGCCTCAGTTTCATGATAAGGGGACTGGCAAGGCTTGTCAAGCAAGTTTTTTGCAATATCAGGGGATAATTTCGACCATAAATCCCTATCAATAAATTTTAACAAAAATACTTCAGTGCATTTTCAAATATAAGCATTCCATCGCCATATTTTGGCACAGCAACACCTAAACGCTTGCTCTTTTCTTTTTCAAGGGGCCAATTATCTTGCTGGGTAAAAAATATTCCCCTTTCTGGATGGGGCATTAAAGCTAGCACTCTTCCACTTTTATCTGATAAAGCTGCTAGGTCGTATGTAGATCCATTCGGATTGTAAGGAAATTGTAGGTTAGCATAGTTGCCATTTTTATCAATGTAACGTAATGCGGTGGAATTGCTCTCAATCAATTGGTTCAAAATATCTTGATCCATAAAAAATTTGCCTTCCCCATGAGCAACAGGGAGATATAGTTCACTCAGACCCCGTAGCCAAACAGAATTACTCTGCGGATTAACTCTCACTCTAATCCAGCGGCATTGGTAATTGCCTATATCATTATGGATTAAAGCTAGACTAGAGAATTCTGGAATTAATTTTACTAATATCTGACAACCATTACATATTCCTATAATCAGCTTGTCCTGAGATAAAAACTCTTGAAACTCATCCAACAAGTTGTTTTTAATACGTAAAGCAAACGCATTACCAGCACCAGTGTCATCACCATAGGAAAAACCCCCTGGAATTGCAAGTATATTGCTTAATTTCAGTTCACCTGGATTATCTATGATATAGTTAATGTGAACGATTTTTACTTCAATATTACCAATACCAAGTTTTCTGCTGCATTCCATAAATGCAAATGCAGTTTCTTTTTCGCAATTTAAGCCATAACCAGATAGGACTGTGATTTTCATGAATTGCTAAAAATTAAAAAATTCGAATTTCCTTTTTACAAAATTTGCTACTAAATTTAACGCAAATAACATCAATAATAAAGCTATAATTGCGATAGCAGCAAGTTCAACAAATGCAATTTCAGGATTGCTTGACCATATGTATATTTGCACAGGTAGAACAGTTGCCGGATCGAAAAAGGACGTAGGTGTATCAGCAATAAATGCCACCATACCCATCATAAGTAAAGGAGAAGATTCACCTAAAATCCTTGCAATTGCAAGCACAGTACCATGTATTATTCTTGGTAACGCAATCGGTAAAGAGTGATCTAATATCACCTTGATGTGAGGTGCACCGAGCGCAAACGCTGCATCTTTTATCGTAATAGGAACATTCGCAAAGGCATTTTTTGTTGCAATTATAATATTAGGTAACATCATAAATGAAAGAGTCATTCCACCAACAAGTGGTGAAGAGCGTGGTAGCCCAAATATGCCAAGATAGAGAGTTAAGCCCACTACACCAAATATTATTGAAGGCACTGCAGCAAGATTATTCATGCTAATTTCTACAATATTAGTCATTAGCCTATTTTTAGGCATAAATTCGTAAAGACAGATGCCCGACATAATTCCTATTGGTAATGCTAATGCTAGGCACACTATAATTGTCATTAATGAACCGATAAATGCCCCTAAAATCCCTGCATTCTCAGGTTCACGAGAGTCAGATTTAAGGAATAAAGACTTATTAAAAAATTTTTTCACTCTCCTCTTTTCTTTTAGCCAATCAAGTAATTTAGCATAACGATCATTCAAATATTTATCTTTATTTATTGAATTAATTATACTTGACGCGGTAAACCAGATCTCATATTCACCACTATCTTTTACTTTCTTACGAAAAAATTTCTCTAGTTCTTTGTAAGAATTACGACTTAAAATTTCGTCACCGTCTTTAAAATCAGTTCCTCCAAACACCTTACGTAAAGAATCGTTGAGTAAGCCAATGGACTTATACCGCAAATCACTAGGATTACTCGCCAAAGCAAGATCAGCATTTATTTCAACTGGCAATAAAATTTTCGTTACTGTTAAGGCACTGTAAGAGTTAACTAATATACTCAACAATATACACACAGGACAGCCAAGTGAGATAACTAGTGCCGTGAAAGAACAAAAGCGTAGCGCTCTGTTCTTTTTATTTTTCCTTTTTATACGAGCATGTACACGCCTTGACTGAAGTAATTTAAGGAATTTTTTCTTTATACTCATTTACTTTTCTTTACACGAGGATTTGAAAAAACTTTCCCCTTTTTTGTCATGCAAGTAGCTGACACTGGGATCCAGCAGGCTTTGCCTGCAAATAATTTTTACATTTTCCATGAAAGCACAAACCAAAAGGAGAATAATGAATGCTGGATCCCAGTGTCGGAGCACTGGGATGACACCACAGCGGGAGGCAAACACAATGTTCGTACAGTTGTGTGTCACGCACTGGGATGACAAGAGAGAGTTCTGAGATGACACAATTGACATCACTCCCTATTGTATCTACTTAGATTTCTTTTTAACATAAGTAGTACGCTCTTTGATCCTTGCAGCTTTTCCAAATAGTTTGCACAGATAATACAGTTTTGCTCTACGAACCTTTCCTTTTCTTGTCACTTGCACTGAAACCAGTGCAGGAGAATAAACAAAAAACTGAGACACTATACTTTCTCCATGGCTCACTTTTCTGACTGCAAAAGAAGAATGTAACCCGCGGTTCCTTTTTGATATACATACACCTTCAAATATCTGTATACGTTCACTTGTACCGTCAACTACTTTAAAAGTGACCTTCAAATCATCGCCAGGACGAAATTCTGGTATTTCTTTAGCTAACACTTGCATTTGCTGTTCGTTAAATTTTTTAAGTAAATTTGTCATTTATCTCTCCACTCAATAATTCAGGCCTACGCTTTTTTGTTATAACATGAGACTGCTTCTGCCTCCAATCACTTATTTTTTTGTGATTGCCAGATAACAAAACCTCAGGTACTTTATATCCCTTCCACTGCTCAGGTCTAGTATATTGAGGATATTCAAGTACACCACCACCATAATTAAAACTTTCTTCAGTAATACTATCGGTATTATTTACTACACCTGGAAGAAGTCTAATGCATGCATCAAGAACCACCATTGCAGCTGGCTCACCTCCTGAAAGTATATAATCTCCAATACTTAACTCATAAGGAGTATACGCATCAATTATCCTTTGGTCAATACCTTCAAATCGACCACACAATATTGTTATATGAGGAAACTCTAATAATTCTCTGGCAATATTCTGATTAAACTTAGTTCCAGATGGAGTCATGTAAATAAACTTAGTGTTTTTATGAACAGAGAGCATACTATCTACTGCATCACCAACTACATCAGAACGCATAACCATTCCTGCTCCACCTCCATATGGAACATCATCCACAGTTGAATGTTTATCTTTCGCAAAAGAACGAATATTTATTACTTCAAGGTTCCATATTTTTTTTTCTAACGCTTTTCCGGCAAGAGAATAGTTCAAAAACCCCGGGAACATTTCTGGGAATATGGTTAATATTGTAACATTGAATGCCATTAAGGTTTATTTTAAGTTATTTGGGGCTATACTCTAAGAATAGTAAATTGATATAATATATAGTTAAATTAAACATGTCACTGAATAAAACGATATACGAAGGTAAAGCGAAAGCCATTATTGAAACTGAAGACTTATCAATTGTCATACAGCACTTTAAAGATGATGTTACAGCATTCAATAAGGAAAAATATGAAATAATCGATGGTAAAGGAATAATTAATAATCATATTAGTGCTTTTATCATGGAAAAGCTTGAGAAAGCAGAAATTAGCACACACTTTATAAAAACTCTAAACGAAAGAGAACAGCTAGTCAAAAAACTCAAGATAATACCTCTTGAGGTAGTAGTTAGAAATGTCGCAGCTGGCAGCTTTTGCAAACGTTTTAATATCAAAGAAGGTGAAAGGCTTGCATCTCCTATAATCGATTTTTTTTACAAAAATGATGACCTAGCCGACCCAATGGTAAGTGAAAATCACATACTGTATTTTGATTGGCTATCTAGCAAAGAAATGGATGAAGTTAAAACTACAACTTTAAAAATCAACGAAATATTAGTTCACCTATTTTCAAATGCAAGTATATATTTAGTTGATCTCAAGTTAGAATTTGGCAGATTAATAAATGACAGTACTAAAATCGTTTTAGCTGATGAAATTAGCCCTGATAACTGCAGATTATGGGATAAAAATACTTATAAAAAGCTAGATAAAGATGTCTTTCGTTTGAATTTAGGAGATTTAAAGGAAGCATACCTAGAAGTTGCAAAAAGACTGTCAGTAAAGTTAGGTTAACTAAATACTACTCTATCAAGTGGAGGGTTACATGCCTCATCAAGTTTTCCAATAATTTCAATTTTTTCTCCACGTTTTTGGAAATGATTTTTCACGTTTTGCATATTCTCAGAACTTACGATCAATACCATACCAATACCACAATTAAATGTTTTTAGCATTTCTTTCTTCTCTATTTTACCCTCCTTTGTTAGCCATAAAAATATATCTGGCCATTTCCAGGAATTAATGTCTATGTTTGCAAATAAGTTTTTTGGAAGAATTCGCGGAATATTGTCTACCAAACCACCACCCGTGATGTGCGCAATACCTTTTACTTGTGACATGATAGGCAGCAAAGAATCAACATATATTTTTGTTGGTTCAAGTAGTATTTCACTCCAAGATTTATTATTCCATAGAGATGTATCGTTATAATTTATACCTAAGCTTTTGAAAACATGGCGCACTAAAGAAAACCCATTTGAGTGAATTCCACTTGACTCTAAGCCAACTATATAATCACCTGCTTTCATCATACTACAGTTTGGAAGAATTTGCTTTCGATCAACTACACCAACCACAAACCCTGCAAGGTCATAGTGATTATTACCATACATTCCAGGCATTTCTGCAGTTTCCCCACCAACCAATGCTATTTTAGCTTGCTTGCACCCCTCTGCAATGCCCTTAACCACAGGTAATAAAACATCTTTGGTCAAAACGCCTGTTGCAAAGTAATCAAGGAAAAACAAAGGCGTTGCTCCTTGTGCAAGTAAGTCATTTACACACATTGCAACTAAATCTATACCTATAGTATCATGTTTATTCACTTCTTGAGCTATCAACAGTTTCGTACCTACTCCATCAGTTGAGGAAACGAGTACTGGATGGTCATACTTCTTACTTAGTGCAGCAAAATCAAATAACGCAGAAAATGAACCTATTTCGCTGATTACTTCTTCTCTAGTAGTTTCTTGAGCAATAGGCTTGACTTCTTTTATTAACTTATTATATAGTTCAATATCTATTCCTGATCTGGTATAAGTATTCATAATCCTTTTATAAATTTTAAAATTGTTAATACTATATTAATGCCTTGATATAAAAAGTGCAACGAAACTTTCTCTTAATTGACTATTATATACTTACCAATATAGGGTAACTTAAATCATTTATAATTATCCAATGAACGAAAATACCAAAAACATACTGTTAATAACGGAACTGCTATCAGGACGGCTGCTTCATGACTTTGCTAACTCTATGAATGGAATAACGTTTGGCGTAGAAGAGCTTGAAGTAATAGATAAGAATGATGCTGATGCGCAGAAGGAAGCGTTGTTGTTTCTTAAAGAAAGCTCCGATGATTTAATATATAAACATAAAGTTATGAAGCAGGCATATTCTTCTTCAATGGATAATTATAGCTTTGATAAGACCAAATCTAATATCGAAAATTATTTATTAAAAAAAAAGTAAAGCTTACGTGGAAAATAGACGCATACTCTGCAAAAAATAAGGAAGATTTAATTGAAAAGATAAATAAGATAATTTCTAATATGGTGCTAACTATAGCCAGTGCAGTGGCGGAAGTTGAACTAGTATCTGTTTTACTGAGTCAAACAGAAGATAAAATGCTATTAACTATAAAAATTCTAAATGAACACAAACCAATAAGCAAATCATTAGTAGACAAATTAATCAAAAAAAATGACACTAATTTAAATACAAAAGATATTAATATCTATATGACCTCTTTATTATTAGAGTACTATAACACTGAAATGCATTATACTTGCGAAAATAATTTGCTGGAAATAGGTTTAACTATAACTTGAGTTGCATATTTGGTTATTACAACTTTTTCTTCGTGTCAAGGCATTCCCCGACAAGGGGTACCAAATCTAATTTTTGTAATCACTTAAGTCTAGTACTATTTTATTAATGTAGCGCTCATTTGCATCTTTGATGATAAACTTCATACCATTTTTATATTTAATGACTTCATCTACAGAAGGCACTTTACCAGCAATCGAAAGAATCAAACCACCAAGTGTAACATAGTCTTCTTCAGGGTCACGTAATTCTATTTTTAGATCCTCTTCTATATCTTTTATAAGAGCCCTTGCTGATACTTCAAACTTATTTTGAGACAATTCAGTAATGGTATATTCTGAATTTATTTCGTTTTCACTATCAATGTTTGGTATTAGTTCCTCTATAAGATCAGTCATTGAAATTAAACCATCAGTTCCACCATATTCATCCAATACGATAGCTAAGCATGATTTAGAAGAGTTCATCCTAACAAAAAGATTAGTTGTCTTCATCGAGGGTGGAACAAATATTACGCTTTGTATAATATGTTTCAGATTAAAATTTTTATCCCTATTAAAAATAACATCTTTTACATAAAAAAAGCCTATTACGTTATCAAAGTTATTTTTATAAATTGGTATTTTAGTGTGGCAAGTGTTTTTTATCTTCTTTATTATTTCACGCTCGCTTGACTCAATGTCTACTGCGCATATCTCTGTACGTGGAGTCATTATATCCATTATACCACAATCGCGGAATTTTAATAGACCATTAAATATATTAAGGTCTGGCAGATCTTTCATTAATGCCTCAGTCGCACACTTTTTCAACACAGAAGCTTTTTTGAAAAGGAAGAGAAAAATTCTATATGCTATTTTTTCTACTAAGGTTCTTTTTTTACTCAATTTATTCCCTGTAATGGCAAAAACGTTTTCAGATTAGATTTATCAAGAAAACTGTTATTAAATGTTTAATAAGCATGTGAATAATGTCAAATTAATTTGTGAATTATTTGTTGATATAAAATACCAACAATTGATCAACAACTTTTTCAACAACATATACATAGTTGTGTAACAATGCATGATGGTAAAGTATTTTCCATAAAAGAAAATTACTAACACTCTAAACACCTTACTTATACACATAAATCATAACAGAAAATCAATAATATACGAAAGTTACTCACATATTTATCCACAAGTTGAACAACGCCAATTTTTACTGAATTTTAAGTTAGTAACAAGTTATTGATAGAACTATTATTATTACTATACTTTAATATGCAAAAGAATAAATAGAATAGAT